>CAWBAG010000016.1:0-90817 GCA_963786705.1 uncultured Gammaproteobacteria bacterium
ATGTGCATACATTCGGGTGATGGACTATGAGTGGGATCCGTCAAAGGCTGCTGCAAACCTCAAGAAGCACGGGGTTGCCTTTGCCGATGCCGCAATGTCTTGGAAGATCCTCTCGGCCGTACGATGCCGGATCCAGATGCGAGCGGCGAGGCCCGGTTCATCTGTCTTGGGCGGATCCGCTGGTCGGGTACTCGTGACGGTGTACTCGCCTCGCGGCAAGAGGGTTCGCGATCTATTTCCTCGCGCAAAGCCAGCCGCGCTGAGCGCCGCAGCTACGAGACGAAGCGATGAGAAAAGAATACGACTTTTCAAAGGCGAAGCGGGGTGCGGCAGTGCCGCTGCCGAAGGGCAAGACTCGAATCACCATTCGCCTGGATGACGACATCCTTGAATGGTTCAAGGAACGGTGGAGAGGGCGGGTGGCGGGAACTATCAGTCGCTCATCAACGCCGCGCTGCTCGAGCATATTCGCGGGAGGACGAGCCCCTTGAGAAGACCTTGCGTCGCGTTCTTCCGCGAAGAGCTGCGCAAAGCCAGCTAACAACGCGATGCACGCTGACGCGCCTTGTCCGTCACGGCCTTTGCAGTGGAGCAAAGGCCGCGCCGGCCTGCGGCGCGCAGGTGATCGCGAGCGTTGGGCGTCTGAATACAGCTCTGCACTCCGAGAGGTACCGCCTCAATGAGCACCGCATTAAACTACGCTATCAAGTACGTCGGGCACATGCAGAACGCAGTTAAGTTCCACCGTGACGAGCTGGGTCTGAAGGTTCGCTTCGAGTCTCCACACTGGTCGGAGTTTGAAACCGGATCCACTACACTTGCGCTTCACATCGCCTCTGCGGAGCATCCTCCTGGAACATGCCAGCTCGGTTTCCGAGTCGCCGGACATCGTCGGGTTCTATGCGCAGAAATCCGGCAAGGGTATCGTCTTTATTGCTCCGCCAACGTCACTGCACGGGCAGCAGGTGGCCAAGGTCTCCGACACGGACGGTGCAGAATGCAGTCTCAGTGGCTAGACCGCTACCCTGGCGGCCAGACGCCCAACAAATCGTTCCAGCCGACGTCATCCTCGTCGCTTCGCTCCTCGGCCGCCGCGGCTGAACTCAATCCGTAGGTTGCCCTCAATGTCACCTGTCGATCGCAGCGCATTTCTCCGCGAAGCAAAAGCGCTCTTCCCAGAGCTCCGCGCTGATTTAAATAGCCAGTACAGGTTGCTTCATCTTGAAATGCACGCCTTCTGCGACTTCGTTCAGAGGTTGGTGGATCAGCGGGACGAGACACGAACCTTGCAGGCTTTTCAGTTCGCGGACCGCATCGGCCGGAACGGCAACGGCGATGTGGTCAACGCACCAGTCGTATCCTTTCTCGAGCACCTTAATCTTCGAGATGGCAAGACACCGCGTTCATGGGCGAAGAGCCTCATGCCATCGGATCTTGCTAAGGAATACGCTGTTGCTGAGGCTTACCATTCGAAGTCGTCGTCCGCTGGGCAAACTAACAAATCGCTGGAGCGCACGCGTGAAAGATAGAGTGCCAAGCCCAATCAACCGCGCGCGCGGCGCTCAGCTCAACCGTTAGGTTGCCACTGGAGCGCCTATCAGTGGCATTGACGTTTGAATGGGATCCGAAAAAAGCACTTGAGAACGAACGCAAACATGGCGTGCGCTTTGAGGAGGCATCGACTTGTTTCGCGGATGTGCGGTCGTTGACAATCGCCGATCCTGATCACTCGGACCAAGTAGACCGTTTTGTGCTTTTGGGTATGTCGGCCGGCGCCAGGCTCCTGGCGATCGTTCATACCGAACGAGGTGCTAATATTCGGATCATTAGCGCGAGGCCGGCAAACCGACGGGAAGCAGCTGCCTATTCAGAGGCCCAATAGCGATGCGAGACCACTACGACTTTACCAAGGGCGTTCGCGGCAAGTACGCGAAACGATACACGGAAGGAACGAACGTCGTGCTGCTCGAAGCCTGATGTCGCGAAGGAGTTCCCGGATGCTGCGGCAGTCAACGAGGCACTTCGGCATTTTCTGCGCGAAAAAAAGAAATCTTCGGGTAAGGCAACCTAACAACGCGCTGCACACGGACACGCCTGGTCCGTCACGTCCTTTGCACAGCCGCAAAGGCCGCGCCAGCCTGCGGCACGCAGGTGATCGCGGGCGTTGGGCGACAAGAATGCGGGTTGTGGAGGTACCATCTATATTGAGTGGGGTACGCAGGAGGTCACAGTCATGAGTCCAAAGCAATTCATCGTGAAGCCGGGTGATCGTAGCGGTGCCCTCAGCGTGGTCGGTGAGCAAATGTGACTGTCCTTATTTCGGCCGCGGATTCGAAGAGCCAGCAGGTCACATTGCAGTCAGGCGACGAGGGAACCGGCCCGCCACCACACAGCCACGAGTGGGATGAGTCGTTTTACGTAACCAAAGGTCAGGTTCAATTTACATGCGCTGGCCAGACTACGATGTGCGTGGCAGGCACATTCGTCTATGTTCCCGGCGGTATTGTTCATGCTTTCAGCTATGGCCCGGGCGGCGGCGAGATGCTGGAATTCACCGGAATTGGAAGCAAAGCAATACAGATGTTCACGGCCCTGGATCGCGAGATCCGCCGGGTCCGCCGGACGTCCCAAAAGTGGTGGAGGTGGCAGGCGAGTACGGCGTCAAGTTTCACATTTGATGCGGCACGGAATTCAATTGTTCGTTGTCGCCCAACAACGCGCTCCAGCCGACGGCCATCTCGCCGCTGCAGAGCTCCGTGGCTTCCCTCGCTGCGCTCGGCGCGGTTGAGCGCGGACGTTAGACGGCACGCGCGTACTGCCACATGCTAACAGGCACTTGTCACTGCGGAACGATTGCGTCCGAGGTGTCCGAGCGCCCGCAGTCTCTCATTGACTGCAATTGCTCCATCTGCCGCCGCATTGGCGCGTTGTGGGCGCTCTACGATGCCGGGTAAGTCCGGATAGCCGGCCATCCAGAGCACACAACCGAGTACGTCTGGGGTGCAAAGACGATTTAGACTTTACGATGCAGTAGTTGCGGTTGCGTTACTCACTGGGAGTCGTTACAACCCGATCCAACTGGGAGAGTTGGCGTAAACATGCGCAATTTCGATTGCGGAGAGCTGGAGGCGATTCGTATCCGGCGGTTCGACGGCGCCGAAACGTGGTCTTATCTCGATGGTCAATAGGGAAGTAATGTGCCGTCTAACAAATCGCTGGAGCGCACGCGTGATACATAAACTGCCACTTTCACGCCTGGGCGCGCGCGGCGCTCATGCGGGGCGTTAGGCCGCACAACATCTGCACGCTTGCGGCAATCGAGAAATCCACCACCAGCCCTACATGAATCTTCTCGTCCCTCTGCTCGTTGCTGCTGCCTCGGTCTGCACCGTTCCTGCGGAGGAAGAGGCGACGCAGCTGTCCCTCCCCTACGCCTCATTCGATAGTCGTGGTAGTCCCTACGGTTGGAGAAATCTCAACGCGTCTGGTTGTGCCGATGCAGCAGTCTCTCTCCTTGCCGCCTACTCTGCGACTAACACCAGCCGACTTAATGGCGACGAAAAGCGAGAAATCGCGTTTCACATTGGCCAAACGCTTGCCATGGCGGGTCGTGATCAAGAGGCGATCGCACACTTTGAGCAGGCACAAGGTGCTAGCGCATCGGCCGAGTGGCACGCGTATGTGCAGGCAACCCTAGCATTCCTGCGTCGTGACGCTGCTGCCTTGGCAACGGCACGCGAGACGTATGCAGCAATCGCACCTGGCTCGATGCGTCTGCGCGTCATCGACGGCTTCCTAGCGTGCTCGCGAGAGCCATACGCTAAGGCTGTCCATTGCAAGATGTAGGTCCGCCCATGGGCCAATCAATTGCCAGCGCAAAGCAGTGCGGCCTAATTGTTGTTAGGCGGCACTTGCCCGACGCCCCGTCACCATTTGACGCCATAAGGGAGTGCACATGAAAGTCGAAGGAAGATGCTTGTGTGGTGCAGTGACGTTTGCAGCTGACGAAGTTGAATCGGGATTGCACATATGCCATTGCTCGATGTGTCGTAGATGGGCGGGCGGGCCTACCTTCTCCGCAGCAGCGAAGGGAGTTGTGTTTCAAGGCGGGGACAACATCCAGCGATACAGTTCCTCGGCTTGGGCCGAACGCGGGATTCTGTAAGACCTGCGGTTCGAGTCTGTTCTACCGTTTGAAGGAGACCGATCAGTACGTGCTCAGCATGGGTGCAATCGACGACCAGGGATCACTCAGGATCGCGAGCGAGATCTATATGGATGACAAGCCTCCGGGGTACGAGTTTGCGGGTACCCATCCGCGGCTCACGGGCGAGGAATTCCTCGCATCGCTGCAGAGTGCTTCGACGTAGCTGCCGTGCCGCCTAACCACTGCATGCAGCCGACGCGCCAGACAGTGATCAAATTTACAAACGCAAATTTGCCGCCTGTCTGGCGCGCGGCTGATGCTGGCTGTTAGGCGACACAGGAAACTTTGTGGCAATTTCCGGCGGATGCTTCTGTGGTCGAGTTCGATATGAAGTCGATGCGCCTCTCCTCAATGCACGAAGCTGCCATTGCTCGCGCTGTAGAAAGGCGTTCAGCGGTGCCGGATCGGCGTACGCAGAAGTAGAGTCGGGGTCATTCAAATGGACCAAGGGTGAAGATCAATTGACACGGTACGAGTCCACTCCGGGATGGGGCCTCTGCTTTTGCCGAACGTGCGGCACCACGGTTTGTGGCATTCATGAGGGAACAGTGCACGGTGTCACCTTGGGTAGTGTAGATGGCGATCCGGGGGTTCAGATTGGCGTGCATATCTTTGTCGGTTCGCGCGCCCCTTGGGACCATATCGGCGGCAACGCGCCACAGTTTGCGGAGTTTCCGAAGTGAATGACGAAGTGGTGGTGTCGCCTAATAACTCGCTCCAGGCGGACAAGGGCAAGCCGTCACGCCATCTGCGTGCGCACATGGCGCGGCAACTTGCTGTTTCCGCTGAGCTCAGCCGTTGGGCGGACGACCCGGGAGGACAGCGCGCGATCCCCTGAACGCAGTCTCCACCCCTCGAAAGGAGCATCGCAGTGTCGAAGGTTGTCGCAATCATGTCCATGTCGCTCGACGGCTACGTCGCCGACCTCAACGATGGCGTGGCGGAAGTTTTCGACTGGTACTTCTCTGGCGACGTCGAATTCCACGCCGGAGGGTCGGACCCGATGACGTTCAAGGTGTCCGGGCCCAGCGCCAAGCACCTTCGCGGTCTCTGGTCCGAACTTGGTGCCGTGCTCACGGGCCGACGCACCTTCGACAAAGCCAAAGGATGGAACGGAAACCACGCCGGGGACCGGCATTCGTACTGACCCACGACATCCCCGCCGGATGGCCGCGACCCAACTCGACTGTCCAATTCGTGACCGACGGTCTCGAATCCGCGGTCAACCAGGCCAAAGCCGCCGCCGCCGGGAAGTCCGTTGGGGTCCACGGCGCTGACACCATCCAGCAGCTCCTGAATGCCGGCCTCCTCGACGAAATCAGCGTCGACATCGCGGCGGTTCTTCTTGGCTCCGGAGTTCGACTCTTCGACCACCTCGCCGGCACGTCAGCCGTCCTTGGCAACCCGACGGTGATCCCGGGCGTCGCCGTTACGCACCTGCGCTACCCAGTACGCAAGGCGTAGTCCGACCCCACCCTTTCTGGCCCGGTGGTGAGCTTCGTCTCGGTGAGACATTCACGCGCAAAGGCGCCAACGACAATCTGCACGAGTAGCGGGCCGCCCAACAACCGGTTGCAGCGGACGGCGCTGCGCGCCGCCGCTGAACCGGAGCGTTAGGCGTCAATCGAAAGGAAGGCATGAAAATGACACGCGTCCGAGTTGAGGGCTTTACCATCTCGCTTGACGGATACGGAGCTGGTCCGAATCAGGACATCAGGAATCCGCTCGGCGTGGGCGGGACAGATTTGCACCAGTGGTTAGTCCCGACACGCACGCTCCAACGGACCCTATTTGGCGCCGACGGTGGCACAACGGGGATCGATGACGACTTCGCTGCGCGGGGCTTCAAGAATGTTGGCGCCTGGATTCTCGGAAGAAACATGTTCGGACCGATTCGCGGTTCCTGGCCCGACATGAACTGGAAAGGCTGGTGGGGGGACGACCCACCCTATCACGTTCCAACTTTCATCGTGACTCATCACGCGCGCCCGCCCATCCAGATGGAAGGCGGAACGACATTCTACTTCGTCACGGGCGGTATTCACGAGGCACTTGACCGGGCGCGCGACGCAGCCAACGGAATGGATGTGCGCATTGGCGGCGGACCTAACACTATCCAGCAATATCTTCGTACGGGCCTCATCGATGAGCTGCACGTCGCTGTCTCGCCGGTCCTGCTGGGCGGGGGAGAGCGACTGTTCGAGGGGATTGACGTGCGCGCTCTGGGATACGAATGCGTTCAGTTCGTTGCGTCGGAGAAAGCCACCCATGTTGTACTCCGGCGCCAAGGGCACAATGACGCCTAACAACCGCTTGCAGCAGACGGCGCTGCCGCGCCGCCGCTGAACCGGAACGTTAGCCGCCAAAGCGAAGTACCGTAGAGCCGGTGTGGAGAAGCAGGAATTTCTGTCTCAATGGAGAAGTGACATGGCAACACCAGCAAAGAACATGATTTGCCTTTGGTACAACGGCGGTGCTGAAGAAGCGGCACGATTCTACGCCGATACATTTCCAGACTCCTTCGTCGGCGCCGTCTACCGCGCGCCGGGAGACTTTCCGTCGGGGAAGAAAGGAGACGTGTTGACCGTGGAGTTCACTGTAATGGGTATCCCATGTCTCGGACTCAACGGTGGGCCTGCATTCACGCACAAGCGAAGCGTTTTCGTTCCAGGTGGCAACCACTGATCAAGCCGAAACGGATCGTTATTGGAACGCGATCGTTGGTAATGGTGGTCAGGAAAGCGCTTGCGGCTGGTGTAAGGACAAGTGGGGGTTGTCGTGGCAAATAACACCGGTGGTTCTGACGAGAGCCATTGCCGACCCCGACCCGGCTGCTGCCAAGCGCGCGTTTGATGCGATGATGGAAATGACAAAAATCGACGTCAGTGCAATTGAGGCGGCGCTTCGCGGCTGAGTGGCGGCTAACCATTCGCTGCAGGCACGACGGCCCTGACGGGCCGCGGGCTGAACTCAATCGTTAGGCGGCACTGGACGCCCCGTCCATCACCGGTACTCTTACGCAATGCGACCCCTTCGGTATTCCATCAACGTCACATTGGACGGGTGCTGCGATCATCGTGCAATTCCCGCGGACGAAGAGTTGCATCGTCACGCGGTCGAGAACCTCAACCGGGCCGATGCCCTCCTTTTTGGCCGGGTGACTTATGAAATGATGGAGGCAGCGTTTCGGTCGCCGGCGCGGGGAGCGATGCCCGATTGGATGGAACCCTTCGCCCGGACGATCGACGCGGCAAAGAAGTACGTCGTGTCGAGCACCCTGGACCGGGTCGATTGGAACGCGGAGCTCGTGCGCGGGGATCTGGGGAAGGCCGTTCAGCAGCTCAAGCAGGAGTCGGGTAAGGGACTGTTCGTGGGAGGCGTGAAGCTCCCGCTGGCGTTGGCGGAGCTGGGATTGATCGATGAGTACGAGTTCGTGGTGCAGCCCAGGCTAGCGGGCCATGGGCCGACGTTGTTCGCGGGGCTATCGAAGCGTGTCGACTTGAAGCTCGTGAGCCGGCTGGAGTTCGGCTCGGGGGCGGTGGCGATGCGGTATGAGCCGAGACGGTAGCAATTCCTTCCATAGGGCCGCCAGCAGTGGACTTTGCCGTGTGGCACTTGGTATGCGAATTCGTGCCGCCTAACACCTCGCTGGAGCGCACGCGTGGACGATAAAGTGCCAAGCCCAAACCGCCGCAGCCGCGGCGCTCAGCTCAACCGTTAGGCAGCACCACAACTGCATGTGCAGCTCCAGCGGAATCGGCGCCTTCCGCGGGCGAGGCCTGTTCGGCACGTGACAACTCCTTGACAGATTTCGATGATTAGCTAATCATCGCATCATGAGCCAGGTGTTCAAGGCCCTTTCCGATCCCACCCGCCGGCGTGTGCTGCAGCTCCTGCGTAGAGGACCGATGAGCGCGGGCGAACTCAGCGACCAGTTCAACGTATCCAAGCCGACGATGTCGGCGCACTTCGCAGTTCTGAAGGAGGCCGACTTGGTGCACGCCGAGAAGGCCGGCAAGTCCATCATCTATCACCTGAAGCTCTCGGTGCTCGAAGAAGCGCTGCTGGGCTTCATCCATTCGTTTGGCCTGGGCGCGGAGGCGCCGAAGCCTAAGAAGGGGATTGCACGATGAACAAGGAACTGATCGCAGGCCTTGCCTGGGGCGGCGGCATCATTGCCCTGGCGCTCGGCGCTACCTACGCGCGCAAGCTGGGCTATGTTGACGGCGACACCGTTACAAGGGTGGTCATCGGCATCAATGGGCTCATGATTGCTTGGTACGGCAACCGGATGCCCAAGGCCCTCGTCCCAAGCGCCTGGGCTCGCCAGGTCGCGCGGGTTGGAGGCTGGTCCATGGTCCTGAGCGGGCTCGTCTATGCAGGACTGTGGGCGTTCGCACCGGTCCCGGTGGCGATAGCGGGCGGGTGCGGCGTGGTCGTAGCGGGGATAGCGGTGACGCTCGGCTATTGCCTTTCACTGCGGGCCAAGGCGAAAGTCGCCTAGCCCCAGGTGCTGCCTAACCCCTCGCTCAACCGGACCCGCTCAGGCTTGTCCTTGGTCGTCTTGCGGCGGCTGTTGCGCCAAAGGACATGGATCTGCCGGGCCTTAGGCTTCATTCCCTCAAGGGCAAGCTCAAAGGTCGGTGGTCGGTAACCATCAGTGGAAACTGGAGAGTTACGTTCGCCTTCTCCGGTAAGGACGCCGTCGACGTCGACTACGAGGACTATCACTGACATGGCAAAGCAGATGCACAACCCGCCTCATCCCGGCGAGATTCTTCGCGATCTGTGTCTTGAGCCTCTGGGTGTGTCGGTCACGGACGCCGCTAAGGCTTTGGGTGTAAGCCGAAAGACCTTGTCGGCTGTCCTGAATGGAAGGGCAGGTGTCAGCCCGGAAATGGCGGTGCGCCTCTCAATTGCTTTTGATACGACCGCGGAGAGTTGGCTTAACCAGCAGGTTCAGTTTGACCTCTGGCTGGCGGAGAAGCGCCGCAAATCACTTAAGGTTTCTCGACTCGCAGCATAGCGGTCTAACACATCGCTGGAGCGCAGCCGTGACCGATAAAGTGCCTTGTCATGGCGCCGGCGTGCGGCGCGCTCAGCGCAGTTGTTAGATTTCGCGGGATATCGCCGCACTTTGTCGGCTCGCTCTCGGCGGGCTAGAATGCCGCACCGAAGGATTTCCAATGACGCACCAATTCGACGTTGTGGTAGAGAAGGACTCAGATGGCTACTTTGTAGCCTCCGTTCCTGCGTTGCCTGGGTGTCACACGCAGGCACGTTCGCTCGATGAGCTTATGTTGCGTGTTAAGGAAGCGATTGAGCTCTGCCTCGAGGAACATGGCGCCTCGCCCGAACCGCTCGATTTCGTCGGAGTGCAGCGCGTCACGGTTGACGCGTGACGTCCTACCCAGCGGTCCAAGGCAAAGACCTTGTGGCGGCCTTGGGGCGTGCGGGCTTTGTGGTAGCTCGTGTGAATAGGACGCGCGAAATCTAACAAGTCGCTGGAGCGCACGCGTGACGAATGAAGTGCCAAGCTCAAACCGCCGCAGCCGCGGCGCTTAGCTCAACCGTTAGGCGTCATGAACCGTCGCGTTCTCGCATTGTCGCGCGTCCCGGTCCCTGTGCGGGCTGCGAGGTAGTCCGTGCTCAGCGTCGGAGCTTCGTCTGTCCGCGGTCACCGAAGTCTGGTGGCCTTCGTCGGTGTCGCACTCACGTTCGCGCTTTTGAGCGTTGCCGCCGTCGCAGATCGCGTTTCCGGATTCGAGGGCCACATCCCCCGGCCCATCACCAAGGCACTCGCTTGGTTCATCGAGCCCGGCGTGACGGTCTGGTGGTTCACCCTCGGCACCGTCTTCCAGAGCTTTCCCGACGACTTCCTTGGCTACGCAGTCACGGTCGGAGCCAACGTTGTGCTCTGGCTGCTCCTCGTTGCCCTCGTATGGGGCATCACCCTGCGCTTGCAGCGCGGCGTCACCCAGGCCAGGCGGGGATCGCAGTAGCATGCCAACAATGACGCCTAACAAGTCGCTCAACCGGATGCGCAACGGCTGGCCGCGCGGAGCTAAGAATGACAAGCCAGCGTAGCGCGGCCAGCCGTTGCGCGTCCGGTTAGCCCCAACGTTAGGCCTCGCAATCATGGCGCTGAGTGAACTCGAAGCGGCGCGGGTTCGGAAGGCGGTAGAGGCCTTTATGGCCAAGCGCCGACCTCCGCTGAATATTCGATCACAAGTCGATCTTGGGTCGCGAATCTCAGGCCAGAGCGTCGAGATCTTCGAGGTCCGGCCGGCCTGGAAGGGGCGTCCCGGTGAAAAGCTGGAACACCCCTTCGCAAAAGCGACGTTCATTCGCAGCCGCGGCGTATGGCGGGTGTTCTGGCTGCGGCAGGATCTGAAGTGGCATAGCTATGGCCCAATGCCAGAGGTAAAGTCCGCCGAAGAATTCCTGCAATTAGTCACTGACGACGCGCATGCATGCTTTTTCGGATAAGGCGATGCCTAACACCGTGCTCCACCGAGACACACCTTGCCTGTCACGTCCTTTGCCGGCGCAAAAGCCGCGCCAGCCTGCGGCGAGCCGGTAAGCGCAAGCGTTCGGCCGCATAGTCACGCTTGTCGTTAATCACGCGAGGCGTTACTATATTGCAGGATCCGATCTTTTCGATGTTCCGACACGGAAGCTCTTGCCAGAGGCAGTCGTGTCAAGCGCTTCGTTAACATCGAGGCCGTTGCCCGACGGAAACTTCGCCAGCTCGAAATCGCGTCCCGACTGGATGACTTGCGGGTGCCTCCGGGCAATCGCCTTGAGGCCTTGAAGGGCAAGAGAGCCGGCCATTGCAGCATTCGTATCAACGATCAATGGCACGTTTGCTTTCGTTGGCCCGACCCGGGTGTCGAGGATGTCGAGATTGTGGATTACCACTGAGGTGATGTCGTCATGAGCAAGCTCGATCCCATTACTCCCGGTGAGCTCCTGTTGGAGGAGTTCCTGACGCCTATGGGGATTAGCCAGTACCGCCTGGCAAAGGAAATCGATGTGCCGGCGCAGCGCATCAGCGAAATCGTTTCGGGCAAGCGCAGCATTACGGCCGACACGGATCTGCGGCTTTGTCGCTTCTTTGGCCTGTCCAGTGGTTACTGGTTGCGTGCGCAGGCGGCGCACGATACGGAGGTCGCTGAAAGGGTTCTCGGTGCGGTGCTGAAGCGAATCAAACCGTGGGCGGCAAATGCGGCCGAACAACGCGGTGCAGCGGACGCCGCTTCGCGGCGCCGCTGATCGCCATCGTTAGGCCGCACGCGGAGGACACATTGTGCCCACTTGGCTCCGAGCAGTTCTCGCAATCGCCGCGGGCTTCATTGTCTGGTTCGCAGCGGCGACGGTCGGCAACTTGCTAATTCGTTCGCTTGTCCCGGGCTACGCGGAAGTCGAAAAGGCCATGAACTTCTCTCTGGCCATGCTAGTTGCCCGGCTCGTGCTTGGCGCTGGAGCGTCGATCGTCGCGGGCGCTGCCTGTGCAGCCGTCACACCAAGGACTCGATGGCCTGTATATGTATTTGCGCTGGTACTTCTTGCGCTGTTCGTGCCGGTTCACGTGTCACTGTGGGATAAGTTCCCGATTTGGTACCACATCGTGTTCTTGGGCTCCCTTTCCCCATTGGTCATGCTGGGCCAAAAGTTGCCGGGCCCGCGAGGCACGGGTGCGGCCTAACAACGCCTTCGAGGCGCGCGTGAAGACTCTGCGCCTGCGGCGCGCTCCGATTGTCGGCGCGCGGCAGCTCAACGCGGACGTCAGGCCGCGCTGGCGGGAGGATGACGTGACGTGTGGTTGGGAATCAAGCAGGACGCAGGCTCTGCGCGTTGGTCGGATCGGGTTCCCGCGTCGTCCGGTTTGAGCTGATGGAGGCGCCATGACAACGCCGCGCACCTTCGCCACCGCCTCGCGGTTGACCGTCTGCGGTGCCGTCCTCCTCGCCCTGACACTGGTCGCGATGGCTTGCACGATTTCAGGCCAGCAGGCCGAGCGAACCTTGGGGAGCGACGCGCGTCGATTCCCAGGTACGCAGCCGGCTGATGCCGCCGCTCCTGCGGCGCGACAGCGCTTCCTGGAGATGTTCGCTCGGGCATACTTTCCCGGACGAACCGGGCAACTCCTGATCGTGCCGCGTGAAGGCGACTTCATCACGCGGCCTGACCCGGACGTGGCGTACATGCACGGCTCCCCGTGGGCCTATGACGTCGAGATTCCCCTGATGTTTGCGGGTCCTGCAGTGAGAACGGGAGTCTATTCGATGCCGGCCGTGCAGCAAGACGTTGCACCAACGCTTGCGGCGGCGCTGGGCGTGTGAATGCCCCCGACCGCGACAGGTCGTGTATTGCCGGTCTTGCGCCCTGGTTTTGCTAGACCGCGCGTTGTCTTCGTCCTCGTTCTGGATGGCATGCGGCGCGACTACTTCGATCGGTACGCCGATGTGATGCCAACGCTTATCCGCGCTACGCCGGCGCGCCGCGTGGTTCAGCGACGCGCACGTCAATTTCTTACCTACGAACACCGCCGTCGGACACTCGACGATCGCGACGGGCACCGATCCTCGCATCCACGGCGTCACGGTCAACAACATTTATGACCGCATCCACCGGCGGCGCCAGGACCTCTTCGCCGGCATGACGCCGCAGGTTCTGATGGCATTGACGCTTGCAGACGTATGGCAACTCGCTACGTCAGGCCGCGGGATCGTCTTGGCACAGGGCAGCATCGACCGCGCGGCGACGCCGCTCGCCGGCCATGGCGCGTGCCAGCCAAATGGCGCGCCGGTCGTGCTCGTCAGTTACGACGAGACGACAGGTGCCTGGCACTCGAACCCGGAGTGTTTCCGGATGCCTGACTATTTGCGGGATCGCAATGCGAGCACGCTGTGGTCGGCGGGGAGCGAGTGGCTTCATCACAGAATCGATTCGCCTGCGGCGGTGCGTCGTTCAGCGCTCTTCCCCGCCTTCGAGGCCGATGCGATGATCGCCATGATCGAGCACGAGCCGCTCGGCGAAGACAGTGTCGCAGACCTTCTTCTGTTGAACTACAAGGGCGCGGATTTCGTGGGCCATCGCTACGGGCCGGATTCGAACGAGCTACGCCTGACACTCGGCGAAATGGACCGCAATCTGGCGCGGATCATCGACGCGCTCGAGGCCAAGGTGGGAACAGACTATCTCCTGGCGGTGACCGCCGACCATGGCATGCCCTCCGCACCGCCGGGGCGCCGGCACTTCGCGCCCGAGGTGGTGGACCTGCTGCACCAGACAGTTTGATCCACAGGCGAAGCAGCTCGTAACAGTCTACGAACCGGAAAACGCGCAGATGTTCGTCGATGAGGACCGGCTGTCGCATCTCGGTCTGACCTTGGGTGACCTGGCACGTTTCCTCGAAGCGCAGCCGTTTGTTTTTGCGGTGTTCACCGATGACGAGGTGCGCCGCGCAGCTGACGCGCCAAGACTGTGACGCCGACGTGTAGGCACACGACGTATCAATGGGGCCGGCCTGACAACCGGTTGCAGCGGACGGCGCTGCGCGCCGCCGCTGAACCGGAGCGTCAGGCTCTACGCACGGGGGCATTCAATTGGCATTTCATCGATACGTAGTCTTTGACAGCCGGAACACCGAGGAAGCCCTCACGGTGTTCTACCGACTTTCATTTGTCGCGTCGGCGGTCGCGACATTCGCAGCCTGGGCCGCACACTCCTTGGCAGGCCTATATCCAGCTCTATCCATCATTCTCGCGCCCCCCGCTACGGCGCTCGTCTACCAAGGACTTGCTCGGCTGAACACGCGACACCTCTGGAAAACATGGGTCGGGTGGTGCCTGGGTGTTCACACCAAATACGTCGCCGGGAAATGGGCCGCCGCGGTCGAAAAGAAACTGTTGGATGGCTCTACGCTCAAGGATCTAGGAACCCTTGAGATTGAGCAGACTTGGCGAATGATCAGCATTACGTTGGACACGGTTCTAACTGAATCCGAGAGTACGTCTGCCTCAATGATCCTGGAAGCGGGGAAATTGAGGATCGAATATCGCTATTACGCCAAGAAGAAGCACTCTCAAGGCGTCCGCTTTGAAGATCACGTTGGCTCTGCATCTCTCACGATTCCGATGGAATGCGGAGAGCCGAGAATCAAGTCCATGCACCTCACGTATTTCACAAATCATGGAGAGAGCGGCAGTATCAAACTTGAGCAGGCCTGACAGGCGCTTCAACGCGCATTCGCCGCAAGCAAGCTTGCGGCTCGCCTGTTGAGCGCATCGTTAGGCAGCACGAGCGACGCGCCATGAGACTTGTGGCGTTCGTTCTGGGCCTTTGCATGCTCGCCGTGGGCGCCTGCGGGATCCTTGCGCCATCCAGCCTGGTCTGGATGGCCCAGCACTTCACTACGCTTGACGAATTCCTAGGTCTCGCGATCGTCCGAGTTGCCTTTGGTCTGGTCCTGATCCTGGCTGCTCCAGCTTCACGCACGCCCAAGGCACTTCGAGTCTTGGGTGTCATTGTTGTTTTCGCCGGGATAACCACGGCTATGATGGGTCTGGTGAGCATTGAGCGCGCTCGCGCCATGATCGAGTGGTGGCTGCGGCAGGGACCTGTGGTCATCCGAATCACTGGCGTCCCTATCATGGTCCTTGGAGGCTTCGTCGCATATGTCTGTGCCCCGGCCCGGCGTGCTGCCTAAAAAGTCGCTGGAGTGCACGCGTGGAAGATAAAGTGCCAAGCCCATTCAACAGCGGTCGCGCCGCTCAGCTCAACCGTTAGGCCCTACGATACACGCTGCGCCCCATGAAGCGAGTCCACAAGCTTTTCGCCTTCGTTGTCCCAGCACTAGCGTTGCTGATCACATCGGGTGTCTCGTGGTACGCGTTTTCCGCGCCTCCCGTCGAGAACCTGCCGCTCGCCAATGACCTCATCGCCATCTCGTCCATAGAAGGTCGACAGCTGTTGATGGCGTCTTCGAACAAGACCGACCACGGTCAGCTTGAACCTTTCCTGCTGCCTCAGAGTCGCCGCGCCTTCTGCGGCCCTGCGGCGAGTGCTGCAGTGATCAACGCCGCGCTTCAACCGCCGACCAAGGTCACGCAAGCCTCACTGTTCAACCCCGCTGCAAGTGCGATCAAGAGCAAACTCGCCGTGTCCTTCTCGGGGCTCACCCTCGAGGAGCTCGCGGAGTTCCTGCGTGCGCACCGGCTGCAAGTCCGAACTGTTCATGCAGACCAATCGGACGTCGCTGCCTTTCGTACGGTTGCGCAGTCTGCCCTCTCCGAGCCTCTCACCTTTGTGGTGGTCAACTACGACCGTAGAGCGCTTGGTCAGTCCGGCGGCGGACACATCTCGCCCATTGGCGCGTTCAGCCTGGCAACCGACCGCTTGCTGGTACTGGATGTCGCGACCTACAAGTACCCTTACACGTGGGTTCCAGTAACCAAGCTCTGGAGCGCCATGAACACGGTTGACTCTGACTCCGGGCGAACCCGAGGCTATCTCTTGGTCACGGCCGGTTCCCACCGGGAACCACCTCCGCTCGGCGAATTCTCGCGCTGGCGGGCCGGGGTGGGGCCTAACCCTTCGTTCGAGGCGACCCACCGCGGCTCAAACGTTAGGCTTCCCGCATGCATACGCGCAGCGCACCCACACCACCAAGGAGCCTGCAATGTTCGATCACCTGGGCATTGGCGTCACAGACCTGGCTGAAAGCAAGGCCTTCTTCCTCAAAGCGCTGCAGCCACTCGGTGTCGCAGTGGCGATGGAGGGCCCGTACGGAGTCGGAATGGGCCAAAACAGCAAACCCTCGCTCTGGCTATCCGAGACGAAGGAACACCCCGCCCATCTGCACCTGGCCTTCACTGCCCAAACCCGAAAGCAAGTCGATGAGTTCTACCAGGCTGCATTGGCTGCTGGCGGGAAGGACAATGGTGCCCCTGGACTTCGCCCGCACTACCATCCCAATTACTTTGGCGCATTTGTCATTGGCCCCGACGGGCACAACGTCGAGGCCGTCTGTCACAAACCGGAGGCCTGACCCTTTGCTGCAGCCGACCCGCTGCGGAGGGCTTCGCCAGCCTCCGCGAGCGGCTGAGGTCAAACGTTCGACGGCATTGGGAGGTATCGTGAACTGGGAAGCAATAGGAGCACTTGGTGGGGCGCTCGGTGGCGTCGCGGTCGCTGCCACCCTCATCTACTTGACCATCCAGACGCGGCAGACTGCGCGAGTCTCGACGGCGCAAGGCCCTCAATGGATCAATGACGGAATAGCGCAGTGGATCCTATCGCTTCGGTCAGATCCCGATTTCACTCTCGCGGTACGGTACGCCATGCACCATTGGGACGAGATGTCACACAAGCAGCAGACTCGAGTGCACTCGCTTCTTGCTGAACCGGTTGTCCACCTCGACGGAGTACATTCGCTTCAAGATCAAGGCTTGATTTCCAAGGAGCTGGCCATGGCATGGACCGACAATGCGCTTGGACTCATCCTTAGCGAAGGGGGCAAGGTCTGGTGGCAGAAAACCAAGTTCTTGTGCTCCCCTAGGACCAGAAATGAGATCGAACAGCGACTTCTCCATCCTGAATCGTTACCTCTACCGTGGACGGCGGCGCGCTTCTACAATCTGCAGGATCAGGATTTCGCAGTCATGAAGCAGAAACTGTTATGACGATTGGTTTCGACGCGATCAGATCTGTTGGATCACCGCATGCCGCCTAACAATCCGTTGCAGCGGTCCAGGCTCGATAAAGTGCTTGGCCGCGGGCGAGGAGGCGGGGTGCAAGAGCAGGTCATGCGCGCACGCGTGCTGACGCGTCAGCGGCCGGCCGCTGAACGGGGCCGTTAGGCCTGCCGAGTAAGCCGCCCACCATGAGCGAGTCTTCATTGTTGTGGGGCGTGCTGTTTGGGGCCATTGGTCTCGGGTACTTTGTCTACGGGAAAAAGCAACGAGCCGTCGTGCCATTGGTCTGCGGCGTCGCGCTCATGGTTCTTCCATACTTGGTTTCCGGCGCCTGGCTGCTCGTAGCCTTGGGTGCCGCCATCGCGGCCGTGCCGTACTTTGTGAGAATGTGACCTATGCGAAAGTCGCGAAGCACATCCACCTCAGCTGAAGGCACTAAGCACGTCAAGCGTCTCGACCTGCTCAATTGCTTTCTTCCCTTCAGTTCGGCAGCAGTTTCCGCTCCGTTGCGTGGCTTGGCGTCGAGCCATCCCAAGGCTCCGCGGTGCCAATCGCTCGGGAGGCTAAACCTCTCCGTCAAGGGGACCTGCCTGCGGCACACCCCTTACGTCGAACGTTGGGCGTCATAACCAGGAGGTGTGCCATGGAGCGTTTCGTAATCGCTGCGTTCAAGCCCAAGCCCGCCATGCAGCAACAGCTCCTGGCGGTCGTCGAGAAGCATTGGCGCATCCTTCAGGAGCAAGGCCTCGTCACCGAAAGGCAGCGGTACGCCATGCAATCTGCTGACGGCACGGTCCTGGAAGTCTTTGAGTGGCGCTCACCTGACGCCATTGAGCAGGCCCACCACAATCCTGCTGTCCGTGCGTTATGGGCCGAGTTCGAGGCTGCGTGCGAGTACGTACCGATCTCTGCCCTATCGGAAGCGCAGCACCCATTCTCCGAGTTTCAGGCCTTGCCGTTCTGAGGTTTGTCCCGTCTGCCGCTGCAATGATGCCCATACCTTCGTCGCACCCGACACGCTACGGCAGGCTTCGCCAGCCTACGCGTGCGGGTGAGCTCAAACGTTAGGGTTCACAGGCCCCAATCACCAGCACGCCACTGACGGCCCAGGAGAACGCAATGCATCTGAAAGGCTCGTGCCATTGCGGCAAGGTCAAGTTCACGGTCGAGTCCGCGGAGCCGGTTCCATTCATGCGGTGCTACTGCTCGATTTGCCGGAAGACTGCGGGTGCTGGCGGCTACGCGATCAATCTCGGTGCAGTCGCGCGGAGCATGAAGGTGACTGGGAAGCGATTCCTGGGCATCTACCGCGCTCGTCTTCCCAACAAGGGGCGCACCGGCACGCGCCTCAGCAGTGCGCGGCGGCACTTCTGCACTTACTGCGGAAGCGCGCTATGGGTTTGGGATCCAACGTGGCCCGAACTTGTCCATCCGCACGCTGGCGCGATCGATACACCGCTTCCAGTTCCACCCGACAACGTGCACTGCCTGGTCGGCTCCAAGGCACCGTGGGTCAAGATCGAGGGCGGTCCCGATGACCCGCGCTTCAAGCACTTTCCCAACATGTCGCTCGCACAGTGGCACCAGAGCAAGGGCCTCGCGTCTCCCGTGAAGGCCAGTCCGGCTGCGCCGCGATGACGCCTAACCTTTCGTTGCAGCCGAAGTCGTTCTCGTCGATTCGCTCCTCGAGCGCCGCGGCTGAGCTCCATCGTTCGACGACAGCGGGAGAACACGTCGTGCAAGTTGGAAAGGTTCTTCCGCCGGTCTACTTTCTCGGTGCCCTTGTCGGGGCGGTAGTGCTCCACTACGTTGTGCCCTTCGTCGCGATCATTCCTCGTCCGTGGCATCTGGCCGGTGGGTTGCTTGTAGCGGTGGGTTTGGCCTTCATCGTGCTGCCCGCTCGCACGTTTCAGGCCAAAGGCACTGCCATAAGGCCGTTCGAGAAATCCTCCGTCCTCGTTACAGATGGGTTCTATGCCATCACTCGCAACCCGATGTACCTTGGCATGGTGCTGGTCGTCATTGGCGCTGCGACACTGCTCCGAGGCGCAGCCCCATTTGTCGTGCCGGTTCTGCTGGCAGTCCTACTGCAGAGTCGATTCATTCGATTCGAGGAGCGGGCTCTGGAGCAGGTGTTTGGAGACGACTATCGTTCCTATCAGGCGCGGGTGCGAAGATGGTTATGAAACCGTCATCTAACGACTGCTTCGAGGTCGCGCGATGTGCGCGCCTGACTCGCAAAGGCGATGCGCTCTTGCTCGCGGCTCAAGCAGAACGTCAGGCGTCGCACTAGCCCGGCTGTTCCCACCTCACCAGCGAGTAGCCCATATGCCAGTGCACCGCTTCAATCACTTCAATCTCAGAGCGCCGCAACCCTTGCTCGACAGGCTCCGGGACTTCTATGTCGATGTGCTTGGCATGAAGGTAGGTTGGCGTCCACCCTTCCCGTTCCCCGGATATTGGCTATACCTGGGACAGGACGCGGTCCTGCATCTTGTGGAGACGCCGTCGGATGGTCCGGCACCAAGCATCAGCGCAGGAACTTTGGACCACGTAGCCTTCAGTTGCTCTGGCTTGGTCGAGTTTGAATCTCGGCTACGAGCCATCGGGCTCGCGTACAGGAAGGTGTCCGTACCGGGATCAACCCAACAACAGTTGTTCGTGAAAGACCCGTCGGGCAACGGAGTCGAGTTCAACTTTGCGAGCAGCGACGCCTAACCCCTCGCTCAAACGGAGCGCCAACGGCCTGTCACCAGGTCCGCGAGGTGGCGAGGTGCATCTTTCGCCTCGCGCGCTGGCGCCATGCCGCTGTCGCCCACTTAGCTCGAACGCTGGACCGCCGGAAGCGTCGTGACACGACTTGACGTCAGCTTCATCGCTCTCGTCGGAGTACAGGCGGCTCACTCTGCCGAAGAATACGTGGGGCGATTGTACGAGGTGTTCCCGCCCGCTCGGCTTGTGAGTAGTCTCGTTTCCCCGGACCCGCGGCGCGGCTTCATCATTGTCAACGTTGCGCTGGTACTTTTTGGTCTTTGGTGTTTCATCTGGCCGATACGACGACGGTGGCTCTCGGCCGTGGCGTTCGGATGGTCTTGGGTGACGATCGAGCTGGTCAATGGAGTTGGGCATCCGCTTTGGTCACTTTTCACGCTGCGCTATACGCCGGGTGTGGCCACCGCTCCAGTGCTCTTGATGCTTGCGCTCCTCTTGGGACAGCAGCTCCGAGCCAGGCAGTCGCAAGCGGGCGCCTGACAAGTTGCTGGAGCGCACGCGTGGGAGATAGAGTGCCAAGCCCATCCCGCCGCAGCGTCGACGCTCCGCACAATCGGTAGGTGCACTGATGAAGGCCACCGTTCTGAGGAAGGATGCGCACGGGAATTTATCGGCAAGGACCGAGAATCACATCCTGTTGGTATTTCCTGTACTGAATGGGGCAGATCTGACGTTGGGCGACGAGCTTGAGGACGATATTGCCGAGGTTATGGAAAGCCAGGCAGTTATGTAACCGTCAACGGGAGTGGTCGTGCATATCCGGTTAGCGGCCAATAACATCCATGACCTCGATTTCCCGGCGCAGCATGGTGGGTCGCGTACGGCATCTCCAGCGCGTATGGTCGCACCGAACCGTTCGCTGCAGGCGCGACGGCCCTGACGGGCCGCGGCCTAAACTCAAACGTCAGGCCGCAGAGTCGGCGCCATCAGCGGAAACGGCCGAACTGGGCCTCGCAGAGTGTGCCGTTGACGGCCCGAACGCGTTAGGCGCACGATGCGCACAAGACGAAAGCGAACGAGACGGCCATGGACGAGCAGAACAGAAACCGGCTGAAGCGCTTACTGCAAACCATCAGACAGGGCATCATTCAGGATGTTCCTCCCGATCTGCATGCCTGCGAGATTTGCAGAAAGACCGAGTGTTCGCAGGACGAATGGATCGTGTGCGAGAAGCGCATTGCCCACATGAAGTGTCTTGAGGAATATCAGAACAAGACACGGTCCTGACGAATTACATCGTGCGCGTCGCGTCGATGTGCCGCGACTCGCAATTTGTGCGTGACGTCGATAACAAATCACGCGCCTCTCGGTTCGGCGTTGCGTTGGTTGGGTCGTGGGCTGCTTCAGTGCCGCATTCCTGCATGGTCAGAACCTGCGGCCTAACCCGGCGTTCGAGGGGACGCGCCGCTAAGCGGCTTCTCGTTCAGCCACATCCGTGGCGGCGCGCCGCTCAACCTGTGCCTTGGGCCGCAGGAGGATGCGATGAAGCGCACGTGGACAATCATCGGCGTTGCTGATGTTGCTCGCAGCTTCAAATGGTATCAGTCGCTGTTTGGCCAGCCGGAAACGCATCCCGCCCATGATTACTTTGGGCAAATCCTGGACACCGATGGAACGGTCCTGCTTTGCCTTCACCAGTGGGGAGCCCACGAACATCCACCACTGACCAGTCCTGATCATTCTCCGCCTGGCAATGGACTGCTATTGTTCTTTCGTCTGGACGACTTCAATGAGACGCTGCTTCGAGCACGCGCCCTTGTCGCTGGACTGGAAGAGGAACCGCACTTGAACCCCAATACCGGCACCAGGGAATTCGCACTCCGCGATCCTGATGGGTATTACGTCATGGTCAGTGAGCTCGCAGCGGCCTGACAATTCATTCAAGCTGACGCCGCTTCGCGGCGCGGCTCAATTCAGCGTCAGCGAGCTTGGTTGAAGCGTTGCGAGGTAAGTAGCGTGGTCAGAACTCACGGGCTCACCCACATTGCTCTGAAGGTAGCTGACCCAGATCGCTCTCTCCGCTTTTATCGCGCAGCATTTGGCGTGGAGGAGTACTTCCGCGATGCGGGCTCAATTCAAGTCAAAGGTCCAGGTCCATATGACATCTTGGCGTTTGAACGCGCCACCTCTGGGGTTGGCGTTTCAGGAGGCATTGTACATTTCGGATTTCGCCTCACGGATCCCGCGGACATCGATGTCGCGGTAGATGAATGTCTTGCCGCTGGCGGCCGCCTTCTGCGTCGCGGTGAATTTGGCCCTGGGCTGCCCTATGCTTACGTTTCCGATCCCGATGGTTACGAGATTGAGATTTGGTATGAATAGCGCGCCGGCCAACGACACGTTCGAGCCGCCCGGTTTGCGTCAGCTCAGGCGCGTCGCGGACGAACCTCGAAGGTTTGCGGCCGTGTCGCGCTCCCGTCGCCCGCTCGCGGCGGCTCAACGCAAGCGTTAGGCCCCATGGAGACGTCCGCGATTCAAGCCTTCAAGCTCGCGGTCGTGAGTGCGACAGGTTTTTCGAAGGACGCGCTTCATGTGTACGCTGGACTGGTCGTGTGGCTCGCGACTGCTGCGACGCTGCGTCGTTCGGCCCGTTCGCTGCTGCCATTGGGCGTGGTACTGACAGGCGCAATTGTCGGGGAGGCTTGGGACGCGCGCGATGACATCGCGACACTCGGGCATTGGCGTAGCTACGCAAGCGCACATGACATTGTGAATACACTGTTCTGGCCGACTGTTCTCATGCTCATTGCACGCTTCACCAGGATTCTGGAGAGATAGTGGTTCAGCTTCGCTGTTTGCGCGTGTTGGACGCGCGCGAAGCTCCTGCAACATGGGGCCTGACACCTCGGTTGAGCACACGCGTGGGAGATGAAGTGCCAAGACCAAGCAACCGAGCGCGCGGCGCTCAGCTCATCTGTCAGGCCACCAGGAGGATCCCCCATGCCCAACCTACTGCGCAACGTACTTGCCATCCTTGCGGGAATCGCCATTGGCGGAGCCGTCAACATGGCACTCATCACGCTCAGCCCGTCGCTCATTCCTCCACCTGCGGGTGTGGACGTAAACAACGCCGAGAGCCTGAGCAAAGCGATGCACCTTTTTGAGCCGCGCCACTTCGTAATGCCGTTCCTGGCGCATGCGGTAGGCACCTTCGCAGGCGCGCTTGCTGCGTACCTGATCGCAGCGACCTACAGGGTACAGATTGCTTTTGTGATTGGAGCAGTCTTTCTTTGTGGTGGCGTGGCGGCAAGTTTCATGATTCCCGCCCCTGCTTGGTTCATCGCGCTTGACCTGCTGGCCGCTTACCTCCCGATGGCGTGGTTGAGTATCCGGATCGGTACTCGTGTGAAGCAAGGGAACACGGGTGCATGGAAGAAGGTGGCCTGACATCGCGCTGCGTCCGACGACATTTCACGACGCGGCTGAGCTTCAACGTCAGGCTGAGGACTGTGCCCGGCGCTCCCGTCACCAGATACCTGCAAGGGACTTGAGCAATCGGTTCAATTTGGCAGCACAGGGGAAGATCGGATGGCCACAGGCGAATGCAATTGCGGCGCGGTCCAGTTCGAGATTGACGCCAATCTCTCTGGTGTGTTTCTGTGCCACTGCTCGATCTGTCGCCGTTCCACTGGGAGCAACGGCATCGCGGTGGTTGTCGTTCCGAACGACCAGTTCCGGTGGGTTCGGGGGCAAGAGCTCATCGCGACATGGAAGAAGCCGCACACAGACTGGCAGACCTGGTTCTGCAGTGTGTGCGGCTCTCCCGTGCCAGGTGAGAACGACTCGACGAGAATGTTCGCGCCGGCAGGTTCCATTACCCACGGAGGTGACGCGCTCAGGGTCATTCACCACATCTGGGTGGGCTCGAAGGCCGTCTGGGACGAAATCGGGGACGCGGGGCAGCAACACACCGAGGCATTTCGTGGTTAACACTCTGGACGTGTGGATGCCGCACGAGCACATGCAAGCTGCCTCGATCGACGACTGGGTGGCAATCGCGTCCGGTTGGGGCTGGCATCAGTCGCAATGCGGACCATCGGTCGCTGCGCCGTCCTTTAACCGACCGAAGTCGACCAACGAATGCTCGCTTCGCTCGTGTTCGCTGGCGGGCAATTCGCGACGTTGAGGGCCAAGGAAATATTCGTGGGAAGGTCGAGTTAATGCAGGGTAGCCAATAGGACGAAGAGCTATGAGCATGCAAGCACAACAACGCGAAGAACTACTCACGACATTGAAGGCCCGTTTTGAAAAGAACATGAAACGGCACAAGGGTATTGAGTGGTCCAAGGTGCAAGCAAGACTGGAGTCGGTGCCTGAAAAGCTGTGGTCGCTCAACGAAATGGAGAGAACTGGTGGTGAGCCAGATGTCATTGGCCATGACAAGGCGACGGGAGAGTTCATCTTCATGGACTTTTCCGCAGAGAGTCCTGCGGGTCGCAGGAGTGTTTGTTACGACCGCGAAGGACTGGAGTCAAGGAAGGAAAACAGGCCGGAGAATTGCGCGATGGATATGGCCGCCAACATGGGCATTGACCTGTTAACCGAAGAACAGTACCGAGATCTTCAGAAACTCGGATGCTTCGATACCAAGACGTCGAGCT
The DNA here is from genome assembly GCA_963786705.1 of uncultured Gammaproteobacteria bacterium. GTDB lineage: Bacteria > Pseudomonadota > Gammaproteobacteria > Steroidobacterales > Steroidobacteraceae > RPQJ01. The sequence continues at coordinate 24,282 of CAWBAG010000016.1, forward strand.
GGGTAAAGACGCCTTCAGATATCAGAAAGCTCGGTGGCGCCCTCTTTTGTGATCGCCGCTATGACAATGTTTTTGTCTATCACAACGGGGCGCAGTCATACTATGCCGCCAGGGGCTTCCGCGGATCACTAAGGGTCTAGCGTGCGCTGGCTGAAAGTTAAAATTCGGCGTTGGCGCCCAACGCTGCGCTGCAGGACCGACGTCCCTGACCGGACGCGCCCTGTGCTCAAGCGGTATACGGCGCTGGAGACTGCGGGGTGCCAGTCCTGTGTTTCAGCGTCGAAATGAGATGGCCATGAGCCAACTTCTGAGGTTCCCCAGTTCGGTCAAGCGAGAGCGAGCTATCGAGGTCTGGATGCGTGAACACTCGGGTGAATTGGGGGCGATCGCACAGCACTGGTTTGCGGTCATGCGCGACTGCGGCGACGATGTTCGAGAGCTACTGCATGATGGCCATCCGACCGCCTGTGTGGCTGATGCGGCCTTCGCCTATGTCAACGCCTTCAAGGCTCACGTCAATGTCGGGTTCTTTCGTGGCGCCGAGATTGCCGATCCCGAGCGCCTGTTGCAAGGCACTGGCAAGTTCATGCGCCATGTGAAGCTCAGGCCCGCAAGTGACGTCGATGCCGAGGCTCTAACGAAGTTAATCGAAACTGCATACGCCGATATGAAGGGGCGCCTGATGGCGGAGTAGTTCGTGCAGGCCTTCGATAGGGTTTGGGTTCTTCCAGATGAGCGAGGCTTCGTATGACAAGGCCATTCAGCGGACCGTTCAACGGTGCCGCGTCGCGCCGCTGTTGCCCGGCGGTTGACGGCAAACGTCAGGTCCGCCCGCCATGCTACTAGTGCGCCCAATTCGACTTGCGCTACCGGGCGATGCGCAGAGCATCGCGGCTTTTTCCAGAGACTATATCGAGTACGGGCTCGCCTGGAGTTGGAATCGCAGTCGGATTCTAAGAGCCATTCACGACACGGCCACAAATGTCGCGGTGTTCCACGAGCGCGGCTGCGTTGTCGGGTTCGGGATCATGCAGTACGGAGAGACCACGGCCCACCTTTGCCTTCTCGGCGTCCAGCCGACGCTCCAAGGAAGGGGCCTGGGCGAGGCTCTGCTCTCGTGGCTCGAGCGCTCTGCCATAACTGCCGGCATTGAATGCGTCAAGGTCGAGGCGCGCGCAGACAACCCGCGGGCAATCGCCTTCTACGAGAAGCGGGGCTTCCGAGTCCAGGCACGCGTTCCGGGCTACTATTGCCGCAGGATTGATGCAGTCCGGCTCGAGAAGAGGCTGGTTAACGGGCAATGAAAGGCGGACCTGACAACAGGATCCAGGCGACTCGCTCGCGTCGTGGGCAAACCACTGCGCGGTGCCGCCGAACCGTTGCGTCGAGCGGACCAGCGGCTAGGCCCACGATGCGGTGTGGTTCATCATCCGCATCCCGAGGCGAGCCATTTTCGACCGCTCACGTCAAACGTCAGGGCGCATGGGCACTCACCACGAGGTCGCCTCGTCCGTACGCGTTAGGATGGGCGCCGAGTTGACGGATTCGGAGGTGCGATATGGCTGCAGACGTTCCGAAGTCCGAGTTCGATCTTCTTTACGCCCAAGTTGTCGAACTCACGAAGGCATTCCCTGAATTCCAGTTCAAGACTGTGGCAACGCTGTCAGTCATCATTGGATGGCTGATCACATCTGAAGGAGCACAGGCGTTCGTGAAGACGCACGAGGTCGTAACGCTGCCGGGATCGATGCTCGCCTTTGGCGTACTGATCGTCCTCAAGTTCATCTGGATTGTTGGGCACAAACGCCGTATCGACCAGATGCACGCTCGCCTTGTACTTCTGGCCCCTGGCGCGGAGCTTCCACCGACCGCCCTCGACTTCCTTCGCCTTGGGCCAGTGTTGCCCGCAACGTACATTGTCGTAAACGTGATCATGAGCGCTGTTGGCATGGTTGTCGTTTGGCTGATCTGCCGCGCTTGACGGCAGTGCGCCCTAACCCGTCGCTCAACAGGACGCGACGCAAGCGACGCGCCGGTCAGCTCTAACGTCAGGTCCCGTTCGGTCTCGCGCGATTCGGCGTGATGGGGTGGGGTGTTTGAAGGACGAGATCGCTATGCCACAGAACAGACGTGCGTTCCTTGTTGATGCAGCCGCACTACTCGGTGCGGCAGCAGCCAGCGGCTTGCTTTTCAATCGACAGGCCTGGGCAGGGAGTCCGAGCGCTTCAACGGAACTCAGCGCCGTTGACGCCGTAGCCGCCATGCGACACGGTGACCTCAAGGCTGAGGACTATGCCCGCGCACTTCTCCACCGGGCAGCCGAGCTTCAAAGCCTGAATGCCTTTCGCACCCTGGAGCCCGAAATGGTGCTGGAGGCCGCGCGCTCCGCTGACAGGAAGCGCGCGAGTGGAGTCCCGCTGGGGGCTCTTCACGGACTTCCCATTCCGGTCAAGGACAGTATCAATACCAAGACCTTGCCCACTTCAAACGGAACCCGGGCCTTAAAGGACTTCCGGCCCAAGGAAGACGCCGCCATCCTGAAACCGCTGTTCGCGCAGGGCGCGATACTGATGGGCAAGACCAACATCCACGAGCTGTCCTACGGGCACACCACGAACAATTATGCCTTCGGACCGACTCGCAATCCCTACGACACCTCACGCGTGCCCGGGGGCAGCAGCGGTGGTTCGGCTGCAGCGGTCGCGGCACGCATGGCACCCCTTGCGGTTGCCGAAGATACGTTTGGCTCAATTCGCGTCCCGGCCTCTTTCTGTGGCATCGCCGGCCTGCGGCCGTCCGTGGGGCGTTATCCTGGGGCTGGAGTGATGCCTATTACACCCAGATGGGACACTGGAGGTCCGCTGGCGCGCACCGTCGCGGACTTGATCCTCTTCGATTCGGTCGTAACAGGTGACATGTCGGCGATAGCCCCAATGCCGCTCCGGGGCGTGCGAATCGGTCTTGCCGACTACTTCCTGACCGAGGTGCACCCGGACGTGGGACGCGTGACCACGGAGGCAATACGAAAGCTAAAGTTCGCGGGCGCGGAGCTCGTCCGGGCAGACGTGCCCAAGGAAGTCCGGGTCGGCACCGACCTGACGCGCACGGTTCATCTCTACGAGACGGCAGCGAACATGTCCGCTTTTCTGGCGGAGAACGAATCCGGCATCACCTTCGAGGATCTTGTATCCCAAGTTAGCCCGGACCTTCAGCCACTCTTTCGCGACCGCATCGTTCCCGGCGCCCCAAACGCGGTCAGCAAGGAACAGTACGAGGCTGCTCTCGCGCAACTGGTGCAGTTACGCGACGCGGTCCATCGTTACTTCGTGGATCACGACGTCGACGTGCTCGCGTTCCCAGCTGTACGAATGCCACCGCCGTTGATCGGCGAGGACAAGGAAATCGAAATCCTCGGCCAGAAGGTCCCGATCCGGGCTGCCATGGGGCGCAATCTCGGGCAAGGAAGCTGTGCCGGCCTGCCGTGTCTCGTTTTGCCCGCCGGCATGAGCTCGACCGGGCTACCGATCGGTCTTGAATTCGACGCACTGCCAGGCAAGGATCGCGATCTGCTCGCGTTGGGGTTGTCGCTCGAGCAGGCGCTTGGCCCGGTTCCAGCGCCCGGGATCTGAAGCGAGCGGCACGCAGGAGCCGTGGGGTCGAACGAGCAGTTGCACCGGAGCGTCGACAGCCGGCCTTGCCGCCCGGTGAACTGCGGCGTCGGGCATCCCAGGAGAGCCATCATGACAATGGTTGCCAGCAGGATGGGAACCGTTCCCACAGAAGGTTTTCAATGGTACCTCGTCCTGCTTGAAGGCCCGTTCGCCGACGCAATCCGGGAGCAGATCGACAAGTACTTCATCACGCCGGGCAAGGAAGCGGGTCCCGATGTCCTGGTGGTACGAGGCTATGACGCGACGACATTCCGGAATTCGTTCATCGAGTCTTCTGCCTTCTATGGACCGGAAGACCGGAAGGGCGTTGACGTGCCAGCGATTGTCGTGACTGATGCGCTGCCGACCGCTGTTGAACAACGCAACGGCCTGGACCAGGCTAAAGTGATGATTTTCCCGCTCAGGCAGATCTATGAAGAACACAAGGACGTTTCGATCTTCTTCTGGAAGCTGCTTGCAGCCCTTCAGTTGACTGAGGCGAGCAACGCGCTCGAGAAACTCGACAAAGCCAAGATAGAGAAGTACTGGTCCTGGTTCACCGAGTACGCCGAATTCAAGCCCGGGTTCTTTGGACTCAAGGCTGATCTCGGCAAGACAATTGGCGACCTGCTGGCAAAGGCCCGAAGAGTGCTCAACCCCGCGGAACCAACCAAGGGCCGCCGCAGATGTTCAACCACACGATGGACCGGACGGACCAACAGCTGCGTTTTTGGATACCGTCGACGCCGCACGCGTCGGCGGCCGGTCATCGTGGGAGATAAGGCGAACAGCCAGGAGCCCGACCATGCGCACACTCGTCACCATCTCGGCCCTCCTGATTGCCGCATCTGCGATGGCAACGGAATTCGATGCCCCATGGAGCGACCCCAATGTCGCTCTTGTGATCGATCCGTACTACGCAAACAGCATCGACTGGAACAAGCTCTCCACCGAGCCTCGCGTTGTCGCAATCATCCACAAGGCGACAATCGGAGCCAGGAAGCTTGATCCGGCTTACGTGCAGCGAAAAGAAGAGGCGAAGAGACGAGGCTATCTCTGGGGGTCATATCACTGGGGAGAAGCAGGTGATCCGGTGGCCCAGGCCGACTACTACGTCGACACGGTGAAGCCCGCTTCCGACGAGCTGATCGCCCTGGACCTGGAAGACGCGACGTCGACCAAGCTCATGAATGTCGATGGAGCTATCCGCTTCATCGAGCGGGTGAAGGAACGAACCGGTCGCTATCCGCTTCTGTACACAAATCACGCCAGTGCCAGGGTGATCGCTGCCAAGTACAGGGACAGTGTGTTTGCCAAGACGCCGCTCTGGTATGCCCGCTTCAAGAGCAAGGTAACTGACTTCCCTGGCGGCATCTGGCAGAGCTATACGCTCTGGCAGTTCTCCAGCGAGATACTCGCTCAACTGCCCGTTGCCGGGACCAAGCCCGATATGGACATCAACGTCTACAACGGCAGCGTCGAGCAACTCAAGACGGCCTGGCCGCTCACAAAGAGTGAGCCCTGACCCGTCGGTCGAGGCGAGGCCCTTGCTTGCGCCTCAGGTCGAACGTTGGGCCGCCCGCTGTTCATGCGCTTCGAAGATCACTTCATCGATGGGCCAGCAACATTCGAATCAAACGACCCTTGCGATCCGAACCTTTGCAGGGCAATTCCTCTCAAACGCCTACATCCGTATGGCAGATCCTTCCGCTAGAATCGTTTCGAAGAAGCTGCATCGTAAGTGCAGGCCAGGCATTCCCATAGCGATTCTGTTTGCACGAAGGGACGCATGGTCACTCCGGATGACGTCACCGTTCAAACGGTGTAGCCGTATCTGCGCCGTTGGCGGCACGCGTTCAAAAGGGCTTGACTGATTGGGCGTAAGGGCGTGCATGAACACTCGGCGCTCTGACGACGAGTTGCAGCGGGCTGGCTCATTGTTGAGGTCGGCGCGCTGACCCGAAGGTCCAGTGCCGCCTGGACTCGCGCTTAGACGCTTGAACCTTGCTCACTTCTGCAATCCCACGTCGTCCACGATGGAAAGGGGATTCGATGCCAGTTCTCGCATGGCGCAACGACGCCGACGGGTTTGCCTTCGTCAACTCATGGACCCTCGATCCCATCGAGACCGCAGGGCTCACTGCGCTCGCGCAGCCCGCGATATGGTCGGCGGTCGGCGCCATTGCCGCCGTGCTTCCATTTCCCGACCCGTTCCTCCTGACCGCAGCGGGGGTGGCTGCCAACGTGGCGATCGGCACCGTCGCGCCGACGGTCGGGATCGGCCTGTGCGGTGGCATGGCGTATGCCAGCCTGGACTACTGGCACGCGCGAGCGCCGCTGCCACGCGGTGCACATGCAAACGATCAGCCGACGCGGGCGATGCCGGCGGGCGTTGTTCTCCGGGACTACATCTGGGGGCGTCTGCTGAACAGCCTGGTCCAGGGCGGTGCATTGAACCGCACGCTCGAATGGTCGCTGCTGCTCAATCAGGTGCCCAGTCCAATCGGCGGCGCAGGGGCCCTGCGGAGTCGAACGGCTTCAGAATGGAACAAGGTGAAGGGCTTCATCGACGCGGGCGTGCCGTGTCCGATCGGATTGGTCTATTCGGGCAGGAACGTCTGGGATCAGCATCAGATCCTGGTTTATGGTTACGAAGATCCGGGCAATGGCACGGGCACGATGTACGTGTACGACAGCAACACGCCCATGCAATATGGCGCGGCCGACGACCCCAGCTGCTACACCGTAACACTCGACTTCACCGGCCCTGCGCTGGTTGCAACGAGTCCGTCGGACTTCGGCGACATGCTCGCCGGGTTCTTCTGCACCTTCTACGTTCCATTGCCGCCGCTGGCAGCACTTGCGACCAGCTTCGGGCAGTTCGTGAGCTGGCCTGGCGATCCGAGCTCCTACATCACGGCGTATGGAGCGCGCATGCCGATCGCCGGCGCCGCGGAGCTGGCAGCTCTGGGTGGCACGACCGGCGACGTCCGGGCCGCCGCGGCGGCTCCGACCACGGCACCGCGCCCGCGCGACAATGCCTTGCTGCGCGAAAGAAGTTCGGCACCTGTATTTCTCTACGCGGGAGGTTCGCCGTTCCAGGTCCCCGACCCCACGTGGCTCGATCGATTCGGGGGCACGCGTGCGGTGCGGGTGGTCTCCGACGGTTCCCTGGCGGCGTTCGCGGGGTTGCCCGACGAAAACACTCTCCTGAGGGAGTGGTCCGCGCCGGAGGTGTACCGCATCATGGGCGGACAACGGCGATGGGTGCCTAGCCCGGCCGAACTCGCCACGTATGGCGGCTTCCCGAGCGTGCGACTCGTGCCCGACGGCGCACTTGCGGCCATTCCGCAAGGACCACCGACGTCGCCGGTTACTGCTCCGCCGGACAGTCCGCAAGCCTTCGATGCCGACTTCTATCTCGGTCACTACGGCGACCTGGCCGCCGCCTTTGGCAATGATCGCGTTGCAGCCCGCAACCACTGGCTCGACTATGGAATCGGCGAGGGCCGGCGCGGCTCGCGAGAGTTCGATGTCCAGTTCTACCTCAACCGCTATGGCGACCTGAGAGCTGCCTTCGGAACCAACTTCAGGGCCGCGGTCGATCATTGGCTCACGTATGGCTTGAGCGAGGGGCGCCGCGGCGCCCGGGAATTCGACGTCCAGTTCTACCTCGGCAGTTATGGCGACCTGAGGAACGCGTTTGGCACCAATTACATCGCGGCCTTGAACCACTGGCTATACAACGGACTGAACGAGGGCCGGCGCGGCGCGCGAGAATTCGATGTCCGCTTCTACCTCAACCGTTACGGCGACCTGGCGAATGCCTTCGGGGCAAACTACACGGCCGCGGCCGACCACTGGCTCCATCAGGGCTTGCCGAATGAAGGCCGGCGCGGCGCGCGGGAATTCGACGTGCGGTTCTACCTCAGCCGTTACGGCGACCTGACAGCAGCCTTTGGGACCAACTATATTTCTGCGGTCGACCATTGGGTTAATCAAGGATTGCCGAACGAGGGGCGGGCGGGTGCCGCCGAAGTGGACGTCGCTTACTACCTTGGCATGTACAACGACCTTCAGGTTGCGTTCGGCGCGAACTATCAGAGCGCCGTCGATCACTGGATCGCGCAAGGCTTGCCAAACGAGGGACGCCGCGCCTCGTCGACTTTCGACGTGCAGTTTTACCTGGCCACCTATGCGGATCTCCAGGCGGCATTCGGCGCCGCAGGCTACACAGCAGCGTTCGATCATTGGTTGATCTATGGGATTGCTGAAGGACGGAGCGGCGCACCATAGCGACGATTGAACCTGAACGAGGAGTGGCCGTGGAAACTACCGACACGAAGCCTCCTATCCTGTTCTGGATCATTTCCATTGCTCTGTTGCTCTGGGGGCTGGGTGGCGCTTCCATGTATGTCGCCTATTTCATCGAGACACCCGGGGAATTTGCCGAGACGGCTGAGACTGCGGTCAACAGGCAGGCATATGCAGCATATGTTGCGAACATCCCGTCCTGGGCGATCGCGGTGGGCATGATCGCGGCCGCGACGCGTCTGCTCGGCGCAATTGGACTGCTGCTGCGGCGCGCCTGGGCGCTGCCGCTCTATGTCATTTCAGCAGTCTTGTTCCTGATAGCGTTGTACCGGGGCTTTGTCCTGGCCAACGCAGCCAGTGTCATGAGCGGATCCCATATCGCCGTCGAGCTGGTGTTCCTCGGTCTCAGTGTATTCGCGGTCTGGTTCGCCAAAGCGAACAAGTCAGGGGGCGTACTGAAGTAGCGGGACACTGGCATCTCATGTTCAATCTGCGTGGTTGCAACTGTGCTGCGAGTCGCTACTGCTAGAGGAGGCTCAATGGACACGTCGTCACAATTCCAGCCCGGAGCCCGACATGAGTGAACTAGCCGCGGCCGATCGCGTTGAAATCCTGGTTCTCGTCGACAACGTGACGGACAGTCTTTCGACCGACCCCGGAGTTCGTCGAGACCGAGTTTCGACGATTCTGGAGACGAGGTGGTCGAATCCTGTCCGGCCAATGCCTGTGCTGCGCTGCGCACGGCTTGTCCTGCGCCATCACTGCGTGGCGTGGCGACATCGCGAGGACGCTCCTGTTCGACACCGGGCCCGACGCGTCGGTGTTCGAGAGAAACGTCGAGCGCCTCGGTTTCGACATGGGCGCTGTCGACGGAATCGTTCTTTCGCATGGACACTGGGATCACGGCGGCGCCATGCTCCGTGCACTGGAGATGATCCAGACGAGGAACGGCGGTCGCGAGGTCCCCACGTACATGCATCCGGACATGTACCGGACCCGCGCCACGCGGACGCCTGACGGGTCGATGCACTTGTTCGACGATGTCCCGAGTGCGGCCGCGCTCGAAAAGCAAGGCGCACGCGTCTTCCACGCCACGGATGCGCAGCTCATCCTGGAGGACCTGTTTCTTCGTCAGCGGCGAGATACCGCGAGTCACAAAGTTCGAGACGGGATTGCCGGGCCACTATCGACGCACCGAGGATGGTGTCGGATTGGGAGGCCGATCCGCTGATCGTTGACGAGCGCTTCGTCGCCGTGCGAGTGAAGGACAAGGGCGTCGTCGTGTTCACTGCGTGTTCGCACGCTGGCGTCGTGAATGTGTTGACCCACGCACGGGAGTCCTTCCCGGGTCAGTCGCTTCACGGCGTATTGGGAGGTTTCCATCTGTCGGGAAGCACGGAGAAAATCATTCCCGACACGGTCGATGCGCTGCGCGCATTCAACCTCGAAGACGATAGTGCCGGCGCACTGCACGGGCTGGCGTGCGACAGGCGCACTCACATCTGCCTTCGGCGACGCAGTGGTCCCCTCGGCTGTGGGAAAGACTTTCCGGCTGTAGCCAGACTCAATCGTTGGGCGACCCTCATGGAAACCTACGAGCAACTATTGGAAACGTGGTGCAGGAGCGCGGTGGTCATGCACATCGCACACCACACGGCCGCTGCGCGTTATGCAAGGATTCAGAGGTGGCTGGGTGTCATCGTGGCAAGCCTTGGTGCCGTTGTGGCGTCCTCTGTGTTCATCGCCGCTTCCAGGGGCCAAGACCAGACACTGTTGTTGCTCACTGGCTTGTTGAGCATAGCTGCCGCAGTGATCTCGGCCGCGAGTACTTCGCTCGATGCCGGCGGGAAAGCGCAGCGCCACCATGCCGCCGCCGCCGCTTATCAGGGTTTGCGGCGCGAGATAGAAGAAGAGCTGGTGCGCTGCAAGTCGCGTGCACCAAAGGACAGTTACGAGCATCTACGGAAGAGGTGGACGGCGGCACTCGAAGGGTCCATCCCCCTGCCGCCAAAGATCCATGATTCGGTGAAGAAGGCATCTCACAAAGAGTGAAGGTTGTGCAACTCATCAGTGCCTGGCAGGGCGGCAACATTGGCTTTCCCAGGCGGTCTGCGGCCTTGGGACGCGGCTGAACTCGAACGTCAGTGAGCATGTCCGCATATAGACACGCTGTTGCTGTGGACGCCGGCGCTTCCGATCAGCGCCTGGCTCTCGCCGCTGAAATCCTGTCCAGCCAGGCGGGCGTGGTTCTGTTCGAGAGCATCCTGGCCCTGCGCTCAACGCGCACGCACTTGCTCTGCGAAGTCATCGACCCGACGCCTTCGGCCCGTCGGTGTGCGACCGAGTACGAAGTGCTCGTGGAAAATGCCAGGCGGGCATTCGAAGCCTCGAAGCTTCGTGAGCGTCTGGCGCATCGTCCCTGCCGATGGGTGGTAGTGGAAGACACCGGGACGGATGCCGTCGAAGTTTGGCATGAGCCGTGAGACATCCCACGAGTACGTGAACACCCCAACGCGGCGCCATATGAGATTTGCCATCCGCGACTTCCTGCAGGCCGCCGCGATCACCGCATGGGGCTGTCTTGCGGCAAGCGCAACGCAGTCCTCCCTCGCGGCCGAGTCAACGGAGCCGGTTCCGCTCTCGCGCGTCGTGGACTACGAGCCGACGTGGTCCCCCGACGGTAATCGGATCGCGTTCGTGTCCAATCGCAACGGCGCCCTGAAGGTATACACGATGCGTGCGGATGGCACGGAGCTGCGTCAATTGACACAGGGCCTCGCGGAGGACGACGCTCCCGCCTGGTCGCCGGATGGTGCCAGCATCGCGTACGTGTCCACGCGCGACGGCGATCCGGAGATTTACGTGATGCGTGCCGACGGCACTGGCAACACTCGCCTCACGCGCGACCCGGGCGTGGACATCCATCCGCAGTGGTCTCCCGATGGACAGTCGATCATCTGGAATTCGTCCCGCAATAGCCGCAATCGGGCCGAACCCGAGACGATCGAAGTGTTCACGATGCGAGCGGACGGCTCCGACGTGCGCCAACGTACGCGAGGGGGAATCTCCACGTATGCCTCCTGGTCACCGGACGGCTCGAGGATCCTGTTGCGCAGGCAACTCGAAGACGGCAACTCCGAGATCTTCGTGATGCGGCCGGACGGCTCGGAATTGGCGAATCTCTCGCGTAACGCCGCAATTGACGGCTGGCCGGCCTGGTCGAGGGATGGCACGCGTGTGGTATTTGCGAGGGAAGAAGGCCCCGACGAGGCAGGTGCGCTCTATGTAGCGAACGCCGACGGGTCGGGAGTCGCCATGAAGATCGTCGCCTTGCCAGGGCGATGCACCAACCTGCGCTGGTCGCCCGTGCGTGATCAGCTGGTGTTCAGCCGCCGAGCGGAACGGCAGGTGCGGCTGTATACCGTCGAGGTACCGGGCAAGTAGCTTCCTGGGCGCATCGTTTCGCGGCGGCGCACTCGCGAGCGATGCACTGCATGCGTTCTGGCGGCAGACCCGCCTCGCCGAGTAGTCCGTCACCTACGGTTCCGCCTGCGGCGGCTGTCGTAAGCTCGCTGTTTCGGACCCCGAAGTGTCCTGGCACCCTCGACCACCTGGTTCATCACCGCGACCAATCCGGGCCGACGGAGCAGCTCCACGGCGTGATCAGTACGTTACGATTTCCTCTGGAGGCGAGGCATGTCCAACGACTACGACCGCAGAGAGTTCCTCAAGATCACTGGCGCCACTGCGCTGGGATTGACCGCTGGGCCCCGGCTCGCGCTCGCCCAACACGCAAGTCGCGCCCCGGCGACGTCGAGACCCACGCCGCCTGGCTTTCCGCAAGGGTTCTACTGGGGCGTCGCGACCGCGTCCTACCAGATCGAGGGATCGCCCGATGCTGACGGCAAGGGCAAGTCCATCTGGGACACGTACGCACACACCCCGGGAAAGATGATCGGCGGCGACACTGGCGACATCGCAATCGACCACTACCGTCGCTACAAGGAGGACGTGCGGTTGCTGCAGGACATGGGGGTGACAGCCTACCGGTTCTCAATCTCATGGCCGCGCATCTTCCCGAATGGCAACGGTCAGCCGAACCCGAAGGGCCTCGACTTCTACAGCCGCCTGGTCGACGAGCTCCTGCGCGCCGGCATCGAGCCGTTTGCGACGCTCTATCACTGGGACCTGCCGCAGGCGTTGCAGGATCGGTACGGTGGCTGGCAGTCCCGCGAGATTCCGCAGGCGTTCGGTGAGTACGCTGGCTATGTGGCCATGAACCTGAGCGACAGGGTCAAGCACTTCTTCACGATCAACGAATTCCACTCATTCGTGGAGATGGGGCATCGGGGCGTCGAGCTGATGGTCCAGGGTCGACAAGTGAGGACCGAACTCGCGCCGGGGCTAAGGCTCGAGCCGGCCGCGCTGAACCAGGTCCGGCACCACGCCGTCCTCGGCCACGGGCTGTCCGTACAGGCCATCCGTGCGATGGGAAGGCAGGGGACCAAGGTCGGACCGGCGGAGGTAATGCAAACGGCCGTTCCGGTCATCGACTCGCCCGAGCACGTCAACGCGGCGCAGGCAGCCACGCGCGACCTGAACTCGGCCTACCTGACGGTCATGCTGGAGGGCAAGTACACCGACGGGTATCTCGAGGCGGCCGGCAAGGACGCCCCGAAATTCACCGACGAAGACCTGCGTGTCATCGCTTCGCCGGTCGATTTCGTCGGGATCAATGTCTACACCGTCAGATTGTATGTGCTGGCTTCCGCAAGCGCTCCCGGCTACCGCGAAGTCGCAAGGAGCGCCTCGCACCCCAGGATGTTCTCGACCTGGCATTCGTTCTCGCCCGAGGTGCTGTACTGGGCGCCGCGGCTGCTGCACTCGATCTGGAAGCCAAAGGAGATCTACATCACCGAGAACGGCTGCGCTGCGAGCGACGAAATTGCCGCCGACGGCAACGTGTACGACTCGGACCGAGTGATGTACCTGCGTAGCGGCTTGTTCAACCTGCAGCGCGCAACGGCAGAGGGTGTACCGGTCAAGGGCAACTTCGTGTGGAGCGCGTTCGACAACCTGGAATGGACCGAAGGCTACGGCACTCGTTTCGGCATGGTGTACGTAGACTTCAAGACGCAGAAGCGGACGCTAAAGTTGAGCGCGGCCTGGCACAAGGAGGCCGCGCGGCACAACGCGGTGGTGTAGGGACTGTCCCGCGACTCTCGGCGTTCGCTCTATCCGGGGCGAACGTCTACGCCTTCGTGACGGACGGATTCAAGACGCGGCGCAGGAGCGGCGTCCGGCGATGGCGTCATTTACGGAATCAGCTTCCGGATGGGGTCCAGCCACTTGCCCATGCCGCCCCAGACCTCGGGGAAGAATGCCGCAAACAGGGCGAGGATCGCGATCGCGAAGTACGCGAGTATGCGCCACGACAGGCCGCCGAAGACCGAGAGCTGGCCGGGCGTCGTCTTCCACAGGCGACTCAGCACATAGTCCTTGTCGAGCCCCGCCAGGACCCGGATGCCGACCAGGCCCGTCGCACCGATGGTGACCCAGTCCAGCATCAACCAGAACGCGCGACCCTGGAACGTGTACAGCAGGTGACCGAGCATCAACATCAGCAAGGCGCCCAGTATCGCCGTAAATCCGGAGACCAGCCGGGTCAGCAGGTCGCGCAACACGACGGCGCCGTGAAACATCACCACGTATTCCATGTGCTCGAGCGTCCGCAGGAACTCAGCCGAGCAGTCGCGGGAGTCGAAATCGGCACGCCAGCGCGTCCTGTTCAGGATTGAGTTGAAGTCGCTGGTCAGCTTGTGCAGGTGATTCCAGTCGCTGGTTCGCAACAGGTCCGCGGTGATGTCCGTCGTCGGCTCGAACTGTAGCGACTTCAGCACCGATTGCGCATGGGCACGCCACAGTCTCGCATCGCGCGGCTCAACCTCGGCCAGCTGGGCTTCGTCCTGGCTGGTCCACGCCTGTCCGCCGGCGACTGACGATTCCACGCGACGCACCAGCGGTTCCAGTTCCGCGACCGTGACCTCGCGGAACGACATGTGCCAGTAGAAGTTGTCCTCGCCGATGGTCTTGAACACGTTCACGCCAGGGTGGCGGCCCAGTGCGCGCAGGGTGCCGAGGATGGCATTGGCCAGGTGCAAGGTGTGAGCGAGAGTGTGCCCCGTGACCGACAGCACGCACATCGCGCCGAGCAGCAGGAAGCCGCCGAAGATGCGGCCGTCGATCGATCCGACGCGTTCAGTGCCTACCCACAGCGCATACACCGTCAGCAGTGCCGGCAGCAGCATGAACGCGCCGACCGTGAGCGAGGGTTGCTCGAACACATCGGCCGGCTTCGTGCCGCCGTGCAAGGCCCGGCGCTTGAGCAGGTCGCCGACGCCCACTTCGATCTCCGGCAGGCGCATCAGCTGGACGCGTCGCAGGTTCCAGGCGCCCCACCAGTACACGGCCCCGCACAACACGACGATGATGGGTGCCGGCGACACCAGGCTGGCCAGGGACCCGTTGCGGTCCGCGTACATCACCGCATCCGCGGGGCTCCAGAAGTCGCTGGCGAGATGACACAGGAGGCACAGGACCGCACCGAGGCCGAACAGCACGGGCAACCTGCGCCAGTGCGTAACGTCGTGCAACGCAGCCCGGTATCCTTTCCATTGGATATCGATGAAGGTTGCGACCAGCGCCAAGGCGACGATGGCGCGGCTGGCCGCTTCGCGGCCGCTCTCACTGGCAAGCAGGCACCACGCGACGATCAGTGCGGCGAAGGCCGCCGTCGCCAGGATGCCCAGGATAGGCCGCAATCCACGCGGCGGCCACGTCCAGAAGGCCTGCAGCGCGCGTACGAGCAGGACACCGCCCGCAAGCGTCGCAAGCGCGATGTAGATGCGATGCGGTCCGTGGACCTGCAGGTGGTTCGAGTCGGCGAAGTGGATGAGCGCAAGCTTGGTCAGCCACAGCGCCAGCGCAATCATCGCGCCCTCGCGGGCGAACCGGCCGGCGCGCCGCTCGGCATTCAGGGAACGGAGCTTGTCCCCACCCAGTATCTCCTCGAGCTTCTGCTTCGACACCTGTCGCGAATGCCAGGCAAGGAGCGCAATGACGACTGCGGTCAGCGCCAGGAACAGGCCGTGAGCGCCGATGTAGTCCTGCTGCGGTCGCGCTTCGCGGAACGGCGGCGGGTTTTGAACCAGCAGTGAGTAACCCGTCTCGAGGCCACGGACGGGGGGTGCCGACGTCAGTGTCACCATGGAGCCACGGGCGGCGACGCTGATCCACACCGGCGGCCGGCACGTGGCATGTCCGGGCTGGCACGGCCCGTCCTCCGGCAGCGTGGGTACCGGTTCGCCTGGACCGGCCGGAGTGTCGTAGTCCAGCATCTGCCGCGTGTCGCCCATCAGCACCAGGAGCGCGTTGTAGGTGCCTTGCGCCGCACTGCTCGCGAACTGGTGCCGCAGGTGGTTGGCGAGCGTGGGTCGCGTCAGGAACTGCGTGCGATCGTTCAATGAATAGGTGGATGCGACGACTGTGCCGCGCACGTAGCTCGAGACGTCGGGATGGAGGTAGATCAGGTTGCTCTCGATCGTGAACGGCAGCACGTTGGGTGTGCGGCGCGCGATCTCCTCGGCCAGGAACAAGTGGTCGCGCTTGTCCGTGGCGAGCACACCCACAGCCGTGACGTGGCGTTCATTGATCGCCTGGAACACGCCGCCGAGCATGGTTTCGACATTGGCCGCCGTGAGGATCGGGGTCACCGACGGCACGCGATCGGCGGACGCAAGCGGTTCGTTGAGCGGCAGGCTCACCGTCGCCGGCGATGGCACGGCCAAGTTGCTCTGCGCCTTGGAGGCCTGCGCCGCCTCGCTGCGCAGGCGCGAGATGTGCAGTGGAAACGACAGCACGGCGGCGCAGGGCATCGGTTGCGCACCGACCACGAATTCCTTGTCGGGGTCGCCGTGCGTGCACTTGTAGCAGGCATTGTCCTTGAGGGTCGCCACGGTGCCCGTCGAACCGGGGCTCGAATCGGAAGACGTCTCGCCGCCCTGGCTTTGCTTGAAGAAGCGCCGGCCCCAGGTCGTATTGGCCTCGACCAGCAAGGCCACCTGCTTGCCGCAGCGCCAGGCGCGATCCGTGCGACCGAGGAATCGCGCGAGTGCCCACAGCACCTCGTCGTCCGAACGCGTGGTGGAACGGAACGAGGCGAGGCCCGCGATGTTGAGATAGTCGCGGTTGTTGGGGCTGCTTGCGGTTGGCGTCACGATGTCGAATCGCAGCCCCTGCGCGCCGAGCGACGCTGCGCGCTGCCGGGCGGCCTCGAGGGAGGCTCGCAACGACATCGCGGATCCGGAGTACAAGGGTCCCAGGATCCGGATCGGGCCGTCCTGTCCGTCCGTATGCCATCGCGTGGTGAAGTCGATTGCGGCAGCCAAGGCCTGTGGATGGACGCCGCTGATGGCCGATTCCCCGACCAGCAGCACCATCAGGAGCTCAGCGCGGGGCGTTGCCGCCAGCCCGGGAGCCCCTGCGGCAGATGGGCGGCCCTCGGGATTCTCGCGCCGGAACAGGATCGCCCCCGGCTCCAGTTCGTGCGTCCTGTGTTCGCCGTGCGGTGCGGGCGCGCTGTTGGTGCGGGCGAGCGTGTCCGAGTCGGGAAGGTAGAACCCGCTCGGGACGTAGTCCATCTGGCCTGCGGCCATCTGGATCGCATCGATCATCGGATCGAATGTCCACTGCAGGCTCGAGTCGACCCAGTCCGGGACCGTCGCGATGACGAAGTGAATGCTGATCTGCCTGCAGTCGGCAACCGCATGGAGGCGAGCGATGTCATCACTCGATGCGAGCGGCGGGCACCCGTCGGTGAGTATCGACGTGCCGGCGGGCTCGAGGAATTCCTGCAGCATGGCGAACGGGCGCGTCGTTCCGGGAACCTGCGGTCCCGGGGCGCTCGGGGCGACATCCATCCTCGTCGTCCTGGGCGTGGGCGTCGCCACCGCCGGGACGTTCCTGGCCTGGCCGCCGCCCGACAATGAAATGAGTGTGCCGGCGGACGAAACGCCGAGCATGACCCCGAGCAGGGCCAGCGCACGCTTGAGCCAGTCGTCGCCGCCGGAGGCCATGCGTTCACCCCGACATTGCGCGGTGTGCGCGATTGTCGTTCGGGACTTCTACGCCGTGCCGCTCGAACGATTCAAGATGCACTGCAGCATGCGTGCGACGCCTGGCGCGACGGCAAGCGTCCGCGACGGTCGCGTTGCGATCCCGGCGCATCGGCCTGCGGTCGGCGACGGGTCGATCGTGCGTGCGTCAGGCCACGGCCGGTCCGATCGACGCCGGCACCAAAGAAAATACTTGCGGCACTTATGTGAAAACGGGAACACCCGGGCTCGACGCAGGCATAGCGTCGTGACCGATAAGAACAACAACACGGGGAGTCGGGCCCATGAGGGAGCTACGACCGGCGACGCGGCGGCACGTGGCGCGCCCCCACGTCTTGCAGACGCTGGCGACGGCGTTGTTCATGAACTCGATCATCGTGTTCATCGTTGCGCACGCCATGCACCGCCTCTGGACGCTGTTGAATTCCGACATCCTGCAACTGGTTCGACGCGTCCACTGACGCGCGTGGCGCCCGTGCAGGCACGTGTCGGCCATCGCGGCCATCGCGCGGGCAAAATTGCCGTGGCAGCCGATTGGGTGTGTAATCCGGCACCAGAAGGTGCCCCATGGACGACAGCAACCGTATCGTCGTCGAAGCCTGGAACACAGTGCTGTTCGACAAGTTCTGTCGCTTCAAGCACCTGCTCATCGACGGGCTATCCCAGCACAGCGACGCGGCCCTCGAACGAACCCGCTATCCCGCCGGTGCCCGGGTGCTCGACGTCGGTTGCGGCTTCGGTGACAGCACGCTGCGCATCGCCCGCAGCGTGGCGCCGGGCGGCGAGGCAATTGGCATCGACTGCGCCGAGAACTTCATCCGGGCCGCCGAGGCCGAGGCACGCAGCAACGGCGTCGCCAACGCAAGGTTCATTGTCGGCGATGTCCAGGGCGGCGACCTCGACGGTCCTTACGACCACGCGTTCGCGCGTTTCGGCACCATGTTCTTCGACATGCCGGGCGCGGCCATGCGCAACGTGCGCAAGGCGCTGAAGCCGGGCGGCACGTTCATGCAGATCGTCTGGCGGCGACGCGAGGAGAATGCCTGGCTGCACGAGGCCGAGCTGCGGGTCCGGGACATCGTGCCCGTCGTGTCGCACGAGGAGACCGACCAGGTGCACTGCGGTCCCGGTCCGTTCTCCATGTCGGGCCCGGACATGGTGAGTACGATGCTTCGCGCCGCGGGCTTCGACCGCATCACGTTCGAGCGCTACGACTGCGACATCTGCATCGGGCGCGACCTGGCCGACGCCATCGAGTTCGCCATGGCGCTTGGACCGGCCGGAGAGATCATTCGACTGGCAGGGGCGGAGGGCGAAAAGCGCAAGCCCCAGGTGGTCACCGCGCTGACCGAGGCACTCGTGCCGTACGTGCGACCGAACGGGGTCTGGGCACCTTCGAGCACCTGGTTCATCACTTCGACCAATCCCGGCTGAAGCCAGGTGCCCG
The DNA here is from genome assembly GCA_963786705.1 of uncultured Gammaproteobacteria bacterium. GTDB lineage: Bacteria > Pseudomonadota > Gammaproteobacteria > Steroidobacterales > Steroidobacteraceae > RPQJ01. The sequence goes on from CAWBAG010000016.1 coordinate 42,866, forward strand.
CACTGCCACCTGGCACCGCCCCGCAACCGTCGCACGCCTGTCGCTCCGACCGAGGAAACTGCAATGAACGCTCGCGCCACCTTCACGCGCATGGAAGACTGCACCAAGGCAGACTGGGACATCATCGTGCCCGAGGCGCGGCAGTTCGCCCAGGCGCTGCCCGACCGAGTACTCGCCCACTTGAAACTGCTGGAAGGCGACTACGGCGGCTTCCCGGTCGACCGCTACAGCCACTGCCTGCAGACCGCGACCTTCGCGCTGCGCGACGGGCGCGACGAGGAGTACGTGGTCTGCGCGCTGCTGCACGACATCGGCGACACGCTCGGTTCATACAATCACCCCGAGATCGCGGCGGCGATCCTGAAGCCCTTCGTCAGCGAGGCCAACCACTGGATGGTCGAGAACCACGGGATCTTCCAGGGCTACAACTTCTTCCACCACATCGGCATGGACCGCAACATGCGCGACTGCTTCAAGGGCCAACCGCACTACGAACGCACCGCGGAGTTCATCGAGCTGTACGACAACCCGGCCTTCGACCGGGCCAGGGATATCCTGCCGATCTCGACCTTCGAGCCGATGCTGCGCCGCCTGATGGCCGCGCCCAGGCGCTCGGTCTACAAGGACGTGGTGATGCAGGGCTGACGCGGTCGATGCGGGTGCCCGGGCCACTGATCCCGCGCTTCGCGTTCAGACCGGCTAATATTATCGCGGTCCAGGAAATTCCATAGTCAAGCGCATCCCGGTGCATCGGTGAGCCCACGGGTGGGGTTCACGCATTGGACGGGCAAACCGTGTCGGGCGGCGTCGCCGCCTGACATCAACCAGCGACAAGGAGATCACGATGCAAGAAAAGACCCCTCCCGCACGGGGGACAGCGCCGGAGCAGCCGGACGCGGCGCCTGCCGACAGCGCCTACACGCAGTGGTACGAAGTGAAGAAGGGCGACACGCTGTGGAAGATCGCCAAGGAGGTGTATGGCGACGGCAACCTGTACCCTGAGATTTTCAAGGCCAACCAGGACACGCTGAGCGACCCGGACAAGATCCAGGTCGGCCAGAAGCTGCGTATTCCCTGATCGCCTGATACGACCGAACGCCCAAGGAGTTCCCGATGAAGTTCAAGTCCATGTTCGCCGGATTTCTCGCGCTGGCAATGGCTGCCGTGCTGCTCGCCGGCTGCGCCAACCAGATGGAACCGGCCAAGAAGGCCATCGCCGACATCGAAGCCGCGGTCGCCGCCGCCGGCCCCGATGCCGCGCAGTACATCCCGGATCAGCTGCAGGCGGTGACGAGCCAGATCGCCGACCTGAAGATGAAGTTCGACCAGAAGGACTACAAAGGTGTGCTCGCCGCCGCTCCCGCGCTGCTTACGCAGGCGCAGGGCCTCGCCGCCACGGCCGGCACCGCCAAGCAGGCTGCCGAAGCGGCTGCGCTCCAGGCGCTTAACAGCGAGTGGGGCACGTTGTCGACGGACCTTCCCCCGCAGTTGGCGGCTGTCACCAGCCGGGTCGGGATGCTCTCGAAGTCGAAGAAGTTGCCGGCCGGGCTCGATGCGGCGGCGTTCGAGGCGGCGAAGTCCGGCGCGGATGAAGCCAAGACCCTGTGGGACCAGGCCACGGCCGCCCAGGCTGCCGGCAATGTGGAACAGGCCGTTGCGGCCGCGCGCCAGGTGAAGGAAAAGCTGGACGCGGCGATGGTCGGACTCGGCATGTCGGCCGGCTGACAAATTTCGCTTCTGCAATGGGACGACGGGCCGCCCCTGGCGGCCCGTTCATTTCAGGCGTGACACCGGAGCACGCTCGAGCGGATTCAGGTTGGTCCAGTGATACAGCGCTGTAGTGACGGCCTGCGACGATCCGCCCCCCGGGTGAGACGATCGGGTCTTGAGCCGGTGCAGCGGTGGTGCCATTGTCGTGCCACGGAGTCATGAGAGGGATTTCAAGATGGCCATCCGAGCGAACTGGTTGCCGGCGCTCTTGCTGGCCAACTCGACGTGGGCGCCTGCCGTGGTGCACGCACTGGAATCGACGCCCCGCGCGACGCAGGCAGCGGGCGCACCGGTTGCCGCTGTCGCGGTGGTGAACGCGCAAGAGGCGGCGACGCCCGCGGCGCCGGCAACGGTCACGCCCGCTGCGGCTGCTACCGTGGCGACGCCCGCTGCAGCGGAGACCGGCTCGACCCCGGTGGCACAGGCGGCGCCCGCCAAGCCGAAGCAGTTCATGTACGTGCTTCGCCTCACGCCGAGGTACCACCAGGAGAGCGCTTGGCAGGAAGCCGACAACGCGGCGGTGTCGAGGCACTTCGACCGCCTCGCGAAAGGGGTGGAGGCCGGGCAGGTGATCCTCGCGGGACGCACGGACGAGCCGCCCGACCAGACCTTCGGTATCGTGATCTTCGAGGCCGAGAGCGAGGCGGCGGCGCGCCGCTACATGGAAACGGATCCGGCCGTCGAGGCAGGCGTCATGTCGGCGACCCTGCACCCGTATTCGGTTGCGCTGATTCGCAAGTGACGGCGTAAGGCTGGCCCCGTGGCGTCGACGCTGAGTTTCGTCGAGTACGTCCGCGACCAGGTCGGCGGCGCGGGGAAGATCTCGTTCAGGAAGATGTTCGGGGAGTACGCGATCTACTGCGACGGCAAGGTCGTCGCGCTGGTCTGCGACAACCAGTTCTTCGTCAAGCCGACCGCCAGCGGTCGTGCCCACCTGGGCCAGGTCGTGGAGGCGCCGCCGTACCCGGGCTCGAAGCCGTACTTCCTCGTCAGCGCGGAACTTGACGACCCGGTCCTGGCCGCGCAACTCGTCCGGCTGACGGCACGCGAGTTGCCCGAGCCGAAGCCGACGTCCGGAAAATCCAAAGCAAAGGCAGCGTCCGCGGCGAAGTCGCAACCGAAAAAATCGAAGAACTGAGTCGCGCGCGATCGCGCCGCGTCAGGGCTGCGCCGGCCCTCGTTGGCGCAGCGCGACATCGACGATCTCAATCCAGTGCCGCACTGGCACCGTGCTCACCTGCCGCAGGTGTTCGAGGCAACCGATGTTGGCCGTCGCAATCACGTCCGGCCGGTCGCCCACGAGCGATTCGAGCTTCCGCGACCGCAGTTCATTGGACAGTTCCGGTTGCAGGATCGAGTAGGTGCCCGCCGAGCCGCAGCACAGCGTCGGATTCCGGACCGGCACCAGTTCGCAACCGGCGGCGAGCAGCAGCGCCTCGACCCGGCCGGCAGTCGATTGACGCTGGCCATGTTGCAGCGAGCAGGGTGCCTGCCACGCCACGCGCAGGCGTTGCCGTGCCGCCGCCGACGTTGCTTCACCACCCGCAACGCTGGTTGCATGACTCACCGCAATCGCCTGTCGCAGGTCCGACAGGTCGACCACCTCGCAGATGTCCCGTGTTGCCGCGCCCACGCGCTCGGCCTGCGCCACGGTCGTCGGATCGTCGTGCCGCAGCACGTGGCCGTAGTCCTTCGCGAACACACCGCAGCCGCTCGCCGTGCTCACGATCGCTTCGACGCGATCGCTTGCAACGCCGTCCAGGAGCCGCGCGCTGGCCGCGACGTTGCGCCGCACCTGTGCCAGTGCGGCATCCGTGCGCCCCAGGTGATGCTCGAGCGCGCCGCAACAACCGACCTCGCGAGCGGCCACCAGTGAGATCCCGAACCGGTCCAGCACGCGCGCCGCGGCCGCGTTGATCTGCGGCGCGAGTCCCGGCTGCACGCAACCCTCGAGCACGGCCAGGCGACGCGAGTGGCGAGCCGCCGGCCACGCCATCGGCGCAGCGCCGTCGGTCACCGTGGCGCCCGCACGTGGCGGAAGCAGTGACGCGAGCGACGCAGGCAGGCCGGGCCGCACGGCTTGCCCGATGCGGACCAGCGGCGTGAACAACGCGCGCCGTGCGGCCACGCTCGCGAGCGCAAACCGGACGAATCGCTCCGTCGTCGGCCGCGGGCCGGGCGGTTGCTGCTCGATGAACTCGCGCCCCAGGTCCGCGAGGCGGCCGTACTGCACGCCGGACGGGCAGGCCGTCTCGCATGCGCGACACGTGAGGCAGCGGTCGAGATGCCTCCGGGCCGTCGCATTGGCCGAACCCCGTTCCAGCATTTCCTTGATCAGGTAGATGCGCCCGCGCGGACTGTCGAGTTCGTTGCCCGTCACGCGATAGGTCGGGCACGCGGGCAGGCAGAACCCGCAGTGCACGCAGCTGCGGATCAGGTCACATGCCTCGCGGGCGAGCGGGGTGTCGGCGAGCTGCTCGGCGGGTCGTGAATACATGGCGTGGGGCTGCGTCGCTCAGAGATCCGCGTACAGGCGGCCCGGATTCAGGATGCCGGCCGGGTCGAACACGCGCTTGATCCTGCGATGCAGGTCGAGCAGGGCCGGCGGCAGGGGCGCGAACACCTCGTGCGTCGCTGCGGCCGTGGCGGCAGGGCGATACAGCGTCGCGTGGCCACCAGCGTCCTGCGCCATACGCGACGCCGCGTCGCGATCCGCACCGAGGTACCAGCGTTGCGCGCCGTTCCACTCGCAGGCGACGCGGTCGTGAGGCAGCGCCGACGACATGGGCGCGAGTGCCGGCACTTGCAGGCGCCACAGGTCGAGCGAATCGTGCGCGAGCATGGCGTGGCGCTGGTCACGCACTTCGTTCCAGGACGCGGTCGCGATCGACTCATCGACGCGCGTTGCGTCGCCGAACATCGGCGTGATTTCGTCCAGGGCCGATGGAGAGCCCTCCAGGCGCAGGAGCAGTTCGTTGCGGTGCCAGAAGCTGGCCGAGACCGGTGCGCCGCGCTGTGACGCGCCCGCGAGGAGATCGAGCGCCGCATTCGCATCGGTCCTCACGAGCACCGTGCGCGTCGCGACTGCGCGCGGCAACACCTTGAGCGAGACGTCGAGGATCACGCCGAGGATGCCGAGCGATCCGGCGAGCAATCGCGACACGTCGTAGCCCGCGACGTTCTTCATGACTTCGCCGCCGAAGCGCAGCACGCGTCCATCGCCCGCGAGCACCCTTGCACCCAGCACGTAGTCGCGCACCGGGCCGCGCCAGGATCGCGCTGGACCCGCGAGTCCCGCCGCGATCACGCCGCCGATCGTGGACGCCTCGCCGAAGCGGGGCGGCTCGAACGGCAGGCACTGGCCATTCTCCGCCAGCAGGCGCTCGACGTCCGCGAGGCGGGTGCCGGCGCGCACAGTCAGCACGAGCTCGCCCGGATCGTAGTTCAGCACGCCCGTGTGGCCGGCGATGGCCAGCAGCTCGCCGCCGGCGGCGCGTCCGTACCAGCGCTTGGTGTCGCCGCCGACGATGCGGAGCGGCGTGCCGGCCGTGGTCGCGGCGCGAACACGTTCCGCGAGTTCCTGCGTCAGGTCATGCGGATCGCGAGGGGACATGCGCGTGGTCGTTCAGAACCGCGGCAGGTGCGAGAACGGCAGCTTGCCGCCGTGCACGCGCATCGCGCCGTAGTCGGCGCAGCGGGCGAGCGTCGGCACGGCCTTGCCCGGGTTCAACAGCCCGGCCGGATCGAACGCGCGCTTCAGCGCGTGGAACGTCTCGAGCTCGGCGCCTGGAAACTGCGTGCACATCGGCCCGAGCTTCTCGACGCCGACGCCGTGCTCGCCGGTCACGGTCCCGCCGACGGCGACGCACAGTTCCAGGATCTCGGCTCCGAAGTGCTCGGCGCGTTCGAGTTCGTCGCCCTTGCCGGCGTCGAAGAGGATCAGGGGGTGGAGGTTGCCGTCGCCCGCGTGGAACACGTTCGCGACTTCGAGCCGGTACTTCCGGGACAGCGCGCCGATCTCGGCGAGCACGGCCGCGAGGTGACGGCGCGGGATCGTGCCGTCCATGCAGTAGTAGTCGGGCGCAAGCCGACCGACGGCAGGGAACGCGGACTTGCGCCCCGACCACATGCGCCGCCGCTCGTCCGCATCGGCGGCAAGTCGCACGCCCGTGGCGCCGCAGCCGACGAACGTATCGCGGGCGCGAACGACGTCCCGCTCGACGTCCGGCCCGAGCCCATCGATCTCGCAGAGCAGCAATGCGGCCGCGTCCAGCGGATAGCCGCAGCGGGCGAACGCCTCGGCCGCGCGAATCGCGGGAGCATCCATCATCTCGAGTCCGGCAGGCACGATGCCCGACGCGATCAGGCGGCCGACCGCGTCCGCGCACCGGCCCACGTCGTCGAACGCGGCGAGCAACAGCTCGACTCGGCGTGGCACCGGCAACAGCCGGACCGTGACCTCGACGACGACGCCGAGCATGCCTTCCGACCCGACGGCCAATGCGATCAAGCCGAGCCCGGGCGCGTCGCCCGACTCCGCACCAAGTGCCAGGAGCTCGCCGTCCATCGTCACGAGCTTCACCTCGAGCACGTTGTGGACGGTCAGCCCGTACTTCAGGCAGTGGACGCCGCCCGAGTTCTCGGCGACGTTGCCGCCGACCGTGCACGCGACCTGCGAGGAGGGGTCCGGCGCGTAATAGAGACCGAAGGGCGCCGCCGCCTCGGTCACCGCGAGGTTCGTGACGCCGGGCTGCACCCGCGCGATGCCGCGCCGCGGATCGAGCTCGAGTATCGCGTCCAGGCGCGACAGCACCAGCAGCAATCCACCCGCCACCGGCAATGCCCCGCCGGAGAGGCCGGTGCCCGCCCCGCGTGCGACCACCGGAATCGAATGCACGCAGCAGGCGCGCAGGACGGCTTGCACCTGCTCGACGGTCCGCGGCAATGCGACGAGGTCGGGAACGCGGCGATGCGCGGTCAGCGCGTCGCACTCGAACGCGACGCACGCGTCGGGCGATGCCAGGAGTCCCGGCCCGAGGATCTCCTCGAGTTCGCGCCGCAGTCTTGGGTCAGCCGTCGTCACGCGTCAGAGTCTGGACGCCAACCGCCGAGCCCACCAGCAATACGTCGGCCGGGCGCAGTGCGAACAGCCCGCAGGCCACGACCCCGGCGAGCTGGTTGATGTCGTGCTCGAGCGCGACCGGGTCGAGGATGTCGAGCCCGGAGACGTCGAGGATGTGGTTGCCGTTGTCGGTCACGACGCCCTCGCGCCAGGCGGGGCGTCCGCCGAAACGGGCAAGTTGCCGGGCAACCAGTGCCCGCGCCATCGGGATCACTTCGACGGGCAGGGGAAACCGGCCGAGCCGCTCGACCAGCTTCTGGTCGTCGACGATGCAGACGAACCGGCGCGAGGCGGCCGCAACGATCTTCTCGCGGGTCAGCGCGGCGCCGCCGCCCTTGATGAGGTGCAGCCGGCGGGTCGCCTCGTCCGCGCCATCTATATAGAGGTCGAGTTCGCCGGTGTCGTTGAGGTCGAGGACCGGGATGCCGTGGGCCTGCAGGCGCCGGGTGCTCGCCGCGCTGCTCGAGACGGCGCCGGTCACGCGATGGGGCATGGCCGCCAGCCCGTCGATGAAGAAATTGACGGTGGAGCCGGTGCCGACGCCGATGATCGTGCCCCCGCGGACGTAGTCGAGTGCTGCTGCGGCCGCCTGCTGCTTCTTCGAGTCCTGGCTCATGGAATCTGCCGCCCCCTGAAACAACTGTGCCCGCTTGCGCGGGCACAGTCGTCGTTCATCGGAAGGGGCGGCGGTCGTTCTTGCGTCTGAGCGCCGCCACTTCTTCTAAGCGACCTTACTTCTTCTTGGCCGCCTTTTTCTTGGTGGCTTTCTTCTTGGTCGCTTTCTTTGCTTTCGCTGCCATGATCAATTCTCCATGTCGGGTTAGTCCCGGGCGGAGTATTTACAGAATAAGAAAAAGAAAAGCAAGAGCAGTGTCACGAAATTTTAAAACTCGTGTGTCTGCGTCGCGGCGCCCGGAAGTCAAAACGACACCTCGCATCAGCGCATCGCGACGATGAATCGCCACTCGGCATCGCTGACCGACATCACCGAAAGTCGGTTGCCGCGACGCAGGAGGAGCATGTCGCCGAGCGCGCCCGATGCGTGCTCGCGCAACTCGTCGAGCGTGATCAGCGGCTGGAATTTGCTTCTGCAGCTGCACCTCGACGGCGTACCAGCGCGGTGCGTCGGGCGACGATTTCGGGTCGTGGTACTCGCTCCGGCGATCGAACGAAGTCGGATCCGGGTAGCCGCCACGGACGACCCTGACGATGCCGGCGATGCCGGGCACCGCGCAGCTCGAATGATAGAAAAACCCTAGATCTCCGCGCTTTATTTCGTCGCGGAGCATGTTGCGCGCCTGGTAGTTGCGCACGCCTTCCCAGCCGGTGGTGCGCCGCGGCGCGCGCTCGAGATCGTCGATGCCGAAGGTGTCGGGCTCGGTCTTGAACAGCCAGTGCTTCATGGGTGCGGTCCGTCAGCGGAGTGTGGATGGGCAGCGACGGACGCCGCGCTCGGTGACGATCTCGTCGAGTGCCACGTCCAGGAGCGAAGCGTCGATGGCGCCCGACCTCCTGCGCGGCGAAGGCGATGCCGACGAGTCGCGGCCGCCGCCACGCACGCGACCGATCGAGACGCCGTCGCAGGGCGCGATCGTAGTAACCCGCACCCATGCCGAGACGATGCCCTCGGGCATCGAAAGCGACCGTCGGAACCATCACGGCGTCCAATTCGCGCAAGAAAATCCGGCCCCTGCGGCCGCTCGCGGGCTCCTCGATGCGATAGATATTCCTGCGGACAACGGTCGTCGCGGTGAGCGGCACGAAGGTCATCCGGCCATCGCGACGGCGCGTGACGAGCGGCACGTAGAGACGCACCCCCGCATTCCACGCATCCTCGAACGCGCCGCGCAGGTCGACTTCGCCGCCGTGCGCGAGGTAGACGGCGATGCGGCGGCCGCGTCGCCAGAGTCCGAGCCGGCGCAGGTGAATACGGATGTCGCGCTCGGCGGCGATCCGGACGGCGTGCGGCATTGTGAGACGCAGCGCACGCATTTGCCGGCGCATGGCCGCGGTCGCTGCGTTCAGCACCGCCATGCGCGTACCCGACGCTTCGAGGCTTGGTGCGGCGGGCCGGGCCAGGCCGCGAGCCGCGGCAGCGGAAGGCTCCGCTGCGAGGGAAGGGTAGAGGCGCCACCCGCCTGTGCCGTCACGGACCATTGCTCTCGACACTGAGCAATATTTGGGGAAGGCCGCGACACTTAAGGCTTTCCGCTCGAGGCGGACTTGCACAATGTTGCCGGCTGGCCAGGTTCCCCAGGGTATTTAACATACGGTCGAGAGGTAACCCGAGCCGTGTCGAACACCGCAGGCGGCGCCAAATCGTTGAGCGATCGGACTTTCGCGATCCCTCAGAGTTCCAGTTGCTGACCTTTCGCGAGCGCGGATTCGACGCGTTCGCGTAACAATCGCAGCCGTGAGCCGACGTCGCCCTCGAGCGTCGTGCCCTGCTGCTTCAGCTTGATGAGTTCGTTCGCAATGTTGAGGGCCGAGATCACGGCGATCCGGTCGAGACCCACGACCTTGCCCGTGTCGCGCACCTCGCGCATCTTGGCATCGAGGTACTCGGCCGAGTCGAGCAGGTCGGAGCGCTCCTCGGCGGGGCACGCGACTTCGTACTGGCGGTCCAGCAGCCGCACGTTCACCCTGGTAATGCGCTCGTCGGTCATCAGCCCTGCTCCATCGATTTCAGTCGCCCGATCATCGCTTCCACCCGGCCGCGCACCTGCTCGTTCTTCTGCAGCAGGTTGGCGCGCTCGTTGATGAGGCTGTCCTGGCGCTGCCGGAGGGCACGATTTTCCTCCTTCAACTGGCCGATGGTCGCGATCAGTTCCTCGAGGCGGCGCTCGATGCGTCGCAACTCGGCGTCCACGGCGGATCGGGCGGCGGGTTCGTTCATGCGAATCACTATAGAGCCCGACCCCGAGGTAATCAATTGAACTCGCCGCAGGCGCGGGCCGGTGCACGGGGCCGGTGATACCATACGCATAATGGCGGATTCACCCGGGTTCGACGACGTGGCACAGGCGCTGGCGGCCGGCGGATCCGCGGTTCACGCGGCCGAGGCCCACGGGTGTCTTTGCGGTGCGCTCTGCGCACGGCGCGTCTACCTGCCGGCCGAATGGTTGCAGGAGTTGTTGCCCGACGCGACGCCCGAGGCCGCTGCCCACTACGACGGGGGCCCGCTCGGCGCCTTGTTCGCGCGCAGCAAGTCGGTGCTGGAGGAGGGCGAGATGGACTTCGCGCCACTGCTGCCGGCCGACACCGCCGATCTCGGCGCGCGTGTCGAGGCGCTCGGCGCGTGGGCACAGGGGTTCCTCTACGGCTTCGGCGCGGCCGGACCGCTGCCGCGCGGCGCGCTGCCCGAGGACGTCGCCGAGGTGCTCGCCGACTTTGCCGAAGTGGCGCGCGCTGGGGCAGTCGGCGACGAGAGCGAGGAGACCGAGGAAGACGCCTACGCCGAACTGGTCGAGTTCCTGCGCGTCGGCGTGCAGCTCGTCTACGACGATCTCGCCGATTTCCGCGCGGCGCAGCCGGCCTCCACGTCGCGCCACTGATCGCACACAGAATTTTTCCTGGAACGAGCACACCGACCGTTCATGACCCTGCGCAAAGACGAATACTCGCGCCGCCGCCGCCAGCTCATGAAGCTCATGGGCAAGGGCGCGATCGCGATCCTGCCGGCCGCCGCCGAGAAGCAACGCAACAGCGACGTCCACTACCACTATCGGCCCGACAGCGATTTCCACTACCTCACGGGCTTCGACGAGCCGGAGTCGGTGGCCGTGCTGATCCCGGGCCGCCCGCAGGCCGAGTACATCCTGTTCGTGCGCGAACGCGATCCGGCCCGCGAGACCTGGGACGGCCATCGCGCCGGTCCCGAGGGTGCCGTCCGCGATCACGGCGCGGACGATGCGTTTCCGATCAGTGACATCGACGACATACTTCCGGGCCTGCTCGAACGATGCGACCGGGTCCACTACGTCATGGGCGTGGACCACGACTTCGACCAGCGCGTGATCGGCTGGGTCAACACGCTGCGCGGGAAGGCGAAGCAGGGTGTCCACAGCCCGCAGGAGTTCGTCGCGCTCGATCACCAGCTGCACGACATGCGTCTCTACAAGAGCCGCCCCGAGGCGGCCTTGATGCGGCGCTCCGCCCAGATCGCGGTCGGCGCGCACATCCGCGCGATGAAGGCGACACGTGCGGGCGTGACCGAATACGAGGTCATGGCCGAACTGCTGCACGAGTTCCATCGCCACCGCGCCGACATCTCGTACCACCCGATCGTCGGCAGCGGCGCCAACTCCTGCATCCTGCACTACCACGAGAACTCCGAGACCCTGCGCGACGGCGACCTGCTGCTGATCGACGCTGGTTGCGAGTACGGCATGTACGCCTCGGACATCACGCGCACGTTTCCGGTCAGCGGGCGTTTCACGCCCGAGCAGCGCGCGGTCTACGGGGTGGTGCTCGAGGCGCAGCAGGCAGCCTTCGCAAAGATCCGCCCCGGCAACCACTGGAACGAGCCGCACGACGCGGCCGTGCGTGCGATCACCCAGGGACTCGTGCGGCTCGGCCTGCTGCAGGGCCGCGTGCCGACGCTGATCAAGCAGGAGGCCTACAAGAAGTTCTACATGCACCGCACCGGCCACTGGCTCGGCATGGACGTGCACGACGTCGGCGAATACAAGGTGGGCGACGAGTGGCGCGTACTCGAGCCCGGCATGTGCCTGACCGTCGAGCCCGGCATCTACATCCCCGCCGGCATGCGCGGCGTGCCGAAACGCTGGGCCAACATCGGCGTGCGCATCGAGGACGACGTGCTGGTCACCGTGGGGGGGCACGAGCTGTTGACCGCCGGGCTGCCCCGCACTCCCGCCGAGATCGAGCGCACGATGCTGGCCAAGGCAGCCTGAGGCCACCCGCGATGACGGCCGTCGCAGGCACGCCGTACGACCTCGCCATCGTCGGGGGCGGGCTGGTCGGCGCGTCCCTTGCGCTGGCACTCGCGCCGCTCGACCTGCACATCGCGCTGATCGAGGCCGTGCCGCCTGCGACCGGCGAGCAACACCCGAGTTTCGACGAACGCACGACCGCACTCGCGAACGGCACGGTGCGCGCGTTCCGGACGCTCGGCGCCTGGGCCGGCATGGAACGCGAGGCGGCGCCGATCCGCAGGATCCACGTCTCGGACCAGGGACGCTTCGGCACGGCGCGCATCGACGCGGCGGAGCAGGGACTCGAGGCGCTCGGCTACGTGATTCCCAATCGCGTGATCGGCGCGGCGCTCTGGGGGGACCTCGCCCGGGCGACGAATGTCGAGCTGATCGCGCCGGCGCGGGTGCTCGGCACCGACCACGGCGCGGCCACGCGCAGCGTACGCTACGAATCGCGGGGCGAAGAGCGCTCGCTCGAGGCGCATCTCGTCGTGGCCGCGGACGGTGCGCGCTCGGCCATCCGCGACCAGGCGGGCATTGCGGCCGACCACATCGAGTACGAGCAGAGCGCCATCACCGCCACGATGACGACGCAGCGCTTTCACGACCACGTGGCCTACGAACGCTTCACCGCGGACGGCCCGATCGCGATCCTGCCGCTCGCGGACGGCCGTTGCGGCATCGTCTGGACGCGCCAGCCGCAGGACGCGTCGCGCCTGCTCGCGCTGCCCGACGCGGAGTTCCTGCAGGAGTTCCAGGCGGCGTTCGGTTTCCGGCTCGGACGATTCCTGCGCATCGGCGAGCGCAAGAGCTACCCGCTCGCGCTGTCGCGCGCCGAGCGCCACGTGGCGCCGCGGCTCGCGATCGTGGGCAATGCCGCGCAGGGACTGCACCCGATCGCGGGCCAGGGGTTCAACCTCGGATTGCGCGACGCGATGAGCCTGGCGGAAGTGATCGCCGATCGGCGCATTGCGGGCACGACCGACGCCGGCGATCCGGCGCTGCTGCAGGACTACGCGGATTGGCGCGACACCGATCGCCGCCGCATCGTCGCGTTCACCGACGGTCTCGTGCGGCTCTTCGCGACGCCGCTCGGAGTGCTGCGCGGGTTGCGCAGCGTCGGCCTGCTCGCATTCGACGTGATGCCGCCGGCCAAGTCAGCGCTGGCGCGGTTGAGCGTCGGTGCCGCCGAGCGCGTGCCGCGACTGGCGCGGGGCGTGCCGCTGGCCGGGACGCGCTGATGGCGACGCCGCGCCGGACCGACTTCGACGTCGTGATCGTGGGCGGGGGCATGGTGGGCTCCTGCCTCGCCGCGCTGCTCGCCCGCGAGGAAGCCTGCGCCGACTGGCGCGTCGCGCTCGTGGACCCGGCCGTGCCGCGCAGGCCCGACGATCGCGAAGTGGACCTGCGCGTGTCGGCGCTGTCGCGCGCGTCGGAGCGCATCCTGGGTGCCGCGCGCGCCTGGGAGCCGCTGCTCGCGCACGCCTCCCCGTACGTCAACATGGTCGTCTGGGACGCCGCAAGCACGGCCACGGCGCACGACGCACTCCGGTTCTCCGCGGCCGAGACGGCCGAGCCCGACCTCGGGCACATCGTCGAGAACCTGCAGGTGCAGTGGTCGCTGCACGAATCGCCGCTGCTGCGCGGGGTCACGACCTTTCGCAGCGGCATGACAGCGCTCGAGTTCGAGGCGGACGGCGCGCGGCTCACGCTCGACGACGGGCGGCGCCTCAGTTGCCAGCTCGTCGTCGGCGCGGACGGCAGCCAGTCCGTCGCGCGCCAGCTTGCCGGCATCGGTCGCTCGGGCTGGGCCTACGAGCAGACGGCCGTCGTGGCGCACCTGCAGACCGGGCAACCGCATCGCGAAACGGCGTACCAGCGGTTCCTTCCGAACGGTCCGCTCGCGTTCCTGCCGCTGCGCGACGGCCGGGTCTCCCTGGTCTGGAGCACGACCGTCGCGGAGGCGGCGACGCTGCAGGCTGCGTCCGAGCTGGAGTTCAGCGAGCGGGTCTCGGCCGCAAGCGATCACGTGCTCGGTCGGGCCACGCTCGCAAGCGGCCGCGCCGGCTTTCCGCTCGCACTCTGGCACGCGCGCGAGTACGTGCGGCCACGACTGGCACTGGTCGGCGACGCCGCCCACACGATCCACCCGCTCGCGGGGCAGGGCGTCAACCTGGGGTTCCTGGACTGCGCGGCGCTCGTGCAGGTGCTCGCCGCGGCCGTGGCGCGTGGCGACGAGTACTTCGGGTTGCGCGCGCTGCGCCGGTACGAGCGCTGGCGACGCAGTGAGAACGCGCTGATGCTCGGCACGACCGACACGCTCAACCGCCTGTTTGCGGAGCGAAGCGTGGCCGTTGCGGCCATGCGTCGTTTCGGCATGTCGGTCGTCGCGCGGCAACCACTGCTGCGGCGTGCGCTGGTCGAGCGCGCGCTCGGGCTCGGCGGCGACGTGCCCGCGCTCGCGATGCGCGCAGCCCGGTCCAACAATTAACGCCACGAAGAATGGCGACGAGGGGGTCGAGTCATGAGTACTGAATCCTGGCAGGACGCGTTGTTCACGCAGCCACCGCCGCGGCTTGGCAACCAGTTCCGGGACGACCCGCTGCTCGGCCCATGGCTGCGACGCACGGTGCCGCCCGCGGTGCTGGCCGCGTTGAATCCCGAGCTCGACACGATCGGCGGAGCTGGCCGGCGGCGAGCTCTACCGCCTGCAGCTCGCCGACCGCGCGAACGAGCCGGTGCTCACGCAGTGGGATGCCTGGGGCAACCGCGTGGACGAAGTCGTCGTGAGCCCGCTCTGGCGCGAAGCCGAGCGCCTCGCGGCCACGCACGGGCTCGTCGCGACCGCGTACGACCGCTCGCTCGGCCGTTACGCGCGCATCGCGCAGTTCGCCAAGGTGTACCTGTTCCACCCGTCGACCGACGTCTACACCTGCCCGCTCGCGATGACCGACGGCGCCGCGCGCACGCTGCTCGAGTCGGGCAACCAGGCCTTGATCGACCACGCCGTGCCGCGCCTGACCTCGCGCGATCCGGCGCGGTTCTGGACCAGCGGCCAGTGGATGACCGAGACCACCGGCGGCTCCGACGTCGGCCGCACCGAGACTCGCGCCGTACGAGAGCTCCTCGGGCTGGCGGCTGTACGGCCGCAAGTGGTTCACCTCCGCGGTCACGTCGCAGATGGCGCTCACGCTCGCGCGGCCGGAGGACAACCCGCCAGGCGGCAAGGGCCTCGCGATGTTCTTCGTCGAGGTGCGCGACGCGGCGGGCCGCCTGAACGGCATCCGCGTCGACCGCCTCAAGGACAAGCTCGGCACGCGCAAGGTGCCGACGGCCGAGCTCCTGCTCGACGGCGCGCGCGCAACCCTGGTCGGCGCACCCATGAACGGCACGCGCGCGATCGAGCCGATGCTCGGCGTCACGCGCATGTGGAACAGCGTCTGCGCGATCGCGTTCATGCGGCGCGGACTCGCGCTGGCGCGCTACTACGCGGCCGAGCGCAAGGCCTTCGGCCAGCCGCTCGCACAGTGCCGCTGCACGCCGACACGCTGGCCGGTCTCGAGGCGGAGACCTGGGGCGCGTTCCTGATGACGTTCCTGCTGGTCGAACTGATCGGCCGCCATGAAGCAGGCGAGATCGACGACGAGCAGCGCGCACTGCTGCGACTGCTGACGCCGCTCACGAAGCTCGTGACGGGCAAGCAGGCGGTCGCGGTCGTGACCGAGGTGATCGAGAGCTTCGGCGGCGCCGGCTACGTCGAGGACACGGGCCTGCCGCAGCTGCTGCGCGACACGCAGGTGCTGCCGATCTGGGAGGGCACGACGAACGTGCTTTCGCTCGACGCGCTGCTGCGCAGCGACCTGAACTCGGGCCTCGCGGCGCTGATGGGCCGCGCGTCGGCGTGCCTGCGCAACGTGTCGGAGCCGCGGCTCGTGGCGGCGGCGAAGCAGGCCGTCGGCGCTCTCGAACGCGCGGCGCTCTGGCTCGAGGCCGGGCAGGACATCGACGTACTGCAGGCCGGGGCCCGCCGGCTCGCGCTGACGCTCGCGCGCGCGTTGCAGCTCACGCTGCTCTGCGAACACGCCCAGTGGATGCTCGACAACGGCGGCGACCGGCGTGGCTATGCGGCCGCGATGCGGTACTCGCGCCTGCCCGTCGACCTCATGCACGAAATCGATCCCGCGGCGGACCAGTTGCTGCTCAGCCCCTGAGCAGCGCGTCTGCCCGGCGGCCTGCGCCGTGAGGCGTCCGCATGCGCGCGTGTGCCGGCGCTGTGCGCACATGCCCGCTGCGCGTGCCGAAGCATTGCCGTGGCAGCGGCTCAGTCTCCGGAAGGTTCGGAAGGCACGCCGTGAATACGTCCCTGTAGGCTCGCACGCGGCATCCATGCCGCGTGACGGCCTTCCGGACCTTCCGGAGACCGAGGCACTGCCGGGCGTGCGCGGTGCATTGCATCGAACGGAGCGCACGCGAGTCGAGGTGCACGTTGTATCGACGACGCCTGTCGCGCAGCAGCCCGGTCGCGGCATCGGCGCCACAACGGCATGGCGAACAGCTGCCGAAGCGGGTCGGGGAGTCCGTCCCGCGACATGATTGCCACAAGGGCATGGCGACGCGGTGCGGAGGTCGATTCGGGGTCCGTCAAAAGGCATGAGCGTCACGAGGACCAGGCGACGCGGTGCGGACGTCGATTCGGGGTCCGTCAAAAGGCATGAGCGTCACAAGGGCCAGGCGACGCGATGTCGCAGTGGGTTCGGGAGACCGTCACGCGGCATGGATGCCGCGTGCGAGCCTACAGGGACGTATTCACGGCGTGTCTCCCGAACCCACTGCGACATCGCATCGCCGCAACGAGGGCGTCTTCAGCTCCGCTCCGAAGGCGACGTCAGCACCTCATCACCTTGTTGTGCACTGGTGATCCCTCGCCCTACGTCCGCTCGTTCGGCGGCCACGCGGACGCGTCGATGGCTGCCCGATAGGCGTGCCACGTCGCGTGCCCGATCACCGGCAGCGTGATGCCGAGCAGCGCCATCACCACGGCAAGGCCGCTGCCCCGGTCGCGCCCGAGCATGAGCAGTGCGAAACCCGGCGCCACGGCCAGCACGATCGTCGCGGCCCAGACCACCATCGCCGGCTTGTTGCGCAGCACTGCATTGACGCTCGTGACGACCGCCGTCACTGCATCCGCGCGGCGGTCCACCAGCATCGGCAGGGAGAACGCCGCGAACGAGAACACGAACCCCGCGAAGATCGAGCCGATCGCGCTGCCGATGCCCAGGAACTGCGCGTAGTCGCGCCAGGTCGCGTCGGCTGTATCCACCGGGAAGAACACGTGCACGGCGGACCCTGCGCGCCACCACACCAGGAACACGACCATCAGCATGAGCGCGAAAACCATCAGGTTGCCGAACGCGCGTCGCTCCTCGCGGATGCAGCGGCGCAGCGACGGCCGCTCGCCGTGCTCGAGCTGGTCGCTGATCGCGTAGGTGCCGACCGCCAGCACAGGCGCAACGAAGATGAAACCCGAGACGAGCGCGAGCAGCTCGAAGTAACCGCCGAAGCGGACCGCGATCCACGCGAGCACCCAGCTCAGCAGCACGACGATCACGCCGAAGGTCAGGCTCTGCCGCGGCGCGGCCAGGAAGTCGTGCCAGCCCTTGCGGACCCAGGTGAGCGCCGACCAGGTCGGCAACGGGCGGCAGGGCGCGACGAAGGGCAGTTCACTGGTGCCGTCCGGCGCCGCGGGATCGTCGGTCATTGGCTGGTTCCCCCGAAACAGCGTTGATCGTCATGGACGAGGCGGCGTGTTCGCGGCGTCCGACTGGTCGCTCACGTTGTGCCGGCTGCGCGCGCTCAGAGCGCGTCGAGCCTGGCTGCGCAGATGAAGTCGTTCTCCGACAGGCCGTCGATCGAGTGCGTCGCAAAGACTACCCTGCAATAGTTGTAGCCGACCTCGAGGTCCGGGTGGTGATCTTCCTCGTTCGCGATCCAGGCCACCGCGTTCACGAACGCCATGGTGTGGTAGAAGTCCGGGAAGCCGTAGGCTCGGCGCAGCGACTTGCCGTCGTCCGAGATGCGCCAGCCGTCCTTCAGTTCCTTCAGCAGCACGACCGCGCGAGCCGGGTCGAGCGGCGGCGTCCCCGGCGCGCAGGCCCGGCACTTGCGGTCACGCAACGGCGTCGTCATGGGCGATCCTCCTGTCTGTGCTCGACGCAACGGCATAGGTGCGCTCGACGTAGTCCTCGACGAGCTGCTGGAATTCCTCGGCGATGCGCTCGCCTTTCAACGTGGGGCCTTTCTCGCCGTCGATATAGACGGGTGCGACCGGGCGCTCGCCGGTGCCCGGCAGGCTGATGCCGATGTTGGCGTGCTTGCTCTCGCCCGGCCCGTTGACAACGCAGCCCATCACCGCGACCGTCATCTGCTCGACGCCCGCGTAGCGCTTGCGCCACTCGGGCATGCGGTGCCGCAGGTGCGACTGGATCGACTGGGCGAGCTGCTGGAAATAGGTCGAGGTCGTGCGGCCGCAGCCGGGGCAGGCGATCACCATCGGCGTGAACGAGCGCAGCCCGAGCGTCTGCAGGATTTCCTGCGCGACGACGACCTCTTGCGTGCGGTCGCCGTTCGGCTCCGGCGTCAGCGAGACGCGGATCGTGTCGCCGATGCCCTCCTGCAGCAGCACGGCCATGCCGGCCGTCGAGGCGACGATGCCCTTCGAGCCCATGCCCGCCTCGGTGAGCCCGAGGTGCAGCGCGAAGTCGCAGCGTCGCGCGAGGTTGCGGTAGACGGCTATGAGGTCCTGCACGCCGCTCACCTTGCAGGAGATCACGATGCGGTCGTGGGCGAGACCCAGTTCCTCGGCACGGCGCGCGCTCTCGAGCGCCGAGACGACGAGCGCCTCGCGCACGACGTCGTTCGCGTCGAGCGGTGCCGCCTGCCGCGAGTTCTCGTCCATGAGGCGCGTGAGCAGGTCCTGGTCCAGGCTGCCCCAGTTGACGCCGATGCGCACGGGCTTCTGGTGCCGGCACGCCGTCTCGATCATCTCCGCGAACTGCGGATCGCGCTTGCTGCCGCGGCCGACGTTGCCGGGGTTGATGCGGTACTTGGCGAGCGCCTCGGCGCACGCGGGGTGCTCGCGCAGCAGCTTGTGGCCGTTGAAATGGAAGTCGCCGACGATCGGCACCGACACGCCCAACTGCGCCAGGCGCTCGACGATGTGCGGCACGGCAGCCGCCGCCTCGTCGGTGTTGACAGTCACGCGCACGAGTTCGGAGCCCGCGATCGCAAGCGAGCGGACCTGCAACGCGGTCGCCTCGACGTCGGCCGTGTCGGTGTTGGTCATCGACTGCACGACGATGGCGTGGCTGCCGCCGACCGTGACGTCGCCGATGCGGACGGGAATGCTGCTGCGACGTTGACTGAAGCTCATGAGATTTGTCACGTAACTATATGAAATAAATACCTAAAGAGCCAAAACTTGTTCGCCGATCTCGGCCAATGCCGCGCCCGCGACTCTATATTACGGTGTCGCCGCGCCAGGGCCTTGCGGCGTCGCCTCACCTGGCCCTCACGGCGCCGCCTGAGCCTGGGCGGCCCGGGTCTTGATCCACTGCGCCACGTTCGCCGAAAGCACGTCGAGCGGGATCGCGCCGCTGCCGAGCACGACATCGTGGAATTCGCGCAGGTCGAAGCGCGCCCCGAGTTCCGTGGCCGCCTGCCGGCGCAACTCCTTGATGCGCAGCTCGCCGATCTTGTACGCGAGCGCCTGGCCGGGCCAGGCGATGTAGCGGTCGATCTCGTTGACGATGTCGAGCTCCGACTTCGCCGCGTTCGCCTTGAAGAAGTCGATCGCCTGCTCACGCGACCAGCGCTTGTGGTGCAGGCCGGTGTCGACGACGAGACGCACGGCCCGCCACATCTCGTACGTGAGCTGGCCGAACTTGTCGTACGGGTCCGCGTAGAGTCCCATTTCCTCGCCAAGGCTCTCGCTGTAAAGCCCCCAGCCCTCGACGAACGCGGTCGCCTCGAAATCACGCCGGAACTTCGGCAGGTCGCCGAGCTCCTGCGCAAGCGCGATCTGCAGGTGGTGGCCCGGGACCGCCTCGTGGATCGTGAGCACGGGAATCTCGTACTTCGGGCGCTCCGCCGGCTTGTACAGGTTGACGTAGTAGTAGCCCGCGCGGGTGCCATCCTGCGCCGGCGCCTGGTAGTACGCAGTCGTCGTGTCGGGGGCGATCTGCTCGGCGATCGGGCGCACGCCGTAGGGCATTCGCGGCAGGCGGCCGAAGTACTGCGGCAGCAGCGGATCGATGCGCTTCGACATCGCGAGATACGCCTGCAGGAGTTGCTGCGGGTCGTCGTAGTGAAAGCGCGGGTCGGTGCGCAGGTACGCCAGGAATTCGGCAAAGCTGCCCTTGAACCCGGTCTGCGCGATGACCTCCTGCATCTTGCCGCGGATGCGTTCCACCTCGCGCAGGCCGATCGCGTGGATCTCGTCGGCCGTGAGATCCGTCGTCGTGAACCAGCGGATGCGATTCTGGTACCAGTCCGCGCCGCCGGGCGTGTCCCAGATGCCGACCGTACGGCGGCACTTCGGCAGGTAATCGCGCACGACGAATTCCTTCAACCGCGCGTAGGCGGGCACGACGTGGCCGTTGATCGCCGCGCGCGCGGCGGCGCGCAACCGCTCCTGCTCGGCGGCCGGGATCGACGGCGGCATTGTCGCGAAGGCCTCATAGAACGGGCTCCTTTCAGGGTCGGTCACGATCTGCTTGTCGAGCTGCGCCGGCACGCGCTGCATGATCACGCCCGGCTGCACGAGCCCGCGCCGCGTGCCCTCCCGTAATAACGCGATGTTCTGGTCCACGGCCGCGTCGAAGGACTGCAGGCGCTGCAGCCAGTTCTCGTAGTCCGCCACGGTGCGGAACACGATGAGTTCCGCGAGCTGGTGCGCCGACGCGAGTCCTTCCTGGTGCGACAGCGGCATGAACCGCAAGCCGTACCCGTACGCGTCGATGTTGCCCTGGTACATGCGGCGGAACAGGTCGCGATTCAGGCGGTCCGCATCCGAGAGCTCGTCCGGAGCGATGCGGTCGAGTTCCGCGAGGACCGCCAGGTCGGCCTGGTGCGATTGCTCGAGCGCAGCCGGCGACAGGTTCGGCCAGCGATCGTCGTACCGGTGGTCGCCGAGGTACGTGGCGCGAGTCGGGTTCTCGCGCAGGCCGCGTTCCCACTCGGCTTCGAAGAGCTGGTGCAGCCGGGTCGCGCCCGGGTTGCGCGCGGTGGACGCCTCCTCCGCGGCGTGCGCGAGCCGTGGCGGCATGGCGAGCAACGCAAGCGCGGCGAACGCGACGGAAAGGGGACGATGCATGCCGTGACACTCCGGTTGGACCTGGCCAGTGGCACCTGGCGGACGCTGGCGCGGGCAAGCCGACCAGTCCCGAGGACGGGTGTCCAGGCGCCGGTGCGACAGGAGCCGGATGTTCGACGCCGGCCGCGGTCTTGGCAAGTTCGCTGCTCGGGCCGGCACTGCTCGAGTACGGGCACGCGCGATCGGCCGGGTCGCGGTGGCCGGCGGCGGGCGGCTGGGGTAACATCCACGCACCCATCGCAAGGCTTGTCCGGAGAGAGATCGGCAACGATCCGCCGAAGGCGCAACCCGCCCGGAAACGCTCAGGCAAAAGAACGGCAGCGCCTGATGGGCTCTGGAGAGCGGTCCGCACCAATGCGGGCCCACCGAAGGGGTGCGGCACCGGCCTGAGGCAGGTACCCGATCTCTCAGGTCAAAAGGACAGAGGGGCGGCAGGTCGACGAGAGCGGCCTGCCGCCTTTTTTATTGGCTGCATTGGATCTCGGCGGGAAACAACAACATGGGCCTGCGCACTCCGCTCTTTGAGTCCCACGTGGCAGCCGGCGCCCGGACCGTCGATTTCGGCGGCTGGGACATGCCGGTCAACTACGGTTCGCAGATCGAGGAGCACCACGCCGTGCGGCGCGACGCGGGCATGTTCGACGTCTCGCACATGTGCGTCGTCGACCTGCGCGGCGAACGGGTCCGTGACTTCCTGCGCCGGTTGCTGGCGAACGACGTCGCCAGGCTCACGCAGCCCGGCAAGGCACTCTACTCCTGCATGCTGCGCGAGGACGGCGGCGTCATCGACGACCTCATCGTCTATTACCTGAACGACCAGTGGTACCGCATGGTCGTCAATGCCGGCACGCGCGAAAAAGACCTCGCCTGGCTGCGCCAGCACGCCGGTGACTACGGCGTCGCGGTCGAACCCCGGCTCGATCTCGCGATGATCGCGGTGCAGGGTCCGAATGCGCGCGCAGAAGGCGGCGAGCGTGATCGACCCCGCGATCGCGCGCGCGCGCGCTCGAGCTCGGCGTGTTCTTCGGCTTCGACGCGGGCAGCCTGTTCGTCGCGCGCACCGGCTATACCGGCGAGGACGGCTGGGAAATCATGCTGCCGGCCGCCGATGCGCCCGCGTTGTGGCAGCGCCTGCGCGGCGGCCGGCGTGGCGCCGTGCGGGCTCGGCGCCCGCGATACGCTGCGGCTCGAGGCCGGCATGAACCTGTACGGCAACGACATGGACGAGACCACGTCGCCGCTCGAATCGGGGCTCGGCTGGACGATCGCGTGGGAGCCGCAGGACCGCGAATTCATCGGCCGCGGCGCGCTCACCGCGCAGAAGGCCGCGCGGCGCCGCGCGCAAGTTCGTAGGCCTCGCTGCTCGAGGAACGCGCCGTGCTGCGTTCGCACCAGAAGGTGATCGTGACCGGCGTGGGCGACGGCGAGGTCACGAGCGGCACGTTTTCGCCGACGCTCGAGCGCTCGATCGGGCTCGCGCGCGTGCCGCGCCAGGCCGCCGATACCTGCGAAGTCGAGATTCGCGGCCGGCTGCTCGCCGCGCGCGTCGTGCGCCCGCCCGTTCGTGCGCAACGGCAAGGCCGCCATCGCGCTTTAAGCGCCATCGATCCCCGCTGCATGTCCGCATCGCCATCCGCTCCAGAGAGGACACCATGAGCAACGTTCCGGCCGATCTCCGCTTCCTGAAATCCCACGAGTGGGCGCGCCTCGAGGCCGACGGCACGATCACTATCGGCATCTCGGACCACGCGCAGCAGGCGCTCGGCGACCTGGTGTTCGTCGAGGTGCCCGAGGCCGGCCGGCGCGTCAGCGCAGGCGAGGCCTGCGCCGTGGTCGAATCCGTCAAGGCCGCGTCCGACGTGTACAGCCCGGTGAGCGGCGAGGTCGTGGCGGGCAATGTCGCGCTCGGCGGACAGCCCGAACTGATCAACTCGGATCCGTACGGCGCCGGCTGGATCATGCGCATCCGCCCGGACGACAAGGCGCAGTTCGCCGCGCTGCTCGACGCGAAGGCGTACGAGTCAGCGCTCGCGGCCGAGACGCACTGACCGCAGGCGCCGCGCGGTTCGCGCCGGCCCGGGGCGCGGCCGCACCGCCTGCACGACCGACCGGCCTGGTTACCGACCACCGACTGCCTGACGAGGCTTGCAGCATGCCCTTCATCCCCCACACCGACGACGACGTCCGCGCAGATGCTCGCGACGATCGGCGCGCCGGAGCATCGATGCGCTGTTCGACGAGATTCCGGCCGAACTGCGCGTGCACGGCGCTGCCCGGCATGCCGCCCGCGCTGAGCGAAATGGAAATCGGGCGACTCATGCACGAGCGCGCGGCGCGCGACGGCCGGCCGCTCAACTTCATCGGCGCCGGCGCGTACGAACACCACATTCCCGTCGGCGGTCTGGGCCATCGTGACGCGCGGCGAGTTCTACAGCGCCTACACGCCGTACCAGGCCGAGGCGAGCCAGGGCACGCTGCAGCTGCTCTACGAGTACCAGACGATGATGTCGAGCCTGACGGGCCTGGAGGTCTCGAACGCGTCGCTCTACGACGGCGCGTCGGCCCTGGCCGAGGCCTGCCTCATGGCGGTGCGCGCGAATCGCAAGTCGAAGTCGCGCGCATCCTGCTGCCGCGCGGCGCTGAACCCGACGTACCGCGACGTGGTCGCGGGCGGTCGCCGGCAACCAGAACCTCGCGTTCGAGCTGCTGCCGTACGACCCGAAGGGCGGCCACGACGCTGCTTTCGACGCTCGACCGGTATCGCGGCCAGGACATCACGGCGCTCGTGATCCAGCAGCCGAACTTCTTCGGCACGCTCGAAGACGTCGATGCGCTCACCGACTGGGCGCACGAGAACGGCGACGCTCGTGATCGCCGTGGTGAATCCGACGTCGCTCGCGATGCTGAAGCCGCCGGGCCAGTGGGGCGCGCAGCGGCGCGGACATCGCGTGCGGCGACGGCCAGCCGCTCGGCGTGCCGCTGTCGTCCGGCGGGCCGTACTTCGGCTTCATGACGACGCGCATGGAGCACGTGCGCCAGATGCCGGGCCGCATCATCGGGCGCACCGTGGACCTCGACGGCAAGCCGGGTTTCACGCTGACGCTGCAGGCGCGCGAGCAGCACATCCGCCGCAGCAAGGCGACGTCGAACATCTGCACGAACCAGGGCCTGCTCGTCACCGCCGCCACGATCTACATGTCGCTGCTCGGCCCGCAGGGACTCGAGCGCGTCGCGGCGACGTCGATGCAGCGCACGCAGCAACTCGTCGATTCGCTCACGCGCATACCAGGCGTCCGGCTCGCGTTCGACCGCCCGCGCTTCCACGAGGCGGTGCTGCTGCTCGACCGCCCGGTGCGGGGCGTGCTCGAGGCGCTCGCGCGCCGCGGCATCGTCGGCGGATACGACATCTCCGCCCACTACCCGTCGCTCGGCGCGGCGCTGCTCGTGTGCGCAACCGAGACGCGCACCAGCGCCGACATCGACACCTATGCGCGCGTGCTCGCAGAGACGCTGCGCACGCCGGCCGCCGCGGCCTGATGCAGGAATCACCGCCATGCATGAAAAACTGATCTTCGAGCATTCCGCCCCCGGCCGCAGCGCCGCCGCGCAGTTCGCGCAGGAGCACGTCGAGGCCGCCGTGCCGGCCGCGCTGCGCCGCGCGCACCCGCCGTTGCTGCCCGAGGTGTCCGAGCTGCAGGCCGTGCGGCATTACACGCGCCTGTCGCAGCTCAATTTCTCCATCGACACGCACTTCTACCCGCTCGGGTCGTGCACGATGAAATACAACCCGAAGGCGTGCAACCAGTACGCGATGCTGCCCGGAACTGCTCGGGCGGCATCCGCTCGCACCCGAGTCGACGGGGCAGGGCCTGCTGCAGTGCCTGTACGACCTGCAGGAGATGCTGAAGGAAGTGACGGGCATGCGTGGCGTGTCGCTGACGCCCGATGGCGGGCGCGCAGGGCGAGTTCGCGGGCGTGGCGATGATCCGCGCGTACCACCGCGCGCGCAACGACCTCGGCCGCAACGAGATCATCGTGCCGGACGCGGCGCACGGCACCAATCCTGCGACCGCGACGATGTGCGGCTGCACGGTGAAGGAAATACCGTCGCTGCCGAACGGCGACATCGACCTCGATGCGCTGCGTGCCGCGGTCGGACCGCAGACCGCGGGCATCATGCTCACGAACCCGTCGACGCTCGGCGTGTTCGAGCGCCGCATCCGCGAAGTCGCCGGCATCGTGCACGAGGCCGGCGGGCTGCTGTACTACGACGGCGCAAACCTGAATGCGATCCTGGGCAAGGTGCGCCCCGGCGACATGGGGTTCGACGTGATCCACATGAACCTGCACAAGACCTTCTCGACGCCGCACGGCGGCGGCGGGCCGGGGTCCGGGGCCGTGGGGGTCAGCGAGCGCCTGCTGCCGTTCATGCCGGTGCCGATCGTGGGCAAGGACGGCGACCGCTATCGCTGGCTGGACGAGAAGGACCTGCCGCAGTCGATCGGCCGGCTCTCGAATTTCATGGGCAACACCGGCGTGCTGCTGCGCGCGTACATCTACATGCGCATGCTCGGCCGCGACGGCATGCAGCGTGTGTCGGAGTTCTCGACGCTGAACGCGAACTACCTGATGGTGCGGCTGAAGGCCGCGGGCTACGAGCTCGCGTACCCCGAGCGCCGCGCGAGGCACGAGTTCATCGTGACGCTGCGCCGCGAGGCGAAGGAGTGGGGCACCAACGCGATGGATTTCGCGAAGCGCCTGCTGGATTTCGGCTTCCATGCGCCGACGACGTACTTCCCGCTGCTGGTGCCCGAGTGCCTGCTGATCGAGCCGACCGAGACGGAATCGAAGGAGGCGCTCGACGCGTTCGTCGACGCGATGATCGCGATCCGCCGCGAGGCCGAAACCGAGCCCGACAAGCTGCGTGGCGCGCCCTGGACGCTGCCGGTGCGCCGCCTCGACGACGTCCGCGCGGCAAAGCAGCTCAACCTGGCCTGGAAGGCCGCCTGACGATGCGCGAGGGCGTCCGGCCGTCGGGCCTGGTCCGCCTCTGGCACGCGACGCTCAATTCGATGCGCGGACTGGCGCTCTGTTACCGCAGCGAGGCGGCGTTCCGCCAGGAGGCGTGGCTCGCGCTCGTGCTGGTGCCGGCCGGCCTGTGGCTCGGCCAGAACGGCGTCGAGCGCGTCCTGCTGGTCGGCAGCCTGCTGCTGTTGATGATCGTCGAGCTGCTGAACACGGCGGTCGAGGTCGTCGTCGACCGCATCGGGCTCGAGCGCCACCCGCTCTCGGGCTTCGCGAAGGACGTTGGCTCCGCGGCAGTCCTGTTCGCGCTGTTGCTCGTCGGCGGCACCTGGTTGCTCGTGCTCTGGGATCACCCGGTGGCCGCTGCGATCATCGCGCTGGCCCGGTAACCCGTTTCCTTTTCCCAACCTGGTGATTCCTCCATGTCCGCCCTGATCTGCGGCTCGATCGCATTCGACACCGTCATGGTCTTTCCCGGCCGGTTCCGCGAGCACATCCTGCCCGGACCGCATCCACATGCTGAACGTCTCGTTCCTCGTGCCGAGCATGCGGCGCAACTACGGCGGGTGCGCCGGCAACATCGCGTACAACCTCGGGCTGCTCGGCGGCCAGCGGCGCGCCGATGGCGACGGTCGGCCACGACTTCGAGCCGTACCGGCGCTGGCTGCACGCCTGCGAGCGT
The DNA here is from genome assembly GCA_963786705.1 of uncultured Gammaproteobacteria bacterium. Lineage (GTDB taxonomy): Bacteria > Pseudomonadota > Gammaproteobacteria > Steroidobacterales > Steroidobacteraceae > RPQJ01. The sequence continues at coordinate 69,772 of CAWBAG010000016.1, forward strand.
CAACCTCGAGCACGTGCGCACGCTCGACGACGAGTTCACGGCGCAGGCCTTCATCACGACCGACCTCGACGACAACCAGATCACGGCGTTCCATCCGGGCGCGATGAGCCAGTCGCACCAGAACGTCGTGCCGGCCGATGGCGGCATCACGCTCGGCGTCGTCGCACCGGACGGGCGCGAGGGCATGGTCGCCGCACGCCGCGCAGTTCGCCGCCGCGGACATTCCCTGGCTCTTCGACCCCGGCCAGGGCCTGCCGATGTTCAACGGCGCGGAACTGCGCGCGTTCGTCGACCAGGCGACCTGGGTCGCGGTCAACGACTACGAAGCCCAGCTGCTGCAGGAGCGCACCGGGCTCGACGCGGCCGCAGATCGCGGCGACCGTGCGCGCCTACATCGTGACCAAGGGCAGTCGAGGGCAGCGTGATCTACGCCGGGGGACGCGAGCACGCGATCCCGCTCGCGCCGCCCGACGCAGTCAAGGACCCGACCGGTTGCGGCGACGCATACCGCGCCGGCCTCATTTTCGGCCTCATGAATGAACTCGACTGGGAGACCACGGGTCGTATAGCGTCACTGATGGGCGCGATCAAGATCGCGCACGCCGGCACGCAGAGTCACCGTTTCGACATGAACGAATTCAAGCAGCGCTTTCGCGCGGCGTTCGGCCGCGACCTGTGAGTTTCCAGCGCGTACCGGGCCGGTGTGCGGTTGCTGCTGCGTGGCTGGCCGTGGTGGCACTCCTGGCCGGCGCACCCGCGACGCACGCGGCGGAGGAGAACCCGGCCTGGGACCATACGCTCGAACGCATCGCGCCCTCGGTCGTCACGATCGAGATCGACCAGGCCCGCGCGTTCGACACCGAGTGGAACCAGTCGAGCCAGGCGACCGGCTTCGTCGTCGACGCGGAGCGCGGCCTGATCCTGACCAACCGGCACGTGGTCACGCCCGGACCGGTCGTGGCGACGGCAGTGTTCCAGAATCGCGAGGAAGTCGAGCTGCGCGCGGTCTATCGCGATCCCGTGCACGACTTCGGCCTCTATCGTTACGATCCGCTCAAGCTGCGTTACATCGCGCCCGGCGGCACTGCCGCTGTATCCGGAGGGCGCGCGCGTCGGCACCGAGATCCGGGTCGTCGGCAACGATGCTGGCGAGCAGCTGTCGATTCTCGCGGGCACGCTCGCGCGGCTCGACCGCGAGGCGCCCGAGTACGGCGTCGGCAAGTACAACGACTTCAACACGTTCTACCTGCAGGCGGCGTCGGGCACGTCGGGCGGCTCGTCGGGCTCGCCGGTCATCGACATCCGCGGCCGCGTGGTCGCCTTGAATGCGGGCGGCAGCAACGGCGCGCAGTCGAGCTTCTACCTGCCGCTCGGCCGCGTGCAACGCGCGCTGCACCTGATGCAGCGTGGCCAGCCCGTGCACGCGCGGCACGCTGCAGACCGTCTTCGGCTACACGCCGTACGATGAACTCGTGCGCCTCGGCCTGCGGCCCGAGACGCAGGAACTCGCGCGGCGCGAGCGCGCGGAGCTCACCGGCATGCTGGTCGTGCGCGAAGTGCAGCCGGGCTCGCCGACGGAAGGCAAGCTGCAGCCGGGCGACATCCTCACGCACGTGAACGGCCGGCTCGTGACGACGTTCGAACCGCTCGACGAGATCGTGGACAGCTCGGTCGGGCGCACGATCGACGTCACGGTCGAGCGTGGCGGCGAGCGCGTCGAGCAGCAGCTGACGGTCGGCGACCTGCACGCGATCACGCCGTCCGCATACCTCGAGTTCGGCGACGCCGTGGTGCACACGCTGTCCTACCAGATGGCGCGCCACTTCAACGCGCCGGTGCGGGGCGTCTTCGTCGCCAATCCAGGCTATACGCTCGAATTCGGCGGGTGTGCCGCGCGGTGCCGTGATCTCGAGCGTCGGCGGCAAGCCGGTCGTTCGGGCTCGACGATTTCGCGGCGATCATCGCCAGCCTGCCGCAGGGCGAGCGAACCGCGTTGCGCTTTTCGACGCTCGACGACCCGAAAGGCTCGGACACGCGCGTGATCCGCATGGACCGCTCGTGGTTCCCCGCGCGCCGCTGCCACCGGGACGACGCGACGGGCCTGTGGCCCTGCACGGATCTCGCCGCGCCGCCAGCGGTCGCCACGGCACCGGCCACAGCACGCACGTCGTTCGCGACGGTCGGCCGCAACAAGGGCATCGACAGCCTCGCCGCGTCGCTCGTGCTGGTCTCGTTCGACATGCCGTTCTCGGTCGCGGGCATCACCGAGCGCAACTACCACGGCACCGGTGTCATCGTCGACGCGGAACGGGGTCTCGTGGTCGTCGATCGCAACACGGTCCCGGTCGCACCGGGCGACGTGCGCATCACGGTCGGCGGCTCCATCGAGGTGCCGGGCAAGGTGCTCTACGTGCATCCGCTCCACAACATCGCGGTCGTGTCCTTCGATCCGGCGACCCTCGATGGCACGCCGATCCGCGCGGTCCGTTTCGACGCGGCCGAGCTCGAGTCCGGCGAGGCGGTCACGGTGGTCGGGCTCGGCCGGGATTCGCGGCTGCGCTCGATCGCGACCAGCGTCGCGTCGCTGGACGACGTGAACTTTCCTCTGTCGCGCACTCTGCAGTTCCGCGAGGCGAACCTGGAGGTCGCGAGCCTGGTCAACCCGCCCACGGATTTCGACGGCGTGCTCGTAAACCACGACGGGCGCGTGCGGGCGTTGTGGTCCAGCTTTGCGACCGAGGGCGCAAGGGACACCGTGCAGTTGAGCCGCGGCATGCCGGCCGACGTCGTGCTCGAGGCGATCGAGGCGGCGCGGACGGGCCGGCCGCTGTATTCGCTCGAGGCGGAGTTCGACGCGATCCCGATCGCCGCGGGACGCAAGCTCGGGCTGCCGCCGCCGTGGGTCGAGCGCCTCGAGGCCCGTAATCCCGCGCATCGGCAGGTGCTGGCCGTGGCGCGCGTCGCGGCCGGATCGGCGGCGGCCGGCAAGCTGCGCGAGGGCGACCTGCTGCTCGCGGTGAACGGGACGACGCTCAACCGGTTCCGCGAAGTCGAGCTCGCGACGCAGGCGCCGAGCGTCCGGCTCACCGTGCTCCGCGACGGCGCCGAGCAGTCGTTCGACGTCGCGACGGTTCCGCTGCGCGGCGAGGACATCGACCGCCTGCTGCTGTGGTCGGGCGCCGTCCTGCACGCGCCGCACCGTGCCATGACGATCCAGCGCGCGATCCCGCCGGAAGGCGTGTTCGTCGCGTACTTCTCCTACGGGTCGCCGGCCACGCGGTACAAGCTCTTCGCCGGGCGCCGCATCGTCGAGGTGGACGGGCGTGCGACCCCGGACCTCGATGCGTTCATCGCGGCGATCCGCGGTCGCGAGGATCGCGCCTCGGTGCGCCTGAAGACCGTCACGTGGAACGGGTCAATCGACGTCACGACAATGAAGATCGACCAGAATTACTGGCCGACGTACGAATTGCGACGTACGTCCAGCGGTTGGGAGCGCAAACCGATCCCGTAGCGCGGCCACGCCGAGCGAGTGATCATGTTTGCAGCTATCATTGCGGGATGGTAACGGCGCGTCTGCCCCAGGATGAAGTCGATCAGGCCGTGGAGGCCCTGCGCGAAGGCGAGGTCGTCGCGTTCCCGACCGAAACCGTCTACGGCCTGGGCGCCGACGCGCAGAATCCGGATGCGGTCCGCAAGATCTTCGAGCTGAAGGGCCGCCCGGCCACGCACCCGCTGATCGTCCACATCGACCACCCGCGTTCGCTCGAGCGCTGGGCACTGCACGTGCCGCCGGCGGCGACGGCGCTCGCGGAGCGCTTCTGGCCCGGTCCCCTCACGCTGGTGCTGCGACGGGCGCCGGCCGTCGACCTCGCAATCACGGGCGGCCAGGACACGGTCGCCGTGCGCGTGCCGGGCCACCCGGTCGCGCAGCAGCTGTTGCGCGCGTTCGGCAGCGGCATTGCGGCGCCGTCGGCCAACCGCTACGGCCGCATCAGTCCCACGCGCGCGGAGCACGTGCGCGACGAGTTCGGCGACGAGCTCAAGGTCATCCTCGACGGCGGCGACTGCAAGCTCGGGCTCGAATCGACGATCGTGTCCTGCGTGGACACCGTGCCGCGGATCCTGCGCCCGGGCTCGCTGACGCTGTCGCAATTGCGCGTGGTCGTGCCGGACATGCAGGGCGGGCCCGACCTGCTCGCGCCGCGCGTGCCGGGCACGGACACGAAGCACTATGCGCCCTCGATACCGCTCAGCATCGTCACCAGCAAGTCGCTCGAGGAAGTCGTCGGGCAGCTGACCGAGAATCGCGAAAAGGTGGCCGTGCTCGCGATGCGGCCGCCGCGCGTCGCCAACAAGTACATGACGTGGATCAACGCCGGGCGCCGCGCCGAAGTCTACGCGCGCGAGCTCTACGTGAACCTGCGCACGCTCGACAAGTCCGGGGCGCGCGAGATCCTCGTCGAGGAAGTGCCGACCGGCGAGGCGTGGGAGGCCGTGCGCGACCGCCTGCGCCGCGCCGCCAGCGCCGAGAACGTCGTGTCCGGCGACCTGGACATCGCGGCGCTGCGCGCCGATCTCGGCCAGGACGCCTGAGCCCGTGACGCGGGCGACCGACCTGCGTGCGCTCGCCGCGCAATATGGCACGCCGCTCCTGCTCGTCGACTGCGAGGTGGTGCGGCACCAGTACCGCGACCTGCACGGCGCTTTGCCGGGCGTCGATCTCTACTACGCGCTGAAGCCGTTGCCGCAGCCGGCCGTGGTGGCGGAGCTGCGCGATCTCGGCGCGCAATTCGACGTGGCCACCACGGGCGAGATCAAGCTCGTCAAGGCCGCCGGCATCGCGCCCGATCGCTGCATCCATACGCACCCGATCAAGTCCGATGCCGACATCGCCGCGGCGCTGCGCTTCGGGATCCACACATTCGTCGCCGACAATCCGGACGAGGTCCGCAAGTTCGAGCGGCACCGGCGGCGCGCGGAACTGCTGCTGCGGGTCTCGTTCCGCAATCCTTCCGCGGTGGTCGATCTCTCGCGCAAGTTCGGCTGCGAACCGGCGGCCGTGCGTGCGTTGCTCGACCTCGCGCGCAGCCTCGGCGTGCGCGTCCGCGGGCTGTCCTTCCACGTGGGCTCGCAGGTGGGTGATCCCGCCAAGTACGTGGAGGCGATCGGCGCCTGTGCGCAGATCGTCGCGGAAGCCCGGCGCGCGGGCCACGATGGCCTCGACGTGCTCGACATCGGCGGCGGGTTCCCGATTTCCTACCGCCGCGAGGCGACGCCGATCGGCCTGTTCTGCCGGCCGATCCGCCAGGCGCTGAAGCGGCTGCCGCGGCACGTGCGCGTGATCGCGGAGCCCGGACGGTACATCGCCGGGCCGGCCGGCACCGGGCTGGCTCGCGTGATCGGTCGCGCGCAGCGCGAAGGACGCTGGTGGTACTACCTCGACGACGGCCTGTACGGCTCCTACAGCGGCCAGATCTACGATCACGCGACCTATCCGATCGAGGTCGTCGATCGCGACGGACCGCGGTACCCGAGCGTGCTGGCCGGGCCGACTTGCGACAGCATCGACGTCGTCCGCGAGGACCTGCCGCTGCCCGAGCTGCAAGTGGGCGATCTCGTGGTCGGGCGCATGATGGGTGCGTACACCAGCGCGAGCGCCACCGATTTCAATTTCATCCCGCGGGCCAGGGTTGTGGCGCTCAATGCGCATGCGAGGCCGCGGCTTGCGGATTGAAGTCGCCGATCACGTGGCCGGCGCAGTCGATGCGCGCGGCATAGTTGTGGTCATCGACGTGTTCCGGGCCTTCACGGTGGCGCCGCACGCGTTCGGCGCGGGCGCGGCGCGGGTACTCCCCGCCGGCGCGGTGGAGGAGGCGCTCGACCTCAAGGCGCGGTTTCCCGAGGCGTTGCTCGTCGGCGAGCGGCACGCGCGGCGCCTGCCCGGCTTCGACGCCGGCAATTCGCCGACGGAAATCCTCGCGCTCGGAGTCGCCGGGCGCACGCTGATCCACACGACGCACGCCGGCACGCAGGGGCTCGTGCATGCCACCGCGGCGGACGAGGTGCTTACCGGCGCCCTGGTGAACGTGTCGGCGATCGCGCGCTACGTTCGCGCGCGCGCGCCGCAGGTGGTGACGCTCGTGCGCATGGGGCACGAGGCGCGGGCCCGCTGTGCCGAGGACGATTACTGCGCGGACAGCCTGCTCGCGCTGCTGCGGGGCGGACCGGCACCTGCGCCGGACGCGGCGCGGGCGCACCTGCGCGATGCGCCGGCCGCCCGCAAGTTCTTCGACCCCGCGTGCGAATGGGCGCCCGTGGACGACTTCGAGCATTGCACCGAGGTCGACCGGTTCGACTTTGTGCTGCGCCTGCGCAGGCCCGGCGATGGCCCCCGCGAACTGGAGCGAATCGACGTGGGCATCGGCGCTTGAACGGGTCCGCAGGCGTGGGATTCGAACCGTTCGGCGTGCCGCTCGAGTTCGTGCTGTTCGCGCTGACGCTGCTCGGCGTCGCGTTCTTCCACCACCGCACACTCGAAGTGGCCGCGACGGGCCTCGCCGTCATCGTGCTCTACAAGCTGGCGTACACGGGATTCCACGGCACCGGGGGCACGGCAGGCCTCATCGCGCACTGGCACGCGGAGCGGGTCGTGCTCGCGAACCTCTTCGGGCTGCTGATGGGATTCGCACTGCTCTCGCGCCATTTCGAGGCGAGCCACGTGCCGCTGCGCCTGCCGGATTACCTGCCCGACGACTGGCGCGGCGGTTTCGTGCTGCTCGTCATGGTCTTCGTGCTCTCGAGTTTCCTCGACAACATCGCGGCGGCGCTGATCGGCGGCACGGTCGCCGCAAGCGTCTTCCAGCGCAGGTTGCACATCGGCTACATCGCGGCCATCGTCGCGGCATCGAATGCCGGCGGCTCCGGCAGCGTGGTCGGGGACACCACGACGACGATGATGTGGATCGACGGCGTGGACCCGCGCGACGTGCTGCACGCGTACGTCGCCGCTGGCGTCGCGCTCGTGGCGTGCGGATTGCCGGCGTCGATTCAGCAGCAGCGGCATTCGCCGATCGTGCGCAGCACCCCTGGGACCGTGTCCATCGACTGGGCTCGCGTCGCGATCGTCGCGTTGATCCTGTCGGCGGCCATCGTGGTCAACGTGATCACGAATGTGCGCTTCCCGGAGTACTCCGACCGGTTTCCATTCCTGGGCGCTGCGGTGTGGGTGGCGCTGATCGCGACTGCCGGCTGGCGCCGGCCCGACTGGTCCGTGATGCCCGCGACCTTGCGCGGCTCGGTCTTCCTGCTGTGTCTCGTGCTCGCGGCATCGATGATGCCCGTCGAACGGCTGCCGCCCGCGTCGGCGCTCACGGCCCTGGGGCTCGGCTTCGTGTCCGCGGTGTTCGACAACATCCCGCTCACCAAGCTCGCGCTCGAGCAGGGCGGGTACGATTGGGGCGTGCTCGCCTATGCCGTGGGGTTCGGCGGCTCGATGATCTGGTTCGGCTCGTCCGCGGGTGTCGCGATCACGAACCTGTTTCCGGAAGCACGGTCGGTCGGCGCGTGGCTGAAGGGCGGCTGGCACGTGGCGCTCGCGTATGTCACCGGCTTTGCGGTCATGATGCTCGTCGTCGGCTGGCAGCCGCACGAGCCGCACAAGGGTCCGGCGCCGGGTGCAATCGTCGCGCCACCGCATGCGTCCGCGGCCGCTGCATTCCAGTCGCTCGCCGCAGGCGCGTCCACGAGTCCGGGAGATCACCGGTGATTCGCAATGTAGTGTTCGACGTGGGTGGCGTGCTCGTGCGCCTGCGCTACGGGCCGTTCATCGCGTACCTGGACGCGGCCGGTGTCGACCTGCACGACCTGCCCGCGTGGCTCGCCCGGATCGAGATCGCGGCCCACGAGCGGGGCGAACTGCCCGGTCCGGCGCTGCTCGAGCGCATCGCCGCGCAGGCGCAACGGCCCCTCGATCCGGTCGAACTCGAGCGGCAGTGGCTCGGCATGTTCGAGCGCTGGGACGAGATGTTCGCGCTTGCCACCGGGCTCATGCAGGACTACCGCGTCTACCTGTTGTCGAACGTCGGCGACCTGCACTGGGCGCATCTCGACGCCACCTACGGCATCGGGACGCTGGTGCACGGCGCGTGCGCTTCGTTCCGGGTGGGGGCGATCAAGCCGACGCCCGAGATCTACCGCAAGGCGGAGGCCATGTTCGCCCTCGATCCGGCCGCGACGGTGTTTCTCGACGACCTGCCGCAGAACGTGGCCGCGGCGCGCGCGTGCGGCTGGCACGCGATTCACCACCAGGACGCGAGCGCGTCGCGAGCGGCCTTGCGTGCGCTCGGCGTGCGCCTGCCGGCCGCGTTCCGCGACGGGACCTGAGCCATGCCCACCATACCCGCGACCCTGCTGCTGCTCGCCGCATCGAACGTGTTCATGACGTTTGCGTGGTACGCGCACCTGAAGAACATGAACGGCAGCCCGTGGTACCTGGCCGCGCTCGCGAGCTGGGGCATCGCGCTCTTCGAGTACCTGCTGCAGGTGCCGGCGAACCGCATCGGCTACTCCGAACTCACGCTGCCGCAACTGAAGATCGCGCAGGAGGTCGTCGCGCTGGCCGTGTTCGTGCCGTTCGCGGTGCTGTACATGCGCCAGCCGGTGAAGCTCGATTACCTCTGGGCGTCGCTCTGCATGCTGGGCGCCGTTTATTTCATGTTCCGCAAGTGAGCACGATGACTGTGATCCATCGCCGCGTCGCGGCGTGCCGCGAGGGCACCGATCCGACAGCGATCGCGCGGCTCGACTCCGGCTGGGCCGTGCTCGGGGACCCGCAGGTGCTGCGTGGGTACTGCCTGCTGCTGCCCGATCCCGTGGTGCCGCACCTGAATGCGCTCACGCCGGCCGCGCAGGCGATCTTTCTCGCCGACATGGCGCGCCTCGGCCAGGTGTTGCTCGAACTCACCCAGGCCGTGCGCATCAACTACGCGATCTTCGGCAACGTCGAACCGGCGCTGCACGCGCACGTGTTCCCGCGCGGACTCGACGAGCCCGCGCACCTTGCCACCGCGAATCCATGGGGCTTCGACTGGACCCATGCGAGCCGGTTCGACGCAGTGATCGACGGGCCGCTGCTGGCGCAACTCCGCAGCCGGCTCGAGGCGTCCGGCGGCTGAGCGAGCGGCGCGAGGGGTTTGCGCCCAGGGCCCCCGTTGCCGTGTCCTCCAGCCGCCAGCCGGACCGCAGGCAGCGCCGGGTCGCCCGGGCGTTCCGAACCTCTTCACGATTCCACGACGTGCGCATGTGCGCCACTGCGGCGCTGCGCTACGCTCCGGACATGCGCCATCATTCCGGTTGCCGCGCAGTCCGGCGCGCCATTGCCTGTGCCTGCCTCTCGCTGGTCGCCTGCATCGCGGTGGCGGGGGCCTACCGGTACAGGGATGCCAGCGGCCAGTGGGTCTATACCGATCGGCCGCCGGCCGCGGACCACCAGCCCGAGTCGATGGCGCTGGCCGGTGCGGCCGCGAGCTCGCCGCGCATCGTGATCGAACCGCGCTCGACGCCGGAAGGCGTCGCGCTGGTCGCGGTCAACGAATGCCCTTGTGCCGTCGAGTTCGGCATCTTCGCCGACGCGGAGGGTGGCCGGCGCAGCGCACGCGGCGTCGTCGCGCCGCACTCGGAGCGCGTGCTGCTCGACTTCGCCGCGGTCGCGGGGCCCAGCGAGATCGCGTTCGAGTACGGCTACGTGATCGGCGCGCCCGGCGCGACCCATGCGCCGGGCCGGCCCTATCGCGCGCCGTTCGCGCTGGCGCAGTCGTTTCCGGTCACGCAGGCGCCGCCCGATGCGCTCACGCACACCGACCGCTCGAGCCGCAATGCGATCGACATCGCGATGCCGGTCGGGACGGCCGTGCATGCGGCGCGCGAGGGTGTCGTGATCAACGTTGCGCATCGGCACTTTCGTGGCGGCCTGCAGGCCAGGGACCTGGACGAGGCGAACTTCGTCCAGGTCCTGCACGACGACGACACGAACGCGATCTACGCACACCTGCAGATGGACACGGTGCGCGTGCGTCCGGGCCAGCGCATCGCGCGCGGCGAGTACATCGCGAACTCGGGCAACACCGGCTTTTCGAGCGGTCCGCACCTGCACTTCGTCGTGTTGCGCAACGTCGGACTGCGCAGCGAATCCCTGCCGGTCCTCTTCGCCGGGCCGGGAGGGACGAGCCTCCCGGCGCGCAGCGGCAAGCCGCTCACGGCGTATTGAGGCTACAGGACGCGGGCGTCCGCCGGACCGCGGCGATACCAGGGGCGAACGCCAGGCCCACGCGGCACCGCGGGGTGCGCCGGGCCGGCGGCCCTCGAGCGCGTCAGCTCCGCAGCGCTCGGCTCAGCGCACCGAGGGACCGTGCGGGCTCCGAGCAGGTCATGCCGCGGCACAGGTAGGCCGCTGTCCCGGGCAGCGACTTCTTGCTCGCCAGTGCCTCGGGCAGGCTCGTCGCATCCGCGGGCACGGCGAGGACAAGTCGCCGCGGGTCATAGAGCTTGTCGATCTCGGCCCGCCAGGTGTCGAGTTCGTCCTCCGGGCCGCGCAGCACCACGATGAGCGGCGGTTCCGTGAATTCGTCGAGCGCCATGAGCAGGCTGCCGTGCCCGTGTGGATAGCGTTCGATGGCCGCCCGCGCCGCCCGCAGCGTGCGCTCGGCGGCGTCGAGGTATCGCGTCTCGCCGAGCAGGTAACCGAGCCGCACCAGCAACCGCGCCGCGACGCCGTTGCCCGCGGGTGTCGCGTCGTCCGAGAACGTCTTCGGCCGCACGATCAGTGCTTCGTGGTCGTCGGCCGTGAAATAGAAGCCACCGGCCTCCGCATCCTCGAAATGCGCGAGCATCGCCCCGGTGAGCTCGACGAGCCAGGCGAGAGCGTCCTCGTTCCAGCGCGCCTGCAGCAGCTCGAGCAGGCCCCAGGCGAGCGAGGCGTAGTCGTCGAGGTACGCGGGGAAGCGCGACTGGCCGTCCTTGTGGACGGCGAGCAGCCGCCCGTTGCGCCAGGCCTGCTCGCGCAGGAATCGCACCGCGCGATATCCCGCCTCGGCATACTCGCAGCGCGCCAGCGTGCGGCTCGCGGCGGCCAGCCCGCCGAGTGCAAGGCCGTTCCAGCTCGTCAGGATCTTCTCGTCGCGACCCGGCCAGACGCGGCCATTGCGCGCCTCGAGCAGGCGCGATCGCGCCGTGTCGAGGTGCGCCTGCGCGGTGGCTTCGTCCATCGACAGTTCCGCGGCGACTTCCGCGACCGACTTGAAGACGTGCAGGTGCCAGCGGCCCTCGAAATTCGGTTCGCGATCGAGGCCGAAGCGACGCGCAAACACCTCGTACGCGTCGGGGTCGAGCAACGCGCGCGCCTCGTCCGGCGTCCACACGTAGAACCTGCCCTCGTGGCCTTCGGAGTCGGCGTCGAGCGTGGAGTAGAACGCGCCTTGCGTGTCGCGCAAGTCGCGCAGCATCCAGTCCGCGGTTTCCTCCGTGACGCGACGGAACAGCGGCTCGCCCGTGGCTGCGGCCGCCTGCGCCGCGACCGCGAGCAACTGGCCGTTGTCGTAGAGCATCTTCTCGAAGTGCGGGATCATCCAGTACGGATCGACGGAGTAGCGGCAGAAGCCGCCGCCCAACTGGTCGTAGAGCCCGCCTTCGGCCATGCGCGTGAGCGTGAGCGTGCTCATGAAGAGCGCCTGCAGGTCGGGCTCCTCGTTGCCGGCGCTCGCACGCCACGTGCGCAGCAGGAATTCGAGGTTCATCGGGTGCGGAAACTTCGGCGCCTCGCCGAAGCCGCCAAAGCGGCCGTCGAACTCGCGCTGCAGCGTGGCCCTCGCCACGCCTAGTGCCTCCCGCGCAAGCGGCGCGTCGCCGCGATCCGGCGGGGGCTGCAGCTCGCCGAGCACGCCCACGAGCTTGTCGCCGTGCTCGCGCAACTCTGCGGTGCGCGTCGAATGGAACTCGGCGACTTTCGCCAGCACGGTGCGGAATGCAGGCATGCCGTGCCGTTGCTCCGGCGGGAAATAGGTGCCCGAGAAGAACGGCCGCTGGGTGTCGGGCGCGAGGAACACCGTGAGCGGCCAGCCGCCGCCCGACTGGTTCATGACCTGGTGGGCAGTCTGGTAGATGCGGTCGATGTCGGGGCGCTCCTCGCGGTCCACCTTGATGTTCACGAACAACTCGTTCATGAGCGCGGCGGTGGCGGGATCCTCGAACGACTCGTGCGCCATCACGTGGCACCAGTGGCACGCCGAATAGCCGACCGACAGCAGGATGGGCTTGCCGGCACGGCGTGCGAGCTCGAGTGCCTGCGGACCCCACGGGTACCAGTCCACCGGATTGCCGGCGTGCTGCAGCAGGTACGGGCTGGTCTCGTCCGCAAGATGATTCCTGCGGCCGTGCGGGGTGGAGGAGTGCATGTCGGATCCCCGGGGGCTCAGTCGGCTAGAATGACGGCACTATAACGGAAGGCTGCCGCTCGCCGGCGGATTACAGAATGTCCACCCCGACCGCGGCCAGCATCGACACGTCCGCCTCCGTCCTGCCCGAATTGCGGCTGAAACCCCGCGAGGAACGCCGGCTCACGGCCGGGCACCTCTGGGTCTTCAGCAACGAAGTGGACACGGATCGCACTCCGCTCGCCGGGTTTGCGACGGGCGCGATCTGTCGCGTCGTCACGGAGCGCGATCGCTTCCTCGGGTACGCCTACGTCAATCCGCACGCGCTGATCTGCGCGCGTCTCGTCGGGCGCGATCCCGCGCATCCGCCCGGCAGGTCGCTGTTCGTGCACCGCCTGCAGGTCGCGCTGGCGCTGCGCGAGCGCCTCTACGCGCAACCGTTCTACCGGCTCGCGCACGGCGAGTCGGACGGGTTGCCGGGTCTCGTGCTGGATCGCTTCGGCGACGTCGTCGTGGGCCAGATCGGCACGGCGGGCATGGAGGCCATGAAGCCGCAGATCGTCGCCGCGGTCGAGAAAGTGCTCGCGCCGCGCTCGTTCGTCTGGAAGAACGATTCGGGTGCGCGCGAGCTGGAGGCGCTGCCGTCGTACGTCGAGACCGCCAACGGCGCACCCGTCGACGAGGTAATCGTCGAGGAGCACGGCGTGCGGCATTTCGTGCCGATCGGCACGGGACAGAAGACCGGGTGGTTCTACGACCAGGCGGCCAATCGCGGCGCGCTGCTCAAGTACGTGGGCGGCGCCCGGGTGCTCGACGTCTTCAGCTACCTGGGTGCGTGGGGCCTGGCGGCGGCCAGGGCGGGCGCGAGAGAGGTGCTCTGCGTCGATTCGTCGACGCCGGCGCTCGACTTCCTGCAGCGCTCGGCGGCCGCCAACGCGCTCGACAAAGTCCGCGTGCAGCGCGACGACGCCTTCGACGCGCTTGCGGCCCTGCGTGCGGACGGCGAGAAATTCGACGTCGTGATCGTGGACCCGCCGGCGTTCATCAAGCGGCGCAAGGACTTTCCCAAGGGGCTGGCGGCGTACCGCAAGTTGAATCAGCTCGCGATGCAGGTGCTCGCGCGCGACGGCATCCTGGTCTCGTGTTCCTGCTCGCACCACCTCGGGCACGAGGACCTCGCCGGCGCCATCCAGCAGGCGGCTCGCCACGTGGACCGGTTCGTGCAGATCGTCGAGGTGGGCGGCCAGGCGCCCGACCACCCGATCCACCCGGCCATTCCCGAGACGCGGTACCTGAAGGCGCTGTTCTGCCGCGTCGTGCTCGACTAGGCCCCGCCGGTTCCGATGGCCGACGACTTCGTCATCCGGTTCTATTCGCCCGTGAACGAGGCCAGCATCGGCTCGCTCATGAAGGCCGTGGACCAGAAGGTCGCGGGGGGCGCGACGCAGTTCACCGTGCTGATCTCGACGTCGGGCGGCTCGGTGTTCCACGGCCTGACCGCCTACAACTACCTGAAGGGCAACCCCGCGCAGGTGACGACGCACAACATCGGCAGCGTCGACTCGATCGGCGTGGCGCTCTTCTGCGCCGGGCAGCGCCGCATCTCCGTGCCGCAGGCGCGCTTCCTGCTGCACCCGGTCAGCATGAATTTCCGCGACGGTGCGAGTTACGAAGAGCCGAAACTGATGGAGCTCGTCAAGAGCCTGCGCGTGGACATGGGCAATTGCGCCAGGGGCTCGTGCACGAGATCCGCCAGGACCTGTTTCCCGAGGGCGCCGAAGTGATCCCGATCCAGTCGGGCAGTTGATCCGGTCGATTGGTAAGATAGCGCGCTGATGTTCGTCTACTCCCACCCCGATCCCATCGCGATCTCGCTCGGGCCGCTGCACGTCCGCTGGTATGGGCTCATGTACCTGCTCGGCTTCCTGGCGGGCTGGTGGCTCGCCCGACGTCGCGCCGCACGCCCCGGCTCGACCTGGACGCAGATCGAGGTGGACGACCTGATCTTCTACTGCGCGATCGGCGTGATCGCCGGCGGGCGCCTCGGCTGGATGCTGTTCTACGGCACCGAGCGCATCCTGGCCGACCCCTTCAGCGTGTTCCGCATCTGGGAAGGCGGCATGTCGTTCCACGGTGGCCTGCTCGGCGTGGTGCTGGCGCTCGCGTTCTTCGCAAACCGCCGCGCGAAGCACCTCGGCGACGTATTCGATTTCGCGTCGCCATTGCCCGCCATCGGCATCGGCGCCGGGCGTATCGGCAACTTCATCAACGGCGAGCTCTGGGGCAAGGCGACCGACGTGCCGTGGGCGGTCGTGGTGAACGGCGTGGCCCTGCACCCGTCGCAGCTCTACGAGGCCGCGCTCGAGGGCCTCGCGCTCTTCGTGATCATGTGGTGGTACACGTCGCGGCCGCGCTATCGCTGGGCGCCATCCGGCCTGTTCCTGGCCTGTTACGGCGTCTTCCGCTGCGCCGTCGAGTTCGTGCGCGTGCCCGACGAGAATCGCGGCTACCTGCTGCTCGACTGGGTCACGATGGGGCAGTTGCTGTCCTTGCCGATGATCGTGATCGGCCTGGCCATGCTGGCCCTGGCGTATGCGCGCCGCGAGCCGTCCGGCAACCAGGTCGCGGGCTGAAGCACGATGCGGCAATACCTCGATCTGCTGCGGCACGTGCTCGAACAGGGCGCCGAGAAAGGCGACCGCACCGGCACCGGCACGCGTTCCGTGTTCGGCTGGCAGATGCGTTTCGACCTCGGGCGCGGGTTCCCGCTGGTCACGACCAAGAAGCTGCACCTGAAGTCGATCGTGTACGAACTGCTCTGGTTCCTGCGCGGCGACACGAACGTGCGCTACCTGCGCGAGAACGGCGTGACGATCTGGGACGAGTGGGCCGACGCAGGCGGGCGAGCTCGGTCCCGTTTACGGTGTGCAGTGGCGTTCCTGGGCCGCCGCGGACGGGCGCCGGATCGACCAGATCGCGCGCGCGGTGGAACTGATCAGGCGCGACCCGGATTCGCGCCGCATCATCGTCAATGCGTGGAACGTGGGCGAGCTCGAGCAGATGGCGCTGACGCCCTGCCACGCGCTGTTCCAGTTCCATGTCGCGCAGGGCCGGCTCTCGTGCCAGCTCTACCAGCGCAGCGCCGACATCTTCCTCGGCGTGCCATTCAATATCGCGTCCTACGCGCTGCTCACGCACATGATGGCCGACCAGTGCGGCCTCGAGCCAGGCGAGTTCATCTGGACCGGGGGCGACTGCCACCTCTATGCGAATCACTTCGAGCAGGCGCGCACACAGCTCGCCCGAGCGCCGCTGCCCCTGCCGCGACTCCTGATCAAGCGCCGTCCGGATTCGATCTTCGACTACGCGTTCGAGGACTTCGAGTTCGCCGGCTATCAAGCACATCCAGGCATCAAGGCGCCCATCGCCGTATGAAGCAGACCCAGCAGAAACCGCGGGCCAACGACGGCACGCGGCCGCAACCGCGCAAGTCCGCGCCCGTGCCGGCCACGAAGCCGGGAGCAAAGTCGAAATCGAAATCGAAATCGAAATCGAAGGCGCCGGCACCCGCCACGCCGGGCGCCCATCACGCGCACATGCGACGCGCGAAGTCGGCGCGGGCGGCAGGGACGGTCGCGCGCGACCCGCTCATCGTCGTGCGCCGCTCACGCATCCACGGTCGCGGCGTGTACGCCGCGCGCCGCATCCGCAGTGGTACGCGAGTGATCGAGTATCTCGGCGAGCGCATCTCGCATGCCGTGGCCGACGCGCGCTACGACACGAAGGACGACGACGGCCACACGTTCCTGTTCGTGGTGGACGACGACATCTGCATCGACGCGGGCGTTGGCGGCAATCCCGCGCGCTTCATCAACCACTCCTGCAACGCCAATTGCGAGACCGTGATCGAGAGCCGCCGCGTCTTCATCGAGGCGATCCGCACGATCGAGCCGGGCGAGGAACTCGGGTACGACTACCAGCTCACCTGGGAAAGCACCGACGATCCCGAGGAACTCGCGCTCTACGCGTGCCGCTGCGGCGCGCCGCAGTGCCGGGGCACGATGCTCGACGTGACGCCGCTCGACCAGAAGAAGACGCCGCCACGCCGGCCCGCCTCCAGTCGCGCGCAGCCGAAATCCGCCGGCGCGCACGGCCGCGAGCCTGCCGCGTCGCGCCCGGCAGTAGCGCTGCCTTGGTGCTCGTCTCGATCGTCGTCGCGACGGACGAACTCGGTGGCATCGGGCGCGAAGGACGCCTGCCCTGGCGCCTGCCCGAGGACTTGAAGCGCTTCAAGCGCCTGACGCTCGGCAAGCCTGTCGTCATGGGACGCAGGACCTGGGACTCGATCGGGCGGGCGCTGCCCGGCCGGCACAACATCGTGGTGTCGCGGCAAGCGGGGCTGCAACTCGAAGGCGCGACCGTCGTGCCGTCGTTCGAGGCGGCGCTTGCCGCGGCCGGGGATGTGGCGGAAATCTGCGTGATTGGCGGCGCGGAAATCTATCGGCTCGCGATGCCGTTCGTGGACGTGGTGCACCAGACGCTCGTGCACGCGACCGTCGCTGCGGACACGCGACTGCCGCCCTTCGACGCGGCCACGTGGCGCGAGACCGCACGCGAATCGCAGCCGGCCGACGACCGGCACGCGCACGCCTTCAGCTTCGTGACGCTCGAGCGCAGGCGCGACTGATCACCGCGCCGCGACATCGCGCGCTGGCCATCGGACAAGTCCTACACTGCCGGTCGACGGCCGCCCGCGCTTCGCTGCTAGAATCCCGCGGTCAACGCGGCACGACCGACGCAAGGTTACCCCGGCCCAGATTCCGAGATGCCCAACGCCATCCTGTCCCCGGCGAATCACCTTCGCGCCGTGCGCTCGGGCCTTTCGCGCTGGCCGCCATGGGTCCTGACGGGCGTGGCCCTGCTGGCGGCCACGGCGTTGCGCCTGCTGCTCGATCCGCTCTGGGGGCCGCAATACCCGTTCATACCGTTTTTTCCGGCGATCCTCGTCTGCGCGATCGTCGCCGGCTGGCGCTACGGCTTCGTTGCAATCGTCGCTGCCATCGCGATCGACGTCTGGCTCAATCCGCAACCGCTCGACGTCGCGTCGGTCACCGCCGCCGTCGTTTTTGCGCTCACCAACGCCGTCATGGTCGCGCTTGCGGATTCCGCGCGGCGCGCGCGGGCCCGTGCGGAGACCGAGGCGGCCCTGGCGCACGAGAGCGAGCAACGCTTCGAGGTCATGGCGGACAGCGCGCCGCTGCTGATCTGGGTGCACGACGCCACCGGGCCGGATCGAGTTCGTGAACCGTGGCTGGGAGCAGTTCTTCGGCATCACCCAGGACGAGGCGCGGCGCGACGGCTGGCAGCGCGCTGCTGCACCCCGACGACCGGGCGACTACGTGGCCGGTTCTTCGACGGCCGTGACGGCGCACGGCATTCCGTCGCAAGGCGCGGGTGCGCCGCGCGGACGGGGAGTGGCGCTGGGTCGAATCGATGGGCGTGCCGCGCTTCGGTCCCGACGGGCGAGTTGCTGTCGTTCGTCGGCACCAGCCACGACGTCACCGAGCGCCGTCGCGCTCGAGCGCGAGCGCGAGGTGCTGCTCGAAAGCGAGCGCGCCGCGCGCACCGAGGCCGAGAACGCCACGCGCGCCAAGGACGAGTTCCTCGCCACGCTCTCGCACGAGCTGCGCACGCCGCTCTCCGTGATCCTGCTCTGGAGCCGCATCCTCGTGCGCAAGTACGGCGACGCGAACGACGACCTGCGCAAGGGCCTCGCGCTGATCGTCGACAACGGCATGGCGCTGTCGAAGCTGATCGGCGACCTGCTCGACATGAGCCGCATCGTCTCGGGCCGCGTCACGCTCGACGCGCGGCCGCTCGACCTGGCCGACCTGCTTGGCCAGGCCGTGGCCTCGCACCGCCCCGCCGCCGAGGCCAAGCGGATCGAGCTGAGGCTCGACATCGGCCGGAGCCGTTGATCGTGAACGGCGACCCCACGCGCCTGCAGCAGGTGCTGTGGAACCTGCTGGCGAACGCGATCAAGTTCGCCCAGGAGACGGCCAGATCGGGGTCGCGCGCGCAGGGCCGGGCTGACGTCGAGATCACCGTCAGCGACGACGGCGAGGGCATCGCCCGGAGTTCCTGCCGCACGTGTTCAACCGCTTCCGCCAGGCCGACAACTCGACCACGCGGCGCCATCGGCGGGCTCGGCCTCGGACTGGCGATCGTCAAGCAACTGGTCGAGCTGCACGGCGGGCAGGTGCGGCGCGAGAGCGCGGGCTCGGGCAAGGCGCGACGTTCTGCGTGACGCTGCCGTTGCACGCGCACGAATCGGCGGCCGACATGGATTCGAGTGGCACGTGGCGCCGCCTCGATCCGGACGACGTCGTGGCCGCGCCTCGACGGCCAGCGCGTGCTCGCCGTCGAGGACCAGCCGCGACATGCTCGAGTCGCTGCGGCACATGCTCGAAGATCACGGCGCGCGTGTCACGGTCACGGACCGGCGCGACGTCGCGCTCGACCTGTTGCGGCGAGCTCCCAGGCGATTTCGACGTGCTCGTCAGCGACATCGGCATGCCGCACATGGACGGCTACGAACTGATCCGTCAGCGTGCGCGGCGAGCTGGGGCTGCGCCCGCGGCGCCTGGCGGCCGTCGCCCTCACGGCCTACGCGCGCGACGAGGATCGCGCGCGTGCCCTGCGCGCGGGCTACCAGGCCCACGTCGTGAAGCCGTACCAGGTGGCCCAGCTGGTGACGCTCGATCACTGCGACCTGTCGACGGGCCGGTCGCGCCGGCACGCGCACCGAGGCGGCCGGAGTGCGCGCGCCGATCGCGCTCTAGCGCGACGCGGCCGCGCGCCGGCAGCGGATCGAGCATTTCGGTCACCAGCGCGTCCATTTGCGCTGGCGGGATCTCCGCCACCGTGCTCCGGCCGTGAGCGTCATGCACGACTCGGCCTGCACGCGGCCACGCTCGAAGGCAACTCGATACGGGATTTCGTGGTGGAACATCACCATCGAATAGCGCGGAATGAAGCGGTCCGGGTGACGACGCTCGAGCTCGAAGCTCACGTTCCTTGCGCAGCATGAACTTGGGATCGCGCACCGTGTCGCGCATCTCGAGGAAATTCTCGAGCGCCATCGCGGCGATCGCATCGGTGTTCGGCTTGCGCAGCGCGCAGAACTGCGCGAACGCCGGCGCCAGTCGTCGGCCGGCGCAGCAGCCGGTCGAGCTCGAAGCAATCCTCGAAACACGCGTTCATGCCCTGGCCGTGGAACGGCACGATGGCGTGCGCGGCATCGCCGATCAGCACGGCGGCTGCCGCCGGCCGACCAGCGTCCGCGCGGACGGTACCCATGCGGCCGACGGGATGCTCGAGGAATTCGCGCGCGAGCCCCGGCATCAGCGGCACGACGTCGGGAAAGTGCCGGCAAAGAACGCGTCGACCGTCCGCGCGTCTGTCGAGCGCGGCGAAACTCTCGGCGCCGCCTTGCAGCGCCAGGAACAGCGTGACCGTGAAGCTGCCGTCGATGTTCGGCAGCGCGATCAGCATGAAGCCGCCGCGCGGCCAGATGTGCAGCGCATTGCGCTCGATGCGGTGCGCGCCATCCGCCCCGGCCGGCAGCGTGAGTTCCTTGTAGCCGTGGTCGAGCATGTCCTCGGCCACGCGGACGCCGAGCTGCCCGGTCATCGCGCGGCGCACGACCGATCCGGCGCCGTCCGCGGCTATCAGCGGCGCGAGCGCCGACGTGTACGTGTCGCCGGAGACTTCGTCCAGCATGACGAGTTCGTCGCGCTCGAAATCGAGCGTGCGTGCTGCCTGCAGGAAGCGCGGCTCGATGCCGTAGTGGCGCTGGGCGTGGTCGAGCAGCACGCGGTTCAGCCCCGGCCGCGACACCGAGTAGATGACTTCGTGCGGCCGCTGCCCGTAGGCGCGCGAACGCCAGGCGACCGTCGGGTGCGTGCAGCGTACGGCCACGCATCGGGATCAGGCAGCGGCTCGACGTCCTCGAACACGCCGGCCTCGCGCAGCGCGTCGATGCCGCGGTCGGCCAGCGCCAGGTTGATCGAGCGGCCGGCGTCCATGTCGACCTTGCGCAGGTCCGGGACGGCGCTCGTACAGCCTGCACCTCCGGCCCTGGCGCGCGAGATAGATGGCCATCAAGGCCCCCGGACAGTCCGGCACCAGGATCGTGACGTGGCGGTTCACGGTGGCGGGCTGGTTCCGCGGTCGTGCCGCCAGTTCCGCGTGCAGGGCGTCCAGCAACGCCAGACGTCGTCGTAGCGGTTGTAGAACGGCACCGGCGCGGCGCGGATCACGTCGGGCTCGCGCCAGTCGGGCACGATCGACCGCGGCCGCGAGGCCGTCGAACACGTCGCGCGTCGGTCCGCGTCAGACCGACCAGTCGCAACGACAGCGCCGCGCGCCGCGCTCCCTCCGGGATCGAGCGGCGTCACGACCTGCACGCGACCCGCGAGGCGCGCCTGCACCAGTTGCACGAAGTACCCGGTCAGCGCGAGGGACTTGCGGCGCAATGCTGGCAGGCCGACCACCGCGTAGTGCTCGAGCGATGCCGCGAGCGGCGCCAGCGCGAGGATCGGTGGATTGCTGAGTTG
>CAWBAG010000017.1:0-137457 GCA_963786705.1 uncultured Gammaproteobacteria bacterium
ACATTGCCTGAGGTCATGGCGGCGCTCCGTGGGCTGAATTTTTCCGGCTTCGGGCGCAGCCTCGCGATTCCATTGTCACGACGCGGAGTACTCGAAGTTTCCCTGCACGGGGGGACGATCGTGCTGAACTCTGCGGGCGTTGGCGGGAACTCGCTGGTGAGCGGTGGCTACCTGCAACGTCCGGCTCCCCAGTTCTATGACGCGCTGCCGCCGGAATTGACACAAGCGGAACTTGCCCCGCATTACGAGCGAATCGAGCGCGCGCTCGAGGTTTCATCCGGCCCACAGGACGAGCGCCGGCTCGCCAAACTGACCACACTTGCCGCGCAACAAGGCTGGACCATCGGGGCGCCGCCGCAGGCGATCCGCTGGACGAGCGACGAGCCGCATTCGCGGCCCGCGTGCACGAACTGCAATCGCTGCACATTCGGTTGCAACGTTGGCGCCAAACAGAGCTTCGACCAGAACCTGATCCCGAGTGCCATGCGTGCGGGAGCGGAGGTCCGTGACCTCTGTACGGTGCAGACCATCCAACGGGTCAAGGATGGTTACGAGGTTCGGGCCCATGACGGCCGCCGGAAACGTGCGGTCGTCGTTCGCGCGCCTCGAATAATCGTAGCCGCAGGCGGATTGAATACCATGAAGATATTGTTGCGCTCGACTGCTGGCGGCGCACTCGGCGCGATGCCGTTGCTCGGCCACCATTTTTCCATGGGCGCGGACACGGTTGCCTTCTACCGGCTTCCGCGCGCGCGGCCGGCGAAGGACGTCGCGGGACACCTCGTGGACGTCCAGATCCAGGTTCCCGCGGCAGGCGGCGGATTCGACCATCAGATCCTGGCCGCGACCGGCCCGTTCATTCCCGGCAGTTGGCTGCTGCGACGATTGCAGAGGGATACGGTCCCCCTGTTCGGGTTCGGCCCCGACACGATGGACGGTAAGGTGACGTGGCGTCGTCGAGGGATCGTCGTGCGGCATGAACCGCAGGCGCTCGTGGCACGAATCCAGACGTCGCTGGATCACATCGCACAAGCACTCGGCGGCAGGAAACCGGTTCGCCCGCTTGACTCCGAGCGGCGCGTTCGTCCGTGGCTCAGCATGCACCCGATCGGCGGCTGTCGAATGGCAACGGATGTCAGTCGCGGAGTGGTCGACTACAGGGGAGAAGTGTTCGGCCACCCTGGCCTGTACGTGGCCGACGCAGCCGTACTGCCGACCGTGACGATTGCCGGGCCACAACTCAGCGTCGCCGCCCTCGGGTCCTGGATCGCAGAACGTATTGTCACGGAGGCAAGATGAGCGCCGTTTGGAAGACCGCTGCCTTCGTTGGCGTGATACGAGCCGGGCTACGACGTCGAACGTCGCTTCCTTACGAACACAACGATTGAGCGTGCGCGTGACGCCAGCGATCTGCGTACGACCAGAAGCGTTTCGGAGTCAAGATGCCCGACCACGTCCCGATGACCGTTACCGACCGCGCGTGCACCTCGCCCATTTGGTACTCGCCGAACTGACCCGAACGGTCAGCGGCAGGTTGTTCGCCGATACATAGGAGACCTGAAATCATGCGCCTCACTCAGATGCTGACAATCGTAATCATGGGCCTGACAAGTTCGTTGGCGATAGCGCAAGACGTGGACTGCAGCAAACTGGCCAGCCCACAGGCACGCCAGCAATGCATCAAGCAGAAGTCCGGTGCCGAAGTCGACTGCAGCAAGATCGCAGACCCTCAAGCGAAAAAGGAATGCGTCGAGCACAAGCACCAGAACAGCCCAGACTGCAGCAAACTTTCCACGCCGGAAGCGCGCCAGAATTGCGTCCAGCAAAAGGCGAAGTGACCAGGCGAACCGATCCGTCGCCACGCGGGAAATTTTCGTGTCTTGCGCGGCGACAATTTGATGGACTACGGACACATCTCCGGAAGAACACGGCTCCGTTGAACTGACAAGTTTGCATTGCGAAGGCCCGCTTCGGGTCGTCTTTCACCGTACAACGTCCGGTTCCGGGCAACGCCGGCAACAGGGACATCCTGATAGGCCATGGCGGCTGGATCTGCGTGAAGATTGTTCTCCTTTCCCACCACGAAGGAGACACAAATGGACACCGGGCTCGAAGGTGGTTCCGTTCCGTGGAACAAGGGCAAGCGCATGGGGCAGAAGCAACCCCAGAAGCCAAAGGAGATCTGGGCGATTCGCTTTAGGCTACAGTTGGGACACCGCACCCGCGACCCCGCTCTATTCAATCTGGGCATCGACAGCAAACTCAGGGGCTGCGACCTGGTGGCCTTGCGCGTCCGGGACGTCGCCCAAGCCGGGAGGATCGCAGCCCGCGCGATGGTCATGCAGAAAAAGACCCAGCACCCCGTGAAGGTTGAGATCACCGAGCAGACGCGGGACGCGGTAAGCGCGTGGCTTGGTGAGGCTCAGCTGAGACACGACAATTTTCTGTTCCCGAGTCGCGTCTCCAGGTCACCGAATCTGTCGACGCGGCAGTACGCCAGGATTCTGAAATCCTGGGTGGCCTCGATTGGATTGGATGCGAACGTCTACGGTACGCATTCGATGCGCCGAACGAAACCCACGCCGATCTATCGGCGCACCCGGAACCTGCGGGCAGTGCAACTTCTCCTCGAGCACACCAAACTCGAGAGCACCGTCCGTTACCTCGGAATCGAGATCGACGATGCACTGGAGATTGCCGAGCAGGCTGATATTTAGAGAGCGGGAGGCGGCGGCGGCCCCAGGCGGCCGTCAATCCAATACGGCGTGGGCGCAGCGGGCAAAGCAAAACCGGACGTTGTACGGTGAAAGACGACCCAATCCGGCCCTCAACGAGCGGAAAAGCAATCGCTTAGAGTTGCGCGAACCAAGCCACGTAGACGCCCACCAGAACGAGCGCCGCGGCAATGGGGGCAAGCCGTCGCCCAGCGCCCCAAGCAACTTCTAACGCACCCTCTGCGAAAGTCTGCAGCAGCAAAAATGCCGGGACGCCTGCGACGTAGACCAACCATTTTTGCCCGGCTAGCCAGCGATCGAACACGAACAACGTGGCTAACCCGGCGACCGCGATCCCGCCTGCAAGCATTGCGACCCAGAAGCGGATCCGACTAGAAGAAGTGTCCATTGTCGCTGGCCTTCGTCCTGTTTCCGGACTTCGATCGAAAGGCTGTTCGTGGCCGACAGCAGACAGCTGGAGGTAGTCTAGCCGGGGTATTCTTCTTGCGCCGCAGCGAACGGCTGCAATCGTCCAGAAGTTGTCCATCGAGGAGCACTGGCAGCCTTGACGCGAGACCTCACTGAACATTCAGTTCGGCCATGTCGCCTGCTGTCAGCTTGAGGTTTGGCGCCTTGAGGATGTCGGTAGAGTTGCGCGGCGTTCGTCGCGCTGGCAATGGGCGCCGTCACAGACGGACGGTGAAGCAGCCAGGCAAGGGCAACCTGCGCGAGCGTCGCATTCTGGCGGGCGGCCACCGTGTCCATGGCGTGAAGCAACTTCAGCGCGCGCGGATCCCCCAGGTGGCCTTGAACGAGATAGTCGCGGACGCCGCCCTTCAGGTCATCCTTGCTTCGATACTTGCCGGTCAGGAACCCGGATTCCAGGGAAAAATATGGGATCACGCCGAGACCATGCTCGACGCAGATATCCTCGACCGAACCTTCGTACTTCGTCCGATCGAGCAGATTGTAGTGCGGCTCGAGAACCTGGTACTGCGCACGGCCATTGCCCGCCGCTTCCAAAGCCTCCCGCATCTGTGCCGCGGTGTAATTGGAAAAGGCGCAAATGCGGGACTTGCCCTGATCAATGAACGACTGGTGAGCTTCCAGGGTATCCTCAATCGGCACCGTCGGGTCAGCCAGATGAGACATGTAGACGTCGATATAGTCCGTCTGCAGTCGGTTCAATGAGTCTTCAATAGCGCGTTTCATGTAATCGGGATGCAGTCCCTTCTTGTCCTGCGTCACGGGGCAGCCACATTTTGTGATGATCACCATCTTGTCGCGGACCCCGCGCTCTTTCATCCACTCGCCGATAATGATCTCGGACATGCCGCACGAGCGACTGGGATAGTAGTCCGCCGTATCGATGGCATTGAATCCGGCTTCCAGAAACGCATCGAGAAGCGCAAAGCTCATCGCCTTGTCGGCGCCCCAGCCGAATACGTTACCGCCGAATACGATCGGTGCAATCTTGATACCTGAGTTGCCCAGATTGCGATAGTTCATGCAAGTTCCCCGTGTCTGAACCGTGCCCACTGCCACTGGCCGTATCGCCGCCGCGCTGCAGGGTCGGCGGCATGCCACTTCGTGGACGACAATCAGGTTATTCCTGCAGGCCTGGTGCCGATTCACCTTTGTAGAAGTCCTGCAGCTTCTGTTCGTCGGCCTCGAAATCATCCAGCAGATGCACGTCGGACACATTCGACGTGTAGCCGACGATCACGTACATACCGACCAATGCAATCAGCAGCATCAGCCCACGATAGCCGACGATTCCCACCACGGCTTCGCGCGTGCTGTCGCTCAAGGTACCGACCCGAACCAGCTCGAGGTTGGCCTGGTAGACGATACGTTCGGCATCGTCGGTAAATTCCGGTTTCTCGCCCCTGCCAATGGCTTCGATCACCGCTTCGGGCAGGCCATTTTTTCTGGCCAGGGGCACATGGAAATCGTACTCGACGCGGGTGTTCAGCAGCATGGAGGTCGTCAGGACCACGAGCTCGCGCAATTTGTGCGTCAGGGCCTCATTCGCGCGAATTGCGTCGGCCAGGCGCAGCGCGAGATGTCCGAACTCAGGGAACTGCAGCCAGGCATTGAAAAGATCGGGCATCCGTTTTTTATCCGGTCCGCCCGTAATGACACTGCGCGGACCCAGCGTCAGTTCGTCCCACAAGCCCTTCTGCTTTTCGTCCAGGCCCGCCTTCTCAAGGATTGGAAACGTCGTCATGAAAACCTCATCCTGGGATCGGTGACATGGGACTGTCGTCCGCGTATCTGGGGGCTACGAGCCTGGGGGATCGCTGTCCATCGCCGAGCCCCATGTGTACGCACAATGTATAGCAAGCTCCATTTATTGATCTGCCATTGAGCAAACGGCACATGACCCGTACCGAATGGGTGGCCTGGAGGCCCCACTGCCGGCGCCTGAGCCGGCTCCGCAGGCCGGCCGGTCGATCAGCGGCGACTCGTCGCCGCCGCGACTCAGACTGGAGCCGGGCCGTTCCCCCAGAGGTCGCGGCCTGCGAACCACGCTGCGTGGAACCCGGCCGCGACGCGCACCGGAATCCTGACGCGCGCAATCGGGCCGCCGGTCACGCGCTTCGCGTCGAAGATCCACGCCTCTGACTGGTAGTCCGACGCGCGCGTCACGACGGTGATCACGTAGCCGTTGTCCTCGTCGCCGCCGCGCGTGCTCTTTGCGAATGGCGCCTCGCTTGCGAACCAGCCAGCGCCGTACTCGTGGACCTCGCGCGTTCCCTGCTGATGGTCGTACTTCACGAGTGCGTCGAATGCGAGCGTCTGGAAGTCGGTGGGAATCCGCTGGTGGTACGAGTACCGTGTCTTGACGCCATAGAGTTCCGCGTCGGGAAGGCAGAACTCAACGTTGAGGTCATCGAGCTGCTGCTCACTCTTCTCGCCGGTCTTCAGGTTCATGCGCCAGCGGCGCAGGTGTCCCGTGTACCGCAGGTAGGCGAGCATCGACGCCAGCGGTCCCTCGGCCGGGTCGCGCCGGATGGTCGGATCGGGCTGGAAACAGCCGTCCATCACGATCCAGTCGCCCTCTTCCCAGGCATTGACCATGTGCAACACATAGCCCGGCTGGAACTCGAACCACTTGATCTGTTCCTGGGTGCCGTACCGCGGGATCACGCCGAAGCGTGACGGCAGTTCACGGTGGAACGAGACGACGCGGTGCCCGGTCCGCCGCAATTCCGCCGGGTCGTGGAACAGCGGGAAGTCGTGCAGGATCGTGTAGTTCGGCGTGATCGTCGTGTCGTGCGGCAGGCGCGGTCCCGGCAGGTCCACTCGCGTCTTGTGCCGCAGGGTGCCGTCGGGCGAGACCACGTAGTACGTCAGGTACGACTTGAAGTCGCCGTAGTCGTAGTCGAGGTACTCGCCGGTTCGCGGGTCGACCTTGGGATGCGCGTTCACGGTCGTGTCGAGCGCGCCGCCGAACGTTTCCTCACCCTGCGTCTCGAGCGTGAGCGGGTCGAGCGCGTAGCAGCGCCCCGCGTTGTACCACTGCGACAGCAGCTTGCCGTTGTGCAGGTTCAGCGTCGTGTTGGAGGTGTCCTTGCAGTAGTCCGGATTGAACGCGTCCTGGCCGTTGCCGGCGACACCGGCGAGGTCGAACGGGCCCATGATGCCCGCGAGCTGGACGGTGCCGCGCGCGATCTCGTCCCGCAGCGCGCGCGTGCGCACCCACTTGCGGACGTAGCTGGCGCGTCCGTCGCGGAAGTACACGCCGTGGACCATGCCGTCGCCGTCGAACCAGTGGTACAGCCCGCGGGGGCGCAGCACCGGGTTCGGGCCATTGCGCATGTAGGCGCCGTAGAGGTCCGCCGGAATCTCCCCGTGAATCACCTCGAGATCCACCGCGGTGACCTCGGAGACCACGGGGGTGTACGGGCCGTGGAGGTAGGGATTCTCGATCGCGTCGACCCACGTCGGACGGTCGACCGGGTCGACCGGGTTGTACTGGGCGTAGGTTCTCATCGCCGGAATCTCCTGTGGGACCACGATTGCATCATCAGGCTCGGGCGCGCTATGCGCGGCGCAGCAACACGCCGCAACCCACGCCCGAAACGGCGTGCGCCACGGCAGCGCCCCACTCGAGATCCTTGCGTTCCATTTCCGCGAGGAGTGTCGCGACCAGGATCGCCCCCGACGCGCCCATCGGGTGGCCCAGCGCGAGATGCCCGCCGCTCGCGTTGACACGCTCCGGGTCGACGTCGTAAACGCGCCGGAATTTCGCGGGAACCGCGGCAAACGCCTCCATGAACTCGAGCGCGCCGAGATCCCGCAGCGCGAG
Source organism: uncultured Gammaproteobacteria bacterium (assembly GCA_963786705.1). Taxonomy (GTDB): domain Bacteria; phylum Pseudomonadota; class Gammaproteobacteria; order Steroidobacterales; family Steroidobacteraceae; genus RPQJ01. The sequence continues at coordinate 7,030 of CAWBAG010000017.1, forward strand.
CCCGCTGCGTGCCAGGAGCCGCTCGAGCGCCGCGAAACCGGCAGCGAACGGCTGCAGGAGATCCGTGTTGACCTCCGTCACGAGCGCGAGTTGCGCCCTGGACTTGAGCCCGAGGCGCTCGCCTCGTTCGCGGCTGCCGAGCAGCAGCAGCGCCGCGCCGTCGGCGATCGGGGGACAATGCGGCACGGCGTGCAGGTGCCGCACCTCGTTCATTCCCGGGACCACTCGCGTGAGGAAAGCATCGGACCCGAGCGCACCCAACGGTCCGAAGGCCGGCCCGAAACGCGCGAGGTCACCGACCGTCAGCTGGGGCCGCATCAACTCGTCGCGCTCCACGCGCGAACCGTCCGGCCGGACCACGGGCACCACCGTGGTCGCGTAGCGTCCTTCGGCCCATGCCACACCTGCGCGACGGTGAGACTCCACGGTCACCGCATCGAGGTCCGCACGCGTCAGCCCCTCCCGGGTCGCGAGCCAGTCCGCGACGATCGGCGGCGGTACGTACTTGATCTGCGCCGCCAACGCCTGGTCCGTGTAGAAGGTGGCGTGGTCGGCTTCGAACGTCGACTGCGACATGCTCTCCACGCCGCCCGCCAGCGCGAGCGCCTCCTCGCCCGTCGCGATCGCACGCCCGGCGCTCGCGAGCGCGCTCATGCCGGACACGCAGTAATTGTTGAGCGTCACGGACACGGTCGTGTCGGGCAGGCCGGCGAGGACTCGCGACACCAGCGCGAGGTGTCCACCCTGCGGGCCGACCTGCGTCACGCACCCGAGCGCAAGTCGCTCGACGGCGCGCGGCACCTCGGGCCCAAGGCGCTGCCCCACGGCCTGCACGAGCTGGCGCACGAGTTCATGCGGCGGAACCCCGGCGAGCGAGCCGTCCGGCTTGCCCTTGGCACGCGGCGTGCGAACCGCGTCGAAGACGTGGACGTCGGGCATCGCTGGTCTCAGGTCGCGGAGGCCGCGGATCCAGGCGCGGTCGCGACGGGGTCGAGCTGGAAGTAATCACGCCAGCGCGCGATGCGCCCGTCGCGGAACTCGAAGATTCCCATGTAACGCGTGAACACCGCCTTGCCCGTGGCGGTGTCGGTGAAGGACTCGCTGCCCTCCACGAGCAGCTTGTTGCCGGCCTCGGCCTGCGTGTCGATCGTCCAGACGACGTCCTTGATGTGACCCCAGTGATAGTCGAGGAACTTGCCGATCTTCTCCGGGCCCAGCAGCGGCTTCGACCCGACGTGGTAGTGGTACTCGACGTCGGGCGTGACCAGCGCCAGTACCGCGGCCTTGTCACGCCGGTCGTTCGCGCTCAACAACGCGGCCAGCACTTCGCCCATCGCGCTCATCGCGAACCCTCCCGTCGAGCCCGCAGCAGGCTGACTTGCGTAAATAGACTGGTTCAGGCTACTCCCGCGACGTGTGCCGTGCAAGCTCGCCCGGGCGCGCCGGACGTCGCCTGCCAGCCGGTCGGCCGCCCGACGCCCGAGCCGCGATCAGGCCTCGCCGTCGCGACCTCCCGGCAACCTGTCGCGGAACGCGCCCACGATCGGCGGCACGTGGAATCCCGGCGGCGCCGCACACACGTCCGGAATCGCCCGGAGCGCGATGGCCACCGTGGCGTCCGTAGCCGCGCGCATGTGAGGCGCCGCAGGATCGGGATCCTCGATTGCAATCGACACGCGCACGTTCGGCCGCCCGTCGATCTCGACACGCCAGTTCGCGGCGCTGCGCCCGTCCGCCCCGTGCCACGTGGGGTCCGCGGTCCACACGACCGAGTGGATCATGAAGCGCCCGTCCGCAAACTCGCCGCGCCAGCGCCATTCGGTCGCGGCGACCGTGCCCTGGTGGATCACGCCCGCGCGGATCGTGAGGTCGGCCGGCGCCAGCGTCACGCGGTGCTCGGGCAGCAGCCGTTCGACGCGGGTCCCGAGTGCTGCGGCGACGGCGTGGAACACCTCGCCGAACAATTCCTCGTACAGGGACGCGAGCCGGCCGCGGGTGATGTCGCGAACGGCGGGGTCCGAGCCGAAGCCCATGATCCCGAAGACGAACTCCGGCGCCTGCATGCTCGACGCGTCCGCGATCTCGTAGCACCCGATCGACACCAGCTCCGCGCACATTCCGGTGAGCGTGACGGCGAGGCGCTCGGCGATGAAGCCGGGATTGAGCCCGAGGCCGGCGAGCGTGCTGTGGCCGCGTGCGCAGGCTTCACGCAACGGACCCACGTAGGCCGCGCCGTGGCCGTCGGGATAGTGGAAGCCGGCCGTGGAGACGACGTTGATCCCCGCGGACAGGAGCTGGACGACCTCGACGTTCTGGCGGTCGTACGGATCGCTGAGCCGCGGCGTGTGAATCACGACGTCGGGGTGCAGCGCAATGATGTCCTCGATCCGGTTCGTCGCGCGCACGCCCGTCGCGGGCCGGCGGACGAGATCGCCGGCGTCGCGGCCCGCCTTCTTCTCGTCGTAGACGAAGACTCCCGCGAGCTCGAGGTCGGGATGGTCGATGATGCGCCTGAGCGCGGTCCGGCCCATCGAGCCCGTGGCCCATTGCACGACGCGGTACATGGCAGTGACTCCTCAACGCGATCTGGGTGGCCACGGGAAAAAGCCGCTCGTACGCGCGACGTAGTCGGCGTACTCGGGCCGGCTGCGCGTGAGCCGCCGCTCCAGCAGGCGCTGGCCGGTGACGTTCACGAGGATGTGCGTCATCAGTACGGGCGCGAACACGGTCAGCAGGCCGAGCCAATGGTCGCAGGCGATCAGCCACAAGCCCCACCAGAGGCATGCGTTCCCGAAGTAGTTGGGATGCCGCGTGTAGCGCCACAGGCCATGGTTCATCACGCGTCCACGGTTGCCCGGGTCGGCCTTGAAGCGCGCAAGCTGCGCGTCCCCGATGGCCTCGAATGCGAAGCCCACGGCCCACAGCGCGACACCCAGGTACGCCGGCAGGCCGAGCGCGGCCGGTCGCTCCAGGAACTGCGCCACCTGCACGGGCATCGAAATGAGCCAGATCAGCAGCCCCTGGATCAGGAACACCTTGGTGAGCGTGTGCCAGTGCAGGTGGCGCTGGATCCGCTGGCGAAACGCCGCGGTGTAGCGTGGATCCTCGCCCTTGCCGTGGTTGCGCCACCAGAGATAGACGCCCAGCCTCGCCGCCCACGCGACCGTGAGGATCGTGACCAGGATGCGCCGAGCCTCGACGCCCGCGTCCGCCGACAGCAGGAAGCCGACTACCGCGACGACCCCGAAGCCGGGTCCCCAGAAGATGTCGACGATGCTCATGTCAGCGATGCGGATGCTGATCACCCAGAGGATCAGTACGCACGCGAGCAGTGCAGCCGCCGTGGCGGCCAGGTTGAACCCGAATCCGGGTCCCAGGTCAGTAAGCATCATTGGACTCCCGGGCTGGCCTGGAAGAAGTCGGTGAACGCCGCCAGCGCGTCCGGAAATTCCCGCGGCACGTCGATCGAGTCGATCCGTTCGATGTCCCGCGCAATCGACTCGCAGGTCACATCCCCGGAACTCGCGTAAGCCAGGCCGGCGCCTTCGACCATCGCCGCGCGACGGAACGCGCCCTTGCCGGCGACGATCACCCGGCCGTTGAGGCGCGTCTGCTCGCTCACGAGGTAGGCAACCATCGGGGCGACGAGTTCGGGCGGCATGGCCGACATCTTGTCCGGTTCTGCGTGAGCCGCGGTCATCGGCGTCGACGCGTACGGGCAGATCGCGTTCGCGAGCACCCCGCGCGCGCTGCCCTCCTGCGCAAGCGAGCGCATCAGGCCGATCAGTGCCGATTTCGACGCCGCGTAAGCCGACAGTCCGTGCAGGCCGTGCAGTCCCGCGGACGAGGTGGATACGACGATCCGCCCGTATCGTGCGTCGCGCATGTGGCGGTACGCGGCATGCGTCAGGTAGAGCGACCCATGGAAATTGACGTCGACGATCTCGCGGAACTCCTCGACGGAGATCTTGTGGAAGGCGAGGTGCTGGCTGACGCCCGCATTGTTGACGACGATGTCGAGCCGGCCCCAGGTGTCGAGCGCCTGCGCAACGAGCGCCGGACCCGTCGCCGGCACGCGCACGTCATCGAGGTTTGCAACCGCATGGCCGCCCGCCGCACGGATCGCGGCCACGGTCCGCTCGGCGCTCGTGTCGCCCGGGGAATCGGCCGGGCGCCGGCGGTTGTTGACGACGACCCGCGCGCCCCGCGCGGCGAGATCCAACGCGTAGGCACGGCCGAGCCCGTTGCCGGCGCCCGTGACGATCGCGACGCGGTCCTCGAGGCGCATGGGCCTGCTCAGTGCGCCGTGACAGCCGGAGCGGCCGGTGCGGCCCCCATCGCATTCAATAGCTGGGCGCGGTCGTAGTACTCGCGCCATTCCTTGACGCGGCCGTCCCGGACTTCGAGCACGCCCACCACCGGCACCGCGCCGTGATGCCCCTTGTAGTCGAAGTCGTCGACGCGTTCGACGAAGACGAGGCCGCCCACGACACCGATGCGGGCGACCTGCAGGTCGATGCGCGAGATGTCGGCGGCGAGCGGCGCGAGGTGCTTGCGAATGGCTTCCCGTCCGACGATCGGCTCGCCCATCATGCTGTGCAGCACCCCGTCCTCGGTGAACAGCGCGTAGACGCGTTCCCAGTCGAGGTCGTGCCACGCCCGCAGCATCTCGTTCACGGTCGCGATCTTCTCGGCGTCGCTGTCCGCCCGCGCCGGCTCAACGGCCGTCATGGTGAGCATTCCGGCGGTGACGAGCACCGCGAATACCTTGCCGGCGTTCCACATACGTCTCCCCAGTAAGTCTAATAACGCTAGTGACACGGCCTATCCAACACGATCCGTGCGCGTTTGGCAACCTCGGGGCTGCGGTCACCCGGGCCGGCGACTGTCGGGCGAGCGCGACTGCACGATGCGGAAGCGGCCGGCGACGAAGGCCGGGTCCGTCAGCGTGGCATTGCCGGCCGGGTTCAGGCCGGACACGTGGAAATCGCTGTACGCCGCGGCGAAGTTGAGCGGCATCGGCCCGACGAGGTTGCAGGTCAGGTTCGCGCCGGCCGCCGCATAGGCGTCCTCGACCCGCGCCTGGAATGCCGCATCGTTCGTGTAGGCGAACGCCGTGATGCCGCCACCGCGGCGCACGTCCGCAATTGCGAGTTCGAGCGCTTCGTCTCGCGACGCAGTCGGAACCAGGAACGCGATGGGTCCGAAACGTTCCTCGGCGCACAACTCCCGCCGCGCGGGATCGAGCTGCACGACCAGCGGGGTGCGCGTCCGGGCACGCGGGTAGTCGGCGTGCGCGTACGCGCTCGATGCCCGCAATACGCGGCCGTCGCGGCGGCCCGCGTCCGCCACCTGGTCGACCAGGTCGAGCGTCGAGGGCGACTGAATTGCGGCCATGACCGACCCCGAGCGCCGGGGTTCGTTCGCGATCGCGTCGATGCCGCGGACCAGTGCGTCGGCCACGGCTTCGAACCCCAGCACCGTGTCGCCGCTGCGAATGCCCTGCCGCGGCAGGTAGATATTCTGCGGCGACGTGCACATCTGCGCCGAGAACAGGCTGAGCGTGGTCGACAGGCTGCGCGCGACCTGGCCGAGGTCGTCGCACGAGTCGATGACCACCGTGTTGACCCCGGACGTCTCGGTGTAGCACTGCGCGGGGAACGCGTTCCGCTCGACCCAGGCGCCGAAGCGCGCGCTGCCCGTGAAGTCCACGATGGCGGTCGATGGATGCTTGACCAGGCGCATTCCGAGCGGCTCGTCCGGCGTATCGAGCGCCAGCGTGACGAGGTTGGCGTCGAAGCCGCACTCCGCCAGCACCGCGCGGCACTCGCGCACGACGATCGCCATCGGCAGGACACAGGTCGGGTGCGGTTTCACGATCACCGCATTGCCGGACGCGAGGCTGGCGTACAGCGCAGGCAGGGCGTTCCAGGTCGGGAACGTGGCGCAGGTGAAGCACACTGCCACGCCGCGCGGTTCCAGCCGGTAGCGCTTCTGCAGGGCCACCGTCGCGCCCCCGAACCGGCGGGACCACGATGCCGAGCTCGGAATCGCGGCCATCGTGTCCCAGGCACACGCGAGCGCCTCGAGTCCCCGGTCGAGCGCGTTCGTGCCGCTGCCCGCGTAACTCATCGCTTCACTCTGTCCGGTCGTGTGCATGACCGCGTGCGTCAGTTCGAACACGCGCCGGAACAGGCGATCCGTGATCTCGAGGCATGCACCGACGCGTTCACGGGGGCCGGTGTTCCGCCAGCGCGTCATCGCCAGTCGCGCCGCAGCGAACAACTCGTCGACATTCGCCCGCGGATAGTCGATGCCGAGCGCCTCGCCCGTGTACGGCGACACTTCGATTCCGCTGCGCGCCTCCTCGCCTGGCTGATCGAGATCGAATGCGCGGCCGAGCTGGCTCTCGTAGGCTAGCCGTCCCGCCAGCTGCGCCGCAGCGCCGCCCGGATATTTGTCCGGTGTTTCCGGAAACGGACTGAACCAGCCGCGCTCGCGGCATGCGGCGCGCACATCGTCGAGCAGCGCCTGGTGCTTGTCGAAGTAATTCATTGCCTGGCTCATGGGTGTTGCCGGTCAGGTTGCACAAGTGTCGAGGTGCGGGTCGCACGGTACCGCGGCGCGAACGGAGTCGTCCCGCTCAGCGGCGCGCCGCGACGGCCCCGGTAGTCTTTGCGATGCTCCGTCGCAGCCGGCCTCCGGCGCTGACCTCTGCAGCTCCGAAGGCCTGGCCGCACTCGGAACACACGAGCATGGTCTTGAGCGCGTGCCCGCACGGCTTGTGACGCAGCTCGAGGACGGGCCCGGACCGTCCCACGACCCACTTCTCCGCCCAGCTGTGCAGCGCGGCCGTGAACCCGTACAGGTCCAGCCCTTTCGGTGTCAGCTGGTATTCATAGCGGGGCGGGTGCTGCTGGTATGGCACTCGCTGGACCACGCCCGAGCGAACCATGCGCCGCAACCGGTCGGCGAGGATATTGGTGGCGACGTCCAGCGCCTTCTGCATCTCGTCGTAACGCCGCACGCGAAAGAAGATGGCTGCAATGACGAGGGTCGCCCACTGGTCGCCGACGATGTCGATGGCGTGCGCGAAGCTGGCGTCGCCGCTGCCCGACGGCCCCTCGCGGCGGCGGTAGCGCGCCGGTTCGATCAGCTTGCCGCCGATTCCCGGGCCGGGTGCAAACGTCACCTGTTGCGGCACGATCGTCTCGCGACAATGCGTGCATGCCAGCTGCGGCAACATCGCCCGCCCGCAGCCTTCATGGATCAACTGGTGCGGCAGGTTGTGCTGGCCGCCCCACTTGCTCTCCCACGACCAGAGCATCATCGCGGCGGGATAGAGGCCGAGTCCCTTGTCGGTCAACCGGTACTCGTGACGGGTCGACGAATGCAGGTACGGGTTGCGGTAGAGGATGCCCAGTGACACCAGCGCATTGAGGCGGCTGATCAGGGTCCCGCGCGCGGCGCCCGTCAGGCGGCGCAATTCCTCGAAGCGTCGTGCGCCGAGCAGGATGTCGCGCAGTATGAGCAACGACCAGCGGTCGCCCATGATCCGCAGCGCAATCGCGCCGGCGCCGCCGCGCAACAGTCGCTGGATCGTCGCAAGGTCGTACGCAGGTGGCCGGGTACCGTGTAATGGGCCGCTGGTCATGATGACGGCGCGGTCAGTCGGGGTGCGCCAGCAGGTGCACGGCGAGCGCGTGGTACGCGGGCAGCGAGGTCGGATCCAGGTTCGCATTGGCGCCGAGCGGGTACGACGCGAACCGCGCGATGACCGTCTCTGCCCTGGGATCGATGTAGCAGGCCTGGCCGTACACGCCCCGCGCCATGTAGGCGCCGTGATCGTTGTGCGTGACCCACCACTGGTTCCGATAGCTCCATCCCTCCAGCAATCCGTAGCCCCCCTTCGCAAAATCCTCCCGGCTGCCGCCGCGCTCGATGTCGGCCACGACTGCTGCCGGCACGACCTGCCTGCCGTCGAAGCGGCCGCCCTGCCGCATCATCTCGCAGAAGCGCGCCAGGTCGCGCAGCTGCAGGTTCAGTCCGCCGGCCGCGAGCGGTGCGCCGCTCCCGTCCACCTGCATGTAGCCGTCGCTTTCCATGCCGAGCGGCTGCCAGAGGCGCTCGCTCAGGACCTGCCCCAGCGGCTGGCCCGTCACGCGGCGTATCAGCCAGCCGATGACCTCGGTGTTGGGCGACTTGTAGGCGAAGCCCTGGCCATGCTCGCCTTCCTTGCGCATGGACTTCAGGTATTCATACGACGTCGCGGGGCCGCTGTAGCCCGGAGGCCGCGGCACCAGGTTCGCGGCACGGGCGAAATTCCAGACGTCCGAATCGGGATCTGCATAGATTTCCGCGTAGCGCAGGCCGGTGGTCATGTCGAGCACCTGGCGTACGGTCGCGTCGCCGAACGCACTGTTCGCGAGCTCGGGAATGTATTGCGCGACCCTGGCTTCCGGTGTGAGCTTGCCCTCGGCGACCAGCGTCGCCGCGATCGTGCCGACGAACGACTTGGTGACCGAATGTGCGATGTGCGGGCCTCCGGGTTGCAAGGCGCCGAAATAGCGCTCATAGACGATGCGACCCTTGTGCAGCACGACGATGCCGTCGGTGTAGTTCGCCGCGAGCGACTGCGCCCAGGTCATCGGCTGCGTCGCGCCGAGCGGCACGAACGTGACGGCGTCGAGGTCGGAACGTTCAGCGCGGGGAAGGTGGCTCGCGGCCCCCGCACCGCGCGGCACCGCGACGGTGGGAAACAATTCGCGCCAGTGTGAAAAGCTCCAGCGCAGTTGCGGAAACCGCACGAAGCTGCCGTCGTCGAAGCGGATCGTCCTCTCGGGTGGCGGCGGGGAACCCACCATCCATCCCATCGTCACGGGATCGCTGGCCACAGCGTCGGGAAAGGCCTGTTCGGCGCTGGCAGCGCCGGCCGCGACCGCCAGGCTGAGCACGGCCACGGCACCGCTCGCCCGCTGCCGCAACATCCCGGCCACCGTCGAGTTTCGCGAATTCATGGCGTTGCACTCTCCTCTGTCGACGCAAGGTCCTTGCCCGGACGTAACCCTGGCCGGCGCCACCGCAGCCGGTGCACGCGGATGCCGCCGGGCCCGGCTTCCTCCGCCGACAACGTGAGCGTGCGGTCGCGCAGCAGGACCGCACGCACCTGCGGTGTGCCGACCATCCCCGGATTGAGCGCAATGCTCACGTCGTGCTGCACGCCCTGGCCGACGATGCGCCACCGGCCGCAATAACTGAAGTAGCCATCGAACGCCGTGGCGCGCTCGGCCGCGGGTGCCGCCCGCGGATTGGCGCGTGACAGCCTCGCACGGCCCGCGGTCATGATGCTGGCGCTCATCCAGCCGTCCGCGGTGTAGAGCAGCAGGCCTTCCGCGTCCGGTCCGAACGGCAGGGACGCGGTGCCGTCCTCGTACGCGATCTCCCAGCGTTCGAGTTGCCACGCGCCGACGAGACGTTGCGGATCGATGTGTTCCATCGCACGGCCTCAGGAAGTGAACGCGGGCTTGCGCGGGGACTCGGCATATCCGGCCGCGTCTCGATCGGTGATCGCGGCGGCAGGCTCGGCCGCGTGGATGCGGCCGACGCCCCGCGCGAGCGCCTGCAGGCGGTCGGTTCGATCCCGGGATGCGGCGGCCGATGCCACGTGAACCTCCCCATTGACTTGCATTATAGTACTACCTTCGGGGTGCCGTGGCAGCAGCACTTTGGTGCCGCGGCGATACGATGGCAAGGCTGGGTGTGCGGGCGGATTGCCACGCAACGAGAAGCACGGGCAGGAACACGGGAGTCGACGAGCATGATGCGCAAATACACCGATCTCAGTATCCAGGACCCGCCGGACCGCCCGGCATGGGTCGACGGCATCGACAACCCATATCTGCACGGCCCCTATGCACCGGTCGTGTCCGAGATCACGGCCGTCGACCTGAGAGTCTCGGCGGGCGAGATCCCGCCGGACCTCTACGGCGCCTACATGCGCCAGGGACCGAACCCGGTGTTCGAGCCACCCGGCGATTACCACTGGTTCGACGGCGACGGCATGGTGCACGGCGTCTATTTCCGCGACGGCCGCGCAAGCTATATCCGCAAGTGGGTGCAGACGCGCGCGCTGCGCGAGGACGTGACCCGGGGCAGGGCCCGGTCGGCGGGCATCATGGGGCCGTTCGACGTCGCGAAGGCCGCCGGCCGCGAAGCCACCCACATGAACCCGGATTACTGCAAGGACACGTCGAACACGACGCTGAACCTGCACAACGGCAAGCTGCTCTCCGCCTGGTACAACGCGGGGCGTGTCTACCGGCTCAACCCGCTGACGCTCGAGACCGAGGGCGAGGAAACCTTCGCCGGCGAACTCGACACCTCGATGAACGCGCACGGCAAGGTCGATCCGCGCACGGGCGAGTTCATCAACTACGGTTATGCCGACTTCCAGTCCTGGCTCACGTACTACGTGATCGCTCCGGACGGCACGCTGCGTCACCGCGCCCGCATCGACCTGCCGGGCCCCCGGCTGCCGCACGACACGACGATCACGCCGGGTTACACGATCCTGCACGACTTCCCGCTGTTCCACGACACGGCGGTGCTGAAGCGCACGGGCCACCGGGTCGTGCAGTTCAAACGCGACCTCCCCTCGCGTTTCGGCGTGATCCCGCGCTACGGCACGCAGGAACAGGTCCGCTGGTTCGAGTTCGAACCGGGCTACGTGCTGCACATGGTCAATGCGTGGGAGGACGGCGACTGGATCACCATGGACGGCTGTTTCCAGCCGGACCCGACGATCCGCCGCAATCCGGAGGAAGGCCCGCTCGCCTCGATGCTGGCGTACCTGCGCTACAAGGGGCACCTGCGCCGCTGGCGGATGAACCTGCGGACCGGCGAGAAGAGCGAGCAGCAGCTCGACGACCTCAACGTCGAGTTCTGCCTGCCCGACACGGAACTCTACGGCGTCCGCACCCGTTACTCGTATCACCAGCTGATCCCGACGGACCTGCAGACGATGGCCTTCGAGGGCCTCGTGAAGTACGACCACGAAAGGCACACGCGCGAGGTCTTCGAGTACCCGGCCGGCTGGTTCCCGAGCGAGGCGCCGTTCGCGAAGAGCACGCGCGGCGGCGACGAGGACAGCGGCTACGCGATCACGATCGCGACCAGCATCGCGGACTACCGCTCGGAAGCCTGGGTGTTCGACGCCCGGCGGATCACGGCCGGCCCGATTGCGCGTGTCGAGCTACCGGCCCGGGTGGCCGCCGGCTTTCATGCGGCCTGGTTCAGCGGCGCGAGTCTCTGGCCGGATCACGCACGAGCGGCCGGGTAACGCGCGAGCTCGGACTCGAGGTACGCCACCAGCGACTGCGGCGTATCCCGGGTGGTCCGCGTGCGCTCATAGACGTGCGCGGGCCGGATCGTGCGGTCGAACCAGACCAGCTCGTGCTCGGGCTGCGGCGGTCGCGTCGCCGCGAGCCAGAGCGCAGTGTCGGCACCCGATGCCGCATCCCGCAGCACGGACTTCAGGATCTTGCGGAACCGTGGCAGCGAACGCTTGACGCCGTCGGTGTCGGCCCAGCCCGGGTGCATCACGTAAAAGGTGACGCCGCGCGATCCGTACGTATCGCGCCAGTACTGGTTCAGCACGATCTGCGCGCGCTTGTGGAATCCGTAGGCACCCGTGCCGTTGAAATTCTTCGGGTCCGTCACGTTCAACATCGCGGTGCTGAGCGGCACGTTGTAGCCGCCGCCGGAGGTCATGTTGATCACCAGCGCCCCGGGCACGCGCAGCAGGTTGCGACGGATGACGCCCTCGGTCAGTTGATAGTGGCTCAGCAGGTTGGAAACGAACGAGGTCTCGCGACCCTCGGCGGTCAGGGTGTGGTCGTCGAGCAGGACGCCGACGTTGTTGACCAGCACGTCGATCCTGCGGCCCGCCGCCTGCAGCCGCTCGAGCAGGCGCGCGGTATCGGCCTGCAGCGTGAAGTCGCAACACTCGGTGTCGATGCCGTGAATGCCGGACGCCAGGGCAGCGGCGCGCAGTTCGGCGAGCTTGGATTCGCTGCGGGCCACGGCCGTCACCGTGGCGCCGGCCTGCGCGGCCGCGAGCACGATGTGCCGCCCGATGCCGCCGGAGCCGCCGGTGACCAGCCAGTGCTGGCCGCGGAATTCCGGCTTGAAACGCGGCCACGCCAGGCTCCGCGCGCGGAAACCCACCTGCGTGAAGCTCAACGTGAAGCGCCCGTAGAAGGCAGCGATTTTCTTGAGTTGCTGGTAGTTCATCGATCGTACCTCATGGGTGACCGGGCAGCCGCCGGGGGCCGCTCGCCGGATGCTAGACTGACTGCAGTCCCCGTGGTCCCTGCGCAACCATGCCAAGAACACCAGCCGCGCGCCGCCCGCCGCGGCCACCCGACGTCGAGACGATCCGCGTCCTGCTGCGCAGCGGGGAAGTCGCACGCGCGCTGCAATGCGTCGGCGACCGCTGGTCGTTCCTGCTGATGCGAGATGCGTTTCTCGGCGTGCGGCGCTTCGAGGACTTCCGCCGTCGCACCGGCGCATCGCGCGGCACGCTGACCGCGCGACTGAACGCGCTGGTCGACGAGGGCCTGTTCTACCGCGATCCCTACGGCAATTCGACGAGCCGGCTCGAATACCGCCTGACCGACAAGGGCCTCGCGTTCTATCCCGTGGCGCTCTTCATGTGGACCTGGGAAAACCGCTGGGGCGGCGCGTTCGGTTTGCCTCCACGGCTCATGCACGCGCGCTGCGGCAAGACCCTCAACCCCGTCCTCGCCTGCGCCCACTGCGAAGCCGAGATCGGTCATCGCGACCTGGACTACGCACCTGGTCCCGGGGCGCAGTACTACACGAATCCGAAGAACGCGACGCGACGCCGGGACAGCCCGGCCGCTGCGCCCGGCGACGGCGTCGACACGACGATGTTCCACTCGGTCGACACCGTGGGGGATCGCTGGACGGCACTGCTCGTCGGAGCCCTGTTCTTCGGCCTGCACCGCTACGACGACATCAACGCGGCGCTCGGCATCGCGACCAACATCCTCGCCGACCGGCTGCGCCGCCTGTTGAGCGCAGGCGTGATCGAACAACACCTCTACCAGGATCGCCCGCCGCGCTACGAATACAAGCTGACGAAAAAGGGCTGGGACCTGCTCCCGTTCACGGTCGCGCTGCACGAATGGGGCACGCGGTGGATCCCCTCGCCCCACGGGCCGGGTCTCAAGCTGCGTCATCGCTCCTGCAACCACCGCCTGCGCATCAAGCTGCTGTGCGGCAGCTGCGGCGAAGTCGTCGAACCCCAGCAAGTGCGGATCCAGGGGGCCACGCGCCCGGCCGCGTGGCGCGGTCGTCCCGTGGCGACGAGCAGGCGCCGCGTCGCGAGCCGCTGAACCGAGGCTCCGGACCGCGCCCGGCCACGGCGGCGCGACTGCACGGTGAGCGTGCGGCAATCGACGGGTCAGCGCCGCGGTGGCCACGGAAAGAACCCGCTCGTGCGCCGCACGTAATCCTCGTATCCGGGTCGCTTCTTCAGCATCCGGCGTTCGACGAGCTCCTTGCCCATCATGCCGAGGATCGACCACGTCATCATGAGCGGCGAGAAGGCGGTGAACCAGCCCCACGGGTGCTCGCAGGCGATGAGCCAGTAGCCCCACCAGACGCAGGTCTCGCCGAAGTAGTTCGGGTGCCGCGAGTAACGCCACAGCCCGGTATCGAGCACGCGGCCGGCATTGGCCGGATCAGCCTTGAAGCGCGCGAGCTGCCAGTCGGCCGTGCCCTCGAATGCGACACCGACCAGCACGAGCGCCGTGCCGAGCCAGGCGAGCGGCCCCAGTGCGACCGGAGTGACGGCGGTCTGCGCGACGAGGAACGGCGCGATCGCCACGAACACGATCGCGCCCTGGTAGAGGTTGATGCGCGTGAAGCTGTGCCAGGCGAAGTTCCGGCCCTGGTCCTCGACGTGCTTGCGCAGGCGGGCGTAACGCGGATCCTCGCGGCCCCAGTTGCGCCACAGCAGGTAGCCGCCCAGTCGCGTCGACCAGATCACCGCCAGGACGGCGATCAGCACGCGTCGCGGCTCCGCGCCGTCGCCGACGTAGACGCCGAGCACGGCGGCCGCGCCGATGCACGGGGCGAACCAGATGTCGACCAGGCTCGAGTCGCGCATCGCGAGCCCGATGACCCACGCCAGGATGAACGAGCCGAATACGAATGCGGCATCGGCTACCGCGAGCTGGACCAGGTCCCCGGCCATGACTTGCATCCCCCGGCGCGTCGGGGCGACACGCGAGCCGCCAGACTAAAGCGCCGGCGAGTCCCTTGCAATACTGAACTCTCAACTCCGCGTGGGGACGGCGCGTGCGGCGCGGGTCCGGGTCCTCAGATCGTGATCGCACCGCAGCGCGGCGCCGGCCAGTCGAGCGCGTCCTGCTGTGCGACGAGCGCCTCGATGCGGCGCGCCACGACTTCCGGCAGCGGCACGGCGCGGCGCGCATCCAGGTGCACGGCCGCCGACACGAACTCGATGACGCTCGCGAGCCGCTCGTGCGTGAGGTTGAGCAGGAATACCAGCCCCTGGGCGCGCCTGGCGTTGCTCGCGGTGAAGCGCAGGAAGAGGCCCACTTGCTCGCCCACGTGGACCTCGTTCTGGTACCAGATGTGGTGCTCGAGGTCGACGAGGCCGATCCGCTCCGTGCGCACCCATTGTTCGCTGATGCCGAGCAGCGCGAGCAGCGAGTCGTTGGTCAGGTCGTACATGCCGAGGTGGTGCTTGACGTTGACGTGACCGTTCAGGTCCTCCCACTCCCGCGGCACGCGCACCCGCACCAGCTCCGGCAGCTGTCGTACCTGCCCGGGCGTCGGCATCGTTACTCGCAAGGCCTGGCCTCCCGCGCCCGGGCCCTGCGCCGGTCGCTTGCACAATAGAACGTCACTCCTATCCTGACGTCGCCGGCGCGATCCATCAAGGCCAGGAAAGCGATGCGGCCCCGGGTCCGGGGACGGCAGGTTGCGACGCCCTCGCGAGCAGCGCGAGGTGGTGCCGCGCGGTCTCCGCCGGCGCTTCCAGCATCGGCACGTGCCCGACGTGTTCGAAGATCACGGTCTCGCTGCCCGCGATGCCTTGCCGCAACGCTTCGACGACGCTGACGTCGATCAGCTGGTCGTGCCGGCCCCAGACGACGAGCGTCGGCACCCGGATTTCGCCCAGGCGGGCGTTCAGCACCCCGGCGATGCCCTCTCCGGCCAGTTGCCAGAAGACTTTCTCGAGCAGCGCCTCGTTCGACTTCGCGTCTTCCAGCAGCACGCGCTTGAACCCGCGCGGCATGAAGGGCGGCTTGTGGTACACGAACGCCAGCAGCCGGTCGACGTCTGCCATCGTCTTCATTGCCAGCGGGTTCTCGCCCCGTTCGATCGCGCGTTGCAGCTCGCTCAGGTTCGCGCCCGCCACACCCGCGTTGTTCAGCAGCATCAACGAGGCCAGCCGGTCCGGAAAGTCGAGCGCGAACTGCAGCGCGATGAATCCGCCCATGCTGTTGCCAGCAAGGTGACAGCGGCCTACGCCCAGCGCGTCGAGAAACTCGCACAATCTCCGCGCCTGGGCGCGCACGCTGTAGTCGCGGTCGAGCCCGTGGTCGTTCTCGCCGAACCCCGGCAAGTCGGGGCAGATCAACCGGTGGCGGGGCGCGAGGTGTCGCGCATAGAGCGTCCAGTTGTCCTTGTCGCCGCCGAATCCATGCACCAGCAACACCGGCTCGCCCGCTGCGGGGCCGCCGTCGAGGTACGGCCACACGATGTCGCCGACGCGCACGGAACCGGTCGACAACGACGCACGGCCTCTCAGCATCCTCTTCACCTGGTCGAACAGCAGCCGCGGCCTCGCGACGTAAAGCGTCACGATGGCCGCGAGCGACGCCGCCAGGGCGAGCAGCAGGATTCTCATGGTTGGGCCCTGCGCCCGGCGTGAACCGCCCGTTGCCGCCGCCGTCCAGGTGTTGGCCGCACTGCCTTCGCCGCTGCGCGCTGCAGTTCCTTGAACGCAGTCCTCGATGCAGCGACGCAGGAACTCGACGTCCGGCACCAGCTGCCGGTCGGCGGTGATGCAGAAGCTGATGACGCCGTTGTAGCTGGTGGCGGCGATGAACAAGCCGAGTCCCTGGGCGACCGGGCCCATGCCGAACTGGTGCGTCAGCCGCGCACCGTTCATGTACAGCGGGAACTGCGGGCCCGGCACGTTGGTGATGATCAGGTTCGCCTGGTTGCGGGCGATGCGTTCATTGGCCACCAGCCGCGCCACGCGAGCCAGGGTGACGCCGGGGATGTGCCGAGTGAGGTCGGTCATCACGCGTGCGCCGAGTCCCGCCTTGACCTCCTTTGCGTCGCGCGTGCGATCACGGATGGCCTGCAGCCGGCGACACGGGATCGGCGATGTTCGTGCCCAGTTCGACCGTCATCGCCGATATGTTGTTGCCGGGCACCTCATCCTCGCCGCTGCGGCCGCGCGCGTTGATCGGGGCCACGGCGACCAGGGACGCCGCCGGCAGCTCATCGTGGTGCCGCAGGTACCTGCGCAAGGCGCCGCTGCAGATGGCGAGCACGACGTCGTTGATGGTCGCGCCGTCGACCAGTCGGCGCGGATCCCGCCGAGCCCGGCAAGCGGAAACTCGACCGCCGCGAACATCCGGTGCGGCGAGACCCGCTCATTGAAACGTGTGACGGGCACCCCGCCCTGGCCCGGGGCGGGCGGTTCCACGAGCCGCTTCCGCGCGGCCGCCAGGAGCGCCGGCGAGAACTTCATCAGCGCACCCAGCATCCTGACGGGCGAAGCCAGGTTGCCGGCGAGCGCGCGGGTCACCATCGTGGCCGGCGTCGGCATGACGGCGAGTTCGACGGCGCCGGCCTGCGCCCGAACCGCCGGAGTGCCGCGCGCATCCTTGTCGCAGAGCGCAACCAGCGCATACGAACCGGAGGCGCCGTCGATCGCCGAATGGTGAAAGCGCTGCAGCAGCGCGTAACTGCCCGGAGCGACGCCCGGCACGCCGTCGAGGCCTTCGACGACGAAGATGTCCCAGAGCGGCCGGCCCATGTCCATCGGCCGGGCGAAGTGCCGCGCCGCGAGGATGCAGAACTGGCGCCAGTCGCCGGGCTTCGGCAGGCGCGCGTGCGTGACATGTGCCTCGACGTCGAAGTCCGGGTCCTCGATCCAGTACGGATGATCGAGGTCGAGCGGCAGCCGATGCAGCCGCCGCCTGAACACCGGCGACGTGTGGCAGCGGCTGGCGACGTGGCGGACGATGTCCTTGAACCGCACCGCACCGCCGCGTGCGGTCGACGGATCGTAGAGATTGATGCTCATGACGTGCGTCAGCACGTCGCCGGCCTGCACGTAGAGGAACTGCGAATCCTGCGCACTCAGCTGGGAGATCGTCGTCATGCCTGCGTCCCCATGATTTCCTCGGCGCGCGCGAGCGCTTCGAGCCGCATCCGTTCCATGCGGTGCGACAACGCCCGCAGCTCCCGCAGCAGCGCCCGCCGGCCGGCAATCGATCCCGTCGTCGCTCGCACCGGCCAGCCCGAGATGTGGCGGCCAGCCGGTAGCCGTTCTCGAACAGGATCTTGCCGATCGACGCCTCGCTGCTGATCCGCCGCAGCAGGTATGCCTGCCGCCCCTCCTTCAGGGCCAGTTCGACGCAGCGCTCCTGCTCCAGCTGCTCGCCGGGACCGAGACGCGCCAGCAGGTCGACGACGACCGCATACGCCTCGACGAAGACAGCAAGCGCGGCGTGACCGATGAAGGGCTGCAGCCGTCGTGCGAGCCGGCGCGGACCTGCAACCGGTCGCCGGACAGGCGCTCGCGCCACCGCGGATCGACGCGCGTCGAGTTCGGCGACGAGCCCGGCGCGGAACTCGTCGCGCGGCGGATAGAAGAATTCGAACTTGAACAGCTCGCGCAGCCGGTCGGTTTCTGCCCAGAACGCCGCGGCGCGTTGCTCGCTCCGCCGCGTCGTCGGCCTTGAACAACGCCAGCTCGAGGATGGCCTTGTCGAGGAAGTGATGGACGATGGTGTTGCGGTAGTAGCTCGCGATCGGGTGCCGGGACGGCTCGATCGCGTAGACGACCGCGCTGCCCTCGTCGTACCGCTGACCAGCAGGCCGTTCGCGGCAAGGCGATCCACGTTGGCGAGCAGCGCCGCGCGGTCGTCGGCCGCCAGCTCGTCGCTCATGCGAATGCCGCGAGTCCGCGCCCAGTTCCGCCAGCACCGCGACCAGCTTGCACCAGTTCCTGCGCCGTCGCGCCGCGTGGCGCGGTGCCGAGCAACACCAGGCACATCACCGCCGTCACGTTCAGCGGCGTGACGCGGTTGGCCTGCACCGCCACCTCGAAGGCGATCTTCGCGAGCGCGAGCTTGTCGTCGGGCGACGGCGCCTGCCTGACGACGACCGGCTCACCGAGGTCCACGCGCACGCGCACCCATCGGCCGGTGCAGCGACCGGATGTAGCCGACAACCACTTGAAGCGACTCGGGCTTCTTCACCCGGCCGGTCTGTTCGGCGACGAATTCGTCGACGTCGCGGATCAGGTCGAAACTGGTGACGAAAGCGTAGATGTGCACGTTCTCGATGCCCGGCGTCGTGCGCGGCATCGAGCGTGTACTTGAGCAGGCCGTAGCGTGGCGGCATCAGCTTGCCGAGGCGCGAGCGCGTGCCCTCGAGCGCCCACGACATCGGAAAGCGCTTCTCGAGCAGGTAGCCCGACGTACTTGCGCAGCACGAGCTTGTAGACCGCGTTATCCTGGAACGAGCGCCGGATGAAGATGCCGCCGGACCGCCGCACCAGCGTGCCGAAGCCGGCGAAGTCCATGTTGATGCCGCCGAACGTGTGCAGCATCGGCAGGTCGTTGCTGTAGAGCAGCAGGGTCGGCAGGCTCGCGTCGATGTAGCTCTTGTGCGTGAAGAGCAGCACCGTCGGGTGCGTGCGCATGCGTCTGGCGCAGCCGCTCGAGTTCCGCCGGATCAAAGCGCGTCTGCCGATCGTAGCCGCGCGTGAACAGGAAGCGATCGAGGCGGGCGCGCAGGTCCAGGAACAACGCGCTCGGCGTGGACACCATTTCCTTCAGGTAGCGCTTCGATTCCGCCAGCAGATCCGCCGGCGGACGACCCTGCTCGTCCGCGATCCGCTCGAGGGCCGGCCGGAACTCCCGGCTCGCGAGGATGTGGTCGGCGACGAAGCGCGGCACCTTGTAGCGGCTGCCCTGGATGCCGCGTTCCTCGATGTCGAGCGTGACCGCTGCCGCGCGGGCCACGAAGCGCGCAAACGCATGCCGCTCGCCGTGCTCCGCGCTCGGCGACCTGGCCGGTAAAGCGCCGCCGCAGGTCACCGATCGTCGCCGACGCACCCACGAGGCAGCGTGCGCGGTTGCCGGTCCCGCAGCGAGGACCAGCGCCGCGCGCAGCCGCCCGGCAGGCGCGGGATCGCCAAGCACCAGGTCGCGCAGGCGCAAGCCCGTGCTCGCGTTCGCAGGTGCGGCACTCGCCACGCGACTCGCACGGGCACGACCGGCGTGTCGTCGTGGGCCGGCGAGCATGGCATCGAGCCGCGTCCAGCGACGCGCACGACCGTCGACGGATATCGGCAAGACGACGCACTCGCCGTCGTCAGCCGTCGCGCCCGGAATTCCAGGCGCCGCGCAGCCACTCCCGCAGGTAGCGCTCCTCGACGCCGTGGCGCGCATCCAGGATGAACAGCTTCCGCCGGGAGTGGCCAGCCGGCTGCATTGGCGATCGCGTGTCCTGGTCTTCCACTGTCGCGCCCATCCGGACCGCCGTTCGACCCGTTTGTCGGTTCAACAATGCAAGCCTCAACATCCGGCAAAGACCCCCGGGTGTCAAGCATGGGCTGCCCGCAGGGCCGGTCGATTGCACAACAGGACCACAGCCCCTATTCTCGAGTTGCGCACTCGACCCTGGTCGACGTGACGGTCTTTCCCGCGAGGCCACTGCCATGAACCACGCCGACACGATCAGCGCCTGCCGGCCGGCGTGGTTCGATCCCGCCGTACCGGCGCGGGAAGACTGCGTGCTGAAGGCGATGCTCGACACGCGCGCGGCACGTCATCCCGAACGCCGGCTGGCGTTGTTCGAGGATGGCACGTCGTGGACGTACGGCGAGTGCCTCGCGGAGGTCCGCGCTGCCGCCGCCGGCCTGCAGCGCCTCGGCGTGCGCAAGGGCGATCGCGTCATCGCGTGGCTGCCTACGGGCCGGCCGATGATCCTGACCTGGTTTGCGGCCAACTACCTCGGTGCGGTGTTCGTGCCGCTCAACACGGCCTACCGCGGCGACGTGCTCGCGCACGTCGTCAATGCGTCCGGCGCGGCCTTGATGGTGGCGCACCACAGCCTCGTGCCGCGCCTCGACGGCCTGTCGTTGCCGCACCTGCGGCAGGTCATCGTGACCGGCGAGCGCGCGCAGTCCGGGCACCCGGGCTTCACCCTGCTCGACGAATCTGCCCTGCGGGGCGACCCGGCCACGCTCGACGACAGCGCCGTGGTCGAGCACTGGGACATCCAGTCGATCATCTACACATCGGGCACAACGGGCGCCTCGAAGGGCGTCCTGTCGCCTTACCTGCAGCTCTACATCACGGCGGTCGTCTGCTACGGCTACATGCGCGACGGCGAGTCGATCCTCGTCAACCTGCCGATGTTCCACATCGGCGGCACGAGCCCGACGTATTGCGCCCTGGTCCGGTCCGGCAGCATCTACCTCGTCGACGGCTTCAGCACGACCAGGTTCTGGGACCAGGTGCGGCAGGGCAACTGCGTGACGACGTCCGGCCTGATCGGCGTGATGGGGGCCTTCCTCGCGAAGACACCGGCACGCCCCGACGACGCCGACAACCCGCTGCGCTGCGTGACGATGTTCCCGGTCAACGAGGACACGGCGCGCATGGCCCGGCGCTTCGGTTTCGATTACCAGACCGGCTTCAACATGACCGAGGTCGCAACGCCACTCGTCACCGAGCTGAACACCCGCGTGTTCGGGTCCTGCGGCCGGCCGCGCAGCGGCATCGAGTGCCGTCTCGTCGACGAGCACGACATCGAAGTGACGCGCGGCGCAACCGGCGAACTGATCGTGCGCAGCGACCAGCCGTGGAGCATGAACACGGGCTACAACGGCCAGCCCGAAGCGACCGTCGCAGCCTGGCGCAATGGCTGGTTCCACACGGGGGACCTGTTTCGCCAGGATGACGACGGCAACTACTACTTCGTCGACCGCATCAAGGACACGATCCGCCGTCGCGGCGAGAACGTCTCGTCATTCGAGGTCGAGAATGCCGTGCGCCAGTTTCCGGCCGTCGACGAGGTCGTCGCGGTGGGAGTGGCCAGCGAGATCGAGGAGCAGGAAGTCATGGTCGCGGTGACGTCGAAGCCCGGGCTCGAAGTCGATCCGCGCGCGCTGATCGAGTTCCTCGTGCCACGGCTCGCGTATTTCATGGTTCCCCGCTACGTGAGGGTCGTCGCCGAAATACCGAAGACCGAGACCAACAAGCCGCGGAAGATCGTGTTCCGCGACCAGGGCATCACCGCGGACACCTGGGATCGCGAAAAGGCGGGCATCCGCCTCAAGCGGGAGAAACTCTAACCGCGTGGCCGCTGCGCGGCCTCGGCAACTGTCCTGAGATTCAACCATCATGCATATCGAACTGGACGATGCGATGCTTCACCTTCAAGCCGTGAACCCGCCATGAACCCGTTCCGTGGTCTCGCGCTCGCCGCCTTCGGTCTTGCGGCGACACTGGCGCACGCGGCGGGTTTCAGCTTCATCGAGGTGCCGGCCGACACGGACGGCCCGGCGTTGCGCGGTGCGGTATGGTCCCCTTGCCTTGCGCCAGCGGGCAAGATTGCGCTCGATCCGCTGGTCATCGACGGAGTCAAGGACTGCCCGGTCGCCGGCACGCGGTTGCCGCTGGTCGTCGTGTCGCATGGCACGGGCGGTTCGTTTCTCGGACACCATGACACGGCGGCGACACTGGCCGACGCGGGCTTCGTCGTGGCGGCCATCAGCCACCCGGGCGACAATTTCCAGGATCTCAGCCGTCAGGGCTACCTGTCGGCGTTCGCCACGCGGCCGGTCGACATGCGGCGGTTGATCGATTACATGCTTGGCGCCTGGCCCGGGCACTCGCGGCTGGACGCCAACCGGATCGGCATCTTCGGCTTCTCGCGTGGCGGCTACACCGGCCTGGTTGCCATCGGTGGCATTCCGAACTATGCGTTGCGCATGGATCTCTGCCCGCCGACGTCGGTCATTCCGCTGTGCGGCGAGATCCGCCGCAACGAGCTGCCACCTCCGCCCGTGAGGGACCGACGCATCAAGGCCGCAGTCATCGTCGACCCCTTGAGCGTCTTCGACGCGGAGGGGTTGAAACAGGTGGCGGCACCGGTCCAGCTCTGGGCCTCGGCGTACGGCGGTGACGGGGTCACACCGGACAGCGTGGCGGCGATTCGCCGCGACCTGCCCGCGCCTCCCGACTGGCACGTGGCCGCCAATGCCGCGCATTTCGCCTTTCTTGCGCCATGCACACCCGCCATGGCGAACACGCTGTCCGACGTCTGCCGCGACGGACCCGGCTTCGACCGCACCGCATTTCACGCGGAGTTCAATGCCGAGGTGCTCGCCTTTTTCCGGCGGCAACTCGCGCCGCCGCCCGGTCCCTAGCGCTCACTCGGTTCAGGGATGCCCGGGAGCCGGGCCCTGGGTGCGCAGGCGACGCTTGCGGCAATGCGAACTATGACGGGTATCGCGCTCATGCGAGGTAATCCGCTCAAAGCGTCATAGTCGCTGGCGTCGTCCACCAGGACCGAACTGCTCGCGGCCCGCCCTTCGTCGTCGCTCGCTTCGAAGCCGTGGGCCAGTGACACGACGCCCTCGCGCACATCCGGCGCGCATTGCAGCACAGCGTGCACCGCACCGATCGCGGACTCGATGACGATCCTGCTGCCGTCCTCCGCGCCTACGCGTTGCGCATCGACTGGATTCAGGTACGCGGGATTGAACGGTCGTCGCCGGCGCAACGCCGGGAGCTGGTGCCCCACGGAGTTGTATACGGCATGTTCTCGCCGGCTCACCAGCAGCAACTCGACGCCATCCGCCCGCACCGCACCCACTAGCGGCATGCGGGGCCGCTGCCGCTCCGCGGCAGCCAGCTCGAGGTCAACGTCGGCCAGTTCACGCAGCATCGCCACGTGCCCGAGCTCGAGACGGTACGGCCAGGCTGCGTCCTTCGGCGCAGCAAGCGGCTGCGGATCGGGGAACAGGTGCCCGTGTGGATACTGCTTGATCTGCTCGAGCGGCACACGACTGCGACCGACGAACTGCTCGAGCAGCGTGTCGGTGGTCGGTGGGTTCGTCATGTCGAACGGCTGGCCGCGATAGGCCAGTTTCAATCCCATGTGTCGAGCCAGTTCGTAGAAGATGCGCCAGTCCTCGAGCACCTCCGACCCCGCGGGAGGTTCGACGAGCTGCGGCTGGTATTGTGCGTAGGGCTCCTGGTACCCGATCGACAGGCCGTAGACCGTGATGCCCTCGTTGCCGAACGTGATCGCGGGGGTTTCGAAGCCGAAGCGCGGCCCGATCACGTAGTGCGCGAGTCGTGCCGTCGCCGAAACCTGCGGATCGACCACGACCAGCAGGTCGAGCGACTCGAGCGCGCGACGCGTCTTGGCCTGGTTGGGCCACGAGAGCATCGGATTGCCGCCAACCACGATCAGGGCCTTTACTTGTCCCGGCCCCGGCGTGAGGATTTCGTCCGCAAGCGCAGCCGTCGGCAGGCCGGCGGCCGTATCCGTCAGGCCGCGAACGCGCAGCGCCTCGCCGAAACCGGCGGCAAGCCGTGGCTTCTCGGCGCGTGCAATGCCTGAGAACTGGCGAAACAATACGCCGCGATTCGGCAGCGCCTCGCCGGCACGCACCCAGCGTCCGCAGACGCTGTTCAGCGCCAGCACGAGGTAGTCCATCAGCACACCGTGCGACGCCATGCTCGGGCCCGTGCCGCTCGTGGCGTTGCCACGGCGTGCCGTCGCGAACATGCGCGCTGCGGCGACGACCTGCATTGCGTCGACGCCCGCCACCGCGGCGACTCGCCCGGGCGTGAATGGCGCCACCGCGGCTCGCAGCGCCTCGAGCCCGTTGGTCTCGTCGTTCACGAACGACCGGTCGTGCAGGCCCTTCGCGAGGATCACGTTGAGCATCGCCGCGAGCAGCTCGGTGTCGTGTCCCGGCAGGCACTGCAGGTGCAGGTCGGCCTTGCGCGCGGTCTCGGTGCGACGCGGGTCGATCACGATGAGCTTCAGGCCGCGTGCACGGGCCTCGTGCAACCGCTTAGCCGGGTTGAAGGACGGTATGCCGCCCCACATCGACACCAGCGGGTTGGCGCCGACCAGCAGGCAGACGTCGGCATCGGCGAACGCCTGGGGACCGGCGCCCCAGCGACCGTGCATCGCCATCGAAATCGGCTTGCCGGGCTGGTCGATCGTCGCGTTGCTGAACCGCATCGGCGACCCGATCGCGTCCATGAACGCGTCGCGCATCATCACGCCGGCGGGACAGAAGTGGCTGAACGTGCCGCCGTACATCGCGACGGCACGGGGACCATGGGTCGCGAGGATATGCGCGAGGTCGTCGGCGATGCCGTCCAGGGCCGCGCCGAGCCGTGACGCGCTGCAGCGTGCCCGATGCGTCGCGCCGCAACGGCTGCAGCACGCGCCCGGGGTCGTGATGAAACTCGTGGTAGTTGCGTCCCTTGACGCAACTGTAGCCATGGTAGACCGGGTTCTCGAGGTCGCCGACGATCTTGACGACGCGGCCGTCCTCGATCGTGACCTTGAGCCCGCAGGTCGCGTGGCAGAACCGGCAGATTGCGGTGGTTTCCACGACGGGCCCGGCTGCGTCGGTCGAACCGGGGGCGATGCGCCGGATGCGCACCGCCCCCGTGCGATCAGAACTTCATCGTGAAGTCGACACCGTACGTGCGCGGCGCCCCGAACTGCGACACCTCCTCGCCGAAGAAGGAGATGATGTTCGTGCGATACAGCTCGTCGTCGAGGTTCTTGCCCCAGATCGCGACCTCCCACGGCGCACCCTCGGGCGACAATCCGATGCGTGCGTCGAGGAGGCCATACGACGGTTCCTTCGCGATGTTGTCGGTCGCCCAGAACATGTCGCTCTGCCAGGTGTAGTTCACGCGGAAGTTGAGCGCTTCACCCCACTCGCCGAGCGCCAGCGTGTAGTCGATGCCACCGGTCACCTGTGTCTCGGGCGTGCGCTGCAGGCGGTTGCCGGAACTGTCGAGGCGCTGGCCGGTGCTCGGGTTGATCGCCGACTCGAGGAAGTCCTTGTACGTCGCGTCCACGTACGAGCCGGCCAGCGAGAACTGCAGGCTGTCGAGCGGCACGAACGTGAGTTCGGCCTCGACACCCTTGATCTCCGCGCTCGCGGCATTGTCGGTGATGTTGCAGAGGCACGCTGCGTTGGTCTGCGTGACCTGCAGGTTCTCGTAATCCATGTAGAAGACGTCCGCATTGATGCGCACGCGACGGTCGAACAGGTCGGATTTCACGCCGACCTCGTAGTTGGTCGCTTTCTCAGGATCGAACGGCGTGATCGCCTGCGGGATGTTCGCCGGCGTGTCGTCGTAGCCGCCGCCCTTGAAGCCCTCGGCGTACGTCGCGTACATGAAGAGGCTTTCGTTGACCTTCCATTCGAGGATGGCCTGCGGCGTCGTCTCGCGACCACTTCTCCGAGTACGGCGTCGCGAAGCCCGTGCCCTCGGCGTAGATCCACTGGTTGGGCGCGACGCAGGTGGCCACCCCGGTGCCGCCGGTGGGCGTCCGGATGATCGTGCCGTCGGGAGCCCGGCACAGGGCCTCGATCGTGACGTTCGCCCGCGGGTCGTTCGGGCTGAAGCGGTCGCCGGTCTCCACGACCAGGCCGCTCACGTTGCCTTCCTTCTCGTCGGACGTATAACGCACGCCGACGCTGAGCTTCAGGCCTTCGGTGAACTTGAAGCCGATCTGGCCGAACCCGGCGTAGTTGGTCATTCTCGCCGTTGTTGACCCACCTGTTCTCGCCGCTCAGCGTCGACAGCGGGTTGTTGCCGCCCGGGATCACGGCGCCCAGGAAGTTCTCGCCGATGAACCGGTCCGTCTTGTCGATCGTGTCCGACTTGTAGTACGCGCCGGCAATCCAGTCGAACCGGCTGTCCGCGTTGTTCGAGGTGAACCGGAACTCCTGGCTGAACTGGTCGGCCTCGACCGCCTCGCCGACCGGTTGCGCGAACAGGAACTGGCCGTTGTTCGAGGTCGCCGGGCGCGTTCCGTACAGGGCATTGACGTAGCCGACATAGGCCAGCCACCCGGGCACGCTCCAGTCGAGGACCTCGGGCCCGATACCGGTCTGGTCGTACAACTGTGCGCTGTCGACCGTGCGGTAGCCCGTCAGCGAGTTGAACGTGAAGTACTTGAAATCCTTTTCGATATCGAGCGTGAGGCCGTAGCCGTCGCGGTCCATGAACTGCTGGATCCGCGGCTCGCCCTTGTACTGGATGCTCTGCGCCGCGTTCTGGCGCGGGTCGGTCAGCCCGACGTACCTGCGGACGTTGCTCCACGGCCGCGTGCAGTTGGTGCGCAGGTAGGACGTCTCGCAGGAGGCCGTGCCACCGTCGACGGCTACCACGTTGATGCCGTTGGTGGAGTCCTTCGTGTAGTCGGCGATGCCACGGATGCTCCAACCGCTGTCGCCCGGCTCCCACAGCAGCGAACCCCGCGCCTGGAACGACTCCAGATCCTCCACGTCGCGCTGGTGCAGGACGTCGCGTGCGAATCCGTCGCGCTTGCGCGCCTGGAACGCGAGGCGGCCCGCGACGTCCTCCGTCAGGCCGCCGGTCGCGTGGCCCGAGATCGTGAGCGCGTTGTAGTTGCCGTAGGAAAGCAGCACCTGGCCCGAATTCTCGAACTTCGGGGCCGCCGTGATGATGCTGAGCGCGCCGCCGACGACGTTCTTGCCGAGCAGCACGCCCTGCGGGCCGCGGATGACCTCGATGCGCTCGAGGTCGTAGAAATCGAAGTTGAAGTCGCCGGTGCGGCCGATGTAGACGCCGTCGACGAACGTGCCGACGGACGGGTCGGCGGTCGGCGAGTCGAGGCGCGTGTTGGTGATGCCGCGGATGTTGAGTTCGACGTCGAGCGGCGTGCCCGGCGGTCAGCGAGAACGCCGGGCACGCTGTTCGCGAGGTCGGCGACGTTGAAGACCTTGTCCTCGGCAAGCGTCGCGCCGCTGTAGGCCGAAATCGCGACGGGCGTCGTCTGCAGGGACGTCTCGCGGCGCTGTGCGGTCACCACGATTTCCTCGAGGCCTTGCTGCTGCGCGGACGCGGGCATCGCCGCGGCCGCCGAGAGCACGCCAGCCACTGCGCACGCGACGGAGCGGGCGGAATTACGCTTGCGATCTGGAGTCATCTAAGGATCCCCCTGACTTCGTTGTGGAGCTGACTGACCGTTGCATCCGGGCAACGCTGCGGTCACTTGCTTAACTAGACTTGTACAGACTACTCCGCGGACGATACCGGTCGCAAGCCTCCAGTCGCAGGCGTCGGGCACATCGGTGCGGCTGGGATCGGGGCCAGAGACCGGCTAGCGCCATCTGTCAGCTTTCGTTGCGCGGACGCGTCACCAGGCCCAGCCAGCCGGACCAGTGCCGCTGACGACGCCGGGTCGGGCCGGCACCGGGGCGCACCGGGCGCCCGGCTTGACCCGCACGAGTTTTCATTTCAGTCTTGTAAAGCAAGTATCCGGGCAAACCTGCCCGCCCGCAGGGGGACGAGAACGATGGACACCGCACCGCACGCAGGGCAGGACGCCCGCGCCCGCCTCGAACACGTGTTGTCGAGGGATGAAATCCGCGAGGTGCTGTCGCGCTACGTGCGTGGCGTCGATCGGGCCGATGGACCGTTGCTGAAGTCGTGCTATCACCCGGACGCCATCGAGGAACACGGCGGCAACTACACCGGCAACGCGTTCGAGTACGTCGATGCCGCGATTCCGCGCATACGCAACATGGGTGCGATGCAGCATCTGCTCGGCACGAGCCACATCGAGTTCGACGGCGAGACCGCATGGGTCGAGACGTACGTCTGGACGTTCGCGCGCTTCACCGCGGACGGCCGGAGCACGGACACGTTCACGGGCGGCCGGCTGGTGGACCGTTTCGAGCGCCGGGACGGCGCGTGGAAGATCGCTCACCGTCGCACGGTGTTCGACTGGAATCGCGACACTCCGTCGAACGAAGGCTGGTGCAACGGGTTGTTCGACCCGGCGCAGCCGGGCATGCGACAGGGCCGCAAGGGGGACACGGACCCGTCGTACGAACGCTTCTACGCCGACGCACCGTCCCGCGCATGAGCCAGTCCGGGGCACCGTTTCGCGCCACGTATTTCCCGTCGGCGGAAATGCGCGTCGAGCGACGCGCAGACGGCACCCTGGTCGTGGATCCGGTCGTCGAACTCGAGCCGTACGTATCCAACCTGCCCGTCGTGCTTGCGGGCTGGGCCGAACGAACTCCCGATCACGTCTACCTGGCGGAGCGCATGGGGCCCGGCGGCCCGTGGTCGAGGCACACCTATGCCGCGACCAGGCGGGACGCGGATGCCGTCGCGCAATGGCTGCTCGACCGCCGGATTGCGCCGGGGCGCTCGGTGCTGGTGCTGTCCGGCAATTCCATCGCCCATGCGGTGTTCAAGTACGGCGCCATGGCGGCGCGGGTGCCGACCTGCCCGGTCAGCGTCAACTACTCGCTGATGCCCGGCGATTTCGGCCGGCTGCGGCACGTGGTCGCGCTCGTCAGGCCTGCCGTGGTGTTCGCGGAGCAGGCATCCCGGTTCCGTCGTGCGCTGGAGACGGTCGACTTCGGCGACGCCACGATCGTGACCGATGATCCTGCCGCACTCTCGCGCCCTGCGACCGCATTGTCCGAGGTGCTCGCGACGCGTGCGACGCCGGCCGTGGCGCAGTCGATCGCTGCGATCGACCCGGACGAGCCAACCGCCTACATGCTGACGTCCGGCTCGACCAGCATGCCGAAGGCCGTCATCCAGACCCAGCGCATGATCGCGTCGAACATCGCGCAGGGACGCCAGGTGCTCGGGCAGACCGCGGGCTGGAACGACGTCATGCTCGACTGGCTGCCCTGGAACCACGTCTCCGGCGCGTTCACCAAGATGGGCACGCTGACCAGCGGCGGCACGCTGTACATCGACGGCGGCCGGCCGATGCCGGGGATGTTCGACGAATCGCTGCGGAACCTGAAGGAAGTCGCTCCCAGGTTCTACGTCAACGTGCCGTTCGGCTACGCCATGCTGGCCGATGCGCTCGATGCGGACGCAGAGTTGCGCGAGCGGTTCTTCGGCAACGTGCGCCTCGCCCTCTATGGCGGCGCGGGACTGCCGCAGGCGCTCTACGACCGCTTCCAGCAACTGGCCGTCGCGACCGTCGGCGAACGGATTTTTTTCACGACCGGTTATGGGGCGACCGAGACCTCCTCTGGTTGCATGGCGATCTACTTCCCGACCGAGGAGGTCGGAATCGGGTTGCCGATGCCGGGAATCAGCCTGAAGCTGGTGCCGAACGGACCGCGTTACGAAGTGCGCCTGCGGGGGCCGATGATCACGCCCGGCTATCTCGCGAACCCGGATGCCAATCGCGACATCTTCGACGACGAGGGTTTCTATCGCACCGGCGACACCGCGCAGCTGCACGACCCGGACGACATCCACAAGGGCCTCAAGTTCGCCGGGCGGCTCGCGGAGGAATTCAAGCTCGCGACCGGCACCTGGGTGTCGGCCGGCCGGCTGCGGGCGGAGTTCCTCGAGGCCTTCGCGCCGCTCGTCTCCGACGTGCTCGTCTGTGGCGAGAATCGCAACAGCATCGCGCTGCTGGCCTGGCCGAAACCTCAGGGCACGGGGATTGCGCCGGCGGCGGAGTTCGCGACCAGGCTCGAATCGTTCAATCGCGGCCGTGGGCAGAGCGAGCGCGTCGAGCGGCTGCTGCTGCTCAAGGAGCCGCCGAGCGCCGACCAGCACGAGGTGTCGGACAAGGGCACGATCAACCAGCGCGTGGCCCTCGCCCGCCGCGCCGCTGACGTCGAACGGGTCTACGCGGTGCCATCCGGCCCCGACGTGATCCTTCCCGCGGGCACGGGCGCCTGACCGTCAATATTCCACGCATCGAGGCATTCACCATGGACATCAAGGGCTGCGTCGCGCTGGTCACCGGCGGCAACCGCGGGATCGGCGAGGGATTCGTCCGCGTGCTGCTGGAGTCCGGCGCGCAGAAGGTCTACGTGGGCAGTCGTGATCCGCAGTCGGCTTCGCACCTGGTCGACGCCGCGCCGGAGCGCTGCGTCGCGATCGAACTCGACGTGACCGATGCCGCCGAGGTCGAGGCGGCCTCCCGGCGCTGCGGCGACGTCAACCTGCTGGTCAACAACGCGGGACTGTTCGCCAACCGGCTGCTGCTCGGTGCGCCCGACATGTCGGCGGCCCGGGAGGAAATGGAAGTCAACTACTTCGGGACGCTCGCGATGTGCCGCGCTTTCGCGCCGATCCTCGGCCGCAACGGCGGCGGCGCGATCATCAACGTGCTGTCTGCCGCAGCGATCGTCAGCATCCCGAACATGGGCGGCTACGCCCCGTCCAAGGCCGCGACGCGCAGCCTGTCCGGCGCGGCGCGAGCCGAGCTCGCGCAGCAGGGCACGCAGGTGACCGCGCTGATCGTCGGTTCCGTCGATACGCGGATGGCCGCGCACGTCGACGGCGGCAAGGAGAAACCCGAGGACATCGCCCGTGCCGGCCTGAAGGCCATTGCGCGCGGCATCGACGAGCTCGACACCGACCGGATGGCGGTCGAGGTGCGCGCCGCGCTCGCACTCGATCCCAAGGGCCTCGAGAAGCGCATGGCGCGGATGCTGAACGCGCCCGTGATCCGCACTGGCCGCTGAACGCCGGAGGATCCGCGCAAAGTGCGGGTTCCTCCTGGAGCCGGGGCACTGCGGTCAGGGCCGGTACCCGAACTCCGACGTTCCGGTGCCGCGCAATGGCGCCGCGATTTCCGCGAACTCGCAGAGCAGGCGGCGCGTATCGCGAGGATCGATGATCTCCTCGATCTGGAAGCGCTCGGCCGAACGGAACGGCGAGCGCATGAGGTTCAAACGCTGCGTGATCTCGGCCGCGAGCGCGGCACGATCCTCCGCGGCATCGAGTTCGGCCTTGTAGGCCGCCTCGATACCGCCTTCGATCGGCAGCGAGCCCCAGTCGGCCGACGGCCACGCGTAGCGGTAGTGGAATCGCGTGTGGTCCTGGTGGCCGGCGCCGGCGACGCCGAAGACCTTGCGAATGATGATCGTGCACCAGGGCACCGTGGCCTGGTAGATCGCCGTCAACGTGCGCGCGCCCGCCCGGATCGTGGCTTCCTGCTCGGCCTGCCTGCCGATCATGAACCCCGGGTTGTCGACGAGATGCACGACCGGCAGGTGGAAGGTCTGCGCGAAGCTCACGAACCGCTCGAGCTTCGCGGAACTCGCGGCGGTCCAGAGGCCGCCGATCACGAACGGGTCGCTCGCGACGATCGCGACCGGCCAACCGTCGAGGCGCGCCAGGCCGGTGATCACGGAGCGCCCGTGCAGGCGCCCCAGCTCGAGGAACGAACCCGTATCGACGACGGCTTCGATGATCGGGCGCATGCGATACACCTCGCGGCGGTCACGCGGCACGGCCGCGGCCAGGAACTCCTCGCGCCGCGCGGGATCGTCGTCGCTCGTGACGCGCGGCGGCAGGCCGTGCACGGACGACGGCAGGTAGCCGAGGAAGCGCCGCGTGCGATCGAACGCCTCGAGCTCGCTCGCGACCTCGTCGTCGACGGCACCGTTCGACGCGTGGATGCGGCTGCTGCCGAGTTCCTCCTTGGTGTACTTCTGGCCGGCTGCGGCGACCACCGGCGGGCCGGCGACGAACATCTGCGACTGGCCGCGCACCAGCAGCGAGTAGTGGCTGGCGACCACCTTGGCGGCGCCGAAGCCCGCGATCGGGCCGAGGCCCAGGCTCACCACCGGCACGGTGGCGAGGTTGCGGACCATGTGATCCCAGCCGGGAAGATAGGGCACGTAGGTGTAGCCGAGAGCCTCGAGCGACTTGACCGAGCCGCCGCCGCCGCTCCCCTCGACCAGCCGGACCATCGGCATGCGCAGCTCGTGCGCCATCTGTTCGGCGGCAACCTGCTTCTCGATGATCGAAGCATCGGACGCCCCGCCGCGCACCGTGAAATCGTCGCCCGCAACGACGACGATGCGTCCGTCGACGCGGCCGCGGCCGAACACGAAATTGGTTGGCGTCGCCGACTGCAGTGCTCCGGTGTCGTCGTAGGTGCCGGTGCCGGTGATCGATCCGATCTCGTTGAAGCTGCCGGCGTCGAGCAACGACGCGATGCGCTCGCGCACGGTGAGGCGCCCGGCCTTGTGCTGGCGTGCGACCTTGTCGGCCCCGCCCATCTCGCGCGCCATGGCCTGGCGTCGCCGCAGCTCCTCGAGTTCCGACTCCCAGCCCATGCCGTGCCTCTCGCTTGCGCTACGAAACTGTTGTCGTACATCCTAGCAGCATGCACGCGGAATCCATGATCCCACGGCGCGACGAGTGCGTCGTCGGCGACCTGCTGCACCGCTGGGCGACGGAGCGACCCGAAAGGCACTTCCTGGAATTCGAGGACGGCACGGCGTGGTCGTTCGCGACGGCGCTCGACCTGGTGCAGCGCGCGGCCGCCGGCCTGCACGGCCTCGGGGTCGATCGCGGCGCGCACGTGCTCTGCTGGATGCCGAACGTGCGCGAGGCCGTGCTTGCATGGTTCGGCGCCAACTACCTCGGCGCGGTTCACGTGCCATTGAACACCGGCTATCGCGGGCGACTCCTGCAGCACGCGATCGCGCTCTCCGATGCGGACGTGCTGGTCGTGCACGCGAGCCTGCTGCCCCGGCTCGACGAAGTCGACACCGCGCGATTGCGCGATGTCGTCGTCGTCGGTGGCGCCCTGCCCCCGGCTGGCCGGCTGCGATTTCACGAGGCCGCGGTGCTCGGCGCGCCCGGCAGGGTCGAGCCCGCGCGACCCGTCGAGCCCTGGGACACGAATTACCTGATGTTCACCTCCGGCACCACGGGCCCGTCGAAGGCCGTGATCTGCACGTACCTGCAGAGCTGGTCGGGCGGCGCCATGGGCATGGACTACTTCGGCGCGGACGACCGCCTGCTCGCGAACCTGCCGCTGTTTCACGTGAGCGGCGCGGGAGCCGTCATGGATCGCCTGACCAAGGGCGGCACCTGCGTGCTCTACGACGGCTTCAAGCCGGGCAGCTTCTGGGACACGGTGCGTCGCTTCGAGATCACGGGCTGCTGCCTGGTCGGCGCGATGACCCAGTTCCTGCTGCGGCAACCGCCGGGCGTCCGTGATCGCGACCATCCGCTGCGCAACGTCATCACGGTGCCGTGGAACCAGGACTCGCGCGCGGTCGCCGAGCGCTACGGCCTGCAGATGCACACGGCCTTCAACATGACCGAGCTCGCCACCCCGATCCGTTCGGCCGCCAACCCGGAACAGCTCGGCACCTGCGGGCGGCCGCGCGCAGGCGTCGAAGCCCGGGTCGTCGATGCGCACGACATCGAGGTGCCGCGCGGCGAGGTCGGGGAACTCGTGCTGCGCACCAGCCGCCCCTGGGAGATCACGCAGGGCTACTACAGGAACCCGCAGGCCACGGTCGAGGCGTGGCGCAACGGCTGGTTCCACACCGGGGACGCGTTCCGCTGCGACGCGCAGGGCAACTTCTTTTTCGTCGACCGGATCAAGGACGCCATCCGCCGTCGCGGCGAGAACATTTCCTCGTTCGAGGTCGAGGGCGAGGTGCTGTGCCATCCGGCCGTGCTGGAAGCGGCCGCCATTCCCGTGCCCAGCGAGACCTCCGAGGACGAGGTCATGCTGGTGGTCACCGCGAACCCGGGACACGAGATCGACCCGTTGTCGCTGCTGCGCTTTCTCGAGCCGCGCATGGCTCACTTCATGCTGCCGCGCTACATCCGGGTGGTTGGCGAGATGCCCAAGACGCCGACGGCCAAGATCGAAAAGCACCGGCTGCGCGCCGAGGGAGTTACGCCCGACACCTGGGACCGCGAAGCGCACGGCGTCACCGTGCACGCCGGAAAGCTCGCGTGCCGCTCGCACGGCTGACGTTGCACGATCCGCCGCGTGCGGGTGCCGGCGGATCAGTGCCGGACTAGAACAAGGCCTCGCGAGTCGTCAACGCCTCGACGTAATCCGGCGCCGGCTCGCCGGCCTTCAGCTTGTTGAAGAGCGCGCGATCGAAATAGTCCCGCCATTCGCAGATCAAGGTGCCCCGAAACACGAGGGTGCCGGCATACGGGATCACGACGCGACGGCCTTCGGCGGTGACGAAGTCGTCGACTCCCTCCGCGAAGAAACGGTTTCCGAGCTGCGCGTAGCTGAAGATCCGCCACTTGACGTCGTTCATCTGCGCCGCGAGCGTGTCCAGCGTCTGCTGCATGGCGGGCTTGCCCAGCACCGGCGGACTGCCGACGTGGGTGTGCCACGCGATGTCGTCCGTCACGCGTGCCAGCACGGCAGCGGCGTCCTTGCGGCGCCAATCGGTGATCAGTCCGGTCACGAATGCCAGGTAGTCCGGTGCGCTTGCTGTTGCCATCGTTGCGGCCTCCACGCCGGCGGCGGCAGCGGCGACCGGCAGGGTCGCGGCGGCCTGCATGAAACGTCGACGATCCATGGTCCACACTCCTCGAGTCACTTTCTTAATTGAACCATACAGGAGAATGCGCGGCGGCGACAACCGCCCGCATGCGCCGATTGCCGCTGCCGGGCACCGTGCCTATACTCGAATCGTGGCCGGTGCCGGGGGACTGCGTTGCGCACGACTCGCGAAGAACTGATTCGGGAGTACCGCAGCCGCGGCGGGTGGTCGGACACCCGCATCACCGACCTCTTCGACGCCGCTGTGCATTCGGCGCCAGCACGGCTCGCCGTGCTCGATCCACCGAACCGCGCGGCACTGGTCGGCGGCAGGCCGCTCCGCCTGACGTTTGCGGAAGTTGCGGACCTCGCCGACAGTTACGCGCTGCGGTTGCGCGAACTCGGGCTCGTGCGCGACGACATCCTGGTCACGCAATTGCCGAACATCGCGGAGTACCCCGCGCTGTACGTCGCCGCCCTGCGGCTCGGCGTCATCGTCAGCCCGGTGCCGATGCAGTTCCGGCGCCACGAACTCGAGCAGATCGTCGCACTGACGGGGGCGCGTGCGTTCCTGACGGTCCCCACGTTCAAGGGCGTCGCACACGCTGCCATTGCGCTGGGACTCGACGCCGGCGACCGGTTGCAGGTGCTCTGCCTGGGGCCGGACGGTCCAGCCGGCAGCACGGCTTTCGGCGCAGCACCGTTGACCGCGGAATCGCGCGCAGCGCTCGCAGGCCACGTCGCCGCGCTCGCCGTCTCGGCCGACGACATCGCGACGATCTGCTGGACCTCGGGCACTGAAGGCACGCCGAAGGGCGTCCCCCGGTCCCACAACCACTGGATCGCGATCAGCTACGGGCACCTGCGCGGCGCCGGCATCCAGCGCGGCGAGCGCCTGCTGAACCCGTTCCCGCTCATCAACATGGCGGCGATCGGCGGTTGCTTCCTGAGCTGGCTGCACACCGCCGGCACGCTCGTGCTGCACCATCCGCTCGACCTCGGCATCTACCTGCAGCAGATCGCCGAGGAGCGGCCGCACTACGCGATCGCGCCGCCCGCCATCCTGAACATGCTGCTGAAGGACGCAGCGCTGCTGGCCGGCGTCGACCTCTCCTGCCTGCGCTGCATCGGCTCCGGCTCGGCGCCGCTCGACCCCGACATGATCCGTGGCTACCACGATCGCTTCGGCATCGAGATCGTCAATGCATTCGGCTCCAACGAGGGAATCTCGCTGATCAGCAATGCCGACAACGCGACGGACCCGACGCAGCGCGCGCGCTGGTTTCCGCGCTACGGGAGGCCTGAGATCCAGTGGCCGACCGCGCCTCCCGTCGACATCCAGACTCGACTCGTCGACCTCGACACCGGCACCGAGGTCCTCGCGGCGGGCGCGCCCGGCGAGATGCAGATCCGCGGCCCGACCGTGTTCGACGGTTACTTTCGCGCGCCGGAGATCACCGCGCGGTCGTTCACGCCGGACGGCTGGTTTCGCACCGGTGACCTCTTCGAGCTCTGCGGCGACGCGGGCGAACCACGGTTCTATCGCTTCATCGGCCGGCACAAGCAGCTCATCGTGCGCGGCGGCATGAAGATCGCGCCCGAGGAACTCGACGCCGTGCTGTCGCAGCTGCCGGACGTGCTGGAGGGAGCGGTCGCGGCGTATCGCGACGACATCATGGGTGAGCGGATCTGCGCGGTCGTGGTGCTGCGCCGTGGCGCCGTGCTGACGCTGGAGGACGTGCGGAGCCATTTCGCCGCAATGGGGCTGGCGGCCTTCAAGTTCCCGGAGCGGCTTCGTATCGTGGAACAGTTGCCGCGCAACAGCGTCGGCAAGGTTGTCCAGCGCGATCTCGCGCAACTGGCCGACGTGCCAGCAGGTCGCGAGTTCACGTGACTGGTCCACGCCGTTTCGCGCCAGCCGCCGCGCAGCGGCCGCAGCCGATCGGTCGCCTGCTCGACCTGCAGGCCGCGCGCGACCCGGAGCGTCCCGCCCTCTCCTGCGACGACACGACCCTGACGCGCGCGCAACTCGCCGCACGGGTCAACCGCCTGGCGCGAGCGCTGCAACTCGCGGGCATCGTGGAGGGCGATTACGTCGCGATCGCGCTGCCGAACGGCATCCCGTTCGTCGAAGTCGCGTTCGCCTGCTGGGTGCTGGGTGCAACGCCTGCGCCCGTTTCACATCGATTGCCACCGCTCGAGCTGCAGGCGATCGTGGCGCTGCTCGATCCGAAACTCGTCGTCGGCGGCAGTGCTGCGCAGGAGGCTGGCCTGACGGTGGTGGGCGAGCAGGCCCTGCGGGATCCGGGACTGTCGCCGGAACCGATGCCCGAGCGGACGTCGCTGCACGTGAAGGCCATCACCAGCGGCGGCAGCACCGGGCGCCCGAAGATCATCGTCGACCACGCCCGGTCGGTGCTCGATCCAGACGCCACCGGGCTGGGTATGCAACCTGGCGACACCGTCGTCGTTCCGGGTCCGCTGTACCACTCCGCGCCCTTCGGGCTGGCGTACCAGGCGCTCTGCTGGGGTTGCCACGTCGTGATCACGCCCCGGTTCGACGCGGCCGGCACGTTGCACCTGATCGAACGCCACCGGGGCAACTGGCTCTACCAGGTGCCGACCATGATGCATCGCATCTGGCGGCTGGGCGACGAGGTACGGCTGGGCTTCGACGTGTCGTCGCTGCAGATCGTCTGCCACATCGCAGCAGCGTGTCCCGTCTGGCTGAAGGAGAAGTGGATCGAGTGGCTCGGGCCCGACACGATCTGGGAAGTCTATTCCGGCACCGAGGCGATCGCGGCGACGATGATCGGCGGTCGCGAGTGGCTCGCGCACAAGGGTTCGGTCGGGCGCCTGATGACCGGCAGCCAGGTGCGGATTCTCGACGACGAGGGGCGGCCGGTTGCGCCTGGAGACATCGGCGAAATCTATTTCCTGCCCTCCGGCGGCGGGGGCTCGACCTACCACTACATCGGCGCGGAAGCGCGCACGCGTGGCGAATGGGAGTCCTTCGGCGACCTCGGGCGCGTGGACGACGACGGCTACCTGTATCTCGCGGACCGGCGGACCGACCTGATCATCTCGGGTGGCGCCAACGTCTATCCGGCCGAGGTCGAAGCGGCGCTCGACGCCCACCCCGAGGTCCTCGCAAGCGTCGTGGTCGGGCTGCCCGACGAGGACCTCGGCCAGCGTATCCACGCCATCCTCGAGGTTCGCGCCGGCGCCCCGGTGATCGAACTCGACGAGTTGCGCCGGTTCCTCGCCGGTCGGCTCGTGTCCTACAAGTTGCCGCGCAGCCTGGAAGTGACGACCGAGCGGCTGCGCGACGACTCCGGCAAGAGCCGGCGCAGCGCATTGCGCGACGCCCGCACAAGTCGCGCGATCTAGGCCTCGGCGTCCACCGCGCCCAGGAACGGCCGGCGAGCGGCCCAGATCGCGAGCACGCCGAGCGGCACCATCGCCGCCGACAGCAGGCCGATCGCGGTGCCGATTCGCGCTGGATCTCGCAGCCAGTAATCGCTGATCAGCGCCACGCCGGTCGGTCCGACCGTGAATGCGATGATGTTGCCGACCAGCAGGTACAACGCCATCACACGGGCGCGGAACCGGTTCGGCGTGATGGCCTGGAAACTCGCGGCGGGCAGTCCCTGGGCCAGGCCGAACGCGAAGGACATCAATGCGATGCCCGCCATCGCGAGATCACCGGACGCGACGAACGGCACGCCGACCGCGAACGGCAGCGCGCAAGCCGAGCCCGCAATCGTCACCTTGAGCGCGGCGTCCTTCGTGCCACGCGCGGCCAACCGGTCGGACCACCAGCCGCCGGCCAGGATTCCGGCAGTGCTGAAGACCAGCAGGACGCACCCGTAGACGACACCCACCCGCGCGATGTCCCAGCCGTGGCTCCTGATCATGAACGCCGGCGTCCACATCAGGTAGGCCGCGATCGACACGCCGATCAGCGAGTATCCGGCGGCGAGGAGCGAGAGCACCCGCCAGCGCTCGCGCAGGAACGAGCCGAACGACCGCGATGCGCCGTCGCCGCTGGCTGCCTTTTCGTGGCGCTGCGGCTCGCGCAGCGGCAGCATCACGAGCGCGAGCAATGGGCCGGGCACGCTCACGATCAGGAATGCGAGCTGCCAGGTCTTCAGTTCGCCGAGGATCGGCAGCACGACCGGCGGTGCCGAATTGGCCCACTGGATCACTGCGCCGCCGATGATGTACGCGAGTCCGACGCCGACGATCGCGCCGATCGAGTAGACGCCGAGCGGCCGCGCTCGCCGGGCCGGCGGAAAACTGTCCGCGATCATGGAATACGCAGCGGGCGACAGGCCGGCCTCACCGACTCCGACGCCGATCCGCGCGAGGAACAACGTGACGAAGCTGTTCGCCATGCCGCAACCCGCCGTCATGACGCTCCAGGACGTGATGCTCACGATGATCAGGTTGCGGCGGGAGCCACGATCGGCGAGCCACGCGAACGGTATGCCCATGATCGTGTAGAAGAACGTGAATGCGAGCCCGCCGAGCAGGCTGAACTGCGTGTCCGTGAGTCCCAGGTCCCGGCTCACGGGTTCGACGAGCAGCGTGAGGATCTGGCGATCGACGAAGGCCGTCGCATACGCGGCCACCAGCAGCAGGACCGTGACCCATGCCCGCCCGGCGGCCGGCCATGCCGGCGCAACCGGGTACGCGAGCGTCTCCGCGCCGCGGCTCGCCTGGTCCACTGTTGGCGTCCCCCTGTGCCCGATACCGATGCGGCACAATTCCCGTAAACGTCCTATTATGCAAGTGACAACGGTGGATTCCTGCGGAACCCGCGCAAGGGGGCGCCATGAACAGCCTGCATCTCGTCGCGCCGGATCTCCTCGCCTGGCTCGAGGCCATGCCGTCCGAAACGTGGGGCGCGGAGATGCTGCCGGCGCGACGGAGCCTGATCATCGAGCTCGCGAATTCCGGCAAGCCGCCGCTGCGCGCGGGCGTCGAACTGGAATCACAGGTCGTCCCCGGCCCACCCGGCGCGCCAGGCGTCCGCGTGCTCATCGCACGCCCGCGCGAACGAACCGCATCGGCGCCCGCCGTCCTGCACATGCACGGCGGCGGCTATGTCGCGGGCCTGCCCGAGATGTCGCGTGCCACGATCGCCGACTTCGCGGCGGAACTCGGTGCCGTCGTCGTCTCGGTGGACTACCGGCTTGCGCCCGAGACCCCCTTTCCCGGCGCGCTCGACGATTGCTACGCCGTGCTGGCCTGGCTGATCGAGCAGCACGCTGCGCTCGGCGTGGATCCCGCGCGCATCGCCGTCAGCGGCGACAGCGCCGGCGGCGGATTGGCGGCCGCACTGTCCCTGCTGGCACGAGACAGGGGCGAGTTCCGGATTGCTTTCCAGCATCTCGTCTGCGCGGGGCTCGACGACCGGACCGTAGTGCGCACCGACGTGTCGCCGATGGTGGGCGAACTCATCTGGACCAACGCGAGCAACCGGTACGCGTGGAGCGCAATGCTCGGCACCGCGCCAGGCGGACCGGCGGTTTCCCCCTACGCCGCCCCGGCCAGGGCACAAGAACACTCCGGCCTGCCCCCGGCATTCATTGCCGTGGGTGCGCTCGACCTGTTCATGGACGAGAACGTCGACTACGCCCGGCGCTTGATCGGCGCGGGCGTGCCTTGCGAACTGCACGTCTATCCGGGCGCACCGCACGGCTTTCCGATGTCGTGGCGAGCGACGGCGACACGCATGCTGAACCGGGATTCACACGACGCGCTGCGCCGCGCCTTGTGTCGCAGCGTGGTCCAGTCGTGATCGTGCGCGGCTAGCCGAATTTTACGCCCGCGAGTTCCGCCGCCTTTTTCGCGAACTTCAGCCCGGGTCCGCCGGGTTCCTCGCAGACCGTCGCCGTGCTGAAGTCCGAGATCCGGCCGAAGAGCGCCGCGATCGCTTCCGGTGTGCGGTCCTGCTCGGGCAGGAACACGCCTTCCGTCTCCGCGATCACGATGCGCGAGTATCCGCCCGCGACGGCGGACAGGATCGTCCGTCGCGGCGCATCGTCGCTGACCAGGAACAGCGCCGCGGGCGTGACGGCTTCCGGCGTCAACAACGCGAGCGCCGCATCGGGCAGCAGGCCCCGGGTCATTCGCGTCGCCGCGGCCGGACACAGCGCATTCACGCGGATGTCGTGCTTCGCACCCTCGATCTGCAACACGTTCATGAGGCCGATCAGCCCGGTCTTGGCTGCGCCGTAGTTCGCCTGGCCGAAGTTTCCGTAGAGCCCCGACGTCGATGTCGTCATGAGGATGCGGCCGTAGTTGGCGGCACGCATGTGCGGCCACACCGCCTGGCTGCACACCGCCGAGCCGACCAGGTGCACGTTCACGACCTTCAGGAAATCCGCCAGCGACGACTTGGCGAAGCTTGCGTCCCGCAGGATGCCCGCGTTGTTCACCAGGATGTCCACCCGGCCCCACGTCTCGATCGCGGTGGCGACCATGTGCCCGACCTGCTCGGGATTGGAGACGTCGGCACCATGCGAGACGGCTTCGCCGCCGGCCTGCCGTATCGCGGCAGCCACGATCTCGGCGGGCTCGGACGAGCCCCCCGTACCGTCCACGCTGCCGCCGAAATCATTCACGAGGACCCTGGCGCCGCGTGCCGCCAGCGCCAGCGCGTGGGACCGGCCGAGCCCTGCCGCCGCGCCGGTCACGATCGCCACGCGGCCGTCGAATCGAATGGTCATGTCGGGGTCCTCACGCGATGAACTGCAGGGCGAGCCACTCCGCCACGAGCGCCGGCTTCGGCTCGTCCTCGATCTCGACGGTCACGAGCAGCGTCGCGAGCCACTGCTGCGGCGCGCGCTCGACGAAGTCCTTCAGCACGAACCGGCCGCGTATGCGCTTGCCGGCCCGGACTGGCCCGGTCATCCGGACTTTCTCGAATCCGTAGTTCATGCCCATGGTCGCGCCTTCCAGCACGTAGTCCGCCGACGCCGCCAGCTGCGCGAGCAACGACAGGACCAGGAAGCCGTGGGCAATCGTGCCGCCGAAAGGGGTCCGCGCGGCGGCCACGGGATCGACGTGGATGAACTGGTGGTCGCCGGTGAGGTCGGCGAACCGGTCGATCATGCCCTGGTCGACGGCGAGCCAGTCCGAGAGTCCTATCTGCTGGCCGATCCTGGCCCGCAATGCAGCGGGTGTCTGCATGGTCATGTGTGCCTCCGTTGTCCTTTCGTTCAGTCCGCAATGACCGCCGGCTGCCACGCAGCCAGCAGCGTGCGCAGCGCAGCGACCAGCGCCAGCGGCTGGTCCACCATGATGTGGTGCCCGGCGTCCGGTATGTCGATCCAGGGTGCATCGACGGGCGTGACGCTGCGCAGGAATTCGAGCCGCTCGCGTGTCATCAGCAGCGAACGATCGCCGAACACCAGCGCCATCCGGCAGTCCGGGCGCGAGAGCAATGCCGCCGTCGGCAACGTGGACATCTTGGCGCGCAGGTCCGGGTCGAAGCTCCAGGCCCAGCCTGCGTGCCCCTCGACGCTCACTGTCTCGCCGAGCGACGTGCGCGCAATGTGATCGAGGATGCAGGGGTTCTCGCAGGTTTGTGGCGGCGAGAATCGGAACCGGGCCAGGGCCTGTGCCAGCGTCGCATAGGTCCTGTGCCGGTGACCCCGGCGGCGCACGCCATCGTATTCATCGTCGTCCTCCTCTGTGGCCAGTGCACCGTCGACGAGCACGATGCCGCCGAGGCGCGCGCCCAGCGTGCGCCCGACGACGCGCGTCACGAAACTGCCGAACGAGTGACCGATCAAGACCGGTGGATAGTCCGCCTCGAACAGCCCGGCGGCTTCGGCGACGGCGATGGCCTCGCGCGCGTACTGCTCCATCGAGTAGCTGTCGCGCCATCCGGAGCGGCCCATGCCGGACAACGAGAAAGCGACGACTCGCCGGCCCTGCCGCAGCAGCGGCGCGATGAAGCTCCACCAGTCCGCGTGCGCGGTGAATCCATGCAGCAGGACGATGCCGGGTTTGCCACGCTCGCCCCAGCTGAGGACCTCGATGTCCGCGCCTTCGACCCTGACGACGCTGCGTTCGGGCACGTCGTGGAGCGCCGCCGTGAACCAGGCCGGCGCCACGGCCGGGGCCTCGCCCGGACCCGGCTCAGGCAGCCGCGTCACACTGCTCGATGCGTGCAAGGTGGTGATCCACGGAGCCGAGCTGCGACTCGATCAGCGTCGCGCGCTTGAAGTAGTGGCTGATGGGCAGCTCGTCGGTCATCCCCATGCCACCGTGAATCTGGATCGCACCCTGGCCGACGAAGCGCGCGGCTTTCCCGACCTGTACCTTGGCGGCCGCAACCGCCCGGGTACGTTCCGCGACTGGCCGGTCGAGCTTCAGCGTGGCCATGTACGTCATCGACACCGCCTGCTCGAGCGCGATGTACATGTCGACCATCCGATGCTGCAGCACCTGGTTCGCCGCGATCGGCGCGTCGAATTGCCGGCGTTGCCTCGCATACTCGACCGTGTCGGCCAGCAGCCGTCGCATCACGCCGACGCCTTCCGCACACAGGGCCGCGACACCCTCGTCCACGGCCGCCTCGAGCGGCTCGAGCCCGCGGTCCAATCGACCGACCAGCTCGCCCACGGCGCCGTCGAAACGGACGTCGGCCGCGCGCGAGCCCCCCACGGTCGGATAGGCTCGTGAAGTCACCCCCGCCGCATCGCTCGCGACCAGGAAAATGGAGACGCCCTCCCGGTCGCGACGCCCGCCGCTCGTGCGCGCGGTCACGATGTAGTGAGTGGCGAACGGCGCGCCGACCACCGCGTCCTTCAGCCCGGTGACACGCCACCTGCCTTCGTCGGCCACTGCAGTCGTGCCGACGTCCGCGAGGTCGAACCGGCTGGCCGGCTCGAGCTGCGCGAACGCGAATCGAACGTCACCCGCGATGATGCGCCCGATCCACTCGCTCGCGCGTGCGCCACCCCACTGCCGCAGCAAGCTGCCACCGATCACGACGGTGTCGAGATACGGCTCGACGACGAGCGCCTTGCCGATCTCCTCCATGACGATCATGGTCTCGACCGCGCCGCCCCCGAGGCCGCCTGCATCCTCCGGGAACGGCGCGCCGAGGATGCCGATGTCCTCCGCGAGGCCGCGCCAGATTTCCGGGCGCCAGCCCGCGGCCGAGCG
Source organism: uncultured Gammaproteobacteria bacterium (assembly GCA_963786705.1). GTDB lineage: Bacteria > Pseudomonadota > Gammaproteobacteria > Steroidobacterales > Steroidobacteraceae > RPQJ01. Next base: position 51,088 of record CAWBAG010000017.1, read on the forward strand.
GACCGCTGCCTGGCGGCGTGGAAAGTCGTATTGCTCGCCCAGGTAGCGCGCCACGCTGTCGCGCAGCATTTCCTGTTCCGGTGTGAAGTTGAAGTCCATGCCAGGTTCCCGTGTTCGATCACAATCCCAGGACGGCTTTCGCGAGGATGTTGCGCTGGATCTCGTTCGAGCCGCCGAAGATCGAGGTCTTGCGCATGTTGAAGTAGGTGTCCGCGATGCCTATGGCGCCGGGAACGGCCACCGCGGGTTCGCGCGAGCCCGCCGTGATCCGGATCCGCAGCGCGGCATGCGGTCCGAAGGCTTCCAGCGCCAGCTCGTTCAGCCGTTGCTGGATCTCGGTGCCCCGGATCTTCAGCAGGGACGTCTCGACGCCCGGCCCCTGGCCCGAGTTCTCGGCCGCGAGCATTCGCAGCTCGGTGTATTCGAGGGCCGCGAGCTCGATCTCGACCTCGGTCAGCTTGCGCCTGAAGCAGGGATCCTCGGCGAGCGTGGCGCCACGCTCGCCGATGCCGGACGCCAGCCTGCGGATTTCGGCAAGGACGGCCTTCGACCGCGGGACCATCGCGATGCCGCTGCGCTCGTGCGCCAGCAGGACCTTGGCGCAGGTCCAGCCCTTGTTTTCTTCGTGGATGCGATTCTCGACCGGCACCACGACGTTCTCGAGCCAGACCTCGTTCACCTCGTGGGCGCCGTCCAGCGTGATGATCGGTCGCACGGTCACCCCGGGGCTCTTCATGTCGATCAACAGGAAGCTGATCCCGGCCTGTTTCCTGGCAGCGGGATCCGTGCGCACCAGGAAGAAGCCCCAGTCCGCGTGCTGCGCGAGCGTCGTCCAGGTCTTCTGGCCGTTCACGACGTAGTGATCGCCCTCGCGCACGGCGCGGGTCTGCAGCGACGCGAGGTCGGAACCCGCGCCGGGCTCCGAGTAGCCCTGGCACCACCAGTCCGCTCCGGAAATGATGCGCGGCAGGAACCTCGCCTTCTGCTCCGGCGTGCCGAACGTATAGATGATCGGGCCGACGAGTCCCACGGAAAAAGCGATGATCGGCACGGTCCCTGCCAGGCCCTGTTCTTCCGCCCAGATGTAGCGTTGCGTCGCGGTCCAGCCGGTGCCGCCGTATTCGACTGGCCATGCCGGGACGACCCAGCCTTTTTTCGCGACGATGCGGTGCCAGGAAAGATAGTCCTCCTTGCCGAGTTCCAGACCCGCCTGCTGTTTTGCGCGCAGTTCCGCCGGGTAATGCACGGCGATGAACGCGCGCACCTCGTCGCGAAACGCCAACTCGTCGGATGTGAACTCAAGCTGCATCGCCGCCTCTCTTGTCGAATGCGAAAATTGCGGTCCAGCGCCATGCGGCCCGAACCTGCCGGTCAGTCGAACGTCTGCTACCTGAAGATCTCGAACAGGCCGGCCGCGCCCATGCCCCCGCCGACGCACATGGTGACGACGCCGTACCTGGCGCCGCGGCGCCTGCCCTCGTGCATGAGGTGGCCGACACAGCGCGCACCGGTCATGCCGAAGGGATGACCGATCGCGATCGAGCCGCCGGAGACGTTCAGCTTCTCGTCCGGGATGCCGAGCGTGTCGCGGCAATAGAGCAGCTGGCTTGCGAACGCCTCGTTGAGTTCCCACAGGTCGATGTCGTCGAGCGTGAGTCCATGGCGCGACAGCAACTTCGGCACAGCGTAGACCGGCCCGATTCCCATCTCCTCGGGACGGCATCCGGCCACGGCGATGCCCCGATACGCGCCGAGCGGGCTGAGGCCGCGCTGCTCCGCCAGGCGCCCGTCCATCATGACGACCGCGGCGGCGCCGTCCGAGAGCTGCGAGGCGTTGCCGGCGGTGACGTACCTGCCCTCGGCGACGTACAGCCCGCCCTTGAACACCGGGTTAAGCTTCTGCAGGTCCTGCAGCGTCGTGGCGGGACGGTTGCCCTCGTCGAGACGGAGCGTGACCTCCTGCTCCGATACCGCGCCGGACGCCTTGTCGTGCACCAGCATGGTCGTGGTCATCGGCGCGATCTCGGCGTCGTAGCGGCCTTCGGCCTGTGCCCGCGCGGTGCGCTGCTGCGACTGCAGGGCGTATTCGTCCTGCGCCTGCCGGCTGACCCCGTACCGCTCGGCGACGATCTCCGCCGTCTCGATCATCGACGTCTGCAGCTCCGGCACGTGCGCGCGCAGCCAGGCGTCCCCGGCGCGGGCATTGTTGATGCGGTCGTTCATGACGAGCGAGACGGATTCGATGCCGGCGCCGATCGTCACTGGCGCGCCGTCGTTGATGATGTAGTTGGCTGCCGCCGCAACGGCCATCAGGCCCGACGAACACGCCCGGTCCAGCGACATGGCCGCGACGGTGTTGGGCAAGCCGGCCCGCAGCGCGGAGTTCCGGGCTATGTTCAGGCTGGTCGTCCCCTGCTGCACGGCACAGCCCATGACGACGTCGTCGACTTCGGCCGGGTCGATGCGCGCGCGCCCGACCGCTGCGGCGATGACGTGGCCGCCCATCGTCGCCCCGTCCGTATTGTTGAATGCACCGCGATAGGCGCGGCCGATCGCGGTGCGCGCGGTGGCGATGATGACTGCTTCGCGGGTCACGCAAGACTCCTGCACGATCGTCGACTGGCGGGATACGGGAGCATACCCGAGGCGGCCCGCCCGTCGGTTGCTCTCTTGCATTATAAGACTTATTGTATGCCGATCGAGGAGGACGCATGACGGACAGCCGGGACATGCTCGCGTTCGCGGACCGGTTCATGAGCGCGCTGGAGGGCAGCGACCGCGAGGCGGTGCGCGCGTTCTACGCACCGGACGCGAAGCTCTGGCACAACTTCGACAACGTCGCGCAGACCGTCGACGAGAACCTGAAGATGTTCGACTGGATGTCGCGCAAGCTGCCGCACCGGCGCTACCGCGTCGTGCGTCGCGAAGTGCTGCACGACGGCTGGTTCCAGCAGCACGTCGTCGAGGCCACCCTTCCGGACGGCCGTCCATTCCGTCTGTACGCCTGCTGCGTCCTCACGGTGCAGGATGGAGTCGTCACGCGCCTCGAGGAGTACGTGGACCCCGCGCAGGCCAGTGTCCTGCGCGAAGTGAAAGCCTGAGCGGTCCCGGCGCTGCGGCCACGAGCGGCGCCCGCCGCGGAGATCGTGATCATGGTTGAACGCGTTTACCTGCTCGGCGGACTGCAGACCGATTTCGCGCGCAACTGGCAGCGGGAAGGCCTGGAATTGTTCGACGTCTTCAGGGACACGGTGCTGGGTGCGCTCGAGACGACCCGCCTCGAACCGTCGGAGATCGACGTGGCTCACATCGGCAACTTCACGGCGGAGCTGTTCTGCGGCCAGGGACACCTCGGGGGATTCTTCGCGGCGACGCACCCCGACCTCGAGGGCGTGCCGGCCGGCCGCCACGAGGGCGCCTGCGCGTCCGGCAGCCTCGCCGCGCTCGCAGCGGGGGCCGACATCGAGTCGGGGCGCTACGGACTGGCCGCGGTGGTCGGCGTCGAGCAGATGCGCAACGTTCCCGGGGACCAGGCTGCCACCTACATCGGCGGGCCCGCGATGTGGAACGGCCACGAGTGCCGCGGCGTGAAGTACCCGTGGCCGCACATGTTCAGCCGGCTGGGCGACGAATACGCCGAGCGCTACGGGCTCGAGCAGGCGCACCTGGCGCGCATCGCCGAGATCAACTTTGCGAATGCCCGGCGCAACCCGAACTCGCAGACCCGCAAGTGGACCTTCAACGAGCGCAGCTTCAGCGAGGACGACGCGCAGAACCCGGTGATCGACGGGCGGACCCGCAAGCAGGATTGCGGGCAGATCACGGACGGGGCGGTCGTCCTGTTCCTGGCGTCCGCGGCGCGAGCCGCCGCGTATGCGAAGCGGCGCGGCATCGACCTCGAGGCGCTGCCCTACATCAAGGGCTGGGGCCACCGCACGGCCCACATCGAATACGAAGCCAAGATCCGCTCGGGTCGCGGGTCGCCCTATGTGTTTCCGCACGTGCGCGGCACGATCACCGACGCCTTCCGGCGCGCGGGCATCGCGGACGTGTACGCAGGTGGACGCCATCGAGACGCACGATTGCTTCACGACGACGGAGTACATGGCCATCGACCATTTCGGCATCACGGCGCCGGGCGAGAGCTGGAAGGCGATCGAAGGCGGCAACATCGAGCTGGGCGGCAGGATTCCCGTCAATCCGAGCGGTGGCCTGATCGGCCTCGGCCATCCGGTCGGCGCGACCGGCGTCCGGATGCTGCTCGACACCTTCAAGCAGTGCACCGGGGACGCCGGCGATTACCAGGTTCCCGCGGCCCGCACGGTGGCCACCCTCAACGTCGGCGGCAGCGCGACGACGACCGTCAGCTTCATCGTGGGGACCTGAGCGAGCCCCGCGCCTGCACGAGCGCCGGCGGCCTGCCCGATACCAGCGAGTGACCGCATGTTCCTGACACCTGCAGACCGGATCGCCGATTTCGTCGCGCGCGGCTGGTGGGACGGCGTGACGGTCGATGCGCTGTTCCAGAAGACGGCGGCGGCGTGCGGCGACGCGCCTGCGCTCGTCGATCCCCTCAACCGCGAGCAGCTCGATGGCCGGGCGCCAGAACGCCTGACCTGGCGGCAGCTGCGCGACAAGGTCGACCGGCTGGCGGCCGTGATGCTGGTTGCCGGGCTGCGCAAGGACGACGTCGTCTGCGTGCAGTTGCCCAACACCGTCGATGCCGTTTACGTATTCCTCGCCTGCGCGCGACTCGGCCTGGTCGTCAGTCCCGTCGTGATGCAATACCGCGAGCACGAGCTCGGCTACATACTCGACCTGACCGAGCCCGTCGCTTTCGTCACGGTGCCGGGCTTCGCGGGCCACGATCACGCCGCCATGGCCGCGCGCCTGGCGCTGACGCGGCCCGACCTGCGCCTGCTGATGTTCGGCGGCGGCGGCCCGCGCGACGTGACCGTGTCGATGGAGGTCGCGGATGTCGCGGCGGTCGCCGCGTACGTGTCGGGCCACCCGACCGACGGCGGCGAGGTGCTCACGATCTGCTGGACGTCGGGAACCGAGGCGACGCCCAAGGGCGTGCCGCGTGATCACAACCACTGGATCCTGAACGCCAAGGTCATCGCCGAGGCGACCGGCATGCGGGCAGGAGACACGCTGCTCGATCCCTTCCCGCTGGTCAACATCGCCTCGATCGGCGGCCTGCTCATGCCGTGGCTGCTGCTCTCCGGCAAGCTGGTGCTGCATCACCCCTTCGATCTCGCGGTATTCCTGCGCCAGGTCGAGGTCGAGCGCATCACCTACACGATCGCGCCGCCCGCAGTGCTCACGATGCTGCTGAACCAGCCGGCGCTCGCGGCCGGCGCCGACCTCGCCTCGCTGCGCGCAATCGGCTCCGGATCCGCGCCACTGTCGCCCTGGCTGATCAAGGGCTGGCTCGATGCGCACGGCATACAGATCTGCAACATCTTCGGGTCGAACGAGGGCACCTCGCTGTTCTCGAACCCCGTCGACGTGCCCGACCCGACGGAACGCGCGCGGTACTTTCCGCGCTTTGGCGCGCGTGACGTGCCGTGGGCCGGCCTCACGCCGAGCGTGATCCGCACGCGGCTCGCGGACCCGGTGACCGGCGAGGAAATCACCGCACCGGGCCGCCCTGGCGAACTGCGCATCGCCGGCGCCACGATCTTCTCGGGTTATCGGCGCGCGCCCGAAATCAACCGCGGGGCTTTCGACGAACAGGGCTATTTCCGCACGGGCGACCTGTTCGAAATCGCCGGGACCGGCAACCTCGCGCGCTTTTACCGTTTCGTCGGCCGGTCCAAGGAGATCATCGTTCGCGGCGGCGTGAACATCTCGCCGGCCGAACTCGACGACCTCCTGGTCGGACAGCCACTGATCAGCGAAGCAGCGACCGTGGGCATTCCCGATCCCCTGCTCGGCGAAAGGGTTGCGGTGGCGGTCGTGCCGCGAGGCGACGTGGCGCCGACGCTCGCGGACATCACCGCGTGGCTGGAGCGCAGCAACGTCGCCGTCTTCAAGCGGCCGGAACGCCTGGTCGTCGTCGACAGGCTGCCGCGCAACGCCATGAACAAGGTCGTACGCTCGACGCTGCGCGGGACCGTGCTGCAGGCACTCGGCCTGGCGTGAGCCCGCCTATCGCACCACCGCGCGGAAGATGTCCCAGTATTCGTCGAGGAGCAGGTTCGGCACCGGCCGTCGCGCGCCTGCGGGTGCATCGGCCTGCGCGAGCGATTCGTGCATCGGCACCACGTCGGTGTTCGACTTGAAGGCCGCCGTGCGCCGGATCCGGTCCGCCCGCGACTTGATGTCCGCGAGGTCGTCCTCCATGCGTTCGACTTCAGCCGCGGCGCTGGCCGCGCGCTGGGTCAGCGCCATGCAGTCGGCCTCGTTGCCGTAACTCGTGTCGTACACGCGCTTCAACGTGCTCTGCCGGGCGAGTTCGGCGAGGCTCCCGGGCGACAGCCGGTCGTAGAGCATCTCGGCGTAGGCGATCACGGCGAGGTTGATGGCGCGACGGCCGTCCACGCTGATGCCTTCGAAAGGCGGCGCGGGCTCGGCGTCGATCACGTGCAGCTGGTCACCGAGGTCGGTGGCCTGCGTCGACGAGGCCTCGATGCGTGGCCGCGGACTGCGATCGCCTCCGCCAGCTTGCGCCGGCGGAAGTAATTCCAGAAGCCGCGCAACTGCGCGAGCCGCTGTGCGCCAGCTTCTGCTCGGCCTGCAGCTGGTCGGCCAGCACGCGCGCCTCGACGAGTTCGCGGTCGACGTGCGCCATGCGTGCGCGCTTCTCCCGCTCGAACTCCGCGAGCTGCTGCCTTGCGCTCGCGGTCCTTCTGCTGCCGCGCGAGCTCCGCGGCGAACTGCTCGAGGCGCCGCGAAGCGGTGCGCCACAGCGCCTTCAGCTGGAAAAAGGCCAGGCTCTTGTGGCCTTCCCCGGGCCGCCCGAGATACTCCTCGAGCGTGGCGAGCTGCTCCTCGACGCGCATGGTCGCGCCTTCCTGCAGCTTCAGCCGGTCGAGCAGGCGATGCCGCTCGTCGTCGAGCGCGTGCGAGTTCCTTCTTGAGCTCCGCGCGGTTGCGGAACAGCGCGACCAGCCGCTCGTCTTCGACGGTCGGTCCGCGACCGGCCGAGTCGATGCGACCAGCCGCCGCAGGCTCGTCAGGCAGGCGCATGCACCGCGCGCCGGATCCCGCGGGCCGCCGCGAAGCGAATGGCCGCGATCCATGCAGTAGTCGAGCCACTTGTTCAGCAGCATGTTGCGCAGCCAGCGCTCGCCGAGCTGCGCCGGCACGCCGGCGCGCACGTGCGCGAGGCCCGGATGCCTGATCCAGCGCCCGCAGTGGCTCGCCTCGACGAGGCGCGCATCGTGGTAGACGCGCAACTCGAGGTCCGGGTCGGCCATCGAGCCGGCGGCATCCTCGAATCGGTAGGTGAGCCGCACCACGGACGTGTAGGGCGCGTGCTCGAGCACGTCGAGGTGCAGGTCGCAGTCGCCCGCCACGCGCGACACGTTGCTGCCGCGGTGCTCGCGCAGGTCGCCGACGAGCGCCCGCAGCCGGATGAAATTGCTCTCGTACAGCGTCATCAGGCTGACGAAACTCACTGGCCGCGCACGCCAGGACGTGACGCACAGGCTGTCGAGTATCATCGACCCGACTATATCACAGGGATTCCGCGCAACCGTGAACCAGGCCACGCTCGCGGAACCGCGGGCCTGGCCGCGCCTGCCGTCACGGACGCAGCCGCCGCTCGATGCCCTTGCGCTCGATGATGCGGCTCGCGATCTCCTCGATCGAGCACTCGGTGGTGTCGAGGCTCGGGATGCCGTGGCGATGGAACAGGCTCTCGGCGCTGCGCACCTCGAAATCGCATTGCGAGATCGACGCGTAGCGGCTGCCCGGCCGGCGCTCGTTGCGGATCTGCTGCAGGCGGCTGGGCGCGATCGTCAGCCCGAAGAGTTTTGCGGTGTGCGCACGCACCATCGTCGGCAGATGCTTGGTCTCGAAATCGTCCTCGGTGAGCGGGTAGTTCGCCGCGAAGACCCCGTATTGCATGGCCATGTAGATGCAGGTCGGCGTCTTGCCGGAGCGCGACACGCCGATCAGGATCACGTCCGCGCGCGCGTAGTCGGCCGTGAGCGCCGCCGTCGTCGGCGGCCAGCGCGAAATTCGTCGCGTCGATGCGGGTGCTGTAGACCAGCTGGTCCGCGATGCCGTGCGCCCGGCCGGCGCGCTCGGTCGACTTGACCTGCAGCTCCGCCTCGAGCGGGCCGAGAAACGCGTCGAAGAAGTCGAGGAACAGGCCGTTGCTGCGCTTGACGATGCTGCGCAGCTCGTCCTGCACCAGCGTGCTGAAGACGACGGGCCGCACGCCGTCCGCCGAGCCGGTCGCATCGATCTTGCGCACGGCTTCCTCTGCCTTGTCAGTCGTGGAGATAAATGGCAGAGTCACCTGTCGAAATTCGAGGCCTTCGAATTGCGTCAGCAGGCTGTGCCCCATCGTTTCGGCGGTCACGCCGGTCTGGTCCGACACGAAAAACACGGTTCTGCGATTCATCCGCGCTGCGGTTCCAATGGCGCGTACAAGTCGCGCAGTCTTTCACCACACGAGTTGAACTAGCAAGGGGCCGCTCGTGCGCCCTTATACGATCCCATTCGCGCGCCTCGGGCGTCACGACGTCGCCGACGTCGGCGGCAAGAATTCGTCGCTCGGCGAGATGATCTCCAACCTCGCGGCGCTCGGCGTCACCGTGCCGGACGGCTTCGCGACGACCGCCGACGCCTACCGCGACTTCCTCGCGCACGACGGCCTCGCCGGGCGCATCAAGGCCGAGCTCGGCGCGCTCGACGTCGACGACGTGGCGCGCCTCGCCGAGATCCGGCGCGCACATCCGCGACTGGATCCTCTCGACGCCGTTCCCGCGCGCGCTGCAGCAGGAGATCGTCACGGGCTACGCAGCAGATGTGCGACGGCCGCGCCGACGTCGCGGTGGCCGTGCGCTCGTCGGCGACGGCCGAGGACCTGCCCGAGGCCTCGTTCGCCGGCCAGCAGGAGACGTTCCTCAACGTGCGCGGCGCCGACCAGCGTGCGTCAAGGCCGTGCACGAGGTCTTCGCGTCGCTGTTCAACGACCGCGCGATCGCCTATCGCGTGCACCAGGGCTTCGATCACGCGCTGGTCGCGCTGTCGGTCGGCGTGCAGCACATGGTGCGCAGCGACCTCGGCGCGAGCGGCGTGATGTTCACGCTCGACACCGACTCCGGCTTCCGCGACGTCGTGTTCATCACCGCGTCCTACGGCCTCGGCGAGACCGTCGTGCAGGGCGCGGTGAACCCGGACGAGTTCTACGTCTACAAGCCGGCGCTGCGCGCCGGCCACCACCCGATCCTGCGCCGCAAGCTCGGCGCCAAGGCGATCAAGATGATCTACGCGCCGGACGGGCACGCGGCGAAGCGCGTGCTCACGGTCGACGTGCCGGAAGCGGACCGCAGCGCTTCTGCCTGACCGACGCCGACATCCTGCGAGCTCGCGCGCCAGGCGCTCATCATCGAGCAGCACTACGGCTGCCCGATGGACATCGAGTGGGGCAAGGACGGCGAGACCGGCAAGCTCTACATCCTGCAGGCGCGGCCGGAGACCGTGCAGAGCCGCGCCGGCCGCACGATCCAGCGCTACACGCTCAAGCAGAACGGTCGCGGTGCTGGCCACGGGCCGCAGCATCGGCCAGCGCATCGGCGCGGGCCCGGCGCGCGTCATCCGCGACGTCAAGGAGATGGCGCGCGTCGAGTCCGGCGACGTGCTCGTCGCCGACATGACCGACCCGGACTGGGAGCCGGTCATGAAGCGCGCCTCGGCCATCGTGACCAATCGCGGCGGCCGCACCTGCCACGCCGCGATCATCGCGCGCGAACTCGGCATCCCGGCGGTCGTCGGCTGCGGCAACGCCACCGACTGCGATCAGCGACGGCCAGGCCGTCACCGTGTCCTGCGCCGAGGGCGACACCGGCTACGTCTACGACGGGCAGCTCGACTTCGAGCAGTCGGAGATCGAGCTCGACGCGATGCCGCCGATCGCCGGTCAAGATCATGATGAACGTCGGCAATCCGGACCGCGCGTTCGACTTCGCCGGCATCCCGAACCAGCGGCGTCGGGCTCGCGCGCCTCGAGTTCATCATCAACCGCATGATCGGCGTGCACCCGAAGGCGCTGCTCGAGTTCGACACGGCTCGACCCGGAGCTGCAAGCGAGACGATCCGGCGCCAGATGGCGGGCTACGCCGATCCGGTCGAGTTCTACGTCGAGAAGCTCTGCGAGGGCATCGGCACGATCGCCGCCGCGTTCGCGCCGGAGCCCGTCATCGTGCGCCTGTCGGACTTCAAGTCGAACGAGTACGCGAACCTGATCGGCGGCCGCCAGTACGAGCCGGTCGAGGAGAACCCGATGCTCGGGTTCCGCGGCGCGTCGCGCTACGTCGACGAGTCCTTCCGCCCGTGCTTCGAGCTCGAGTGCCGCGCGCTGAAGCGCGTGCGCGAGCGAGATGGGCCTCACGAACGTCTAGGTCATGGTGCCGTTCGTGCGCACGCTGCGCGAGGCCGAGCAGGTCGTCGAGCTGCTCGCGGCGAACGGGCTCAAGCGCGGCGAGGACGGGCTCAAGGTCATCATGATGTGCGAGCTGCCGACCAACGCGCTGCTCGCCGACCGCTACCTCGAGTACTTCGACGGCATGTCGATCGGCTCGAACGACATGACGCAGCTCACGCTCGGCCTCGACCGCGACTCCGCCATCATCGCGCGCCTGTTCGACGAGCGCGACGACGCGGTCAAGGCGCTGCTCGCCATGGCGATCCAGGCCTGCCGCAAGGCGGGCAAGTACATCGGCATCTGCGGCCAGGGGCCGTCCGACCACCCGGACCTCGCGCGCTGGCTGCTCGAGCAGGGCATCGAGAGCATGTCGCTCAACCCGGACACGGTGGTCGAGACCTGGCTGTTCCTCGCGGGCGAGGGTAAGTAGGGTCGGCGCCGGGGCGCGGCCGCAGTCAGTTCGCGTAGTCGTATGTCAGGCGAACGAGCTTGGCATCGTCCACTGCACGCGTGCCCTGCAGCGCCGGCACGTACTGCCAATGGGAGATCGCGCGCACCGCAGCCGCGTCCATCTCAGGCTGGCCGCTGCTCTGCGCCACGCCGGCGCTGCAGACGAACCCGCTTGCGTCGACGTGCAGGGCGACCAGCACCGATCCCTGTGTCGTGCCGAGCCGCAGGGCGGTGGCCGCCCAGTCCGGGGCCTCGAGTTTCTTCGAGGAGTCCAGCGTCGCATCGCGATCACCGACGACATCCAGGCCGCGGCACGCGACGGCTGCGTTCACGCCGGCACCGAGCGCCGCTTCGCAGCCGGGCGTCTTCGGCTCCCGTGCGCAACCGGGCACCGTGCGTTGCGCCGGCTCGCCATCCTCGCGTACAGCGCCTGCAGCGCCTTCTGCCGCGGCGCCTCGACGCACGCCGCGACGAGCCGGTCCGCATGGATCGAGGTCCTGCGCCGCTCAACTGCGGCTCGATCTCCTCGCGTGCCGCGATCGCACCGGCGCGACGCAGTTCGTCCCTGCCACGGCGCGGCGATGACGATCCACGCGAAGCCCTGCGCGACGCTCGCGCGATGACATTTCCCTCGATCAAGTCGAGGCCGACCAGGTATTGCGCCCGCGCGTCGCCTTGCTGCGCGAGTCGCTGCAGCACCACGAGGGCGTCCGCCTGGTGGCCTTCCTGGTATTGCCGGCTCGCGACGACGAACTCCGACTCCGGCTCCGGCGCCTGCGGTGGCACCGCCTGCGCGTGCGACGTGAAGTCCGTGAATGCGATCGCGAGCAGCGTCAGCATGACAGCGAGCTGGCGCTTCATGACCGCTCAGGGCTCAGAGCGCCTGCCGTCCGGCGAGCGCGTGCGCCAGCGTGCCGCCGTCGACGTACTCGAGTTCGCCGCCGACCGGCACGCCGTGCGCGATGCGCGACGCGCGCAGGCCGAAGCGCGCGGCGACCTCGGCGAGAAAGTGCGCCGTCGCCTCGCCCTCGACCGTCGGGTTGGTCGCGAGGATCACCTCGCGCACCTCGCCTTCGCGCGAGCAGCCGCTCGAACGCCTCGATGCCGATCTCGCCGGGACCGACGCCGTCGAGCGGCGACAGGTGCCCCATCAGCACGAAGTAGCAGCCGCGGTAGCTGCCGGACTGCTCGATCGCGACCACGTCCGCCGGCGACTCGACGACGCAGAGCAGCGCGCGGTCGCGGCTCGCGCTGGCGCAGATCGGGCACAGCTCGCCTTCGGCGAACATGCGGCAGCGCCCGCAGTGGCCGAGCGCCTCGATCGCGGCGCCGACCGAGGCGGCGATCTCGCGCGCCGCCGTCGCGGTCGCGCTCGAGCAGGTGGAACGCCATGCGCTGCGCGGACTTCGGCCCGACGCCCGGCAGGCAGCGCAGCGCCTCGATCAGCCGGCTGAGCGACGGCGGATACAGCATGCGCCGTGCGCGAGCTCGCCGTCAGAACGGCAGCTTCAAGCCCGGCGGCAGGTTCATGCCGCCCATGACGCCGGACATCTTCTGCTGCGATCGCGGCCTCGACGCTGCTGCGCGGCGTCGTTGATCGCCGCGGCGACGAGGTCTTCGAGCATCTCGCGATCGTCGAGCGGAACCGCACGGGTCGATCTGCACGCGCTTCACCTCGTGCCGGCCGTTCATCGTGACCTTGACCATGCCGCCGCCGGACTCGCCGGTGACCTCCATGCGCCGCGATCTCCGCCTGCGCCTTCTGCATGTTCGCCTGCAGCTGCTGCGCCTGCTTCATCAGGTTGCCGATGCCGCCTTTCATGCGTCTCTCGAGTGACTCCCGGATGAGATGTTCAGTTCAGCGGCGTGACCGAGCCCGGCTGCATCGTGGCGCCGAACACGTCGCGCATCGCCCGCACGGCAGGATCGCTTTCGATCGCCTGCTCGCGCCGCGCTTCAGGCGCTCGTCGGCCGCCAGCGCCTGCTGCCGCGCGGGCGTCGGCCTCGATCGGCCGGCGGTCTCGCGCCGACGCCGATCTCGAGCCGCACCGGCTCGCCGCAATGCTCGCGACAGCGCCTGCGGCCAGCTTCTGCTCGAGTCTGCGGGCGGCTGGAAGGCTCGCCTGCCGCGGTCGAGCCGCAGCTTGCACGACATCGCTGCCTGCGCTCGACCAGCACGCAGTGCGCCGCGAGTTGGCGCGCCGGCCCTTGCAGACCGAGCGCTTCGATCGATCGACGGCCCAGTCGTCGAGGCCGGCCCGAGCCGTGCGACCGGCGCCGCGACCGCGGCAACGGCCTGCGGCGGCGCCGGCAGCGCAGGCCTGCGAGACGACCGGCGCCGCCGCGCGCGCCGCGGTGCGCACGCGAGCCGCCGCTCCGGCCCGCGGCCGGCGCGGCGCTGCGTCGAGACCGGCTCGCGGCCGGAACGCCAGCATGCGCAGCAGCGCCATCTCGAAGCCCGCCGCGCGCGTCGGGCGCGAAGTCGAGGTCGCGCCGCGCCGTGATCGCGATCTGGTAGAGGAGCTGCAGGTCCTCCGGCGCGAACTGCGCCGCGAGCGCGGCGAGCGCCGGCGTCCTGCTTCCTCGTCCTCGCCGCGGCAGGTCCGGCAGGGCCTGCAGCAGCGCCATGCGCTGGATCGCACGCCGAGAGTTCACCGAGCGCCTGGTCGTAGTCCGGGGCGCGCTCGTCGAGCTGCTGCCACGCACTGCATGAGCGTCGCGCCGTCGCTGCGCCGCGAGCGCGCCGAGTATCGCCTCCACGTGCCGCCGATCGAGCGTGCCGAGCAGCGCCCGCACCTCGGCCTCGAGCGCCCGCCCGCCGCCGAAGGCCAGCACCTGGTCGAGCAGCGACAGCGCGTCGCGCATGCTGCCTTCGGCGGCGCGCGCGATGGCCCGCAGCGCGGCCGGCTCGAATTCGACGTTCTCGGCCGTCGCGATCTGCGCCAGGCGCTCGTCGATCAGCGGCAGCGGCAGCCGCCTCAGGTTGAACTGCAGGCAGCGCGACAGCACCGTGACCGGCAGTTTCTGCGGATCGGTGGTCGCGAGCAGGAACTTGACGTGCGGCGGCGGCTCCTCGAGCGTCTTCAGCAGCGCGTTGAACGAGTGCGTCGACAGCATGTGCACTTCGTCGATGAGGTAGACCTTGTAGCGGCCGCGCGCCGGCGCGTACTGCACGTTGTCGAGCAGTTCGCGCGTGTCGTCGACCTTGGTGCGCGACGCCGCGTCCACCTCGATCAGGTCGACGAAGCGGCCGGCGTCGATGTCGACGGCAGGCGCGGCACACGCCGCAGGGCGTCGACGAAACGCCCTTCTCGCAGTTGAGCGACTTGGCGAAGATGCGCGCGATCGTGGTCTTGCCGACGCCGCGCGTGCCGGTGAACAGGAACGCGTGGTGGATGCGGCCCGAGTCGAGCGCGTTCGCCAGCGCGCGGCGGACGTGCTCCTGCCCGACGAGTTCGTCGAAGCTTGCGCGGCCGCCACTTGCGGGCGAGGACGAGGTAACTCATGCGGCCAGGTTCCGGTGGCGTGCCTCGGCGGCGCAATGGATGGAGGCGGCCCGCGCCAGAATACCCCCGGCACCCGACGTTGCCGCTACCGTTGCTCCCTTCCGGGCCTGGCGGGGTTTACGGCTGGCCGTCGCGAGGGATCCGACGCGAGCCACCATGAAGGGCGGCGACTATAGCAGCCCGACCCGTCGGCGTCAGCCACGGCCGCGATAGGCGGCACGCCCTGCTCCGGAATCCACAGGCCCGCCGGCGGCTGGCCGGTCTGCCAGAACACGTCGATCGGCATGCCGCCGCGCGGATACCAGTAGCCGCCGATGCGCAGCCAGCGCGGCGCGAGGAAATCGACCAGCCGGCCGGCGATCGCGAGCGTGCAGTCCTCGTGGAATGCACCGTGGTTGCGGAAGCTCGCGAGATAGAGCTTCAGCGACTTGCTCTCGACCAGCCAGCGCGCCCGGCACGTAGTCGATGACCAGGTGCGCGAAGTCCGGCTGCCCGGTGATCGGGCACAGCGCAGTGAACTCGGGCGCCGTGAACCGCGCCAGGTAGAGCTTGCGCGGGGTGCGGATTCGGCACGCGCTCGAGCAACGCGGTCGCGGGCGACGCCGGCTGCGCCGTCGCGACGCCGAGTTGCCGAGCGACCCGACGTAGCCCGCGCGCCTGCCCTTGCGGCTGCCGCCGCGGGCACTGCTCATCGCACGTTGCCCTTGGCGTAGATGGACTCGATCTCGTCCATGATGCGTTCATCTCGCGCATCGCCGCATCGAACGGCGCCGACGTCGTCATGTCGACGCCGGCGTCCTTCAGCAGCTCGATCGGGTACTTCGACGAACCGGACGACAGCAGCCGGAGGTACGCGTCGCGATTCTGCGTGGCACTGCCCGACTTCACCGCCGCCGTGCCCGATGATGCCGTCGGCCAGCGACATGCCGCCGATCATGCTCGTCGCGTACTGGTAGACGTAGAAGTTGTGGTAGAAGTGCGGGATGTAGGCCCACTCGGCCGCATAGCGCTCGTGCACCGGCACGACGCCCGCGTCGTGGCCGTAGTACTGGCGCAGCAGCTCGAGGTAGAGCTTGCTCGAGCGACTCCCGGTGAGCGGCTCGCCGCGTTCGACGGCTTCGTGGATCTTGAGCTCGAACTCCGCGAACATCGTCTGGCGGAAGAGCGTCGTGCGCAGGTTGTCGAGGTAGCTCGACAGCAGGAAAAGCCGCGTCCGGTCGTCCCTCGTGGCTGGTCGAGCATGTGATGGAGCAGCAGGTTCTCGTTCAGCGTCGAGGCGACCTCGGCCACGAAGGTGGAGTAGCCCGCGCGTCGCGTAGGGCTGGTTCGCGCTCGAGAGGAACGAGTGCATCGAGTGGCCCGACTCGTGCGCCAGCGTCGAGACCTCGTCGTAGGCGCCGTTGAAGTTCATCAGCTGGTACGGGTGCACGCCGTAGACGGCGTTGCTGTAGGCGCCGGAGCTCTTGCCGGTCGTCGGCATGAAGTCCACCCAGCGCTCCGCGTAGCCCTTGCGCAGGTTGTCCACGTAGTCCGGGCCGAGCGGCGCGAACGCCTCGAGCGTGAGCGCCTGCGCCTCCTCGGGCGTGTACTCGAGGTCCACCTGCTTCACGATCGGCGCGTAGAGGTCCTCGTAGGCGAGCTGCGGCAGGCCCATCATCTTCTGGCGCAGCTTCAGGTAGCGGTGCAGCGTCGGCAGGTTCGCGTGCACGTCCGCGATCAGCTGCGTGTAGACGCTCCGCGGAATGTTGAAGTCGAACAGCGCCGCGTCGAGCGAGGTCGCGAACTTGTGCACGTCCTTGTTGAAGACGTGCGACTGGACGTGCGCGTTGAGCGTCGCGGCGAGCGTGCGCTTGAACTCGCCGTAGCGATCCCAGAACGCCTTGAACACCGCATCGCGGTCCGGCTTGCCGGGCGACGCGCGATACTTGGTGTAGGCTGCGGCGTCGAGCCGCACCTTCTCGCCGTTCGAGAGCGTCACTTCCGGGTACGGCATCTCGGCGCTCGTGAACACCGAGTGGACCGTGCCGCCGGTGTCGCCGAGCGCGTCCATGCGCGCAAAGACCTTCTCCTCGGCGGGCGTGAGCGTGTGCGGGGCCGCGCGCAGGATGTCGTCGAAGAACATGCGGTACTGGCCGAGTTTCGGCTCCGCGGCCACGTAGCGGTCGATCGTGGACCGGCCGAGCGCGAGGATCTCCGGCCGCATGAACGCCGTGGCCGCCTGGAAATCGGTGTAGACCTGCGACATCTCCTGCTGCATCTGCAGGCTGCGGCCAACGCGCGTGTCCTGGTCGTACACCTGGAACGCATACGAGTACAGCCGGTCGGCCTGCAGGCTCACTTGCTCCCAGGCCGTCATCCCGGCCAGCAGGGATTGCGCCGACGCCCCGAGCTTGCCCTGCCAGCCCGCGAGCGCCGGGATCGCCTTGACCATGTCCTGCTTGCCGGCCCTCCAGGCCGCCTCGTCCGGGTACAGCGCGGTCAGGTCCCACTGGTAACGGGCCGGCACGTCGGCGCGCTCCACGGCGTGGGCTGGACCATGCAAGCTGAGCGCAAAAACAGTACCTATTGACCAGAATCCGGCGCTGATCC
This sequence comes from uncultured Gammaproteobacteria bacterium, assembly GCA_963786705.1. Classification (GTDB taxonomy): domain Bacteria; phylum Pseudomonadota; class Gammaproteobacteria; order Steroidobacterales; family Steroidobacteraceae; genus RPQJ01. The sequence continues at coordinate 68,236 of CAWBAG010000017.1, forward strand.
GCATTTATGCTCCCTGCGCAGCCGTCCGGGCTGCCATTGTGAGGCCGCAAGCTTGCCTAGCGACGACAGTCCCCGCAACGCAGGAAAGCCTGCTATGATTGCTGCAGTGCAGCCAAACTAGAACAAGACGACACGCGGAGAACGCGGTGGCATTGTCGAACGGCACTCGCATACCGAAACCCCCTCGCACGCTCTATACGATGCTCGAGTGGCGGGCCATGTTCGAGATGGCCATGCTGCCCGCGGTCTACCCGCTGCTGCTCAACACACCGAAGGGCGACGGTCACCCGGTGCTGCTGGTGCCGGGATTCACTGCGACCGACGCGACGCTCGTCGGCCTGAGCGCTTTCCTGCGCTCGCGCGGCTACCACGTCGAGACCTGGGGCTTCGGCCAGAACACGGGCTTCAAGCTCAAGTTCAGCCATGCGGTCGAGCAGAAAGTCCGCTTCCTGCACCACAAGCACAAGCGCAAGGTCAGCGTGGTCGGGTGGAGCCTGGGCGGCGTCTATGCGTTCTACACCGCACATGCCGCCCCGGAATGCATACGCACCGTCATTTCCCTCGGCAGCCCGCTGCAGTTCTCGGCGGACAGCCACCGGATGCCGTTCCTCCTCAAGGCCATCTACCGGTATCTCGCGCATCCCATGGGACCCGCCGCGCACCTGGCCAACGTGCGAGCGAAAGTGCTGCGCTCGTCGCCGCCGGTGCCGTCGACCTGCATCTACTCGATGACGGACGGTGTCGTGCCGCCCGAGTCGGCGCGGATCGACACGACCGACACGCTGCACGAGAACGTCTGGGTGCCCGGCAGCCACGTCGGACTCGGCTTCAATCCGGCGGTGATGTGGGTGCTCGCCGACCGCCTCGCGCAGGCCGACGGCCACTGGTCGCGCTTCGAGCCCGACGGCTGGCTCGGGAGTCTCTACCAGCGCTGTTCCGGCAAGCTCGCGCCGCAGGCCGCCTGAGGCCGGCGCTCCGGGCCGACACGACGCGAGGCGCCGCCCAGGCTCAGGCGCGTGCCGTCCGGGCCGGCCGCAGCTTGCGATTCGCGGCTTTTTTCTTGGCTGCGGGCTTTATTGCCACCCGTTTTACGACGCGCTTGGCACGATTCGGCCGGTCCGCGATGGCCAGGTATTCCTGGAAGCTGTCGCGGATGCACTGCGCGAAGAACTCCGGATCCGGCATCTGCTCGCGGCACGACGTCAGCGAGATGAAGATCATGTTGCCGTAGCTGGTCACCGAGAAGACGAGCCCCATGCCGTCCGAGATCGGCATGATCGCGGAGAAATACGACATGCGCGCGCCGTCGAGGTACAGCGGGGTCGTGGGTCCGGGGACGTTCGTGATCGTGCAGCTGGCAAGCGCCTCGTGGCTGCCGACCAGCGTGGTGTCCGCGAGCAGCTTGGCCGACAGTGCAAGCGTGGCGGCCGGCGCGTGCTTGGTGATGTCGGTCATTTCCTTGGCGCCCACGGCCAGCTCGATGTCGTCGTCGCGCGAGGTGTGGCGCTGGATCGACTGCAGCCGCTGCACGGGATCTTCCATCTCCGTGCCGAGCGGCACGCGCATGAGGTTGAGCCCGGGACGCTCGGTACTGCCGAGTTCGCTGCGCACGGAGACCGGAGCCACCGATGTCAGGCCTTCGGCGGGCAATTCCTCGTGCGCCAGCAGGTAGCGCCGCAACGCGCCGCCGCAGACAGCGAGCACGGCATCGTTGATCGTCGCCCCGCGCACGAGGTCGCGGACGCGCTTGAAATCCGGGATCGGAAACCGCCTGGAGTCGAAGACGCGGTGCGGCGACACCTCGGAATTGAAACGTGTCAGCGGCATGCGGTCGCGACGGAACCAAAGGTCGCCAAGCGAACCGAGGACCGTCGGCGTGACTTTGCCAAGCGCACGCGTGAGCGGACCTGCGAACACGAGCGGCCGCACCACGTTGTTGACGAGCGCGCGAAAGAGCAGCGACGCCGTACCCGGCGGCGACTCCGGGAACCACGGCTCCGGCGGCTCGGGTGTCGGCGGAACCGGGGTCGTGTCGTGCAGGAGCGTGGTGATCTCCGCGCCACCGCGCACGTCGATCGCCGCGTGGTGGATCTTGGCCAGGATGCCGAAGCTGTCTTTCGGCAGGTCCAGCAGCGAGTCGAGTTCCTCGACGAGATACAGTTCCCAGAGCGGGCGCGACATGTCGAGCGGCCGCGCGTGGATGCGCGAGGCCTGGATGCAGAACTGGCGCCAGTCGCCCGGCTTCGGCAGCGCGATGTGCCGGACGTGATACTCCAGGTCGAAGTTCTCGTCCTCGATCCAGTACGGGAAGTCGAGCTCGAGCGGCACCCGCAGCAGCTTCTGGCGGAAGATCGGCGACAGGTGCAGGCGGCTCTCGATGTGCTTCAGCAGTCCCTTGAAGCGCACGCGGCCTTCCGGGGCCGTCGAGGGGTCGTAGATCGAGATCAGCGAGATGTTAGAGTTCGCATGGCCCGATTCCGCGTAGACGAACCGGGCATCCTCACCGCGCAACTGCCTCATGTTCCTGGCTTTCCTTTCACTTTAATTCTGGTTCTGGCCCGAGTCTAACACCGCAAGCGGGTCGGCCGACATGCGGAAAACCAGTGCTTCCGGCGCGGGTGCCATCGGCCGCGGTCGCCGCCTGCGCCGGACTGCTCAGCGCTTCACCTTGAGAAAGCCGCCGGCCGAGCGCAGCCCGTCGCGCATCCGGCGCATGCCCGCGAGCCAGCGATCGTAGTCGCTCGCCTTGCGCTGGAAAAAGCCGAGCACCTCGGCGTGCGTGAGGATCAGGAACTGGTCGCGCTCGATGCCGTCCGCGATGGCCGCGGCGGCCTGCTCGACCGTCAGCACCCCGGGCAGGCTGCCCGCCGCCGTCCGTTCGTCGAGCCCCGTGATCGCCGTTGCGACATATTGTGGACAGACGACCGCTGCGCGCACGCCGCGCCCGGCGTAGGTGATCGCGAGTGATTCGGCGAGCCCCACCGCGGCGTGCTTGGTCGTGCTGTAGGCGGTGTCGCCCACCTGGCTCAGGATCCCGGCCGCCGAGGCGACGTTGACGAGGTGACCCTCGCCGCGCGCCAGCATGCCCGGCAGTACCGCGCGACAGGCGTAGACGTGCGCCATCACGTGCACGTCCCACATGCGTTGCCACGTCGCGTTCGGTACCGCGAGCGCATCGTCGAGGTCGAGTTCGGTGACGCCGAAACCTGCGTTCGACACGAGCAGGTCGACGCGCCCGTAGCGCGCCTCGGCCGCCTGCACGGCCGCGATCACGGCCGATTCGACGCCGACGTCGCAGGCGAGCCCGAGGCCGTCGAACTCCGCGGCGGTCGCGCGCGCCGCCTCGGCATCGAGGTCGAGCACGACGATGCCAGTCGCGCCGCGGCGCACGAACTCGCGGGAGAGCGCCCGGCCGATGCCGCGCGCGGCACCCGTGACCAGCGCGACCTTGCCCTTGATTTCCACGCGTGCCTGCCTCAGCGCGCCGCGTGGCGCGCGATCTCGAACTTGGCGATGTGGTTGCGGTGCACTTCGTCCGGCCCGTCGGCGATGCGCAGCGTGCGCGCCATCGCGTAGGCCCAGCCGAGCCCGTAGTCGTCGGTGACGCCCGCGCCGCCGAACAGTTGTATGGCCTGGTCGATCACCTGGCAGGCGACGTTCGGCGCGACGACCTTGATCATCGCGATCTCGTTCTGCGCCGCCTTGTTGCCCGCCACGTCCATCTTCCACGCCGCGTGCAACGTCAGCAGCCGCGCCTGGTCGAGTTTCATGCGCGCGTCGGCGATCCGCTCGCGCCAGACGCCCTGCTCCGCCAGGGGGCGGTGAAACGCGACTCGGCTCGTCGCGCGGCGGCACATGGCCTCGAGCACGCGTTCGGCCGCGCCGAGCAGGCGCATGCAGTGGTGGATGCGGCCGGGCCCGAGCCGGCCCTGCGCGATCTCGAAACCACGGCCTTCGCCGAGCAGCAGGTTCGATACCGGCACGCGCACGTTCACGAAATCGACCTCGGGGTGCCCGTGCGGCGCGTCGTCGTAGCCGAACACCGGCACGTGACGCACCACGCGCACGCCGGGCGCGTCCATCGGCACGAGGATCATCGACTGCTGGCGATGCACGTTCGGGTTGGCCGGGTCGGTCTTGCCCATGAAGATGAGGATCCTGCAGCGCGGGTCGGAAGCCCCCGACGTCCACCACTTGCGCGCATTGATCACGTAGTCGTCGCCGTCGCGCTCGATGCGTGCCGCGATGTTGGTCGCATCCGACGACGCGACCGCGGGCTCGGTCATCGCGAACCCGGAGCGGATCTCGCCCGCGAGCAGCGGCTGCAGCCAGCGCTCCTGCTGCTCGGCATTGCCGTAGCGCACGAGCACTTCCATGTTGCCCGTGTCGGGCGCCGAGCAGTTGAAGGCTTCCGGCGCGATGTGCGATCGCCCCATGATTTCCGCGAGCGGCGCGTATTCGAGATTGCTGAGGCCCGCACCGTGCCCGGACTCGGGCAGCCAGAGGTTCCAGAGGCCCGCCGCTCGCGCGCGAACCTTGAGTTCCTCGATCACGCGGCTCGGCACCCAGGCATTGCCGCGCGCGCGATTGTCCTCGACCTCGGCGTGAAACCGGGCTTCGGCCGGGTAGACGTGTTCCAGCATGAATGCCTGCAGGCGCGCCTGCAGGTCCTGCACCTTGGCTGAGTATGCGAAGTCCATCCTGTAGTCCTCTATTTCGCGGCGCGGCGCGGCCTGGGCGCCAGCAACGCATCCGGCAGAATCTTGAGCAGCGGGACCAGCAGCGTCCAGGGCAGCAGCGGCACCCAGCGCCGGCCGACCTTGCGCTCGATCATGCGCGCCATGATCGCGGCGCCCCGCTCCACCGGGATCACGAAGGGTCGCGCGCCGAAGCCCCGGTTCAGGTCGGTATCGATGTAACCCGGGGCGAGTTCCGTCACCGTAATCGGCCCGCCGCGCGACTCCGCGCGCACGGACTGCAGGTAACGATGCAGGCCGGCCTTGCTCGCGCTGTACGCGCTGAAACCCGGCAGGCCGCGCACCGCGGCCACCGATGTGATGCCGACGACCTGCCCGCCTCCCTGCGCACGCAGGATGGGCAGTGCCGCCTCGATGGTCGCGATGGCGCCCAGCAGGTTGACGTCGAGCGTCTCGCGGATCTGCGGCATGCGGCCCTTGCCGGCCGGTGTCGAGTGACCGACGCCCGCGTTCGCGACGACGATGTCGAGACGGCCGAATTCGCCCGCGACACGCGCGAGCGCCGAGTCCACCGCCGCAAGATCGGCGACGTCGAGCGCAACGGCAAGCGCCTGCGGCGCGCCGGCTGCCCGCAGCTGCGGAATCAACCCGTCGAGCCTGTCCGTGCGGCGCGCGGCCACGGCAACGGCATAGCCACGCCGCGCGAATTCGAGCGCCAGCGCGGCGCCGATGCCGGAGGAACCCCCGGTGATCAGGATGCTTCGGGTCATCCGCCGCATCATAGCGCCTGTGCCCCGGGCGAGTTCGCCAGCGCGCGCTCGCGGCCGCTCGTCTTCCCCTGCTGTGCAGGCGCGCCGTCCTCTGTTAGTTTCCGCGGTTCATGGTGAAGAAACCCAGCCTGCTGGACCTCATCGGGCTCGTGCCGACGGCGGACCTGCTGCGCGCCGCCAACGCGCTGGGCGTCGGCCCCGACGCGCTCAAGAAGCGCATTCTCTCGCTCGAATCCGCGCTCGGCATGAAACTCGTGGACACGGCCGCGCGGGCGCTGAAGCCCGGCGAGGCGGGTCGCCTGGTGATCGACCACGCCAGCCGCATCTTCTCCCAGGCACGCGACCTGACGCGCGACCTGGAGGAACTCGCGGGTCTGCAGGCGCCTGAACTGCACTTCGGCACGGACATGTTCGCGGCGGAACTGCCGCTCGGCGCGGCGCTCGGCCGCATGGCGTCGGCCAATTCGCGGTTGCGCGTGCACGCGATCAGCGACGACTTCGAGCACCTGGCCCGCGAGGTGCTCGCCGGCAAGCTCGAATTCGCGATTGCCGACACGACCAGCGCGGAGCGCCATCCGACCAAGCTCGCGATCGAGCCGGTGGCCGAGCACCGCCTGTTCTTCTTCGCGCGCCACGGTCACCCGCTGACGGCCGAAAAGGAGCACACGCTCGAGCAGATCCTGGGGTTCGCGCTCGTCGCGCCACGCCTGCCGCAGCGCATCGCCGGCCACATCGCGAAGTCCGTGCCCCAGGCGCGCATCGATCGTGAGACGGGCGACCTGATCCCGAACCTCATGCTGGATGCGTTCGCGGTCGCGCGCCACCTCGTGCTCGGTGGCGATGCCGTGGGACTCGCGCCGCTCGGCGCCCTCGAAAGCGACCTGCGCGCGCGCAAGCTCGTGCTGATCCCGTTCACGGCACCGTGGCTGCACCTCAACTACGGCCTCTTCTACCTGCGCAAGCGCGCACTCTCGCGGGTCGCGCAGCTCTTCATGACCCAGCTGCGACAGGTCGAGGCGACCATCCAGGCAAGCGAGCAACGTGCGCTCGCCCGCCTGGACGAGCGCAAGCGCCCGCGTCGCAGCGCCGCCCGCAAGACGGCGTCCAGGCAGGCATCGACCTCCGCCGGCGCCGCGGCACGCGCCACGCGGCGATCCCGGTCACGCAGGTGACCGGCCGGCTTGCAGCGGTCCTGGCCTGCCTGGGCCTGTCCGCGCTCGCGGGCGCCGAATCGATGACCGCGCCGGCGACCTACCGACTCGATTACTTCCACACCGGCGGCAAGGGCACCGAGATCTTCGCCGTCGACCGCCTGCGACTCGAGCCGTTGCCGTGGCCGGGACACGCTGCGCGCGTGGCGGACGACGGCCAGTCCGGGTCGTATCGCTTCGAGGTACGCGACTCGGCCGGCACGCTGCTGCAGGCACGCGGCTTCGCGTCGGTCTTCGGCGAGTGGTTCACGACCGACGAAGCTGCGACGACGCATCGCACGTTCACCGAATCCCTGCGCTTCCCCGCACCTGCCGTGCCCGGGCCGGTCCACGTGCGCGTGTACAAGCGCGACGCGAACCAGGCGTTCCAGCTGGCCTGGGAGACCAGCCTCGATCCGGCGGGCGCCTGGGTCGATCGCACGGCGCCCGCGCCGCAGGAATTGATCGCGGTCGAGCAGCACGGCGCGCCGCAGGACAAGGTGGACCTGCTGTTGATCGGCGACGGCTACACCGCCGCGGAGTGCGCCGGGAAATTTCGCAGCGACGCCAACCGCATGGCCGCCGCGCTGTTTCGCGAACAGCCGTTCGCGCGCCGGCGCACGGACTTCAACGTCTGGGGACTGTGCCCGCCCGCGGCGGAGTCCGGCATTTCCCGCCCCTCCACGGGCGTGCAGCGCCGCACGCCCGTCGGTGCGACCTACGATGCCTTCGACTCCGAGCGCTACATCCTCACGTTCGACGATCGCGCGTTGCGCGAGGTGGCCTCGCGCGCCCCGTACGAAGCGCTCGTGATCCTTGCGAACGGCCAGACCTACGGCGGCGGCGGCATCTTCGGCGCGTACTCCACGGTGGCCGTGGACAGCACGTGGGCCGACTACCTCTTCGTGCACGAGTTCGGCCATCACTTCGCGGCGCTCGCCGACGAGTACTACACGTCGCCGGTCGCATATGCGCCCGCGAGCAAGGTCGTGGAACCCTGGGAACCGAACGTCACGGCGCTGCTCGATCGCGGGCAGCTGAAGTGGCGCCACCTCGTCGCGCGCAGCACGCCCGTGGCGACACCCTGGCCCAAGGCGGAATTCGAGGCGCACCAGCGCGACGTGCAGGAACGGCGCAAGGCGATCCGCGCCGCGCGGCGTCCGGAAGCCGAGATGGATGCGCTGTTCCGCGAGGAACTGGACGCGAACACGCGCCTGTTCGCCAGCGCGCGCTACCGCAACGCCGTGGGCGCCTTCCAGGGCGCCAACTACGACGCTGAGGCCTACTACCGGCCGCAGCTCGACTGCATCATGTTCACGCGTGCCGACGTGCCTTTCTGCCGCGTCTGCGCCGCGGCGCTCGAACGCGTGATCGATTCCTACGCGGGGAGCGCCACGCGCCCCTGAGGCCCCGGGAGGGGCGGTGCCCGTACTCGACCTCACCGCGTTCTGGAACTTCACGACGGCGCTCGCGATCGGCGCGCTCATCGGCATCGAGCGCGAGCGGCGCAAGCAACAGGACGCGGGCCACGCGAGCGCGGGGCTGCGCACGTTCATCCTGTTCGCGCTGATCGGGGCGCTCGCCGGCTGGCTCAACGGGATGCTCGGATCGCCCTGGATCCTTGTCGCCGGCCTGCTCGCCGTGGTCGCCGCCGTACTCGCCGGCTACGTGCTCGCGCAGCGCCACGAACCCGTCGCCCTCGGCCTCACGACCGAGCTGGCCGCAATCGCGACGTACCTGCTCGGCGCACTGTCCGCATTGGGCGAGCGCGAACTCGCGGTCGGTATCGGCGTGGCCGTCGCGGCCGTGCTTGCCTACAAGCAGTCGCTGCACGGTTTCGTGCAGAAGCTCGGCGCGGACGACGTCTACGCCGGCGTCCGGCTGCTGATCGCCACGTTCATCATCCTGCCGATCCTGCCGGACGAACCATTCGATCCCTGGGACGCGCTCAACCCGCAGTCGCTCTGGCTGCTGGTCCTCCTGATCTCCGGCCTGTCGCTGGTCGGCTACGTGCTGACGCGCGTGCTCGGCCCGCACAAGGGCTTTCCGATCACGGGCCTGACCGGAGGGCTCGTGTCGTCCACGGCGGTGACCCTGTCGTTTGCGCGGCAAAGCCGGGACAGGGACTACGCGCAGGCGGCGCCCGCGCTTGCAGCGGGCATCCTGTTCGCGTGGGCGATCAGCTTCGTGCGCGTGCTCATCGAGGTGCTGGTCGTGAATCGTGCCCTGCTGCCGCGGCTGCTGCCGGCGTTCGTCGCCATGATGCTGGCGTGCGCCACGTTCGCGTGGTTCCACCTGGGGCGCGCGGGCGAGGCCACGCTGGCGCAGGACGTGAAGTTGCGCAATCCGTTCAGCCTCACGTCGGCAGTCAAGTTCGCGGCGTTCTTCGCGCTCGTGCTGCTGGTCGTCAAGATCGTGCAGGCGGAGGCGCCGCCTGGCGGCATGTATTTCGTCGCGGCGCTCGCCGGCACGACCGACGTCGACGCGATCACGCTGTCCATGGCGGAATACGCCCGCACGGCCGACCCGGGCGTTGCGGCGCACGCCATCACGATCGCGGCGCTCAGTAATACCGTCGTGAAGGCGGGCATGGTCGTGGCGCTCGGCAGCGGCCCGTTGCGACGGTCGCTTCTGGTCGCCACGCTCGGCATACTCGCCACCGGCATCGCGGCCATCCTCGTCGCCTGACGCCGCGCCCGCAGGAGACGGACACATGGCTGACGTGGGCTTCGACGTTGTGCTCGATCCGCTCGCGTCGCCGCTCCGCAGGCCGCGCGTCGCGCGCGCGCTGACCTGGACGCTCGCCGCACTGCTGCTGGTCGCCGCGGTCGTCATCTGTGCCGTCGTGGGCGGGCTCGGTACCGCAGCCGCCCGCGTCTTCGTCAATGCCCTCGCGTTGTCGTCGCTGATGTCGCTGCTGCCGCTGCTGGTCCTCTGGTTTCTCGACCGGCGCGAGCGTGAGACGCCGTGGGCCTTCGCGGCCGCGTTCCTCTGGGGCGGCCTGATCGCGACCACCATCGCGCTGCCGATCAATACGGCCGCGATCCTCGCGGTCACGGCATGGCTCGAGCAGTTCCCGGAGCTCGGCACCCTGCTCGGCCCGGACGCGGCGCTCATGATCGGCGCGCCGCTGTCGGCGCCGATCGTCGAGGAGACCACCAAGGGGCTCGGCATCGTGCTGCTGTTCTGGCTCATGCGCGGCGAGTTCGACAACGTGCGCGACGGCTTCATCTACGGCGCGCTGGTCGGCGCGGGATTCAACTGGTTCGAATCGGCGCTCTACGTGCAGCAGAACTTCGTCGAATTCGGCACGGCGCCCTACGGTTTCCAGATCGGCGCGCGCTATGCGTGGCTCGGGCTCGCGGGGCACGCGCTCTTCTCGGGAATCTTCGGCGCCGGACTCGGCCTGGCGCGGGCGACGTCGAAATCCTGGCTGCGGGTGCTGGCGCCCGTGGCGGGCTACGCGCTCGCAGTCCTCGGCCATGCCTGGAACAACTCGTTGCCGCTCTTCTTCGCGCTCGCGGCCGCCAAGTCCGGCGAGGCCGCGCCCACCGAGGCGCTCGCGCCGCCGACGCTCGGCCTGTTCGAGTCCATGACGTCCGCTAGCCTGTCGAACTTCGTCGTGTTCCTGCCGTTCGCGGTCCTGCTGGCGTGGATCATCCACAGGAGCGGCAGGGCCGAGCGGCGCATCATCATCGAGGAACTCGCGGACGAGGTCGGACTGAGCGTGACCGACGCCGAGTACGCGGCGATTCGCGCCGACCGGATGCTGCGCACGCGACGCATCGCGGGCCGGCAACCCCGGGTTTCGGCGGCGCTGGTCAATGCGCAGAACGAGCTGGCAATCCGCAAGCGGCGGCTGCGCGACCGCGGCTTCGATCCCGCCCACGACGCGGTGCTGGATGAACGTCGCGCGCAGATAGCCATGCTGCGCCGGCGTCTCGACGCCTGAGCCACGGATTACGCAGGGCTTGTTCCGTAACTACGTATTCCGGTTTGCGGCACGAGAGCTTATTCAGGGAGCAATTCCGGCGCGCGCAACGATCGTGGCGCGCGCCTGGCCGGAACGCCGCACTCAACCTGGAGCTCACATGCCTATGACCACACGCGCAATCCTCAGACTCGCCGCGGTTCTTGCCTGCGCGTCCTTCAGCGTCCAGGCCGCGGACGGTGTCTTCGTCGCCCAGCTCGACGGCGCACAGCAGATGCCGGACGCCATAAAGACGAAGGCGACGGGCACGCTCGAGCTGCGCCCGAGCGCGGACGGCAAGCAGATCGCCTACAAGATCAGCGTGGCCGACCTCGAGAACGCTGCCGAGGCGGACCTGCACCTGGGGCCCGCGACGGCCAATGGCCCGCTCGTCGTGAAGCTGTTCCCGAAGGCCGGTGGCGCGCAGAAGAAAGGGCCGTTCACGGGCGTGCTGGCCGAAGGCACGATCACGGCGGACGACCTGATCGGCCCGCTCCTGGGGGCGCCCATGGACGAGTTGCTCGATGCGCTGCGCACCGGCAATGCCTACACCAACGTGCATTCCAACGACGGCGTCGATCCGCCGAACTCGGGTCCCGGCGACTACCGGAACGGCGAGATCCGCGGGCAGATCAAGTAACTCGCGTTCCGTCCCGTTGCGCCGGCCGCGGCAAGCCCTGCGGCCGGCGCCGGTTCGTGCTCAGCCGCCGCCCGAGCCGAGCAGTTCACGGCCGATGATGATGCGCTGCACGTCCGAGGTGCCCTCGTAGATCTGGCACACGCGGAGGTCGCGATAGATCTTCTCGACCGGATAGTCCTCCACGTAGCCGTAGCCGCCCAGCACCTGGATCGCCGCGGAGGCAATCTGCTCGGCCGCTTCCGACGCGAAGAGCTTGGCCATGCACGCTTCCTTGAGGCACGGCCGCCCGGCGTCCTTGAGGGCCGCCGCGGTCAGCACGAGACCGCGCGCCGCCTCGAGCTGCGTGGCCATCGTGGCGAGGCGGAACAGCACGGCCTGGTGCTCGACGATCGGCTTGCCGAAGGACTGGCGCTCCCGCGCATAGGCGAGCGCGCTTTCGAGCGCCGCCTGCGCCATGCCGACGCTCTGCGCCGCGATGCCGATGCGCCCCGTCTCGAGGTTCGCCAGCGCAATCCGATAGCCCTCGCCTTCCGCGCCGATGCGCAGCGCGTCGGCGACGAACACGTCCTCGTAGGTGAGTTGCGCGGTATCGGACGCCTGCTGCCCGAGCTTGCGCTCGACGGCACTGACGCGGAATCCCGGCGCCGGCACGGGCACGAGGAACGCGCTGATGCCCCGCTTCCCCGCGGCGGCGTCCGTGACGGCGAACGTGATGACGGCTCCGGCGATGCGCCCAGAGGTGATGAACTGCTTGACGCCGTTCAGCCGGTAGCCGCCCTCGACGCGGCTCGCGCGCATGCGCAACGCAGCCGCGTCCGAACCCGCCTGCGGTTCCGTCAACGCGAACGCGCCGATCATCGCGCCCGCGGCGAGCGGCTTCAGGTAGCGCTCCTGCTGCGCCGGCGAGCCCCTGGCCACGAGGATCGCGCAGACCGGGGCGTTGTTGACGCTCATGAGCGTGGAGAGCGCGCCGTCGCCCGCCGCGATCTCGATGAGCGCGAGCGCGTACGAGACATAGTCGAGCCCCGCGCCGCCGAGCGACTCCGGCACCGTCATGCCGAGGAAGCCGAGCTGGCCCATCTCGCGCAGCACGTCCTCGGGAATCGCGCCGGCGGCCTCCCAGGCGCGGCTCTGCGGCGCGATGCGCTCGCGCGCGAACTCGCGCGCCGTCTGCCGAACGAGTTCCTGCGATTCCGTGAGTATCACTCGAGTCACCTTCTGCACGAGGATGGGGTCCGACACAGGTCATGGTACACGGCACGCGCGCCCGGCCTGCACGGTCCCGTCAGTTCGTGAGGGCCACGATCCGCTTGTCGCGGCCCACGACCACGGACACACCAGCGAGCGTGATTGCGCCGCCCAGGAGCATGCGCGGCGTAAGCTGGTCGCCGAGAATAGACACGCTGAACAGTACCCCGCAGACCGGCGTCAGCAACGTCACCGGCGCGAGGGTCGTCACCGGGTACCTGCCGAGCAGGTAGTACCAGAGCGAGTGCGCCAGCAGGCTCGCCATGACGGCCGTGAACGCGAGCGAGGCCCACCCGACCCAGCTCGCCGCACGCATGGCTTCGACCTGGCCCGATTCGAACAGGAAGCTCAGCAACAACAGGCCGGGACCGCCGAGGGCTGCAATCCACGCCTGCAGCTCGAGGGGCTTCACGTTCCTGAGCTTCTTCACGTAGATGACGCCGAGCGCGCCCGTGAAGGTGGACGCGACGACGAGCAGCAATCCGTTGCTGTAGGCGAGCACGCGCGGGTCGAACCCGATCACGAGCACGCCGGCAAACGCGAGCGCGATGCCGGACACGCGTCGCAGGTTGATGCGTTCGCCCAGCAGCCAGACGGAGAACAGCGTCGCGAGCGGCACGTTGAGCTGGCTGGTGATCGCGGCCGTGGAGGCGTCGCGCACGTAGTACAGGCCGCTGAACATCAGTGCGAACGAGGCGGGCCCGGTCAGCAGCGTTGCCGCGAGCAGGTTGCGCATCTGTCCCGGATGCCAGCGCAGCAGCGGCGCGAGCACGAACGCGAGCGACCCGAATCGCAGTGCCGTGAAGAAGATCGGCGGAAACTCGCCGACACCCAGCTTGGACGCGACGAGGTTGAGGCCCCAGACCACGTTGATCGCGATCAGCAGGAACAGGTCGCGCCCGGCGATCGAGGACGTGCCGGTACCGGCCGCACCTTGCTCGGGCGGCATCGATCAAGCGGGCCCGGTGCGAGCGGCCGGCAGGCGGAACACGCGCCGCGCGTTCTCGCCGAGAAACGCCGCCTCGACGTCGTCGCCCAACCGCAGGTCGGCAAGGCCTTCCAGTGCCCTGGCGGGCGCGATCATCGGCCAGTTGCTGCCGAAGAGCACCTTGCGCCGGCCGTGGCTGCGCAGGAATTCCACGAGCGCCGCCGGGTAGCGCCTGACGGTGTACGCCGAGGTGTCGATGAACACGTTCTCGTGCTTGGTCACGACCGCGATCATCTCCTCGGTCCACGGGTAGCCGATGTGGCCACCGACGATCACGAGCTCCGGGAAATCGATCGCGACCTGGTCGATGTAGGGAATGGGCCGCCCGCAGTCCGACGGCTTGAGCGGGCCGGTGTGACCGACCTGCGTGCAGAATGGCACGCCGAGTTCGCAGCACTCGCTGAAGACCGGATAGAAGCGCGCATGCGTGGGCGGCAACTCCCAGAGCCAGGGCAGCACGCGCACGGCCTTGAAGCCCAGTTCACGCACGCAGCGCCGCAGTTCGCGGACCGCGTCGCGCGGCCGCGATATGTCCACGGAGCCGACACCGACGAGCCGGTCGGGCGCCTGCCGCACGAATCCGGCCACCTCGTCGTTCGAGATGAGCGCGCCTTGCGGCCCGACCCAGGCGCTGATCAGGCTTTGCGCGACCCCGCCCGCATCCATCGCGTCCAGCGTCGCCTGGACCGGCCACTCCGCGTCGTCGGCCTGGGCGCTCGTGCCCGCCTGGCCGCGCGTCCACCGGCGCAGCGACTCGAACATCGGATGGTTGCGATGACGCGCGGTCGGATGCTGGGCCCAGGCGTCGATGATCATCGGTCGTGGCTCCTCCGGGGCAGGTTTGCATCATCGCCGAGCGACCCGCGAATGCAAGCCGGGCCACGCGCGCGCGTTCCTCGTCATAGTCCATGCCTATCGTCAGTGGCGAAACTATCGATTGGCCCTTGCGTCGGCGGACCCCTAGAGTGCCCCCATCGCTTCATCACCCCCCTTTGATAACAAGCATTACCTGGAGTCCACGACCATGAGTTCATTGATCAACACGACCGTGAAGCCGTTCAAGGCCACTGCTTTCCACGACGGCGAGTTCGTGCAGGTGACCGACGCCGACCTGAAGGGCAAGTGGTCGGTCGTCTTCTTCTACCCCGCGGACTTCACGTTCGTCTGCCCGACCGAGCTCGGCGACGTCGCCGACATCTACCCGCAGCTCCAGAAGCTCGGCGTCGAGGTCTACAGCGTGTCCACCGACACGCACTTCACGCACAAGGCCTGGCACGACGCGTCGGACACGATCAAGAAGATCGAGTACCCGATGGTCGGCGACCCGACCCACGTCATCAGCCGCAACTTCGACGTGCTGATCGAGGAGGAAGGCCTCGCGCTGCGCGGCACCTTCGTCGTGAACCCGGAAGGCCAGGTCAAGATCGCGGAGATCCACGACCTCGGCATCGGCCGCGACGCGAAGGAACTGCTGCGCAAGGTCCAGGCCGCCCAGTACGTCGCCGCTCACCCGGGCGAAGTCTGCCCCGCCAAGTGGACGCCCGGCGCCAAGACGCTGGCTCCCTCGCTGGACCTGGTCGGCAAGATCTAGGACCCGGCGTACGTCCGTCACGAGGCCCTGCCCTCCACGAGGGGGCAGGTGCTTCGAGCGCGGCGGCTTCGGCACGAAACAGGTAACAAGGTGACGACCATGCTCGACGCGAACATCAAGCAGCAGTTGCAGGGCTACCTCGAACGGCTGACGCAGCCGATCGAGATCGTGGCGGCGCTCGACGACAGCGACGCGTCGCGCGAGATGCGACGCGCTGCTGCGAGGATGTCGCATCGCTCTCGAGCCTGGTCTCGCTCGAAAGAAGCCGACGACGGCGCGACCCGCACGCCGTCGTTCCGCATCAATCGCCCCGGCACCGACCTCGGCATCGAGTTCGCCGGCCTCCCGATGGGCCACGAGTTCACCTCGCTGGTGCTCGCGCTGCTGCAGGTCGGCGGCCACCCGCCCAGGGTCGAGGCCGCGGTGCATCGAGCAGGTCAAGGCGCTGCGACGGCGAGTTCCACTTCGAGACCTACATCTCGCTCAGCTGCCAGAACTGCCCCGACGTGGTGCAGGCACTCAACCTGATGGCGGTGCTCAACCCGAGCGTCACGTCACACGATGATCGACGGCGCGCTGTTCCAGGACGAGGTCGACGCGCGGCAGATCATGGCCGTGCCGACCGTCTACCTGAACGGCGAGCCGTTCGGCCAGGGCCGCATGACGGTCGAGGAGATCGTCGCGAAGCTCGACACCGGCGCCGGCGCGCGTCAGGCGCGAGCAGCTCAACGCCAAGGACGCGTTCGACGTGCTGGTCGTCGGCGGCGGCCCGGCCGGCGCGGCGGCGGCGATCTACGCCGCGCGCAAGGGCATCCGCACCGGCGTCGTCGCCGAGCGCTTCGGCGGCCAGGTGCTCGACACGATGGCGATCGAGAACTTCATCTCCGTGCAGGAGACCGAGGGCCCGAAGCTCGCGGCGGCGCTCGAGCAGCACGTGCGGAGCTACGACGTCGACATCATGAACCTGCAGCGCGCCGAGGCGCTCCTGCCCGCCGACGGCGAGCGGCCTCGTGACCGTGAAGCTCGCCAGCGGCGCCACGCTGCGCAGCCGCACCGTCGTGCTCTCCACCGGCGCGCGCTGGCGCGAGATGAACGTGCCGGGCGAGAACGAGTACCGCAACAAGGGCGTCACCTACTGCCCGCACTGCGACGGCCCGCTGTTCAAGGGCAAGCGCGTCGCGGTGATCGGCGGCGGCAACTCCGGCGTCGAGGCGGCCATCGACCTCGCCGGCATCGTCGCGCACGTGACGCTGATCGAGTTCGACGGCCGCCTGCGCGCCGACGAGGTGCTGCAGCGCAAGCTGCGCAGCCTGCCGAACGTGCGCGTCATCGTCTCGCGCGCTCACCACCGAGGTGCACGGCGCGGCGGCAAGGTCACCGGCCTGAGCTACCGCGACCGCGGCAGCAGCGAGCTGCACCGGATCGAGCTCGAGGGCGTCTTCGTGCAGATCGGCCTGCTGCCGAACACCGACTGGCTCCAGGGCACGGTCGAGCGCTCAGTCCGCGCGGCGAGATCGAGGTGGATGCGACGGGGCCAGACGTCGCTGCCCGGCGTGTTCGCCGCCGGCGACGCGACGACCGTGCCGTACAAGCAGATCGTCATCGCCATGGGCGAAGGCTCGAAGGCGGCGCTCAGCGCCTTCGATCACCTGATCCGCACGTCGGTGCCGGACGCACGGCAGGCCGCGTGACCTCGCACCAGGCGGCCCCCTGACACGGCCGCCCGGACACGCTAGGCTGCGGCGATGCACGCACACATCACCCGCCTGCCTGCGATTGCCCTCGCCTGCGCCATCACCCTGCTGGCCGGCTGCTCCGGCGCGCGGGAACTCACCCCTTCCGCCACGTCGCCGCCCTTCTCCGAGACGGCGTACCGGACACACATCGAACGTCTCGCCTCGGACGAATTCGAGGGGCGTGCGCCCGGAACCGAGGGCGAGAAAAAGACACTCGCCTACATCGAGCAGCAGTTCCGTGCCGCGGGCCTGGAGCCCGGCATCGGCGACAGTTTCCTGCAACCCGTGCCGGTCGTCGAAATCACGACGCACCCCGATGCAGCCCTGCAGGTGCGCGGCTTGGGCGGAGTGTCCCTGGACCTGCGCAACGCCGACGACATGGTGGTCTGGACAAAGCGTCCCGTGCCCGAGTCGCGCGTCACGGATGCCGAACTCGTGTTCGCCGGCTACGGCATCGTCGCACCGGAATACGGCTGGAACGACTACGCCGGCATCGACATGCGCGGCAAGGTCGCCGTCGTGCTCGTCAACGACCCGGGCTTCGCGACGCAGGACCCGAAGCTCTTCTCCGGCAACACGATGACCTATTACGGTCGCTGGACGTACAAGTTCGAGGAAGCCGTGCGCCAGGGCGCTGCGGGCCTGTTCGTGGTCCACGAGACCAGGGCCGCGGCCTATCCGTGGGACGTCGTGCGCAACGGCGCGGCCAAGCCGCAGTTCGACCTGCGCATCGACAATTTCCAGTCGCAGCGTCTCGGGCTCGAAGGCTGGCTGACGCAGGACGCCGCGCAGCGCCTGCTGGCGCTGGCCGGCCAGGACTACGCGGCACTCAAGCAGGCCTCCCTCACGGGCAAGTTCAGGGCGCGACCGCTGGGCATCACGGCAAGCGTCGGTGTGCGCAACGACGTGCGCTTTACGACCTCCTACAACGTCGTGGGCGTTCTGCACGGGCGCAAGCGTGCCGACGAGTACTTCGTGTACACGGCACACTGGGACCACCTCGGCAAGTCCGCGGGCGCGGCTGGCGAGGACACGATCTTCAACGGCGCTTCGGACAACGCGACCGGCGTCTCGGCGCTCATCGAACTGGGACGCGTCTTCGCGGCGACGAAGCCCCGGCCGGAACGCTCGCTCATGTTCGTGGCCGTCACGGCCGAAGAGTCGGGGCTGCTCGGCAGCGAGCACTTCGCGACCCACCTGCCGGCGCCCGCCGCGAATTTCTACGGCGGGCTCAACATGGACAACCTGTACGCGATCGGCCTTACGCGCGACCTGACCGTGATCGGCTATGGCGCGTCCGAGCTCGACGACTACCTGCGCCGGGCCGCGGCGAAGCAGGACCGCGTGCTGGTGCCGGAACCCACGCCTGAAAAAGGCTTCTATTTCCGCTCCGACCACTTCAACCTGGCGAAACTGGGCGTGCCGATGCTGTACACGAAGGCAGGCATCGACAGTCCGACGCAGGGTCCGGAGTACGGTCGCGCGTGGCTCGACGACTACGTCGCGAATCGCTATCACCAGCCGTCGGACGAGTACGACCCGGGCTGGGACGTGAGCGGCACGCTGCAGGATCTCGCCATTTACTACGACGTCGGGCTCGTGCTCGCCAACGAGGCCAGCTGGCCCAACTGGCGCGAAGGCAGCGAGTTTCGCGCCATCCGCGACCAGAGCCGGGCGGCCGCGACGCGTTGAGCAGGCTGGAACCGGTCCGACAGGCCCGTCGCGTGCGCCGCGCGACGTGTCAGGGCTTCTGCTTGTCGACGTTGACCATCCACGGCGTGCCGAATCGATCGACCAGCATCCCGAACGCTTGCGCCCAGAACGTTTCCCCGAAGGGCATCGTGACCGTGCCACCCGCGGCGAGCGCGTCGAACGCGCGCTGGCCTTCGGCCACCGTCAGGTAGTTCAACGACAGCGAGTAGCCGTGCATGCCCTCGTGCTTCCGGCCCTCGGGCATGTCGGACGCCATCAGCGAGCGCCCGTCGACGTTGAGTCGCGCGTGCATGATCCGGTCGGCGCCTCCGGGTGGCGATTCGTCGCCGACCGGTGCCTCGCCGTACGTGATCATCATCTCGAGCTTGCCGCCTAGCGCCTGCTCGTAGAAGCGCATGGCTTCGGCGCACTGGCCGTCGAAGAAAATGTAAGCGTCCAGATGGGCCATGGTCGTGTTCTCCCGGGAGTGTGGCGGCATTCTGGCCGAGCGCCCCGACCGGCGTAATCGGCGTTCGGCCTACACGCGGCGATGCCGCCTCCTCGCCCGGGCGACGTGTGCGCCCAATACGGCCGGGAACCGGACATACTGTCCCTCGGGCGCCGACGGCGGCCCGGGGGGACGACCGCGTGACGAATAGATACCAGCGGCCCGCATGACGCCGGCGCAGCGGCTCAAGAACATCCTCGGCGGATCGGCCGGCAACTTCGTCGAGTGGTTCGACTGGTTCGCCTACGCGTCGTTCGCGATCTACTTTTCACGCGCGTTCTTCCCCCACGGCGACCAGACCACCCAGTTGCTCAACACGGCCTTCATCTTCGCGGGCGGATTCGTCGCGCGCCCGATCGGCGCGCTGCTGCTCGGCATCTACGCGGACCGCAAGGGCAGGCGCACGGCACTGATGTTGTCGGTCGCGATGATGTGCGCGGGTTCGCTGCTGATCGCGGTGATACCGACCGGCCTCGGGTTCGTGTCGGCGCTGCTGCTCGTGATCGCGCGCCTGCTGCAGGGCTTGTCGGTCGGCGGGGAGTACGGCGCTTCGGCCACGTACGTCAGCGAGATGGCGGGCGAGAACCGTCGTGGCTACTGGTCGGGATTCCTCTACGTGACGCTGATCGGCGGTCAGCTTGCCGCCGTGCTGCTGCAGGTCCTGCTGCAGGCCGTGCTCACCGAGGAGCAACTCTACGCCTGGGGCTGGCGCGTGCCGTTCGTCGTCGGTGCGGCGATGGCCGTCGTCGTGTACTGGATCCGCCGCGGCATCCACGAGACGGTGCTCGTTCACGAAGGCGCCGGTGCCGGTCCGGGACCGCGGCAAGGCGATGCTGCTGTTCACGCACTACCCGAAGGAGACCGCGATCGTCGTCGTGCTGAGCGCGGCAGGCGGCGTTGGTTTCTACACGTACACCACCTACATGCAGAAGCTGCTGGTCAACACCGCGGGCTTCGAGAAGGCCGTCGCGTCGCAGGTCATGCTGTGCGTGCTCGCCACGTTCATCTTTTTTCCGCCGCATCGCCGGGTGGATCGCGGACCTTGTCGGCCGCAAGCGCGTGCTGGTGGCGTCGTTCGGCGGCGGAGCGCTGCTCGCGGTGCCGGTGCTGACCGCCATCACGCAGGCCACGGATCCGGTCGCGGTCTACGGGCTGTGCCTGCTGCCGCTGCTGTTTCTCTCGGGCTACAGCTCTCTGAGCGGCATCGTCAAGGCCGAGCTCTACCCCGCGCACGTGCGCGCGCTCGGCGTGGCGCTGCCGTACGCGATCGCGCAGGCGATCTTCGGCGGCAACGCCGAGACGGCGGCGCTCTACTTCAAGCGCAGCGGCCACGAGACCGGGTACTACTGGGTCGTGGCCGGCATCATGGCGGTCGCGTTCCTGGTCGCGGCCGGCATGCGCGACACGCGCAAGCACAGCCTGATTCGCGAGGATTGAGGCCCGACTGCCGCACGCCACGCTGCGGTTCAGTGCCTGCGCGGCGAACGAGTTGGGCGACTCGCGACGCGTTCGAGCGCGTGCGCGACATCGCCGAGCGCATGATGCCCGGCGATTCCGATCGCGACGGAAAGTAGCGCTCGTCGGCCTCAGTCCCCCGATGCCGCGGCCGTCGCGGTTGCGGGCGATAGCGGCTCGGGCACCTGGTTCTTCACGACCGGGATCGTCTGCAGGTAGCTGAACACCGCCTCCAGGTCCTCGTCCGTCATGTGCTTGTACATCGGGATCGGCATCGGCGGCAGGATCGCCCGGCCGCGTCCCATGTGACGGCCGCTGCGGATCGTGTCCTTGAAGTTGCGCACCGTCCAGCGACCGAGGCCGGTCTCGACGTCCGGCGTGAGGTTCGCGGTGAAGCTCACGCCCCACGGACCGGACCACGCCGTGTTCGTCGCGGTCGCCGAGAACAACCACGGCTCCGCCTGGGGCGCTGCCGGCGCGGTCACGACGAGTTGCTCCGGGTGGCCCGAGAGCATGCGGCCCATGTCCGGTTCGGGTCCGTTCGGCCCCATCTTCAGCGGCGTGTGGCAGTCGTTGCAGCCGGCGATCGTCACGAGGTACTTGCCGCGCGCGACCTTGGCGTCGTCGGCCGCGAATGCCGGTGCCACGCTTGCGGCCAGCAGGCACGCGCCCGCCAGCCACGATGCGCGGGTCGCTCGCGAGATGACCCGGGACGGGGCGACGGTGTGTGACGTGTTCATGACGAAGGTTCCTCCTGATCCTCACCCAGTTGATTGATCCAGCGCTCGACGAGCGCCAGCGCCTGTGCATCGGGAACCGCGGTGCCGAGCGGCGGCATCTGCACGCGCGGGTCGCGCGAGCGCATGCGCAGCGGCAGCACGCTGGATTGCGAATGGCCGGGCACGACGAGCCGCGCCGGCTGTTGCGCGCCCGCGGGGCGGAACCGGCTCGACGCTGCGACGAGCGCGCGGCGAATGGACCCTGCGAGGGTCGCGTCGGACACCGACTGCGCCAGCACGACGCCGACGGGCACGGACGCTCCGGACTCGCTGGGGATCGCGTGACAGTGACCGCAGTTGCCGTGCAGGTAACCGAGTGCCGCGCGCTCGGTGGGCGACGTCGCGGCAATCCGCGGCGGCGTATCGAGGAGCTGTGACGGCAGGTTCCTGAGCAGGCCCATCGATACGAGCTTGCGCAGGTCGACCATCGCGCCGTCTGGCGCGTCGGCGTGCGGCGCGAGCGGGTCGCGATCGGGCGAGAGCTGCAGCGCGCTGAAGCCGAGCACCGGCGCCGCCGCGCCTTCGTGGCACGCGCGGCAATCCGTCTCGGACGGAATCGAGTAGCGGCCGTCGTGCGTGCTGCCCGCCATGTCCAGCGCCGGACACCTTCGGCAGGAGCCAGGAACGCGTCGGTGCCCGCCTCGTCCCACACGTACGTGGCGAAGCGCCACGTGCCGTCCGCGAGCCGCTCGATATAGCGGGTCTCGATGCGACGACCGAGCGAGAATTCCTTCCAGAGCCGCGTGCCGACGGGAAACTCCCAGGCGTCCGGGCGGCTCGCGTCGACCGAGGTTCCAGGCGGCAGCGAGATCCAGCGGCGCTTGGTCGCCGCGTCGGACCAGAGCGGGTACTGGGGTGAGAACGGCAGCACGTCCGGCCGCACGTCCTGGCTCGATCCCTGCACGAAGAGCCCCGTCTCGCTCAGGCGCTGCGGCAGCGCAGCACTGCCGCCCGCCGCTTGCTGCGCGAGCGCGACGCCGGGCGCAACGCCGAACAACAACGTGGCAGCAACGGCAGGGAGGGCTGGGAATCTCATGGGGCGGCATCATGTCGAACCACGACTCTCGACTCATCGCCCAGGGGGAGCCATTCGGGGAGCCATGGCAGCCTCACACAGGGACCAGTGGCGCGGTCATGGGCCTGACAGCCCCCGCCGGAGCCGCTAGGCTCTCGCTTCGCCCTGGGGCCCCGCTGCAGCGCTGCAAGGACGGAGTTCATTGCCGACGGACGTCATCGACGCCCTCTTCCTCGCGAGGCTCCAGTTCGCGTTCACGGTGAGCTTTCACATCGTGTTCCCGGCGATTTCGATTGGCCTCGCGAGCTACCTCGCCGTGCTCGAGGGACTCTGGCTCGCGACGGGACGCACCGTATTCCTCGACCTCTTCAATTACTGGAAGAAGATCTTCGCCGTCGCGTTCGGGATGGGCGTGGTGTCGGGTCTCGTCATGAGCTACCAGTTCGGCACCAACTGGAGCGTGTTCTCCGACAAGGCCGGGCCGGTGATCGGCCCGCTGATGGGATACGAGGTGCTCTCGGCGTTCTTCCTGGAAGCCGGGTTCCTCGGCATCATGTTGTTCGGCCTCTCGCGGGTCGGGCCGCGGCTGCACTTCGTGGCCACTCTCATGGTCGCGTTCGGCACGTTCCTGTCCGCGTTCTGGATCCTGGCGGCCAACAGCTGGATGCAGACCCCGGCCGGGTATGCGATCAATGCCGCGGGCCAGTTCGTGCCGGCGGACTGGTGGGCCATCATCTTCAATCCGTCATTCCCGTACCGGCTCGTGCACATGGTGCTGGCCGCGTTCCTGAGCACGGCGTTCATCGTCGGCGCCACCGGCGCGCTGCACCTGCTGCGCGACGCGACGCAACCCGCGTCGCGCATCATGTTCTCGATGTCGATGTGGATGGCCGCACTGGTCGCGCCGCTGCAGATCGTGGCCGGGGATCTGCACGGCCTCAACACGCTCGAGCACCAGCCCGCGAAGGTTGCGGCCATGGAAGGCCACTTCGAAACCCGCGCCGGCGCGCCGCTCGTGCTGTTCGGCTGGCCCGACATGCAGGAAGAGCGCACCAGGTACGCAATCGAAGTCCCCCGGCTCGGCAGCCTGATCCTGACGCACGATCCGGATGGCGTCGTGCGCGGCTTGAAGGATTGGCCGCGCGCCGAACGCCCCAACGCGACCGTCGTGTTCTGGAGTTTCCGCGTGATGGTCGGCGCCGGTGTCGCGATGGTCGCCGTCGGGCTCTGGAGCCTCTGGCTGCGCCTGCGGCGTCGCCTCTACGAACGACCCTTGCTGTTGCGTGCCACGCTCGCGCTCGGACCGGTCGGGCTCGTGGCCGTGATCGCCGGGTGGATCACGACCGAGGTCGGGCGCCAGCCGTACACGGTCTACGGCTTGCTGACGACGGCGGAGTCCGCCTCCGCGGTCGACGCTGCGGCCGTGGGTTCCTCCCTCGCGGCCTTCGCGATCGTCTACCTCGCAGTCTTCGGTGCGGGCGCGTTCTACATGCTGCGCCTGATGCGCGAAGCGCCGCACGCTTCCGGGGACGGGCTGCCGGCCGGGGAACCGATGCGCGCCAGCGGCCTGATGCCGGGCCCCGTCATGCAACGGGCGCCACGCACATGATGACGAGCCTCGACCTCGCGCTCGTCTGGGCCGGTTTGATCGCGTTCTCGGTCATCGCGTACGTGGTGCTCGACGGCTTCGATCTCGGCGTCGGCATCCTGTTCCCGTTCATGCCCGCCGAAGCGCACCGCGACGAGATGATGAATTCCGTCGCGCCCGTCTGGGACGGCAACGAGACCTGGCTCGTGCTCGGCGGCGGCGGCTTGTTCGCCGTGTTTCCGCTCGCCTACGCGATCATGATGCCTGCGCTGTATGCACCGGTGATCGCGATGCTGCTCGGACTGGTGCTGCGCGGCGTCGCATTCGAGTTCCGCTGGAAGACGCGCCGCGGCAAGTTCCTCTGGGACTGGGCGTTCGCGTCGGGCTCGACGCTCGCGGCGTTTGCGCAGGGCATCGCGCTCGGCGCGCTGGTGCAAGGCATTCCGGTCGAGGGTCGCGCGTACGCGGGCGGCTGGTGGGACTGGCTCACGCCTTTCAGCCTCGTGACCGGCGTCGCGCTGGTCGTTGGTTATGCGCTGCTCGGCGCCACGTGGCTCATTTACAAGACGCAGGGCCACACGCAGCAGAAGGCGTACGGCTTCGCGTACGTCACCGGGTTCGCGACACTTGCGTTCATCGGCGTCGTGAGCCTGTGGACGCCATTCCTCGACGACGCGTTCATGCACCGCTGGTTCGCCTGGCCGCAGGTCCTCTTCGTCGCGCCCGTACCCGCACTCGTGACGCTGGCCGCGGTCGTGTTGTTCCACGGACTGCGCCGCCGCCAGGAAAGACGACCGTTCCTCGCCGCGCTCGCGTTGTTCGCGTTGAGTTTCGCCGGCCTGCTGATCAGCTTCTATCCGTACCTGGTGCCGACGTCCGTGACGCTGTGGGACGCCGCCGCGCCCGATTCGAGCCTCGCGTTCCTGCTCGCCGGGGCCGCCGTGTTGATCCCCGTCATCCTCGCGTACACCGGATATTCATACTGGGTGTTCCGCGGCAAGGTCGATGCGAGCGGCGGGTATCACCGCTGATGCCTGACCGGCGCGTAACGGCTCGCGGGCGCTGGCGACGGGTCGCGTGGTTCGTTGCGATCTGGAGCCTGAGCGTCGCCGCGCTGGCTGTCGTGGCGGGGGTGATACGGCTCGTGCTGCGGCAGGCAACGTGAGTCGCCTGCCGCGCGCGCCGGGCCTCAATGGTGGCCGTGCGGGCTCGAGATGTCCTTGAGCGACTCGCCGGCTTCGGCCGGTGGCGCCGTGCGGCTCAAGTCGCCGAGCGAAACGATGCCGACGAGCCGCATCTCGCGGTTGACGACCGGCAGGCGACGGATCTGCTGGTCGCCCATGTTCTTCAGCACGTCGTCGACGCTCTGGTCGTCGCGGCAATAGAGGATCTTCGGCGACATCACGTCGCGCGCGGTGTGCCGCTCGATGCCCGCCGCGCCTTCGACCACGGCGCGCAGGACGATGTCGCGGTCGGTGATCATGCCCACCAGCCTGTCGTTCTCCTCGACCGGCACCGAGCCGATGTCCTCGTCGCGCATCAGGCACGCGACGTCTGGCAAGCGCGTATCGGGGCGGACCGTCCGGACTTTCTCCGTCATGACTTCTCGTATCTGCATGGTGTGCTCCTGCTCGGATCGCGGCGTGTGAGGCGAATTGTGAAGAATAGGTCTTGCGCTTGATGACGGAGGTCAGGCCTGCAATCACATTGCCGTCGGACGAATCCCGCACGCAATGAGCCGGCGCAAGTTACACCGCGTCGCAAAGGCGTTTCAGGTGAAACGTGCAGCGCAGTTTGACAATGCGCGGCTGCCCGATCGCGAGCGAGCGAGCTTGGACCGTCGAGACTTAGGTATCGTCGATTGTTTTAATATTCATATAGTTACGACATCTTACTAACAGCTTTTCGAATGCGCGTTCGAGTACTGCACGCTCGGCGACGCCCATCACGCCCGACGCAAGACCACGCAGCGAATCCAGCTGGGTCGCGTCGGGTTGCTACTGCTGTGCCCGCTGCGTATCGTCGGATCAATCGACTCCCAACAAGTGAGCCTCATGACCGCCATCGCCCGCCGCAATGTGTTCGATCGTCTTCGTTTCGTGCCGTGTCACCAGCGTTCGCGTCATCCGGCACGCGTCATCGTCGCCTGTGCCGGCTCCCTGGCGTTTGCGTGCCTGCCCCACATCGCGGCAGCCGATGTCGTCACCGGGACCCTGGCGCCGGCCAATGCGAAGGCCATCGTCGTCAACGCGGCCGGCGAAACCGTGGCCGAGTTGAAGCCCGGCTCGTACCAGCTGCAGCTGCCGGTCGGCCGCTACAAGGCGCAATGCCAGGCGCCGAAGCAGAGCGAACAGGAATTCCTGAGCCTCTCCGAGCCCGTCACCGTCAACATCGACTGCGCGAAGTAGCTCGTTCGTGACGGACACCGAAGGACAGCACGGCGGGCCGAATCGCCAACGGCCGGGCGAGTCGGCTCGAGCTGAGAAGCCGCGCCGGGACTGGCGCGAGAACGCCAAGTTCATCGCCAGTATCGTCAACTCGCTGGCCGTGCCGTTGCTCACCGTCGCGGCCACGGTCGTCGGCATCTACGCGACGAACACGCTCAAGGAACGCGAGATCGCGATCGCGACCGAGAACAACTCGCAGTCGTTGCGCAACCAGCGCGAGGAATCGGAGACCAACCTGCGTTCGGCGATGTTCCGCGAGCTCGTCGGACCGCTGCTGCAGAGCGAGGCCGGCGAGATGGCGTCCGACGGACACGCCGACCTGCCACGCGCCCAGCGCCTTGCGTTGCTCGCGGAGCTGCTCGCGCTCAATTTCCACGAGCACTTCGAGCTCGGGCCGTTGCTGCGTTACGTCGATACCCTGCCCGGCCAGACCGAGGAGGCGCGGACGCGCCTGCGCAGCACCTCGCGGCGGGTCATCTCGCGGCAGCTCGCGCCCTTGTTGTCCTCGGCGGTGGCAAGCGCCGGGAGCCATCCCGCGTTCCTCGAGATCTCGCTGAATTCGGATGGCACGGAAGCGGCCGACAAGCTGCTGTCCTGCGCAGTCCCGGAGTCCGCGGCCTCGAGCGACGCCGCGACAGGGTCCCTGACACTCACGTGCTCGAGCAGTGCGCAGGGCTCACCGTTGCGCATCGTCTCGCCGGACGGGCGTGACAGCCTGCAGGTGAACATCCGGGCGGTCAGCTGGGCGGCGCAGACCGTCGGCATCTACTCCGTGCTGCTCGGCGCCGATGGTGAATCACAGGCCCACACGCCGCCGATCGAGTTCGCGCTGTCGCCGTATTCGTTTCCGTTCTCGGACAACACCCTGCTGCCGGGCGGCAACCGCTTCGGCATCTACCTGACGCGCATCGACGACATCCCGGGCGTCGCGCGCATCATGCGCCTGTCGTTCGTCTGGTTCCCGAAGGACTTCGTGCCGCCGCGGGAACGACCGTTCGACCTGGATGTCGATGCGGCGCCGCTGGACATGCCGGCAACCAAGTCCCGCTAATCGGCGTAGGCGATTTCGTTCATCTTCTCGGCGAAGGTGGTCCAGTCGATGCGCTTCTGCTTCTGGCGGTTCGCGCCGCGCCAGTAGAGCGATCCGCGCCCCAGCACGATCTCGCCGATCTTCTCCTGGTGCGCGTAGACGATCAGCTTGAGCGACGTCCCTGCCTTGCTGAGGCCGTGCACGTGCAATGCGGCCTTCACCGAATGCACGTCCTCCGCCTGCTTCTTCTTTTTCCCGCGGAGCCTGGTGCTGCGCGCCTTCCTGCGAGTGCTCGTAGCCACGTTGCCTCCTCGATGACTTACGTGTGAGTCAGAATCGGATCGACGACCGGGACTACGATCATATTCTCGCAGCGAAGGCAACTCTCAACCCCTTGCACGGAGTGCGTGGGACGAGCAGTCTCCAGCGCTGAGTTCCCGCGACCGGCCGAGGTCCCCAATCCGTCCCGGAGCGCACCATGCGTCGCTGGCCCATGCCGTCCTTGCCGATACTCGCGCTCGTGTTTCTCGCGATCGCCGGCTTGGCGCTCGAGCGGATACCCGCGAATTCCGCGACGACGCCCCAGGCCGTCGCGCCTGAACTGCCCGCACTCCCCGCGGCGGCGTGGCTCAATTCGCCGCCCCTGACGCTGGCGTCGCTGCGCGGCCAGCCGGTACTGATCGAGTTCTGGACCTTCGAGTGCTCGAACTGCCGCAACACTCTGCCTTGGCTGAAGGCTATCCACGCCCGCTACGCAAAGCAGGGCTTGCAGGTGATCGCCATTCACAGCCCGGAGTTCGAGCGCGAGCGCGGATTCGGAGCCGTCGCCGCCAACGTACGGAAACTCGGCATCTCGTACCCGGTGCTCATCGACAACGATTTCCACTACTGGCGGGCGCTCGGCAATCGCTTCTGGCCCGCGTTCTACCTCGTGAGCCCGACGGGTCGAATCGTCGACCGTCGAATTGGCGAACTGCACGCGGGTGCGCGTGGGGCCGACGAGTTCGAGCGTGCAATTGCCGAACTCACCGCCCAGGCGGCGCCGCAGCGTGCGCCTGGCACGCCGTGAATCATACGACTGTCGCTGGAATTCGCCCGACGTTTCCTTTCGTCGCGTCACGCGCGGCGTCGGGTCGCACCTGACAACCGGGCATTCATGTAACTGCGAAGGACCGAGTTCATTCGCGACTGGTAGCGTGGCCCGCCCTCCTTGAACCAGGCCAGGACATCCTCGTCGACACGCAATGAAATGGGCTGTTTCCTGGCGGGCTGTACCAGAATGGCGGTGTCCCAGAACTCTTCCGGCAGCCCTGCCAGTTCCGGCGGCGACGTGTTGCGAACCAACCCCTCGCTCATGCGTTTCACGCGATCAAGGTTTGCGCGACCCCGACTCGGTGTCTTGACCCCCTTTGACGGCCGACTCATAGGCAGAACGCTCCTTCCGGCCCGCCCGACGAGCCGAGATGATTCGCCTGTCGGTGTTCTCGCCTACAGTTCGGTCGAACTCGAAGTCAAAGCCGCGGTCCCGCAGGTTCGCGTCGCTCTTTCCCGAGTTCCACGTATAGCGGACCAACGCAGAATACATTTGTATATACGCACGCGCAAGTCGCTCGCGGCGGTATGGCCGCCAGCGTCGAAACGAGTCAGGCAATCTGACGCTGCGGCGAATCGTGACCGTGCGCCGGCGTGTCGACAGGTCGGCTATCTGCGGAAAACGACTGAATTCACCGTGCAGCCGCGCGCCGCCACGGACCGATCACGATCGATCCATGCCTCGCGCAGCCGCTCGATTTACGGCTTGCCAGCCCCCGACGCGGTGTCGACGGCCGTGCACTCGCCTTTCGTCCACATCTCCCGCAGCACGAACTTCTGGATCTTCCCGGAACCCGTCAGCGGGAAGTTTTCGACGAACACCCAGTAGCGCGGCGTCTTGGGCGCTGCGAGCCGTTCGCGAACGTGGGCGCGCAGGACATCGACGTCCGGTGGCGCGCCTGCGACACGAACGAACGCGCAGAGTTCTTCACCCATTCTCGGGTCGGGCACGCCGATGACCGCCACCTCGCCCACCAACGGGTGCTCGATCAGCACGGATTCGATCTCGGCGGGGAACATGTTCTCGCCGCCACGGATGACGAGGTCCTTGAGGCGGCCCGCGATGCGGCAATACCCGCGGACATCCATCGTCGCGAGATCGCCGGTGTGCAGCCAGCCATTCGCGTCGAGCGCTGCCGCGGTCGCGTCGGGCCGGTCGTAATACTCCTGCATGACCATGTAGCCCCGCGTGCAGAGTTCGCCGACCTCGCCGAATGGCACGGGCTGCCCGGTTGCCGGGTCCGCGATCTTGACCGCCGCCTGCGGCACGGGCTGGCCGATCGTGTACGCCTTGTCCTCGGGCGTGTCGTCGAGCCGCGTCTGCGTGATCAACGGCGAGGCTTCGGTCTGGCCATACACGATGCAGAAGCGCACGCCGAGCTTCGACTCGATCGTGCGCACCACTTCGGGTGGCACGCTCGCGCCGCCGGCCACGGCGACGCGCACCTGCGCGAGGTCGCGCTGCCCGAAGTCCGGGTGCTCCATCATCGCGATCATCATCGTCGGCACGCCGAGCATGTGCGTGGCCCGCTCCCGCTCGAGGAGTTCCAGCAGCCGGCCCGGATCAAAAGCCGGCAGGAAGGCGTGCGTGGCGCGCGCCTGGATCGAACCGAGCGTGGCCATCACGCAGCCCGCGGTGTGAAAGAACGGCATCGCGTGCGCGTACGTGTCGCCTTCGCGCAGTTCGACGAGCTGCGCGTAGAACCGCGAGTTGTTGGTCAGGCTGCGATGGCGCAGCAGCGCGCCCTTGGGCGATCCCGTGGTGCCGGATGTGTACTGGATCTGCGCGGGATCGTCCGGTGTGACACGAGGCAGCGGCGCGCGCTCGTCGGCCGTTGCGAGAAACTCGCCCCACTGCTCGAACGGCACGCACCTCGCGCAGGGCGGGTAACTGGCCTCGCACCTGCGCCACCCATTGGTCCATCGGATTGCCACGGAACCCGTGGACGTGGAACAGCCCGGCCGAACGTGACTGCCGCAACACGTATTCCAGCTCGCGTGCTCGATTGGCCGGGTTGACGGTCACGAGCACGAGGCCCGCAAGACCAGCCCCCATCTCCAGCAGCAACCATTCCGCGCTGTTCGGCGCGTAGACGGCGACGTGTTCGCCGGGCCTGAAGCGCGCGAGCAATGCACGGGCGACGCGCTCGGCGTCCCGCAGCAATTCGGTGTACGTCCAGGTATGTCGCTCGCCGGGATCGAAACCCCACGCGACCACGGCCGTGGCCGAGCCGGCTCCTGCCGCAGCGTCGCGCAACACCGAGCCGACCGTCGTTTCGAGGACGGGGTCGGTGGTGTCGGCGGGCCAATAGGCGAGTCGCGCTGCGTCCATGCCTGGCCTCCCGTGGCCGATCAGACCAGCTTCAGCTCGACGAGGCTGCGGGCCATGGCGGCGACGGCGTCCGGCGCCGGAATGAACTTCATCGCGAGCGTCCGGGACGTCAGGGAATTGTCGACCTTCATGTATTTGCCGAGTTCGGGAATCGCGAGTCGCGCCGCCGGATCGAAGATGCCGGCGAGCTTTACCGCCCAGTCCGGCAGGACTCGCGTCGGCGCTTTCCGGCCGGCCGGGCCCAGCCTGTCGCGGATCACTCGCGCGATCTCGATCATCCACAGGCAGTCCGCGACGGCCAGGTATCGGCCACCACTCGGCGCGTTTGCCTCCAGCGCGAGGCGATGCATGCGCGCCACGTCGCGCACGTCGACGCAGGGAATGGACATCCGCGGCGCGCCCGGATACTTGCCTTTCATGAACATCTGGACGATCTCAGCCGAGGTGCCGATGTCGCGGTCCAGCGCCGGGCCCAGCACGAGGCCGGGATTGACCGACGAGTAGTGCAGCGCCGGGCGCTCCTGCTCCATGAATTCACGCGCAGCACGCTCCGCGAGCGTCTTCGACTTCCCGTAGGCTGTGACATCCGGAGAGTCCACGCGGGTCCAGTCGGCCTCGGTGAAAGGCGCGGATCGCTCGCGGGGGTGACCGTACATCACGGCCACCATCGACGAGGTCTGCACCAGCCGCTCGACACCCGCGGCCGTGGCAGCACGCAGCACCCGCAGCGTGCCTTGCACGGCCGGTCGAATCAGCTCCTGCTCGTCCTTCGGCTGCTTCGTTGGAAACGGCGATGCCAGGTGCAGCACCTGCCTGCAGCCGGCGAGCGCCTCGCTCCAGCCCGCGTCCGACTCGAGATCGGCCTCGACGAACTCGAGCTCCGACGTGTCGGCGAACCTTCCCAGCGTGTCGCGCACCTGGCCCGAGCGCTGCAGCGAACGCACCGTGCCCCGGACGCGATAGCCCGCCTGCAGCATCTGCACCGCGCAGTGCTTGGCGATGAAACCGGAGATGCCTGTCACGAGAACCGTCGCCTTGACCATGGTCATTCCCCCGACACACGTTGCAGTCACTCGACCTGCGGCTTGCCCGACCCGAACGCCAGGTAGAAGGCCGCGCCGAACAGCGAGATCCCCGCCGTCACCAGGAACGGCGCGGTGTAGCTGCCGGTCCGGTCGACGAGCCAGCCCGTGATGAAGACGCCGACGATACCCGGGATCGTCGCGGCGGTGTTGCTGATGCCCCAGATGACGTCCGCGTACTTGGGCGCGATGTCGAAGCAGTTCGGCGCGAAGCCGGCCATGCAGAACGCGAACGCGCCGGCGGCGCAGGACATCAGCACGACCGCGGCCGTAGGTGTCGCTGCGCCCGGCAGCTGCAGCAGGAACACGCCGCCGCCGACCAGCGCGATGGTCTGCAGGAGCTTGCGGACGAACCCGGCACTGCGTCCCGCGCGCAGCATGCGATCGGCCCACGCACCGGCGACGTTGGCCATCACGAAGCTGACCAGCCACGGCGCGGCCGACAGCAGTCCCGCGCTGGCCAGGGAAACGCCGAACGTCGTCTTGAAGTAACTCGGCATCCACGCGAGCAGCAGGTACAGCGACCAGTTGTGGCAGAAGTGGGTGACGATGATGGCCCACACCGCGGGCGTGCCGAGCAGGCGCCGCCAGGGTATCGCCCGTTGGACCGGAGCTGGATCCTTCGCTGCCTCCGGAGCGGACCCGTCCGGCACCAGCAGGTACCACGCGACGGCCCATGCCAGTCCGATCACACCGAACACGTAGAACGGCGTGTGCCATCCGTACGACTTCACGATCCAGCCCGTCGCCGGCAGTGCGAACACGGTGCCGAGCGAGATCGCACTCACGCACAGCGCCGTCGCGCGGGACCGGTGTTCCGCCGGGACCCAGCGTCCGATCATGTTGATCGACGCCGGGAACACCGCCGCCTCGCCGAGACCGAGCGCAATGCGTGCCGCGATCAATGCGGACATCGACACCAGGGCCGCGGGCGGCGTCAGGATCGTGAACAGCGACCACCAGATCACGGCGATGCCCAGCACGAGCTTGCCGCCGTAACGGTTCGCCAGTGCGCCGCTCACGACCATCAGCACCAGGTAGCCGACGAAGAATGACGACAGGACGCCGCCCTTGTCCGTCTCCGTCCAGCCGAGCTCTTCCTGCATTGCAATGGCGGCGACCGAGATGTTCGTCCGGTCGATGTACGAGATGAAGACCGCCGCAAAGAGCAGCAGGACGACCGTGTGGTACTTGAGCCAGCCCTGGCGGCTTATGTTTATCGGTGCGGCAGACATGAGACTCCCCCGAGGCCCTGCGCGGCAATCGTACCCGCAACAGGCGCCGATGTTCCGTTCCATCCGTTTTGGCAGCGCAATATCCGGCGGCGCCTTTGCAGCCGGCAGAACGTGCTGTGCTAGAGTCGCTGCACAATAACAGGGGGCTACTTGGCCGACATTTTCGTCTCGTATTCCCGGCAGGACAAAGCCCGTGTCCAGCCGTTGGTCGCCGCGCTCGAGTCCGAAGGGTGGTCCATCTGGTGGGACCCGGAGATCGCACCGGGCGACGAGTTCGACAGCCTCATCACCAAGGAACTCTCCGAGGCGCGGGCCATCATCGTCGTCTGGACGCCGCAGTCCGTCGACTCGCGCTGGGTCCGAGGCGAGGCGCGCGACGCGGCGGACCGGGGCGCGCTGGTGCCGGTGCGCCTCGACGGCGCCCGCCTGCCGCTCGATTTCCGCGCCGTCCACACGATCGACCTCGATGGCTGGGCCGAGGACCGCCAGGGCCAGCAATTCCGGGCGCTCTGCAAGGCACTCGAGTCCAAGCTCGGCAGTGCAAGGAAAAAGAAGGTGACGGCAATCGCGGTGCTGCCGCTGGCCAACATGAGCGCCGACCCGGAGAACGAGTATTTCAGCGACGGGATGACGGAGGAGATCATCAACGCGCTGTCGAAGGTGCCGGGCATCCAGGTCGCCTCACGCATCGTCGTCCTTCGCCTTCAAGGGCCGGAAAGACGTCGACGTGCGCCAGATCGGGGAAAAGCTCGGCGTGACCTCGGTGCTCGAAGGCAGCGTGCGCAAGGTCGGCAACCGCATCCGCATCGCGGCGCAGCTGGTCAACGTCGAGAACGGATACCAGCTCTGGTCGGAGACGTACGACCGGCAGCTCGAGGACGTCTTCGCGCTCCAGGACGAGATCTCGCGGTCGATCGTCGATGCGCTGAAGCTGCGACTGGTCGGGGATGCAGCGGCCGTCGTGCCGCCGACCACGAGCCTCGACGCCTACACGACCTCTACCTGAAGGGCCGGTTCCACTTCAACAAGTTCACCGAGCTCGGGCTGCGCAAGGCGTTCGACCTCTTCCAGAACGCATTGCTGCAGGATCCGGGTTTCGCGCGCGCCTACGCCGGTATCGCCGACGTCTGGTGCGATCTCGCCGACGACTGGGTCGCCCCCGACGACGCGTACCCCGGGCGAAGGCGGCCGCCGAACGGGCGCTGCAGCGGGACCCCGAGCTGGCCGACGCGATGATCTCGATCGGCAAGGTGCTCTGCTGGCACGAGTGGGAGTTCGCCGAGGGCGTCCGCGCACGCTCGAGCGCGCCGTGACGCTGAGCCCGAACAATGCCGAGGCGCATTCTGGGTGCTGGGAACGGCCCTGCCCCTGGTGGGACGCCTGCCGGAAGGCGATCGCGTCGGTGCGTCGCGCGCTCGAGCTCGATCCGCTTGCGGGTCGAATACTTCGGGTGGGCTCACGCGCTTGCTGCTCTACGCCAAGGACTACGCGGGAGCGCATCAAGCAGGGCGCAGGAAGACCTTCGAGATCGACGAGAAGTACGGCCGCGGGCTTCGCTGTACATCGGCTCCGCCCACCTCGCCCAGGGCGACGCCGAAACGGCGCTCGAGTGGTTCCGGCGCGGGCCAGAGCCTCGACACCGCGGTGCGCTCCTACGACGCGATGATCGTCCGGGCGCTGGCAGCGCTCGGTCGTCGCGAGGAGGCGGAGGAGATCCTCGCGCGGCTCGAGACCGAGTCGCGGCAACAGTACGTGCGAGCCGAAGTACCTCGCGATGGGCTACGCGGCAGTCGGCGACCTCGACCGCGCGTTCGCCTGCGCTCGAGCGTGCCTACCAGGCCCGTTCCGCTGGCCTCATCTACCTGCACCTCGATCCCGGGTACGAGCCGCTGCGCGGCGATCCCCGATACCAGGAGCTGGTGCAGCGCATCGGGCTGCGATAGGCGGGGTTGGTTCCTTCGATTTTCCACGATTGACCGAGGCCCACGTTTGCGCAGAGGCTGCCTCTTCCATTGCAGGGGGATACGACATGCTCTACGCAGCACCCGGCGCCGCCGGCGCCAAGCACGCCTACAAGGCCCACTACGACAACTTCATCGGCGGCAAGTTGGTCGCGCCGGTCAAGGGCCAGTACTTCGACGTCATCACGCCGATCAGCGGCAAGGTCTACACCAAGGCCGCGCGCTCGACCGCCGAGGACATCGAACTGGCGCTCGACGCCGCCCACGCCGCCGCCGACAAGTGGGGCAGGACACCGGCCGCCGAGCGCGCCAACGTGCTGCTGAAGATCGCCGACCGCATCGAAGCAGAACCTCGAGCTGCTGGCCTACGCCGAGACGGTGGACAACGGCAAGCCGATCCGCGAGACGCTCAACGCCGACATTCCGCTGGCCGTCGACCACTTCCGCTACTTCGCCGGCTGCGTGCGCGCGCAGGAAGGCGCGCTCAGCGAGATCGACGAGAACACCGTCGCCTACCACTTCCACGAGCCGCTGGGCGTGGTCGGCCAGATCATCCCGTGGAACTTCCCGATCCTGATGGCCGCCTGGAAGCTCGCCCCGGCGCTCGGCGCCGGCAACTGCGTGGTGCTCAAGCCCGCCGAGTCGACCCCGATCAGCATCCTGGTGCTGGCCGAACTGATCGCCGACCTGCTGCCGCCCGGCGTGCTCAACATCGTCAACGGCTACGGCCGCGAAGCCGGCATGCCGCTGGCCACGAGCAAGCGCATCGCCAAGATCGCCTTCACCGGCTCCACCACCACCGGCCGCGTGATCGCGCAGGCCGCGGCCAACAACCTGATCCCGGCCACGCTGGAGCTGGGCGGCAAGTCGCCCGAACATCTTCTTCGCCGACGTGATGGACAAGGACGACGCCTTCCTCGACAAGGCCATCGAAGGCCTGGTGCTGTTCGCGTTCAACCAGGGCGAGGTCTGCACCTGCCCGAGCCGCGCGCTGATCCAGGAATCGATCTACGACAAGTTCATGCGAGCGCGTGATGAAGCGCGTGGCTGCCATCAAGCAGGGCAACCCGCTGGACACCGACACGATGATGGGCGCCCAGGCCTCCAAGGAGCAGATCGACAAGATCCTGTCGTACCTCGACCTCGGCAAGCAGGAAGGCGCGCAAGGTGCTGATCGGCGGCGAGCAGGCCAAGCTCGGCGGCGATCTGGCGGGCGGCTACTACATCCAGCCGACGCTGTTCAAGGGCCACAACAAGATGCGCATCTTCCAGGAAGAGATCTTCGGCCCGGTGCTGGCCGTGACCACCTTCAAGGACGAAGCCGAGGCGCTGGCGATCGCCAACGACACGCTGTACGGCCTCGGCGCCGGCGTCTGGACCCGCGACGGCAACGTGCGCCTACCGCATGGGCCGCGCCATCAAGGCCGGCCGCGTCTGGACCAACTGCTACCACGCCTACCCGGCGCACGCCGCGTTCGGCGGCTACAAGGAATCCGGCATCGGCCGCGAGACCCACAAGATGATGCTCGACCACTACCAGCAGACCAAGAACCTGCTGGTCAGCTACAGCGAAGACAAGCTCGGCTTCTTCTGAGCATGGTCGAGAAAGTCATCGCCACGGCGGCCGCCGTCGAACTCATCGAGCAGCTGAAGGCGAAGCACGGCCCCGGACTGATGTTCCATCAGTCCGGCGGCTGCTGCGACAACAGCGCCGCCAACTGCTACCTGCTGGGCGAGCTCACGATCGGCGCGGGCGACGTGTACCTCGGCGACATCGGCGACTGCCCGTTCTACATCGGCAAGGCGCAGTACGAGTACTGGCGGCACACGCAGCTGATCATCGACGTGATCGAAGGCCACGGCGGCACGTTCTCGCTCGAAGGCCCCGAGGGCAAGGCGTTTCACACCCGGTCGCGGGTGTTCAGCGATGCGGAGATGGCGGAACTGGACGAGGCCGATCGACCTGGCCCGACCACGTAGTTCCACGTTCGCGGCAGTGGGTGACGGCTGCGTCAGAGCGGCGCGACCGTCCCCGCGCCTCGCTCGACCGCGCGCTGGTAGATGAGCAGCGCCGCAGCCATGTCCTGCGCCGCGACGCCCAGCGACTTGTACACCGTCACCTCCGCCGCAGTCACGCGGCCCGCGATCGCGCCGCTCAGCACCTCGCCGATCTCACCGACGATGTGCGCGTCCGTGACGCGACCCGCCTCGATCGCGCCCAGCAGTTCGCCCGCCTGCGCCATCGCGCTGCCGCGAAAGTCGACGAAAAAGCGCGACATCGCGACGCAGTCGTCGTCCACCTCGCGCTTGCTTGGAATCGACGCGCCGACCAGGCACAGATGCGTGCCCGGGCGCACGTCCCTGCCGAACAGCAGCGGCTCGGCGGCGGCGGTCACCGTGCACACGACGTCCGCACGCGCGAGGGCCTCGGGGACGCTGGCCACGACCTCGACGTTCGCGCACCCGACCCGCCGGGCATGTGCGGCGAGCTCGTGCGCGGCCGACTCGTTGCGGCCCCAGACCAGCACGCTCTCGAACGGCCGTACCGCCTGGAAGGCTTCCACATGCGACCGCGCCTCCTCGCCGGTGCCGATGATCGCGAGCACCTTCGAATCGCTGCGCGCCAGTGCCCAGGTCGCGACGACGCTGGCTGCCGCCGTGCGGACGGCCGTCAGCGCACTGGCCTCGAGGATCGCGAGCGGCCGGCCGTGTTGCGCCTCGTAGAGCACGTACAGGCCGACGTGCGACGAGAGGCCGACCGCGGGATTGCCGGGGAACAGGCTCAGCACCTTGATGCCGAAGCATTCCGGGTCCGCGAGGTAGCCGGGCATCCAGGCCAGCGCACCGGCACCGGACGGCAGGGGCATTGTGTGCCGCAACGGCATGAGCGACTTGCCGGCACTGACGGCGCGCATGACGCCCTCCACCGCTGCGACACAGTCGCCGTAGGAGAGGAGCTCGCGGACGTCGCGGCCGGAGATGACGCGGAGTTCCAGCGGTTGCATTGCGCCCGCGCCGGCTACTGGATCATCCGCACGGTCGTCACGGGCGCATAGTCGAACTTCTGCGTCTTCGGGTCCCAGGCGAGGTAGCGATCGCAGAAACTTTCGCTGGCGAAATCCCTGGCCGGCTTCTTGCCGCACTGCACGCCCGAGACGCCGAGCCAGAGTTTCGCCGCCGGGCCCGTGCCCTCGATCGTCGCCCCGTAGACCGCGTCGCTGAACGCAATGCGAGCGCCGCCCGCGCCGTCGCCCACATACACCGTCACGCCCTTTTCGCGATCGCCGTAGACGCCGGCCGCGCCGTCGCAGTTGATCGACGCCACGTCGAGCACGTAGTCCTCCATGCCGTCCGCGTTGAGGTCCACTCGCTTGACCGCGTTCGAGGTGTCCGGCTTGCCGCCGACCCCGGTGCACTGGTCGGCTATTGCCTGGAGGTCGGCGGCCACGGTGGCCGGCAGTTTCGGGCCCCCAGCG
The DNA here is from genome assembly GCA_963786705.1 of uncultured Gammaproteobacteria bacterium. Classification (GTDB taxonomy): domain Bacteria; phylum Pseudomonadota; class Gammaproteobacteria; order Steroidobacterales; family Steroidobacteraceae; genus RPQJ01. The sequence continues at coordinate 106,758 of CAWBAG010000017.1, forward strand.
TGGGCGGTTGCGCATAAAGCCACTGCCAGGCAAGCAGCCGCTACGAGAGTCGTCCTGCGCATTGTTGTTCTCTCCCTGTGCGACGGCCCGACGCTACGCCAGGGCCCGGAGGGCGTCAACGCGCCGGCGTGGAAAGACGGCGACGACGAGCACGTAGAGTGCGAGCGCGATCCACAGCACGGCGCGGAAGCCCATGTCGACCGCGAGCAGCGTTGCCAGCGCTGCGCTGACGACCGAGGCGCAACCGTTGATGCCCCAGGCCCAGGGCACCAGCGGCTCGTCGAGCTCGCGCAGCGCAAGCGGCAACGGCAGCCCCATGCAGAATGCGAGTGGGGCCAGCAGCGCCGCCGCGACCAGGCCCGTGCGGCCGTGGGCCAGGCCGCCAGCTCTCCGATCAACGTGTCGAACACCGCGCCGCAAAGGGCGCCGAGCAGCACGATGCCGGCGACCGCCATGACGAGCACGAATCGACTCCGCGCCGGCGCGACCCGGCTCGACCAGGCGCTGCCGGCGCCGGCCCCGAGCAGGAACGTCGCGAGCGCGAGCGCGAGCGCCACGGTCGGATGGTGGACGAGCGAGCACGAGCTTCTGCAGGAACACGATCTCGACGAACAGGAACGCGAGCACCGATCCCGGTGAAGTACGCGAGCACCTGCCATCGCAGGCGCCGGTCGGTGCGCGCGAGCGGCGCGAACACGACCAACGGCAGCAGGATCAGCAACGAGGCCCGCGAGCAACGCCTGCAGGACGTGGTGACGAGCAGAACGGGTAGCCGGCCTCGAGCAACGCCATGCCGCCGCGTCCCGGCGCGCCACGCCTCCTGAGGACTTGCCAGCGGAAGAAATTCTGGAAGTACGGCCGATCGTCGGTCGCGGGCCGGATGTCGAACGGATACGTCCGCGATGAAGCGCGCGCGGCTCCGGGCCGAGCAAGCGCGCGCACGCCGTCGTAATACCACGGCTGCGGGCAGCAGGTTGTATACGGTTCGCGAGCGCGCGGGGCATATCCGGAAACCAGGCGACGTCGAACGCGTGCCGTGTCGCAGAACTCGCGCGTGCGCGCGCACCTCGTGCGTCCGTGACTCGACCGTTCTTCACGAGCAGCGTCACCGTTTGCCAGCCGCGAATCATCAGCAGGCGGTCGGCCGGCGTCGCCACGCCGCTCGATTCGAGTGCCGCGATCGTGGTCGCCAGCAGCTTCAGGGCGTCGCGCGGCGGCAGCTGCGACGAAGCGCGTGATCGAGAGGAATCCGCCCGGGACGAGGTGCCCGAGGTAGAGGCGCAACGCCTCGACGGTGTGCAGGTAGTCCTCATTCAGGCCGCCGAGTCCGCCGCCGGCGAGCCGCGCCCGTCAGCGACATCTGGATGAGGTCGTAGCGACGCTCGTGCGCCGCGAGAAGCCGCGCGCGTCGCCGACGTGCAGGCGCACGCCCGGCTGCTCCACGAGCCGACCCGTGTAGTCGTTGAAGTCTTCGGCGCAGCAGCTCGGGCGACCTGCGGGATTGAGCTCGACCGCATCGACGCGCGTGCGCCCAGGTGTCGGGCACGCAGGATCTCCATGCCGCCGCCCGCGCCCGGGACGAGACACCGATGCGGGCGTTGCGACGCGATACGCGAGCGCGCTCGTGGTCTCGGCGAGGAACGCGAGGCGCCGCGGGTCGTCGCTCGCGGCCGTGATCGCGTCCAGGCTGTCACCGTCGGTGAAGACGCCCGAGCTGCGTCGGTGGCTCGCTCGTGGCCGTCAGGCTCAAGCCCGGCGCGTAACGCAGCGGCACGCGCGGTGCTCTCGATCACGGTCACCCGGCCGAGAGGGCTCGACGCTCGGTGACGATGCGCGTGCCGCCGACGCGCAGCGCCTGGCTCAGTCTCTTGTAGGGCCCGGGCTCGGACCGGAGCCAGGCGGACGGGAATGAAGGTCCGCCACGAGAACCCGAGCACGACTGACGCGATCCACGCACCCGGGCGCGCCAGCGCAGCTCGAGGGCGCCGATGCCAGATGCGGCGCGAATCCAGCGGCCGCGAGATGACCTTCAGCGTCTGCTCGGGCGACAGCGACGTAGAGCGACGTGAGCAGGATCAGCAGGCTCCCGGCGCCGGCGCCGACCAAGTCCGCCGCGTAGATCGCGGCCCGCTCCGCTCGCGAAACGCGATCAGCGCGAGCCCGATCGCGTTGGCGGCGCAGAAGAACGGCGTGGACAGCACGAGTAGAGCAGCACGAGCCACAGCGGCTGCCAGGGGTCCCACAGCAGCGCCTCCGCCTGGAAGGGCAGCGCCTTGGCCGATCATCGGACTGGCACGCGAAGCAGCCGAACGCAGCAGGTTCGCGCTGTAACGCCGGCGCGAAATCGACGCAGCAGCCAGCGCTGCGCGAGCGAACAGAAACGTGCCACTCGCGCCGAAGCCCAGCAGCGCGAGGCTGATCATCATGTACGCGAAGTGATGCCAGTGGACGATCGCGAAGAAGCGGCTGAGCAGGATTTCGGTGGCCAGCGCGGCGCACGAGATCAACGCGACCGATGCGAGCGGTGGACGCGCGCCGTCACTCATGACCGCCGGTCAGTGGGACGAACGCGACGGGCAGGATCTGGCGCGTCGGTGATGCGCCCGTCGTCGACTTGCGACACCAGGACGAGCTGTTGCGTCGTGAAACGCGTCCCGACCGGCAGGACCATGCGACCGCCCGGCTTGAGCTGCTCGATGCAGCGGCGGCGGGATGTGGCTCGCCACCGCCGTGACGACGATCACGTCGAACGGGCGCGCCTCGGGCCAGCCGTAGTAACCGTCGCCGACCGCACCTCGACGTTCGCGTAACCGAGCCGCTGACAGTCGGGCCCGGGCCTGCGTCACCGAGCGGCTCGACGATCTCGACCGTGTAGACGTTCTCGCACAACTCGCCCAGTACCGCGGCCTGATAGCCGGAACCGGTGCCGACCTCGAACGCGCGGCAACCGTGACGCGGGCTCGAGCAGGTCCGTCATGACCGCGACGATGTACGGCTGTGAAATCGTCTGTCCGTAGCCGATCGGCAAGGGCCGGTTGTCGTAGGCGAGGTCGCGATCGTCGGCGGCGCACGAACTCGTGCCGCGGTACGCATGCCATGCGCCGCCATGACGCGCGTCATCGAGTTCGCGCCGGTTCAGATACTGCGGCCGTATCGCGCACGTCGCGCTCGATCTCGCGCATGAGCGCCTGCCGTTCGGCTGCGAATGTAGCGTTGTCCGACGCGCCCGCCTGCAGACTGCCGGCGAACGACAGAGCGGCCAATGTTGCCATCACCCAGATCGGCGGCGTTGCCATGGTGATCGAGGGCTCCGTCCCGCGTTTTCGCGGGTAGCTTGGCCCGTCCGGCGATGGATTTAAATCGTGGATTCAGGCAACGGCGTCAACCAGCGGCCTCCACGCGGCGCGAACTTCTGAGCATCGTCAGGGTTCACCTGTGTGCGGGCGCTAAATCGCCGCGTAACGTTCGTTTGAGTGGCCATGGGATTCCCTGCCTTGCCTGGGGAGAACATGACCGGCCGGCGGCTTGGGACGTGAGCCCCAGCGACCCGAACGACTCACGCTGCCCGCAGCTCGAAATCCGCCTCGATGACCGTGAAAGGCACGTGGATCTGTCCCCGCTCCGTCTTTTCGACCAGCCCGATCTCGATCAGCGCCGCGACATCCTCGTGCACGCGCTTCACGTCGCGTTCCAGCGAACGCGCAAGTCCCCGCAGACTCGAGGGGCCAAGTCGTTGCAACCGTTCCAGAAGCTCCCAACGCTTGGGCGTCAGCACGCGGAACAGGGCTGCGGGCGACTCGAACGTGAAAACGTGCGCCGAAGACCTCCCGGATTTCCAGGCCAGGGTAAACCGCTTACCCATATCCTTCAGAGCAGTGTCGACATCGCGCCGAATACGAAGCACGGCCTTGGTCACTTTCCTCGCTCCTCGGCGACGTCCGCGAGGAAGTCGCGCATCAGTTGCTCCACCGAGGTGAACCGGTACAGCGTCTCGCCTTCGCGACGATGCCGATGGTCGCCCTTGCCGCGCTCATTGTCGTAGAGGACGAGACGCTTGCCGTCCCTGCCGTAGTACAGCCGGTACTTGTATGGGTGCCGGCTGCCTGCGACCGGCTCCGGAACTCGCCAAAGGACCATCTCCACGATCGAGCCGTCGTCGAGGTCCAGCCGTTCGCGGCGGAGCAGCACCGCGATCATGTTGTCAATAATGCCAACATCGAAGGCATGTTGTCAATCACGCCAACACCACGGGTGAATGCCGGCACCGTGGTGCCAGCGACACGCACACGATCAACGAGTCCAGTGGTGCCGGCCAGCTTCAAATCGCCTGCTTTCATCGAGAAACGCCGCGATGACCTATGTCGTGTCGCCACGCACCAGGTGATCACCAGCTGCCGCCCTGAACAGCAGCGCGTCGATCGCAATCCCGAAGTCCATGCGTTCCCCGCGCCACCCTGTCGTCGCCGTTTTCGCATCGATCGCGATGCCACGCTCGGCATGCGCGGCCGACAGCGCGCTCCAATGTGCGAGCGGTTGCGTGTGCCCGGGCGCAGAGCCGAACAACGCTGCCCCTCTGCGATCGGTGAAGCGCCAGGCGCCATCGTCGCAGCGATCGACTTTCAGGCCGCCCTCGTGCACCGCGCGGTGATGAAACCGGCAGAGCAACACGAGATTCGACAGCTTTGTCGCGCCGCCCTCCGCCCAATGCTGGATGTGGTGCCCGTCGACGTACCGCTTGTGGCTGCAACCGGGGAAAACGCAGCCTTTGTCGCGCGATGCGAGCGCACGACGCAACGCGGGCGGGATGCTGCGCGTCTTGCGACCGACATCCAGAGGCTCACCGCGCTCGTCCTCGGTGATCGTGACGATGCTCGCATCGCAGGCAAGGCGGCGCGCGGTTTCGACGGCAGCGCGGGGCCGTCGTCGAGCTCGCAGCGGCCCGCACTCGCCCTGGCGCAGCGTGCATTCGTCGACGTGCACGACGATCTGCTGGCGATCGCCGCCGCTCAGCGACTCGGCGCCGTGCTGCAGGAAGCTCTCGGCCAGCACGACGAGCGCATCGGCGCGCCGCGCCGACCGCTCGGCGCGTCGTCACTCACCATGAATCGTGCGCAGCATGAGAATTCTGCGACGGGGGCGTTTCACCTGAAACGTGCAGCGACGCTTGACAATCATCGCCGCGGTTGGGAAGCGGCACATCGAGCAACGCGGCCTCGATGCGCCTTCAGGAACAGTGCGCCGCTCTCGGCCGGGAGCTGCAGCTTCACCACCAGCGAGCCGTCGTCGATCGTGGAAATAGGTGAGTCGTCGCTGCGAGTGCTGGCGCGCCTCGCGCGAAAGCTCCTCGACTTCCTGCACGCGACGGAACTGCCGCACCAGCGTCTCGACGTGATGCGTGGTGCCGTGCAGTGCGACGTTGAGCAGCACGTCCTCGTTGGCCGGCGTCGCCACGCGCGTGAGCGCGCGCACCTTCGAATAGCTCAACTCGCCGCGGCCCATGGCCGCGGAAATCTGCGGCAGCGTCTGCGAGCGCACGGGCGACCCGCACCTTCTCGCGCGCTGCCCCGAGGTCGAGACCGCACTTCCAGCTGAGCCAGTGGGCACAGGACTGCGTGAAGCCGTCGGACCAGCCCTGGCGGCGATCGAACTCGGCGATCAGCACGAGCCAACGATGATTGGCCGCGTTCAGGTGGCCGGCGAGCTCGGTGATCTGGGCCTCGAGTTCGCGCATCGAAAGGCCGCTGTCAGACACGTTCTGAGTGGCAACTTCCATGATCGCACCGATACTGTTGTTATGTACGGTATCCCATCTAAAACTGCACAAAGTCAATCACTTAAGCGACCTGAACAGCGAGTTTTGGTGCGCCGATTTCCAGGGGAATTCGAGGCCGCTGCGCGGCGGTGAACCCGGCGTATTCGGTGACGAACCTGGCCAGCTGGTCTACGTATCACGGACAACCAGGCGCTCTGGGAGAGGCTTCGTGCTGATGCCGCCCGGAGATTGCCGGGACAGGCGGTTAGAACTGGTAGCTGACGTACGCCTGTCCGGTGCTTCGGTCGCGCGTGTTGTTGTATGTGCCTCCCCACGTGGGTTGCCATGCGATCGCGACGGTCCAGCCGCTGGCGAGCGTGACCTGCAGCGAAGCACTTGCGAGCATGCGGCCCTCGAGTATCAGGCTGTCGCCGGACCAGCCCGAAACATCCTGCCCAAACAATATCGCAGGGACCAGATCGACGCCGTCCAGCACGTTTGCGTAACGTAGACCTGCGCGCAACCGGTAGCCGAAGGCGTCGCGCGACACATAGCCATCGACGGAACACGAGACCGGTGCCGCCGGTGGCGGACACACTCCGTTCACGGGTCCCTGGCCGAACACCTCCGACCGACCGAATCGCACGCCCGACGGGTCCGGCAGACCCGGCACGCGCTTGTAGATGACTTCACCGCCATAACTCAAGCCGACCGAACCCAGGACGTTCGGGATCTGCCCGACAGCGCCAAACTGCAGCTGCAGGGCCTCGTGGCGCTCCCAGCCGCTGAGCACCGCGCCCGGTGCGACGGCGTCCATCTTCGCGCGCAACGGAGTCGGCGCCGTCCGCGAGACGGCCGCACTGATCACGTCCACGGAGTTGTACTGCAGCGGCTGGTTTGGCCGGTACGTGAATTCGCCGAGCACTGCGCCGCCCGGAATCTTCGTCTCGAACGAGGCTCCGAACATCCGGACGTCCTCGGGATATTCGGTGAAGTACGTCGGATTCAGGTTGTCCGGATCGCCGGGCAGGAACGGTGCGCCGTCGCGTCCCGACTTGGTTCCGCTGTAAAAGGGCGCCCGCGAGTGGAACTGCGCGGCATAGAGCCCGAACTCGGTCGCCCATGCAGCGACCGTGTGCTTCAGCGCAATTCCGCCCTGCCCGGAGTTCGACGGGTCCCGCGTCTCGGTGCGCTTCACGTAGACACCGGTCGCGAGCGCGGTCCGGTCGGAGAGGTTGCCGAACATCGCCTTGTCACAGCCGTCGGCCATGAAGTCGAGCGACGAGTAGAAGGTGCCGCATCCGTTCAACGCGGTGGGTTCGAAGTGCAGCTGGTAGAACGCCTCGAGACTCGTGGTCTTGGTCAGGCCGATGCGCCCGAACACGGCCGGAAACGTGATGCGCGTTTCCTGGTCACGCAATACGCCGGGCCGCAGCGACGCGGGAACATCCAGTGGATTGAGATCACGCAGCCCGCCCAGGGCAGTCAGGCGTTTACCCCAGTCGAGCGCCTGGTAGCCGACCTTCCAGTCGACGGAGACCTTGTCGAACTCGTGATGGCCATGGCCATAGAGATTGTCCAGCACGACACCGCTGAACCTCGAACGCGCAATGGCGCCGTCGTCACTCAAAGGCCGGCCAGCCGCGTACCCATTCTGCACATTGCCCCATGGGTGACTGGACTGGGCGGTTGCATAGTCGTACCAGGCCTGGCCGCTCATCTCGATCCCGTAGTCCCGCCACTTGTATGCGAAACCCAGGTATCCCTTGAGCACGGTCGTGACCGGGTCGCCGCGATTGAAGTTGAGATTGCCATCGTCCCCGTTCCGGCCGGCGCTCGCGCTCACCGCGTTGCCGTCGATCGAGACCAGCGAACTGTTGACGTTGGCCAGCAGTTTGGGATCCTGGTTGTCCGTCCGGATCGCGCTGCCCAGGTACGCCGACCCGTTGACACTCAGCTTTCCGTCACCAACCTGGTAGTCGGCGCAGAACGCATTCGGGACCAGCACGACAACGGCCGCGAGTACAACCACAGCAGGACGGCACTGCCTGCCGATCCACCGAGACATCTTTTCCCCAGGGCGTGCACAGCGTCCGGTGATGTTGCCGCGCCGCCCTGGTTCAACGCATCGTGGTTAATCACCGCGCACGGCGATCCATCGGGTTTCACACTGATGTGAATAAATCCGATTTGCATCGCGGTCCAGGCGTGACGGCGGGCGGGCTAGGTCCCGTGCCGCGACGATATCGATGCAACAGCACCCGCTTCCGTGCGCATTCCGGCTTCCAGGAATGCGGCCACCTCGTCACGGCGCGCCATCGTGTCGGAATACCCGAGCGCGATCAGCTCGCGGGTGTAGCCCGACTCGAACAGGAGGTAACTGAGCAGTTCCGATCCAGCACTATTACCGGCGCCCATGATTCGAAGCAGCGCGCGCACGGTCCGCGGCATCTGGCGCGCATGCTTCGCGGCGATGGTGCCGAGGTCCGCACGAGGCAGGAGTACCAGGGAGTCGATCTGGCGCAGCCCGTCGGGGTTCGGCACGAGCGATTGCGCCACCAGCCGGTTCAGCCGCTCGAGTTGCGCAACACCGGCGTGCAGCGAATCCATGAACAGCGTGTCGAGCATGAAGCCGAACAATTGCCCGAAGCTCGGCGTCGTCGCCGCGCGCGCGTGCGGCGGCGCGTGCTGGCGGTCGTGACGCACGCCCACCACGAACAGCCGGTCGGCACCGAGGCGGATTGCGGGACTCAGCGGCGCGACCTGCCGCATGGCGCCGTCCCCGAAGTACTCGCCGTTCATTCGGACCGGGGGAAACAGGAATGGCACGGCGCTGCTCGCCATCAGGTGCTCGAGCCCAAGTTCGGCCGCAACGCCTCGAGGCCAAATGGGGGCGTCGTCCGCCGGATAATCGCGACTCTCGTAGAAGGCGAACGACCGGGCACTGCTGTAGCCGGCCGCCGAGATGGCGAGCGCCTCCAGGTGCCCCATGTCCAGCGCCTCGCGCACGCGGCCGAAGTCGATGCGACGCTCCAGCAGCTGCCGCAGCGGCGTGTTGTCGAACAGCGAGACCGGAGGCGACGCAAGCCGCCCGATGGTCAGCAGTGCCGCCATCCAGTGGGCGCCGGCGCGCAGCATGCTCGGAGCGTCGGTACGGAACACCTGGTCCACGTGAAAGTTGCGCCAGACGCGCTCGAGCGCCACGGTGCCCGTGCGGAAATGCGCGGCGTACACGGCCAGGTTGGTAGCCACGATCGCGCCGGCCGAAGTCCCGGTAATCACGTGGAACGGCGTCGGCGCATCGCGCGGCAGGAGGTGGGCCACCGCCCGCATGACGCCGACCTGGTAGGCGGAACGTGCCCCGCCGCCGGTCAGCACGAGTCCCGTGCGCCCACGGGCGGGCGGCGCAGCGTATTCTGCGGCAATGGGCAAAGTGCCGAGCTTCATACGGCCCATGGTGTAAGACTTGCGTCGCGCGAACTGTCGACCGCGTCTCACTAGTGAACGCTCCCAGCGTCGCTCTGTCCGGACCAGCCAGGCAACAACACGAACGGAGAAAGGCATGTCTCGCATCAACCAGGTCACGGTGCTGGGGTCAGGCGTGCTCGGGGGCCAGATCGCCTGGCACAGCGCATTCCGCGGCAAGACTGTCGTCGCCTACGACATAACCGAGGAAGCGCTGGCGAACTGCCGCGTGGCCCACGACCACTATGCGGGTATCTATCGTGCGAACCTGGGTGCCAGCGAAGTGGCGATCGCCCAGACGCGGGCCCGCCTGGGCTATGCGACCGACCTGGCCTCGGCCGTTCGCAAGGCCGATCTGGTGATCGAGGCGGTGCCGGAGATTCCCGACGTGAAGACAAGCGTCTACCAGGCGATGGCGCCATTGCTCCGCGACCACACCTTGCTCGCGACCAATTCCTCGACACTGCTCCCCCGGGACTTTGCGGCGGCCACCGGCCGCCCGGAGAAATTCTGCGCCCTGCATTTCGCCAACCTGATCTGGATAATGAATGTCGTCGAGATCATGGCTCACCCGACCACCGCGGACGACACGCTGACGCAAGTCACCGAATTCGCGATTGAAATCGGCATGCTGCCGATCCCGGTCCGGAAGGAGCAGAACGGCTACGTGATCAACACATGGTTCGTGGCGCTACTGAATGCCGCCCAGAGCCTGGTGACGAACGGCGTCTCCACCCCTGAAGACGTGGACCGCACCTACCTGAAATGCAATCCCGGTTGCACGATGGGTCCGATGGCCCTGATCGACATGGTGGGCATGCAGACGGCGCTCAATGTTCTCCAATACTGGGGAACGCGCAACAATGACCAGCAGATGCTCCGTAACGCGGCGTACATCAAGGAGCGATTTGTCGATCCGGGGTTGTTCGGGCTGGCGACCGGCCAGGGCTACTACCGCTATCCGAACCCGGCATTTCAGAGTCCGGACTTCCTGGCCATCCCGGACATATCCCGAGTACCTGCACTGGTGGCCCTGGCAAGGCCCCGAAACTGATCCGCGATCCTTCCTGTGGAGAGTTTCAGTTGACGATGACGAATGAAGTGACCTTGATATGATCGCTGGGATCGTTCCACGAGAGTATGCTCTGACCCAACGCGCCGGTCGTCGCGTCGACGAGCCTGCATTCCAGGGAGCCTCCCATCCGAAGCATCGTGTACTGGAAGCAGACAAATTTCCCTGAGGAGTCGAACTGCGGCGAGTCGTACGCCGTGAACTCGCTCTGGTAACTGAGGAACTCCTCGTCGCCGAGCGGATCGGACCGCGCCGGTCTCGTCGGCGGCCAGGCGCCGGAGACCCCAGGGGACAAACACCGCAGGTCGACACACGTCCCAGTCGATCTCGCACCAGTCGATGTGGATGATGCGGTTGCTGTTGGGATCGAACCCGTAACGTCCTTCCTGGGGCGCGGTCGGCGCAAATGGTGCTGCGGATGCCGGCCTGAGCGCACCGGTGCTGCCATCGAATCCATCGATGACGTAAGGCACAAGCTGTCTCGTCGACGACGATGTCACATACAGGTATCGCCCCTGGGGCTCGACGTCCAGGTCTTCCGGATCGTACGCCAGCGAGTAGGGACTGCCGCTGAACTCAATGAGTGCCCCGCTGCCGGGATCGATACCGAAGGCCGAGATCGTCCTGTTAGCGCGGTTGGCGACAAACAGGAACCGGCCCTGCGGATCGAACGCCAGCTTGCCGCCGCCGCCGAAATGCCGGCACGACCGCCGGGCACGGCCGTGATCGTCCCGGTCGCGTTGACGGCATACGCGAAGACCCGGTCGTCCCCGTACTGCACGTAGTAGAGGTATCGGCTGGAGGGATCGATGGCGGCATCCGCGAGGGTTGCATCCAGCGGCAGAGGCGCTGCGCCCGGCACCTGCACCAGCGCACCCGTCGACTGATCGATCACATAGGCGGCAAGGCGATTGTCGGCTGCAAGCCACCTCCACAGGTGCACATACGCAAAGGTCCCATCCGGTGCGACGGCTACGCGCACGGCACGCGGTATCGGACTGCCCGCCAGCAGTTCGAACCGATCCGTCGCCGGATCCCGCGCAAACATGAAGGTTCCATAGTGTTGTGGAGGCGTACGCGACCGTCTCGGTGGTGGAGACGTAAATCCAGCGCCCGACCGACCTGCATTGCACCCGGATGTCGCTGACGCCCGCCGGGCCGACAGTCCCGACGCCGTCGCTGACGCTGCAGTGTCGCCCGGGGTCCGCGGGCTGTTGCTCCACCGTAACGAGGTACTCGTCACCGGGCGCCATGGTCGTCGTGAACTTGAATCCGCCATCTGATGCGACCACGAGGTCATCCGCGCCATTGTTGCGCAGGACGATTCCCGTATCGGTCAATCCCTGGACGGTCCCGGCCACGGACTGGATCCTGGCATCGCAGCTGACGAGGACATCCTCCACTGCCGCCGCGCCGATCACGCCACTAGCCGCGCGTCACGTCACAGATCTCGGGCGGATCTGTGGGCTGGGCAAGCACCGTGACGTCGTAGGCGGCGCCGCTGGCCACCGGCGTCGCGAAAGCGAACGAACCGTCCGCCGGCACTCGCAGATCGTCGACGCCGTTGTTCTGGAGCACGAGGCCCGAGCCGATCAGGCCGACAAGGCTGCCACCGACCGTGAAGCGATCTGTGCTGCAGGTCACTGCGATCGAGCTGATGTCGCGGGCGCCGGCCTGGCCGTCACCATTGGCGATTACGCACGTCTGACTCGGCGCCGTGGGTTGGGCGACGACGGACACGTGATAGGTGCCGCCGACCGCAATCGTCACGGGAAGCGTGAAGGCACCGTCGGCTGTAAGCGCGGTCGGCGTGCCGCCGTTGACCGCAACCGCCAGGCCAGAGCCACGCAGTCCATCGACGGTGCCACCGAGCGAGATGCGTCCAGAGTCGCCTCCCCCACAGGCGGCCAGTCCCAACGCGGCCACGGCGAGCACGGTTACGCGAACGAGATGCCGCCGCATGAGGATCCCTCGTTGGAGCGACCCGGCCCGACAGGCCCACGCACGGCACCCGTTGACCGGGGACTGATCGTGACATCAGTCTGGGCGCACGTGCGCGCCATTGAAATCGTGGAAGTTGGCAACGGTGCCTGTGATCCGCGATCCTTCCTGTGGAGAGTTTCAGTTGACGATGACGAATGAAGTGACCTTTGAATTCCTCGGTCGCCAACAAGTGGTATTAGCTCGCCCAACGCGCCGGTCGTCGCGTCGACGAGCCTGCAGTCCATGCCGCCTCCAGTCATGTCCGAGATCTGGAAGCAGACAAATTTCCCTGAGGAGTCGAACTGCAGCGAGTCGTAGCCCGTGAACTCGTCCAGGTAACTGAGGAACTCCTCGTCGCCGAGTGGTCGGACCGCGCCGGTCTCGTCGGCGGCCAGGCGCCGAAGCCCCCAGGGGATAAGTAATCCGGAAGGTCGGCACCACCCGTACAAGTCACGCATCCCGCACCAGGAGATGTAGAAGATGCGGTTGCTGTTGGGATCGAACCCGTAACGTCCTCCCTGGGAATTGGTCGGCGTATATGGTGCGACGGATGCCGGCCTGAGCGCACCGGTGCTGCCATCGGATCCATCGATGACGTAAGGCACAAGCTGTTTCGACGACGACGTCACATACAGGTATCGCCCCTGGGGCTCGACGTCCAGGTCTTCCGGTGCGAACGCCAGCGAATAGGGACTGCCGCTGAACTCAATGAGTGCCCCGCTGTCGGGATCGATACCGAAGGCCGAGATCGTCCTGTTAGCGCGGTTGGCGACAAACAGGAACCGGCCCTGCGGATCGAACGCCAGCTTGCCGCCGCCGTAGCGGATATCGCCCCAACGACCGCCGGGCACGGCCGTGATCGTCCCGGTCGCGTTGACGGCATACGCGAAGACCCGGTCGTCCTCGTTCTGCACGTAGTCGAGGTATCGGCTGGAGGGATCGATGGCGGCATCCGCGAGGATTGCATCCAGCGGCAGAGACGCTGCGCCCGGCACCTGCACCAGCGCACCCGTCGACTGATCGATCACATAGGCGGCAAGGCGATTGTCGGCTGGACCCCAGCTCCACAGGTGCACATACGCAAAGGTCCCATCCGGTGCGACGGCTACGCGCACGGCACGCGGTATCGGACTGCCCGCCAGCAGTTCGAACCGATCCGTCGCCGGATCCCGCGCAAACATGAAGGTTCCATATTCATCGGCGCCGGACGGGATGCTTCTCGGTGGTGGAGACGTAAATCCAGCGCCCGACCGACCTGCATTGCACCCGGATGTCGCTGACGCCCGCCGGGCCGACAGTCCCGACGCCGTTGCTGACGCTGCAGTGTCGCCCGGGGTCCGCGGGCTGCTGCTCCACCGTAACGTCGTAGGCGGCGCCGCTGGCCACCGGCGTCGCGAAAGCGAACGAACCGTCCGCCGACACTCGCAGATCGTCGACGCCGTTGTTCTGGAGCACGAGGCCCGAGCCGATCAAGCCGACAAGGCTGCCACCGACCGTGAAGCGATCTGTGCTGCAGGTCACTGCGATCGAGCTGATGTCGCGGGCGCCGGCCTGGCCGTCACCATTGGCGATTACGCACGTCTGACTCGGCGCCCTGGGTTGGGCGACGACGGACACGTGATAGGTGCCGCCGACCGGAATCGTCACGGGAAGCGTGAAGGCACCGTCGGCTGTAAGTGCGGTCGGCGTGCCGCCGTTGACGGCCACCGCCAGGCCAGAGCCACGCAGTCCATCGACGGTGCCACCGAGCGAGATGCGTCCAGAGTCGCCTCCCCCACAGGCGGCCAGTCCCAACGCGGCCACGGCGAGCACGGTTACGCGAACGAGATGCCGCCGCATGAGGATCCCTCGTTGGAGCGACCCGGCCCGACAGGCCCACGCACGGCGCCCGTTGACCGGGGACTGATCGTGGCATGACTCTGGGCGCACGTGCGCGCCATTGAAATCGTGGAAGTTGGCAGCGGTGCCTGTGATTCGCGATCAGTACTGGTCCGGTACCTATGCCTGGACGAGCGTCGTCAGGCGTCGCCTGGTGCGTTCACGAAGCGAACACTCGCGCAGGGTATCCGCAAGTTGCTCCAGGTTGGGGATGCCGTACAGCATGACGGCGGCCAGGCTGGTGTCCGAAGATCGAAGATGCAGCAGGCAATGTCCGACGAGGCGCATGCCGAGGGGCTTGTGCAGGTCGAAGTGATCGATGCGGAATACTTCGATGCTGTCCTTCATCTTCGAGAAGATCCCGCGCTCGATACGCACGCGTTGCGAGGTAATCTCGTAGCGTGTAGCGATGGCCTTCACCCAGTAATAGACCCAGGCCAGGCCCAGCGTGAACACCACCGCGATCCACTGCCACGCGCTGTAGATGACTGCAGGGTGACCCGTGAAGAGCATGGTCTCCACTTCCGCTTCCTTCGTCAGCGGCAAAGGTCGCCAGGTCGGTATTGCAGAACCGGCACTTGATGGCGGCCGCCTTGATGGTCTCGCCGCAGACCGGACATGTCTTGGTGTCGTCGCTCATGCCGAATATCCGTCATTCCGATGGAGGCGACAATTATGCGCTCGTGCCTTCGATTCGAGGGCATCATGCCCATTTCCTGGCAGCACTTGCCGAACGCATGGCTGGTGTACACCCGCAACACCGAGTGTCGCGCGGCCAATGCGCCCTGCCGTACCGACAGTCGCCGTTCTGGCGCCTACTCTCGAGAGGTATCGGGACCCTGTCGCGGCTCAACCGCGAGCAGTGCTGCCAGGCAGGACACGCGCGGGGTCAGCAGCCAGGAGGATCGTCACCTTGATCAACATCCCAAGCTCCAGCTTCCTGGCGGGCGTCCTGTTGCTTGGTGTCGTCGGCGTGGCCGGCTGTACGCGTTCGACCGAGGAATGCACCGCCGCAGACGCGGCCCAGCGGCATTCGCAGTCGCTTCCCGGATCGGCGAAGGTGGCGGGTATCAACCCGGACCTGTCCGGATGCAAGCACACCGGCATTGCGTCGTTTTATGCGAAGAGATTCACCGGTCGGGAAATGGCGGATGGCACGCGCATGGACCCGAACGCCGACAATGCCGCGAGCAAGACGCTACCACTCGGGACCACGGCGAAGGTGACGAACCTCGAGACCGGCCAAAGCGCCGTGGTGACGATCCAGGATCGCGGACCGTACGTTAAGGGCCGGATCATTGACCTGTCCCCTGCGACTGCGCGCGAGATCGGGCTCGAGCGACAAGACGGCATCACCACGGTCGTAGTGGCGCCGATCGAGGTGCCACTGCCCGACGGCAGCGTGAAGCAGGGTGCCGCGGCCGGCGACCAGGCCAGGTGTCGCTCGACGCCCTGTCGAGACATGACGACACGCTGCGGGACGCAAACGCAGCCAGCCCGCCAGGCGCGGTTGACGCCGCAGGAAAGGACTCTCAGCAGTGCAAAGAGCAGCCACCCCGCATGCGCGGGGTCGCTGCTGTGACATTACGCCGCCGCGGCTAACATCGTGCCCTTCGGCAGGATGACCGCATTTACCGCGTGGATCACGCCGTTCGAGGCTGTGATGTCCGACTGCACGATCTTCGCGCCGTTTACGTTGAACTTGCCATCCTGCTGGGATGCAATCACCAGTGGAGTGCCCTCCAGCGTCTCGAGGTCACCCGTCTTCATGTCCTCCGCGGCCACGGTGCCGGAGACGACGTGGTATGTGAGGACCGCCTTCAGCTTCGTCTTATCCTTCAGCAGCGCATTGAGTGCGCCGGGTGCGAGTTGCTTGAACGCCTCGTCCGTCGGGGCGAATACAGTGAAGGGACCCGTGCCACGCAGTGTCTCGGTGAGCCAGGCCGCCTTGAGCGCATTGAGCAGGATCGTGAATTTACCGGCATCCGTTGCCGTGTCGATGATGGTCTTCAATGTGTGTTTCCTTACCAGTGCGGTTGCCATGTGTGTCTCTATTTGCGGGACCAGTGTGCGCGCTACGCGCACTGTGTGCTGGCATTTGATGGCGGCGCCTTGATGGTCCCGCCGCAGACCGCATATGCCTGGTGCGTGAATCGAATCTAGTGTCCGTAACTCACATCCCGCGATACTTTCCAGGCGCCTGCCTCGAGACGCCAGACCTGCATGAAGCGGAACGTACCGCAGTCAGCCTTGCCATTTTCCGTGTGACAGAACCGGTGCGCACCGATCTCCAGGGCACCGTATCCCTTGATCGGATAGACCTCGAGGCTGCCAGCGACGAGTTCGCGCCGGATGTCCTTGTTTTGTGCGAAGACGTTAGTGAACCCTGCCCTCACCTGTTGATGGTCCAGGAGCCCGCCCGTGTCGTGGTAGAACTCGAGATCGTCCGCGAACATGGCCATGAGCCCGTCCACGTCGTGGGCGTTATAGGCGTCGAACATCTTTCGATCGAGCTCGGTCACCAGTTCGCGCAGCTGCGCGGCGTCGGTCGGAATCCCCTCGGCAGCCGTTGGCGCCGCCGCCGATACTGTCTCCGTACCATGCGCCATTCCCGAAAGCACGAGTGCAGTCAGTAACGTCATTCTTGCGAGATATTTCATCATGGACATCGCAGCTCCTCGGGCGTGGCCGGGTCTGGTAAGCCGCGCAACGCGTCCGTGTCATTGCCCCGGCCCTTGGCGTACCGCGGATCTTGAACTGGCCGACCTGACCTTGCTTCTTCTCCAGCCTCGACCGCTGCAGAACGGTTCTACATCCGCACGACGCGCAGGAATCCGAGCTTCGCGTACTTGAGGATTCGCTCGTCCCGCGTTGCAAGTGGAACACCGTGGCTTCGCGCGGTCGCGATCAGGAAACGGTCCGCCGGATCCCCTTGCGGCTCACCCGGGAGCAGTGTGCTTTCGGCGGCAACCGCGGCATCCAGGGGCGCCAGGCGGATTCCAGGCACACCGAGGGCCTTTTCGACCCAGTCCCGCAAAGGCACGGCGAGTTGAATCCGGCCACGGGCGGCGTGCATGCCGATCTCCCAGACCGAGATTGCCGACACGATCAGTCCGTCACCCTTGCGCGCCTCATCGAGCTTCCGGATGCTCGCTGGGCGCAGCCGCTCGGTCGCGCCCTCCGCGTACCACAGCCAGATGTGCGTATCGAGGAGCAATGCGCTCATTTACTCGAGCTGACGCGGCGTGCGCGTGACTTCTTCCTCGCCCCGGTGAAGAGTTGATTCTCGTCGCCCGACACTGCGTTCCAGGAATCATCGGTCGGCGCGACAATGTCGCCCTTTATTGTCACGGTGTTCCTCATGTAGCCGAACAATGACTTCGGCTCCGCAGGCACCGGCACCAGCTGCGCCACCGGCTTGCCGTGCTTCGTGATCACGACCGGCTGACCGGTCCTGGCGACCTCGTCCATCAGTTTCAGGCATTCGGCCTTGAATACCGCCGCAGGGATGCTCATGTCGGTTCTCAATAATGACCACTATTTGTAGTCATTATACGTGGCAACGCGACTGACGCAAGATTTCTGCGACTGCCTCCGTAATCCCTTTCTGCGCGACCCTCCGAGGCGCGAGCCGCGGCCGGACCATCTCCAGCCGCGCCGTTCGTCGGTGTCGCCTACTGGCCCGGCGCCCGATAGCTCACGGTCTTCTTGCAGGCCGCGTCGACCTCCTCGGGCGTCATCAGCATGATCGTGCTGAGCCTGACCATGCCGGAGGCATTGACCGCGAGACTCAGTGCCGCGCCCGACGTCGTGTCGGGCAGGTCCAGGATCACGTAGACGTCGCTGTCGCCGAGCGCGAAGTAAAACGCCTCGACCTTGCCACCCAGGCCGCTCAACATCTGCTCGACGGCCGCCTTGCGTCGTGAGCCGCCTTCCTTCACGAGCGCCTTTGTGCCCTCTGCGGTGTACGACCCCTTGATCAGGAACTTGGTCATGGTGATTTCCCCTCGATTCGTGTGCTTCCGGTTGCAGATTACGCCCGAAGCGCCCTGGCTGCCCGATCCGGCTCTGCTCCAGCCCCCACCGGTCCAGGGCCAGGGAGCAAGTCCCGTCGGGGTTGGCCCCCACCTCCCACACTGGACCAACCCGGATTTCGTGGGACAATTCGCCGTCAGGTCCGCACCCTGGGGTTGCCCGTGATTACGTTGTTTCACCATCCGAGGAGTCGCTCGACACGATTCATCTTCCTGCTCGAGGAACTCGAAGCGCCCTACCAGATCAAGCTCGTCACCGTGCGAAGGTCGGACGGCGCCGGTGCAGTGGATCCCGCGAATCCGCATCCGCATGGCAAGGTGCCGGCGATTTCCGATGACGGCGTGATCGTGTTCGAATCGCCCGCGATCGCGCTGTACCTGACGGACCGGTTTC
This sequence comes from uncultured Gammaproteobacteria bacterium, assembly GCA_963786705.1. Taxonomy (GTDB): domain Bacteria; phylum Pseudomonadota; class Gammaproteobacteria; order Steroidobacterales; family Steroidobacteraceae; genus RPQJ01. The sequence continues at coordinate 125,336 of CAWBAG010000017.1, forward strand.
CGAAGAACCATCTCGGACCGCTGGTCGGCGAACCGGAGCGCGGTCCCTACCTCTCATGGCTCTCGTACTACACGGGCGTGCTGGAGCCCGCGTTCATGTCGAAGTTCATGAAATCGGATGTGCCTCGAGGAACGGCGGGTTGGGTTCCCGTGGAAGAAGCGATGGCGGCAGTGATCAACGCACTGACCCGCGGGCGGTACCTTCTCGGCGAGCGCTTCAGCGCGGCCGACGTACTCTACGGCACGACCTTCGCGATGTTCGGGCAGAACCCGATGATGCCGAAGTCCACGGTCATCGACGACTACGTGAAGCGGATCGTCGCTCGGCCGGCCTTTGCGCGAGCCCAGGCGCGAGACGATGGCACAAGCGCGGGCTGAGGCGCTCGCCTCGCGGTTGCGCACCGATCGAGCATGCTGACCCAGGCCGTGCGATGAAGCCGTTCTCACGTTTTTTCAAGAAGGCACCACCCCCGCCGCCGCCGCCGACACTGCCGCAGCGCATCGCCTCGTTGCAGACGGCGCCCGCCGAAGTCGTCGTGAATACGGCGCTCAGCAGCGATGACGTGAGCTTGAGAGTCGGCGCGATTGGCCGGCTGCCTGACGGCGATACCCTGCGGGTGCTGGCCGGTCTTGCCGATCCGCCTCAAGGCGTCGCTCGCGCACACGCCACCGGCGGTGCGACGGGCCGCGCACGAACGGCTGGCGCAACTCATCGATGAAGGCTCGATCGACTTCGCCGCGTTCTGCCGCGGGCGCGAAACTCAGTCGGATACGATGACGGTGGCCGCGCTGTGCCAGGACCCCGACCGATTGCGCCAGGTGCTGGCCCACATCGATGATCCGGCCGAGCTCGCGAGGCTGGCAGTAGAAGGTCCATCGAGCCGAGTGCGGCAGTCGGCCGCAGCGGCCCTCGATGACCCGGCGCAGCTGCACGACGTCCTCCCGCGGGTCCGCGGCAAGGACAAGACGGTCTACAGGATCATCAGGCAGAAGTGCGATGCGCTCATCGCCGAGCAACGGAAGGTGGAAGAAGCCGCTCGCGAGTCCACCGCGCTGTGCGAGTCGCTCGAGCGGCACAGCACAAGAACGCATGATCCCCTCTACGCCGCGACCCTCGAGGTACTGACGGCGCGATGGCGCGCGCTGCCCACGCCGCCCGCGGACCCGGAGGTCGAGCAGCGTGGCCAGCAAGCCATCGAGCGCTGCCGGGAAGTCATTGCCGCACATGAACGGGAAGTTGCGCGGCAGGCCGCCGAGCACGCGGCAGAGCGCGAAGCTGCGCGCAGGCTCGCGCACGAGAGCTTGAAGCCGAGCGAACGGGCAGCCGCAGAGCAAGCCGAGGCCGAGGCACGGGCGTTGGCCGAGGCGGCTGCGGCGCGCGAGGCGGAAGAACGAACCCGGGCCGAGCAGCAGGCCGCGGAAGCGCAGGTCCACCGGCGAGATCGGAAGCCTGATCCGCCTTTCGAGCGACGCGTTGCGGCGAGGCGATACCCGCAAGGCGGCCCGGTTTCGCTTGAGCGTAGAGGAAGCCCTGCAGGCGGCCCCCGCGGTGCCGCCCTACCTGGCGCGGAGCCCTGCAGCAGCTCGACGACCGGTTGAACGAACTCAGGCAGTGGAAGGACTACGTCGTCGCCCCCAAGCGCATCGAGCTGATCGAGGAAATGGAAGCGCTGGTGGGCTCGCAGGAAGAACCTGCCGCGCTCGCGGAACACGATCCGGGCGCTGCAGCAGGAATGGCGGACGATCAACAAGGGGATCGCAAGCGACGCGTCGCCGGAGGCCGAGCGATTCCAGCAGGCGTTCCAGGCCGCATTCAAGCCGTGCCAGGAGTACTTCGCCGCACAGGCCGCGATTCGGCGGGAGAACCTGGAAGCCCGCAAGCGGGTACTCGAGCGATTGAAGGCTTTCGAAGCGAGCCATGAAGTTGAGCACCCCGATTTCCCGTTGATCGCGCAGGTGCTGCGCGAGGCGCCGCAAGAGTGGCGCAGCCATTCGCCGGTGGACCGCGATGCCGGTCGCTCCGCCGAGATCGACTTCCACCAGTCGATGGACCGCCTGCGGAAGATCCTGAATGCCTGGTACGAACGCAACGAGGCGGAGAAGAAGTCCCTCATCACGCAGGCGCGGCATCTATCGACCGTGGAGGACACGACCCAGGCCATCGATGGCGTGAAGCGGCTCCAGGCGCTGTGGAAGGAGACCGGCCCGGTATCGCGAGAGCAGTCGCAGGCCTTGTGGGACGAATTTCGCGCGCTGTGCGATGCGGTCTTCCAGCGACGCGAACAGGCCTACGCGCAGTACTCCGCGGGCCTCGAGGCCGCGAAGGCACAGGCCGTGGCCTTGTGCGAGCAGGTCGAACAGGCGGACAGCGTGCCGGCAGCGGAGCGGCAGTCGGCGCACGCAAGGATCCGGGAGTGGCAGGCCGCGTTCGACGCACTCGGAGAATTGCCGCGAACCGACGCGCGAGGCCTGCGCGACCGGTTCGAGCGAGCGGTCTCGCGGCTCGAGGCGGGATTGGCCCAGCAGGACCTGCGCGATGCCGAGGCCGCCGAGTCGAACCTGTTCGAGGCCGGACGCCACATCCGCGCCTACGAACGTGCCGTGATGCAGGACGCACCGCCTGCGGAACGCGAGACCCTGAGGAACGCGGCCGAAGCCTTCATGGCCGGCGTTCGGCGCTGGCCCCAGGGCGGCCTGCAGGCGCTGCAAGCAGGCATTGGCCCGCGCCGACGCCGCGTCCGATCCCGATGACGACGCGCGCGAGCGGGCGCTGCGGACGTTGTGCATTCGCTGCGAAATCCTCAGCTCGACGCCGACGCCGCCCGAGGACGAGGAAGCTGCGTCGGGACTACCAGATGCGCCTGCTGATGGAGCGCATGGGCCAGGCCAGCCCCATGGACGAGCGAGACTGGGATGCCATGCTGCTGGAGTGGATCGGGATCGGCGCCGTCGCGCCGGAGACCCACGACGAACTCGAGCGTCGGTTCATGCGCTGCCTGGCGAAGAGACCCGCGAAGAGTGCTGCAGGATCCGCGTTCCAAAACCATGGCGGCGGCAGTGCGCGCGCCGAGCGCGACCCCGGCGAGCGACAAGCGCGGCGTGATGGACGCGGCCGACCAGACACCGGAGCGCGGCGCTAGAGGACACGCACAGACCCTGGCAGACCACTCAGGCCGCCGGCAACCTCATGCCCATCTGCCGCGATACGGTGGCTGCCAGGTCGAACGAACGCAGCCGCGCCGGATGGTCGAACACGTTCGCGAGCGCTACCTCGAGACCGGCGACAGGTCGCTGCTGGAGAAGATCGAGCGCTACAACGAAGACGACGTGGTTTCGTTGCAGCAGCTGCACGAGCGGCTGCTCGCGCTGCGCCCGGTCAGCATGTCCCGGCGCAGCGATGAGCGAAAGGAACGCGGTCCAGCCGGAAGTCATTGTCACGGCGTGCGACGCGACCATCACAACGAAACCCGCCCAGGTAATGACCTGCACTTCCGTCGGATTCATGGTAATTAGGGCATTCTTTGGCACTTGATCCAACGCGAAATTCGGTTGATTCCACGTTCATGACCATGACCAGGACTTTCGTACAAGCTGCTGGCCTTAGCACGACCAGAAAGCTGCAAAGCGAAGTCCGAGAGTGGGCTCGCAGATGGGCGATCCCTTCCCTGCTCGCTGATGTAGCTGTTTGCCCAAACCGCAGACTAAGAACCTCCATTGCTCGCTACCGGCGGGACACAAGCACGATTGAGGTCGGCCCGCGGTTCTTTTCGCTACGCGCTCGAAGGAGCGAGGTCTTGGCACACGAATTTGCTCATGCGGCGGTAGATATCCTCTATGGACGAACCGCAAGAACTCACGGTGACGAGTGGCGAGCCCTCGTTAGAGTCGCCGGGTTCACGCCACATACTCGCCTGACCGCCGCGCGCGCGTTATCAACAGGCTCCAGCGCTGCACACCCTGATCGGTACGAGCACCGTTGTCCTGTTTGCCAAATGGTTCGTGTATCCAGGCGACCAGTTAGAGGGTGGCGATGCCGAAGTTGCGTCGAGGCGGGACTCACGGGGACTCTGGAGATCACCAGAACGGCACGCGCGAAATGACTGAAACGGAAGTAACTCCCACTCACTGCCCATTTTGCTTTCCGAGACCGGACAGTGTCTTCTGCGAGGAGCCGCTAGTCGTGGGGCTTTGGGACGGATACCCGGTATCCCCTGGTCACGCTTTGGTGGCGACTCGCAGGCATATCGCTTCGTGGTTCGATGCCACTCGCGAGGAAAAGGCAGCGCTAGCCGAGGCGATCGACAAAGCCAAGGCCGCGATCGAGCAATGGTTCTCGCCTAACGCGTACAACATCGGCATTAACACAGGTCGGGCCGCGGGGCAGACTATTTTCCACTTGCATGTGCACGTAATTCCCAGGTACCAAGGAGACGTGCCTGATCCGCGAGGTGGAGTTCGACACGTCATCCCGACGAAAGCCAACTACCTGCTAGAGGTAAAGGACTCCGGCCCGGCATACCCAGCTAGTCCCGAAAAGCTGCTTATCAGCGGCGGCGCCGCCGAACCCCTTGTTGAGCATCTGAAATCCCAGTTGGCAACAGCCACCACTGTCGACATCGCTGTTGCGTTTGTGATGAAGAGCGGCTTTGAACTACTCCAGTACGCGATGGTGGAGGCCCTCGATCGCGGCGGACGTGTCCGGCTACTGACCGGCGATTATCTGGAGGCAACCGACCCGGTCGCCCTGCTGCAACTCCTCGACCTTGACCCTAGCAACGGATCGATAGTGCGTCGCGTCTATCAAACCCGAGGGGGGATCGGCAATGGCCGTGGACTGGTGACCGCATTTCATCCAAAGGCGTACATATTCCAGCACCGAGACGGGAGTGGCACAGCATTCGTCGGAAGCTCGAACTTGAGCCGGTCCGCCCTCCAAGATGGCATTGAATGGAACTTCCGAGTCGTCGCGTCGCGCGATAGGAAAGGTTTTCGTGAGATTCAGACCGCCTTCGATGCGCTCTTCCATGATCCCGCCACGACCGAACTGACCAACGAATGGATCGAAAGCTACAAGCTGCGCCGAACTCTCACCGTTGGAACGCTTACCGACGAACGCATAACCGTCCCTCCGCCAGAAGCAATCGACATTCCCGAACCGCACAGCGTCCAGCAGGACGCGTTGGCCGCGTTGCGGCAAAGCCGCAGAGACGGTGCAGACGCGGGACTCGTCGTGCTCGCCACCGGACTCGGCAAGACCTGGCTGAGCGCCTTCGACTCGTGCGAGTTTGAACGCGTGCTCTTCGTAGCTCACCGCGAAGAGATCTTGTCTCAAGCAATGCAGACGTTTCGCCGCATCCGACCTCAGGACTACCTGGGCCATTACACTGGTGAAGAGAAGCATCCAAACGCCAAAGTTGTGTTCGCGTCGATTCAGACACTGAGTCGGCAGACGCATCTGGATCGATTTCCGATAGGTCACTTTGATTACATCGTAGTCGACGAATTTCACCACGCGTCGGCGGCCACCTACCGGCGGTTGCTGCAGTACTTCAAACCACGCTTTCTGCTGGGTTTGACGGCCACGCCAGAGCGTAGCGACGGCGCCGACTTGCTCGAACTGTGTGGTGGCAATCTCGTTTTTCGTTGCGATCTGGCGGAAGGCATTCGACGCGGCTTGCTCTGCGCGTTCGACTACTTCGGTGTGCCGGATGAGGTTGACTACACCAACATCCCGTGGCGCAGCCGACGATTTGACGAGGAAGAACTCACGACGGCCGTTGCTACGCTATCTCGCGCAAGAAACGCATTTGACCAGCTTGAACGCCGAGGCGGCCAACGGACGTTGGCCTTCTGCGTATCGCAACGCCATGCCGATTTCATGGCCACCTTCTTCAAGGCGAAAGGCAAGCGGGCCGTCGCTGTTCACTCGGGCTCCGATAGTGCTCCGCGAACTTTGTCGCTTGAGCGACTCCAGGCGGGCGAACTCGACATCGTTTGTGCGGTAGACATGTTTAACGAAGGTGTCGACCTACCGGATCTCGACACCGTGATGATGCTGCGGCCAACGGAATCCAGAATTCTCTGGCTCCAGCAGTTCGGTCGGGGGCTGAGGAAAGCGAAACCTGAAAAGCGGTTGGCGGTAATCGATTACATCGGCAATCACCGTACCTTCTTGCTGAAACCTCAGACACTTTTCGGCCTGACGGCTGGCGACCAAAACATTCAGAACCTATTGGAACGATACCAGGCTGGTACCGCTGAGATTCCTCCCGGGTGTTCGGTCACATACGACCTCGCGGCCATCGATATACTGCTAGGCCTATTGAGGGTGGGACGCCCACCGTCTGATGCGCTGCGAACATACTTGCAGGATTTCATCGACCTGCATGGCGTCCGGCCGACCGCTCTCGAAGCACACAGGGACGGCTACTCGCCACGCTCAGTTCGTCAGAATTTTGGCTCTTGGTTCGGCTTCTTAAAGTCTGTCGGTGCGCTCAGCGACGCAGAAGAACGAGCTCGCACGGAGTTTCCTGCCTTTCTTGATTCCCTGGAAATCACTCCGATGGCCAAGAGCTACAAGATGGTGACTCTGCTGGCGATGCTGAACGAGGACAGATTCCCCGGAGCCATTGGGATCAATGAATTGACGACCGCTGTTCGGGAGCTAGGTGTCCATCAGCCGAGAATAGCCGCCGATTTTGCTGATGAATTTGTAACCAACGCAACGCTAGGTTCGCACTTAGAGCTCAATCCAATCCGGGCTTGGGCGGGCGGTGCAGGCACTGGCGGAACGTCATATTTCGCGTATGCCGGTGACGTTTTTTCGTCAAGCATTTTGGTTCCGATGCCGGATCGTGCGGTCTTCCAAGAACTCACCCGGGAGTTAGCTGAATGGCGGCTGGCGGAATACCTAGATCGCCCGGGCGCTTCGGTTGAAGGCAGTTACCTTATCAAGGTCAATCAATCCAACGGCAACCCAATCCTAATGCCGCTGAACAGGGACTCGAATTCAGGGCTCCCGGACGGCTGGACGCCCTTTACGGCCGGTGGACAGCGATACAAGGGCAATTTCGTAAAGGTCGCCGTCAATGTCGCGCAGAAGGAAGGTTCGGATCGCAACGAGCTACCAGCCATCTTACGGGGATGGTTTGGCCCCGATGCTGGCGCCCCTGGCACGCGCCACCAAGTTCAGCTATCGAGAGACGGTGATGCGTGGACTCTGGCACCCGTCGGTGTGGGCGTCGTCGCCCCCGTCTTGTGGAAGGCATATTCGCGCGAGCAGATTCCAGGGCTATTCGGGCTCGAGTTCAACGCGCCTGTCTGGCAACAAGGATTCGTCCGACGAGAGGACAAAACGTTCTTATTGGTCACGCTCGACAAGAGCGCCGCGGCAAATGAACACAAATACGAAGATCGTTTTCTGTCGGCAAGCGAATTTCAGTGGCAAAGTCAGAACCAGACTGCGCGTGAGAGCAAAGCCGGCGAGTCGATTCGCGACCACAAGAAACTTGGAATTGAGGTACTGCTATTTGTTCGGCAGCGCTCGAAGACACGCAATGGGAAGGCAAGCCCATTTGTCTATTGCGGCCCAATCGACTTCAGCGACTGGAAAGGTGACAAGCCGATCACGGTGAATTGGCGTTTGCGCGAAGAAGTCCCCGAGCGATTGCGTTCAGACCTTCGGGTGCCTAACTGATATCGGCAGTTTGAATTGGGTCGTCCGACGAGCCTTCACCGCAAGAGTTGTCGCTGCATTGGCGGAGGATTTGCACGAGGGCGGGTACCGGTTGGATTACTGACGGCACTCGCACTCTGCCCTCCCGAAGTACCCATCTTTGCGTCCACGTATTCCTGCGTGAGAGGATCTACCCAATTCGTTTCATATCTCTAGATTGGCTGGCGCATTAGCGTGGCCTTCGCACTCGACTGACGAAGGGCGTCTCAGATTGCGTTATTGGTGGGTCAACCAGAATCAAACATACCGGCACGAGGTGGCCGGCGGCTACCTGTGGTCGCCAAAACGTAAGAAATCGAAGAAACGCCCTGAAGGCTTGCTCAACCCCTTCTACGAGTTCATGCGTGAGGTCGCGCCCGGCGATCTCATCTTCTCTTTCGTCGACACCTACATTCGCGCTATCGGAGTCGCCAAGTCCCACTGCTACGAGTGCCCGAAGCCGCTTGAGTTTGGCACAGTCGGCATGAACTGGGAGCAGGTCGGCTGGAAAGTAGATGTCGAATACCGGCCGCTTTCATCACCGGTCAAACCGTCCGCCAACATGGCGGTCCTGCGCCCCTTCCTCCCGGACAAGTATTCGCCACTCTCTCCCAGCGGCAAAGGTAGCCAGTCCGTATATCTGACCGCGGTCCCAGGGCCGTTGGCACATGCACTTGCCGAGCTGATCGGGCACGAAGCTCAACATGCGATTGAACTGGGCAACACCTTTGCCCGCGACACAGGGCTTTCCGATCGACCAGCTCAGTCCATTGCACAGTGGGAAGAGCACCTTCGGTCGTCCATCGAGAAGGACGAGGCGATACCTGAGACGACCCGCGAGCAGTTGGTGCTCGCACGGCGTGGCCAGGGCAGGTTCCGCGAGCGTGTGGCGACCATTGAGACTCACTGTCGCGTCACTGGCGTCAACCGGCCCGAGCACCTGATCGCCAGTCACTGCAAGCCCTGGCGGGACAGCGACAACGCCGAACGCCTCGACGGCGAGAACGGGCTGCTCCTGACGCCTTCCATCGATCATCTCTTTGACCGAGGGTTCATCAGCTTCGAGAACAATGGCGAACTGCTGGTCTCGCGCGTGGCGCACGAGCATTCACTGAAGAAGATGGGGGTGCCGGTGGGGAAAGCGTTCAACGCAGGCGGGTTCTCCGAAGGCCAGAGGCGATATCTCGAATTTCATAGGGAGTCGGTGTTTCTGCAGGCGGTACGCCGGTAGGATTTGCAATAACCGAGCATCGGAGTGTCGTATTGGCCAAGGCAAGATCGCCCTTGAAGGGCAAGCCCCTGCGCAATCCAGGGCAGTCCATAGACGAAGAGATTCAACGAGTTATCGACGATCAGGCAGACCCGTACGTTGCCGCGGTGCTGACGCTCTGGGCAATCGCGTTTGTTGAGTGGGCCGGCGCTTGGCGTGCGATTCCCCGGCAGCCATTGCTCTTTGCCTGCCTCGCACTCGCAGGATCTATTTGGCTCGTCTGGCACGTCATTGTCCTGCGGAAGCGCGTCAAGCGGCTAAAGCAAGGACGAGACGGCGAGCGGGTCGTCGGCCAATTTCTCGATGGACTACGCGAAGCAGGCTCCCGCATCTTTCATGATGTCCCAGGTGACGGCTTCAATCTGGATCACGTCGTCATATCGACTCATGGCATCTATGTCATCGAAACCAAGACCATCAGCAAGCCGGGGCCAGACGCCAAGGTCGTGTACGACGGCGAGCAAGTGACGATCGCCGGGTACAAACCAGATCGAAGTCCTGTGGCGCAGGCTGCGGCTGAGACCACGTGGCTGCGGCGATTGCTTGAACAATCGACCGGCCGGGCTCTCCCCGTACGGGGCGTAGTCGTTTATCCCAGCTGGTGGGTCGAGCAGACGAACAAACAGCGACCGCGGGAGATCTGGGTGTTGGAACCCAAGGCGCTGCCGAAATTTATCGAGCACGCACCGGAAGTGATGCCGACTGAGGATGTGGCGTTGGCGGCTTATCACCTCTCCCGATACGTCCGGGGCGAGAATCGAGCGAGCTAGAAGGTATGACGATGTCGAAGGCCAGGATCACATTCGACAACTCAATCAGGGATGCCGAGGAGCTTCTCGCGCATTTCGACAAGGCGAACACGCTCCCGCCGCCCGAAAACGCCGAGGTGCTCAAACGCGCCGGCCTGATCATGGCATTCACCGCCTGGGAAACCTACGTGGAAGATCGTGTGACGGAAGGATTGCGAGCGCGAATTGCGGCTGCCGCAAGGAATCCCTTCTCACAGTTCGTCGAGCGCCGATTGGACGAGGAACTGAAACGCTTCAACAATCCGAACGCCGAGAAGACACGCAGACTTTTTCAGGATTTCTTGGACGTTGATGTGACTGCCGCCTGGACATGGAACAACTGTGATCCGGCCAAAGCGAAGAAGACACTCAATGAGCTGGTCGCCAAACGGGGCGATGCGGTGCATCGATCGAGGCCGCCGCGGACTGGCATGACCTTCGGCCCATCTGGTGAAGCGTGAAGACCTGCAGAAAGCGATTGGCTTTCTGAAGGAATTGGTCAGCGCAACGGACAAAGCGGCTGGCGCGTCTACTACCTCGGTCAGGGCAGTCGGTCCGGCCAGCGCGTGCCGCCAGACCACCTAATCGTGTTTCAAGACCAATTCGCGGTTCTATGGCAGCAGAAAGCTGAGCGACCTTCTCAGGAAGCACCCGAAATTATTCGACGTCGAGGAACGTCCAACGCCCGGATCGGCCACCAAGGCAATCGTGGTTCAGGCCATACCGAGTACTTGATTTGTTATTACATTCGTAATAACGTCCGTTCGTGATCAAACTCAAGCTCACCGCGATCGGGAACTCTGCAGGCGTCGTCCTTCCCAAGGAGGCGCTGGCCCGCTTGAAGCTCGACAAGGGCGACACGGTCTATCTGACGGAAACCTCGGACGGCTTTCGGCTGACGCCCTACAACCCCGAGTTCGAAGCGCAGATGACGGCGGCCCGCAAGATCATGAAGAAGCGTCGCGCTGCGTTGCGCGAGCTCGCGAAGTAATCAGGCGCCGACCCGGTGACCGACCCCGTCTGGCTCGACCTCGAGGTCGTGCTCGCGATTCACGACGAGCAACTGGCCGAGCACGGCGGCCAGGCCGGCGTGCGCGATCGCGGGCTGCTCGAATCGGCGATGGGCCGCCCGATGAACCAGTTTGCCTATGGCGAGCACTCGCTCGCTCGACTCGCCGCAAGCTATGCCTTCGGCATCTCGCGTAATCATCCGTTCCTGGACGGCAACAAGCGCACCAGCCTGGTGGTCGCCGAGTTGTTTCTCGCGCTGAACGGCTTCGAACTCACCGCCAGCGATGCAGAGTCAGTGACGACATTTCTGCAGCTCGCCGCCGGCGACCTGAGCGAGGACGCCCTGACCGAGTCGATTGCGGCGCACTTGGCCGCCGCGCGCTGATTCGAAAAGCGCGGAACGGACCGACCATCGGTACCGAATTGGCTTGCGCGCTACGCGTTCGATCGATCGCGACGCATTTCGTCCAGCAACAGCTTGTTCATCCTGGCCTGCGTAGTCGCGGCAACTGACACTGGGGTGCTCGAACACGTCCCGGTCGAGACGAATCGTCGCTACGACCATCGTCACCCTGGGCCGCGTAAGGGCAGGGTCGAGGGTGGCTTAGCTTCACAGAGCCTTATGCAACAGCCGTCTCGACCGTCGACGGCAGGTGGCTCAGCACCAGCTTGTCCATCTGGACGCGCTTGCTGGCTTCGTCGATGTCGATGCCTACGAGTTGACCCGCTGCGCCGTAGTCCAACACGATGCCTTCGGAAATCTCGCGGCTTTCGACGCTAGGCTCCTCCGAAAGGTCGATGTAGAGCGAATCCGTGTCGGGGAAATAACTGAGTTTCACGGTTCGAACCCCCTGTCGGGGAAGGCGTTCAGTATCGTGACCTTATCGGCCAGCGTGATTACCCGCAAGTAACGGCCGCCGAGTTCAGGAACGGGTGCCCAAAAACGGTATCGCGAGTCGCCTTGCGGCTCGGACCGAGTTGGATGCTGGATGACCGCAATGCACCATTCCTTGCGCAAGTACGGACGCTTTGGCAGGACCTTGCGCTCGAAGTAGTCCGCGAAGTTGAACTCGCCCACTGAACGACTGCCAGACGTGATGGATACGCTGGATCGTCTCCCTGGAGCTTTTGGAGATCGACGCCGTTTTGTCGGCTCTTTGCGCGAAAATTGTAGCCAGGCACACTTGCACTCGGGCGCGCCCAGAGGCCATCGCTACGTCAGACCGCACAGGTTGCCCGACGATCGGACTCTATGAAATCGCGCAGGTCCACCTCGCCTTGCGAAGCGTCCGAGAACCTGAGCCAGAGCCTGAACCGGGGAACATTCCCGCACGCGTTCA
>CAWBAG010000018.1:0-16526 GCA_963786705.1 uncultured Gammaproteobacteria bacterium
ACGTCGCGATGGCCGGCCCGATCGTCGCCGACCTGAGCCGCGAGTTCGACGAGTACTGGAACAGCCGCAACGCAGTGCCCGTATCGCGCTTCGACTGGCGCGAGCCGAAGCCCGCGGAGCTGGAACGGCTCATCGCGGCCGCGCAGCAGTACCGGGAGGACGCTGCCGATACGCCCTATGTCGCGGCCTTGCGTGACGTCGAGGAGCGCTGGCTGCTGCTCGGGTCGGCGGCGCCGGCCGTGCGGGTCCCGGATGTGCGGCTGCTGGTGGACGACCCCGCCAGGATCGGCGCGAAGGACGGGGACGCGACGGAGTCGCAGGTGCTCGCGGGACTCGAACGGGCGATCGACGCGGCAGAGCGCGAGGTCCTCGTGATTTCGCCGTATTTCGTGCCGGGCCAGGAGGGCGCCGCGGCACTGACGCGCGACGTCGCGCGCGGCCTGCGTGTCGCGGTGCTGACCAATTCGCTCGCCGCCACCGACGTTGCGGCCGTGCATACGGGGTATGCGCGGGTGCGCCGTGAGTTGCTGGCGGGCGGCGTCGAACTCTACGAGATGAAACGCAAGGCCGGCAGCGAGACCGGCCGCAGGCAGATCAGCGTGATGGGATCGTCCGGCGCGAGCCTGCACACCAAGGCGATGCTGATCGACCGGCGCTGGGTGTACGTCGGCTCCATGAACCTCGATCCCCGGTCCGCCATCCTGAACACGGAGATGGGTATCCTGGCGGACAGCCCCGAGCTGGCCGCGCAACTGCTGCGTCAGTTCGAGCTCAGCACGTCGCCGGAACTCAGTTACCGCGTCGAGCTGGAGCCCGATGGCGAACTGGTCTGGTACGATCGCGGCGAGGGCAAGGACCGGCGCTGGCAGCACGAGCCGGACGCCAGCGTGATGCGGCGCGCGGGCGTCACGTTGTTGCGGATGTTGCCGATCGATTCGCAGCTCTGAGTGCCTGCCGCAAGCAACCGCAACGGCCGAACGCGCCGCAGGGAGCCCTTCGATGCCGGATGAAAATTTGACCGCACGGCCCGTGACCACGGGCAAACCAGTCCCTCCCGCCGCGCCGCGCCGCAGCTGGCGCGCCTACCTCTGGGGCAGCCTGTTCGGCGCCCTGTTGCTGATCGCGCTCTACACGCTGTTCATGCTCTGGTGGAGCTACTCGGAGGGCGAGCGCGCCGGCATCCTGCAGAAGTTCTCGAAGCGCGGCTGGGTCTGCAAGACCAACGAGGGCGAGCTCGCGTTGTACGTGGTGGGTGGCGTCGCGCCCCAGATCTGGCACTTCAGCGTGCGCGACGACACGGTCGCGACCAGACTGCACAAGTCGGTCGGCCAGCAGGTGCGGCTGCACTACACCGAGCACCCGGGACTGCCGACCAATTGCTTCGGCGAGACCGATTACTTCGTCGACAGGATCGAAGTCATGCCCACGCCCGCGCCGATACAGCCGTCCTCCGGCAGGAGCGTCGCACCGGTCGCGCCAGCCCCGGCGGCAGCTGTGCCCGACTCCATCGACCAGTGACTCGAGGCGCGCCGCGCATCGTCGCCGAAGTCGAAGCAGACGGTCGCGGCGCCGATCGTCGCGAGGGCGTAATGCACGGGCACGGCCTCGTCGCCGAAGCGCTCCACGAGTTCGCCGACGGTGAACTCGCGCCGGCTCGCGAGGTGCAGCGACCCGGCGCGGCACGACGGACAGGGCAACGGCGCCGGACCGAACTCACGCGCGCGCCGGTTCAGGATATGCGCCGCTGACGTGCGCGAGAGTTCGCCGCAGGCGTCGCAGGTCGCGCCCGAGACGATCGCTTCGCTCAGTTGCACTCGCTGCGCGAGCGCGTCCAGTCCAGTGCTCGTGTGCAGCGCAGGGGTGCTCCAGCGATTACGCGTGCGCAGGATGCGGACGGTGCCGAGCACTCCGCCGCACACGTGGCAGCCCGGCTCGCGCATGACGTCGAGCGTTTCGACGCGACCGTCGCGCGCCGACCCCGCGAGACGGCGCGAGACATGACCACCGCTCCAGGACGCCTGCGGCCCGAATGAAAACGCAAAACCGGCGGCGATGAGTGTTGCGGCGGCGTCATCCCAGCCATCCGCGGTCGCCGGCGGGTCGGCGTGGGTCGCAGCACCGGCATTGCAGGCGTGGCACGCCGCCACGCCGCCGCTCGCAAACGGGTAGGTGCTGACCGTGAAGTGGTCGCCGTGCGTACCTGCCACGACGAGGTGGACGCCGGCGAGCAGGCAGCACTCGTTGAGGCGATCGACCGTCGCCGAGTCTTCGTCCGTCACGAAGATAGCGTCATACCGCGCAACATCCGCCAGCGTCAGCGACCGCCCGCCGAACTCGACGCCCGGTCCGAACAGGTCGACCCTGCTGGATCTGACGTCGCGCAGCCACGTGGCGAGCATACCCGTGAACGCGTTCGAACCGACGATGGCGCAGTCATGGGTGTCCGGGCGGAGGGCGACCGGGATTCCTGCAGACTTGATGCTTTCCACGCCTGCCGCCCCCACGCGTCGAGAATCGGGTCCAGCTGGCGGCCGACGTGGTGCGTCCGGGTTGCGGACGATGCAACGGAAACGTCCCTCGTCGGCTCGGCTGGCCAGTGGGGCAACTCGGTGCCCGACCGCACAGAACAAACTTTATCATACGCGCGCAAGCAGCAGTCCGCTGGCCGCGCATCCCACTGTCACAAAAGCTAAAGACGCGCGCCGACACGGCCCGTCGCGTGCAGGCAGGTGACCTGGCTCAGGGCACCGCGTCCACCTTGACCCAGGCCGAATACTGCGACGAGCCCGAGTGCGTGCCCCAGGTCAGGATGCCGGTCTCCGACGCGTCGCGCGTCTCGACGGTGCCGCCGATCTCGATCCACTCGCCAAGCCTGCCGCTGACGGTCGCCGCCGCGCCCTGGGTCTGGATCACGTCGCCTCCGGCCCTGCTCCGGAACCGCTGCTGGCGCGGGGCGATCTCGAGCGTCACGCGGTCGCCCGCCACGCGTGGCGTGACGTAGAACCCGGTCTGCGCGTCGCGGTATTCCGTCGTCTGCGCCACAGCCGGCCCATGCCAGCCCGGCGCGACGGTGACGGTGCTCGTCGGCCTCGATTCGCCGACCATCACGTAGGCTTCGCTGCCTTCGAGCGCGCGCACGCTGCCGACGGCTCGAATGTCGTCGCGCGTCGACAGTCCCTGCACGGCGACCGCGGCCCCGGGGTCCGCGGCCGGCGGGCGATTGACGCCGACCTGCACGTCGCCTCCGCCAACCGTCGCCGAGCCCCGCACGCTCGTGCGGCCGGCATGCGACGCGGTGGCCTGGCCGACCGTGATCAGTATGTGACGTGGTGCGCGATCGATCACGGCCAACGCGTCGCGGATCTGTTGCACGTTGGCGGCGCTCGCGCGTACCAGCAGCACGTCGCCTGCCCCGGTGACTACGCCGCCGGGTTCGACGAGAGGCTGGATGATCGCAATGACGTCGTCGGCCGTGCGGAACTTGAGTGGAATTGCTTCGAGCGATTGCGCGACCGCCGCCTGTGCCGCCACCAGCGTGGCGCACGCCGCCACGCGCACCGCAGCCCGCATCACGATCCCTGGCGCCGACCGCACCGACGCGAATGGCCGCCGGTCGTCGCAACCTGCACTCGCGCGCAGTACTCGTCGTGCCTTCACGCGGCGGCATCCCGGATCGTAGCGACGAGCGCGGTCATTACAATCTCCTCGTGGCCGTTCGCGGCCGTCGCGGCACGGTACCGGCCCGGGGTCATACTAGCGAAATGCGGCCCGGTCGAGCGCAGCCTGCGGCGTGATTGCTGCGGCAGCCGTAGACTTGCGCACTCGTCCGGAGGGCGCGACCCAGGGAAGGCGACGATGATCCTGCTCGAGACGGAACGCATGCGGCTCCGCAGGTTCACGGGCGAAGACGTCGACCTGCTGGTCGATCTCGACGCCGACCCGGAGGTCATGCGCTACATCACGTACGGCGTGCCGACGCCGCGCGAGGCGTATGTCGAGACCTACCTGCCGCGCTGGTTCGCGATCTACGCCGCGCAACCGGAACTCGGCTACTTCGCAGCCGAGCGTCGCGATTCCGGCGCGTTCCTCGGCTGGTTCCACCTGCGCGACGACCGCATCGAGCCCGAATACCTGGAACTCGGCTATCGCCTGCGGCGCGAAGCGTGGGGTGCCGGGCTCGCGACGGAAGGGGCGCGCGCGCTCGTGCGCCACGGGTTCACCCGGGCAGGGGCCGGACAGATCTCCGCGCGCACGCTCGTGCACAACGTCGCTTCGCAGCGCGTGATGCGAGAAGTGCGGCCTGCGCCGCGTGGGCAGTTTCGTCTACGCCGCCGACGTGATCGCCGGCCGCTCGGAGGCCGAGCGCGCGGCCGTCAAGTACTCGATCACGCGCTCCGAGTGGCTGGCAGCGGCAGGATTGAGGAAGCGCTCGCAGCTGCGCCGGCCCGCGTCGCCTTCGGGCAGCTTGCGGCAGATGTCGCCGGTGCGGGCACGGAGCGTCGCGACGACCCTGGCTGCCTCGCCCTCCTGCCCCCACTCGAGCAGCCTCGCGTCCAGCTGTTCGAGCCGCATGCGCGTGCGCTGGTAGAAAGCGTCCGGCGAACCATCGAGTTCGCCGAGCACGGACAAACCCGCCTTTTCGATACCCTGCACGTCCTCCGGCGTCATCTCCAGCAGGCCGACCAGGTAGTTGTAGCCCCACTGGAAGCGCGTCGCGGGCCCCTCGGCGCCCTGGTACGCCCGCGCCAGCCACTGCAGGGCCTCCTGCTTGCGGCCGGCCTTCTCGGCGAGATCCGCGAGGTCGAGCATGAAGTAGTACGGCGATTTCGACTTCTGCAGTTCCGCGGTCAGCAGCCGGTTCGCCTCGTCCGTCGAGCCCGGCCTCCCAGTACAGGCCCGCCGCGGCGTTGACGGCCGCCTGCCGCGCATAGGAGTCGGTAGTCGCGGCATCCATCGCGCGCCACGGCCTGCCGGGCCTGGTCGAGCAGCGCGGGCGGCAACGGACCGTCCGGGTCGTCGAGTTGCGCAAGCAACACGCGCGCGCGCAGCAGGTTCAACTGTTCCGCGCCGGAGAGGGCCGTCGACGCGCCTGGCGCACCGAGCCGGTCGAGGGCGCCCTGCCAGGCGTCGATGAGCTGCCGGCGTTCCGGCGAGCCCGCGTCGGACAGCACGCCGATCGCGTCCTTCGAGCCGTACAGCAGGTTGTCCACGTTGGCTGCCTGCACGGACGGCAAGGGCAGCAGCGCGAGCAGTTTCCGGCGCGACTCCGCGCGCTGCGAGGCCGTCGAGCGCAGGCGCATGCCGGCTGCGAGGCCGAGGCCGCGGCGTCCAGGTAGTCGAAGAAGAGCCGCGCGCAGTCGCCCGGGCAGTTCGGCCGGGCAGCGCTCGGACAGGTTGCGGAACGCCGCGAGTTCCTGCGCCTCCGGCAGGACGCGGCCGTTGTCGGTGCTCCAGGAGTAGATAGGCGAGCAGCCGCCAGTCGTCCGCAGCCAGCGTGCCACCGCGTTGCGCGGTCGCCAGCAGTTCCGCGACCGGGCGCGCGTCCGCGAGCGCGACGTCGAGCATCGTGGCGTAGCGCTCCACGTCCACTCCGCCCGGCAGACCGCGTGATCTCCGTGCCGTCGGGCCGGAACAGGATCATGGTCGGGTAGCCCACGACGCCGAAGCGCTCGCCCTGCTTCTGGGCGCTCGGCGTGTCGCCGTCGAGGTAGACGGGAACGAACAGGCGCGAGCGCTCCTGGAACTCGCGCTGGTTGAAGATCGTGGCCTTGATCTGTGCGCAGGGCGGGCACCATTCGGCGCCCCAGTACAGGAACAGCGGCTTGTCCGCCGTCACGGCCGCCGCGAACGCGGCGTCGACGTCGCCGTCGAACCAGTCGATGCCGGGAGGCAGGTGGTGTCCGGCCACGGCATCGCCGCGGACAGCGTCCACGGCGCCCTGCGGTTCGGGCGGGGGCGGGTCCTGGCGACGGTCGCAGGCAACCAGCAGGCCGAGCAGGGCGGCCCAGAGGCCGGACTTGACGAATTTCATGGTTCGGATGGCCTGGTGGGATTGCGACGCCAGCGCGTCAGGATAACGCCCGGCGGCCGAAACCGGCAAAATGCAGCCGTTGCCTGCGGGCGCGAGTGACGCCCGTATCGTCGGCGGCCAGCCCAAGGAGAAATTCCGCATGTCCGGGCCCGACGGATCGTCCGCGAAGGCGATCCTCTACGCGTTCCTCGCCAACTTCGGCATCGCCGATCACCAAGACCGGCGCAGCCGCCTACACCAACTCTGGCAGCATGCTCGCCGAGGCGATCCACTCGTACGCGGACTGCACGAACCAGGTGCTGCTGTTCCTCGGGCTGAAGCAGGCCGAGAAGCCGCCCACGCGCGAGCATCCGCTCGGCTACGGCAAGGTCACGTACTTCTGGAGCTTCGTCGTCGCGCTGCTGCTCTTCAGCATCGGCGGGCTGTTCTCGATCTACGAAGGCTGGCACAAGCTGCACGAGCCGGAGCCGCTCAGCAAGCTGTGGCTCGCGCTCACGGTGCTCGGCGTCGCGATCGTGCTCGAGACCGGCAGCCTCGTCGGCTGCCTGAACGAGATCCGCAAGATCCGCCGCGGCCGCGCCTTCGGCGACTGGCTGAAGCACACGCGCAACGCGGAACTCGTCGTCGTGCTCGGCGAGGACGTCGCCGCGCTGGCGGGCCTCGTCATCGCGTTCGTGTTCGTCGCGCTCGCGGCCACGACCGGCGACACGCGCTACGACGCGATCGGCTCGATCGCGATCGGCGTCGTGCTGATCGTCGTGGCCGCTGTTCATCGCGGTGCGCATCCACACGCTGCTGATCGGCAAGTCGGCGGAGCCGGCGCTCGAGCGCGCATCGACGAGCTGCATCGAGCGCGACCCGGCGATCGAGGAGTTGCTGAACACGATCACGCTGCAGTTCGGGCCGAAGGTCCTGCTCGCGGCCAAGGTGCGCATGCAGCCCGGGCTCACGATCGACGAGGCCGTGCGCGCACCTCAACGAGCTGGAAGCGGCGAATCAAGCACGCACCACCCGGAAGTGGGCTGGTGCTTCGTCGAGCCCGACGTCACCGACTGACGCGGCGAGCTCGTAGACGATGCGCGCGGCCGTGCGCGCCGTGCGGCCGTGGCGCGTCGTGCGGCGGGCTCAATTCGGCGATGTCCGCCATCAGCAGCTTGCTGCCGGCCCGTGCCATGCGCGCATGGCGGCGAGCACGAGCCGCAGCAACTCGATCGCACGGTGCAGATGCGACGCCGAGACCCGAGGGTGCGCTGACGCCCGGCGCGACGGCGGGCGGCAGCACGTCGAGGCAGAAGCGTCAGGTAGATCGCCGACGCAGCCCGCGACGAACTCGCGGATCGCGCTTCCGCCGCTGCATCGCCCGCATCCACGTCGAGCACGTCGCGTGCCGAGTCGCCGCGGCACGGTCGAACAGCGCGCGCGTATTCGCGGCCTCGCTGCGCCGACGCAGAGATACCGGAACGGCAGGCCCGCGGCGGCGCGCGCTTCCGCGATCTGCAGGAACGGCGTGCCGGAAGTGCCCCGTCCGCCGGCTCCGGGCGCCGCAGGTCGAGGTGCGCGTCGAAATTGACGATGCCGAGTCGCTCGAGTCGCGGATCGTTCGCGAGCGCGCGCTCGATGCCCTGGTACGCGGCCCACGCGATCTCGTGCCCGCCGCCGAGCCCGATCACGCGGTGGTCCGCTGCAGCAGGCGCGCGGCACGCGCGGCGAAATCCGCCTGCGCCGCCTCGAGGCCGTCCCCGTCGCAGGAGACGTCACCGGCGTCGTAGAGCGAGTCGCCCTCGCGTCCGTGCCACGCGAGGTTGCCGAGCATACGCCGCAGCGTGCGCGGGCCGTCGACGGCGCCCGGAGCGACCGTGGTTGCGTCGCACGCCCGCGTCGCAGGCGAACCCGAGCAGGGCCATGCCGGGGCGTCGCGCCGACGTCGATCGGATCGCACCACCTGGTGCCACCGGCGTCCGTCGGCGCCGTCGCCCGCATCGACGCGTCCCGACCAGGTGTGCATGTCGATGCTCGTCGTGCTCATGTGCGATTCCGTTCAGACCGGCCGTTGCAAGGTGATGGCGCCGTGCCGCACGACCATGCTGCACGGGTTGAAGCCGATCCAGTAACCCAGTTCGTCGAGCGTCGCGATCGACCAGACGGCCAGGTCGGCAGCGCGCCCGGGCTCGATCGTGCCGCGGACATCCTGCATCCCGAGCGCGCGCGCGGCGTGGCGCGTCACGCCGGCCAGCACTTCCGCGCTGGTCAGGCCGAACAGGCGACGCGCCATGTTCATCGCCAGCAGCAGCGATGCGCCCGGCGCGGAACCGGGATTGGCAGTCGCTCGCGATCGCGATCGGCACGCCGTGTTCGCGCAGGGCGTCGACCGGCGGCACCTGGCGCTCGGCGAGCGCGTAGAAGGCGACCGGCAGCAGCACCGCGACGGTGCCCGCGCGCGCCAGCGCGATCGACGTCGCTCACGGTAGTGTATTCGAGGTGGTCGCACGAGAGCGCGCCGATGTCGCGCGGCCATGCGGCTGCCGCCGATGTTGCCGAGTTGCTCCGCGTGCAGGCGCACGCGGCAGGCCCAGAGTTCGTTGCCGCGGCGAAGAGCCGGTCGCACTGTTCCGCGCTGAAAGCGATGTCTTCGCAGAAGGCGTCGACGCTCTCGACGAGCGGCTTGCCGCCGCGCGGTTCGCTGCGCCCGCCAGGCGCGGCAGCCAGTCGTTGCAGATCCGGTCGATGTAGTCGTCCGCGCGCCCCGCATACTCCGGCGGCAGGGCGTGCGCGGCGAGCAGCGTCGTCGCGACCGTCACCGCGTTGCCGTGCTCGAGTTCCGCTGCGCCGCGAGCAGCATGCGCCGCTCCGACTCGAAGTCGAGCCCGTAGCCCGACTTGATCTCGATCGTCGTGACGCCTTCGGCCAGCAGCGACCGCAGCCGGGGCTCGCTTTGCCGGACCAGCGCGTCGACGTCGGCCGCGCGCGTCGCGCGCACGGTGCTCAGGATGCCGCCGCCCTCGCGGGCGATGTCCGCGTAGCTCGTGCCCGCGGTACGGCGCGCGAACTCCGCGGCACGCTGCGCCGGCGAAGACGAGGTGCGTGTGGCAATCGACGAGGCCGGGCGTGACCCAGCGCCCGCCGAGGTCCACCGTGCGCTCGATCGCAGTGCCGGCGGGCACGTCCGATTCAGGGCCCACCCAGGCGATCACCGCGTCGTCGCTCAGGATCGCGCCGCGCGGAATCACGCGCGATTCCGCATCGCAGGTCGCCACGCTCGCGTTGCGCCAGAGGGTCCGCATGTTGCGTGCGGACCGGCCTAATCGAGGAACGGCAGGTTCAGGCCGTGCTCGCGCGCACAGGCGACGGCGATTTCGTAGCCCGCGTCGGCGTGGCGCATGACCCCGGTGGCGGGATCGTTCCAGAGCACGCGCTCGATGCGCCGCGCGGCGGCTGGCGTGCCGTCGCAGACGATGACCACGCCCGCGTGCTGCGAGTAGCCGATGCCGACGCCGCCGCCGTGATGGATCGACACCCAGGTGGCGCCGCTCGCGGTGTTGAGCAACGCATTCAGCAGCGGCCAGTCGGCGACCGCGTCCGAACCGTCGCGCATCGCCTCGGTCTCGCGATTCGGGCTCGCGACGGAGCCCGAATCGAGGTGATCGCGGCCGATCACGACCGGCGCCTCCAGTTCGCCGCGGGCGACCATCTCGTTGAACGCGAGTCCGAGCCGGTGGCGTTGGCCCAGCCCTACCCAGCAGATCCGGGCGGGCAGTCCCTGGAACTGGATGCGCTCGTGCGCCATGTCGAGCCAGCGGTGCAGGTGCGGATCGTCCGGGATCAGTTCCTTCACACGCGCGTCGGTGCGATGGATGTCCTCCGGATTGCCGGACAGTGCTGCCCAGCGGAATGGACCCACGCCGCGGCAGAACAGCGGCCGCACGTACGCCGGCACGAAGCCCGGGAACGCGAACGCGTCCTGCACGCCCTCGTCGAGCGCGACCTGCCGGATGTTGTTGCCGTAGTCGAACACGGGAATGCCGAGCTTCTGGAAGGCCAGCATCGCCTCGACGTGATTCGCCATCGAGCGTCGCGCCGCCGCTTCGACGCCGCGCGGATCGCTCGCGCGCTCGCGGTCCCATTGCTCGAGCGTCCAGCCGATGGGCAGGTAGCCGTTGACGGGGTCGTGCGCGGACGTCTGGTCGGTGACCGCGTCGGGACGCACGCCGCGACGCAGCAGTTCGGGCAGCACTTCTGCGGCGTTGCCGAGCAGGCCGACACTGATCGCGCGCCGCGCGGCGCGGGCCTCCTCGATCCGCGCGAGTGCCTCGTCGAGCGATTCGACGCCGACGTCGAGATAGCGCGTTTCGAGCCGTTTCCGGATGCGGTCGGGCCGGCATTCCACCGCCAGCATCGACGCGCCGGCCATGGTGGCGGCCAGCGGTTGCGCGCCGCCCATGCCGCCGAGGCCCGCCGTCAGGATCCACCGCCCGGCGAGGTCGCCGCCGTAGTGCTGGCGGCCCATTTCGACGAAGGTCTCGTAGGTGCCCTGCACGATGCCCTGGCTGCCGATGTAGATCCAGGAGCCGGCCGTCATCTGGCCGTACATCATCAGTCCCTTGCGATCGAGCTCGTGGAAGTGGTCCCACGTGGACCAGCGCCCGACGAGATTCGAATTCGCGATCAGCACGCGCGGCGCGTCCGCGTGCGTGCGGAACACGCCGACGGGCTTGCCCGACTGGACCAGCAGCGTCTCGTCGTCGCCGAGCGCGCGCAGTGCCTGCACGATGCGGTCGTAGCAGTCCCAGTTGCGCGCCGCGCGGCCGATGCCGCCGTACACGACGAGGTCGCCGGGACGCTCGGCCACTTCGGGATCGAGGTTGTTCATGAGCATGCGCAGCGGCGCCTCGGTGAGCCAGCTGCGCGCGGTGAGTTGCGGGCC
The DNA here is from genome assembly GCA_963786705.1 of uncultured Gammaproteobacteria bacterium. Classification (GTDB taxonomy): domain Bacteria; phylum Pseudomonadota; class Gammaproteobacteria; order Steroidobacterales; family Steroidobacteraceae; genus RPQJ01. The sequence goes on from CAWBAG010000018.1 coordinate 10,953, forward strand.
GTGCGGCGCGCGAATCGGGCCAGAGGGACGATGAGCCAGGTCGTTCATGGCGGCGTTATATCATCCCGGCGTTCGATCCCGTTCGGAGCGCCCGTCATGATCCGCTGGTTCGCAATCCTCTCGCTGCTGCAACTCGTGGCGTTCTGGAAAATCCTCGGCCGCATGGGGTTTCCGCCGTGGCTCGCGATCATGGCCTCGGTGCCGGTCGTCAACCTCGTGTTGTTCTATTACGTCGCGCTGACGCCGTGGCCCCGCGAAGCGGACTGGAAGCGGCCCGTGACCCGCGCCGGTGGGCCGGGCGACGCCAATTTCTGATAACTTTGCGCTCCCGCAACGCAGCATCGACGCATACCCCAGAGGACGCTCCATGGCCGGCCCGACTTCCAACGCCCCTGAACCGAAAATGGACGTGCAGGATCTCTACCGGGAGGACACCTATTCCGACCGCAAGGTCGGCACGATCCGCGTGATGACGCCGGTCAAGCCGGACGGCGCCGCGGACCCGACCCGCGCGACGCTTTACGTCGGGCAGGCGCAGATCATGACGCCGGCCGGAGTACTGCCGCTGTCGTTCGAGATCGAGGCGAAGACGCTGGCCGAAGCGTGCAGCGGGTTCGCGGAGGGCGCCCGCGTTGCGTTCGAGGAGACGATGAAGGAACTGCAGGAGATGCGGCGCCAGCAGGCGTCGTCCATCGTGATCCCGGATGCCGGCGCCGCGGCGGCGCTCGGCCAGGGCGCTCCCCCGCGCGGCAAGATCCAGTTCCCGTAGATCCGGCCAGGCACTGGCCGCGAGCCCGCGGTACGGCACCGTCGCGCCGCGGCCGCCGCAGTCGCGACGGCCCCACATTGCGACGAAATCGTGCTGCAGAGCAGTATTCGAGGCCCGCGCTCGCCCCGGGGTCGACGTCCCGGCGCTGCCCGCGCTCGCGGTTGTCGCCGTGGCACTGCTCGCGACGCTGCAAGCGACGCTGCAGGGCGTGTACTCGGCCGCGCTGTACCGGTACGCCACGAACGACGGCCGGCCGGTCCCGGGTTTCGGAGCCGAACTGATGCAGGTCGCCTTCCGGCCCAGGGGCTAGCGGCGTTTCAGCGCCGACCGAGTGCCGCGACGCAGGCTGCCACGCTCTCGTCGTCGTAACTGGTGAATTGCCCGGCGCGGCTCTTGCGCTGGCGCCATTCCCAGGGCGCGACTCGCTCGCCGCGTGGCGCCTGCCAGAGGCCGCGCCGCAGGTCGCGCGCGCCTTTCTCGAACGCGCAGTAACTGGCGTCGTCCGCGTAGCGGCGATAGGTCCACGCGTGCCCGGACTTCAGCAACTCGGCATTGATGTCCACGGTGCCGAGCCAGAGTCGCGCCACCAGCCGGTCGTAACGGTCCTGCTCGTACGGCTCCACGGCGACCGCCTTGCCATACACGAGATCCGACAACACGGTCTTTGCCGCCTTGCCGTACGGTTGACCCATTTCCGGCGCGTCGATCGCGTGCAGGCGGATGCGCACCATGCCCGACGCGAGCCGCACGTCCGCGGTGTCCCCATCGACGACGCCGACGACCACGCCCGCGAGCACCGGCGCGTCCGCCGCCCGAGCGGCTGCAGCGCCTGCCGCGAGCAGCACGCAGAGCCACCACGTGAACGGACGGAGCTGGCGTGGGTTGCATTGGCGCATCCGGCCATTCTGGCGGTCGCGCACAAATTTGCACGAAGCCGCAGGTAAGTCCGCGGGCGGCGTCGCAGAACCGCCGCCAGGATTCGAGGCGACACGGCGGCCGGGACACCACCCGCCGCGCAGGGAGGCGTGATGAACAATTCCGGCGCAGGGCCGAACTCGTCGTGGCGACGCTGGTGGTGCGGCTGCGCGGGCCTCGTGCTCGCGCTGGCAACGAGCCCGTCGGGCGGCCACCCGCGCGTGCCGGACGCTTGCGTTGCGGCCACGCAGCGTCAACCGTATGCCCCGCGCAGCTTCCTTGGCTACGCGTGCGAGGAGCCCGACTGCGCCGCCCACAAGGCCGGTTTCGCCTGGGCGGACCGGATGGGTGTCACCGATCCGCGCGACTGCGCAGTCGCCAGCCTGGCCGGTTTCGAGCAGGGGTGCCGTGCCTTCGCCGAGGAAACGGTGACGGCCGAGCAGTCGGGCTTCGAGTGGGCCCGCGAGAACGAGGTCGTCGACGGTCTGCCTGTGCCGCGGGGCGGGGCCACGGTTCGAGGCCGGCTGCGACGCGTATGTCACCGGCTTCGGCGACCGGGCGCGGGAGAGGTGAAGCGTGCACGCAGCGCGACGAACCGTTTTCGCCGGCGCGGCTCGCCCGGTAAGCTCCCCGGGTGACACTCGACGATCTGCGCCGCAATCGTGAACTGCTCTTCTGGGGCCTGCACACGCTTGGCTGGAGCGCCTATTTCATCACGCAGTACCTGGGCGCGCTCCTCTACGAAAAGCCTGCCAGCTACATCAAGGTGGTCGTTGCGGCCGCCGTGAGCGGTTTCCTGCTCTCCGCCCCGCTGCGCTACCTGTACCGGTGGCTGTGGCGGCAGCGCCCCGTGGTGATCATCCCGGTCGTGTTGTTCGCCGCGTGGTGCACGGCGCTCGCATGGCGTGCCGTCATCAACACGTCCTATGCCCGGTTCGTCGAGGACTGGATGGCGAAGGAACCGTGGTACGGCATCTTCTCCGGCACGTTGAGCTCGACCTACCTGCTGGTCTGCTGGTCCGGCCTCTACTTCGGCATCAAGTACTACGAGACCCTGCAGCACCAGCGGGAGACGATGCTGCAGGCCGCTGCGCTCGCACAGGAGGCGCAGGTGAAGATGCTGCGCTACCAGCTCAACCCGCACTTCCTCTTCAACACGTTGAACGCGATCTCCACGTTGATCCTCGACGGCCAGGGCAAGGTCGCGAACCAGTGCGTCGGGCGGTTGTCGGACTTCCTGCGTTACACGCTCGACCAGGACCCGATGAAAAAGGTCACCCTGCGGCAGGAAATCGACGCGCTCAACCTCTATCTCGGCATCGAGCAGCTGCGATTCGGCGACCGGCTGCGGCTCGAGTTCGACGTCGACGAAGGAGTCATCCAGGCGCTCGTGCCATCGCTCGTCCTGCAGCCGCTCGTCGAGAAGCTGCTTAAGTACGCCGTGGCGCCGCGCGAGGAGGGTGGCCGGCTGCGTATCGAGGCGCGGGAGCGGGAGGGTAAACTCTCGCTCGTCGTGCAGGATGACGGGCCCGGCCTGCCGGTCGGCGTCGAACTCGGGGCCGGTCGCGGCGTCGGATTCCGCAACACCCGCGAACGCCTCGCGGTGCTGTACGGCGACCAGCAGAAGCTTGCCGTGCGCTTCTCGCGCCCGGGCCTGCGCCTCGAGATCACGATGCCCTTCGAACGAGCCACGCAACCGACATGACCATCCGCACCATCATCGTCGACGACGAACCCCTTGCGCGCCGCGGGCTCGAGCTGCGCCTGCAGGGCGCGTCCGACATCGCGATCGTGCGCCAGTGCGCGAACGGCCGCGAGGCCATCGCCTCGATCGCGCAGGACGCCCCCGACCTCATGTTCCTGGACATCCAGATGCCGGGCGTGTCCGGGCTCGAGGTCGTCGCGCAGGTGCCGCAGGAGAGCATGCCGATGGTCGTGTTCGTCACCGCCTTCGACCGTTTCGCGATCAATGCCTTCGAGGCGCACGCGCTCGACTACCTGCTGAAGCCGGTGGACGACGAGCGCCTCGCCCGCGCGCTGGAGCGCGTCCGGGCCCAGTGGCAGCAGAAGCAGGCGGCGGCGCAGCGCGAGCAACTGATGGCGCTGCTCGCCGACCTGACCGGCAGGGGCGAAATCGCGGCCGATGCGTTCACGCCCGCGGGGCACGCGGCGGCGTCCGCGCCGCGTCGGTACGCAACACTGCTGCCTGATCCGCTCCGGCCGCGAAACCCTGCGTCTCGACGTCTCCACGATCGACTGGATCGACGCGGCCGGCGACTACATGTGCCTGCACGCGGCCGGCGCGACGCACGTGCTGCGCGCGACGATGAAGGAGCTCGAGGACGTGCTCGATCCCCTCGTGTTCCAGCGCGTGCACCGTTCGACGATCGTGAACCTCGCGCGCGTGCGCTCGCTGCGCCCGCACCTGAATGGCGAGTGCTTCCTGAAGCTGCAGTCGGGGCAGGAAATCAAGCTCAGTCGCAGCTTCCGCGACAAGGTGGAAATGCTGCTCGACCGCTCTGGCGTCGCGCCAGATGGTCTACAACGCGTCACCGCGACGTGCACGGTCGCGGTCTCGCCCTCGAGGCCCGGCCGGCGTCCGGCGGCACGCGGTCACAACAATACGCGCCGCTCCGGGCTTTGCGCACGGCGTTCGGTTATCATCGGGCGGACATGGCACGGCCCAGTCTTCCGCATTGCCCGTCGTCACTGCCGCACGATCGCGCTGATCGCCCTGGTCGCGCTGTCGCTGGGCCAGGCGCTGGCGGTCGCGCACGCGTCGCGGCACGTCGGTCCGGACGCGGCCGGGCTGCCCGGCAACCACGCGCAGCTCTGCACCGACTGCGCCTCGATTGCGCCGCTGCTGTCGGTCGCGGGCGCCGCCGCCGCGCCCTTGTTCGTGGGCGCCCAGTGCGGCGACGCATTCATCCTGCCTTCGATCCACGTTCCGGCCGCCCGCGCGCGTCATCTCGCCTTTCGATCGCGCGCTCCTCCCCGCTGAATCCTCCCGCGGCCGCGCCCGCGGCCGCTGCACGACGTAAGGCCCGCCCGGCAGTCACCGACCTGCCTGCGGCAGGCATCCCGATTGCCGTGACGAGGATTCAGTAATGGAACGCTTGAAACTTCGGGTCGCGCGCATTGCGTGCGCCGCCCTGTTGATACCCATGACGGCTGCGGCGAACGACGATGCAGCACTGGCCGAACTGCGCGCCGAGATCGATGCATTGAAGGCCGAGTACACCGGGCGCGTTGCGGCGATCGAGGCGCGCATCGACCAGATCGAAGCCAATGCGGCTGGCGCGGGCAGCGCGCCTGCCGTGGCCGACGCCGCCGCGGCGGACGGCGGTGCAGTTCCCGTGCCCGAACCAGCGCCGTTGACTTCGGCCTCGGTCGGAGGCATGCGCAGCTCGGCGTTCAACCCAGCCATCGCGGTGATCCTGTCCGGCACGTACGCGAACCTGTCGCAGGATCCCGAGACCTACGCGATCGCCGGGTTCATGCCGAGCGGTGGCGAGATCGGTCCGGGCGACCGCAGCTTCAGCCTCGGCGAGTCCGAGATCACGCTGTCCGCCAGTGTCGATCCGTACTTCATGGGCAGTCTCACGGCGGCGCTGTCCGGCGAGGGCGAGCTCGAAGTCGAGGAAGCGTTCTTCCGCACCACAGCGTTGCCGGAAGGCCTCACGTTGAAAGGCGGACGATTCTTCTCGGGCGTCGGTTACCTGAACGAAATCCATGCCCATAACTGGGACTTCGTCGACGCACCGCTCGTATACCAGGCGTTCTTCGGCGGCCAGTTCGCACAGGACGGCCTGCAGCTCAAATGGGTGGCGCCGACCGACCTGTTCATCGAACTGGGCGGCGAGTCCGGCAATGGCGATGCGTTCCCCGGC
>CAWBAG010000019.1:0-179068 GCA_963786705.1 uncultured Gammaproteobacteria bacterium
GTTCGGTGCGGTCGCGCGGTTGTGGGCCAATGTGGACGAGGCGTCCGGCCAGCAGGCGGGCTCGCTCGACAAGGTTCCGATCAACACGCCGGACTACACGGCGAGCCTGTGGACCACGTATGCCGTGCTGCCGAAACTGAAACTGGGAGGAGGAGTCGAGGCGGTGGGCATGCGCTGGGGCAATGCGAACAACACGAACGAGGTGCCGTCGTACTACCGCATCGACGCCATGGCCGAGTACGAGTTCGAGCACGTCGGGCTGCAATTGAACGTGCTCAACCTGACCGACGAGGACTACTACGAAGGCGTGTACCAGGGACACGTGGTGCCGGGCACCGCCAGGGCATTGCACCTCAAGGTCGAATACGACTTTTGAGCAGCCAGGACAGGTCGAGCACATGTTGATCCGGGTCCCGGCAGTCCTCGAGGCGGACGCGTTGCAACGCGTGCGGACCGTCGTCGTGGCCGCCGAATGGGCGGACGGGCGCATCACGGCGGGCCTGCAGTCGGGAGCGGTCAAGAACAACCGGCAGCTGCCGGAGGACTGTCCGGCTTCGCGCGAGGCGCGCACCGTCGTGCTCGAGTCGCTGGGCCGGCACGCGCTGTTCTTCACGGCCGCGTTGCCGCGCCGCATTTTCCCCCCGCTGTTCAATCGCTACGACGGCGACGCCAATTCGTTCGGCAACCACGTGGACAACGCGATTCGGAACGTCGGAGCCACTGGTGCGAGGTTGCGCACCGACTTGTCGGCCACGCTATTCCTGTCCGACCCGGGGGAATACGAGGGTGGCGAACTCGTGATCCAGGACACGTTCGGCGAGCAGCGCATCAAGCTTGCCGCGGGCGATCTGGTGCTGTACCCGTCGTCCAGCGTGCACCGAGTCGAACCCGTTACGCGCGGCTGCAGGCTCGCCTCGTTTCTCTGGATCGAAAGCATGATCCGCGGTACCGATCAGCGCAGGCTGCTGTTCGATCTCGACATGGCGATCCTCGGCCTGCGCGGCAGCATGGGTGACCCTGAGCACGTCGTCGCCTTGACGAACTGCTATCACAACCTCCTGCGCATGTGGGCCGAACCGTGAATCGCTTCGTCCGGGATCCCGCGCGCCCGGCGGCGCTGCTGATCGTCGTCGCACTGCACGCGCTCACGATCCTCGGACTGCTGGCCATGAAGCCGCTGCATGCGGACCTGCACGCCTCGGGCGCAGTCGAGGCGATCCTGATCTTCGCGCCGCAGGAGGCCGCTGCGACGCCCGACCCGCTCGCGGCCCGGGACGTGGTCTTGCGGATCCCGCAGCCGGAAGTCGCTGTGCCCGAGATCCCGGTCGCCGAGCGGCAGCCCGACACATCGATCACGCTGCCGGCAGTCGCGAGCGTCCCGTTGGCCGCGACCCCGACGCCCGCGGCCGCCGCACCCGCGCCCTCTGTGTCGCCGACGATCATCGAAGTCGAAGGTGTCGAATACCTGCATCCGCCGGTGCCACGCTACCCCGCCGTGTCGAGGCGCCTGCGCGAGCAAGGCTCGGTGTGGTTGCGCGTGCTGGTCGCCATCGACGGCGGCCGGCCGAAGCCACCGTGATTCGCTCGAGCGGTTCGTCGCGACTGGACGAGGCGGCGCGGTCGGCGGTACTCGAGGCCTGGTTTCGTCCGTACGTCGAAGGCGGCCAGCCGCGCGCGGCCTACGTGCGCGTGCCGATCGAGTTCTCGTTGCGACGCGGTTGACGACGGGTAAAGCCGGTGCCGGTTTCCCTCTCTCTCGGTACAATTCGCTACCGTTAGCCGCTTTTCAAGCTTGTTGACAACCCGTTCGGCGCAATCTGGGACGCGTACGGAGTTCACAGAACTGCACTCTGTATGTTGCGATGCAGCAATCTACCTGTAGGATACGACTTGGTCAGGGGGCTACTGATGGAATCCGCGGGAGGAATCGTGGAGAGAACCTGGCTTGAAGCCGTGCAACTGGTGGGGCTGGACCTGCAAATCGCCTTGGTCTTGTTCATCGGCGGGACCGCCGCCGTCCTGAAATGGTTCCGTTACCGTCAGCCTGGTGCCGTCCAGCGCCGGCCAGGAACCATCGAAGACGCCGGCCGCCCCACATGGGTGACTCGACCGGTATCGATCGGCGCCTGGCTGCCCGGCGCGTGGCGGACGAACCCGTAGCCCGCTGATCCAGGGTCCGATTGCGTGCGCGCCCCGGCCAGTCGCCGGGGCGAGTCAGGCTCGTTCGATCAGCAGCGCGATGCCCTGCCCGACGCCGATGCACATCGTGCAGATCGCGTAGCGCGCCTGCCGGAGTTCGAGTTCGATGACCGCGCTGGTCACGAGCCGCGCGCCCGACATGCCGAGCGGGTGTCCGAGCGCGATCGCGCCTCCGTTCGGATTCACGTGTGCCGCCGCGTCGTCGAGTCCGAGTTCGCGCAGGCAGGCGAGCGCTTGCGCAGCAAACGCCTCGTTCAGCTCGACCGACGTCGACCTGCTCGATGCGCAACCCCGTGGACTGCAACAACCTGCGGACGGCCGGCACCGGTCCGATGCCCATGATCCGTGGCGCGACCCCCGCCGTCGTGCACGCCACCACGCGCGCCCTGGGGCGCAGCCCGAATTCGCGCGCCGCCGTCTCGTCGGCGAGCAGGAGCGCGCAAGCGCCGTCGTTGATCCCGGAAGCATTGCCTGCCGTGACCGTGCCAGGCTTGCGAAACGGCGTGGGCAGGCGCGCCAGGTCCGCGAGCGTCGTGTCGGCCCGAGGGTGCTCGTCGTCGCGGACTTCGGTCACCACGCCTTTGCGACCCTCGATCCGCACTGGCACGATTTCACGGGCGAACCGGCCCGACGACCGTGCCGCGCAGGCGCGCTGCTGGGATCGCAGCGCGAACGCGTCCTGGTCTTCGCGACTGACCCGCCACTGTTCGGCAACGTTCTCCGCGGTCTCTGGCATCGTCTCCGTGCCGAACGCGCTCCTGAACAGCGGGTTGATGAAGCGCCAACCCATCGTCGAGTCCTCGACCCGCATGCCGCGCGAGAAGGCCGAGTCCGCCTTGCCCATCACGAAAGGCGCGCGTGACATGCTCTCGACGCCGCCGGCGATGGCAACGCGACAATCGCCCAGCTTGATCATGCGGGCGATGCTCGCGACGGCGTCCAGGCCGGATCCGCAAAGGCGATTGACGGTCGAGCCGGGCACCGTGTCCGGCAATCCCGCGAGCAGCAGGGCCATGCGCGCGACGTTGCGGTTGTCTTCACCGGCCTGGTTCGCACACCCGAGCGTCACCTCGTCCACGGCGTCAGGGTCCAGCCCCGGGTTGCGCTCGAGCAAGTCGCGAATCGGGATCGCGGCGAGATCGTCGGCGCGCACGCCAGCGAGCGCTCCGCCGTATCGTCCGATCGGCGTGCGAATGACATCGCAAATGAAGGCTTGTTTCATCGAGGACTCTCGGTCGTGCGACGGTCGGTTGCCGCCGGTCGCATGTGGTGGGTATCTGGCACCCTCTTGCCTCGACGGTCAAATTGCATGGGAACCGGGCACGAGCCAGCGCTGCATGCCGGCGCGGCCCTCCGCGGGGATAGCCAGGGGCCGCCCCGCGGCCATCACGACCAGCACGCAGTCCGACACTCCGATGCAGGCATCGTTCTGGAAGAGCCCATGGTGAACCGTGAACGACGACACGCCGATCCGCTGGATGCCGCAACCAACCTGGACCGGATCCGGATACGAGCCCTCGGCGAGGAACCGCAATTTCGTCTCGGCCAGCACCAGCACGAACGGTGCGTCGCGGCGGAACGTATCCCGTCCGAACGTGGCGATGTTGAGCCTGGAGCGTGCGCTCTCGTAATAGCGCGCGATGGCGATGTTGTTCAGGTGCGCCGCGACGTCCAGGTCCGTGAACTGCGTGTCGATCGACACGTGGAACGGATAGCCCGCGGGTTGCAACCGTGCAGCGTCGATGGCCCTGCTCACGCGGAAATCCTTCGGCGAAACGTCGTCATTTTCGTCGCAGCTTCCGGGCCGAACCGCCGCGCAGCAGGAAGTAGCACACCGCCGCGGCAACGGCGACCGCGAGCAGTTCGCCCGTGATTCCCGCGAGCCTGGGATCCATGGATTTCGGCGCAATCCCCGCCGCGACGAGGCCCGCGACGACGACACCGGCCAACCCCTCTCCGGCGACGAGACCAGACGCGGCCAGGATGCCCGCGTTGTGCTCGCCTTCTGCCCGGTCGCCGCGGCCGCGCTCCGCCCATGCGCGCATGCAGCCGCCGACGTACAACGGCGCCATCGTGGCGAGCGGCAGGTAGACGCCGATGGCGAAAGCCAGGCCCGACACACCGCACAGCATGGCGCCGAGCGCAAGCCCCGCTCCGGTCAGCACCAGGTTCCATGGCAGTTCGCCGGAGAGCACGCCTTCGATGATCGTCTTCATCAGCGTCGCCTGCGGCGCCGGGATGTCGCGCGAGCCGAACTCGTACGCCGTGCCGAGCAGGTGCACCGTGGCCGCGACGGCCCAGCACGCGAACGCGGCGCCGATCAGCTGGCCGAGTTGTTGCCGGGCCGGGGTCGCGCCCACCAGCCATCCGGTCTTCAGGTCCTGCGAAATGTCGCCGGCCTTGCTGGCGGCGATTGCGACGATCGTGCCGACCGTCAGGACACCTGCGCGTGCATCCGCGTTCACCCATCCGGCGGCGGCGAAAACGGATGCCGTGCCGAGCAGCGTCACGAGAGTGATGCCCGACGTCGGCTGCGACGACACGCCGACGATGCCGACGATGCGGGCTGCCACGGCCACGAACAGCATGCCGAACAAGCCGACGCCGCCCGCCAGCACGGAGCGCTGGACGATGCCCATGTCGCCCGCGAACACGCCTGGCACGAGCCCTGCGATCAGCACGACCGTGGCCACGCCGCCGAACACGAACGCCGCCGGCAGGTCCCGGTCCGTGCGCCCGGCTGTTTCGGCTGTCACGCCATTCCTGGTCTGCATGCCGCGCGCGACCGCCGTGAAGGCGCCAATCATCGTCGGCAATCCACGCAGCACCGTGAGGATGCCCGCCGTGGCGACAGCGCCCGCACCGATGTAACGCACGTAGCGTGCCCAGATGTCGCCCGCGTCCATGTCGGACACGAGCCGCGTCGTTTCGGGATACAGCGGGGACGTCGCGTGTGCCCCGAGCCACGCGATCAGCGGTGTGATCGTGACGGCCGAGACGAGTGCGCCGGCCACGCAGACCGCCGCTTGCCGGTAGCCGAGGATGTAACCGACACCCAGCAGTGCAGGCGCGATTTCGAGCGCGAGCTCGGCTTTCGGCAGGATCGGCAAGGCCACGTGGAGCTCGCCCGGAATCAGGTAGACGAGCGCAATGGTCAACTTGACCGCCGCACCGAGGGCCATGCCGCGGAAGATCCACACGCTGCCGCTCGCGGCGCCGGCCTGGTCGGTGTTCGTGGCACGCAGTACTTCTGCACAAGCCGTGCCTTCGGGGTAGGGCAGTTCGTCGTGCGCCTTGACGATCAGCAGGCGACGCAGGGGGATCATCGCCGACAGGCCGAGCAGGCCGCCGAGGAACGCCAGCGTGACGACCTGCAGGTACGGCGGCACGGCGCCCCAGAGGAACAATGCAGGGATCGTGAAGATCGTGCCGGTCGCGAGCGACGTCGACGCCGACGCGACCGTCTGCGACATGTTCGCCTCGAGGATCGTGCCGTTGGTTCGCAGCAGGCGGAAGGCCGCGACGGTCATCACCGCCGCGGGAATCGACGCGGATACGGTCATCCCGACGCGCAGGCCGAGATAGGCGTTCGCCGCGCCGAACACGATGCCCAGCACGACGCCGATCGTGACCGCCTTCAGCGTGAATTCGGCCAGGTCTGCTTCCGGCGCCGGCATTCGCGTGCGTCCGCCCGTTGGATGTAATCGATCGATCATGAATCAATCCCCCGCGATTCCCAGCCGCCCGGCTGCGCCGACCGGGTCGCGTCCCGGGGCCGCGCGGGAGTTATGCTAAGGTGAAAACCTGGATACCGGGGGAGCCTTTGGCAGACATTTTCGTGTCCTATTCGCGGGCGGACAAAGCGCTCGTCGCACCTCTCGTCGCCTCGCTCGAAGCCGAAGGCTGGTCGGTCTGGTGGGATCCGGCAATCACGCCGGGCGAAGAGTTCGACACGCTGATTTCCCGCGAGCTCGAGGCCGCCCGGTCGCTGGTCGTGGTCTGGACTCCGCATTCGGTCGATTCGCGCTGGGTCCGCGGCGAAGCCCGTGACGCGGCCGATCGCGGGGTCCTGGTTCCGGTCCGCTTCGCGAACGCCAAGCTGCCGATCGACTTCCGCGCGGTGCACACGACAGATCTTGACCAGTGGGGCGAGGACCGCGAGGGCGTCGCGTTTCGGGGCCTCTGCAAGGCACTGGAAACGAAGCTCGGTCCGCCGAGAAAGCCCGTGCCCGTGCAGGCGACGAGCCTGAAAAAGCGCCGAAGTCAGCATCTGCGTGCTGCCCTTCGCCAACATGAGCGGCGATCCCGAGCAGGAATATTTCTCCGATGGGATCACCGAGGACATCATCACCGACCTCGGCAAGGTATCGGCCCTCTCGATCGTGTCCCGCAACATGGCGTTTTCCTTCAAGGGCGCCAGGGGCGGCGTGAGCGAGATCGGCCGGCAGACGAGGGCGTCGTATGTGCTGGTCGGCAGCGTCCGGAAGGCGGGCGCACGCGTGCGCATCACGGCGCAGCTCGTCGACGCTGCGAACGAGGCGCAGGTCTGGGGCGAACGTTACGATCGCGACTTGAGCGACATCTTCGCGCTGCAGGACGAGATCTCGAAAGCCATCGTCGCCGCGTTGAAGCTCACGCTCCTGCCGGAAGAAAAGCGCGCGCTGGAGCAGCGGGCCACCAGCAACGTCCAGGCCTACAAGCTCTACCTGATGGCGCGGCAATTCAGCGTCATGGGCAACGAGCGCCACCAGGAGATCATCGTCCGGCTGTGCAAGCGCGCGGTCGAGCTCGATCCGTCCTACGCGGCGCCCTGGGCCACGATGGCGATCGCGCAGTGGGATATGCATCGTCGCAGCGCATCCAGGGAGGACGGCCTCGACGCGGCCAATGAGGCCATCCGGCTCGACCCGCGACTCGCCGACGCGCACGCCGCCCTGGGTGCCGCGCACCAGGGCCAGGGGCGATACGAAATTGGCTTGACGGCCTGCGAGGCCGCGCTGCGCCTCGACCCGGAGTCGTACGAAGGCAACCGTGTTGCCGGCATGTGCAGCATTGCATTGCATCGTTATGACGATGCGATCCGGTATTTCGAGAAGGCTGCCGCGGTCGTCGAAACGGAATTCACGGCTGCCAGTTTTGCGTGCCAGTGTTACGAGGCCAAGGGCGACGACGCGGGGTCGCGCGCAGCGGCAAAGCGGGCGCTGGCTCGCGTCGAAAAGGTAATCGCGGCGGAACCCGATCACGGACGGGCGCTGGGATACGGCGCCGGACTCCTCGCCGGCCTGGGTGAAGCCGAGCGCGCGAAGGAGTGGATCGAGCGTGGCACATTGCTCGACCCCGACAACACGATCCTCCACTTCAACTTCGTTTGCGCGCTCGCGAAGCTGCGCGAAATCGAGCCAGCCGTGAACCTGTTGTCCAGCGTCATTGAAAAAGCGTCGAAGGGATGGCTGGTCTGGCTCGACAACGACACGGACCTCGATCCGCTTCGAGACCATCCGCGCTTCGTGGAACTCGTGCAAAAGGCGAAGGCGCGGTTCGCGTTGGCGCCGACCTGACGGAGACCCGGTCCGTCGACTGGCGCATCGTCGTCGAAGAGGAACGCGTTCTGGAGGTGTGCCGTGATCCGGATGCTCAAGACCCTGCTTGTCGCCGGGAGCCTCGCGCTAATCGCCTCCCCAGTCACGGCGGCGGAACCGTTGCGCATCGCGGCGGCATCGGACCTCAAGTTCTGCATGGACGAACTGCTGACCGGATTTCGTGCGGCGCACTCGGACGCGAACATAGAAGTCGTCTATGGCTCGTCCGGAAACTTCAGGACGCAGATCCAGCAGGGAGCGCCGTTCGACCTGTATTTCTCGGCCGACATCGCCTATCCGCGCGAGCTCGTCGTCGCGAACCTCGCGCTGCCTCCGGTGCGGCCCTACGCGGTCGGGCGCATCGTATTGTGGAGCTCGCAACTGGACGCAAGCCGCATGACGCTGGACGACCTGAAGTCGGCGCCGGTCCGGAGGATCGCGATCGCCGCGCCCCAGCATGCGCCGTATGGCAAGCGCGCCGAAGAAGCGTTGCGAAGCGCCGGGCTCTGGGAGCAGGTGCAGCCGAAGCTGGTCTTCGGCGAGAACGTCGCGCAGGCAGCCCAGTTCGTGCAATCGGGAAACGCGCAGGTCGGGATCATTGCACTTTCGCTTGCGCTCAGTCCGGAGCTGGCACGGCAGGGCGGGTACTTCCTGATACCGGAGTCGCTGCACGCACCGCTCGAGCAGGGTTTCGTCATGACGAAAAGGGCGGCCGGGAACGCGCTGGCGCACGCGTTCGTGGACTACGTCAGCCGCCCGGAAGCGCGTGCCGTCATGGCGCGTTACGGCTTCGTGCTACCCGGTGCGACGGCAGGCGGCACGCCATGATTCCAGTGCTTTCCGTGCAGGATCTCGCCGCGATGCGGCTGACGCTCGAACTGGCCACGATGGTCACCGTCCTGCTGCTCATCATCGGCACGCCGATCGCGTGGTGGCTGGCGCGCACGCATTCGTCGTGGCGGCGGCCGGTCGCCGCCATCGTCGCGCTGCCGCTGGTCCTGCCGCCGACCGTGCTCGGCTTCTACCTGCTGGTCGCCATGGGTCCCGGCGGTCCGATCGGGCACCTCACGCAATCGCTTGGACTCGGTCTGCTGCCATTCACGTTTCCGGGCCTCGTCGTCGCGTCGGTGCTGTACTCGCTGCCGTTCGTCGTGCAGCCGCTGCAGAACGCGTTCGAGGCGATCGGCGATCGCCCGCTCGAGGTGGCCGCAACGTTGCGTGCGAGTCCGCTCGACCGCTTCTTCACGGTGGCGGTTCCGCTCGCCTGGCCGGGCTTCCTCACCGGGGCCATCCTCGGCTTCGCGCACACGGTCGGCGAGTTCGGCGTCGTGCTGATGATCGGCGGCAGCATCCCGGGCGAGACCAGGGTCGCGTCGGTGCAGATTTACGATCACGTGCAGGCATTCGAATACGGCCAGGCGCATTGGCTGTCCGCGGCGATCCTGCTGTTCTCGTTCGCCGTGCTGCTTTGCGTGTACCACGTGCGTTCGTCGCCGAAGGGCCCCAATCCGATATGACCGCTGGCCTGCACGCGCGGCTCGACGTACGGCATCCGGGCTTCAACCTCGACGTAGAGTTCGAATTGCCGGGCAACGGCGTGAGCGCGCTGTTCGGCCCGTCCGGTTCCGGCAAGACCACGTGCCTGCGTGCCCTTGCCGGCCTCGAGCGTGCGCGAACCGGCCACGTGCGCGTGAACGGCGAGACCTGGCAGGACGAAGCCCGGGGCGTTTTCCTGCCGACGCATCGACGGGGCGTGGCCTACGTGTTCCAGGAAGCCAGCCTGCTGCCGCACCTGAGCGTGCGCGGCAACCTCGAGTACGGTCGCGCGCGATCGGCCGATCGCACCGATCGCGGGGCGTTCGACAAGATCGCAGCATTGTTCGGCATCGAACCGCTGTTCGACCGCCGGCCCGCGGGACTGTCGGGAGGCGAGCGCCAGCGCGTCGCAATGGCGCGCGCGTTGCTCATGAGTCCGCGACTGCTGCTCCTGGACGAGCCGCTCGCGGCCGTGGACCAGGCGCGCAAGGGCGAGGTCCTGCCGTATCTCGAGCGCATGCGGGACGAGCTGCAGGTCCCCGCGATCTACGTCAGTCACAGCGCGGACGAAGTGGCGCGACTCGCGGACCACATCGTGCTGCTCGATCACGGCCGCGTGGTGGCCAGCGGCCCGCTGCGGGCGACGTTGTCACGCCTCGACCTGCCGCTCGAGTTCCTGCGCGATGCGAGCGTGGTCGTCGATGCCACGGTGGTCGGCGACGACGCGGCGGACCGGCTGACCCGGCTCGAGTTCGCCGGCGGCTCCCTGCATGTGCCGAGTCGTGGGCACCCGATCGGGCAGCGAGTGCGCTGCCGCATCGACGCACGCGACGTCAGCCTGACGCTCGAACGCCAGGCCGACACCAGCATCCTGAACCTGCTGCCCGCGACCGTCGTCGAGGCGGCGGACGCGGGCCATCCCGCCACGCTCCTGGTGCGCCTCGACGCGAGCGGCAGTCCTCTGCTCGCGAGCATCACGCGACGCTCGTGGCGCGCATTGGCGCTCGAACCCGGCAAGTCGGTCTGGGCCCAGGTCAAGGCGGTGGCACTGATCGAATGAGCGCCGGCCGGCACCAGCGGGTTGCGCTCCGGACAGCCTCGTCTCGGTCGCGGCGTCATTCGAGCCCAGGCGTTGCGCCGCTGCCCGTCTCGAGCCGGCTGTGACGCCGCAGGATCGCGCGCAACCGGGCATGGTCGATCGCGACGAGCCGGTGGCCGTCGATGCCTGTCATCGTGCGCGCCGCAATCATCGCATTGACGATCGCCTCTTCGGTCGCGAGCACCGTCGCTTCGAACAGGCCGTTCAGCAGGTCGTTCGGCAGGAACTTCATGTCCTTCAGCCCGGCGCCGCCCGACGCGGCGGTTGCGTTGGCAGTCGAGAACGCGACGAAGATGTCGCCCGACCCGTTGCCTGCCGTGCCCCCGGTGCGGGCGATGCCCATGCCCACGCGTTTCGCGATGCGCTTCAACTGCGTCGGCAGCAGCGGGGCGTCCGTCGCGACCACGACGATGATCGATCCAAGTTCGTTGGCCGGTCCATGCTGCGCCGTGAATGGCGCGTCCTCGGGCCACTCCCGTCCTACCGGTATTCCCGCGATCTGCAGCTGGGCGCGCGAGCCGAAGTTCGACTGGACCAGCACGCCGACCGTGTAGTCGCCGACGTCACGGACCCGGACGCGGCGCGACGACGTGCCCGTGCCGCCCTTGAACTCGAACGTGTGCATGCCGGTACCGCCGCCGACGTTGCCTTCCGCGATTGCGCCGCCGCGCGCCGCATCTAGCGCAGCGTGCGCGTGGCCGGGCTGCACGTGAAAGCCATTCAGGTCGTTCAGGTAGCCGTCCCAGGTCTCGGCGACGACGGGCAATCCCCAGGGTTGGCTCGTGCCTCCGTGCTGCAGCAGCCACGCGATCACCGCATCCCGGACGGTGCCGACGCTGTGCGTGTTCGTGATCAGGACGGGGCTTTCCAGGATGCCTGATTCCTCGATCCAGATCGCACCCGTCATCTCGCCGTTGCCGTTCCCGACCGCGTGGCCGCCGAACACGGGCGCGTGCGCGTGCCGTCCGCGCGGCAGGATGGCCGTGACGCCGGTCCGCACCGGGCCCTTGCCGGCCACGAGACGGCCATCGCCCTCGATGAGCGTGACGTATCCGACTTCGACGCCGCTCACGTCGGTGATGGCGTTGAGCGGGCCGGGCGGTCCCGGAAACGGCACGCCGAGGTCCCGCGCGCGCGGACTGATACCGGCCGCGCCCGGCGCGGGTGGGTGGCCGGAAACCGGGGCGAACAGACGTGAGTCCAGGGACGGAAGCTTTACCGGCATTGTTCCTCTCCGCAACCACGGGCAGCTCGCCATCGCGCCTCGGTCGCCCTGCGAGGCGCGATCAATTCAGCGCGCGCTGTAGATCGTCTTTCCTTCCTTGATCGTCTCGACGACCTGGATGTCCTTGATCGCCATCGGGTCCACCGTGAGCGGATTCCTGTCGAGAATCACGAGGTCCGCGAGCTTGCCGGGCTCCAGCGAGCCCTTGGACGCTTCCTCGCGAGTACTGGTGCGCCGCGTCGATCGTGATCGCCTTCAGCGCCTCGAGCGGCGTGACGCGCTGGTCCGGTCCGATGACCTCGCCGCCGCGCGAGATGCGGTTGACCGCCGTCCACATCACGAACATCTGGTCGAGCGGCGCGACGACGAAGTCGGTGTGGTTCGTGGGGCGCAGTCCCTTGTCGATCGCGGCCCGCATCGGGCTCAGGAAGTACGGCCTGCTCCTTGCCGCGGTTGCAGGACGTGCGTGTCGCCGAAGTAGAAGGTGTGCACCGTGAAGAACGACGGCGTCATCTTGTAGGCGACGAACTTGTCCAGCTGGTCGGGCCGGACGAACTGCGAGTGGATGACGGTGACGTGCCGCTGCCGCGACAGATCGCCGGCGGCGGCGTACTCGTGCGCCCGCAGCAGCAGGTCGATCGGCGGCGTCGCCGTTGGCGTGGACGTTCGAGCGGCAGGCCGAGGTCATAGACCTTCTTGACGAACGCCTTCACGTCCTCCTCGGGGAACCCGGGCTCGCCGCTCCAGTTCTTCTCGCCGCCCGGGCCCACCGGTGAGGTACGGGCGTCGTGAAGTAGGCGGTCCTGCCCTGCGGCGAACCGTCGAGCGTGATCTTGCGCGCCGCCGAGCTTCAGGCGGTTGACGTACTTGCCCCAGGTGTCGACCGGGATTCTTCGCGAGCACCGCGTCGAAGTCCGTGACGAACGGGTAGGCCACGACGTCGATGATGTCGGCGCCCGCGGCGGCGGCGCGCTGCATCAGCTGCGAGTTCGGACGCGTGCGTCGCGCCCTCGTGCGCCGTCGTGATGCCGCTGGCGGCGTACAGCATCTGGCCGGCGCGGCTCCATTCGACCTCCTGCTGCGGCGTTCGGGCGTCGGCAGCGACGCGAAGATCGGCAGGTACGCCATCTCCATGACCAGGCCGGCGGGCTCGTTCGGAGCCCGGGCTTGCGCACGATGACGCCGCCCGGCGGCGTCTTCGTCGCGGCGGAAATGCCGAACTGCTTCATGGCGGCCGAGTTCAGCACGGCGCCGTGCATCGACACGTGCCCGACGAGCACCGGGTTGTCCGGGAAGTCCGCGTCGAGGTCGTCGCGGGTCAGCCCGATGCCGTTCGGCATCGCGTTGTCGTCGTAGCCGTAGGCCTGGATCAACACGCCCGCTGGGGACCTTGTGTTCGTCGCGGAACTTCTTCAGCGCGGCGACGATGCCGGGAATGTCCTTGCCGGGCCCGGCCGGCGGCGCAAAGACATTGACCTGGTTGGCCACGGTGAGCGAACTGAAGTAGTGGCTGTGGGGATCGAGGAATCCCGGCAGCAGGGCCTTGCCCGCGAGGTCGACGACCGTGGTGGACTCGCCCTTGTGCGCGGCTTCGACAACGCTCCGCGCGCCGACGGCGAGGATGCGTCCGTCCTTCACCGCGAGCGCTTCCACTGTCGGTTGGGCATCATTGACCGTGACGATGTCGCCGCCAGTGAAAATCGTGTCGGCCGCTGCGCCCGGCGCGACTTGCGCAGTCGCCACATCTCCTGTCCTGGACCTGCTGCACCCGGCCGCGAGCACCAGGCCCGCCACGACGGCCAGCAACACTGTCGGCTTCGAAATCATGCCTGCGTTTCCCTCGTCTCGTGTCCGGTGAAATCATCGCCGCGAGCGCCGGCTGCGGTCTGGTCGGGTTGCAACTCGCTGACCGCGCGATGCGCCTCGTCGATGGCCACGTGGGCATACGCCGACCACCCGGAGTCCGAATTCGCGATCGTGACGTTGCCCACCGGACTGCGGGCGCGCTGCATCGCTGCAGCTGCCTCGTCCGCGTCGTCGGCCAGTGTATTCCCGCCCCAGGAATAGCCGTGCGACCAGCGGTTGACGGTAATCGCGAGAATGTCCTTCCGGTCGTCGAACCCACCCGGGCCGAGCATGCGGGACAGGTCGCGACGGATGGCCGTCTCGTGATCCGCAAACGTCGCCCGCAGCAGCAGGCCGCGCGACGCCCGCAGTGCCGAACGCGGCTCGTCGATGCCGGGCACAGTCGGCACGTGCACCATGTGCAGCACCATCGGCTCGTCCGGCTGGACCGGGTTGCGGTGGCCGCCCATGGCCACCGGATAGTCGAGCTTGACCCGGGAATGGTGGCTGGCCACGCCGTAGATCTCGTGCACGCCCAGCCTCACCCATGGGCGCCAGTTGCGCACCAGCACGTTCGTATAGACGAGCGGCGACTTGACGTTCAGCTTGAGCGCGGCGGCCTGCTCATCGGGCAGGCCGCCCATGACGTAGGGGATCAGCATGTTGAAGCACGCCATCACGACGTGCTTCGCGCGCAGGCGATGCAGCACACGATCGCCGTTGCCGAGGTACCCGAGTTCGACGCCCGTAGAGCCGTTCTCCACGCGGACGACCGTGCTGTTCAGGCGGACGCGCACGCGGTGCTGCGGGCGATCCAGTTCCGCGTAGCGCGCCGTCGCGAGGACGACGTCTTCCATGGTCGAGCCTGGCATGGCAGACGGCACCAGGCTGCGCACCAGCAGGCGCGCGATCGAGGCGTTGCCGTCCGGGAAGTGGTAGATGTAGGGCTCGTCCATTTCAGCCGCCACCTCTTCGTCCACCGGCAGCGACACGCCCTTGAAGCCCGGGTATGCGAAGAGCGCGCAATCGAGCGCGGGGATCAGGTTCGGCGGGAGGCCGAAGAAGTCGAGTGGCCGGCCGCCAAAGTACGCGATGGCCTCCTGGCCGAGGCCCCAGTCCTTGCGCAGGAAATCGACGTAGGAAATGCCGGCGAGGTACGCCTCGCGGGCCGCGTCGTCCTTGAGCTGACCAAGCGTGACTCGCTGCGACGTGAAGAGCTCCAGGAGTTGCCGCCGGGCATCCGCAGACACCGGGAAGTCGCCGATGAAGGCTGCGATCGATCGCCCGTTGCGGCGATCGCGCGGGATGTCGTCGCACACCCAGTCCGTCGGGTCGCCGGTTACGAGCTTGTCGGTGCCGAACCGGTCGCGATCGAAGAAGCTTCCGCGCGAGAGCCCGAGTCCGGGGTACAGTGCCTGGTCGAAGTACTTGCCGAAACGGGCTGGCTCGACCCCGAGTTCCCGCAGCAGCGAGTTGACCACGGCCGAGAAGTTCGTCATCGGCGACTGCAGCGCCTCGCTGCCGCCGTAACCGATCAGCGTGCGATCGCCTGCCGTGAACTCGTTGCGGCGCGCGTGTCCACCGAAGTCATCGTGATTGTCGAGGACGAGGATCCTCGCGTCGGCACCGAACCGCTGGCGATAGAACCATGCGGCGGACAGGCCGCTGATGCCGCCGCCCACCACGATGCAGTCGTACTCCTCCTCCACCGGCAGGCCGCCGACGCGGTACTGCACGTGCTGGAACGGCATCGTATGGGCTGCCTCGAACGCGCCGTCGTGCTGTCCCCGGAGTCCGGTCAGCGACGGTGGATACGGGACAGCGGGGGCAGGCCGGCCTTGTGCAAAAAGGCCAGTGGGCGCAAGACCCGCCGCGATGGTCAGTGCCATGCCATCCAGGAAATCACGCCGTGTGATTCCGTCGTTCATGCCTGCCTGCCCTCCCGAGTCGAAACCTGGGGCGTGTCAGCTCGCGAGGCGCAGCTGGCGCTGGATCTCTTCCTCGCGCGCGTCGTCGATGACGAGCATCACGGCGTCGGCATCGACGGCCGTCTCGTCACGCACGAAGACGCCCGTGAGTTCGCTCTCCGGCCGCAGTTCGCCCTGCTCGTACAGCGACCACATTTCCAGCGCGAATTCGGTCGCTAGCAACTCCGGGGCAAAACGGCCGAGCGTGGAACGAAGGTTGTTCACGTCCCGTTCCAGCATTGCGAGGGCCGCATTGTTGCCCGCCGCGTTGACGGCCTGCGGCAGGTCGATGATCACGGGGCCTTCCGGCGCGACGAGCACGTTAAATTCGGAGAGGTCGCCGTGCACGAGGCCGATGCAGAGCATGCGCACGACCTGCCGGATCAGGAAGGCGTGGTATTCGAGCGCCGTGGCGGCCGGGAGCTCCACCTCGCCGAGGCGTGGCGCGGGATTCCCGGCGGCATCCGTCACGAGTTCCATGATGAGGACGCCGTCGAAGCAACCATGTGGCCGCGGCACGCGAACACCCGCGGCCACGAGTTGATACAACGCGTCCACCTCGGCATTCTTCCACGCGGTTTCCTGCTCCTTGCGGCCGAAACCGGTGCTCTTGCCGATCGCGCGTGCCTGGCGGCTGCCCCGGACCTTGCGGCCTTCCTGGTACTGGGCGCGTTTCTGGAAGCTGCGCTGCGCCATGTTTCGATAAACCTTGGCGCAGCGCAGGTCCGCACCGGTGCGCACGACGTAGACGGTCGCTTCCTTGCCGCTCTTCAGCGACTGCAGGACTTCGTCGATCACGCCGTCGTCAACGAGGGGTTGCAGGTCCGAGGGTGTCTTCAAGGTCTCATGAACGCTGACAGGACCTGCGCGACTCGAAGGTCATGGAGAGGGGTGTACCGGATTGATGGCGGCCGATCCGCCGGGACGCAGGGTCGCCGGCGGCCGCCGATCATACGCTTTATTGCGCTTCGTCCCGCGCAGATCGCTTAAAACCGGGACGCCGCCAGCTGCACGTCGGCGTGCTGCCAGGCCCTCGCCAGCTGCTTTTCGGCCTCCACGGCATCCTTGCGCCGCTTCTGCATCTCGAGACTCAGCACCAACCCCTTGAGCGACCACCCGTTTTCCGGATTGCGACGCAGTTCGTCGCGATAGACCGCCTCGGCCTCCTGCGCCCGTCCGGCGTCGAGCAGCACCGCTCCGAGCGACAGCCGCACCGGCGCGTGCCAGCCCGGAGGCTCGTCGTACGGAATCCGGTCCTCGATCTGGACAGCCTCCCGCAACGCCGCGATCGCAGCGTCCTTGTCGCCGCGAGCCATGGCGAGTTCCGATCTCACGGTGCGCTCGGCGATGTTCACGGCGTGGGACAGCGGGTAGCGGTCCCACATGGTCAGGGTTGCCATGACCGGATCCGCGGCCAGTTTCACCAGGGCTTGCGTGATGCGCGACGGCATCGTCGATCCGCTGCTGCCGGACCGCGGCCATGCCCTGCGCGTAGTGCCAGATTGCCGTGACGTAAGGAAGATCCGGCGCTGGATTCGGCTTCCCCGCGATCTCGTCCCAGCGCCCGAAGCGCACGTCGTAGAACCACGGCGTCATCCAGTAGTGCTGCAGGCTTGCGAACCCGGGCTGTCGCATGAGGTCGGGGAGGTTGACCCGCTCCGCGGTCTTGAGAGCTGCCTCCCGGGCGGTTGCGCTCGCGCCCTCCATGCTCGACGCGAACCAGAGGAAGTGCGGGTTGTGCGGGACGTACCCGAGGGGATACACGCCCGTCGCGTTGCCGCGGCACATTTCGAGGTAGGCATTGTCCGCCGCCATCGCCTTCTGGTTCGCGAGGACCGCGTCGTGCCAGCGCCCGACCCTCGCATAGATGTGCGCGGGCATGTGCACGAGATGGCCGGACCCTGGAATCAGCTCGCGCAGGCGATCGGCGGCGGCGACACCGCGTTGTGGATCGGCCGACGCCTCCACGGCGTGCACGTACAGGTGCAAGGCGCCCGCGTGGTCGGGATCTCTCGCTATCACGGACTCGAGAAGGGACACGACCTCTGCCGTGTGCCCCTTCGGCTGCAGCTGCGCGTCGTAATAGTCCCAGGGCTGCAGGTCCATCATCGCCTCGGCGTGGAACACCGCAGCGTCGAGATCGTCCGGCCGTTGTGCGGCCAGTTGCCCGGTTGCCACGGCGTAGGCTTCATCCAGGGGACGCCGATCCTCCGGGGGTTTCTCGGCATACCGCGCCGCGAGCGCCCGGATGAACGCCTGTTCGCGATCGCTGGACCCGGACGCGAGTGCGATCGCACGCTGCAGGCGCGTCCAGGCCTTCTCGTTGTTGCCCGGGTCCATCTTCGCGTTGACGTGCGGACCGACCACGAGTGCCGCACCCCACCAGCACATCGCGCAATCGGGATCGAGCTCTGTTGCCTTCAGGAACGAACGCTCGGCAGCGTCGTGGTTGAAACCATAGGTGAGCATGAGTCCCTGGTTGAACCAGCGCTGGACATCGGGGTGCCTGCTCGTGACGGGAAAATCGTAGTTGCCGAGGCCCGTCAGCAAGGTGGCGCCGACGGGGGCCGGGACGACCGGCGTCGTCGCTGGCCCGGCGACGTCGCCCGTGCGGCGTCCGAAGTACAGGCCGGCGGCGATGGCGGCGACGATTACCAGTACGACGAGTACCCGGTTCATGGAACCTCCTTGTTCGTGCGACGGCCGGATACGAGACGGGAAGCCTGGCGACTTGACGATCGCTCAATGGACTCCCGGCGCCGGACTCTTACTCCACCGGGCCGGCCGAGTCATTGCGCGCCGGCGCCGCGCGCTCGTCAGACGAAGCCGCAAAATACCAGGACTGCAGCGATGGAGGCCGCCGCTGTTGTAACGGGCCACGCAGGGCTCGCCTCCGAGTGCCACGAAGCAACTTCATGCGGACTCCCCGGGAGGCTCGGTGGCCGCGTCACACCGCTCGACGCGCGCGGGTACGTGCTTGTGCCAGGGCGTGCCGGCGAGGAAATCCCTGCGGGAAAGGTCAGTGAGTTCGTTGGGCGCCACGCCGGCGCGCACGACGGTGCCGTCCGCGCGACGGTAGTCGAGTCCCTGGCCGTTCGGCAGTGAAATGTGGCCGGGCTGCATCGTGTCGGTGACCTCGGTCACGACGTCCGCGCTGCCGCGGCGAGTGCTGAGCCGAACGAGCTCGCCGTCCTTGCAGCCGAGCGCCGTCGCATCGTGCGGACTCATGCGCAACGTGCCGAACGGGCCCTTGCGATGCCAGCCGGCATCGCGAATCGCGGTGTTGCTCGTGTCGGCGCGCCGCTCGCCTGCGGAGAGCACGAAGGGGAACTCCGGGTCCGGCCCCAGGGGCCCGGATTCCAGCTTCGACAATTCGGGCAGCAGCTCCGGCACAAGGAGATTGATCCGGTGATCGGGCAGGCGCACGGCCCGCCAGCTGTCCTCGTAGTCGCTCTCCGCGAAGATCAGTCCCGAGGGGCTGCCCAGGATCGCGTCGAACAGTCGATTGCCAGCCGCCACGGCACCGCCGCCGAAGCCGGCGCGCGCGGCGGCCCTGGGCTGGCTGCGCACGTACAGGTGCGAAATGCCCCACAGCGACGCGGCCTCCTTCATGACGTCCGGCAGGACATCGCCGAGAGTCCGGTAGAGCACGACTCCGGCATATCGGCCGATCCTGGGATCCCGTGCCGATTTCCACGCGAAGGCGAGCGCGAAGGCAGTCCGGCCCGAGTCGCGCCGCGCGCCGCAGTAATGTGTAATCGCCCGGCCGCAATTCGCCCAGCGCCTCCACCAGTCGCGCGTGGATCTCGGCTTCCGGCAGCGTGCCCGGCCGTGGCGCAAAAAGCGGCTGCCGCAGGTGGAAGCCGTTGCGCGGGAACTCGAGGTTGAAGAACGTCGCCTCCGCCTTCTCGAACTGGCTGCACGCGGGCAGCACGTAGTCGGCTTCGCGCGCGGTCTCGGTCATCGCCACGTCGATCACGACACTGAGGTCGAGCGCGCGGATCGCGGCACGCATGCGCTGGCTGTCCGCGAGCGAATGCACCGGATTGCCGCACTCGATCAGCATCGCGCGATAGCGCCTGGGGTGATCGGTGAGGATCTCCTCGGGAATCACGTTGCAGGGAATGAGTCCGATGATGATCCTGGCGCCGACCACGGGGCTGCGCCGTTGCGGCGGGCGTGCAGCCCCGCCGGCCGCCCTGGCGAATCCCTCGCCCTTGCTCGCCTTCGCGAGCGACAGGAACGGCACGAACGAATTGTTGGTGCCGGGCCTCGCGTAGTGGCCGGTCAACAGCCAGACGAGACGCTGCAGGTAGCTGCGCGAGCGTGGAGTGCACATTCATCTGCAGCCCGAGGTCTTCCATCATCGACACGCTGCGTGCGCCCGCAATGCGCCGCGCCGCCCGGCGCAGCAGTTGCTCGTCCACGCCGCACGCCGCCGCAAACCGGGCCACCGGGATGCGCTGCAGCACGGGTCCGATCTCGGCGTAACCCGTGGTGTGCACTGCGATCCAGTCGTGCGCCACGAGGTCTTCCTGCACGATGATCGCCGCCAGCGCGGCCAGGCACCACGCGTCCGTGCCCGGCCTGACCTGCAGGTGGTAGTCCGCCATTGCGGCTGTCTCGCTGCGCCGGGGATCGATCACGATCAGGCTGCGGGCCGGATCCTTCTGGATGTCGCGCAGGACCACGCGCGTGCGCGCGAAGCCGTGGGACTGCCACGGGTTCTTGCCGACGAAGACCGCGACCTCGCAGTGCTCGAAGTCGCCGTGCGCGCCCGTCGTCAGCATCTTCCCCGCCACCCAGAACTCGCCCGTCTTCTCCTGCGCGAGCGCATTCGACCGGTACCGGACACCGAGCGCCTTCTGCGTGCTGTCGCCGTAGGTTCCGCCAAGGTGACTGCCCTGGTTGGCGCCGCCGAAGTACAGGATGCTCTCGCCTCCGTACCGCGCCTTGATGGCTGCGAACTTCTGCGCGATCTCGCGGATCGCCGTGTCCCAGTCGATCGCCTCGTAGTGCCCGTCGGCACGCCGGCGCATCGGTGACGTCAGCCGGTCGGCGCCATTCTGGTAGTGGTCCATGCGCTGCGATTTCTCGCAGACATAACCTTTCGAGACGGGATGCGCCTTGTCGCCGCGGATTTTCGTGATGTGCCGGCCGCCTTCACCACCGGTCTGCACCTCGAGCCCGCAATTGAGCGCGCAGATGATGCAGGCGGTCTTGCGCCAGGTCTCGGTGCCCGTTGCGTCCATTGCGGACATCCTACCCGTCCTCCCGTTACCGCGGAGAGGCGCGGGCCTGCTTCGCCTGTCGCACGACGAGTTCGAGCGCCTGCAGGAAGCGCGAGCGGTCGCGTTGATCGAACGGGGGCGGGCCGCCGCCGATTCCATACGCGCGCAGGTCGGACAGGATTTCACGCGTCGCCAATGCGTTGCCGATGTTGTCGTTCGTGAACGGCTTGCCGGCCGGCCCCAGCACACGGGCGCCTTGCTTCAGGCAACGCGACGCGAGCGGAATGTCCGCCGTGACGACGATGTCGTCCGCCTCGACCTGCGCGGCGATCCAGTCGTCGGCCGCGTCGAAGGCGCCCGGGACCACCTGCATGCGGACGCGTGCGCCGCGCGGCGCCTGCAGCCACGCGTTCGCCACGAAGACGACGGGTATTCCGTGCCGCTCCGCCACCCTGGCGGTTTCGGCCTTGACGGGGCAGGCGTCGGCGTCGACATAGATCTGCGGATCGTGGTGCATCGCAATCGTGCGTCCGGGACAGGGGCCTCGTCCCGACGTTGTACACCAGAGATCGCCGCCCGGCCCTGGACCGGGCAATGGTCCCGCGGCCTGCACCGCACGAATCGGGTCGCCGCGCGTGCGGGCAACCGGCACTCTGGCGGCCGGCCGTCATTCAAGCAGGAGGCGTGGCATGGACTTTCGAATCAGTGGCCTGCCGGTGTCGGATTTCGCGCACGTGCTCGGGCGCAACGGCTCGGCCTGGCAGGGTGCCGACGCAAGACTCCATGTGGTCGACGCGCCCAACCAGTACCCGTGCCGGATCACGCTCGAGGACGCGCTGCCGGGCGAGGAGGTCGTGCTGCTCACGTACACGCACCAGGCGCAGGCGACGCCATACCGGTCGTCCGGTCCGATCTTCGTGCGCCGGAACGCGACCGCAACCCGGAGCGTGATCAACCAGGTGCCCGAACAACAGCGACGTCGCCTCCTGTCGGTGCGGGCTTACGACTCGAACCACGCGATCGTCGACGCCGACGTCGTTCCCGGGCACGACCTCGAGACGCTCATCGAGCGATTCTTCGCCGACGCAGCGGTACGCTACCTCCACGTTCACAACGCGCGTTACGGCTGTTACGCGTGCCGGGTCGATCGGGTGGCATCCGTCGACCTGGAAAGTCGACCGCACCGGCGTTGAACGCCTGCCGGGTCGACCGGCCGGCCTCGGGCGTCCGCGTCGACGCACCGTCCCGTCAGCGCGAGACAACAGCGCAGCGCGCCATTCGCTGACTCCAATCGACGGTCGGCCGCTTGACGCTGACAGGCGTCGAGTTTCGTCGCTGGTGACGGGATCCATGGCGTGGAGCCGGAGAAGAATGTTCATTGCGGGGATCGTCGGGGCCCTGATCGCGATCGTCGTCGTCGTCGTGGCCATGAATTTCGTCACGTCCGAGAGTGAGATCCAGACGTCGCTGGAGCACCGCTACGGCGTCGGCGACCCGCAGTTCCGCCGCGAACTCGGGATCCTGCTAGGGCCCGCGATCATCGACGGCATCCACGTGCGGGCACTGCAGAACGGCGACGAAATCTTCCCCGCAATGCTGGCGGCAATACGCGCGGCCGAGCGCACGATCACCTTCGAGACCTACATTTACTGGTCGGGGGTCATCGGCCGGACGTTCGCCGACGCGCTCTCGGAACGCGCCCGGAGCGGCGTCAAGGTGCACGTCCTTCTCGACTGGGCCGGCAGCCAGAAGATCGCGCCGTCGATGATCGACGGCATGACGGCGGCGGGCGTCGAGATCCACCGCTACCACCCGTTGCACTGGTATCACCTCGGGCGCATGAACAATCGCACGCACCGCAAGCTCCTCGTGGTGGACGGCAAGGTCGGATTCACCGGGGGCGTCGGCATCGCCGACGCCTGGGACGGCGACGCGCAGGACGCGGAGCACTGGCGCGACTCGCACTATCGCGTGGACGGTCCGGCCGTCGCGCAGATGCAGGCGGCGTTCATGGACAACTGGATCAAGACGACAGGCAAGGTGCTGCAGGGCCCGGAGTATTTTCCCCGTCACGAGCCCGCGGGCGCAATGCTCGGGCAGGTCTTCACCAGTTCGCCGAGCGGCGGCGCCGACAGCATGCAGCTGATGTACCTGCTGTCGATCACCGCGGCCGAACGCACGGTCGATCTCGCCGCGGCCTATTTCGTTCCTGACGAACTCACTCGCCGCGCCATTCGCAGCGCCCTCCTGCGCGGCGTGCGGGTGCGCATCATCGTGCCCGGCAGGAACATCGACTCCGCGGTCGTGCGCAAGGCATCGCGCGCCACCTGGGGCGAGTTGCTGCAGGCGGGCGCGGAGATCCACGAGTACCAGCCGGCCATGTTCCACTGCAAGGCCCTGGTCGTCGATTCGCTGCTGGTCTCGGTCGGTTCGACCAACTTCGACAATCGCTCGTTCCGGCTCAACGACGAAGCCAATCTCAACGTCTACGACGACGACTTCGCCGCTGTCGTCGCAAGCGCCTTCGAGGCCGACCTGGGCCGGTCGCGTCGCATCGCCTACGAGGCCTGGTTGAAACGTCCCTGGCAGGAGCGGGCACTGGAGAGGCTCGCTGCGCTTTTCGCCTCGCAGATGTAGTCTCGAGACCTGCGCACCCGGTCGAGGCCGGCCCGGATCCTGCCGGTCGCCCGAACCTCCCGGCCCCACGCAGGAGTAGAGTGCAGGAGTGCTCGATTGGAGGTCGTCATGAATGCGGTAATACTTGGTCAAGTCACAGGCACCAGCCTGCCGATCCCGGGCGAGGAACCCTGGTTTGCGGATCCTGGCGATCCGGCCCTGTCGGTCATGACTGATTTTCGCGAGCGCGCGTCGGTCACGATTGCCGAGAACGCGAACATCGATGCGGCGCTCGAGCACATGAAGCACACGGGCGTACGCAGCGCCTTCGCGATCGACGAGACGCGCGGTTCGGTGGTCGGGATGATCACGGCGTACGACATCATGAGCGAGAAGCCGATGCGCCACATGCAGTCGCTCGCGACGCCGCGCCGCGAGGTGCTGGTCCGCGACGTCATGCAGCCGCTCGAGGACTGGCGGGTCGCGGACATCCGCGACGTGGAGCGAGCCACGGTTGCGGACGTTGCGAAGAATGTTCGACGCCACGCGGCTCACGCACGTCCCCGTCATGGAGAGCGACGCCAAGGGAGGCCGGCGGCTGCGCGGACTGCTGTCGGCGGCGAGAGTCCGGCGGGTGCTCTCGCGATAGCACCGGCGCGACGACCGGGAGGCTGCCACGCTGCGTGGTCCGCGGTCCGCAGCGGAGGATTCGGCGCGAGCAGCGAACGTCCGTTGCGGATTGCGCGCCTTGCGGAGCGCGCGTCGACGACGCTACGGTTCACGCATGAACGAACCGTCGCCTCCCGCCTGCGGTCATTGCCATCCCGAAGTGCCGCCTGCAGAGGCTGCGCCGCGCTCTGTCGCCGACGCAGCGCCTGGCGCGATCGACCCCGTGTGCGGCATGACGGTGAAGCCCGAGTCGCCGCACCACGCTCGGCATGCCGGCATCCTCTATCGCTTCTGCGCGGCGGGCTGCCGCGCGAAGTTCATCGCGGATCCCGAGCGCTACCTCGGACGGAAGCCGACCGCGCCGCGCCCTCCCGCGCCCGCGGGGACGCGCTATACGTGCCCGATGCACCCGGAGATCGTGCGCGACGCACCAGGCACGTGTCCCGTGTGCGGCATGGCGCTCGAGCCGACGATGCCGAGCCTGGACGAAGCCGGGAATCCCGAGCTGCTCGATTTCAGCCACCGCTTCTGGTGGACGCTGCCGCTCTCGCTCGCAGCGCTGATGCTCGGTATGTTCGGCCATCGCTGGGCCTGGCTGTCCCCCGCAGCGCGCACCTGGCTCGAACTGGCGGTTGCAGCGCCCGTCGTGCTGTGGGCCGGACGGCCGTTCTTCCAGCGCTGGGTGCAGTCGATCGCGAATCGCAGCCCGAACATGTGGACGCTGATCGGGACTGGCGTCGGTGCGGCCTTTCTCTACAGCGTGGTTGCAACGATCGCGCCGGGGCTCTTCCCGGAGTCGTTTCGCATGCATGGCCGGGTGAACGTGTACTTCGAGGCGGCCGCAGTCATCGTGTCGCTGACGCTGCTCGGCCAGGTCCTGGAGCTGAAGGCCCGCTCGAGCACGTCCGCGGCACTGAAGGCGCTGCTGGGGCTGGCGCCGCGGACTGCGCGCCGCCTGCGCGGGGACGGGACCGAGGAAGACATCCCGCTCGCCCACGTGCACGTCGGCAACCGCCTGCGAGTGCGCCCGGGCGAGAAGGTGCCGGTGGACGGGACCGTGCTGGAGGGTCGCTCGAGCGTCGACGAATCCATGCTCACCGGGGAGTCGATTCCCGTCGAGAAGACGCCGGGGGACCGCGTCATCGGCGCCACGATGAACGCGAACGGCTCGCTCGTGATCCGCGCGGACAAGGTCGGGTCGGACACGGTACTCGCACAGATCGTGCAACTCGTCGCGCAGGCGCAGCGCTCGCGCGCCCCGATGCAACGGCTCGCCGACAAGGCGAGTTCCTGGTTCGTGCTGGCCGTGCTGACGATCGCGGCGGCGAGCTTCCTCGCGTGGGGATTCCTCGGACCCGAGCCTGCGTGGACCTACGCGATCGTGAACGCCGTATCGGTCCTGATCATCGCGTGCCCTTGCGCGCTCGGGCTCGCGACACCCATGTCGATCATGGTCGCGACCGGGCGCGCCGCGCAGTCAGGGGTGCTGTTCCGGGACGCCGAAGCCATCGAGCGTCTGCGCACGATCGACACGCTGGTCGTGGACAAGACCGGCACGCTGACGCAGGGCAAGCCAGCGGTTCGCGACGTCGTGACGCAGGGCTCGCTGCCGGCCGACGAGGTCCTGCGCCTCGCGGCAAGCCTCGAACAGGGCAGCGAGCATCCGCTCGGCGACGCGGTCGTCGCCGAGGCGCGGCGCCGCGGTCTCGCGTTGTCGCGCGCGGAGGGCTTCGAGTCCGTCACCGGGCTCGGCATCCGGGGGCACGTCGACGGGCTGAGTCTCGCGCTTGGCAACGCGGAATTGATGCGCCGGCACGATGTCGATGCGACGGCTCTCGCGGCAGAGGCCGAGCGATTCCGTCTCGAGGGTGCCACCGCGATGTTCCTTGCGGTCGATGGTCGCGTGGCCGGGTTGATCGCACTGGCGGACCCCATCAAGGAAACGGCTGCCGCCGCGATGCGTTCACTGCGCGCGGGCGGACTGCGTGTCGTGATGGCGACGGGAGACAGCGCCACGACCGCGGCGGCGGTCGCGCGACAGCTCGGCATCGACGAAGTGCACGGCGAGGTCCGGCCGCAGGACAAGGCGCAGCTCGTCGCGCGTCTCAAGGCCGAGGGGCGGCGGGTCGCGATGGCGGGAGACGGCATCAACGACGCGCCCGCACTCGCGGCGGCCGACGTCGGCATCGCCATGGGGACCGGAACCGACGTCGCGATCTCGAGCGCGCCAGTAACACTGGTCAAGGGCGACCTGCGCGGGATCGTGCGGGCCCGCGAGATCTCCGTCGCCGCGGTCGCGAACATGAAGCAGAACCTCGGGTTTGCGCTGCTCTACAACGGCCTCGGCGTGCCGGTGGCGGCCGGCGTGCTCTACCCGGTGTCCGGGTTGCTGTTGAATCCGATGATCGCCGCGCTCGCAATGAGCCTGTCGTCGCTGTCGGTCGTCGGCAACGCGCTGCGACTGCGCGCGGTGTCGTTGCGCGCGGATTGACTGCCCGGTCACGCGGACGCCGGCGAGCCGACCGGCAACTGGTGCTGAGATCGCGCCGGCGTCAGGTCATGACCAGGCGTTCGATGTGCGCCGCGGCGCTCTGCGCCAATGAACGCAGGTCGTAGCCGCCCTCGAGGGTCGAGACGACGCGTCCCCCCGCATGTCGATCCGCCGACGGCACAGCCACCTCCGTCACCCATGCGTAGTCTGCCGTCGAGAGCCGCAGTGCCGCCATGTCGTCGTCGGCGTGCGCGTCGAATCCCGCGGAGATCAGCACGAGCTGCGGGCGCGAACGTCGTCGAGTGGCAGGCAGCCACCGTTCTGCGACTGCGCCGGCGGAAGGTGTCGCTGCCGCTGCCCGGGCGGCAGCGGGCAGTTGACGATGTGCCCGGGCACCGACGGCGGATTGAGGTTCGGGTACAACGGATACTGGAAGGTCGAGCACAGCAGCACGCGGGGATCGTCCGCGAAGACGTCTTCCGTGCCGTTGCCCAGGTGCACGTCGAAATCGAGGATCGCGACTCGCACGAGCCCATGGTGGTCGAGTGCGTGTCGCGCCGCGACGGCGACGTTGTTGAAGAAGCAGAAGCCCATGGCAGTCGCGCGTTCGGCGTGATGACCTGGCGGCCGGACGTTGCAGAAGGCGCACGCCGCGCGCGCCCGTCAGCACGAGGTCCGTCGCCAGCACGTTGGCGCCCGCGGCGCGCAACGCGGCCTCGAACGTATCCGGGCACATCCACGGTGTCGGGATCGATGTGCACGAGTCCCTCGGCGGCGAGCGCGCGTGCGAAAGGTCCTCGACGTAGCTCGCGCGGATGCACGCGGACCAGTTGCTCGACGCGTCGCGCGCGGCGCCTCGCGGTGCAGCAGCACGTCGTACAGGCCGCGCTGCGTGCAGTTCGTCCTCGATCGCGCTGAGCCGCGCCGGCTGCTCCGGGTGGTCGTCACCCATGCGGTGCAGCGCGGCAATGGGGATGCGTGACGAATGCGACGGCCATCGGGCGCTCCGGTTGCGGTCACCCGCAATGATCCCGCAAACGCGGAGGCTAGCATTTGCGGAGTCCTGCTTGCGCTCCGCAGGTACACTCAGCCATGACCGCGAAACGCATCGAGGCCGTGCTGCGCCCCGCGTCGGTGGCCCTGGTCGGCGCGAGCGACACGCCCGGATCGCTCGGCGAAGTCCTGCGCCGGAACCTGCGCGAAGGCGGATTTCGCGGGCCCGTCTTCTACGTCAACCCGCGCCACGGATCATCGGCGGTGAGCCGTCCTATCCGACGTGCGCTCGACTGCCGCAGGCGGTCGACCTCGCGGTCATCGTGACGCCCGCCGTACCGTGCCCGAGACCGTGCTCGACAACTGCGGCGAGCGCGGCGTGCGCGGCGCCGTCATCGTGTCCGCGGGATTTCGCGAAGGCGGCGAGGCAGGCGCGGCCTGCGAGCGCGCGATGCTGCAGGCGCGCGCCGGTACGGCCTGCGCTTGCTCGGCCCGAACAGCCTCGGCGTGATCCGAACCGACATCGGCCTCAATGCCGCCTGCGGCGCCGCGCTCCCCGGCGGCAGGCCGGCTCGCGCTCGTGTCGCAGTCGAGCGCGCTGTGCGCGGCGCTCGCTCGACTGGGCGCGTTCCCGCCACGTCGGCTTCTCGACGGTGATCTCGACCGGCGTCGGCGATGACATCGATTTCGGCGAGTCCTCGATTTCCTCGCGCGCGATGCGGCGACCGACAGCATCATGCTCTACCTGGAGGGCGTCGGCGACGCGCGCCGCTTCATGAGCGCGCTGCGGGCCGCCGCGCGCGTGAAGCCCGTCGTCGTCATGAAGGCCGGGCATTCGCTCGACGGGCGCATCCGCAGCCTCGCATTTCACACCGGCTCGCTGGTGGGCGGCGACGACGTGTTCGACGCCGCGATGCGGCGCGCCGGCGTGCTGCGCATTCGCGACTTTCGGCCAGCTGTTCAGCGCGGCCAGCACGCTCGGCTCCGGCGTGCGGATCGCGGCCGGCGCGTGGGCATCGTGACGAATGCCGGCGGACCGGGCCAGCTGGCGGCGGACCGCGCTGGCGGATCGCGGCCTGCAGTGGCCGAGCTCGAGCGACGAGACGCTCGCAGCAGCTGCAGTGCGCTGTTGCCGCCGAGCACGACGGACGGCAATCCCGTCTACGTCCGCGGCGACGCGTACGCCGCAGGTCTACGCGCAAGCGGCGCGACGTGCCTGCGGAACCCGAGGTCGACGCGCTGCTCGCGATGCTGACGCCGTTCGCGCTCACCGAACTGCGGACCGTTTGCGCAGCGAACTGATGGCGGTGGCCACCAGGCCAGCGCAAGCCGGTCTTCACGTGCTGGATGGGCGGGCGAGGCGGTGACGGCGGCACGCCAGCGCTTCGCCGAGAATCGAGGTGCCCGACCTACCCGACGCCCGAAGCCGCCGTCGACGCCATCGCGGCGCTCGCACTGTTCACGCCGAACCAGGAGCAGTTGCTGCAGGTGCCCGACGCCGCTCGGGCCGACCTCGACACCCGACCGTGCCACGGCGCAACGCCTGCTCGACGCGGCGCGCGCGGCGGGCAACGAGTGGCTCAATCCGGCCGATTCGAAGGAACTGCTGGCCGCGTTCGGGATCCCGATCGTGCCGCAGCCGGCCGGCGTACTCGGCCGACGAGGCCGTGCAGGTCGCCGAGGCGATCGGCTTCCCGGTCGCGATGAAGATCCTGTCGCCCGACATCGCGCACAAGACCGACGTCGGCGGCGTGCGCCTCGGCCGCACCGACGCGCGCAGCGTGCGCGACGGTTACGAGAACATGCTGCGCGACGTCGCCATCGCCCGGCCGGACGCGCGCCTCGAAGGCGTGCTGATCGAGCCGATGTACGTCGAGCGGCACGGGCGCGAACTGATGATCGGCGTCGTGCGCGACCCGGTGTTCGGCCCCGCGATCAGCTTCGGGCTCGGCGGCACGATGGTCGAGGTGATCCGCGATCGCGCCGTGGCACTGCCGCCGCTCAATCCGTACCTGGCACGGGACCTGATCCGCCGCACCCGCGCGAGCCTGGCGCTGCAGCCGCTGCGCGGCGCACCGGCCGCCGCGCAGGAAGCCATCGAGGACATCCTGTTGCGCGTGTCCGAGATCGTGTGCGAATTGCCGGACGTCGGTGCGATCGACATCAACCCGGTGATCGTGACGGCCAAGGGCGCGGTTGCCGTGGACGCGCGCATCGGCGTGATGCGCCGCGCCGCAGCCGCAGCGTCGCTCTATCGCCACATGGCGATCCACCCGTATCCGAGCGCGCTGGAGTTTCCGCTCGAGCTCGCCGGACGGCAGCGAGGCGACGATCCGCGCGATCCGGCCGGAGGACGCCGAACTCGAGCGGGACTTCGTCCACCGGCTGTCGGAGCAGTCGCGGTTCCTGCGCTTCATGTTCGGCCTGCAGGACCTCTCGCCGGCGATGCTGTCGCAGGTTCACGCAGATCGACTACGACCGCGAACTGGCCCTGATCGTGGTCATGCGCCTGCCGGATGGCGCCGA
Organism: uncultured Gammaproteobacteria bacterium; assembly: GCA_963786705.1. GTDB lineage: Bacteria > Pseudomonadota > Gammaproteobacteria > Steroidobacterales > Steroidobacteraceae > RPQJ01. Next base: position 29,977 of record CAWBAG010000019.1, read on the forward strand.
GCAGCAGATCGGCGTCGCGCGCTACATCACGCTGCCGGACGAGGAGACCTGCGAGTTCGCGATCGTCGTGAGCGACGAGTGGCAGGGCAAGGGCGTGGCCCGGCGGCTGTTCCAGCGCCTGATCGACATCGCACGCGACCGGCGCATCAAGGTGATGACCGGGATCACGCTGCGTGAGAACACGCGCATGATCGACCTCGCGCGGTCGCTCGGCTTCGCGACGCGCTCCGACACCGACGAGCCCGAGCTCGTGCGGATGACGCTGCAATTGCAGCAACCGTAGGCCTGGCAGCGGGCGCGGGGATCAGGGCCCGGCGCCCGCCGTGGCGAATGCGTTGCGCACCTGGTCGCGCAGCCAGCGGTTGGCCGCATCCCGTCCGCATTCGCCGGCCAGTACATGTAGGTCTCGAGGTCGATGCCGTCGAGCGGCAGCGCCACGACCTGGTTCGAGTCGCGGCTCGAGCACGTGGCGCGCATACGTCTCCGGCAATCGTCGCGACCAGGTCGGTGCTGGCGGCGGCACGGCAGGCGGCCGCGTGGCTCTGGCAGCGCAGCCGGATGCGCCGCGCCCGGCCGAGCGACTGCAAGCGCAACGTCCTCCAGCGACGGGGCCGCGCCGGCGCGACGACACCTGCACGTGCTCGAGTTCGAGGTAAGCGTCCAGGTTCCAGCCGCTGCGCTGCATGCGACGCAGCCGCGGAGTGGTCCTTGCGCGCGATCACGACCAGGCGGTCGGTGAGCACGCGCTCGTGCGGCACGCGGTCGGCGACCGGCAGCAGCACGTCGAGCGCCACGTCGAACTCGCCGGCGGCGAGGTCCGTTTCGAGACGAGGGCGGTCGATGCCTCGCCGACAGCGAGGCTCGACGCGTGGGCCCGACGGCGCAGATCGACCTGGCTCAGTGTCGGGCAGCACGCTGGGTTCGAGCGCTTCGCGCAGGCCGATGCCGGAAGTGCCGCTCGGCTGTCGCCGGTTCGAACCCCGCAGCCTGGCCGAACGTGCGCTCCATCGCGCCGAGCGCCTCCCGCACCGGGCCCGGCAATCGAGCGCGCGAGCGGCGTCGGCGACGATGCCGCGTCCCTGCCGCTCGAACAGCGGCTCGCCGAACACGTCGCGCAGGCGCGCGAGCGCGTGGCTGACGGCCGGCTGCGACAGGTTCAGCTTGCGGCTCGCCGGCCGTGATGCTGCCTTCGGCGAAGACCGTGTCGAAGACCACGCAGCAGGTTCAGGTCGATCCGCGATAGATGCATGATATGAATGATTATTCATTAAAACATTGCACTAGGGAAATGCCATGGCGGGCCTACACTGGCGCATCCTGTACCAACCCCGGAGCACGCCGTCATGGATTTCGAATACAGCCCCAGCACGCGCGACCTGATGCGCGCGTCGACGACTTCATGCAGGCGCACGTCTTCCCGGCCGAAGCCGAGTACGACGAGTTCGTGCAGGATCCGGCCAAGCGCTGGGTCGTCCCGCCCATGACTGCGAAGGGCTCAAGGCCAAGGCGCGCGAGGCCGCCGGACTCTGGAACCTGTTCCTGCCGCACGAGTACGAGCCCTGGAGCCCCGGCCTGACCAACCTCGAGTACGCGCCGCTCGCGGAACTCATGGGGCGCGTCGACTGGGCGTCGACGATCTTCAATTGCAGCGCCCCGGACACCGGCAACATGGAGGTGCTGGCGCGTTACGGCAACGCCGAGCAGCAGGCACAATGGCTCACGCCGTTGCTCGAGGGCACGCATCCGCTCGGCGTTCCTGATGACCGAGCCGCAGGTGGCGTCGCTCCGACGCGACCAACATCGAATGCTCGATCGTCCGCGACGGCGACGAGTACGTGTCGACGGGCCGCAAATGGTGGTCGAGCAACATCTACCACCCCGACTGCGAAATCCTGATCGTCATGGGCAAGACCCGCTTCGATGGCCCGAAGCACTCGCAGCAGTCCATGATCCTCGTGCCGCGCAGCACGCCGGGCGTGCGGCTCGTCCGGCCGCTCAAGGTGTTCGGCGAAGTGCACTCGCCGAGCGGACACGGCGAGGTCGCGCTCGAGGGCGTGCGCGTGCCCGCGTCGAACCTGCTGCTCGGCGAAGGCCGGGGCTTCGAGATCGCGCAGGGCCGGCTCGGCCCCGGCCGCATCCACCACTGCATGCGGCTCATCGGCGCCGCGCAGCGCGCCTCGAGCTGATGTGCCGGCGCGTCGAGTCGCGCGTCGCGTTCGGCCGCAAGCTGAGCGAGCAGGGCAGCATCCGCGCAGGACATCGCGCGCTCACGCTGCGACATCGAGCAGGCGCGCCTGTTGACGCTGGCCGCGGCGGACAAGATGGACCGCGAGGGCAACAAGGGCGCCAAGGACCTCATCTCGATGATCAAGATCGTCGCGCCGCGGATGTGCCAGGAAGTCGCCGATCGCGCGATGCAGGCGCACGGCGGCGATGGGCCTGTGCCAGGACACGCCGATCCCGTCGTCGTTCGGCATACGGTCGCTTCGTGCGCCTCGCGGACGGCCCGGACGAGGTGCACATGGGCCAGCTCGCCAAGTGGACGATCGAGGCTGCGTTGAAGTCGGCCGCTTCGGCCTGACCGGATCGCGCGCGACTCGTCCGCGCATCCGGGACGGGTCGTCGCGCGTCAGCGCCGCGGGATCGGCGCCGGCGCGACGATCGTCGCAACACGCACGCCCCGTTCGTACCAGCCCTGCGTCGCGTTGACGATCCGCACGACCGAGAGCATCACGGGCACCTCGATCAGCACGCCCACCACCGTCGCTAGCGCCGCACCGGATTGGAGGCCGAACAGGCTGATCGCCGCGGCCACGGCCAGTTCGAAGAAGTTGCTTGCCCCGATCAATGCCGACGGCCCCGCGACGCAATGCACTTCGCCCGCCGCGCGATTCAGCAGGTAGGCGAGGCCCGCGTTCAAGTAGACCTGGATCAGGATCGGCACCGCGAGCAGCGCGATCACGACCGGCTGGCGCAGGATCTGCTCGCCCTGGAATCCGAACAGGAGCACTAGCGTCGCGAGCAGCGCAACGAGGCTGACGGGACCGATGCGCCGCAACGCAGCCTCGAGCCGCTCGCGACCGCCGCGCGCCAGCAGCGCCGCGCCGCACGGCCTGCGCGACCAGGACCGGCACGACGATGTAGAGCGCGACGGACAGCACGAGCGTGTCCCACGGCACGACGATCGCGGACAGGCCGAGCAGCAACCCGACGATCGGCGCGAACGCCACGACCATGATGACGTCGTTGAGCGCGACCTGCGACAAGGTGAAATGCGGCTCGCCCTCTGCACAGGTTGCTCCAGACGAACACCATCGCCGTGCAGGGCGCGGCGGCGAGCAGGATGAGCCCGGCAACGTACGACTCGACCTGGGCCGCGGGCAGCCAGGGCCGGAACAGGTGACCGATGAAAAGCCACGCCAGCAGCGCCATGGAGAACGGCTTGACGGCCCAGTTGACGAGCAGCGTGACGCCGATGCCGCGCCAGTGTCGGCGCACCTCGCCGAGCGCGGCGAAGTCGATCTTCATCAGCATCGGCACGATCATGAGCCAGATCAGCACCGCCACCGGCAGGTTGACGCGTGCGATTTCCTGCTCGCCGATCGCGGCGAAGAGGCCCGGCAGCCAGTGCCCGAGCGCGATGCCGACGACGATGCACGCGGCGACCCAGACGGTGAGGTAGCGCTCGAAGGTGGACATCTGGTCAGGCCCGGCCGATGTCGCGGAGCTGCTGTTCCAGCATGAGCGAGTCGAGCGAGCGGATCGGCAGGCTCGTGAACAGGCCGATGCGTCGCTCCAGCACGTTGTAGACGTCGAGAAACGCCTTCTTCTTCTGCGCGTCCGTGCCCTGCACGGCGGCGGGATCCGGCAGTCCCCAGTGGGCGGTGACGGGCTGCCCCGGCCAGAGCGGGCATACCTCGCCCGCCGCGTTGTCGCAGACCGTGAAGACGAAATCGAGCGGCGGTGCGCCGCGGATCGCGAACTCGTCCCAGCTCTTGCTGCGCAGTCCCGCCGTGTCCAGGCCGCTGCTCCGCAACAGTTCGAGCGCGTGCGGATTCACCTTGCCGGCGGGATGACTGCCCGCACTGTACGCCTTGAATCGACCGGCGCCGCGATGGTTCAGGATGGCTTCGGCCAGGATGCTGCGCGCCGAGTTTCCCGTGCAGAGAAACAGCACGTGGTATTGCCGCCCGGTCGTCATGCGATCTTTCTCCGCGCAATGGACGTCTCGACCGGGACGCAGGTGACGGGGTCGCAGGCGGCATCCGCGAGTGCGCAGCAATGCTGCGTGAGGTAGCCGACGAGACCGTTGATGCGCGTGAAGTTGGCGGTGTAATGCAGGTGTCGGCCGGCACGCCGCACGTCCACGAGGCCGGCGAGCTGCAGTTCGCGCAGGTGAAACGACAGCGTGGGCGCGGCGATGCCGAGCTTGTCGGCGAGCTGGGTGGGCGTCCAGCCCGACGGGCCGCGCCGGACCAGCAGCCGGAAGACGGCCAGGCGCGATTCCTGGGCCAATGCGCCGAGCGCTGCGACCGCCTGTGTAGCTTTCATAGTTCGAATAATATCGAAATAAATGACCGGCGTCACGGCGGTCGGCACGGACGGCCGGAACGGCTTGCGTTCAGCAGGTGGCGTTGCGATGAACCTGGCCGGGCGCGAGCGCGTCGAGGAACTGCCTGGTGGACGACTCCCAGGAATATTGCAGCGCGTGCTTCCTGCATTCGGCAGGATCGATGTCGAGCGCGCCGAGCGCCGCCAGGCGGAGGTCGTCGTGCAGGACCCCGGTCCGGCCATCGACGACGACGTCGATCGGGCCGGTCACGGGGTACGCCGCGACCGGCAGCCCGCAGGCCATCGCTTCGACGAGCACGAGTCCGAACGTATCGGTCCGGCTCGGGAACACGAACACGTCGCAGGCCGCGACGTGCCGGGCGAGGTCCTCGCCGTGCTTCAGGCCGACGAAGACGGCGTCGGGATACCGGACCTGCAGCGGCGCCCGGGACGGGCCGTCCCCGATCACGAGCTTGCTGCCAGGCAGGTCGAGCGCGAGGAAGTCGTCGATGCCCTTCTCCACGGCCACGCGCCCGAAATAGAGCCAGATCGGCCGCGGCAGGTCGAGCAGGTCCTTGCTCGCGGGCCGGAAGAGGCCGCTGTCGACGCCCCGGCTCCACATCTCGAGATTCCTGAAGCCGCGCTCCTCGAGCGCCTTGCGCAGCGACGGCGTGGCGACGAGCGTGTGGGTTGCGCGCCCGTGAAACCAGCGCAGGAACGCGTACGTAACCGACACGGGTATCGGCAATCGCGCGCGCACGTACTCGGGAAACTGCGTGTGGTACGCGGTCGTGAAGCGTCGTCCGTGCCGGACGCACCAGCGGCGTGCCGCCAGCCCGAGCGGTCCCTCGGTCGCGACGTGTATGGCGTCGGGCGCGATGGCTTCCAGCCGCCGTGCAACTGCCCGTCCGGCGAAGAGCGCAAGGCGGATTTCAGGGTACGTCGGGCACGGTACCGTGCGAAAGCCTTCGGGCGCGATCACGTGGACTTCGTGGCCCGCGCTGCGGAGCCGGTTCACCGTCGTCGCCAGCGTGCGCACGACGCCGTTGGTCTGCGGCAACCATGCGTCGGTCACCAGCGCGATCCTCATGCCGCCCGTTCTGCGGCGACGTTGCCGTCCAGCAACGGCAGCACCCTGTCACCGACCAGCACCGCCGGCGTCTCGGTCCAGCGCAGCAGGCTGAGCCGCCCGCCGAAGTCTTCGACGAGCGCCGTGCAGCTCTCGACCCAGTCGCCGTCATTGCAGTAGGTGATGCCGTCGATGTCCGAGATCTCCGCCCGGTGGATGTGGCCGCAGATCACGCCATCGACCTCGCGCCGTCGTGCCTCGATCGCAAGCGCGCGCTCGAAGTTCGCGATGTATTTCACGGCGTTCTTGACCTTGTGCTTCAGGAACGCGGCGATCGACCAGTACGGGTAGCCGAAGCGCTGCCGGATCACGTTGATGTAGCGGTTCAGCCGCAGCGCGCCGCTGTAGGCCCGGCTGCCGAGCGATTCCAGCAGCGGACTGGCCCGCACGATGCTGTCGAACTCGTCGCCGTGCAGCACCAGGAAGCGGCGCCCGTCCGCGGTCGTGTGGATCGCCTCGCGCCGGATTTCGACGTTGCCCATGACGAGGCCGTCGTGGTCGCGAAACGTGCCGGTCGTGGTTGCCCGGGATGTAGACCACGCGCGTACCGTGCTTGGCCTTGCCGAGGATCGTGCGAATGACGTCGTTGTGCGCCTGTGGCCAGTAGAAGTGCCGCTGCAGGCTCCACAGGTCGACGATGTCGCCGACGAGGTAGATCTCGCGGCACTCCACCCGGCGCAGGAAATCGAGCAGGAACTCCGCGCGACACCCCTTGAAGCCGAGGTGGACGTCCGAAATGAAGACGGTGCGCAGGCGCAACGCGGTTTCGGCAGGCGGGATCGTGTTCATCGTCGTGGCTCCAGCGGCCCTTACCTGCCGGGCAAGGTTGCTGGGCGCCGATGACGAAGCGATGTACGAAGTGCGAAGGTTTCGTGACTGCGGCGGGACGCGGTCACGCACCGGCCGTCGGCGCCGGGCGTAAGTGCCTGTCGGTGCTGCATAATGCGATGGTCGTCACACTCGCACTCGCACCGGGCCTTTCATGACGATTTCGCCGCAGGCCGACCCGGCCCATACCCACGTGTTCGATACCAGCAATCCGCTGGCGGAGCGGCGCACGCGGCAGGTGATGTGGCTGACGGCTGCGATGATGGTCGTCGAGATCGTCGCCGGCACGCTGCTCGGCTCGATGGCGTTGCTCGCCGACGGCTGGCACATGAGTTCGCACGCGCTGGCACTCGGCGTCTCGGCGGGTGCCTACGCACTGGCGCGCCGCCATGCCGCGCGACCCGCGGTTCGCTTTCGGCACGTGGAAGATCGAGGTGCTCGGCGGCTACACGAGCGCGGTGTTCCTGCTCGGCGTCGCTGCGTACATGGGAATCGAGTCGGTCAGCCGGCTGCTTCGACCCGACCCCGATCCGCTTCGACGAGGCCATTCCGGTGGCGGTGCTCGGCCTCGTCGTCAACGTGCTGTCGGCCTGGCTGCTGTCGACCGGGCACGATCGCGGCGATCGCACCACGCGCACGGCCATGCGCACGATCACGGCATCACGGCCAGCGCACCACCACGACCTGAACCTGCGCTCGGCCTACCTGCACGTCGTGGCGGACGCCGCGACTTCGGTGCTCGCGATCGTCGCGCTGGTCGGCGGCAAGTACTTCGGCGCGACCTGGCTCGATCCGGTGATGGGGATCGTCGGCACGGTGCTGGTCGGGCGCTGGGCCGTCGGACTGCTGCGCGACACGGGTCGCGTGCTGCTCGATGCCGAAATGGATTCGCCCAGTCGTGCAGGAAGTGCGCGAGGTCGATCGCCGCACTGCCCGGATCGCCGCAACTTGCGCGACCTGCACGTGTGGCGGGTCGGGCGGGGCAAGTATGCCTGCATCGTGCACCTGGCCGACGCGCAGGAGATGCACGCCGCCGAAGTGCGCGCGGCACTCGCCGTGCACGAGGAGACTCGTGCACGTCACGGTCGAGTTCGAGCGCTGACGACGCCCGGCGCCCCGCTGCGCGGGCGGCGGCTCAGCGCTTGCGGTCGGTCCGGCGCACGGTGGCGGGCGTGGCCACGTACCAGACAAAGAGAACGCGGGCCAGCACAGGCCGGTGCCCAGCAAGACCCAGTTCGTCGATACCCATCGTTGCGGCTCCGGCTGGTGTTCGCAGCGACCCTGTCGTCGCGCGATCTCAGCCTAGCTCAGTCGCATTGCATGCCGGCCGCATATGGCTCCGGCCGGATGCGTTGCGTCGCGCCGGCCTCAGCGAGCCGTCTCAGTCTGGATCCAGCGGTCGACGCGGGCTTCGAGCAGGTCGAGCGGCATCGGCCCTGCGCCCAGCACCAGGTCGTGGAATCGCGCAGGTCGAAATTCGGGCCGAGCCGCGTCGCGCCCGCTGCGCGCAGTTCGACGATCTTCAGTTCGCCGATCTTGTAGGCGAGCGCCTGGGCGGGCCACGCGATGTAGCGATCGACCTCGAACTCGATCTCCGTCGCGGCGAGCGCACTGTTGTCCTGCAGGCAGGCGACGGCCTGCGTCGCGCGATCCACCCCATCACGTGCATGCCGGTGTCGATCACGAGCCGGCACGCGCGCCAGATTTCGAGCGACAGCCGGCCGAACTGCTCGTACGGGTCGCGATAGATACCCATCTCCTCGCCCAGGCGTTCCGCGTACAGCGCCCACCCCTCGACGTACGCGGTGATGTCGTCCGCGCGGCGGAACTCGGGCAGATCCGTCAGTTCCTGGTTGAGCGCGATCTGCAGGTGGTGGCCCGGCACGCCTTCGTGCAGGACCCATGCCGCAATGCCGAATGTCGGCATCTTCTGTGCCATCCACGGCTTGTACACGACCATGCCCGCGACTCCCTGTTCCGGGCTGCCGGGCAGGTAGCCATTGGCGCTCCCCTCCAGTCCTGGAGGTATCGCGCGCACGCCGTACGGCAGGCGCGGCAACGTGCCGAAGTAGCGGGGCAAGGCGAAGTCCGCGCGCTTCGCCACCTCGCTCGCCTTCTCGCCGTAGGTCGCCCCGTCGACGTAGAAGCGCGGATCCTTGCGCGCGGAATCGAGGAACTCGGCGAAGCTGCCCTTGAAGCCGGTGGCGGCGATCACCGCGTCCATGCGGGCGCGTATGCGAGCGACTTCGCGTGCGCCGAGCTCGTGGATCTCCGCGGCGCTCATCGACGTGGTCGTGTGCCGACGCACCAGGTGCGAATAGTAGTCCCGGCCGCCGGGCACGCTCGCGATGCCGAGACCTGCGCGTGCGTGCGGCAGGTACTCGTGCTCGAAGAAGTCGAGCAACGCGCGCTGGGCCGGCTGCACGCGGGTCGCCAGCGCGTGCTCCCCTCGCGCGGCGAGACCCGCGCGCAGGTCCTGCGGCATCGACGCGGGCAGCGTGGCGAAGGGCGCCAGCAGCGGGCTGCGTGCCGCGGGCACAGCCAGCTGGCCACGCAGGTCCGACATCGCGCGCTCGACCGTGGTTCGCGGCTGCGTGAAACCGGTGCGGATGCCGCGTCGCATGTTCTCCGTCTCACGGGCGAAATAGCCGGGCAGGGCGTCGAGCCGCGCCAGCCACGCGGTGGCGGAAGCTTCATCCACGAGCACGGTGTTGAGGGCCGCGTAATCCGGCGTCGTGTAGAACCCGTCCCCGCTGATGAACGGGATTCGTTCCTCGTCGAATTCGCGCGCTGCGAGCGCCGCGTCGACGCGGTCGCGCAGCAGGTCGCGGTTCAACGCGTCGTCCGGCTCGAGCGCGGCGCCGTCGAACGCCTGGAGTCTTTCCCGGAACGCCACGAGCATCGCTGCGCGACGCTCGACCGCGGCCGGGGAATTGTCCGGCCAGCGCCGGCTCGCGTCGGCGTCGCCGCGCTGGGCCGCGCGGATCGGATCGAGCGTGCGGTTGAATGCGTCGAAATCGCGCACGAGCACCGACAGGTCCTCGGCGTGGCAGGAAACCTGGACGTTTGCGAACAAGGGCAACCCCACGAGCAAAGCCTGGACGATCCGGGACGGCGCCACGCCGCGCGCGGCAGTGTTGCGATGGATCATTGGCCCGCTGCCGCCCGCGCGCCCGGTGCCGCGTCGACCGCGTCGATCTCGTCGTCCGTGACTTCGTCGCCGAGGAAACCGCCGCTCTGGTGCGACCAGAGCCGGGCATAGAGACCGCCCTGTGCGAGCAGCGACCGGTGGTCGCCTTCCTCGACGATGCGTCCCTTGTCCATGACGATGAGACGATCCATCGCGGCGATGGTCGAGAGACGGTGCGCGATGGCGACCACCGTCTTGCCCTCCATGAGGCGGTACAGGCTCTGCTGTATAGCGGCCTCCACCTCGCTGTCGAGCGCGCTCGTCGCCTCGTCGAGCAGCAGGATCGGCGCGTTCTTCAGCATCACGCGCGCGATCGCGATGCGCTGGCGCTGGCCGCCGCTCAGCTTGACGCCTCTTTCTCCCACGTGCGCGTCGTAACCGCGCCGTCCCTTGCGATCCGAGAGGCCGAGGATGAACTCGTGCGCCTCGGCGCGCCGGGAGGCGGCCAGCATGTCCGCCGTCGGTCGCATCGGGCCGGCCGTAGACGATGTTGTCGCGCACCGAACGGTGCATGAGCGACGTGTCCTGCGTGACCATGGCCACCTGCGCGCGCAGGCTGTCCTGGGCCACGTCCGCGATGTTCTGTCCATCGATCGTCACCGCGCCGCGCTCGACGTCGTAGAAGCGCAGCAGCAGGTTGACCATGGTGCTCTTGCCGGCGCCCGAGCGGCCGACGAGGCCGATCTTCTCGCCCGGCCGGATGTGCAGGGTCAGGTCGTCGATGACCGCGCGCCTGCCGCCGTAGCTGAAGGACACGTGGTCGAACAGGATCTCGCCGCGCGTGACCACGAGCGGCGGCGCGCCGGGCTTGTCGACGACGGTGTGCGAGCGAGCGAGCGTGCCGATGCCGTCCTGCACCGTGCCGACGTGCTCGAACAGCGACGCGACCTCCCACATGATCCAGTGCGAGATGCCGTTCAGCCGCAGGGCCATCGCGCTCGCCGCGGCGACCGCGCCGATTCCCACCTGGCCCTTCGTCCACAGGTTGAGCGCCACGCCGGCGGTGCTCGCGACCAGGCCCATGCTCAACACGTGGTTGGTGATCTCGAAACCGCTCACGAGCCGCATCTGCGCGTAGGCGGTCTGCATGAACTCCTGCATGGACGAGCGCACGTAACCGGCCTCGCGGCTCGCGTGCGAGAAGAGCTTCACCGTGGCGATGTTCGTGTAGGCGTCGGTCACGCGGCCAGTCATCAGCGAGCGCGCGTCCGCCTGGGCGGCCGCGACCTTGCCGAGGCGCGGCACGAAGTACTTCAGGCAAAGCGCGTACAGGACCAGCCACGAAAGGAACGGCGCCAGCATCCACGCGTCGAACGTGCCCACGACGAGCAGCATCGTGATGAAGTAGATCGTGATGAAGGTGAGGATGTCGGTCGCGGTGATCCACGCATCGCGCACGGCGAGCGCGGTCTGCATCACCTTGGTCGCGACCCGGCCGGCGAACTCGTCCTGGTAGAAGCTCATGCTCTGCCCGAGCATGAGCCGGTGGAAATTCCACCTGAGGCGCATCGGGAAGTTGGCGAAGAGCGCCTGGTATTTCAGCAGGGCGAAGAGGCCCACGACGAGTGGACTGGCGGCGAGCACTCCCGCCAGCAGCAGCAGGTTGCGCCGCTGCTCGATCCACAGGCGCGACGGTTCCACCTGCGCGAGCCAGTCGACGATCTGTCCGAGCACCGCGAACAGCAGCGCCTCGAAGGCGCCGATCACGGCCGTGCAGAGCGTCATCAGCAGCAGGTACGGCCGCATGCCCTCGGTGCAGGCCCAGAGGAATGCGAAGAAGTTGCGGGGCGGCGTCGCGGGCCTCGCGTCGGGATAGGTCGTGACGAGCTTCTCGAATCGACCGAACAAGTACTGCTCCTCGATGGCAGCGGCCGGCGTGGCCGGCGTGGCCCCCGCGGCGCGGCACGATGTCGTCTCGCGGCGCGAACGGAACGGGCCGCCGGCGGGGGTCGGGGCAGGTCGCGAACATATCACGGAGGCTGTCGCGCTCGCCGGGCTTGCTAGACTTGCAGGCGCATCCACGGCCGCAGGAGCACCCGCAGACCGGGCCCGATGAACGTCGACTCGCTCAGGACAGTACTGCTCGTCAAGGCCATCGAGGACCAGGATGCCGCGGGCTCGATCCTGCCGCAGGCCGATCGCGAGGCGGCGACGCGCGCGGCCCTGCGTCAATGGCCCGCCGGGCCAGCGGACGCAACAGCCGGCCGGGACCGGCGCCTGCAGCGCGCCGAGAGCGTGCTCGTGGCGCGTGCAACGGAGTTGTACGGCACGCTGGCCCAGCGGCATCCCGTGATCGCACGCACGGTCGCGCTCGAAAGCCAGGTCCGGCAAACCGCCCTGCTCGTGCTGGCGGTCGCGTTCGCCGCAGGACTACTGTTGTCGATCGCGGACAGCCGTGTGCGCATCGACGTCATTGCGTTCCCGCTGCTGGGGCTGATCGCGTGGAACCTGCTCGTTTACACGGTCCTGGGATTGCGTGCCCTGCGGGGTCGCAGGTCCGCAGGCGCCGCGACGGCCGGCGCGCGGGCGAGCTGGATTGCCTGGCCGGCGCGGTGGGGCTGGCGGCGCGCACGGAACCTGGTGACGCAGGCCGCTTTCTATCATCGGCCTCTCGCGGCCGCGCTGCGCAAGTTCTCGGACGACTGGTGGCCGGTCGCAGAGCCCTTGCTGCTGCAGCAGGGCAAGCGTGCATTCCACCTCGCGTCCGCGGCGCTCGCTTGCGGGCTCGTCGTGGGTTTCTACGTGCGAGGCGTCGCGCTCGAGTATCGCGCAGGCTGGGAAAGCACCTTCCTCGGGCCGGACCAGGTGATCGAACTGCTGCGCGTCGTGTACGGCCCGGCTGCGGCACTGACCGGCATCGACACGCCGACCACCGTCGCGCAGGCAGAGGCACTGCATTGGCGTGGCGGCGCGGGTGGCGGCCCTGCGGCCCCGTGGATCCACCTGATGGCGACCACGGCGCTGCTCTACGTGATCGTGCCGCGCCTGCTGCTGGCCGTCCTGGTCTCCTTCGACATGTGGCGGGCAGGACGGAAGGTCGTCGTGCCGGACTCGCTGTTGCCGTACGCGCGTGCCGTCCTGGCGCAGAGCGACGCGGCGCCGCCGGCGGACACGGTGCAATTGGTGTCGTTCGCGTACCAGCCATCGGAGTCCAGCCTGCGCGGCGCGGAGCGCCTGCTGCACGCGGCATTCGGCGCGGACGCGCGCGTGGATCGTGTCGCGACCGTCGCCTACGGTGACGAGGCGCTCCTCGGGTCGCGCCTCGCATCGGCGGATGTCACGGCCGTGCTGCTCAGTCTTGCGGCGACGCCGGAGGTCGAGAATCACGGTGCGGTGCTCGGCGCGGCGCGCGACCACGTCGCACGCGCCGGAACGCAGTCCCGCTTGCTGGTGCTGCTGGACGAAAGCCCGTTCCTCGCGCGCATGCAGGGCGACGCCTCGCTCGAGCGGCGCATCGAGGAGCGGCGTGCGGCCTGGCGCGAATTCGCAGCGGGGTATGGCCTCACACCGTGGCTGGCGGACCTGCCGCGCCTCGCGACCGGCGCCGCAGGACTGCCGGCCGACGCGATCGCGGGCGTGCGCCGCGCTGCGCACGGCGCCACCGCATGAGCGAGCAGCCGGTTACGGTACACCTCGCGTTGCTGTCGCACACCAATGCCGGCAAGACGACGCTGGCGCGGACGCTGTTGCGCAAGGACATCGGCGCGGTCATGGATCGCGCGCACGTCACCGAGGTCGCAGAATCCCACGTGCTCATGGAGTCACCCGCCCGTGACCGGCTGGTGCTCTGGGACACGCCGGGATTCGGCGACAGCGTGCGCCTGTTGCGCAGGCTCGAGCAGGGCGGCAATCCGCTCGGCTGGTTTCTGTCGCAGGTCTGGGATCGCTTCGCCGACCGGCCATTCTGGTGCGGGCAGCAGGCGTTGCGCGCCGCCCGCGACGCGTCGGACGTCGTGCTCTACGTCGCCAATGCGACCGAGGATCCGGCGTCGGCCGCCTACGTCGAGCCGGAACTGCGCATCGTCGCCTGGCTCGGCAAGCCGGCACTCGTGTTGCTGAACCAGCTCGGCACGGCGGCCACGCCCGGGCAGGACGCAGAGGAAGCCGCTCGATGGGAGGAGGCGGTCAACGCGCATGGCGGCGACGCCGGGTGCCGGGTGCTGCCTTTCGACGCGTTCGCACGCTGCTGGCTGCAGGAGCACGCGCTGCTCGCGGCCATCCGCGCCTTGCTGCCCGCGTCCTCGCAAGCGGGCTTCGACCGGTTGACGCAAGCGTGGCGCGCGCGTGATCGACGCGTGCTCGGCGACAGCGCGGCGATCATTGCGCGGCAGATGGCACGGCTGGCGGCCGACGTCGAACACGTGGATGTTACAAACCTGGCCGACCGCGCGCGGCAATGGCTCGGCCCCTCGGGCGGCCGGGACGATGCGTCGCCTGCGGAGCGGCGGGCGCAGGAAACCATGTCACAACGGCTGGATGCGGCCGCCCGTGCAGCGACTGCAGAGATCGTGGCCCTGCATGGACTGTCCGGCGACGCGGGCGATGCGATCCTGCAACTGTACGGCCACGAGTTCTCGATCGACCGCGCTCCCGACGCGGACAAGGCGGGTGTGCTTGGAGGCCTGGTGTCGGGCGCGCTCGCCGGGGTGGCTGCGGACCTCGCGTCCGGCGGCCTCACGTTCGGGGCCGGTGCATTGCTCGGCGGCATCGCCGGCGCGGTCGGCGCCCGCAGCCTGACCCGGCACTACAACGCCCAGCGTGGCGCGAACGGCAGCGACGTGCGCTGGTCCGACGCGTACCTGCAGCAGCGACTCGCTGCGGCACTGCTGCGTTACCTCGCGGTCGCGCATTTCGGCCGTGGCCGCGGCGAGTTCGTGAACGGCGACGTTCCCGCGCACTGGCGCGACGCCGTGACGACGGTGATGGCCCGCCGCGACGACGAGCTCGCGCGCACCTGGAATCGCCTGCGCGCGGGCGAGGACACGGCCGGCGCCGCGGCCACGACGTCGCTCGTGCGCGCGATGCTCTGGGAATCGCTGGCGACGCTGTATCCGGAACCGGCGCGCATGTTCGAGGCGCCATCCGGCACACGCCAACCGGACCGGGACTGAAGCGCGTCTCGGTAGCTCGTATGTGTAGGACTTCTCCGATTGTCCCGCGCCTCGCCGCTGATGCCTCATGCCATGCCGTGGACCGCGCCACCGGATGGGACGCTCCCAACCGAACCAATGAACCGCGCGATGTCAACTGGCGGCACGGCAGGGTCCACTCTTGATCACTCGACGCCGCCGACGTTCACTCGCGCGACCGCTCGTTCTCGCGTCGTTCGCGGCGGTCTTCGCGCTTTCCGGCGCGGGCGCGTGGATGCTGTCCGTGGCGCGCACGCGCGGAATCACGATCCTCGCGCTCGTCGTGCTCGGCACGATCCTCGCGGGCCTCGCCGTCTTCGCGATCTACGACCGGCGGCAACGCAACCTGTACCGGGAACTGTACCGGGCCGAGCAGGCGCAGCGGCGCGAACAGGACGAGTTCCGCACGACGCTCTACAGCATCGGCGACGCCGTCATCACGACCGACACCGAAGCACGCGTACGCAACATGAACCCCGTGGCCGCCACGCTGACCGGGCGCCAGGAAAGGGCGGCGGTCGGGAGGCCGTTGCGCGACGTGCTGATGCTCGTGACGGAGTTCGGCCGGGAGACCCTCGCGCATCCGATTGCCGAGGTGCTGCGCGAAGGGCGCATCGTCGCGCTGCCGACCCACGTGCTGCTGGTCGCCGCCGACCGTACGGAGCGATCGATCGCAGGCACGTGGGCGCCGATCCGCAACGCCGGGGGCGGGGTGACCGGCATCGTGCTCGCGTTCCGCGACGAGACCGAGCAGCGCATTGAGGCGGCGACCACCGAACTGGAAGCCTTCCGGCGCCGCGTCCTGTTCGAGCATGCCCAGGACGGCATCGTGATCATGCGGGACGACACCGTCATCGAGTCGAATGCGCGTTTTGCCGCGATGGTCGGGCGCCCGCTAGCGGAGGTGGTCGGCGCCCAGCCCTGGCTCTGGGACGCGGTGTACGCGTCGCCGGACCTGTACAAGGCCGCGTTCCCAGGGATCCCGGAGTCGCCCGGCATGCTCGAGACGGTGTTCCGACAGCCGGACGGCACCCGGCTCGACGTCGAGATCAGCTACACGCCGCTCGCCTGGGAGTCGGAGCGCATCATGCTCTGCATCTGCCGCGACGTGACCGACCGCAAGCGCATACAGCGCGAGCTGCAGGAGGCGCTCGGCGACGCGCAGGCCAGCAAGAACCGCCTGCACGGCGTCGTCGATGCTGCACCGGACCTGATCGCCGCGATAGACACCGAGTTCCGCTTCATCGCCTTCAACGCGCTCTACCAGCGCGAAGGCGAGAAGATCTTCGGCCACGTCCTGCGGGTGGGCGAGTCCATCATGGACGCGCTCGCGCACCTGCCGGCGGAACGGGCGCGCGCGGTGGAGGAATTCGGTCGGGCCCTGCGCGGCGAGCATTTCACGGTGACTCGCGAGTTCGGCGAAGTGGATCTCGAGCGCTACTACTACGAGGCGGCGTACAACCCGATCCGCGACGACCAGGGGTTCGTGATCGGCGCCGTGCAGACCGGCCGCGACGTGACGGAACGCACCCGCAACCAGCTCTCGCTCGCGGCCAGCGAATCGACGCTGCGGCGCACGAACGACGAGCTCGAGCGTCTCGTCGCGGCCCGTACCCGGGAGCTCACGATCGCGCGCGACCAGGCCGAGGCCTCCAACAGGATCAAGGACTTCTTCCTCGCGACGATGTCGCACGAACTCCGCACGCCGCTAAATTCGATCATCGGCTTCAGTGAAGTGATGCTCGGCGGCATCACGGGCGAGCTGAATGACGAGCAACGCAAGCAGCTCGGCATCGTCAACAAGTCCGGGCACCAGCTGCTCGGGCTCATCAGCGACGTGCTCGACATCTCGAAGATCGAGTCGGGGCAGGTGTCGTTGCGGCCGTCGCGGCTCGCGCTCCGGGACCTGTTGCAGGAACAGGAGCACATCTTCGAACTCCAGGCCCGGGACTGCGGGCTCGAGATCTCGTTCGAATACCCGGATGATCCGCTGCAGGTCGTGGCCGACCCGCAACGCGTGCACCAGGTCGTCGCCAACCTGCTGTCGAACGCGCTCAAATATACCGACGCAGGGAAGGTCGAGTTGCGCGTCGAGGCGGAGGCGGGCCAGGCGTGCATCGCGATCCTGGATACCGGCATCGGCATCGCTGCCGAGGACATCGGCAAGCTGTTCCAGCCGTTTCAACGCGTCACGTCGCGCAACGGCGGATCGCGCGACGGCACGGGGCTCGGTCTTGCAATTTCGCGACGGCTCGTCGAAGCGATGGGCGGCAGGATCGGCGTGTCGAGCGAGCTCGGCCGCGGCAGCCGGTTCTGGTTCACGCTCCCGCTCGCTTGAGCTGCCGCCGGCGCCTTCAGGTCGGCTGGATCGTCTCCTCGTCAGTCGTGTCGCTCGTCAGGGCCGGTGTGCCAGCCGGTGTGGGGGCGGCCCCGGCGACGACCGCTGCGGCGTCCTCTGCCTGGTGCGTCGTCGCGGGTGCCGGCACGGTGCCTGCGACGGCTGGCGCAACCGGAAAGTGCTCGCTCGACGTGGCCCCGGGCGCCACGACGGCAGGTGCGATCACGGCGTTCTCCGCGGTCACCGGCGCAACGGGCGCAACGGGCGCAGGGGGCGCAGGGGGCACAGGGGGCACAACGACCGGCGCCGTGACTGGAGCGGCGGATGTGACGGATGCGCTGGCACAACGGGCTCAGCAGGCACGACGGATGCGACGGATGCCGCTGGCACAACGGGCTCAACCGGTGCGACGGATGCGACTGGCGCGACGACGGGCGCCAGCGAGCGCTCGACCCGGATGCAGTGCTCAGCAACGTCGTGGGCGATCCGCGCCATCAAGGCAGGTGGAAAATCGTGGCCCATGCCGGCGATGACGTCGAGACGCGCGCCGCGGATGTGCGCGGCCGTGTCGCGTCCGGCCGCGACGGGCACGAGTGGGTCGTCGGCGCCGTGGATCACGAGCGTTGGCGTATCGATGCTGCGCAGCATCTGCCGGCGATCCCCCGATGCGAGGATCGCGGCGAGCTGGCGCGATGTCCCTGCAGGATACAGTCCGCGTTTCGCGACCCGTGCCAGGTGCGGCCGGAGCGTCTCCGCGGTTTGCGGGAAACCAGGGCTGCCGATCACGCCGAACACGTGCACGAGGTGGTCCACGATGCCCTCGATGTCGGCGGGATCCCTGGGTGGACGGCGCAGCAGCGCGCGCAGCGCGCGCCGCTTGCCGAGCGCGATGCCCGGTCGCGGGTTGCCGCTCGAGGACATGATCGACGTCAGCGACTTCACGCGCGCCGGATACGTCGCAGCCAGCACCTGCGCGATCATGCCGCCCATCGAGACGCCGACGACGTGCGCCCGCTCGATGCCTGCGGCATCGAGCACGGCGACGGCATCACGCGCCATGTCGCCGAGGTCATAAGGTGCGCGCACCTTGAGCCGCAGCAGCGCGCGGGTGATGGCCGCCGGTATGTTGGGCACCGGCAAGCCGGTCAGCCGCGACGACCCCCCGCAATCGCGATTGTCGAACTGCACGACGTGAAAGCCGCGGTGGATGAGCGCGTCGACGAAATCGTCGGGCCACATCGCCGCGGGCATGCCAAGGCCCATGACCAGGAGCACGGCGGGTCCCGCGGGGTCACCGTCCGTACGGTAGTCGAGACTGATCCCGCTGGCATCGATGATTGGCACGTACGCTGCTCCTGCGCGCAGGACTACCTGGAAGTGTCCGCGGGGGTCGCCGCGGCCTTGAGCAGCTCCACTTCGAACAGCAGGACCTGGTTGGCCAGCGGGCCCTGGCCGCCGTAGGCGAGCTCCGGCGGAATGGCCAGCTGGAACCTGGCGCCTTCCTTCATGAGCTGCAGCGCCTCGGTCCAGCCGGGAATCACGCCTTTGACCGGAAACGACGCGGGTTCGCCGCGCTTGTAGGAACTGTCGAATTCCGTGCCGTCGACCAGCGTGCCGCGATAGTTCACGGTGACCGTGTCGGCCGGCGTCGGCGTGCGGCCGGTGCCTGGCGACATGACGCGATACTGCAGTCCGGTCGCGGTCGTCTGCACTCCTTCCTTGCGCGCATTCTCGGCGAGATACGCCTTGCCGTCGGCTTGCGCCTTGGCGGCGGCGGCGGCCTGCGCCTTCGCCCGCGTTTCGGAGATGTTGTGCTCCAGGGCCGTGAGCGCAGCGCGCATCTCTTCGTCGGTCAACTCGGGCTTCGTGCCACTGCGGCCTGTCTCGATGCCCTTGAGCAGCGCGTCCGGACGGATCTCGGTCCCGGTGAGGTCGCGGCCGAGCTGATAGCCGAGCGCATAGTTCATCCTGGCGGTTTCATCCATCGGGGCGGCCGCAGGCGCCGCGGCTGCCGCCGTTGCGGTGACCGGCAGCACCGCGACACAGGCGGCACCCAGGGGCATCGCGACGATCGCAGTGAATGCGTACTTGGACTTCATGACGAGTGGCTCCGGCGCTGGGCGCGGCAAAGTGGGTCGGGCATGTTACTTGCGCAGCCGCGCTCGCGCCACGCGAGCAAAGGCGGCGTGCGTCCGCAAGCGCGGAGGGCCGCGCCATGCTTGCATTTCCGCCCCTTCCGGCTCCCTAGCATTGGCTCGTCGACCGACTGCGTCAACCCGGCAGGGCCCGGTACGCCATCGAAGCAATCGCCGTGAACGACTGGAACCCGGAGATCGACGACCTGCAGCGTCCCTGTCAATTCGCGACGACCCCAGCCTCTGACAGGCCGCCGCCACACAGGTGATTCGCGGCCTGCGGCATTCCGTGATGACACTGCGCCGGGCCGGCGCGATGCTGCCTGCATGGCCGACGTGGATGCCAAGCCAGTATCTCCCTGGCGACACGTTCCCAACACGCTGAGTGCTGCGCGGATCGTCGCGGCGCCAGTGCTGCTGTGGTTCGTCGCGCTGTCCGATGTAGTCGCGTTCACCTGGGTGCTGCTGCCGGCCATGCTCACCGACGTCGCCGACGGCTGGATCGCCCGCAGCCGGCACGTGCGTTCACGGCTCGGATCGCGGCTCGATTCTGTCGCGGACACGTTGTTGCTGTGCGCCGGCCTCGCGGGCGTCGTCGCCTTCAAGCGCGAAGTGCTGGTCGACCACGCGTGGTGGTGTGCCGCGGCCCTGGCACTGTGGGGGCTCGAATGCAGCGTCGCCTTCGCGAGGTACCGCCGCCTCTCCAGCTTCCACACCTATCTCTCCAAGGCCGCCGGCGTGCTGCTCGCGCTCTACGCCGCGGTGCTCTTCATCCACGGTCACGAGGATTGGCTCTTCCACGCGGCGATCGGGGTTGCCATGGCCGCGAGCCTGGAGGAATTGCTCCTGCTCAGGCGCTTCCCCCAGTGGCGTGCCGACGTGCGCGGTCTCTGGTGGGTCAAGCGCCGCGACGGCCGATCGCCGGCTAACGGGGCAAGTATTGCCCTCGGACCATTCGACTAGCGAAACCCAGCGCGACCGGCGTACCCGGTGGACCTCGCGCTTGCGCTCGGCGGCGGACCGGCGATTCCTTGAGCCGCGAGCCGGCATGCAGGCGCGCCCGTCAGCGTGCTTCGACCAGCTTGAACCTGCCTGGCGCGGCGTGACTCGCGATCGACGCGATTTCGCGCACGTCTCCCCGGTCAGGCCGGCAGGGCGAGCCGCGCGATGTCGCGCGGCGCGATCTGCATCGCGCGACCGAACCCGGCGACATACAGGCCCGATTGCAGCTCGAGCCGGTGCAGCGTGAAGTCGCCGAGGTTGAAAGTGATGCGGCTTTCAGGAAAGCGCGCGAGATACAGCGCGCGGCCCGCCGACCACGCGTCGCTCCCGCGTTCGAGCGGCCGCACGAGGCACTCGAACATCACGCGCTTCAGTTGCAGCGGGTCCTTGTCCGGCAGGTCCGGTTCGTGAATCAGCGCGCCGACGCGCGCACCTTCCATGAGGCCCTGCGAGTGCTTCGACATGCGCGAGGCGTGCACGAACACGCCCGAACGGTCGGGCAGGGGAACGAATGGCAACAGTCCCGCATATGGCGCGCTGCCGGCCTGCACGGCGATGGCGAGGACGCGCTGCCCGTCGAGCAGCGCCTGCAGTGCGCGGACCGTCGATTTCAGCATGCCGCAAGCATAGCCGAGCGGCCGGGCCCGTTGGGCCGGGACGGCCGCGCGCCGCTTACTTGCCGGTCAGGTAGCGGTCGCACTCGCGGCGGCGCCGCGGCCTTCGTTGATGGCCCAGACGACCAGGCTCTGGCCGCGGCGGCAGTCGCCGGCGGCGAAGACGCCCTTGAGGTTGGTGGCGTACTTCTCGAACTCGGCCTTGACGTTGCTGCGCGCGTCGCGTTCGACGCCGAGGTCGCTCGAGCAGCGGCTGCTCCGGGCCCGAGGAAGCCCATCGCCAGCAGCACGAGCTGGCGGGCAGCGTCTGCTCGGTGCCCGGCACTTCGCCGGCACGAACTGGCCTCTGTCGTTCTGCTCCCACTTGACCTGCACGGTGACGATCTCCTTGACGCTGGCCGTGCGCGTCGCCGACGAACTTCTTGACGGTGGTCAGGTAGACGCGCGGGTCGGCGCCGAACTTCGCGGCGGCCTCTTCCTGGCCGTAGTCCAGCTTGTAGACCTTCGGCCACTCGGGCCACGGATTGTCGGCGGCGCGCTCCACCGGCGGGCGCGGCAGGATCTCGACCTGGACGAGGCTCCGGCAGCCGTGGCGCATCGAGGTGCCGACGCAGTCGGTGCCGGTGTCGCCGCCGCCGATGACGACGACGTCCTTGCCGCGCGCGTGAATCGGGCTCGTTGTCGGCGCCGCCGTCGAGCAGCGCCTTGGTGTTCGCGGTCAGGAAGTCCATCGCGAAGTGGACGCCCTTGAGGTCGCGGCCCTTCGACGGGCAGGTCGCGCGGCTTCGTCGCGCCGGTGCAGAGCACCGACGGCGTCGAAGTCCTGCAGCAGCAGCTGCGCCTCGACGTTGTCGCCGACTTCGGCGTTGCAGACGAACTTGATGCCTTCGCTGCTCCATGCAGCTCGATGCGGCGCAGCACGACCTCCTGCTTGTCGAGCTTCATGTTCGGGATGCCGTACATGAGCAGGCCGCCGGGGCGGTCGGCGCGCTCGAACACGGTGACGGGGTGGCCGGCCTGGTTGAGCTGCGCGGCGGCGCGCGAGGCCGGCCGGGCCCGGAGCCGACGACGGCGACCTTCTTGCCGGTGCGCTGCGCCGGGCGGCTCGCGGCAGCGACCCAGCCTTCCTCCCAGCCGCGGTCGATGATCGCGCACTCGATGTTCTTGATCGTGACCGGCGGGTCGTTGATGCCGAGCACGCACGAGCCTTCGCACGGCGCCGGGCAGACGCGGCCGGTGAACTCCGGGAAGTTGTTCGTCTTGTGCAGGCGCTCGAGCGCTTCCTGCCACAGGCCGCGATAGACGAGGTCGTTCCACTCGGGAATGAGGTTGTTGATCGGGCAGCCGGAGGCCATGCCGCTGATCAGCGTGCCGGTGTGGCAGAAGGGAATGCCGCAGTCCATGCAGCGCGCGCCCTGCTGGCGCAGGCGCTTCTCCTCCATGTGCGTGGTGGAATTCCTTCCAGTCGCGCACGCGCTCGAGCGGCGCGCGGTCGACCGGCAGTTCGCGCAGATATTCGATGAATCCGGTTGGTTTGCCCATCATCGTCTGCTACTCAGTTGCCGCCGACGCGCGCGAGGTCGCGGGCGTTCTCCTCGAACGCCGCCATGATGGCCTCGTCGCCGCCCAGGCCCTGCTCCTGCGCGCGCTTCGATGCCGGCCAGCACGCGCTTGTAATCCTTCGGCATGACCTTGACGAACTTGCGGCACCACGTCGTCCCAGTGCGTCGAGCACGCTGGCGCGCGCGGTCGCTCGTCGGTGTAGCGCGAGGTGGCGCTCGATCATGCTGCCGCACCTCGTCGATCTCCGTCGGCGTCCTCGAGCTTCTCGAGGCTCGACCATCTGCAGGTTGCACGCGGCGCGGGAAATCGCCGTCCTCGTCGAGCACGTAGGCGACGCCGCCGGACATGCCGGCGGCGAAGTTGCGCCCGGTGCGGCCCGAGCACGACCACGCGGCCGCCGGTCATGTATTCGCAGCCGTGATCGCCGACGGCCTCGACGACCGCGTCGACGCCGCTGTTGCGCACGCAGAAGCGTTCGCCGGCCATGCCGCGGATGTAGGCTTCGCCGCTGGTGGCGCCGTAGAGCGCGACGTTGCCGATGATGATGTTCTCCTCGGCCGCGAACGTGCGCCTGCGCGGCGGGATAGACGATGATCTTGCCGCCGGACAGGCCTTTGCCGACGTAATCGTTGGCGTCGCCTTCGAGCGACAAGCGTCATGCCCGGCGGCATGAACGCGCCGAAGCTCTGGCCGGCGGAGCCGGTGAAGTGGAGCTGGATCGTGTCCTCCGGCAGGCCCTTCGGCGCCGTACCGCCGCGTGATCTCGCTGCCGGTGATGGTGCCGACGACGCGGTTGACGTTGCGGATCGGCAGCTCCGCGACGACCTTCTCGCCGCGCTCGATGGCGCGGCTGGCAGAGGTCGAGCAGCACGCGTCATGTCGAGCGACTTCTCGAGGCCGTGGTCCTGCGCGATCCTGGCGGTAGCGGCCCGACGTCCGGGCCGACTTCGGGCTGAGTAGAGGATGTTGCGTGAAGTCGAGGCCCTTGCGCCTTCCAGTGGTCGATCGCCTTGCGCGGCCTCGAGCCGGTCGGCGCGGCCGACCATCTCGTCGACCGTGCGGAAGCCGAGCTGCGCCATGATCTCGCGCACTTCCTCGGCGATGAAGCGCATGAAGTTGACGACGTGCTCGGGCTTGCCGGCGAACTTCTCGCGCAGCTCCGGATCCTGCGTGGCGACGCCGACCGGGCAGGTGTTGAGGTGGCAGACGCGCATCATGATGCAGCCGATCGCCACGAGCGGCGCGGTGGCGAAACCGAATTCCTCGGCGCCGAGCAGCGCGGCGATCGACCACGTCGCGGCCGGTCTTCAGCTGGCCGTCGGTCTCGACGGCGATGCGGCTGCGCAGGTTGTTGAGCACGAGCGTCTGGTGCGTCTCGGCCAGGCCGAGTTCCCACGGCAGGCCGGCGTGCTTGATGCGAGGTCTGCGGCGAGGCGCCCGTGCCGCCGTCGTGGCCGCTGATGAGCACCACGTCCGCGTGCGCCTTGGCGACGCCGGCGGCGATCGTGCCGACGCCGACCTCGGACACCAGCTTCACGCTGATGCGCGCGTGGCGGTTCGCGTTCTTCAGGTCGTGGATCAGCTCGGCCAGGTCCTCGATCGAATAGATGTCGTGGTGCGGCGGCGGCGAGATCAGGCCGACGCCGGCGGTCGTGTGCCGCGTCTTGGCGATCCACGGATAGACCTTGCGGCCGGGCAGCTGGCCGCCCTCGCCGGGCTTGGCGCCCTGCGCCATCTTGATCTGGAGTTCCTTCGCGTTGACGAGGTACTGGCTGGTGACGCCGAAGCGGCCCGAGGCGACCTGCTTGATGGCGCAGTTCTTCGAGTCGCCGTTCGGCAGCGGCACGTAGCGCTCCGGGTCTTCGCCGCCTTCGCCGGTGTTGCTCTTGCCGCCGATGCGGTTCATCGCGATGGCCAGCGTCTCGTGCGCTTCCTTGCTGATCGAGCCGTAGCGACATGGCGCCGGTCTTGAAGCGCTTCATGATGCTCTCGACCGACTCGACCTCCTCGAGCGGCACCGGCGTCGCCGGCCTTGAAGTCGAGCAGGCCGCGCAGCGTGCAGAGGTTGCGTCGCCTGGTCGTTGACCAGCGCGCGAATACTCCTTGAAGGTCTCGTAGCTGCCCGGTGCGCACCGCCTTCTGCAGCCTGTGGATCGTCTCCGGATTGAACAGGTGGTACTCGCCGTCGTCGCGCCACTGGTACTGGCCGCCGACCGGCAGCGCGTGGCCGTTCGACCGGCGCGCTCCGGGAACGCGCGCGTGGTGCCGCACCAGCACTTCCTGCGCGATCACGTCCAGTGCCGACGCCGCCGACGCGCGACGGCGTCCAGGTGAAATACTTGTCGATGACGTCCTGGCGCAGGCCGACGCGCCTCGAAGATCTGCGCGCCGCGATAGCTCTGCACGGTCGAGATGCCCATCTTCGAGGCGACCTTGACCACGCCCTTCGATCGCGGCCTTGACGTAGTTCTTGCAGGCGGTCTTGTGGTCGACGCCGGTCAGCAGGCCCTCGCGGATCATGTCGTCGAGCGTCTCGAAGGCGAGGTACGGATTGATCGCGCTGCAGCCGTAGCCGATGAGCAGCGAGAAGTGATGCACCTCGCGCGGCTCGCCGGTCTCGAGCACGAGGCTCGACGCGCGTGCGCAGGCCCTCGCGGATCAGGTAGTGGTGCAGGCCCGCGACCGCCAGCAGCGCCGGGATCGGCGCGAACTCCTTGTTCACGCCGCGGTCGCACAGGACGATGACGTTGACCTCTTCCTCCTCGATCAGGCGCCGCGCCATCAGGCGCAGCTCCTCCATCGCCTTGTCGAGGCCCTTCTCGCCGCGGCTCACGCGGAACAGGATCGGCAGCACGCCGACCTTGAAGCCCGGCAGGTCCATGCGCCGGAGCTTGCGCGAACTCCTCGTTGGTGAGGATCGGCGACTTGAGCTCGAGCCGGCGGCAGTCGGCCGGCTGCGGGTTCAGCAGGTTGCCCTCGGAGCCGAGTCGCGTCTCGGCCGAGGTGACGATCTCCTCGCGGATGCAGTCGATCGGCGGGTTGGTGACCTGCGCGAAGAGCTGCTTGAAGTAGTTGTAGAGCAGCTGCGGCTTGTTCGAGAGCACCGCCAGCGGCGTGTCGGTGCCCATCGAGCCGACGGCCTCGACGCCGTCGCGCGCCATCGGCGCGATGAGGATGCGCAGGTCCTCGAACGTGTAGCCGAACGCCAGCTGCCGCTGCAGCACCGTGTCCGTGGTCCGGCTCCGGCAGCTCCGGCGGCTCCGGCAGGTCCTCGAGCGTGGATCATGGTTCTCGTCGAGCCACTCGCGGTACGGGCGCTCGGTCGGCGATCGCGTGCTTGATCTCCTCGTCGGCGACGATGCGGCCCTGCTCGGTGTCGACCAGGAACATGCGGCCCGGCTGCAGCCGGCCCTTGCGGCACGACGTCCTCCGGCGGGACGTCGAGCACGCCGACTTCGGACGCCATGATGACGAGGTCGTCCTTGGTGACGTAGTAGCGCGACGGGCGCAGGCCGTTGCGGTCGAGCACCGCGCCGATCTGCGTGCCGTCGGTGAACGCGATCGAGGCCGGGCCGTCCCACGGCTCCATCAGGCACGAGTGATACTCGTAGAACGCCCGCTTCTCGTCGCCCATGCTCTCGTGGTTCGGTCCACGGCTCCGGGATCATCATCATCATCGCGTGCGGCAGCGAGCGGCCCGCCAGCACGAGCAGCTCGAGCGAGTTGTCGAACATCGCCGAGTCGCTGCCGTTCGGGTTGATGATCGGCAGGATCTTCTTGATGTCGTCGCCGAAGAGCTCGGACTCGAAGCAGCGCCTGGCGGGCGTGCATCCAGTTGATGTTGCCGCGCAGCGTGTTGATCTCGCCGTTGTGGGCGATGTAGCGGTACGGATGCGCGCGGTCCCAGCTCGGGAAGGTGTTGGTGCTGAAGCGCGAGTGCACCAGCGCCAGCGCCGTCTCCATCGCCGGGTCGCGCAGGTCGGGGAAATACTGGTCGAGCTGCGTCGGTCAGCAGCATGCCCTTGTAGACCAGCGTCTGTGCACGAGAGGCTGGCGACGTACCAGTACTCCGCGCCGGCGAGCGTCGACGTGCGGATCTCGCTGTCGGCGCGCTTGCGGATGACGTAGAGCTTGCGCTCGAACGCCAGGTCGTCGGTCGATGTCGGCGTTGCGGCCGATGAACACCTGGCGCATGAACGGCTCGCAGGCGCGCGCCGTCTCGCCCAGCATGCCGTTGTTGGTCGGCACGGTGCGCCAGCCGAGCACCGTCTGGCCCTCGGACTGCACGATCTGCTCGAACTTCTGCTCGACCTGGCGGCGCATCGGTCGGATTGCGCGGCAGGAAGACCATGCCGCCGCCGTACTCGCCCGGCCGCGGGCAGCGCGATGCGCGCCTTGCGGCAGACTTCCTCGAGGAACGCGTGCGGCATCTGCATCAGGATGCCGGCGCCGTCGCCGGTGTTGGCCTCGCAGCCGCAGGCGCCGCGGTGGTCGAGGTTCAGCAGCACCTGGAGCGCCTGCTGCGACGATGCGGTGGGACTTGCGGCCCTTGATGTTGACCACGAAGCCGACGCCGCAGGCGTCGTGCTCGAATTGCGGGGATCGTACAGGCCCTGCTTCGCGGGCAGGCCCAATGCGGCGGGCCGACCGTCCCCGGCAGCCGCGGCGGCGCCCGCGTGCGACGTCAAGTCTTGCTCTCGGCTCATGGTCGGTCCTGCCTGGAAGCGGTTGGCGTCGTTGGACACGAGCCAGGACGCCACCCGGACCTGAACAGCCGGGCAGCCGCCCCCCTTTCCCGTGCGACGACCGTGGATACCGTACGTGATATGACACGCGAGCGCGATGCCGTCAATGCAGTGCAACAAAACGATCTGAGGCCATTGCAGGCCGAACCGGCGGCCGGCTCGCGGCCGCTCCCTAGCACACTGGGTAAGCCTTTGATCACAAACATTATTTGACAAGCCCAGAAGCCACTTTATCGATGCCTTTGGGTATGATGCGCTGCCCCGGGGGCTGCTGCTCCAACCCGTATCGCCCCCGGGGCGCTCGAGCCGGTCACGAGGTCGCACGAGCGTCCGGAGGGACGACGGATGAGCGTGAATCACGTCACCTCCGGGTGATCTCGTTTTGACGCACCTGCCGCACGGTCGCAGGCTGCCACGGCGCGACCAGCGTGCCTGAACAGGGAACCAGGGCTTGATACCAGCTTCGTCCAACGACACCGATGGCCGTTCCATGCCGCAGCGCCCGCTGACCCGGCTGCTGGTCGCGGCCCTGTGCGTGGCCTGGGCCGGGGTTCCGGTGCGCGCCTCTGCTGCCGACCCGGCCGGGCTGGCGGCGGCCATCGAGCGCGGCCTCGTAAGCGTCGTGCAGGAAGGGGTCATCTCCTGGTACGGGGCCGCGTTCCAGGACCGTCCTACCGCCAGCGGCGAGCGTTTTGACTCCGACGCCATGACCATGGCGCATCCGACCTTGCCGTTCGGCACACACGTCAGGGTGACCAACCTCCGCAATGGCCGCAGCGTCGTCGTCCGCGTGAACGACCGCGGGCCCTTCGTCGGCAGCCGCATTGCGGACCTGTCGGAGGCCGCTGCATCCTCGATCGGCATGATGCGGCGCGGGCTGGCCCGTGCCCGGATCGAAGTCGTGGACGGCGCCGCGCCGGTAGCCAGCCTCGACTGATTGCCGGCCGCAAGGCCATTACCGCGGACGGATCCTCGCGCCTGCGGACACCCGGTCGCTTGGATGCGTCACGACGCGCTGACCGGGCCGCAACCCTGCCAGCACCTCGGCCTCCAGGCCGTTTTCGTGGCCAATGCGCACCCGCGTCGGTGTCGCGCGACCATCGTCGTCCAGGAAAACCATCCAGTCCTTGTCCGACCGGTACAGCGCCGAGAGCGGCACCTTGAGCACGTCGCCGGCCGCCCACAGGACGATGCGCGGCTCGACCCGGAAACCGTGGCCGAGGCGCAGCCCATTGTTCCCGCGGCTCCCGTGAACTCGATGATCACGTTGACGCGTTGCTCCTCGATGCCGAGCGCCGACACCTTGGTGAAGCCGAACGGTTCGACGCGCCGCACGGCCCCCTCCAGCGGCGCAGCACCGCCCCAGCCTTCGATGAGCACCTTCTGTCCCGCCTGCGACCTGCACGGCCTCGGTCGACAGCAGGTCGACCACCACTTCCAGTCGCTGCGGGTCGCCGACCTCGATCAAGGGTGCGCCGCTGCCCAGACTCCCTCGCTCTCTCTCAACACGCGCAGTACCCGGCCGCTGACGGGCGAGCGCACCAGCACGCAGTCGCAATCCTCCAGTTGCGCGGCGGCCTGAGCCGGGTGCCACGAGCCGGGCGCGAGCCTGCTCGAGCTCGGACTCGGCGACAACCAACCCCGCGCGCGATTCCTGCAGCGCCGCGTCGGCCGTGCGCGCTCGCCGCCGTGCGGAATCGAGGTCGTTCTGCGAGATGGCCGATCGCGCGACGAGTCCCTCGAAGCGTTGCAACTCGGCCCGTGCAAATCCAGCTCGGCCTGCACACGCCGCACCTCGGCCGCAGCGTGAGCACGCGCCGCCTCGGCCGCACGCAGGGCCGCGGTCGCCTCGGCCGACGATGCGACGGTCGAGGAATGCCGGGTCGATCGGCTCGATGCGCGCGACGACCGTTTCGTCGGCGACGACGGGATCGCCCACCTCGAGTTCGATGCGTCGCATCAGGCCAGGCACGGGTGCAGACACCACGAAGACGTCCTTGACGCGGGTCTCGCCCTCGTCGCTGACCGTGACGTACAACGGCTCCGCGCTCGACCGACGGCGAGATCGACCGGCGACGGGCTGCGGCCGGAACAGCCATACGAGCGCGACGGCCACCAGGGCCAGTGGCGGTATCCAGAACCAGAGTCGCCGGCGCGTGGCAGTCTGCATCGCATCACTCCCGGGTCTTCAGCACGCGCGATCAGGTCGAGCCGGTCGAGCCGCCGACGCACGAGCAGCGCCGACGCGGCGGTCGCGCCGAGCCGACGAGAATTGCCCAGCCATAGGTGGCCGGCGTGATCACGAACGGGCACGCGGTACAGCTCGGTCTCGAAGCCGCGCACCAGCAGGGTGGCGAGCAGATAGCCGAACGCAGCCGAGCGGCAGCGCGACCAGCGTCAGCAGCGCCGATCTCGCCGAGCAGGATGTAGGAGATCTCGGCGCGCGTGAAGCCGAGCACGCGCAGCGTCGCCAGCTCGCGGCCGCGCTCCGACAGCGCGATGCGTGCGGTGTTGTACGTGACGCCGAAGGCGAGCGCGCAGGCGAACACGACGAAGAACGAGACGAAGATCAGCAACGTGCTCGCCATGGTCTCGTGAAAGGTCTGGACCGCCGCGTCGCTTGCAAGGTCACGGCGCTGACCTGCGGCATCGTCTTGAGTTCGCGGAACAGCTCAGAACGCTGCGCTGGGATCGACTCGCAGGTGCACGCCCGTGACGCTCGGCCGCTCCCGCATCAGCCGGTTGAGCGCGCCGATCTCCATGTAGGCCGGGCTGCCGATGTAGGTCTCGAACACGTCCGACGACCGGCACCTCGAGCACCGGGCGACGGCCTTCGAGCACCTCCACGGTGATCGGTCGCCGACGCCGCACGCCGAGCAGTTCCGCGAGCATCGTCGAGATCACGAGTCCCTCGCGCGGCAGGTCGACGGCGCGACCCCTGGCGTCGTAGACGCGCGACAGTTGCCTGGTGCGCTGGCACGCCCTGCACGGCCTCGCGTGCTGCGCGGGCCGGCAGCGCAGCCTGCGCTGGCACCGCGCGCATCGGCTCGGCGCTCATCACGCCCGGCAGGCGCGCCGAGTGCCGCGCAATGCGTCCGCTCGAGCGCGCGTTCGCCGAAGCCGACCGTCATGTCCTGGCCCTGCGCCTGGAGGAAGTAGACGTCGACGCATGTGGTCGATCGCGTCGAGCCACTGCATCGAGCATGATCAGCACGGCGACCGCGAGACCGATGCCGGCGCTCGTGACGAACGAGCGCAGCGGCCAGCGCGCGATCTGGCGCAGCACGATGCGCGTCGGCTGATCGAGCGCGCGGCACGAGCGCGAGCGTCGCGAGCCGGCGCGCCGGAACAGCGGCGGCGCCGGCGGACGCATCGCCTCGGCGGGCGGCAGGGCGGCGGCACTCGCGCACGGCGCTCGAGCGGTGCCGAGCAGCGCGGCCGCCAGGCTGACGAGCGCGGCGATCGCGAACGGCTGCGGGCCCGGGCGGTAGAGCAGGAACGGGAAGCGAAAGAACTCCGCGTACATCCGCGTGTTGTAGCAGGCCGAGCCAGTAGCCGAGCGACCCAGCCGAGCGCGATGCCGACCGACGCCGATCACGAGCACGAGCTTCACGTAGTGCCAGCGCGATGTCGCGCTTGCGGTAGCCGAAGGCCTTGAGCAGGCCGATCTCGCTGCGCTCCACGGCGATGAGCCGCGCCAGCACCATGTTCGTCAGGAACGCCGCGACGGCGAGGAAGATCGTCGGCAGAGATCGTCGACAGTGTCTTCAGCTGCTCGATCTCGTTCATCAGGAACCAGTTCGAGAGCTGGTCCGCGCGCGCGTAGGCGCCGACGCCGCCGTAGCGGCTCGAGCAGGTGGTCGACGCGCTCGACGACGTAGTCCGGGATCGGCGCCGCGCAGCAGGCCGAGCGAGACGTCGTTGAACGCGCCGTCGAGGTCGAACGCCGCCTGCAGCGCCTCGCGGCCCATCCACAGCACGCCGAAGCGCTTGTCGTCCGGCATCAGCGCGCCGGGGCCGATCGCGTAGACGTACTCGGGCGAGAGCGCGATGCCGACGACCGTCGAGCGTCGCGCCAGCGGCCGTTGATGATCGCCGCGCAGCGTGATCGCCGACGCCGAGGCCGTGCGCCTCGGCGAACGGCTCCGACAGCACGGCCTCGTCGGGCGGCCCGAGTCGCGGATAGCGGCCGCTGCGCAGCGCGAGGCGGTTCAGCACCGGCTCGCCGTCTCCGGCACCGACACGAGCTGGCCGATCACCGGCTCCTCGAAGCCCGCGACGTCGAGCACGGCGTAGTGCGACGACCCGCGTCTCGACCGTCTGCACGCCCGGGATCTGCGCGAGCCGCTCCGCGAGGTGCTCGGGCGCGCGCTCGACGTGCGCGAACACGTCGGCGAAGCGATAGCGCTCGTAGTACGCGGTCGCGGTCTCCTGCAGCGCCTCGATCGTCGTCAGCGACATCACGAGCACGCCGACGCCGGAGGCGATCACGAGCGCGATGGCCAGCACCTGGCCGCGCAGCCGCCAGAGGTCGCGCAGCAGCTTGCGGTCGAGCGGCGTGCATCACCACGCGAGCTCCCGCGCGGGCGCCGCGCGCGCGCGTTGCGTCGTTCCTCGCTGGATCCGCCCGTCGCCCATGACGCAGCGACGCGATCGGCCATGCTCGGCGATGACGGCGTTGTGCGTGATCAGCACCGTCGTCGTGCCGAGCTCGCGGTGGATGCGCTCGATCGCCTCGAGCACCAGCACGCCGGTCTGGCTGTCGAGCGCGCCGGTCGGCTCGTCGCAGAGCAGGATGTCCGGCCGCTTGGCGATCGCGCGCGCGATCGCGACGCGCTGCTGCTCGCCGCCGGAGAGCTGCGCCGGGAAATGGTGCATCCGCTCGCCGCAGCCCCACGAGTCGCAGCGCGTCCGCCGGGTCCATCGGGCGCGGTCGCGATCTCGGTGACGAGCGCGACGTTCTCGAGCGCCGTCAGGCTCGGGATCAGGTTGTAGAACTGGAAGACGAAGCCGACGTGCTCGCGCCGGTAGCGCGTGAGCTCGCGCATCGCCGACGCTCGGTCAGGTCGTGATCGCGGAACCACGCCGTCGCCCGACGGTCGCCGTGTCGAGCCCGCCCAGGATGTTGAGCAGCGTGGACTTGCCGCTGCCGGACGGACCGAGCAGCACGACCAGTTCGCCGGTCGCGAGCTCCAGGTCGACGCCGCGCAGGGCATGCACTTCCACGTCGCCGGACTGGTAGAGTCTTGGTGAGCCCCTGGATGCGCAGCGTGCACGTGCGCCGCGTGCCCTCGGGTGACTGGCCCGGGACTGGGATTCCCGGCGGCTCGACGGACACGGGTTCCTCGCTTGCGGACCACGCCATGGCCGGCGCTTCATGGTCGGCCCGCTCCTGCACCCGGTAAATATGGACTCTCACCTATGCGGCCTGCTCGTCGCGCGCGGGTCGGGCGAGCGGATGCGGCGACGATTGGACGGCCGGGAACGAACGGGAAACAATGCAGTCCTCGATCGCGGCGGGGTGGCGCGTACGCAATGACGGAAGTGCTGGCGAGCGTCGGGCCGCGTGTCGAACCCGTGACGCAAAGGATCGTGGCCTGGTTGCTGCGCACCGTGCTGCGCGCATTGCTGTTGCCCACGTTTCGCGCCGGGCGACCCATCGCCCAGCAGCGGCGCCGGCTGCGGAACATTGCTCGATTCATCCCGGCCCCGCGCGGCGTCGAATTCCATGCGACCACCTGCGGCGGCATCCGGGGCGAGGCAGTCGCGGAGCGCGCGGCGCACGGCAAGCCCGGGAACACCGTGCTGTATCTGCACGGCGGCGCTTATTGCGTCGGTTCTCCCGCCACGCACCGCGCGATCACCGGCAGTCTCGCGTGCAGCGGTGCGACCCGCGTATTCGCGCCGGACTACAGGCTCGCGCCGGAGCACCCGTTCCCCGCGGCCATCGACGATGCCGTCGCGGCGTATCGCGGACTGCTGGGCGAGGGCGTCGAATCACGTCGCATCGCGATCGCAGGGGATTCCGCGGGCGGCGGCCTCGCCGTCGTCGACCGCGGTGCGACTCCGTGAACTCGGATTGCCGGTGCCGGCCGCGCTCGTGCTCCTCTCGCCCTGGATCGACCTCTCCGTCCGGCACCCGGAGCCGCCGCGACCGGAGGAAGTCATGTTGAGCGGCGCGTGGCTCGCGGAATGCGCGCGCCTGTACGCGGGCGATCGGGCGTTCACCGATCCGCTCGTGTCGCCGATCGGGGCCGACCTGCAAGGTTTGCCGCCGACGCTGATCCAGGTCGGCACGGACGAAGCGCTGCTCGGCGACTCGCGGCGCCTGCAGGCGGCGCTCGCCGCCGCGGGCGTTCGTGCGGAGTTGCAGGAGTTTCCGCGGCGGTGGCACGTCTTCCAGCTCAACGTGGGCCCGCTCGCGGACGCGAATCGGGCACTCGAGACGGCCGGCCGGTTTCTCCACGCGCATTTCGCGGCCTGACGGCGCAGCCTACGCAGGCGCCACCCGCCCGCGGTTCACACGACGGCGCGCGCTAGAGGCCGGAACGCCGCGCCGTCTCGAGATCGAGGGCCGGCGACACGAGCACGCCTGCATCGCTCAGCACTTCGATCGCGACCGGCCTCGCGGGCGCCTGCCATCGCGACACGCGTTCGTCGATGAAGGCCGCGATCGTGCCCATTGCGATGCGTGCTTCAGGCAACCAGTCGAAGATCGGGAACACGTGCGGCAAGTCGGGCCAGACGTCGATACTGGCCTCGTTGCCCGCCTGCAACGCGCGGTCGTGGGCGCGCACCGAATCGTCGAGCAGCATCTCCGTGGAGCCCGCGATGAAATGCAGCGGCGGTAATCCGTGCCAGTTGCCGAACAACGGCGAGATCCACGGATGATTGCGGGCGTCGCCAGGACAATACAGGTCGGGCAGGAGCGTGCCGGCTGCCGGCGAGAACATCGGATCCGCGTCCGCGTTGTAGCGGATGGAGGGCCCGGTCAGCATGAGATCGGTCGCGGGGGACAACATCACTGCGCAGGCCGGCAGTGGCAATCCCGTCTCGCGGGCCCGCATCAACGTCACGAGCGTCAGGTTGCCGCCCGCGGAATCACCCGCGATGACGATGGGGCGGCCGTCGTCGCGCTCCGTGAGGGCGCGGTACACGGCCAGGCAGTCGTCGCTCGCGGCCGGGTGCCGATGCTCGGGCGCCAGCCGGTAATCCACGAGCAGCACGCGCATGCCGGTGGCTTGCGACAACGCGGCACCAAAGCGCCGGTAGGTCGCCGGCAGGTGCACGCACCACGCGCCGCCGTGCAGGTACAGCAACGTGCCCTTGCGCCCGGCAAGCGCGGCGTCGCCGATCCACATCGCCGGGACGCCCGCGAATTCGACGTGCTCGATCGCGGTCGGAGGCGGGCGCCGGCCGTAACGCGCATCGGCGCGCGCCGCGTGGCGGCGCACCGTGGCGATGTCGAGGCCTGGCTTCCAGACGGGCTTGGTCGTCAGGCGCAGCAGGGCATTGGTCAGGCGGGCGCGAATGCTTGGCATCGTGGTTCTGGCTCGAGTTGCGGGAATTCTCGCGCGCGGGCCGCGGCGCAGGCTTGGAGTCACGATACCTGCGACGCGCCCCGCGTGCGACTCTCGAGCAGGCCCTGGACGCGCTTGCGCTCGGGCGCGCGCAGCAGCGGGCTGAAGAGGGCGACGAGATGGCGGATGCCCTCGTGGACGTCCGCCGACTGGATCGTGCGCCGCCGCTGCACGACCTGCCGGTGCGTGAACCACTGGGTCAGCACGATCCAGCAATTCGTCGCCAGCAGGTCGAGGTACTCGTCCGACGCGTCCATCCAGCCGGCCTCGACCATCGTCACGAAGATCCCGCGGGCGCTCGCCTGTGCGCGCTCCGCGAGCGAGCGATAGCGTTCCCTGAGTCCAGGCACGTCGCGCAGCAGCGAATTCAGGTCGCGATAGAAGAAACGGAATTCCCAGAGATGGGCAAAGATCGCGTCGAGATATCCCAGCACGTCGTCGAAAGTGCGTGGCCGTACGTCCGGCGGGGCGAGGATCCCGAGCAGCCGTTCCTCGATGCGGGCGTACAGGTCGAGGACGATCTCCTCCTTGTTGCCGAAGTGGTAGTACAGGTTGCCGGGACTGATGCCGAGCGCCGCCGCGACATGGCGCGTGGAAACTGCGTGCGCGCCATCCGCGTTGAAGAGCGACAGCGCGGCGTCCGCGATGCGCGCGCGGGTGTCCGGGGGCGGTGCCTGCTTGCGTCGGGCCATTCGGGGATTGCGCGCCGTGCTGTCTCGCGTGTTTTGCGGCGCAAAGTATACGCCGGGCCCGCGTCCCGCCGCGGCGTTGACAAACCGGGGGCCAGTCAGGCAATCTGTTTTAGAACAAATGTTCTAAACGGCCTGCGCCCGTCGCGCCGGCCAGGGGGTTGCCGACATGCTCAAGTACGCGCGCTTCGTGGGGGTCTACGTGTTCGCGCTGGCGACGACGCTCGGCATCGCACTCGGCGGTGCGTGGATGTGGCTCGGTTTCGGCGTCATCTACGGCGTCATGATCGCGGGCGACCAGTTCCTGGGCGACGACCATTCGGAGCCCGCCTACCACCACGCGGCCGTACTCGACGCATTGCTCTATCTCGCGCTGCCGGTGCTCGGCCTGCTGTGCGTCGTGATGGCGTGGATGGCGGGTTCGGGTGATTTCCTCGGCCTCGGCGCCTGGGCGCAGGCCCGCACGGGCATCGACATGTTCGCGGGCCGTGATGCCACCGGACCCCTGCATTGGCTCGGCGCCGTGTTGTCCGCCGGCATTTCCTTTGCCGCCATCGGCACGAACATCGGCCACGAGCTGACGCACCGCACGACCGATCGCCGCGCAATGCTCGCCGGGCGCTGGCTCCTGGCTCTCACCCTCGATGCCGAGTTCTCGATCGAGCACGTGTACGGCCATCATCGGCGCCTTGCGACGCCACAGGACCCGGCTTCCGCGCGCCGCGGCGAGCAGTATTACGCCTTCCTGGTGCGCTCCGTGCGCGGCCAGGCGCGGAGCGCCTGGGCACTCGAGGCAGGCCGCCTGCGGACGCTCGGCTTCGGCATCGTGTCGTGGCGCAATCGACTGGTTCGCGGCTGGCTCATGTCGGCGGCGATCGCCGCGTTCTTCTTCCTGGTCGCGGGCTGGGCCGGCGTCGCCGTGTTCCTGCTGGCCGCACTGTACGGACGCTCGGTGCTCGAGGCCGTCAACTACTTCGAGCACTACGGGCTCGTGCGGGAAGCGGACCAGCCGGTCGAGCCACGGCACTCGTGGAACTCGAACAAGCGCCTGAGCAACATCGTGCTCTTCAATCTCGCGCGTCACTCGCATCACCACGCGGAGGGCGACGCGAAGTTCTGGCAACTGCGTTCGTACCCCGAGGCGCCGACGTTGCCTTACGGTTACCTCACGTCGATGCTGCTCGTGTACGTCGCACCGGGCTGGTACCGGGACCGCATGACGCCGCTCGTGCTCGATTGGGACCGGCGCTACGCGACCCTGGCGGAGCGCCGGCTGGCCCAGGTAGCCAATCGTGCCAGCGGGCTGCTTGAGCTGAAGCTCGCCGCCGGCGTGCGCTGACCGGAGCGCTGCGAATGTTTGGTTTCCTGAAGCGCAAGCCCGCGGGCCCAGTCACCGTCTGCGTCGAACCCTTTGGCTGGCGGTTCGAGGTCGAGCCCGGCCAGACGATCCTGCAGGCTGCGCTCGCGCAGGGACTGCCCTGGCCGTCGCGCTGTCGCGTCGGCAGTTGCACGACGTGCCGCTGCCGCCTGCTCGAGGGCGACGTGCACGCGTTGACCGACACGTCTTACGTGTTGTCGCGCGACCAGCTCGAGCAGCGCTACGTGCTGGCCTGCCAGTCGCAACCGCGCGGCCCGGTGCGCGTGCATCTGGAGCGTGCGCGGACTACGCTGCCGGCCGATGCTGCAAGAGCAACTGCCGCCGGCTGACGAACCGGTTGCCGTCCCGTTGCCGGATGGCGACCTGCGATTCTGGCCGCATGCGTTTGACGCGCAGGAGGCGACGCGACTGTTCGTTGCGTTGCGCGACGGCATTGCGTGGACCGCCGAGGAGGTCGTGATCCTCGGCCGGCCGCGCCTCGTGCCGCGGCTCGTGGCCTGGCACGGCGATGCGGACGCGACCTACACGTACTCCGGGACGCCGCATGCACCGCGGCCCTGGACCCCCGATCTCGCCGCCATTCGGGCGCGCGTCGAGCGATTGTCGGGGCGATCGTTCAACAGCGTGCTGCTGAACCTCTATCGCGACGGACGCGACGGCATGGGCTGGCACGCCGACAACGAGCCGGAGCTCGGGCGCCACCCCGCGATCGCGTCGGTGTCGCTCGGTGCGACGCGCCGCTTTCGCCTGCGCCACAGGAAGAGCCTCGTCGCGCCGGTGACGTTGCCGCTGACGCACGGCAGCCTGCTGCTCATGGCCGGCCCCACGCAACATCACTGGCTGCACGCGGTGCCGAAGTCGGCCGTGGCCGTCGGCGAGCGCATCAACCTGACGTTTCGCAGCGTCGTCGCGGGGCCGTCGGGCACGGCTGCACGCTAGGTAATTCAACGGATTGCCGGCACCTCGGTTGCGGCCCAGCGTGGACCAACGGTCGACTGTCCAGGGGGCACGATGAACACGCGAGTCCTTTGCTGCCTGCTTGTTGCCTCGTACGCGTTGCTGCCGACGCTGGGTTGCCAGCGCGCGCCGGCTCCGGTCAGTTACTCGAAGGACGTGGCGCCGATCCTCGACGCACGCTGCAAGTCCTGCCACACGCCCGGCCAACCGGGCTACGTGGCGAGCGGCTTCGACCTGACGGGCTACGACTCCCTGATGAAGGGGACTCGCTATGGGCCCGTCGTGCTGCCGGGCGACCCGCTCACCAGCACGCTGGTCATGTTGATCGAAGGCCGCGCCGATCCGTCGATCAGGATGCCGCATGCGGGCGCGCAGCCGCTCACCGCCGAACAGATCGCGACCATCCGCCATTGGGTCGAGCAGGGCGCAAAGAACAACTGAGCGGACCGCACTGCTAGACTCCGCGGCTCCAGAGCGGGTCGGAGGTGCGGGTGACCGGGCATGCCCCCGCTGCGATGCGTGCCAGTGGCAAGCAGCGGCGACTGCAGATTCTCGAGGCAGCGCTGCGCATCATGCGGCGCGGCGGCCTGCGCGCCATCAGCCACAGGGCCGTGGCCGCCGAGGCTGCGGTGCCGCTGGCGGCGACCACGTACTACTTTCGCGACCTCGAGGACCTGATCACCGAGGCGTTCCTGCACTGGTCGCAGACGCCCCAACAGCAGGTGCAGGAATTCCACGCGGCGGCGGTCGCCGTGCTGGCGTCGGCGCCCGGGCACGGCGCAACCGCGGCGGCGGTCGCCGACCGGCTCGCCGACGTTGCGGCGGCGTACGTCGTCGAACAGGTGACCACGCACCGTTCCGATCGCGTGCTGGAGTTCGCGTTCATGCACGAGGCGGCGCGCATGGCAAAGCTGCGCACGGTCGTCCGCCAGCGGCAGCTGGCAGACCGGGAATTCCTCGAGCAGTTCCACGCCGCAATCGGGTCGCTCGAGCCGGCCATCGATGCACAGGTGTCCTACAGCCTGTTGCTCGGGCTCGAAAAAGGCGCATTGCTCGCGGATGCGGACGAGTCCGGCATCGCGTCGATCCGCCAGGTGCTCGTCGTCTACCTGCGCCGGCTGCTCGCAGCCGCGCCGGCCACTGCGCGCAGCACCGCCGACCCCTTGCCTTGAGAATGATAACTGGTACACTTGTACCAGTTCGCCCGACGACCGCAGTGTCGGCCCGGCGTTCAAGGGACTCCAACATGACATTTCGCCAGGCGCCTTGGCCGCTGCTGGGTCTTTGCGTTTTTTTTGTGCTGAACACCGCCAACGCAGCCGCCAGCGGCCGGCAACTGTTCGCCACCTGCGTCCCGTGTCACGGCGACAGGGGCGAAGGCATGGCTGCGACCCACGCGCCGGCCATCGCGGGCCAGGACCCGGCGTACCTGCGGCGGCAACTGCAGAATTTCCGCTCTGGTGTCCGCGGCGCCCGCAACGACGACGTGTACGGCGCCCAGATGCGCGCCACGGCTGCGACGTTGCGCGATGACGCCGCGATTACGAGTCGTTGCGGGCTTCGTGGCCAGCCTGCCGCGGACGACCGTGAAACCGGCGGCCAGCGGCGACCTGCACAACGGCAACAATCTCTACCACGGCAAGTGCGGGGCCTGTCACGGCGGCAAGGCCGAAGGCAACCCGGCACTGTTTGCGCCTCGCCTCGCAGGTCTCGACGCTGCTTACATCAAGCGGCAGTACCAGAACTTCCGCAGCGGCGTGCGTGGCGCGCATCCGCAGGACCGCTATGGCAGGCAGATGGCCATGATGGCGAACACGCTGCCGGGCGCCACGGACCTCGACGACGTGGTCGCGTTCGTGCACGCGCAGGGCGCCGCGAAATGACGGCGGGTGCGGCTGCATGATCGCGCGGCACCTCCGGCGCCGCCTGCTCGTCGCGCTGCTGCCGCTCGCCGCCGCGTGCGCAGCCGAATCCGCGGACTTCGCATTGAGCGTGCGTTGCCCGCCGAGTTTCGAGAAGGTGGCCGCGGGCACCTGCGAGCTGCGCGACCGGTATCAGTTCTACGACTCGCTGCAGGGCCGGGGCGTCGGCGGTACGCGCACGTCGTTGCCGCCGCATCGCGGGGGCTACACGCCGCAGCAGATCGACCTGGGCCGCTACCTGTTCTTCGACCCCTTGTTATCCGGCGACGGCACGCTTTCGTGTGCCAGCTGCCACCGGCCGGATCGTGGCCTCGCCGACGGACGCCCGCGGTCCATCGGCATACACGGCCAGGATGCGGGCCGCGCCGCGCCTTCGCTCTGGAACATCGCCTTCCTGGCGCGATATTTCTGGGATGCGCGCGCGACCTCGCTCGAGGCGCAGGCGCAGGGTCCGCTCTATTCCCCGCGCGAGATGGGTAACAACCCGGCCAGGCTGCTCGCGAGCCTGAACGGCAACGCGTCGTACCGGCGTCTCTTCGCCGACGCATTTCACGGCGGCAAGGCGCGCCGGGAGATTGCCGCCGCCGAGGTCTACACGGCACTGGCGGCGTTCCAGAGTTCGCTCGTCTCGCTCAACAGCCGGTACGACCGCTATGCGCACGGGTACCACGCCGCATTGAACGAGCGGGAGATCGAGGGCCTGAACGTGTTCCGCTCGTTCGTCGCGCGCTGCGCCGAATGCCACACGCCGCCGCTGTTCACGAACCAGCAGGTCGCGGTCATCGGTGCGCCCGAGCCGCCCGGACGCGAGTTCGACCTGGGCGCCGAGACGACCTTTCACGCGGCCAGGCTGCGCGGCGGCTTCAAGGTGCCGACATTGCGCAATATCGCGAAGACGGCGCCGTACATGCATTCAGGCGCGTTCACCGACCTGCGCGACGCGGTCGAGTTCTACAACAAGGGACGCGGGCATGCGGTGCCGAAGGGCATGCCGCTGCAACTGCACTGGCACATCGTGGACCCGCAGCTCACCGACGCGGAAATCGACCGCCTCGTGGATTTCCTGCAGACGCTCACCGACGAGACGTTCATGCCGGCGATCCCGGCTCGCGTGCCCTCCGGGCTGACACCGATCGATCACCTGCGACGCAGCGCCGCGGCGCGTCCCGCCGGCTCGCGCGCAGGTCGTGGACCATCAGGAGAACTGCGATGAAGAAGGGACTGTTGCTTGGAGTCGTCGCCGCGGCCATCGCGTTCGCCGGCGGCGCTTACTTCGGGCGTGCGTCGAAGTCGGCGATGGTGATCACCGCGGCGGGCCCGGGTGCGGGTTACGGCGGCGGCTTTCGCGCCGCAGGGGAGCAGGCGGCTCCGGCGACCGCCACGGGCGCCATTCGCTCCGTCGCCGGCCCGGCGACCGACAAGGTGATCGTCGTGCAGGACGGCGAGTCGATACAGGCGGCCGTCAAGAGCGCGGAACCCGGCACCACGATCCGCGTCATGCCCGGCACGTATCACGAGACCGTCTACGTCGACAAGGACGACATCCGGATCATCGGCGTGATCGACGCGGGCCGCCGCGCAGTCCTCGACGGCCAGGGCAAGCTGAACGATGCCATCCTCTATTCGGGCAACAACTTCGT
Source organism: uncultured Gammaproteobacteria bacterium (assembly GCA_963786705.1). Classification (GTDB taxonomy): domain Bacteria; phylum Pseudomonadota; class Gammaproteobacteria; order Steroidobacterales; family Steroidobacteraceae; genus RPQJ01. Next base: position 71,367 of record CAWBAG010000019.1, read on the forward strand.
GGTCGAGAACCTGCTGCTCACGAAGTACAAGGGCAACGGGATCATGGGGCAGGCGGGCAACAACTTCGAGATCCGCAACAACGTGGTCATCGACACCGGCGTCTACGGCATCTTCCCGCAGCTGGGCCAGAACGGGATCGTCGAGCACAACGTGGTCTCGGGGATCGCGGACGCCGCGATCTACATCGGCATGAGCGACAACGTCCACGTCGCCCACAACGAGGTGTTCGACAGCGTGGCCGGCATCGAGATCGAGAACAGCCGGCACGCGATCGTCGAGAACAACAACGTCCACGGCAACACGGGCGGCCTGCTCGCGTTCGTGACGCCGGGCCTGCCGATCAAGACCACGTCCGACGTGATCTTCCGCAACAACTTCGTGGTGGGCAACAACCACGCGAATTTCGGCGCGCCGGGATCGACCGTGGCCGGAATACCGCCGGGCACCGGGATCCTGCTGATGGCGGCGGACGACGTCGTCGTGGAAGGCAACATCATCTCCGGCAACAAGATGGCGGGGCTCCTGATCACCGATCACGGTCACGCCACGAACATCACCGCCGATCCCGAGTCGGAGCCGAACTCGGATCGCGTCAGCATCCTCGACAACGTGATGCTCGGCAACGGCTACGACACGATCACCGAGGTGAAGGCGCTGATGCTCGCCGAGGGCAAGCGCGGCGGACCGGACATCGTGCGCGTCGGCCCGAGCCCGGGCAGTTGCATCGTCAACCGCCACCAGTACGTCACGGCCGGCGTCGACGACTTCGCCGAGTGCCAGTTCACCAACACCGACAACATCGCGAACTACCTGCTGCCGCCGGTGCCGCCGCGCGTGATCAGGCCGGAGGACCGCGGCAAGATCGCCTACCTCGGCATCTGCAGCGGTTGCCACATCTACAACGGCCGGATGATCGGGCCGCCCGTGCAGGTCATCCAGGCGCTCTACATGGACAACCCGCAGGGCATCGCGGACTACATCGCGAAGCCGGTCAGGAAGCGCGAGGACTACCCGGAAATGCCGCCGCAGGACTACCTGGACGCGGAAACGCGCCTCGCCGTCGCGAAACACATGCTGCAGGTGAAGGAATGACCCGCGCCCGGGAAGCGACCCGCATCGCGGCAGGACCGTTCCGCAGCGGCCTGCTGCAGGGACTCGAACAGCAATACCTATCGATTGGAGCCATGATGATTCAACGCAGAACCACGCTTGCGCAGGCCATCGCGGCCGTACTGGCAGGTGCCGGGATCGCAGTCGCGCTGCCGCAGGACGTGCTCGCCCAGGACGCGTCCGCGCCTGCCGCGTCGCTCGAGGAGGTCGTCGTGACCGCGCAACGGCGCGAGCAGGCCCTGCAGGACGTGCCGATCGCGATCCAGGTCGTCGGCAACGAGCTGCTGAACGACGTCGCTGCCGAGGACATGGGCGACCTGAACGGCTTCGTGCCCGGCCTCGTGATCTCGAGCGACAGCCCGACGCAGCCCCGCTACGCGATCCGCGGTATCCAGACCGGCGACTTCGGCGTCGGTACCGACCCGGCCGTGGGTGTCTACGTGGACGGCGTCTACGCCGCGCGCTCCGGTGCATCCATGCTCGCGTTCAACGACATCGAGCGCATCGAGATCCTGAAAGGGCCTCAGGGCACGCTCTTCGGGCGCAACAGCGCCGCGGGTGCGGTCTCGATCGTGACGCGCAAGCCCGTCGACGAGTTCGACGCGCTGGTCAAGCTGCGCCTCGGCGAGTTCGACAAGCAGTACGTCGAGGGCATGGTCAACGTGCCGCTCGCCGAGCACGTCGCGCTGCGCGTCAACGGCGTCTGGAACAGGAGCGACGGCTGGGTCGAGGATGCGGCAACCGGCCGCAACCTGTGGCCGGAGGAGAACTGGGCAACGCGGGCAGCGCTGCGCTGGGACATCACGGACGCGACGTCCGCCACGCTCTCCTGGGACCACGATTCCATCGACCAGCTCGCGCGCCCGGCGATCGGCCTGGTGCCGCTCGCGCCGGCCGACCTCGTCGCGCCGTATCCCGCGGATCCGGCCACGTACCTGAATCCGCTGCACGCGAAGGTCTACAACGACGTCGTGGGCGACGAGGAATCGCGCACGCTCGACGGCGTCACGCTGTTCGTGGACCACAATTTCGGCTGGGCCGGCTTCCGCTCGACGACCTCGTGGCGCCAGTTCGACACGGTGAACCGCGAGGACGAGGACGGCACCAATCGCATCGCGCTCTATTTCGATACTGCGAACGTCGAGGACAACGAGAGCTGGTACCAGGAGTTCAAGCTGTCCGGCCAGACGGGGAGCTTCGACTGGGTGACCGGCGTGAGCTACTACTCCGAGGACGCGCAGCAGGCGAGCGATACCCACGCCTACACGAGCAGCATCGACACGGTGTTGCGCAATCTCGGCCTCGTCGCGACGCCGGACGGCACGCTCTTCGGTTTCACGAGCGACGTGCTCGCCGCGAACGGGATCCCGCTCTCGCTGCTGGACTTGCCGTGGCAGGAGTCCATGAACAACACCGGCCAGTTCACGGCGGCAGCGGTGTTCGGCGACGTGATCTGGCACGCCACGGACCGCGCCAACGTCACCTTCGGCCTGCGTTACACGCACGACGAGAAGGAATTCACCTGGCTGAACGGTTCGCGCGTGGCGCCGGAGCTCGACGCGACGCTCGCGGCGCTGCAGGCCGGCGGATTCTTCGACGTGTTCCCGATTCCGCCCGAGGCCTACCAGTTCGACCTCGTGTTCGCGTTCCCGCCGATCAACGGCCAGGTCATCGAAGGCCAGAAGGTCAGGCTCGACGATTCGTGGGACGACCTGAGCCCGCGCCTCGTCTTCGACTACGACGGTGACCCCGGACGTCATGGTGTTCGGGTCGCTCGCGAAGGGCTACAAGGCCGGCGGCTTCAACAGCGTGCAGCCGCTCTCGCAGTTCGACAACGAGGACGTCTGGAACGCCGAGGCCGGCGTGAAGAGCCTCTTCGCGGACGTCGGGCTCATCGTCAACGCCTCCACCTTCTACTACGTCTACCAGGACAAGCAGTCGATCGCGCTCGACTGCCCGGAGGGCGACATCTGCCGTTACGTCGTGGACAGCAGCGACGAGCAGGCGTACGGGATCGATGTCGACGCGCGCTGGCAACCCGTTGACGCGCTCACGCTGACGGCCAACCTCGCGCTCATCGACGCCACCTACAAGGATTACGTGTCCACCTCGGGCACCGACCTGTCGGGTGAGCCGACGGGCGAGCCGAGGGTGTCGGCCGCGCTCGGCGCCAGCTACGTGTGGACCTTCCCCGGCTACGGCAAGCTCGATCTCTCGGCGATGCACGCGTATCGCGGCGAATCACGCTGCAACAAGGACTCCGAGCTGCAGGGCTCGTGCCAGGTCAGCCCGAACTTCAAGGTCGGCGAGGCCACCAATCGCACCGACGTCCGGCTCGCGTGGTCGAGCGAAGACGATCGCTGGGGCGCCGCTGCGTTCGTGACCAACCTCTTCGACGAGCGCTACGTGACCGGGATCAACAACCTGACGACCTCGACCTTCGGCACGCCCTTCGCGTCGATCTCGGAGCCGAGCATGTGGGGCGTCGAGGTGCGGATGGGTTTCTAGCCTGTCACTTGCGGTCCTGCGTGGCGCGCAGGGCGATGTACGCCTCGATGTCGTGCACGTCCTGCTCGCTCACCAGGTCGGAGAGTTGCGGCATGCCGGCGCCGTGGATCACGCCGTCGTAGACGATCTGCTTGAAGATCGCGTGCTTCTCGGCGGGCAGGCGGCGCAGGTCCGGGATGACGCCGCCCGAGACGACGAGTGCGCCGTGGCACACCATGCAGGTGGACATGTACTTGTACTTGCCGTTCTCCAGCTGCGCAGGCGTCGCTGCGATGACCGGAGGTTCGGGGATGTCGAGGTTCCGCATGGCCACCTTCGGCATCGGCGCCTTGCCGTCGAGTTTGAAGGCCAGCACGTAACCGTCGTTGTAGTACTTCCCGGAAGCCATCGTGCGCGGATCGCCGGTCGTGACCGCGCCCGCGCCACCGTAGCCGGCCATGACCGCGACGTACTGTTCGCCGTCGACCTCGTAGGTGACGGGCGGCGCGACGATGCCGATCGACGTCGGCACGGCCCACAGGATCTTGCCGCTATCGGCGGCATAGGCGACGAAACGACCGTCGCCCGTACCCTGGAACAGCAGGTTGCCCGCCGTCGTCAGCAGGCCGCCGTTCCAGAACGCCGGGTGTTCGATTTCCCAGCGGGTCTTGCGTGCAACCGGGTCCCAGGCCTTCAGGTAGCCGTGATCTATCGGCATTACTCCGCCAGTCTGCTTGAGGATTGCATCCACGGTGTCGAGATATGCGTTCCAGTCGATGCCGGGATTCCAGAACATGTCGCGGCGCGTGTACTTGCCCGTCTCGAGGAACTCGCGCGACGGCGGATAGATGCCCATGGGCTGCATCGCAGGGATGTAGACGAGGCCAGTCCTGGGGTTGAACGCCATCGGGTGCCAGTTGTGTCCGCCGGTGGCTGCCGGAACGATGAGGCGGGTTTCCTTGCTCCAATCCGCTTCGGGAGTCTCGACCGGCCGCCCGGTCTTCATGTCGACGTGCGTGGCCCACGTCGACGGGATGTACTTGTCGGCGGAGATCAATTCACCGGTGACACGGTCGAGCACGTAGAAAAAGCCGTTCTTGGGCGCCTGCATCAGCACCTTGCGCAGCTTGCCGCCGAGCTCGAGGTCCGCAAGCACCATGTGCTGCGTCGCCGTGTAATCCCAGTTGTCGCCCGGCGTCGTCTGGTAGTGCCACTTGAGCCGGCCGTCGTCGGGATCGAGCGCGAGGATCGACGACAGGAACAGGTTGTCGCCGCCGCCCGGTGACCGGATCGAGCGCGCCCATGGCGAACCATTGCCGGTGCCGACGTAGAGCGTGTCGAGGTCGGGGTCGTAGGCCATCGAATCCCAGACCGTGCCGCCGCCGCCGCCGGTCCACCATTCGCCGGTCCAGGTCTTCGCGGCCATCTCCAGCTCCGGATGCTCGAAACCCTTCTTCGGATCGCCGGGCACGGTGTAGAAGCGCCATGCGAGCTTGCCGGTGTCCGCGTCGTAGGCGGAGAAATAGCCGCGCACGCCATACTCGCCGCCGCCGTTGCCGATCAGGACCTTGCCTTTCACGACCCGCGGCGCGCCGGTGATCGTGTACGGCTTCGTCACGGTCGATCGTGTTCACTTCCCAGCGCTTGCGCGCCGGTGCGCGCGTCGAGCGACACCAGGCGCCCGTCGAGCGTGCCGAAGTACAGTGCATCGTTCCAGAGCGCGACACCGCGATTGACGGCATCGCAGCACGCGTAGCGTCCCCATGCGCGCGGGACCTGCGGGTCGTAGGTCCAGAGCTCCTTGCCGGTCCGCGCGTCGAGCGCATACACGACGCTCCAGACACCCGTGGTGTACATGCGGCCATCGACGACGATCGGCGTCGCCTGCAGGCCGCGCGTGGTGCCCGTGGCATACGACCAGGCGAGGCCCAGTCTCGCGACGTTCGCGGCATCGATCCGGGCGAGCGGGCTGTAGCGCTGCTCGCCGTAGGTGCGGCCGTGCGCGAGCCAGTTCTGCGGCTCCCGGTCCGCGGCGACGATGCGCTCCGCGGTGACCGGCTTCGGGGCCGGGTCGGCGACGGCGACGGTGGTGAGCGCGAGCAGCAACAATGGCAGGGCGCGGCGTGTGTGGCGAATCCTGTGTTCCATGTCCCCTCTCGAACAAAAGCCCTGGTCGCCAGGTGCGGCAGTGTCGATGCTGGCGGAGCGCAACGCAAGCGCGCGCAGCCAGCCGGGTGCGGCGCACGCGCCGGCGCCGACTCAAGCGCAAGTCGGCGCACTCGCGACGCGTTCGCATTCGGAAATCGAAAGTACGATCATGGCACCGGTGTTATGGGGGAGGGGTTGATGGGATTTGCCGAATACGGTCGGTACGATGCGGTCGGCCTCGCCGGGCTCGTCCGGCTCGGCGAGGTGAGTCCGGCCGAACTGCTCGACGAGGCGCTCTCACGCACGGCGCCGGTCAATCCGCAGATCAATGCCGTCATCCACCTGATGGAAGCACGCGCACGCGACGCGATCGCGGCCGGGCTGCCCGATGCGCCCTTGCGTGGCGTGCCGTTCCTGATCAAGGACCTGATGACCGCGTACGCCGGCGAGCCGATGCGTTGCGGGTCCCGCTACTTCCGGGATTTCGTGCCGGCGGCGGACGAGGAACTGACGCGCCGCTATCGCGCGGCCGGGCTCGTGATCTTCGGCAAGACCAACACGCCGGAGCTCGGCGTATCCAACGTGACCGAGCCCGAACTGTTCGGGCCGACGCGCAATCCCTGGAACCTCGACCTCACGCCGAGAGGCTCGAGCGGCGGCTCCGCGGCGGCAGTGGCCGCGCGCATCGTGCCGGCCGCAAATGCCAACGACGGCGGCGGCTCGATTCGCACGCCGGCCTCCAATTGTGGACTCGTCGGCCTGAAACCGAGTCGCGGCCGCAATCCGACGGGCCCCAACGCGCCGGACGTGTGGTGGGGCTTCATCGGCGAGCATGCGGTCACGCGGACGGTGCGCGACAGCGCGGCGCTGCTCGACGCCACGGCGGGCGACTATCCGCAGCAGTTGATGAAGCTGCCTGCGGCGGAGCGGCCGTTTCTGGACGAGACGCGGCGCGAGCCGGGCCGCCTGCGCATCGCCGTGAGTTTCGATGCGGGGCTCGGCCAGGCGCTGCACGCCGAGAATCGTCGCGCGCTCGAGGCCACCGTGGCCACGCTGGCAGGTCTCGGGCACGACGTCGTCGAGGTGCCGCTCACCATGCCGCGCGAAACGTTCGTCGCGAGCTATGCCGCGCTGGTGGCCGCGGACGTCGCGGCCACGCTGCGCCACGGTGCCACGCTCTGCGGTCGCGAGGCCCGGCGCAGCGACGTCGAACTCGCGACGTGGGTGCTCGCGCGGATGGGAGAGTCGCAATCGGCGGCAGATGTCGCGACGGCGCTCTGGACCATGCAGATGTTCTCGCGCCAGTGGCTGGGCCGCCTGGCGCCGCACGACGTGCTGCTCACGCCGACCGTCGGCGTGCCGCCGTTGCCGATCGGTGCCTACCGCCTGCCGACGACTGCAGCGCCAGGGCTCGAAGCTGCTGACGTCGCTGCCCGGGTGTCGCCTTGCTGAGCCAGCGCGAGAAGGTGCTCGACGCGTTCGATCCGGTGTTCGAAGCCGCGCCCTACACGATGGTCGCCAACGTCACGGGACAACCGTCGATGTCGCTGCCATTGCACTGGACCGACGACGGGCCTGCCGATGGGCATGCTGTTCACGGCCTCGCGCATCGGCGACGAAGCGACGCTGTTCCGGCTCGCGGCGCAGCTGGAGCAGGCCATGCCCTGGCGGGATCGGCGCGCGCCGCACGCCATACCCTGAACGGATGGAGCCAGGAGGACTTCGCGATGAATGACACGAAGTCGTGTTACGCGCGTACTTCGCCGGCGAGAAGTCCGAAGCCGCGCTCATCCTGGCCGCAGGCGTGGTGTGCCTGCTGGCGGCGATCGTGCTCTGGTTCTGGCGCGCGAACCGTTCGCGCGCGGGCTCGCAGCTGGCGCTGCTGCTCGTGGCCGGACTCGGCCTCGGCGTCGGCGGCACCGTCTATTTCCGCACCGACGCGCAGTCGCTTGAGCTCGTGGCGTTGCAACAGCGCACGAATCCGGCGCGGTTCGCCGCCGAGGAAGGGCCGCGCATCCGGCAGGTCGTGAGGAGCTTCTGCGCAGTACCGGATCGGCTACGCCGTCGCGGTGCTGCTCGCGCTCGTTCTTCGTGTTCGTGCTCGGCAAGCCCGTCGCAGCACGGGATTCGCGGTGGGCCTGCTGCTGCTGGCCGCGCTCGGACTTCACGATCGACTTCTTCGCCGAGCGCCGCGCGGAACACTACCTGCAGGCGTCTGCAGGCCCATGGGCGCGTTGCCGGGCTCGCCGTAGCCGGCATCCGGATCATTCCGACTTGGCAGGCGCGCGGGGTCGTCACATGATGCGGCGCATCAATACCGGGGATTGAGGCTGCCATGTCGTCGCTGTTCGCGTTGCGCCTGTTCGGCGTACCGACTGCTCAAGCCGTTCACCTGGCCCGTGTCGCGCGTCGTCGCGATTCCGCGCCCGACGCTGTTCGTCGGGCCCGATGCCTCGCTGCGCCTGTGCGCGAGCATCGGCCAGTTCGGCTACCGGCGCGTGATGATCGTGACCGACGCCGTGCTCGTGAAGCTGCGGCCTGGTCGAGCCGCTGCGCCAGGCGCTGCTGGCGCAGGGCATCGACGTCGCCGTGCACGACGGCATCACGCCGGATCCGACGTATCCGGTGCTGCAGGCGGGCTACGAGGCCGTGCGCGCGCATCGCAGCGACGCGATCCTCGCCGTCGGCGGCGGTTCGGCGATCGACGCCGCCAAGGTCATCGGCGCCATGGCGGTGACCGGCAAGTCACCCGCAGAAGCTCATCGGCATGCTCAAGGTGTCGGCAAGCCGATGCTGCCGCTGTTCGCGATCCCGACCACGGCGGGCACCGGGTCCGAAGTGACCGTCGCGGCGGTGGTGACCGATCCCGGTCCAGCACTCGAAGTCCGCGGTCATCGATCCGAAGCTCGTGCCGCTGGCGGCGGCGCTCGATCCGCTGCTGATGAAAGGCATGCCGAAGCCGATCACCGCGGCGACCGGGCATGGACGCGCTCACGCACGCCATCGAGGCCTACATCAACCGCTGGCCGCATGCCGAGACACCGAGCAGCACTGCGTCGCCGCCGTGCGCATGATCTTCGCGCAACCTGCCGCGCGCCTACGACGACGGCGACGACATGGAGGCACGCGAGGCGATGGCGCTCGCGTCGTTCTATGCCGGGCTCGCGTTCACCAAGGCCTACGTCGGCTACGTGCACGCGTTCTCGCACAAGATCGGCGGCATGTACGGCGTGCCGCACGGGCTCGCCAACGCGATCACGCTGCCGTACGTGCTCGACTTCATCAAGGATGCGCCGCTCGCGCGGCGAGCGCCTGGCGAAGCTCGCCGTGGTGATCGGCGCGGGCAGTGCGAGCCGAGGCCGAGGATGTGCTCGCGCAGCGCTTCATCGATCGGGTGCGCGAACTCAATCGCGGTGTCGGCATTCCGGAGAAGGTCGCTGCGCTCAAGGCGTCCGACGTGCCGACGGTCGCGCGCGCCGCGATGATCGAGGCGCAGCGCGACTATCCCGGTGCCGAAGAACATGACGCTGGCGCAGGCCGAGGCGCTGCTGCGCCACCTGCAGCCCACGGCCTCCTGAAGTCGCAACCAATACGGAGTCCGCTGCGCCCGGCACAGCCCTTCAGCGGCTGCGGACGGTCCTGGCCCGAGCGTGCGACTGGGGGGTCTCGCCGCCGGAGCCCCAGCGCTCGGACAGCACTTCCTCCTCGCGGGTGACGATGGCTTCCGCTGCCATGACCAGTTCCCGGAATCGTTCGGCGGCGTGGGTCAGTGGGCGCCCCTTGAGACTCACGATGCCGTACCGGAGATACATCCACGGCTCCCGGCCCAGCACCGAATAGCGTCCGTCCTCCAGCTCGGCCGTGATGCAGGACAGGGTCAGCGCCGTGATGGCGTCGGAATGCTCGATGATGCGCTTGACCGTCGCGAGCTCGCCGCACTCGATCGACGGAAACACACGCGTGACGACCTGCCCGTCCGTCGCCGTCCGTTGTGCCGCGAGCATGGGCTCGAGCGCCCGGGGCGGGATCCGGTTCGGCGCGACGAACGGCCAGCGGAAGGTCTCCGTCGCCGACACGTCGCCGCGACCTGCGAGCGGGTGGGTGGCACGCGCGACGAAATAGTACGGATGCGTGGTCGGCATCGGCGCGATCTCGAGGTCGTGCTCCTGCTGCAGCGTGCTCAGTTCGGCGATGAAGAAATCGAGCTCGCGGCTGCGCAGCAGCCGCAGCAGCTCGTCCCAATGCCGGACGACGATCCTTAGACCCACCCTGGGGTGCTGCTGCGTGCCCTCGGCGGCCGCCCGGCTGACCACGGCTTCCGCGATGTAGGGTCCGGCGCCCACGGCCACGTTGCCATACCCGACCGTGCGCGTGCCTGACGTCTCGCGCTCGAGTTCGTCCGCCAGCTTGAGCACGTCGCGGGCGCGTTCGATGTACAGGCGGCCGAGGTCGGTAGGCACGACGCCACTGCCGGTGCGCTGGAACAGCGCGGATCCCAGGTGACGCTCGAGGCCCTGGATGCTGCGTGATAGCGCCGGCTGGCTGATGTGGAGCGCGGTGGCCGCGCGGACGAAACTGCCGTGCCGGGCGAGCGCGACGACGTGGCGCAGCTGGTGCAACTCGAGGGCCATGCGTAGAGGATATAGGAGTCATTCGGTGCATGCATTGGACACATGACCTCGAGACCGAGCAGACTCGCGGCGGCAGGACGCACACCGAGCGCGGCGGTTGCTGTGCCGCGACTCCAACTCGAATCCCGAAGGTGAGACGAACATGAAGAACGGACTGATCGGTCTGGCGAGCACCCTGTTTCTCGCGACGCTGGTGACTTTCGGAGGCAGTGCGCAGGCGCAGTCGCGCAAGCCGAACATCCTCGTCATCTGGGGCGACGACATCGGCGGCTTCAACATCAGCGCCTACAACCAGGGCGTGATGGGCTACAGGACGCCCAACATCGACAGCATCGCCCGGGATGGCGTGATGTTCACCGACTGGTACGGCCAGCAAAGCTGCACGGCGGGCCGCGCCGCGTTCGTCACCGGGCAGTCGCCGATCCGCACGGGCCTGACCAAGGTCGGCCTGCCGGGCGCACCCGAGGGCATGAAGGCGGAAGACCCGACGATCGCCACGCTGCTCAAGGCGCAGGGCTACGTCACGGGCCAGTTCGGCAAGAACCACCTCGGCGATCGCGACGAGATGCTGCCGACCGCGCACGGCTTCGACGAGTTCTTCGGCAACCTCTATCACCTGAATGCCGAGGAAGAGCCGGAGAACGTCGACTATTTCAAGAACCCCGAGTTGAAGAAGAAATTCGGGCCGCGCGGGGTCATCCACAGCTTCGCCGACGGCCGCATCACGGACACCGGTCCGCTCACGAAGAAGCGCATGGAGACGATCGACGGTGAAGTCACGGCCAAGGCGCTCGACTTCATGGAACGCGCGGCGAAGGACGGCAAGCCGTTCTTCCTGTGGTGGAACTCCACGCGCATGCACATCTTCACGCACTTGAGGGCCGAGTCGGACGGCAAGACCGGGCTCGGCATCTACGCCGACGGCATGGTCGAGCACGACGGTCACGTCGGCCAGGTGCTCGCGAAGCTCAAGGAACTTGGCCTCGACGAGAACACCATCATCATGTACTCGACGGACAATGGCGCCGAGACATTCACGTGGCCGGACGGCGGCACGACGATGTTCCGCGGCGAGAAGAACACCCAGTGGGAAGGCGGCTACCGCGTGCCGGCGATGATCAAGTGGCCCGGCGTGGTCAAGCCCGGCACCGTGATCAACGACATCGGTGCGCACGAGGACATGCTGACCACGCTGGTCGCCGCGGCGGGCGACCCGAATGCGAAGGCCGACCTGCTCAACGGCCGCAAGATCGGCAAGTCCACCTACAAGGTGCATCTCGACGGGTATGACCTGGGTCCCGCGCTGAAGGGCGAGGCCCCGTGGCCGCGCCATGAGTTCATCTACTGGACCGATGACGGCAGTGTCGCGGCGCTGCGCTACGACAACTGGAAGATCACCTACCTCGAGCAGAAGGCCGAAGGCCTGCACGTCTGGCAGGAGCCGTTCACGCAGTTGCGGGCGCCCAAGCTGACCAACCTGCGCATGGATCCCTTCGAGCGCGCCGAGGAGGAGAACGCGATGGGTTACCAGCGCTGGTACATGGAGCGCATGTTCGCGTTTGCACCCGCAACGGGGTACGTGGCGCAATGGCTGCAGAGCTTCAAGGAGTTCCCGCCGCGCCAGAAGCCGGGCAGCTTCAATCTCGACCGCGTGATGGAGGCGATGACGACACCGCAGAAGAACTGATTCCTCGGACCGTCGCAGCGTCGCGCACGTCATGCGACGTGCGCGGCTCTCGCACCGGGTCAGTCGTCACCACGAGTGTATTGCGACGACCCGACCGGGCGGGAAAGCCTCGCAGCTCCCGCAGCGCCGTGCGAACACGGCCCGGCACGTCGTGACGAACGGCGACGTGCGATGGCTCAGCCGCTGGCCCGCTGCATCAGCACCTGGCCGAACTTGTCGCGCAGTTCGCGCTTGTTGATCTTGCCGGTGCCGGTCATCGGCAACGCGTCCACCACGATGACCTCGTCGGGAAGTTGCCACTTCGCGAAATGCGCTGCGAGGTGGTCGAGCACGGATTCGCGCTGGGGTGTGCAGCCCTGGCGCGGGACGACGAGCAGCACCGGCCGTTCCTCCCACTTCGGGTGACGCACGCCGATTGCCGCGGCCATCAGCACGTCCGGATGACCGCACGCGCAGTTCTCGAGATCCACCGAACTGATCCACTCGCCGCCGGACTTGATGACGTCCTTGGCGCGGTCGGTGATCTGCATGAACCCGTTCGGGTGGATCGTCGCCACGTCGCCCGTCGCAAACCAGCCGTTCTCATCGTGCGACGGCGAATGCTCGAGCCGGTAGTAGCCGCTGCAGATCCAGGGGCCGCGCACTTTCAGTTCGCCCGCGCTGTGGCCGTCCCACGGCAGCTCGCGTCCGTCGTCGTCGACCACTTTCATCGCGACGCCGAAGATGCCGTGGCCGGCCTTCGCGCGCAGCTGCAGCTGCTCCTCGGCGGGCAACTTCTCCATCTCCGGACGCAGCGTGCTCACCGTGCCGAGCGGGCTCATCTCGGTCATGCCCCAGCCCTGCACCACGGCGACGCCGTGCTGGTCCTGGAACTCGCGGATCATCTGCAGCGGCACCGCGGAGCCGCCGATCAGCGTCCGCTTGAGCGTGCGCAGCTTGTTGCCGGATTGGCGCAGGTGGTTCAGCAGCAGCGTCCACACCGTCGGCACGGCCGCGGCGAGCGTGACCCCCTCGTTGTTCATCAGCTCGGTCAGGAACGCGGCGTCGCCCATGCGCGGCCCTGCGAACACGAGTTTCGCACCGGTCATCGGCACGTTGTACGGCAGCCCCCACGCGTTCGCGTGGAACATGGGTACGATCGCCAGCACCGAGTCGCCGGCCGAGAGGTTCATCGAGTCGACCATGCAACCCGCGTAGGCGTGCAGCACGGTCGAGCGATGGCTGTAGAGCACGCCCTTCGGATTGCCGGTCGTGCCGGAGGTATAGCAGAGCGAACTCGCCGTGCGCTCGTCGAACACGGGCCAGTCGAACTCGTCCGGCTGCCCTGCGATGAACGCCTCGTAGCTGCCGATCTTGCCGGCGACGGCCGCTGGCAGCGACGCCTCGCTCGACAACGCGATTACGCGCTCGACGGTGGGCAACTTGCCCTTGAGCGGCTCGAGCACCGGCAGCAACGTCGGATCGGCGAACAGGAAGCGATCCTCGGCGTGATTGACGATGAACTCGAGCTGCTCGGGGAACAAACGGGGATTCAGCGTGTGCAGCACCGCGCCCATGCAGGACACCGCGTAATACAGCTCGAGGTGCCGGTAGTCGTTCCACGCGAGCGTGGCGACGCGATCGCCCGGTTGCACGCCTGCGGCGCGCAGCGCATTCGCGAGCTGGCGGGCACGGCGAAAGACGTCGCCCCAGGTGCAGCAGTGCCGCGGCTGGTCGAATGTCGCCGAGACGACTTCGCTGTGAGGGAAATTGCGTTCGGCGAACCGCATGATCTCGGTGATCAGGAGCGGCGTGTCCATCATCAGTCCATGCATGTTCGTATCCCCCTTGGTCCAGCAGCATAGGCTAGAGGTGAATCGGCCGCGCGCCAAGGCCGCTATGCCTGGCGCTCGCCGCGGCTACAGCACGCGAACGGTGCCTTTCGCGCCGTGCACCGCGATTCGGGCGTATTCACAGCGACCGTGGCCGCGCTGGAACAGGCTGTTGGCGATGAGCCAGACGCGCACGACCGACCGTGCGGCGCCCCCGACGATGCGGTGGTAGTCGTCGTACAGGTCGCGGCGTTCGTCCAGCCATCGACCGAGGTCCGCGGCGCCGCTGCGCACCACGACGTGGGTCTCCTTGTCGTGCCAGGCCGGCAGCGGGCAGCGGTAGACCGAGCCGGACGGCAGGGCCGCGCTCCAGTAATACGTCAGGTCCTGCCCGTCGTCGAACTCGACCGCGATGCTGAGATAGTCGTGCGACGGCAGGCTGTCCTCGCGCAGGTCGGTCGGCAACTCGCTCACGCGCCACGACCACTGCAGTTCCGTGCGGGGCTCGAGCGGCACCTGTGCCGCTCGACGCAGGATGCCGACGTCGCCGTGCGTGTGGCACTCGATCGAGCGCTCCCCCTGCGGCGATTCCCGCGACCGGTAGATCTCCCCGGGGCCCAGGTACCAGAGGTACTCCCAGCCCTCGGGCGTGGGCACCTGACATGCAAGCCGGGCTGCCTCGGCGCGCACGGGCGCCGGGGACTGCGGATCGACGACCAGTTGCCGCAGCAATGCAGCAATGTCCGTGCCGGGTTGCCAGGCTGCTACGAGGACCGAGAGTTCGCCCGAGACGGTGTCGTAGGCGCCCTCGGGCGCAGTGATCGATCCGCTCTGGTCCGACCACTCGCCCGGAAAGTAACTGGCGAGCCATAGCGTGCCGTCGTGCGCCGCCATAAACGTGTGCGTCGCACGCGTGCCGCGAAAGACCGAGCCGTCCGTGCCGACCCGGCCCCAGAGCTGGAACGACGGGTCGACCCAGATGTCGAGCGGTTTCGACAGGAACACGCGGCCCGCGGCGAACCACGTCACGGGCTGCCCGGCGACCAGGGTGATTCCGCTGTCGGTCCACGGCGGCTGGGTCGCGGGCAACCGGACGAACCGATGCGACGCGAGCAAGCCCGGCGGCAGAGATCGCAACCAGGGTTCCATCGATTCGCGCAGCGCGGTTGCCGCGGCGGAGGGGGAGGGTGCGCGCTGGCCCAGGCTCCGACGCGCTGCACGCCAGCCGAGTCGAGCTGCGATTCCGAGATCGCGTGCCACCGCACGATAGTCCGCCATGGGTGCCTCGCGTGGCCAGCCGGCCGGATTTCAGCGCTGCGTTGCATGCGCCCGCGCCCTGCGCGAGGCGGGCCGGGCGCGGCGCGCACGCGCGCCCGGCCTGCGGTGCAGGACGGCGCGATCCAGGTCGGTGAGCGCCGTAATCGTCGCATCGGCCAGCCGCTGCACGTCGGGGATTGCCTCCTGCAGCGCCATGAAGGTCACGTGCAACTGCGTGCGCGTAATTGCGTGATCGTGACGTTCAGCACCTGGTGGTGGGCCACGACGGACACGGGCAGCGCGAGTTCGACGGCCGCGCCGTTGAAGTAGACCGCGTCATCGAGGCCCGCCGGGTTCGAGACCACCGGTTGGCGAGCATCGGCAGGTCGCCGAGGTCGAGCGATTCGATCGCGCTCGCCACGGTGTGCTCGAGGATGGAATACAGGAACAGCGTGTCCGCCGCGAGCGTGCGAACTTCCTGCTTCACCTGCCGCGTCTCGCGCACGATCTCGGCGAGGCGCTCGGCGGGCGTGCCGAACCAGGGCGTCCCAGCGGCACCTGCAGGATCGTGATCCGGTTGCCGGACTCGCCGTCGTCGTGCAAGGCGATGGGCATGTCCGCGACCAGCGGCTTCGCGGGGACCGTGCCGCGTTCTTCGAGATACCGGTTGAGCGCGACGTCGAGCGCCGCCAGCAGCACGTCGTTGACCTTGGCGTCGCCGGCACGCGCAATGGCCTTCACGCGCGCGAGCGGCAACGACGCAGTGACCGATCACGCGGTTCGGCGAGGGCGCTGCCTTCAGCACGTCCGGTGTTGCGAGGAACGGCATCGCGAGGCCCTGGCCGAGGCCGGCGCTGCGCGACGGCCGACGTGCCAGAGCAGGCGAACCAGGTCGCTCCGCCGTGCGGCCGGCGCGCAGACGTGTTCGCCAGCAGTTCGAACGGCGGTGCACGCCGGGTTGGCAACGGCGTCGCTGCCGGCCCGTCGGGCGGGTTGGCCAGCCCGCGCCAGATCGCCTGCGGCGTCGCGCGAGTCCGGTCGCCGGCTCACCGTGCCGAGCACGACGCGGATGAAACCGATGCCGTCGATCAGGCCGTGGTGCGTCTTGAAATACAGACGCGACGCGCCCGCGCGGCAGGCCGTCGAACACGTGCATCTCCCAGAGCGGACGGCAGCGATCGAGCCGTTTCACGTGCAGCGCGGCAGACACGATCGAACAGCGACTGCAGGTCGTTGTCCGGCGGCAGGTGGTGGCGGAACACCTGCCGCGCGGGATCGACGTCCGGAACCTCGACCAGCTCGGGCAGGCCGGCGAATCCGGTCGCATCGAGCCTGTAATTGAATGGCGGCCCGACCGGGCACTGCAGCATCCTGCGCACGAGCGCGTCGGCGAAACCGGCAGCGCCGCGGCGCGGCGGCGCCAGCACGACGAGCTGTCCCGACGTTCATCGGCCGCTCGTCGGTCTCGAGCAGGAAAAACGCCCGATCCACGGCGACAGCTTCTGCATGCACCGCATCCTAGCGTGGGCAACGCGCATCGCGCATTTCGCGATTGGCTAGCTGCGGCGCAGCATTGCGCGCCGCCGCAGCGCGTCACACGGACGCTTTGAGCACCTTGTACTCGTCCTCGAGGTTCTTCTGGAGCTCGTCTCCCGCGAACGAGGCGATGAGGCCGCCGAGCAGGGGGATGCCGCTCGTGACGTCGAAATTCCAGGCCACTGTGCAACCGCCTTTCTGCGGCTGCAGCTGCTTGGTGCCGACGATCTTGACCGGGACGCCCCGGATCTCGACCACGATGTTCGCGACGTAGCCGTCGCCGTCGGCAGCCCAGTCCTCGGTGTGCGCGACCTCGTTGGTGGACGGCACGAAACGGCGGATCGCCGCGGGTGGATTCGCGGGCATCCGGCGCGAAATGTTGAGCTTCACGTTCGGCGCCCGGCCCGAGCGCTTGATGCTCACGCCGGTGCCTCCGAGCTGGCCGTACACGGCTTCCTGGCTCTTCTGCTCGGTGCAGAGCTTGAAGGCGGCCCCGACGTCGGCTTTCAGCGGATGCTTGACCTGGACTTTCATGTCGACTGCTCCCTCGATGCGCCGCTCACAGCCCCAGCCAATGGCGCACGAGCAAGGATACCGTCTTCACGATCGCGAGTATCACCCCGGACGCGAGCACGATGGCGACGACCCCGGTGAGCAGCCCGGCCAGCGTGGCGACACCGTCGCGCTCGAGCAGCGCGAGCGCCAGGATGCAGATCGCGACGGCCGGACCCATGTTGCCGAACGGTATCGGCAGGACCAGCACCAGGCAGAAGACCACGCAGAACAAGCCGATCACGCGCTCGAACGGGCCGCTTGCAAGGACGGCCAGCCGCGGCCGGGACAGCCGTTCGGCGCGCCGGATCCAGGGCATCGCGTGCCTGAGGACCCTGGCGAAACTCTGGCGCCGGACCGCGCGGCGCATGGCGAAGCGGGGCAGCCACGGCACGGCGACGCCGAACATCAATTGCAGCGACAGGAACAGCAGCGGGACGCCGAGCACGACCGCAACGCCGGGCGCGTTCACGGGCAGGGCGTTGGGGGCGGCCAGCACGAACATGAGCGCGCCGAAGGCCCGGTCTCCCATCGCGTCGCGGATGTCCGCCACCGAGATCTCGATCCGGTCGGGATCGTTCGCGATCTTCGCCAGCATTTCGGAGAGGCGCGGGCCCGCCGCCGGGTCCCTCAGGTGCGGCAATCGAAGTCGCAGGGTCATGCGTGCGCTGGCTGCAGGACGGCCGCCCCGGCCAGCCGGCCGGCACGAAGATCGTCGAGCGCGTCGTTCGCGGCCCGCAGCGGATACGTCGTCACGTGCGTGCGCACCGGCACGCGCGGCGCCAGTTCCAGGAACTCCTCGCCGTCCCGTCGCGTCAGGTTCGCGACCGAGCGCAGCACGCGCTCACCCCAAATCGTCGCGTACGGGAAGCCCGGGATGCGCGTCATGTGGATACCGGCGCAGACCACGGTGCCCCCCTTGCGCACGGCGGCCAGCGCAATCGGCACGAGGTCGCCCGCCGGCGCGAAGATGATCGCGGCGTCGAGCGATGCGGGCGGCGCCGACGTGCTGTCCCCGGCCCAGGCGCAACCGAGGTCGAGCGCGAAGCGCATTGCCGCGGTGTCGCCAGGGCGCACGAACGCAAGGCACTCGCGACCCTCGAATCGCGCCACCTGCACTACGATGTGCGCCGCGGCGCCGAATCCGTAGAGCCCGAGACGGCGCGCGTCTCCGGCCATCCTGAGCGCTCGATACCCGATCAGTCCCGCACAGAGCAGCGGCGCGGCGTGCACGTCGTCGAGACTGGCCGGCAGCGGCAGGCAGAAGCGCTCGTCCGCCACGACGTGCTCGGCAAAGCCTCCGTCGAGGTGATACCCGGTGAAGCGCGCGTCGTCGCAGAGGTTCTCGTGGCCCGAACGGCAGAACTCGCAGAGACCGCAGGTGTGGCCGAGCCACGGAATCCCGACCCGGGTGCCGAGTGCCAGCCGGGCACCGTGGCCCTGCGCGGTGACGCGCCCGACGATCTCGTGCCCGGGCACGATCGGGTGCCGGATGCCGGGCAAGTCGTCGTCCACGACGTGCAGGTCGGTGCGACAGACGGCGCAGGCCCCCACCTCGACGCGCACCTGCCCGGGACCCGGTGCGGGCACGTCGCGCTGCATCGCCTCGAGTCGGCCATGCGGTTCGGTGAGGACCATCGCCAGCATCGGCACACTATACCGTTCGCGACAGGCACGGACGGCGGGCGCCCCGCGTCTACGCGCGGTGCCGGATGGTCACTGCATCTCGCCGCGCAGGCGGCGCGCCATGATGCGTTCGTAAAGCGCTGGAGCCAGGCGGCTCGTCCACCACGCTGCGCGCGCCGTGGCGCCGATCAGCAACAGGCGCCGGCCGCGTGCCGCGCCCTGGAGCACGCACCCGGCAACGGCATCTGCATCGAGGCGCCGACCCACGACCACCTGCGCGTGGGTGGCTGCGCCGCCATCGGGTCCCAGCGCGTTGCTGTCGATCCCGGTCGCGATGAACGACGGGCAGACCAGCATCACGTGCACGCCGTCCGCGCGCAGTTCGGTGCGCAGGCTGTCGAAGAAACCGTGCAGTGCGTGCTTGCTCGCGGCGTAACCAGTGCGCGCGATCAACGGCGAGAAGCCCGCGACGCTCGAGATCGCGATGACGCTGCCGCGTGCGGCACGCAGCTGCGGCAGCGCCGCGTGCGTGAGGTTGATCGCGCCGAACAGGTTCACGTCGACGACGCGCCGCAGGACCTCGACCTGCGTCGCGTGGAAGGGACTGCGATGCGTGATGCCGGCGTTGTTGACCAGCACGTCGAGCCGGCCATAGCGCCGGCCGGCCTGTGCGATGGCGGCGTCGCACGCGCGCGCGTCCGTGACGTCGCAGGCCAGGGCCAGGTGATCGCAACGTTGCGCGTCGAGTTCGCGGCTGACGCGCTCGAGCGCGGATGCGTCGCGATCCAGCAGCACGGGATGCGCGCCCGCCGCCGCGAAGCGCAGTGCCAGCGCGCGACCGAGGCCGCCGCCCGCGCCGCTGACGACGACCGTCGCGCCGGCGAACGAGCGACGCGTCATTTCGAGTGCGGTCCCAGGCCGTGCGTCCGGCAATAGAAGTCGAACACCTCCGCCGACGACATGCGCGGCCGGTATCCGAGCACCTCCTTCAGGCGGCGATTGTCGAGCACCGGACGGTAGCGCAGGAAGTCCACCTGCTCGGGCCCGTAACGTGACAGCCCCAGCGGGTGCAGCACCGCGAGCAGGGCTCGCAGCAATCCAGCTGGGACGGTCACGCACCGCTTGCCGAGGCGCTCGGCGATCTCGGCGATGCCGAGCGCGCCGTCCCCGGCGACGTTGTAGATGCCTGCGGCGCCGGTGACGATCGCGTGCTCGATGACGCCCACGACGTCGCGGTCCCAGATGAACACGAATGGACTGCGCGAGCCGCGAATCGCGAGCAGGCGCGGCCTGTCGAACAGGGCCGTGATCTGGTTGCGGGTGGTCTCGCCGAGGATCGTGCCCACGCGCAGCACGACCTGCCGCAACCCCGGATGCTCGCGCCGGTAGCGGGCGAGCATCTCCTCCACGAGGCGCTTGTGGTGCGCGTAGGCGAAGGCCTCGTTGCCGCGCACCGGCTGGTCTTCCGTGATCCAGGCAGGGCTGTCGGCGTAATAGCCGTAGGCTGCGCCGCTCGAGGTCACGATGACCTGCCGGACACCTGCGGTCACGCAGGCCGCAAGCACGTTGCTCGTGCCCGTGACGTCGACGGCGAATTCGAGTTCGCGATTCGAGCGCCCGCCCGGCGTGACGATCGCGGCCAGGTGCACCACCGTGTCGATGTGGTGACGCTGCAGCAGCGACGCGAGTCCTGCCTCACGTACGTCGTGCCGCACGTATTCGATGCCGGGTTGGCGGCGCGCCTGTTCGACTTCGCGCACGTCGCCCGCGATCACGCGCTCGAACTCGCCCTTGCCGAGGCGCGTGGCGAGGTCCGCGAGGAGCGTGCTGCCCAGGTAGCCGGCGCCGCCCGTGACGAATATGCGCTTGCCGGCCTGGTCGTCGTTCATGCCGTGGCACCTGCGGGCATGCCCTCCGGGGATGCCGCCGCCACCAGGTCGCGAGCGCGAGGCCGACCAGGATGTGCCAGATGCCCCACCAGGCCGCGACGATCGCCATGCCGCCCAGCCCGCCGAAGAAATTGAAGACGAGCACGAGGCCGAAACCCGAGTTCTGGATGCCGACCTCGAGCGCGACGGCGCGGCGGTCGGCCTCCGGCAGCAGGGCCGCGCGCGCGGTGAAGTAGCCCGTGAGCAGCGCGAACGCATTCAGCATGAACACGAACCACACCACGCGGCCGACGTACTGCAGGAAGAAGTCCCAGTTGGCCGCGAGCGCGCCGACGACGAACAGGACGAAGAACGCGAGCGAGAGCGCACGGAAACGGCCGCGTGCGCGCCGTGCAAACTCCGGCCAGCGGTTGGCGACCCAGACGCCGAGCACGGTCGGCACGCCGAGCAGCAGGACGATCGTGCCGAGCACCTGCCACGGGCTCAAGTGCCACGGCGGTCAGGATCGGCCGCGTGGCCGGATTCAAGCCGCCCCAGAACGCGATGTTGAACGGCGTGAAGAAAATCGATCCCAGCATCGAGAACGCGGCGATCGTGACCGAGAGCGCGGTGTTGCCGCGTCCGTAGTTGACCAGGAAGTTCGATATGTTGCCGCTCGGGCACGACGCCACGAGGATCATGCCGAGCGCGATGCTCGGCACGGGTCGCAGCACCAGCGTCAGGACGTAGGCGACGGCAGGCAGCAGTACGGAATGCGCGAGCAGCCCGATCAGCGTGCCGCGCGGCGCGGTCACGATGCCCTTGAAGTCCGCGACCCTGATGTCCAGCGCGACGCCGAACAGCACGAACGCGAGGATCACGTCGAGGACGACCAGCGACTCCGGGCTGAAATTCAGCCGGACCGCATCGATCGCGTTCATTTCCCCTTGGGCTCCTGGTGCATGTCCTTGAAGTGCATCAGGCCCGGGCGCCCACATGTGCTTGACCGGGTCGACGTCGACGTGGATCACCGCGGGCCCGCCGCTCGCGAGCGAGCGCTCGATCGCGCCGCGCAGCCCGCGCGGGTCGGCCACGCGCTCGCCGTGCGCGCCCATGGACTGCGGCCGAGCTTGTCGAAGCGCGATCTCGCCGAGGTCGGCGTTGATCGTCTCGTCCGGACCGAGCGACTTCCGGATCAGCGTCTTGAGCGGCTTCAGCGCGAACTGCTGGTTCATCTTCACCATGCCCCACTGCTTGTCGCAGAGCACGAGGTAGATCGACGCGCAGGCCGTTGCGCACCGCGGTCTCGATCTCCTGCGGGTGGAAGCCCATCGCGCCGTCGCCGATGATGCAGCAGACCGGCTGCCCGGGACGCGCGACCGCCGCGCCCAGCGCCTGCGCCACGCCCGCGCCGAGCATGCCGATCTTGAAGGTCGAGAGCAGCGTGTTGGGCACGCGCACCTCGTGGAAGAACTGCGCCCAGACGGCGGTGTTGCCGCCGTCGGCGACGAGCGATCGCGTCTTCGGGGAAGACCTGCTGGCAGACGCTGCGCGACGTGCGCCGAGTTCATCGGCACGCCGGGTCGGCGAGCTTCTCGTCGAGCTTGGCGCGCTCGCGCGCGCATCGCGTGCCGGCGTACTTCGCGGCCTTGCGCCGGCGCGCTCGAGGCTCGGGCGGTCGCGCGCGCGCCTCGAGTCCCGGCGGCGAGCGCCGCGCAGGAACAGCCTTCACGTCGGCCAGCACCGCGAGCGCCGGCGGGCTTGTTGGCGCCGAGGATGTCGCCGTCGATGTCCACCTGGATCATCTTCTGCTCCGACGGGCGACGCCAGTACGGCGGCTTGCCCCACCAGTCGGTCTCGCCGAGGCGCGAGCCGAGCACCAGCACGACGTCCGCGTCGTTGCGCACCTCGTGGTTGAGCTTGACGTAGACCATCGGCATCGCGAGCTCGCGACGTCTCCGTCGAGCACGCCGCGCGCGCGCCCAGCTCGTGGTGACCGGCGCATGCAGCAGTTCGGCGACGCGACGCAGCTCGTCGTAGGCGCCGCGCATGGATCACGCCGCTGCCGGCGTGGATCATCGGCAGTTCGGCCGCGAGCAGCAGCTCGGCGGCCTGCTCCACCTGCTCGGGCGACGGCACGACCGGTTCGGTGCGGCGATATTGCGACGGTTGCCAGGATCACGCGACGTCGGCCTCGAACTTGCCGTTCATGATCGTTCTCGGGCACGTCGAGGTGCACGACGCCGGGCCGGCCCTCGAAGCAGTGGCGCAGCGCCGGCGACCGAGTCTCGGCGACGCGATCGAAGCTGACGGCACGGCGTGGCTCCACTTCGAGATCATGCGCGATCGCCGCCGACCTGGTCGAAGTACTGGTAGGTCCCGCCGCGGTCCGGGTAGACGATCTGCGGCCGCCGGCAGCTGGTGATGAGCCAGCACGCGGTTGCCCTCGGCCTTCTCGACCACGAGCCCGGGCAGGAGGTTCGCGACGCCGGGGCCGTTGCTCGCCATGCAGACGCCGAGCCGGCCGGTCACCCGCGCATACGCCCCGGCCATGTGCGCGGCACTGGTCTCGTGCCGCGGCGTGACGATCTCGATGCCGAGCCGGTGCAGGCTCGAGTAGAAGCCGAAGTACGTGCCGTCGATGATGCCGAAGACCTTCTCGACGCCTTCGGCCTGCAGCATCCGCGCAAGCACTTCGCCGCCGCTGATTTCGGTCATGGTCTGGTCCCCCGAGGCAGTCCGTCGCGGACGCGATGGTTCGCGCTTCGTTCGACGCACTATACTCGCGCGGCTGCGCGCGGGACCGAGGCTGCCGCTACCGCGTACGCGGGCTGCGGTTTTCCACGATGGCTCAACCGGTGCGCGGCGACGGATGCCCGGCGGCCTGCAATTGCTCGATGAACCGCGTGTGCCAGGCGGTGATGTCGTTGCGGCGCAGGACCTCGAGCATCTGCTGATGGCGTTCGCGCCGTTCGGGCAGGCGCATCTGCAGCGCCTGCTGGATCGCATGCGCGACGCCGCGGGTGTCCTTCGGGTTGACCAGCAGCGCGCTCGACAGCTCGCGCGCCGCGCCGGCGAGCGTCGAAAGCATCAGCACGCCGGGGTCGTCCGCATCCTGCGCGGCCACGAATTCCTTCGCCACGAGGTTCATGCCGTCGCGCAGCGGCGTCACGAGCCCGACCTGTGCGCGTCCGCATGAAGCCCATGACCACGTCGTGCGCGAAGTTGCGGTTCAGGTAACGGATCGGCGTCCAGTCGGTGTCGGCGAACCTGCCGTTGGTGCGTCCGGCCGCCTGCTCGAGCGTGCTGCGGATCTGCGAATAGGCGCGCACGTCGACGCGGCTGAGCGGCGCGATCTGCAGGAACGTGACCCGTTCCTGGTTCTCGGGATAGGTCTCGAGGAACGCTCGTACGCGTCGAAGCGCTCGACGAGGCCCTTGCTGTAGTCGAGGCGGTCGACGCCGATCACGCAGCGCGCGCCCCAGCGAGCCCGGCCACCATGCGGTGCAGGCGTCCGACTCCTGTGCGTCGACGGCGGCTCGCGTTGCAGGCCGTCCACGTCGACGCCGATCGGGATACGTCGTGACCCGGGTGCGACGCCCGCACGCGTCGCACGCTGCCGTCGGCACGGATCGGCGTCGGGCCCCACAGGTCGATCACGGCGGAGCGGAAGCAGTCAGGTCACGGTCGGTCTGGAATGCCGACCACGTCGTAGTCGCATGCAAGGCGCGCATGATCTCGCCGTAGACCGGCAGCGCCCGCAACACTTCGACGTGCGGGAACGGGATGTGCAGGAAAAAGCCGATCGGTTGCCTGCAGCCCGCCTCGCGCAGGCACTGTGCCAGCGGAATCAGGTGGTAGTCGTGCACCCAGATCAGGTCGTCCGGCGAGCATGCGGCGCCAGGTGCTCGCGCGAACAGCCGGTTGACGCGCTGATAGGCCTCGTAGTGCTCGTCGTGGTAGCGGACGGCGTCGAGGAAGTAGTGAAACAGCGGCCACAGCGCGCCGTTGCAGAAGCCGAGGTAGAAGTGCTCGTAGTCGGCGGCGCGTCAGGTCGACCGTCGCGTACGCGATCCGGTCGCGGATCGAGAGGCGGGGCTCGTCGGGCTCGCGCTCGGCAATTTCGCCGCTCCAGCCGAACCACAGGCCGCCGCGCGACCGCATCGCTGCCAGCACGCCGACCGCGAGGCCGCCGGGCGCCACGTTGCGCCGCTGCACCGATACGCGGTTCGACACGGCGACGAGGCGACTCACAGCACGTCCTCCCACGGCCGGCTCAGTCGCACGGCGCAGTTGATGATGCCGACCATGCTGTAGGTCTGCGGAAAGTTGCCCCACAGCTCGCCGCTTGCGGGGTCGATGTCCTCCGACGAGCAGGCCGAGCGGCTTGCGGCGTTCGAGCAGGCGCTCGAACAGCTCGCGCGCTTCGTCGCGGCGCCCCGCGGCCGCGAGCGCGTTGACGTACCAGAACGCGCAGATCGTGAAGGCCGTCGCCGGCGTGCCGAAGTCGTCGCGGTGGCGATAGCGGAAAAGCCAGTCGCCGCACGCCAGGTCGCGGGTCGACGGCATCGAGCGTCTGCAGGAAGCGCGTGTCCGTGCCGGCGACGATGCCGAGTTCCGGGAGCAGCACCACCGTCGCGTCGATTTCCGTGCCGCCGAAGCTCGCCGTGAACGCGCGCCGGGAATCGCTCCAGGCCTGGGCGAGTATCGCGCTGCGCATCGCGGCCGCGCGCTGGCCCCAGGCACTGGCGCGCTCGGGCAGGCGCAGTGCCGTCGCGATGCGCTGCAGGCGGTCGCAACCGGCCCAGCACATCGCGGCGGAGAACGTGTGCGTCTGCTCGAGGCCGCGGAACTCCCACGGGCCGGAATCGGGTTGGTCGTACAGCAGGGCGGCGCGCTCGCCGAAGCGCTCGAGCCGCATGAAGAGCTCGTCGTTGCCGGGACATGCGAGCCGCTCGTCGAAGAACGACTGCGCCGCCGCGAGCACGACGGCCCCGTAGACGTCGTTCTGTTTCTGCGTATACGCGAGGTTGCCGACGCGTACCGGTCCCATGCCGCGGTATCCGGGCAGCGCCGGCGCGACCTGCTCGACCACGCGCGCCTCGCCGCCGATGCCATAGAGTGGTTGCAGCTCGCCGCCCTGGGTCCGGACGACGACGTTGTCGATGTAGCGCAGGTACCCCTCCATCGTGCGCGTCGCGCCGAGACGATTGAGCGCCTGGATCACGAAATAGCTGTCGCGCAGCCAGCAATACCTGTAGTCCCAGTTGCGGCCGCTGTCGGCGTGCTCGGGAATCGAGGTCGTCAGTGCCGCGAGCACCGCGCCGGTGTCCTCGAAGGTGCAGAGCTTCAGCGTGATCGCGGCGCGGATCACGGCTTCCTGCCACTCGACCGGGATCGCGAGCCCGCGAATCCAGTCCTGCCAGTAGGCGATGGTCAGGCTGAGGAAGTTCCGCGCGACCGTGAGCGGCGCGTCGTCCAGCGTCTCGTCGGGACCGAGCACGAAGGCCAGCGGTGCGTCCACGACGAACCAGCCCGCGTCTGCGAGCGCGCTCAACGATGCGTTGGTCGTCACGCGATAGCGCAGCAGGGGCGTGTGGAAGCAGACGTGGTGTGAACCGCCGGTGCGCAGCGGCTCGCCTTCGCCGTACCCCGTCGAGGGGCGCAACCTCATGCGCGCAATCGGCCGTCCCGCCAGCAGGCTCGATGATCCGCACGAACATCATCGGCCGGAACATGCGGCCGAGCGAGCGGTATCGCGGGCAGAAGTCGACGATGCGGAGCACGTTGCCCCGGCCGTCGTCGAGCCGCGTCTCGAGCACGGCGGTGTTGCGCACGTAATCGCGCGAGGCGCGTGCGTCGCCCTGCAGCTCGACGGCGAATACGCCGCCCTGCGCGTCGCCCCCCTCGCGCGTCAACAACGCGCTGAACGCAGGGTCGCCGTCGAGGCGTGGCAGGCAGCCCCAGACGAGGCGGCCGAGGCGGTCGATCAGCCCGGCGACCTGGCAATTGCCGATCACCCCGAGGTCGAGGTCCGGCGCGCCGGAGGGGGTCACGCGGCCGCAACCCGCGCCAGGAACTCCCGCAGGACTTCCCGCAAGGCGCCCGGCGAGTCGACGTTCAACATCGCCGACACGCGCGGACCGACCGCGATCGAGATGCCGCCGTGCTGCTCGACGGCCGCGAATCCGCATGCGTCGGTGAGGTCGTCGCCGGCGAATATGGGCGTCCGCCCAGCGAAAGGCGGTTCGTCGAGGAAGGCCTCGATCGCACGCGCCTTGGTGACGCCGGCCGGCGTTATGTCCAATACGTAAGCCCCGGGTTGTATGCGCAGTGCGCCGTCACCGTGCCTGTCGAGCAGGTCGTCCAGTTCGCGCTGCAACAGGCGCTCGAGACCGGCGGCGAGGCGGTAATGGACGGCCAGGGCCGGACCCTTGTGCTCCAGCAGCACCCCCGGATGCCGCGCGGCCAGTTCGCCGAGTGCCCTGCGGATCGGTTCCGGCACCTCCCGGCTGTACGCATGGACATGGCAGCGGCCCGCGGCGTCGCGACGCTCCAAGCCGTGCAGGCCCGCGGCAGGCCACTGCCGGGGCGCGAACAGCGCGTCGAGTTGTGCGATGGACCGGCCGCTGACCAGGGCCACGGCGCCGTCGCAGGCCGCGGCGGCGCATTGCAGAAGATATTGCAATGCGTTATCGACCTCGACCGCGTCGGGCGTCGGCTCGAACTCGACCAGGGTGCCATCGACGTCGAGAAACAAGCAGGCGGCCGCTGGCAGCAGCGTGGGGTTCAGTTTGTGTATTCTCACGAGCTAGCCAGTCTAGGAAGGCTCCGCGCGCTCCGAAAACTAAGATTGGTCCACGCGATCATGAAAGGAATTCGACGATGCCGCGTTCACTGCCGCCATTGACGTCACTGCGTGCGTTCGAGGCTGCCTCGCGTTCGCTCAGCTTCACCAAGGCGGCGCGCGAGTTGCACGTGACGCCGGCCGCCGTGAGCCACCAGATCCGCGGCCTCGAGCAGTTCCTCGGCGTGACGCTGTTCCAGCGCACGGGACGCCGGCTGGAGCTCACGCGACCAGGGTCACCTGGCCGCGGAACATTTCCGCGAGGCATTCGACCGCATCGCGCGCGGGGTGCAGGCCCTGCGGCCGCAGGCGCGCGAAGGCGAACTCATGATCGGCGTGACGCCGTCGTTCGCGACGCGCTGGCTCGTGCCGCGACTGCCGAGCCTGTCCGCGGCATTGCCGGACGTTACCTTGTCGCTCAAGTCGGGTACGGCACCCGTCGACTTCGACCGCGACGAAGTGGACGTCGCCGTGCGCTTCGGTCGCGGCATGTTCGACGGCGTCGTCATCGACGAACTGTTCGGCGAGTTCATGGCGCCGCTCGCGTCGCCCGACCTCCTGCGTCGCCAGCCGCTGCAGAAGCCGGCCGACCTCGTACGCGCGACGCTGATCCACGACGAATCGACTGCGCCGTGCGGGCCGTCCGTTCACGTGGTCCGAGTGGCTGCGGGCCGCCGGGGTCGCCGACGCTGGAGGTGCAGGGCGGCCTGCGCTTCGACGACAGCCACCTCGCGCTGCAGGCCGCGAGCGAGGGCCAGGGCGTCGCGCTCGGCAGGATCGCGTACGCGATCGACGACTTGTCGCAACGGCGCCTCGTCCTGCCGTATCGACGGATCATCCGCCTCGACATGAACTACCATCTGCTGGTGCCCGAGGTGCACGTGAACGAGCCCCTGATCGCGTCGTTCCGCGCGTGGCTCCGCGTGGAGGCACAAGCGTTCCGCGAGGTGCTCGCGGCGTACGCCGAGGTCAGCCGTGCCGTCGGCTCGCACGGGCCGGGGCATCGAACCAGTCCACTCCTCCGGGGGAATCCGATGTCGAAACCTGGCTACCGTGTGATTGCCGCCGCGCTCGCGGGACTCTTCGTGGCGGGCGCCTGCTTGGCGGCGCCAAAGATGCAGGACGCGGCAGAAACGACTGCCGAGGCCGTGGCGGCCGCCATCGCGAGCCCTGACCGCCCGCAGAAGGATGCCGCCGAGGACGAGCGCCGGAAATCACGCGAAGTGCTGCAGTTCCTCGGCGTGCGCCCCGGCATGCGGGTCATCGACGTGTTCTCGGCCGGGGGCTACAACACCGAACTCCTCGCGCGCGCGGTCGGCGTGAAGGGGCAGGTGATTGCGTACAACAACCCGCCGTACGCGAAGTTCGCCGAGAAGGGGATCGCGGCGCGTTATGCGAACGACCGGCTCGGCAACGTACGGCAGGTCACGGCCGAGGTCGGCGACCTCGAGCTTGCCCCGGCGTCGCTCGACGCGGCGCTCTTCGTGATGTCCTACCACGACGTCTACTGGCGGCCCGCGGATGGTTCCTGGAATGCCACCAACAGCGACGTGCTGCTCGCGAAGCTGCTCAAGGCACTCAAACCGGGCGGCGTGGTCGTCGTGCAGGACCACGTCGCGAAGCCGGGCGGCGACCCGACCGACGTCGTGGGCAAGCTGCACCGCATCGATCCGGCGCTGGTCAGGCGCGATTTCGAGCGCGCCGGCTTCGTGTTCGACGCCGCGAGCGACGTGCTGGCGCATCCCGCGGACGACCACACCAGGCTCGTGTTCGACGAGTCGATCCGCGGCCAGACCGACCAGTTCGTCTACCGGTTCCGGAAGCCCGTGCCCTAAGATGCCGCGCGCGGCAGCCGCCGCGCAGGGTGCGGGATCGTGGCAGATGACTGAATCGGTAAATGGCGTGCTGCGGCTCGCCATGTGGTCGGGGCCGCGCAACATATCGACCGCGCTCATGCGCGCCTGGGGCAATCGCACCGACACGCTCGTCGTCGACGAGCCGTTCTATGCGCACTACCTGCAGGTCACCGGGCTGGCCCACCCCGGGCGCGACGAAATCATCGCGCGCCACGAGACCGACTGGCGCCGGGTCGTCGCGGCGCTGCTCGGCCCCCTGCCGCCGCACGTGCGCATTCACTACCAGAAGCAGATGTCGCACCACCTGTTGCCGCACATGGACCGCGGCTGGCTCGACTCGCTCACCCACGCGTTCCTGGTCCGCGATCCGCGCGAGATGGTCGCCTCGCTCGGCGAGAAGTTGCAGGGCTTCGACCTGCTGGCCACCGGCCTGCCGCAGCAGGTCGAGATCTTCGACCACGTGATCGCGACGACGGGCCGCGTGCCACCCGTGGTCGACGGCGCGGACCTGCTGCGCGATCCGGAAGGGCTGTTGCGTGCGCTGTGCCGCGCGCTCGGCGTCGCTTTCGACGACCGGATGCTGCGCGTGGCCCGCGGGGCGTCGCGATACGGACGGCGTCTGGGCCCGGCACTGGTACGAGCGCGTCGAACGCTCGACGGGATTCGAGCCACTGCCCGCACCGGATGCCGGCGCGCAACGAGCTCCGCTGCCGCAACCGCTCGCGGAAATCGAGGCCGCGTGCCGGCCGCTGTACGAACGATTGCGCGCGCATCGCCTGCGCGCCTGAACCAACGACGGGAGCATCCACGTGCTGCAGACCTACGATCCCAGGAATCGCGACCTGATCGTCAACATCAACGGGCTGCTCGTGCACCGCGACCAGGCGCGCATCAGCCCGTTCGACTCCGCAGTGCAGGGCGGCGATGCCGTCTGGGAGGGCCTGCGCCTCTACCGCGGCCGGATCTTCCGGCTCGACGAGCACCTCGCGCGACTCACGCATTCGGCGAAGGCGCTTGCGTTCACGCAGGTCCCGCCGCCCGGGACCATCACGCACGAGATCCGCCGCACGCTCGAGGCCAACCGCATGTTCGACGGCGTGCACCTGCGGCTCACGCTCACGCGCGGCGAGAAGTTCACGTCGGGCATGGATCCAAGGCTCAACACGCAGGGACCGACGCTCATCGTGCTGGCCGAGCACAAGGCGCCGGTCTACGCCCGGTCGGGCCTGAGCCTGGTGACGAGCAGCGTGCGGCGCTTCCCGCCCGATTGCCTCGACCCCAAGATCCACCACAACAACCTGCTGCAGTCGATCCTCGCCAAGATCGAGGCCAACGTCGCGGGCGCCGACGATGCGCTCATGCTGGACCAGCGGGGATTCATCGCCGAGACCAATGCCACGCACGTGTTCCTCGTCGAGCGGCGGCCGCGTGCGCACGCCGCGCCTGGTCGCCTGCCCCGAGGGCATCACCCGGGCGTCCGTCATCGAACTGTGCCGCGGGCACGGCATCGCCCACGAGGAAACGGATCTCACGCTGACCGAGGCCTACCGGGCGGACGAGATGTTCTGCACGGGCACGATGGGCGAACTCGCGGCCGTGACGGCACTCGACGGGCGGTCGATCGGCGACGGCCAGCCGGGGCCCGTCACAGGGCGACTGTCGGCATTGTTTCGCGAACTCACTGTCAGCGAGGGCACGGTCGTCGCCACGGAGTGAGTTGCCGGAGGCCGCGCGGGCGCAACGCAGGTCGTCATGCCGTCGCCGGCGAGCGCGTCGCGGCCGTTCAGCCGGACGCGCGCAGTGCCGCGGCGTGCCACGCGACGTGCTCGGGCATGAACGTCTGGATGAAGTAGTAGCTGTGATCGTAGCCCGCCTGCATGCGCAGCCGCAGGCCCTGGCCTGACTGGCGGCAGGCGTCGGCCAGGAGTTCGGGCCGCAGCTGTACGGCCAGGAACTGGTCCGCGTCGCCCTGGTCCACGAGGATCTCCGAGTGAAATGGTGCCTGCGCCACGAGCGCGCTCGCGTCGTAGCGACGCCAGGGTTCCCGGTCCGGTCCGAGGTATCCCGTGAAGGCCTTCTCGCCCCAGGGCACGCGCGAGGGTGCGCAGATCGGCGCAAACGCCGACACCGATCGATAGCCCGCCGGATTCCTGAGCGCGCAGACGAGCGCGCCGTGTCCGCCCATCGAGTGCCCCATGATCGACTGCCGCCGCACGTCGCCCGGAAAGTGCGCGGCCACGAACTCGGGCAGCTCGCGCGTGACGTAGCTGTACATCCGGTAGTGCGCGGACCACGGCGCCACGGTCGCGTCGACGTAGAAGCCCGCGGCGATCCCGAAATCCCAGCTGGCGTCGTCGCCCGCGATGCGCGGCTGGCGCGGGCTCGTGTCGGGCGCGACGAGCATGAGGCCATGCTCCGCCGCGAGGCGCTGCGCGCCCGCCTTGATCGTGAACGTCTCGTCGGTG
The DNA here is from genome assembly GCA_963786705.1 of uncultured Gammaproteobacteria bacterium. Classification (GTDB taxonomy): domain Bacteria; phylum Pseudomonadota; class Gammaproteobacteria; order Steroidobacterales; family Steroidobacteraceae; genus RPQJ01. The sequence goes on from CAWBAG010000019.1 coordinate 103,249, forward strand.
CAGGTGAGGCCCGCCAGGTAGTACAGCACCGGCACCGCGTGCGTGCGCGCCTGCGGCGGCTCGTAGACGGCAAGCCGCATCGGCGCGGCGCACTCGCGCGAATCGTGCGTGACGAAGCGCTGCACGCCGCCCCAGCACGCGTGCTCCGACAGGATCTTCATTCAGAACACGACGACGCTGCGGATCGATTCGCCGCTGTGCATGAGGTCGAACGCGTCGTTGATCTTCGCGAGCGGCAGCGTGTGCGTGATCAGCGGGTCGATCGCGATCCTGCCGTCCATGTACCAGTCGACGATCTTCGGCACGTCCGTGCGCCCGCGCGCGCCGCCGAACGCGGTGCCTTTCCAGACGCGTCCCGTCACGAGCTGGAACGGCCGCGTGCGGATCTCCTGGCCGGCGCCCGCGACGCCGATGATCACGGAGACGCCCCACCCGCGGTGGCAGCACTCGAGCGCCTGCCGCATGAGGTCGACGTTGCCCACGCACTCGAAGCTGTAGTCCGCGCCGCCGTCCGTGAGCGCGACGAGGTACGGCACGAGGTCGCCCTCCACCTCCTTCGGGTTCACGAAGTGGGTCATGCCGAACTGCTCGGCGAGCGTGCGCCGCGCCGGATTGATGTCGACGCCCACGATCATGTTCGCGCCCGCGAGCCGCGCGCCCTGGATCACGTTCAGGCCGATCCCGCCCAGGCCGAACACGACTACGTTCGCGCCGGGCTCGACCCTGGCCGTGTTGATCACTGCGCCGATGCCGGTGGTCACGCCGCAGCCGATGTAGCAGATCTTGTCGAAGGGCGCGTCGGGACGCACCTTGGCCACGGCGATCTCGGGCAGCACCGTGAAGTTGGAGAACGTCGAGCAACCCATGTAGTGGTGGATCGGCTGGCCGCCCAGCGAGAAGCGGCTCGTGCCGTCCGGCATCACGCCCTTGCCCTGCGTCGCGCGGATGGCGGTGCAGAGATTGGTCTTGCGCGACAGGCACGACTTGCACCCGCGGCACTCGGGCGTATAGAGCGGAATCACGTGGTCGCCCTTGTCCACCGAGGTGACGCCGGCGCCGACGTCCACGACCACACCTGCGCCCTCGTGTCCGAAGATCACCGGGAACAGGCCCTCGGGATCGGCGCCCGACCGCGTGAATTCGTCGGTATGGCAGATGCCGGTCGCCTTGATCTCGATCAGCACTTCGCCGGCACGGGGTCCGTCGAGGTCGACTGTTTCGACGGCCAGGCGCTTGCCGGCCTGGTGGCAGACTGCGGCGCGAGACTTCATTGCAGGCTCCCATAGGGTTCGGGTTGAAACGCGAGGTTACTCTAACCCGGTCGCAAGCCGTGGAATTGCCTGCAAGAATGACGTCGGCAGACGGAGCGAATGATCATGCCGACGCAGACACCGCAACCGATCCCCGAGTGGCACGACGTCGATGAACGGACGTTTCACGACGAGATCGCCACACGCTACCGGCCCGCGGTGCTGCGCGGCGTGGTCAAGGACTGGCCGGCCGTGCGCGCCGCGCTCGCGTCGCCCGCGGAATCGAGCCGCTATCTGACGGCGTTCGACAGTGGCAGTCCCGTGGACGCCATCCTCATGGCGCCACAGGCACGTGGACGAATCTCTTACAACGCGGCGATGGACGGCTTCAACTTCGTCCGCAACCGATTACCGCTGTCGGCCATCGTCGAACAGTTGTCGAGGTATGCGTTGTTCGACGAGCCACCGTCCGTCGCCGTGCAGAGTGCACTTGTTTCAGACTGCCTGCCGGGCTTTGCCGCGGAGAACGGTTTGTCCATTCTCGACCAGGCGGTTGCGCCGCGCATCTGGCTCGGCAATCGAGTCACCGTACCCGCTCATTTCGACGAATCGAGCAATGTCGCCTGCGTGGTCGCAGGTCGGCGCCGATTCACGCTGTTTCCTCCCGAACAGGTTGGCAATCTCTATATCGGGCCGCTGGACTTTGCGCCGACCGGTGCGGCGATGAGCATGGTGCAGCTCGCCGAGCCGGATTTTGAAAGGTTCCCGAAATTCAGGCGACGCCCTCGCCGCGGCCAGCAGCGCGCAGCTCGGGCCCGGAGACGCGATTTTCATTCCCACCTTGTGGTGGCATCACGTGGAATCGCTCGACCCGAAACTCAATGTCCTCGTCAACTACTGGTGGAACGGCGCGCTGGGCAGCGTTGCCAGGACGCCGTCGGCCATGGATTGCCTGCTGCATGCCCTGCTGAACATCCGGCCATTGACGCCCGAACTCCGTGCGGCCTGGGCCGCCATGTTCAATCACTATGTATTCGACGCGAACGACGAGCAGCACGCGCATATTCCGGGCCACAAGCTCGGGGTGCTCGGCAAGATGTCGCCGGAAGGCACGCAGCGGATCAGGAATCTGCTGGTCGAGAGGCTGCAGCGTTGACCCGCCGCACGATGTTCCTGGCGCCGGGAGCGCCGCAGCCATCAGCAGCAAATGGACCTTTGACGACTCGACCTGGAGTGATCGACGAGTGTTGCGCTCACGTGAGCGCCTGGCCGTCGATCCAGGTCTCCATGACGTCGAGCCTGTCGTCGACGAGCACGAGGTTGGCGCGATAGCCCGGCGCGATGCGACCGAGCTCGGCGCCGAGCCCGAGGAACTCCGCCGGATACTGGCTCGCCATGCGCGCGGCCTCGGGCAAGTCGAGACCCAGCAGCTCGACGGCGTTACGCACGGTCGTTGCCATGTCGATGTGCGGAGCCGGCGAGCGTGCCGTTCTCGTCGACGAGCACGCCGTCGCGACGGAGATCATGCGACCCTGCAGCGTGAAAGACTTTTCGGCGGCGCCGACGTTCGGCATCGCGTCGGTCACCAGCATGAAGCGGTCGTGTCGCTTGCAGCGCAGGGCGATGCGCAGGACGGTGGGGTCGACGTGGCGGCCATCCACGATGATGCCGCACCAGCTGTCCGCGTCGTCGAGCGCAGCGCCGACGACGCCGGGCTCGCGCGCCGTGAGCTGCGACATCGCGTTGAACAGGTGCGTGAAGCCCGTGAGGCCATGGCGCAGAGCGGTGCGGATCTCGTCGTAGGTCGCGTTGGTGTGGCCGGCCGACACGACGACACCCGCCGTCGCGAGCTTGGCGATGATGTCGCGGCGTCGTCATCTCGGGCGCGAGTGTCACGAGCGTCTTGCCGCCCTGCAATGAAGTCAGCAGCCCGATCGCACCTTCGTCGAGGTCGCGCAGCTTCGCCGGATCGTGCACGCCCTTGCGCACTACGTTGAGGAACGGGCCCTCGATGTGAATGCCGAGCACGCCGGGCACTCCCGCGTCGATCGCGGCGCGCACGGCGGCGACTGCGCGGGCGACGACACTGAGGTCGTCGCTGATGAGGGTCGGCAGGAAGCCGGTCGTGCCGAAGCGACGATGCGCATGGCCGATCTCGCGGATCGCGTCGACCGTCGGCTCGTGTTGAAGAGGACGCCGCCGCCGCCGTTCACCTGCGTGTCGAGGAAACCTGGAAGCAGCAGATGACCGCCGAGATCGCGGCGGATCGCGCGCTTGCAACGCGGGTCGTCCTGGGCGATGACATCGACGATGCGGCTCGCCGTCGAGCAGGACGGCCCGGCCCTCGAGGATGCCGGCGTCAGCGAGCACGCGACCGTTGACGAGCGCGACCGGCATCAGACGGTCTCCGTCACCTTGCGCAGGTGCGGCGGGCGATCGGGATCACGGCCGCGCGCGACCGCGAGCGCGTTGGCGAGCCGGTAGAAGCTCTGGATCGATCAGCAGCGGTTCGATCGCCGGATGCGCACGCAGCGTCGGCAGCTCGAGCACGCCCGGGACTGCGGACCCCGCCAGCAGCACGTCCGCGCCGACGCCGATCAGACTCGCGCGCCAGCGCCTCGATGCCTTCGCGCGTCTCGTCGTGCTGCGCGAAAGCGAGCACCGGAAATCCAGCGTGCACGAGCGCCATCGGGCCGTGGCGCACTTCCGCGGCGCTGAAGGCTTCGGCGTGCAGGCCGCAGGTCTCCTTGAACTTGAGCGCGGCCTCCTGCGCGATGCCGAGGCCGAGCCCGCGACCGACGACGTACAGATGTTGGCCGATCGCAAGTGCTCGACGGCGCCGCTCCAGTCGAGCTGCCACGCGCGTTCGAGCTGGTCCGGCGCGCGCTCGAGCGCCTCCTGCGAGCTCGGCGTCCTGCGTCCAGGTCGCGACCAGGTGCACGATCGCGGCCAGCGAGGCGATGTAGGACTTGGTGGCGGCCACGCTCGTCTCGGCGCCCGCGCGCAGCGGGACGTGTGATCGGCCGCGCGCGCGAGCGGCGAGTCCTCGTCGTTGACGAGCGCGACCACGAGGGCGCCGGCTTTCCTCGCCGCGGCCGCGGTCGCGAGCAGGTCGGGGCTGGCGCCCGACTGCGAGATCGCGATGAACAGGCACTCCCTCAGGTCCGCCGCGCGCCGTAGACCGAGGTGATCGACGGCGCGGCGGAGGAGGTCGAGCAGGCCCATGCGCGTCTCGAGCAGGTATCTTCGCGAAGGTCGCCGCGTGGTCGGAGCTGCCGCGCGCGCACGTGACGACGGCGCGCGGCGTCGACGCTCGCGCAGCGCGCGCCGAGCTGTTCGAGCGCGCCGCGGCTCGCATGCAGCTGGACGCGCACGCCGTCGCGGCCTCGGCCGCTTCGCGGAACATGCGCGGGTGTCGAGTATTCACGAGCGAGCTGAGCTCGGCGACGAAGTCGTAGGTGTCGCCGCGGTAGTAGGACTGCGAGAACTCGACCGCGCGGCCGTCGCGCAGGAACCCGAGCCGCTCGACCAGCAGGCCCGCGTCGCCCTGCCCGCGCGCGCAGCAGCTTCGCCTGCTCGCGTGTGAGCAGCACCGCACGCAGGCGCTGCAGGGCGCGCACCGGACGGTTGCCGGCGCGCTCGAGCGCTTCGTAAAGCGAGGTGTCGACGGCGTCGAGCGAGGGCAGGCAGTCGGCGACGATGGTCGCGTACTCGAGCGCACATCGGCGCGTCGTCGGCGAAGCGCAGGCGGTGGAAGCGATAGACCGGCGTGCCGGGGCTCGAGCGCAGCGTCAGCGCTTCTTCCGGCGTGACCGTCCCTTCGGAGCGCTTCAGCCACACGCTGCGCGGCGTGCGCCCGCGCGCGCGCATGTCTTCGGAGAACGAGGTGAGCTTCGAGAAGTTCTTCTCGACGCGCGCCGCGCACGAAAGTGCCCGAGCCCTGGCGGCGGACCAGCAGGCCCTCGCTCGACCAGCCCGTCGATCGCCTTGCGCACGGTGATGCGCGAAACGCCGAATTCGGCGGCGAGATCGCGCTCGGCGGGCAGCGCGTCGTCGGGGGCCAGGAGGCGCCGGTCGATCGCCTCGCGCAGCGCACGCTGCAGCTGCTGGTAGAGCGGCAGGTTGCTCGAGCCGCGAGCGGACCAATGGCCTGCGAAAGCAGTGTCAAGGCCTCTCCTTACGCCACGGACCGGCGGCTGCGATGAATACCAATGCCATACCACAGACCGCTGAGACGCCCAATGTTGCTCGTAACAACGGTACATCCAGCTGATAATAGCCAGGATTGGCTATTTGATGCAGGCTTGCCATTCTATCACAAGTGGTATTATATTGGCATCTAATTGGTTCTGTCATTGGGCTATCACCGGACAGTCCAACTGGCAGCGGATCAGACGCCTCCGACGCAGACGAGCCGCGAAATTGAGCCTAAGGGGGACCAGAGCCCATGAACAGAACACGCTCGACCTTGGTCGGCACGGCGTCGCCATCGCGCTCTTCGGCGAACAGAACGCCGCGCGCGCCGCCGACGACCTGGAAGACGATCATCGTCACCGGCATCCGCTACTCGAACGAGCAGTCGCTCGAGACGAAGCGCGAGGCCGACTCGGTCGTCGAGGTCATCACCGCCGAGGACATCGGCAAGATGCCGGACAAGAACGTCGCCGACTCGCTGTCGCGCGTCCCGGGCGTCACGATCAGCTCGGCGGGCGCCAACGAGGGCGGCTTCGACGAGAACGACCGCGTCAGCATGCGCGGCACCAATCCCAGCCTCACGCAGACCCTGCATCAACGGCCACAACGTCGCGGCCGGCGACTGGTTCGTGCTCAACCAGGTGCAGCACGTCGGCCGCAGCGTGAGCTACACGCTGCTGCCCTCGGAGCTCGTGAGCCAGGTCGTCGTCCACAAGAGCTCGCAGGCCTCGCTGGTCGAAGGCGGCGTCGCCGGCATCGGTCGACATCGTCACGCGCAGGCCGCTCGACTTCAAAGAACAGTTCACGTTCAGCGCATCGGTCGGCGCGCGTGTACGCCGACCTGCCGGACGAGTCCGACCCGCAGTTCGAACGCGCTCTTCAACTGGAAGAACGACGCCAGCACCTTCGGCGTGCTGCTGCAGGGCTTCTCCGAGAAGCGCCACCTGCGCCGCGACGGCGTGGAGATCCTGGGCTACGGCACGATCGCCCCGGGCAGCGCCATCGCGACGTCGCACCCCGACCTCGCCGGCGTCGCCTATCCCGACGCTGATCGGCGCGGCGCTCTTCGAGCAGGAGCGCAAGCGCACGGGCGGCCTCATCGACATCCAGTTCAGGCCGACCGACGACCTCGAGCTCGACGCCCAGTGCTTCATGTCGAACCTGGACGCGACCAACTACAACCGCAACTACCTGTTCTGGGGCACGCAACATCATCGCCGGCGGCGCCGGCCAGGCGCCGGACCCGGGCTACATGGTCAGGAACGGCACGCTCGTACGCAGGCGAACTTCTCCGGCCCGTGCCGGCCACGTTCATACGGGGTCTACGACCAGATCTCTCGTCCGGACGAGAAGTCGAGCTCGAACTACGGCAGCCTCGACGCCAAGTTACAGGTCAGCGACGCGCTTCACGCTGTCGCGGCCAGATCGGCACCTCGAAGGGCCACGGCAAGACACCGACGCAGGATGTCTCGGAGACGGTGCCTGCCACTCGGCACCGGCGCGAGCTAGCAGCTGCACGGCATCGGCCGCGCGCCGGATTTCGGCTTCGGCACGCGTCGACACCACGACACCGTTCCCGGGCGGCACGCCGGTCGGCTTCGGCTGGATCTTCGGCGCCCAGCTCGTCGACGTCGAAGACCAGGAGGACTGGGCCAAGCATCGACGGCGAGTTCGCGATCGACAATGGCGCCTGGACCGACCTCAAGTTCGGCGTGCGCTACAGCAAGCACCAGCGCGACTCGCTCAGCGACATCGGCCAGGGGCCGACTGCCGGCCGGCATGTCCACCGCGAACTATCCGACGACGTTCCAGAACTACCCATCCGACTTCAACACCTTCGGCGGATCGATTCCCGACGAACGTCTGGTACTGGTCGCCCTCGCAGCTGACGACTACAACGGTCCCGGATTCGTGCAACCGCGATCCGGTGCAGCGCGACCGACTGGTCGGGCTTGTACGAGGTCAAGGAAAAGAACTCCGCGGCCTACGTGCAGGCGAACTTCAACGGTTCGAACTGGAGCGGCAACTCGGTCTGCGCTTCGTGCGGACCGAGGAAGACATCGTGAGCTCACGTCTCCGCCAGCGCCGCGGACCCGGACGCAATCACGAGCTCGGCGTTCGGTGCATACAAGCGATCGCCCGTCGATCACACGTACGACGACTGGCTGCCGAGCGCGAACCTGAAGTGGAATTTGACTGACGACCTGGTGGCGCGTTTCGCGGCGTCGATGACCATGACGCGCCCGGACTATTCGGCGCTCGCCGGGTTCGTCTCGCTGGGTGCCCCACCGACCACGGTCGACCAGGTTGGCGGGGGCTCTGGCGGCAATCCGGACCTGGAGCCGATCCGCTCGACGAACTTCGATGCCGGGCTCGAATGGTACTTCGCGAAGAATTCGCTGCTCTCGGCCGCGATTTTCTACATGGATCTCGACAACTACGTCGCGTACGGGACGGAGCGCGTGGCGTACTTGACCTACAGCACGCAGTTCCCGGAAGGCGCGTTCCTGCAGTATGACCTGACCGTGCCCGTCAATGCGAAGGGACGGGTGCAGGGGATCGAGCTCAACTATCAGCAGGCCATCACGGACAACTTCGGCCTGGCTGCCAATTACACGTACGCGGATGGCAAGCAGACCTCGCGGGTGACGAACAATGATGACCGGCTGGTCGGCACGTCGAAGAACACGTACAACCTGAGCGGATATTTCGAGAACGCACAGTTCAACGCGCGGGTCACGTACACGTACCGCTCGGCGTTCTTCAGCGGTCTCGATCGCAACACGGCCTTCTCGCAGGACGACATCGACTCGCTGGCGGCCTCGCTCGGGTACACGTTCAACGACAAGTACTCGGTGACGCTGGACGGCCAGAACCTGAACAACCCGACGCTCAAGTACTACGCGCTCAACAAGGACCAGCCGCGCGCGTTCTACAAGAACGGCGCGCAGTACTACCTGAACCTCCGCGTCAAGTTCTGACCGGGCGCGGACAGGCTGGATCGTGGGGCGGGGGAGGCAACTCCTCCGCCCTTGCTCTATGGTGCGGGCCGTGGCGAGGATGATCGTGACGATGCAAACGCATGCCGCGCTCCTGGGCGCCTGCCTGCTGCTCGCGGGATGCCGGTCGCTGGGCGCGACGTATGAGCCGCCGCCTGCGGCCGAGGCCGTCATCCCGGCGCCCGCGCAGGTGGAGATCCTGGCCGGCGCATTCGCCGTGACGGCGCGCACCAGGATATTGGTCGGCAGTGGCCCGGACGGCCAGTGGATCGGGCAATACTTTGCCGACCTCGTCCGGCGCACACGTGGCCTGACGTTGCCGGTCGATGTGCAGCAGGATCCGCGCCGCGCAGCTCACGCGATCGCGTTCGTGATCGACCCAGCGGCAGCGGGGCGATCGCCGGAGGCATATTCCATCAACGTCCTGCCGGAAAGCGTGATTGTCTCCGCACGCGACCGTCGCGGCCTGCTGTACGGGGCCGTGACGCTCTGGCAGATCATGGGTGACGGCGCCGGGCAGGTCGCAAGTGGGTCGGTGCGCGCCCAGCGCATCGTCGATGCGCCGAGGTTCGCGTGGCGCGGCTTGATGCTCGATTCGGCGCGCCATTACCAGTCGCCCGAATTCATCGAACGCTATCATCGACTGGATGGCGCTGCACAAGCTCAATGTGCTGCACTGGCACCTCGATCGACGACCAGGCCTGGCGGCTCGAGATCCGCAGGTATCCGCGGCTGACCGAAGTCGGCGCCTGGCGGGTGCCGGCCGGTGCGGCGGCGGCGGCGGACCTCGATCCGGCCACCGGCAAGCCGCGCCTATATGGCGGTTTCTATACCGCAGGAGACGGTGCGGCGGCTCGTGCGCTACGCCGCCGAACGCGAACGTCACCATCGTGCCCGAGATCGAGATGCCGGGCCACGCGACCGCGGCGATCGTCGCTTATCCGCAGCTCGGCGTCGGGCCCGTGCTGCCGACCGCGGTGCCCGCCGATTGGGGCATCTATCCGAATCTCTTCAACGTCGAAGATGCGACGTTCGCGTTCCTCGAAGACGTACTGCGCGAAGTCATCGAGCTCTTTCCCGGGCGAGTACATCCACGTCGGCGGCGACGAGGCAGTCAAGGACCAGTGGCAGGCTTCGCCGCGCATCCAGCAGCGGATGCGCGAGCTGGGACATCGGGACGAGCACGAGCTGCAGGCCTATTTCGTCGCAGCGTATCGGGCGATTCCTGTCCGCGCACGGGCGACGCCTGATCGGTTGGGACGAAATCCTCGAGGGCGGGCTCGCGCCGGACGCTACCGTGATGTCGTGGCGCGGCATCGACGGCGCACTCGCCGCGGCGGCCGCAGGCCACGACTACCGTGCTCGCCGCCTGGCCGACGCTTTATTTCGACAATCGGCAGGGCATGGGAAGCGACGAGCCACCCGGCCGCGGACGCGTGATCAGCCTCGAGGACGTCTATCGCTTCGAGCCGATGCCGGCGGGCCTTGCAGCTGCGCACCGGCACCACGTGCTTGGCGTGCAGGCGAACCTCTGGACCGAGCACGTCCGCACCGAGGAGCGTGCCGAATACATGAGCTTTCCCCGCGCCGCCGCGGTGGCGGAGCTCGGCTGGTCGCAACCCGAGCACATCGACTGGCCGGATTTCCGTCGCCGCGTGCAGGCGGCGTTCACGTGGTACGGCAGGCTCGGGCTGCACTACGCCGATACGACTTTTCGCGCGCCGGCAGCGCAGGTTGCCGGCGCGAACGCCCTGCGACGGAGCCAGGAACTCGAGCTCTGTGCCGACAAGCTGACGCTATCGCTCGAGGACGATGCGCCGTTGCGCGGTGACGCGCGCGATTTTCCTGGTCGACATCATGCAACCCTGCTGGGTGTACAAAGACGCCGACCTCACGCGCGCACCGCTGCTGATCGCATCCGTTGGCCAGGTACCCTTCAACTTCCAGCTCGGCAAGGACATGGAGAAGATCAAGCTGCGTGCGTCTGCGACGCCCGGACGGCGAACTCGAAGTCCGGCTCGACAGCTGCGATGGCGAGCGCATCGCAACGCTGCCGCTCGCTCCGGCGGTACACAACCAGGCCGTCACGCGATTGCCCGCGGCCGCGCTGCCCTCGCGATCCGGCCGTCACGACCTTTGCCTGACGTTTACGGGCCGCTCACTCGACCCGCTGTGGGCGATCGACTCGATCGAACTGGCTGCGCCGGAGCATTGAGATGAGCGTCCTCGACCTGCGATCGCCGCTGTCCGGATGGTGCATGCCGCTCGCGGAAGTGCCGGATCCGGTGTTTGCGGGCGGCATGATGGGCGACGGCGTCGCGATCGATCCGACCGAGCGGCGTCCTGAGCGCCCCCTGCGATGGCGAGTTGATCTCGGTCGCGCCGTCGAAACATGCGGTGACCATGCGCGCGAGTAACGGCGCGGAACTGTTGCTCCACGTCGGTATCGACACGGTGGCACTCAATGGCACCGGGTTCGAAACACTCGTGCAGCCGGGACAGCACGTGCGAGTCGGCGACAGCTTGCTGCGTTTCGATCTCGATCGCGTCGCGCGCCTCGCGCCGAGCCTGGTCACACCCATGATCGTGACGAACTCCACGGAATTCCAGATCACGCGGCGTGTGCAGGGCCTCGCCGTGCTGGCGGGTGACTCCGTGATGGAATTGCGGCGGCTCGATGCTGCCTCGGCCGGTGTGTCGGATCGAGCGGTTGGCGGCGCCGGCGCCGCCGCGCAGCTCAGTTTGCGCGTGTCGCTGGAGCACGGCTTGCACGCGCGCCCAGCGGCGCTGGTCGTGCGCACTGCACGCGAATTCGATGCCGACGTCCATCTGCGTGCGCACGGCCGCCAGCGCCAGCGCCCGCAGCGCCGTCGCGCTGATGTCGCTCGGTGTGCGCCGCAACGACGCCATCGACATCGAGGCCGAAGGCCCGGACGCCGAGCGCGTCGTCGCGGCCCTGGAAATGATCCTGCGCGGGCACTCCGCGCCCGAGTCGCCCGCAACGAACGCGCCGCCGACAACCGGGCCACCTGGCGTGTGCGCGCCGACGGTGCTGCTGCCGGGTGCGGAGTTGGCCGGTGTCGTCGCATCGCCCGGCTTCGCGCGTGGGCCAGGCCTTTCGCATCGTGCGGCGCGAGCGCGATGTCGAGGAGCACGGGCACGGACTCACGCACGAGACACTGGAACTCAACCGCGCGCCGCGGCGAAGTGCGTACACATCTGCGCGCGCTCGCAGGACGGGTCGAGGGCCCGCAACACGAGATAGCCGCAGCGCATCTCGAGTTCCTCGACGATCCGGAACTGGCGCCGCGGCGGCGGGTTGGATCGCGCAGGGCAAGAGCGCAGCATATGCGTGGCGCCGGGCCGTACGTGCGAGCATCGATGCCTTGCGCGCGCTCGGCGATGCACGGCTCGCGGAGCGCGTCGACGATCTGCTGCGACCTCGAGTCGCAGGTGTTGGGCGCGCTGGCCGGGGAACCGCCGGCAGCCGCGCTGGCGCTGCCCGGGCAGGCGATCCTGATCGCGAACGACCTGCTGCCCTCGCAGATCGTCGACGCTGGCCCCGGGCGCGATTGCCGGAATCTGCATTGCGCGTGGCGGCGCGACCTCGCATGTCGCGATTCTCGCTGCGGCGATGCGGAATACCGGCTCTGGTGTCGATGGGGTCCCGGCGTGCTGGCGATCGACGACGGCACGCCACTCCTGCTCGATGCGGAGGCGGGCCTGCTGCGGCGTCGATCCACCGGCATCCGTGCTCGTCGAGGTCGAACAGCACGATCCGCGAACGTCGCGCCGCGCGAGCGTTACGGAACGGGCCGCTGCGCTCGACGACTGTGTCACCGCGATGGAGTGCGGATCGAGGTCTTTGCGAACATCGCCACCGCGGCGGATGCCCGCGATGCGGTGCAACTCGGTGCCGAGGGCTGTGGCCTGCTGCGCACCGAGTTCCTGTTTCTCGATCGACAAATCGCGCCGGGGGTCGACGAGCAGACCCGCGAGTATCAGCGGATCATCGACGCCTTCGCGCACCGGCCGGTCGTCATTCGCACGCTCGATGTCGGCGGCGACAAGCCGATCCCCTACCTGCCGCTGCCGCGCGAGGACAACCCCGCGCTCGGCTTGCGCGGCGTGCGCGACGAGCCTCTGGCATCCGCGACCTGCTGCGCGCCCAGCTGCAGCGCGATCCTGCGCGTGCGCCCGTCGGCGCAGCTGCCGGGTGCTGTTGCCGATGGTCACCGACACCGAGGAGGTCCGCCGCGTGCGCGCGCATGCTCGACGAGGTGCGCGCGCGAGCTGGGCGTCGAGCGACCTTGCCGCTCGGCGTGATGATCGAGACACCGGCCGCCGCGCTGCTCGCCGAGCAGCTCGCCGATGACGCGGATTTCCTGTCGATCGGCACCAACGACCTGACGCAGTACACGCTCGCGATCGATCGCGGCCATCCCGAGCTCGCCGGGCAGCCTCGATGCGCTGCACCCGGCGGTGCTGCGGTTGATCGCGCGTCGCGGCCGAGGCGGCGCACGCACGCGGCAAGAGCGTCGCGGTGTGCGGCGCGCTCGCCTCGGACGTCGCATGCGGTGCCGATCCTGATCGGCCTCGGCGTGCACGAGATCTCCGCCGTGCCCGCGATCATTCCGCGGCTGAAAGCGCATCGTGCGCACTGCTCGATCGAGGAATGCCGCGAGCTCGCGCAGCGCGCGCTCGAGCTGGATCGGCGGCCGCGTGCGCGCGATGCTGCGCCGCCGCGTTCGGCGCCGCCACCGACCAGCGCAATGCACCGGAGGTCGCCATGAAGCAACTTCTCTCGACGCCTGCAGCAGCTCGGCCGCGCGCTCATGCTGCCGATCGCGGTGCTGCCGGTCGCGGGGCTGCTGCTGCGCCTCGGGCAGCCGGACCTGCTCGACATCGCGTCGATCGCGGCGGCCGGCGATGCGATCTTCTCGAATCTCGGCCTGCTGTTCGCGATCGGCGTGGCGGTCGGGCTCGCGCGCGAGAACCACGGCGCGGCGGGGCTCGCGGGCGTCGTCGGCTACCTCGTCGCGACCAAGGGCGCGGAGGTGCTGATCGCGGTTCCGCCCGATCGCCTTGCGGGCCTGAGGGCAGGCGCGCGACCTGGCCGCGGCGGCGTACAAGGCCCGCGAACTCGCAAAGCTCAGCGTGCCGATCGGCATCATCTCGGGCGTGCTCGCCGGAGCGCTCTACAACCGCTACAGCAACATCAAGCTGCCCGAGCTATCTCGCGTTCTTCGGCGGCCGGCGCTTCGTGCCGATCGTCAGCGGGCGCGCCGGGCCTGCTCGTGGCGTGCGGCGTTCGGCTACGGCTGGCCCGTGCTCGAGCGCGGCATGGACGCGCTGAGCCGCGCGCGTGCTCGGCTCCGGCGAGCTCGGACTGTTCGTCTACGGCGTGCTCAACCGCGTGCTGATCGTCACCGGCCTGCACCACATCCTCAACAACCTCGCGTGGTTCCTGGTCGGCGACTTACAACGGCGCGACCGGCGACCTGAAGCGCTTCTTCGCCGGCGATCCCTCGGCGGGCGTCGTTCATGTGCGGGCTTCTTCCCGGTGATGATGTTCGGGCTGCCGGCCGCCTGCCTCGCGATGTATCACGCGGCGCGCCCGAGCGGCGCCGCGCGGCCGGCGGCCTGCTGCTGTCGATGGCGCTCACGTCGTTCCTCACCGGCGTGACCGAGCCGATCGAGTTCACGTTCATGTTCCTCGCGCCCGCCTCTACGCGCTGCACGCGGTGCTGACGGGGCTCGCGATGGTGATCATGGACGTGCTGCACGTGCGCCTGGGCTTCAGCTTCTCCGCGGGCCTGTTCGACTACGTGATCAATTTCGGCAAGGCGACGCGGCCGTTGCTGCTGCTGCCGGTCGGTCTGGTCTACTTCGCGCTTTACTACGGTGTTTTCCGCTTCGTCATCGCGCGCTTCGAGCTCAAGACCCCGGGGCGCGACGACGAGCCAACGGACGTCACTGCGGCTGCGCCGCCGGAATCGGAGCGCACGCAGGCACTGATTGCAGCCCTGGGTGGGGCCGGCAACCTGGTTTCCGTCGATGCCTGCACGACGCGGCTGCGGCTCGTCGTCGCGAACCAGTCCGTCGTTGACGAGGCGGCGCTGCGCCGACTGGGTGTGCGGGGGCTGGTGCGACCCTCGGCCAACGCGCTGCAGGTCGTACTCGGCCCGATCGCTGACCAGGTGGCCGGAGACATGCGCGCGGCGTTGCGCGGTGGCGGCGGTGCAGCGACGTCACCCACCCGTGCACCGGTACCCGTCGTTGTCGATGCTGCAGATGAACGGTTCGATCCCGAACTCGCTGCACGCCTGCTGGCCGCGCTCGGCGGCGGCGGCAATGTGAACGCGATCGACGTCGTGTCGACGCGACTGCTGATCTCGCTGCGCGATGCCACGCCGGTTGACGAAACCGCCTTGCGGTCGATCGGACTGCGAGGCATCGCGCGACCCGCCCCGGATCGTCTGCATCTGCTCATCGGGCCGGGCGCTGCAAAGGCGCTGCAGGAACTGCGCGCGCTGGTCCCGTACCGGCCGCAAGCTGTCCCGGCACCGTAAGGATCACTGATCGCCGTTCCGCGGCAGGCGCACGTGCGTCCGCGCGCGGCGGTCTCCGGTCGGGCAGGGGCGTGGGCAGCGGAGCGCAGGTGGACCCGGCGGCGTTGCAACCTTTCACGGATCCGCCGCATCCAACCGGCATGACCCCGAAACCTCGGCGGAGACACCAGACAATGAACACGCTGTGCCGGTACGTCGCGACCCTCGCTTTTGCGTTCACGGCCGTGGTAGCCGGCGCAGCCGCCGGCGCGACCGCGGGCGGCGACGTGAGCAAGGTCAACGGCAGCATCCGGATCGAAGACGGGCAGCAGGCGGGCGACGTCTCGACCGTCAATGGCTCGATCAGCATCGGACGCGGCGCCCGCGCGGAGGACGTCGATACCGTGAACGGGTCGGTCCGGATCGACGCGCAGGCCAGCGTGCTCGCCGCGGAGACGGTCAACGGCTCGATCACCCTGGGCGAGGGCGCCGAAGTCCGCGGCGGCATGAGTACCGTGAACGGCGGCCTCACGCTCGGCAAGGGCGCCCGCGTCGCCGGCGGGCTCGAAAACGTCAACGGCAAGATGACGCTCGAAGGCGCGCAGGTCGACGGCGGCGTCGATACGGTCAATGGCGACGTCTACGTGGCGGCGGATTCGCGCATCGGCGGCGGCATCCACGTCGAGGAGAACCGGTCCTGGTTCAAGTCGGGTGGCAATTCCCGCAATCCGCGCATCACGATCGAGCACGGCGCGGTCGTCGAGGGGCCGCTCAACTTCGAGCGCGAGGTGGACCTCTACGTCGCCCCGGGCGTGCAGTTGCCCACGGTGCAGGGCGTCGCCCCGAAACGCTACGTCCTCGAATGACGAGGGTCGTGTGCTCGCCGCGGGTGCCCCGGCGGCGCTCGCGTCTCCGCGCGGCCTAGAGGCAGACCGTTTCCGTCAGTCGGGGATCGCGCCCCGGCCTAGCGGGCCGTAGCGCCGGGACCCGGCGCGTAGCGAGCCAGCGCCGCGCGCAACTGCGCCGCGACGGCATCGCGTAGCGTCGCCGGCGCGAGCACCTCGACGTCGGGCCCGTACTTGAGTATGTCCATGACGAGCTCGGGCTCGTGCGCGAAGGGCAACTTGAGCACGTACGACCCGTCCGGCTGAAACGCGCCGTCCTGCTGCGGGTGCCAGACTTCGCGCGACACCCAGCGCGCCCGCTGCGGCATTGAATCGCAGCACGGCTTCCCGGGTCTCGCTGCCGGCGAAAATGCCATAGCCGCTCGCGAAATGGCGTTCGAGCGTTGCGTCCGCCACTTCGAGCGCCGGCTCGTCGGTCACGACGACGCCTTCGATGGCATCGACGCCGAACGTGCGCAGCGCCTGCCGCTCGTGGCACCACGCGTCCAGGTACCAGTTGTCGCGATAGTGCACGAGACGCTGCGGAGACACGTCGCGCTCGAGCACTTCGTCCTGCGCACGACGCCGATGCCGGATGCGCACCCGGCGGCGCGACAGGAGCGCAGTGGACAGCGCGCGGAAGTGCCCGGGCTCGACCTGCCGCGAACCCATCGACAGGATCCGGATCCGGCGGGCGATGTCCTCCGCCTTGTGCTCGCCCGATTCGAGCAACTCGCGCAGGCGCTTGCGCAGCGGCCCGATCAGCTCCGAGAGGACGCCCGGTTGCAGGTCGCCGAGCAGGCGGTCCATCGTCAGGAGCGCCTGCAGTTCCTCCGCCGAGAACCAGAGGCCGGGCAGCTGCCAGAGCGCGCTGTCGGCAACGGCGGGGTCGAATCGATAAGCCGCGTGCTCGCGGTCGTAGACGATCGGTGCGTGCATGCGGTCACGCAGGTAGTCGAGATCGCGCTTGAACGTCGCGCGCGAGACGCCGAGTTCCTCGAGGAAGGTCTGCGTGCCGACGAGGCGCCTGCCGCGCAGCAACGCCTGGATCCGGTAGAAGCGCTCGGTTCGTTCCATGCCGTTCGTGCGGCGCGGGTTCAGTGGGCCGGCAAGCCGGCCTGGCTCGTCAGGTAGACCGCGAACGTGCCGAGCCAGTGACCGCCCTCGTAGTGCTCGCCCGTCACCGCGGGCAGCGCCGCACGCGCATGCGCATCCGCCGCAGCCAGCAGCGACGCCTGCCGGCGGTCGCTCCTCGGCAGCGCGCTCGCGATGCCCTCGAGCATCCAGGCCCGGCTCAGGTTGAGCCCGTCGATGTGCGCGAGCTTCGGGTCGCTGCGATCCGTCACGATTCCGGGCGGGAACCACGCCGCGCTGCCGTTGCGCGGGATGACCGGGCAGGAATCGCTGCAGCCAGGTCCCGAACTCCCGCGACGGCAGCAGCCGTCGCATGAGGTCCGCTTCGGCGATGCACGGCGACAGGAAATCCTCGCCGGAGGGCTCGTAGGCGAGCGGGCATGCGACGTCCCCGGCGTAATATTCGCGCGCACGCGATTCGATCAGCTGGCGCATTTCCGCGTCCCCGGCGATGCGCGCCCAGTCGTGGACCAGGCCGAACGCAAACGCGGTCTGGCTGTGTTCCCCCACGCGGATCGGGTAGCGCAGGCGGGGCAGCCACGTGCGCAGGCGCGCGGCGGATTCCGCCTCGAGCGGCTGCAGCGCCTGCGACCACGCGCGCGCCTGCGGGTCGTCCCAGGCGCGCAACTCCGCGGCGAGCAGCAGGAGCCACGCGAGCCCGTACGGGCGCTCGAACGAGGCGCGTCCCGGCGTGCGGAAGTACGCGACCTCCGCTGCGATCCTGTCCGGGGTCAGGCTCTGCGCCAGCGCCGCGCGCGCATTCGTGGCGATCGTCGTGCCCGGGAAACTGCCGCGCGAGCCGCGCGAGCAACCAGTGACCGTGCACCGACGAGTGCCAGTCGTAGCAGCCGTAGAACGCGGGCGTGAGCGTGCGCGGCGGCTGCACGTCGGCGTCGCCCTGCAACGTATGGGAGATCTTGTTGGGATACTCCTGGTGCACGCACCGCAGTGCGAGGCTCGCGAAGCGTGTCGCCGCGGCTTCGTCGAGGGTCGCCGCCCCGGCGCGCCCGGCCACGACCGTGACCAGCAGCAGGAATGCGCCGACGATGGTCCGCAAGGAGCGGGGAAGGCGTCTGGTGGGCATCATTCGGGTGTCGTATCCGCCTCAAAGAGCGACTCGAGTTGCCGCGCCGACGCCTGCGCCGTCGCGATCATCTTTTCTTCATCGTCCCTGACCGCGGCCTGCGCACGCAACGTCTCCTCGTCGTGGGCGCGGAATCGTCGCACCTGCGACGCCGCGCTGTCACGCGCCGTGCCGAGGGCGACGAGCGCGTCCTCGGCCATCTCGAGGCTCGACGCGAACGTCTCGCGCCGGATCGTGCCGACTCCGGACTCCATCAGGCGAAACGCGTGCTGACGATTGCGGGCCCGGGCAATCACGCGCAGCCGCGGAAAATGCCGCTGCACCATCTGGGCCGTGAGCACGCTGGCGTCGACGTCGTCGATCGCGAGCACGAGCAGGTCGGCCTGCTCGGCGCCGGCGGCACGCAGCATCTCGAGCCGCGACGCGTCCCCGTAATAGAGCTTGTTGCCGAACCGGCGCACGAAATCCACTTGCGCCGGGCTGACCTCGAGCGCCGTGAACGTGATGCGGCGGGCACGCAGCACGCGTGCGACGATCTGGCCGACCCGCCCGAAGCCTGCGATCAGCACGCGTGGCTCCGATGGCTCGATGCGGTCGAACACCGGCGCGGGCGCAGGCGGCGCGAAGCGTTGCGCGATGCGGTCGGCCACCGCGATCAGGAGCGGCGCGAGCGCCATCGACGCGGTCACGACCAGGACGAGCAGGTCCGCCAGGGCGGGATCCAGCAGTCCGTCACGCGCCGTCAACGCGAACAGGACGAACGCGAACTCGCCGCCGCCTGCGAGCGCGACGCCGAGACGCCATGCGGTGGCGTGATCGAGACGCGCACCGCGCGCGCTGGCCCAGATCAGCGCGGCCTTGAGTCCGAGCAGGCCCAGCGTCAGCGCGAGGACCACGAACGGCTGCGAGGCGAGCAGGCCCAGGTTCGCCGCCATGCCGACCGAGATGAAGAACAGGCCGAGCAACAGGCCCTTGAACGGCTCGATGTCGGCCTCGAGCTCGTGGCGATACTCGCTGTCGGCGAGCAGCACGCCGGCGATGAACGCGCCGAGCGCCATCGAGAGGCCCGCACCTTCGAACAGCAATGCGGTGCCGAGCACGACGAGCAGCGCGGCCGCGGTGAACGCTTCCTGGACGCGGGTGCTGGCAATGAAGCGCAGCACGGGCCGAAGTGCATGGCGTCCCAGGACCACGACGAGCACGAGCGTCAGGAGTGGAAGCGCCAGCGCGCGCCATGAAACCACGCCGGCATCTCCGGCGAGCCAGGGCACCGCGAGCAGCGCGGGTATGACCGCCAGGTCCTGGAACAACAGGACCGCGAAGGCCGAACGGCCGTGTCGCGTGTTCAATTCGCCGCGTTCCGCGAGCACCTGCAGGATCAGCGCGGTCGACGACAAAGACAGCGCAAAGCCGACGACGAGAGCGGACCTCCAGTCCAGTCCGAGCAGTCGAATCGAAAGCGCGAGGCCTACCGTCGTGACCAGCACCTGCGCGGTGCCGCTGCCGAACACCGCGTGACGCAGGACCCACAGCCGTGTCGGCTGCAGTTCCAGGCCGATCACGAACAGCAAGAGAACGACACCGAATTCGGCCGCATGCCGGATGTTCTCGACGTCGGTGAAGACACCGATGCCCCACGGGCCGATCACGAGGCCGGCGGCGATGTAGCCAAGCACCGCGCTCAGCTTGAAATGCCGGAACAAGGGAATTGCAATGACCGTGGCGGCAAGGACCACGGCGATTTGCCCCGTCAGTGTCATTGCGAGGCCACGCGCCGCATGCGAACGGCCGCGCTGCCGCCGTGCGAACGACAGCCCGAGGCGGCCCCGGTGCGGCAGCGGGAAGTACAGTCAGCGCGTTGGCAGGTCGCCATCGTTGCCACTACCTCGAGCAGGGCCCGGGCAGATCATAGCGTTGCCGTCAGCGCAGCACCTTGCCGTCCGCATCGAGGACCTGCACCGGCCCGAGGCCGAGTGCCCGTATCGGCTGCTCGATCTTCGCGAGATCACCGACCACGACCCACGTCAGGGCGTCCGGACGGAACGCCGTCGCGGCGGCGGCGCGGACGCCGGCCGTGGTCTGGGCCTCGAGGCGCGCTTTCAGCGTGCGAACCCAGTCGTCGGGGCGGCCGAAACGCACGATGTCGGCGATCGCGCCGCTGACCGCGGCGTTGGTCTCGTACTGCCCCGACAACGCGCGTACGTCGCGTTGCAGGATGTGCTCGACCTCGTCCTGTGTTGCAGGTTGCTTGCCGACGAAATCCGCGACCTCGCGACGGATCTCGGCGATCGCCTCCAGCGTCCGGTCGGTCTGCACCGGCGCCGAGAGCAGCCAGGGGCGCTGGCCGAGCGCGTCCGGCAGGCTGGCGCGCGCGCCGTAGGACCAGTGCTTCTGTTCGCGCAGGTTCATGTTGATGCGCGACGTGAAGAGACCTGCGAGCACCGCGTTGGCGGTGTTCAGCTCGAGCCGGTCCTCGGCGCGGCTGGAAGGCATCAACTGGCCGACCAGCAGTGTCGTCTGGACCGCGTCGGGGCGGTCGAGCAGGTAGACGCGTGGCGTTGCTGCCAGGGGCGCCTGTGGAATCGACGCGCGTTCGAGCGGCACGCCGGCGGCGGGTGCCCAGTCGCCGAAATGACGCTCGAGCACGGGCAGGATCGATTCGACGGTGGCCGCGCCCGTCACGATGATCGTCGCGTTGTCCGGGCGCAGCACGCCCCGCTGAAAGGCAACGAGGTCGTCGCGCGTCAGCGTGGCGATCGCCTCGGCCGTGCCGGAGCCTGAAAATGGGATCGCGTAGGGGTGCCCGGGCCCGTAGAGCACCGGCGGCAGCACGCGCATGGCGAGCGCGTCGGGGCTCGTCTTCTCGCGCGCGATGCCGGCAATCCACTCCGCGCGCAGGCGCTCGAGCTCGTGCTCGGGAAATGCGGGCCGGCGCACTACGTCCGCCAGCAATCCGACCGCCGGTTCCAGCTGCTCGCTGAGCGTCGTGACGCCCGCAAACGACGTGTCGAGCGATGCGCCCGCCGCGAGATCCGCGCCCAGCCGCTCGGCGCGATCCGCGATCCCGAGCGCGTCCAGGCGTCCGGCACCTTCATCGAGCATGCTCATCGTGAAACTGGCGGTTCCCGGCTTGCGGCCGAGGTCCGCCACGTAACCTCCGGCGAACAGCACGGAGACGCGGACCACCGGTACGCTCGGGCGCGTCGCGACGATGACCGGCACACCGTTCCCGAGGCGGGCCCGCTGCAGGTCCGCAAATGCGATGTCGGGGAACTGCTCGGTCGCGGGCGGGCCCGACTTGCGGTCCACCATCGATTCCGGCGCCGCGCGGAACGACTCCTGCGGGCGTACTTCGAGCGTGTAGTCGCCCTGCGCCAGCCAGCGCCGTGCCGCGTCCTGCAGGTTCTCGCGCGTAGCCGACGCGATCAATTCGAGTGATCGGCCATAGCAGCCAGGATCGCCCGCGTAGACCTCGCACGCGGCGAGCACATCGGCCTTGCCGCCCGAGCCGCCGATGCGTTCGAGGCCGCGGATGAAACCCGCGCGCACTGCCGTGCGCACTCGCTCGAGTTCCGCGCGCGTGGGTCCATCCGCGATGAAACGCCGCAGTTCCTCTGCGACTGCCGCCTCGACACGCCCGGACGCCACACCCTGTTTCACGTCCGCCGAAATGTTGAAAAAGCCCGCGATCTCGAGTGGCGATTGGCCCGCGCTCACGGTATCGGCCAGCCGGTCCCGGTACACGAGCCGTTCGTAGAGACGCGACGTCTTGCCGCCGCCGAGGATCTCGCCGACGAGCCCGAGGTACTCGGACTCGGCCGTGCCTTCCTGCGGCGTGTTCCAGAAGCGCTGCCAGCGTGCCTGGGCCACCTGGTCGTACATGACCTCACGCCGGCTGTCCGCGCGTGCGGCGACCCAGGTCCCCGGTCGGGACAGCGCCGGGCCGGGCGCGATGTCGCCGAAATAACGTTCCGCCTTTGCGCGCGCAGTCGCCGCGTCGATGTCGCCGGCCAGCACCAGGACCGCATTCGCGGCACCGTAGTAGGTCCGGAACCAGTCACGCACGTCCTCGAGCGTGGCGGCGTCGAGATCCTCCATCGAGCCGATGGGCAGCGTGCGGTAGGGATGACCAGGTGGAAAACTCGCCCGGAAGATCGCCTCCGGCACCCGGCCGTGCGGCCGGTTCTCGCCCTGGCGCTTTTCGTTCTGCACGACCCCGCGCTGCTCGTCGAGGCGCGCCTGGTCGAGCACGCCGAGCAGGTGACCCATGCGGTCCGACTCCATCCAGAGCGCGAGGTCGAGCGCGGTCGTCGGCACGTTCTGGAAATAGTTGGTGCGGTCGAAGCTCGTGGTCCCGTTGATGCCGGTGGCGCCCACGCGCTCGAATGGCTTGAAGTACTCGTCGTTGTAGTACTCGGTGCCCTGGAACATCAGGTGTTCGAACAGGTGCGCGAACCCGGTCTTGCCGGCCTTTTCGTTTTTCGAGCCGACGTGGTACCAGACGTTCACTGCAACGATCGGCGCCTTGCGGTCGGTGTGCACGATGACGGTCAGGCCATTGCCGAGCACGAACTGCTCGTAGGGAATCAGCGCGCCGCGGTCGCGAACCGCGTGTCCGACGCGTGCGCAATCGGTTGTAGGCCGGCGCCGACCGCCGCCAGGCAAGCGAGCGCCCAGGCCACGCGACCGGGTGCGCGCTGTCCGGGACCAGCGCTCGCCACGGGCGCGCACGACACAAATTTGTTGCGCAAATACATCATTTGGCTCATCCTGACACCAGTGCAATGGACGGCTAGCAAGGTCGCAGCCGCTGCCTTTGCGGTAATAGCGGATTTACCTGACTGGACTTTGGTCCACGATTTCGCCGAATATTGCGGCTGACAAGCGCCGGTTTGCCTGACTCGAGTGGGGGAGCGGGCAGGGCGGCCGCCGGCCGCCGGCCAATTTATAATGCATGGCATAAAAGCCACAAGGAGAACACTCGATGTCATCTCGTATTCTGGTTCCACTGGCTGTTGCGGCCGCCTTGGTGGCGCCGATGACGGCAAATGCCGAGCAGGGCGACTGGTTGTTCCGGGTCGGCATGTCGCAGACCAACCCGAAAGAAAGCAACCTGGAAAATGTTCTGGGCGGTGACATCGTCGTCGACAGCGACCTCTCGCCGACGTTCAACATCAGCTACATGCTCACGGATCACGTCGGCACGGAACTGCTTTTGGCCTGGCCGTTCACGCACGGCATCGACCTGAAGCCCGGCGGCGGTGGCGATAACAAGGAGCGCGTCGGTTACGTCGACCACCTGCCACCCGTGTTGAGCCTGCAGTGGCATTTCAATCCGGGCGGCGTGTTCCGCCCATACATCGGTGCCGGCATCAACTACACGTTGTTCTCGAGCGAAGAGCTGGTCGGCATAGCCGGCGGCAACAGCCTCGAGTTCGAGGACTCTTGGGGCCCGGCCGGCCAGGTCGGCGTCGACATGGGCCTGTCGAAGAAGTGGTTCCTGAACCTCGACGTCCGCTACATCGACATCGACGTCACCACGAAGATCAATGGGGCTGAACTCGGCGAGAAGCTCGAGATCGATCCGATGGTCTACGGCGTGCACGTCGGTTATCGCTGGGGCAAGCCGGAACCGGTCGTGGCCCCTGCGCCGGTCGTCGCGCCGCCGCCGCCCCCGCCGCCGGCTCCTGAGCCGAAGTGCGGTGACGCGGACAACGACGGCGTCTGCGATGCCGCGGACAAGTGCCCGGGCACGGCTGCCGGGGTGAGGGTCGACTCGGTCGGCTGCCCGCTCGAGCAGACACTCAAGCTCCTGTTCGACTTCGACAGCGCCGAGCTGCGCCCCGAGTCGATCACGGAACTCGAGCGCGTCGTGAAGTTCATGGGTGACGTGCCGTTCGCGAAGACGATGGTCGAAGGACACACGGACAGCGTGGGCGCCGATGCCTACAACATGTCCCTGTCGGATCGCCGCGCCAAGGCGGTGTTCGACTACCTGTCGTCGCGCGGTGTTGACCCGGCTCGCATGAGCTCGGTCGGCAAGGGCGAGACTGCCCCGATCGCAGACAACGCGACCGCCGAAGGCCGCCAGGAGAATCGTCGCGTCATGCTGATCCGCACGGATTCGGGCATGTAACCGACGGCGGCAGCCTGCAGGGCTGCCGTGCGATCCCCGGAGGCCCCGTCGCGCAAGCGGCGGGGCCTTCGTTTTTCGGGGCGCAACCCATCCGCGCGTCGCCGATCCGCCAATGCCGGCCGCAGGTGCGGTTACACTCCGCGCTCCCGGAATCACCGGACCCCGACTGGCGCATCCCGAAGGAGCACCCATGAAGTTACCAAGGATCCTGGCCGCATTGACGGTGCTGGCGCTGCCGTTGCCGGCGCTGGTGCTTGCCGACGATGCCGCGACGGCAAAGACGGTTCCCTTCGCCGCGGACCCGGCACTGCTCGCCGCGGTCAACGGCGACTGGCGTTCGAGCGACGCCAAGGCGCGCGACCGATACCGTCATCCGGTCGAGTCGCTCACGTTCTGGGGCTTGCAGCCTGGCCTGACTATTCTCGAGATCCAGCCGGGCGCGGCAGCCTGGTGGACCGACATACTCGCGCCTTATGCGAAGGCGACCGGGGGCAAGTTCTATGCGACCGGCGCCGACCTCGCGAATCCGCAGTTGTCCGAGGCGTCGCGCAAGGCGCGCGCGGATTTCGAGGCTCGCTTTGCCAAGCCAGAGCTCTACGGCAAGATCGAGGTCATCAACTGGGGTGCGGTGTCGAAGACGCTGCCCGCCAACACGTTCGACTTCATCCTGACCGCGCGCTCGATCCACGGGTGGGCGCAGACGCCCGGCATGGTCGAGGACACCTTCAAGGAGTTTTACAAGGCGCTGAAGCAGGGCGGCTTCCTGGCCGTCGAGCAGCACCGCGCGAATCCTGCGCCAAAGGAGAATCCGGCGAGCGGCTACGTGACCGAAGCCTATGTGATCGCGCAGGCTGAGAAGGCGGGCTTCGAGCTCGCGGGCAGCTCCGAGATCAACGCGAACCCGAAAGACACGAAGGACCATCCGTTCGGCGTCTGGACGCTGCCGCCCACGCTGCGCTCGACACCTTACGGCTCGAGCGGGCCGGACGACCCGAACTTCGACCACAGCAAGTACCTGGCGATCGGCGAGTCCGATCGCATGACGCTCAAGTTCGTGAAGCCCTGACGAGGACCCGCGTGCAACCCTCTCCCGTTCGAACGGGAGGGGTTGCCCCGCCACGCTGGCCACGGCGTGCTGCACGCCGTGCGTCCGCGGCCTCAGATTTCCTCGGGCACCGTGCGGATCGCGCCGCAGGGACACTCGGCGACGCAGAGCCCGCAGCCCTTGCAGTAGTCGTAATTGAACTGGTAGCGGTGGCCCTCGCCGAGCTTGATCACCGCATTGTCGGGGCAGACGCCGTAGCAGTTGTCGCACTCGAAGCAGTTGCCGCAGCTCAGGCAACGCCGTGCCTCGAACTGCGCGGTCCCGGCGTCGAAGCCGCCGACCACCTCCTCGAACGTGGATTGGCGGCGGACCATGTCGAGCACCGGCCGCTGCGACTTCGGCGCATCCGAGTAGTACCACGTGTTGAGCTTGTCGTAGGTGGCGATCTCGGGCCGCGCCGGGTGCTGCCACACGCCGCCGCGCAGCCACGCATCGATGTTGCGCGCCGCGAGCTTGCCGTGGCCGATGCCGACGGTGACGGTCCGCTCGCCCGGCACCATGTCGCCGCCGGCGAAGATGCCGGGATGCCCGGTCATCATGTGCTCGTCGACCTTGACGACGCCATCGTCGATCGCGAGTCCGGGCACGCCATCGAGCAGCGACAGGTCGACGTCCTGGCCCAGCGCGAGCACTACGGTATCCGCGGCGAGCGTCTCCAGTTCACCGGTCGGTTGCGCCATGCCGCGGGCGTCGAGCGTCATCTTCTCGACGGTGATCGAGGTTTCGCCGGCCTGCCGGATCGTCGAAAGCCACTTCACCAGGACGCCTTCCTGCAGCGCCTCCTCGAGTTCCGACTCGTGCGCCGGCATCTTCTCGCGCGTCCGGCGGTAGACGACGATCGACTCCTCCGCGCCGAGCCGCCTGGCAGTGCGGGCCACGTCGAGCGCGGTATTGCCGCCGCCATAGACCACGACGCGGCGACCGAGAAGAGGCCGCTCCTCGCCTTCCATGCTGCGCAGCACGGACAGCGCATCGAGCATCCTGCCGGCGCTGCCCGCGGGCAGGTAGGCCCGCTTCGCGATGTGCGCGCCGACGGCCAGGAACACCGCATCGAACCGGCCGGCGCGCATCGTTGCCAGCACGTCCGTCACCTTCGTGTTCAGTTCGAGCGTGATTCCCAGGTCCAGGATGCGCTCGATCTCCGCGTCGAGGACTTCGCGCGGCAAGCGATACTTGGGAATGCCGAAGCGCATCATGCCGCCCGCGAGCGGGCCCGCCTCGTGAATCACGACCGCGTGGCCGCAACGCGCGAGCTGGTAGGCCGCCGACAGGCCCGACGGCCCTGCGCCCACGACGAGCACGCGCTTGCCCGTCGGCGCCGGCGGTGGCGCGAGCTTCCAGCCGAGTCGCAGCGCCTCGTCGCCGAGAAAGCGTTCGATCGCGTTCACGCCGACGCATTCATCGAGCGTCGCGCGATTGCACGCCGTCTCGCACGGGTGATAGCAGACGCGCCCCATGACGGCCGGGAGCGGATTGTCCGTGGTGAGGACGCGCCATGCCTGCTCGTACGCACCCGATTCCGCGTGAAACAACCACCCCTGGATGTTCTCGCCCGCCGGGCACGCGTCGTTGCAGGGCGGCAGGCGGTCCACGTAGACGGGCCGGACCGTGCGCCAGCTGCCCGTGTGGTTGGCGAGGCTCGAGCCCGGGTCGAGCGTGATCGCGAATGGTTTCGGCTTCATGACACGGACTCCGGCTCAGTTGCGAGCCCGAAACGACGCACGTTGCGATCGGCGATCGCCTGGATCTGTGCAACCAGGTCCGGATGCCCTCCGTCGCGGAACAGGTGCGCGAACCGCGTTTGCGGACGCAGGTACTCCTCGACCGGGAGCTGGCGACGAATCTTCGACACGCTCGTGACCTCCCCTCGCTCGGCCTCGAAGACGGGAAAGAGCCCGGTTTCCTTCGCCAGCCGCGCCATGCGGATCGTCTCGGACGAACCGTGTCCCCATCCGAGCGGGCAGGGCACGAGCACGTGGATGTAACGCGCGCCGCGGAATTCCATCGCGCGGCGCACCTTGTATTCGAGGTCGCGCAGTTCCGCGACGGTCGCGGTCGCGACATAGGGGATCTCGTGCGCCATCGCGAGCCGCGGCATGTTCTTGCCCTGGCCGAACCGGTTGCCGGGCGAGTCGCCGACGGGCAGCGTGGTGTTGGTGCGAGCGGCCGGGGGCGTGGCCGACGAGCGCTGCACGCCTGTGTTCATGTACGCCTCGTTGTCGTAGCAGATGTAGAGCACGTCGTCATTGCGCTCGAACATCCCGGAGAGACAGCCGAAGCCGATGTCCGTCGTGCCGCCGTCCCCGCCTTGTGCGACGACGCGCACGTCGTGTCGCCCCTTGACCCGCATCGCGGCAGCGATGCCGGTGCCCACGGCCGCGGCATTGCCGAACAGCGAGTGGATCCACGGGATCTGCCACGACGTTTCCGGATAAGGCGTCGAAAATACTTCGAGACAACCGGTCGCATTCGCCGCGACGAGCTGGCGGTTCGTCGCGGCCATCGCCGCATCGATCGCATAACGCGCGCCGAGCGCTTCGCCGCATCCCTGGCACGCTCGATGCCCGGAGTTGAGCGAGTTCGTGCGCGCCTGGTCCGCCTGCACGGAACGCTGCTCTTCGGGCAGCAGCCGGTTGCCGACGGTGAACGTGCCGGTCTGGTAGAACCTGATGGGTTGGTACGGCATGGCGGACCTCAACCTGACTTCGGTGCGGCGACGCCGAGGTCGCGCAGGATGCCTTCGGCGATCGGCCCCGATCGCCGCTGCAGCCGCTCGCGCTCGAGCACCCGCTCGACGAGCGCGTGGTCCAGGTCGAGGAACGTCAGCGACTCGAGCCGATCTTCCAGCGCCTGCTCGAAGACGCGCTCCAGGGACCGGCGCGTGATGGCGCGCCCGCCGAGCCCGGCGACGACGGTGTGCACGCAATCCGGCGAGCCGGGGTACGAGGCCGCGACATTGTTCGAGACGATGCCGCCGAGGCCGACGGCCAGGCTTTTCTCGAGCACGACGACGCGCCGGGCCCGCCCGAGCGCCTCCCGGACGGCCGCCGCCGGCCATGGGCGGAAGCAGGTGATGCCGAGCACTCCGATCTTTGCGCCCCTTTGGCGCATTTCGTCCACGGTGTCCTTGATCGTGCCGAGCACGGACCCTAGCGCCACGACGATCACGTCGGCGTCGCTCGTGCGATAGGCATGCACGAGACCGCCGCTCGGACGGCCGAAGATGCGGCGGAACTCGTCGGCCCACGCGGGAATCAGCTCCAGGGCCTGGCGCTGCTTGGCGTGCGCCAAGTAGCGAACTTCCATGAACGCCTCGGGGCCGACCATCGCGCCGATCGAAACCGGTTGGGCGGGATCGAGCACCTGCCGCGGCTCGTAGGGAGGCAGGTAGGCGTCGACCTGTTCCTGTGTCGGCAGGTCCACCTGCTCGAACGCGTGCGTGAGGATGAAGCCGTCCATGCACACCATCACCGGCAGCGACAACTCCTCGCCGAGCCGGAACGCCTGCAGGTGCAGGTCGAGCGCTTCCTGGTTGTCCTCCGCGAACAACTGGATCCAGCCGCAGTCACGCTGGCTCAACGCGTCCGTGTGGTCGTTCCAGATGTTGATCGGGGCGCCGATCGCGCGGTTGGCGACGGTCATCACGATCGGCAGGCCGAGCCCTGCGGCGTTGAATACCGCCTCCGCCATGAACAGCAGTCCCTGGCTGGCCGTGGCCGTGTACGCCCTCGCGCCGGCAGCCGACGCGCCGATCGCCACGGACATCGCGGCAAACTCGGACTCGACGTTGATGAACTCGCAGTGCTCGAGCGACCCGGAATCCACGCGCCGTCCCAGTGCCTCGACGATGTGGGTCTGCGGCGAGATCGGGTACGCGCAGATCACCTCGGGCCGGCAGAGCGCGACGGCTTCGGCGACGGCTGCGGAACCCTCGATCTGCTTAAGCATGCGCGGCACCCTCCATTTCGCGCTGCACGAACGCGTAGGCTTCGGCGGCCGCGGCGACGTTGCCTTCGGCCACCTTGTGCGGAAACTTGTCACGGATCGCGGCGTTCACCGATGGCAGCGAGATGCGGCCGGTAATGGCGGCGAAACCGCCGAGTAGTGCTGCGTTCGGCAGCGGCCTGCCCACGTGCCGCAACGCCATTTCGGTCGCCGGCACCGTGCGGAGGTGCGCAGCGCGAAAGCCGCGCGCGAACTCGGTGAGCCCCAGGTCGTCGAACGTGCGGGCGGTGTTGATCAGGATGTAGCCGTCCGGCTCCAGGCCGCTGAACACGTCCACCTGGTGCAGCAGGGTCGGGTCCTGGATGATCAGTGCGTCCGGCGCCAGGATCGGTTCGCGCAGCCGGATCGGCCGGTCGTCGATGCGGCAATAGGCGACGACGGGCGCGCCCATGCGCTCCGAGCCGAAGCTCGGGAACGCCTGGGCGTGCCGACCTTCGCGAAATGCGGCGACGGACAGCAGTTCGGTCGCGGTGACGACCCCCTGTCCGCCCCGTCCATGGATCCTGACCTGGAACATGATCTCCCCTCGAGGCTGCCCGAATCTGCACCCGCGGCGCCGGAATTGACATCCGTGTCGTCACGGATGGTGGCCGGCAGACCCCTGAAAGAGCGAAACTTCGGCCCCTCCAATCCGCGGACCGGCGGCCGTCGCCGCGTTCGCCGCCACTGGCCTTCGGGAATCACTCATGCCGTCGCTCCGCTTCCTGTTGTCGCTCGTCGCCAGCGCCACGCTTGCCGCCGCCTGCGCCGGCACCCGGCCGGCGTCGAGTCCGACGCATCTGCGGTTGCGCCCGCAGCGGCTCGCTCCGCCGCTACCGAGCCGCAGCGGCTGCAGGCGATCCTCGACGAGTATTTCGAGGCATACCTGGAGCTGAACCCGCTCCTCGCGACGTCGATCGGCGACCCGCGCTACAACGACCGCTTCGAGGTGAACATCACGCCGCAATGGCGCGCCGCTGCCGAGAAGCTCGAGCGCGATTACCTCGCGCGCGTGAGCACGATCGATCCGGCCGCGCTGTCCGGTCAGGACCTGCTGTCGTACGAGATCTTCAAGTCGCGCGCGCGAGCGCGAGATCGAGGGCTTCCGCTTTCCCCAGGAGCTCATCCCGCTCAACCAGTTCTATTCGACGCCCAACAGCTTCGCCCAGCTCGGGTCGGGGCGCGGCATGCAGCCGTTCAAGACGGTCCAGGACTACGACGCCTTCCTGAAACGTGTCGACGGGTTCGTCGCGTGGACGGACCAGGCCATCGTCAACATGCGGCTCGGCATCGCACGCGGCTACACGCTGCCCAGGATCCTCGCCGAGCGCACGCTGCCGCAGCTGCAGGCGCACGTCGTGACGCGGGCCGAGGAGTCCCTGTACTGGGGTCCGATCACGCTCTTTCCCGCGGACTTCACCGCGGCCGACCGCGAGCGGTTGACCGCGGCCTACCGCGCGGCCATCGAGACGAAGATCGTGCCGTCCTACCGCAAGCTGCTCGACTTCATGCGGGACGAATACGTGCCGCGGGCGCGCACGAGCGCCGGGCTCGATGCGCTGCCCGACGGCAAGGCCTGGTATGCGTACAACGTGCGCCGCATCACGACGACGGATTATTCGCCCGCGCAGATTCACCAGGTTGGCCTCGACGAGGTCAAGCGCATCCACACGGAGATGGCGGGCGTCATGCGCCGCGTCGGCTTCGAGGGCACGCTGCAGGAGTTTTTCGGCACATGAACACGGATCCGCAGTTCTTCTTCGCGGACCGCGACTCGCTGATCGCCGGCTACGTCGCGATCAAGCACCGCGTCGATCCGCAGTTACCGAAGCTCTTCGAGACGCTGCCGAAGGCCGACTACGAAGTGCGTGCGGTCGAGCCGTTCCGCGAGAAGAGCGCGGCGGGCGGCCAGTACCAGGCCGCGAACGAAGACGGTTCCCGCCCGGGTATCTTCTACGCGAACGCCTACGACCTGGGCGCGCGGCCGAAATGGGCGATGGAGGCGCTCTCGCTGCACGAGGGCAATCCGGGGCACCATTTCCAGGTCTCGATCCAGCGCGAGCAGCGGGACCTGCCGAAGTTCCGCCGCTTCGGCGGCTACACCGCCTACAGCGAGGGCTGGGGCCTCTACGCCGAGTCGCTCGGGCCGGAGCTCGGCATGTACCAGGACCCGTACCAGTACTTCGGACGGCTCGAGGGCGAACTGTGGCGCGCGATCCGTCTCGTCGTGGACACGGGCCTGCATTCGCAGGGCTGGACGCGCGAGCAGGTGCTCGACTACATGGACGCCAACAGTTCCGCCGCGGAGGCGCGCCGCGTGTCCGAGGCCGAGCGCTACATGGCGATTCCCGGGCAGGCGCTGGCCTACAAGATCGGGCAGATGAAGATCAGCGAGTTGCGTGCCCGCGCCGAAGCGGCGCTCGGTCCGCGGTTCGACGTACGCAGGTTCCACACGGCGGTGCTGGCCGACGGGGCCTTGCCGCTCGACGTCCTCGAAGCCAAGATCGATCGCTGGATCGCCAGCCAGAAGCGGGGTGCCTGACGTGCAGCGGCCATCGAGATTCGGATTACCGGCAGGCGCCCGCGCCGGCCGGCTCGCATTCGTGGCGGCGTGCGCCGGCGCGACGTTCGCTTTCACGGCGGCACTCGCTGCACCCGTGCTGCCGGGGGGCGCGGACCAGATCGTCACGAAGACGCTGCCGAACGGGCTCAAGCTCGTCGTGTGGCCCGACAAAGACATCCCGAACGTCGCGATGTTCACGTGGTACCGCGTCGGCAGCCGCAACGAGCGGCCAGGCATCACCGGCATCTCGCATTACTTCGAGCACATGATGTTCAACGGCACGAAGACGCGGGCGCCCGGGGAATTCGACCGGCTCTGGAAGCGAACGGCGGCCGCAACAACGCCTACACCAGTGCCGACGTGACGGTCTACCAGAACTGGTTCCCCGCACGGTGGCACCGGTCATTTTCGACCTCGAGTCGGATCGCATGCGCAATCTCGACTTCGATCCGAAAGTCGTCGAGAGCGAGCGCGGCGTCGTGTACTCGGAGCGGCGCTCGTCGATCGACAACGACAATTTCGGCACGCTCGCCGAGCAGGTGCAGGCAACGGCTTTCGTCGCGCACCCCTACCAGATACCGACGATCGGCTGGCCGTCGGATATCGAGGGCTGGAAGGTCACCGATCTCGAGGCGTACTACCGCCAGTACTACGCCCCGAACAATGCGGTGATGTTCATCGTCGGCGACGTCGAGCCCGCCGCCGTCTTCAGCCTCGCCGACAAGTACCTCGCCGGCATCGCGACGCAGCCGGCGGCGCCCGCGGTCACGACCAGGGAGCCGCCGCAACTTGGCGAGCGGCGCCTGACGATCGAGCGCGAGGCGCAGACGCCGCTGCTCGCCATGGCGTGGCACGCCGGCGCGGCTCCGGATCGCGATACGCGCGTGATGGAGGTGCTGCTCTCGATCCTCGGCAACGGTGACTCGTCGCGCCTGTACCAGCGCCTCGTCGAACGTGAGCAGGCGGCTGTGCAGGTGGGAACGTCGCTCGACCAGGGTTTCGACCCGGGCCTCGCCTGGGTATACGCGGTCGTGACACCCGGCGGCGACGTCGCGCGCACGGAGCACATCGTGGACGAGGAGATCGCGCGGCTCGCGCACGAAGGGCCGACGCCCGTGGAACTCACGAAGGCGCGTAACCAGGCGCTCGCGGGGTTCTGGCGCGGACTGCAGACCATCAGCGGCAAGGCGCAGGCGCTCGGCACGTACGAGGTATTTCACGGCGACTACAGGAAGCTGTTCGACGCGCCGGCCGCGTACGAGAACGTCACGGCGGACGACGTCAAGCGCATCGCCGCGCAGGTGCTGCGGCGGGAGAACCGCACGGTGGGCATCCTCGAGCCCAGGCCGCCGGCGCAAGGCGACGAGCCGGCCGCCGCGGGAGGAGCAAGATGAAATCGACGATGCTTCGCGCCCTGGGGTCGATCGCCGGTGTCGCGCTGCTCGGCGCGCCGTTGCTCGCCGTCGCCGCAGGCGGCGTGAAGTTGCCGGCGTTCGAGCGCGCCACGCTCGCAAACGGCGCGCAGGTTGCATTGATCGAAAAGCGCGACACGCCGCTCGTGTCGATGTCGGTGACCGTGCGCGGTGGCGCACTCGGGGATTCCGCGGGCAAGGAAGGCACGGCATCGCTGTTCGCCGACCTGATCCAGAAGGGCGCGGGCGCGCGCAATGCGGCGCAGTTCGCCGAGGCGATCGAGAACGTGGGTGGCGAGTTGAGCGCGGCCGCGGGCACCGAGTCGTTGAGCGTCGGTGCGAGCTTTCTTGCGCGGGACGTCGACCTCATGCTCGAGCTCGTCGCCGATGCGCTGCAGCGGCCCGCGCTCGCCGCTGACGAGTTCGCGAAGGCGCGCACGCTCGCGATCCAGTCGATCGTGGCCGCCAAGGATTCCGACCCGCGCGAATTGATCGACGCCTACGGCGACGCGTGGCTGTTTCGAGACCACCCCTACGGCCGGCCGGTCGGCGGCAGCGAGTCGTCGCTCGCGGGCATCGCGCTCGACGACCTGAAGCAGTTCTACGCGCAACAGGTCGGCGGCGATCGCCTGATCATCGTCGTCGTGGGCGACCTGGACGCGCCGGCGATGGCGCGCAAGCTCGATGCGGCCTTCGGCGGCTGGCGCAAGGCCGCGGCACCCGTACTCGCGGTTCCTCCCGCAGCGCGGCTGGAGGGCCGTCGCGTGCTGCTCGTGGACAAGCCAGGTGCGACGCAGACGTACTTCTGGCTCGGCAACGTCGGGGCGTCGCGCACCGATCCGGCGCGCACGCAGCAGTCCGTGGTGAACACGATCTTCGGCGGCCGGTTCACGTCCATGCTGAACACCGAGTTGCGCATCAAGAGCGGACTCACCTACGGTGCCAACGCGTCGTTCGATCGCGGCACACAGGCCGGCGCCTTCAGCATCACGTCGTACACGCAGACCGGCACGACCGTCCCCGCCATCGACCTGGCACTTGCAACGCTCGATCGATTGCACGAGAAGAGCGTCGACGCAGAAGCGCTTGACTCGTCGAAGAGCTACCTGCTCGGCCAGTTTCCCCCGACGCTCGAGACCAACGGGCAACTCGCGGCCCGGCTGGCCGACCTGCTGTTCTACGGCCTCGGGCCCGAGGACGTCGACCAGTTCGCGGCGCGCGTGCAGGCCGTCGATGCCGCCGGCGCGAGAAGCACGATCGACGCGGCGTTCCCGACGTCCGGCAACCTGGCGATGGTCCTGATCGGGGACGCTGCGCAGATCCGGGCAAGCGCGACCCGATACGGCCCGGTGACGGAGATGAAGATCACGGATCCACGATTCAGCCCGGTCGCGCGGTGAAGCGCCTCTCGGCACTGCTCGCGGGGGCCTCGGGCCTCGTCGGCAGCGAGTGCCTGCGCGCGCTGCTCGAGTGCCCGGAATACGAGCGCGTGCTGGTCGTCACGCGCCGCGACCTCGGTGCGGCAGTGCGCCGCGACAAGGTCCGGCAGCTGGTCGTCGACTTCACGGCGCTCGAGGGCGCCGGCACGCAGCTCGTGGCGGATCACGTCTTCTGCGCGCTCGGCACGACGATCGGCAAGGCGGGATCGCGCGCGCGATTTCGCGAAGTCGACTATGACTATCCGCGGCGGCTCGCCGAGATCACGCGGCGCAATGGCGCGAGGGTCTTTGCGCTGGTGAGCGCGGTTGGCGCGCATCCGTCGGCGCCGTTCTTCTATTCGCGGGTGAAGGGCGAGCTCGAGGAGTCGCTGCGCCGGATGGGCTGGCCCAGCCTCGTGATCCTGCGACCGTCGGTGATCGGGGGCGAGCGCGGCGAATCGCGGCCATTCGAGCGCCTGGCGCAATCGGCGCTGCGATTTGCGCCGGCCCAATGGCGACCCGTCGCGGCCGCGACGATTGCCGAGGCCATGGTGCGCCTCGCGCTGCGTGCACCGGCCGGCGTCACGACGGTGGAGTCGCGGAACATTGCCACGGCCGCGCGTTCCAATGATCAGCGATCGAGCCGTCGCACCAGGGGTACGCGGAGCAGGCCATGACCCAGCACATCCGGCGGACAGGCGCCGAGTGGCACGCAGCGGTGCTTACGCTGCTCCTCTCGGGATGCGTCTCGACTCCGGCCCCGGGCCCGACGACGGTCCCGGCTACACCGGCCGAGGACGGACTCGAATCCCGTCCGGTGCGGGGGTTCGACGCTATGTCCGTGCGTCCGGGAGTCGACTTCGCCAGCTACGGTGCCGTGGTGATCGATCCGCTGCAGGTCTCCTTCGACGACACCTGGGATCCGAATCGCACGCCACGCGATGTGTCGTCCCGGCTGACCGACTCGGATATCCAGGCGATCAAGGACGACATGGCGCGGCAGTTCCGCGAGATCTTCGTCGAGGAACTCACGGCGGGCGGATATCGCGTCGTCGAACAGGTCGGCGCCGGCACGCTGCGCATCGTTCCAGAGGTCGTGGATGTCTACATCAACGCGCCCGACACGATGTCGGCAGGACGGTCGAGCAGCTATACGATGGACGCCGGGTCCATGACGCTGCGGCTCGAGGCGCGCGACGGACCGACGGGTCAGCTGCTCGCGCGCGTGGTCGACGAAGCAACGGGCATCGACACGGGCACGCTCAGGCTGACCAACGCGGTGACCAACACCGCGGAGTACCGCCGGGCCGTGCGGTCCTGGGCGCATTGGTTCCGCGGCGCACTCGATCGCGTGCACGGCAAGGCCGGCTGACGGCCGGTCGAGGATCGAAGGACCGCGTCGCCGCAGCCACGTGTCCGAAAACAGTTGCCTCGTCAACGAGCTGGACGCTAGTCTGGCCGCGCCGAAGACTTCGGCGGGCGGATGACGATGCGGGATTGGCGGCAGCAGACTCGACTTCGCGCGGCATGGTTCGCGGCATCGGCGCTGTGGCTGGCCTGCGTGTTCGCGCCGTCTGCGCTCGCGCAGATCGGTCCGGCTGGTCCGGTCATCCTCGCAGCGGCGGCCACGGCCGGCGATCCCGTCCCGGCCGTGCAGGCATCGACGGAATCCGTTGTGCTCATGGTGGCCAACCGGCCGATTTTCACGGTGCGGGCCACCGCGTACGGCGTCTCGCCCGCGGAGCGCGTCCGCACGATCGAGGACGGGATCGGGCTGCTCCTCGAACGGGGCGGTCCGCTGCGGGTGACCACGCGGCCGATCGCCGACGGAATCGCGGTCTTCATCGACGACGTGCTCGTATTCCGCGTGCTGGACCTCGACGTCAACCAGGAAGCCGGCGAGACACCGGCGGCGGTGGCGGCCCAGGCCGTCCGCAACCTGCAGGTCGCGCTGGCCGAGATCCGCGAGGCCCGCAATGCCAAGGCCCTGCTGCCCGCGATCGGGACGTCGCTGCTCGCAACGGCGCTGCTCGCCGGAATGCTCTGGCTCGTCTACCGCGCGCACCGCCGCGCGTCGCAGGCGATCCACACGCTGCTCGACCGGCGGGCGGACCGGCTCGGCGCCGGCTTGCGCGGCAACATCGTGCGGCACGCCGGCCTCGCCGACCTCATTGCAGTTCCGGTCAAGCTGCTGGCCTGGGCCGTGGCCCTGCTGCTCGTCTACGAGTGGGCCGGATTCGTCCTCGGGCAGTTCCCGTACACGAGGCCCTGGGGCGAGGCCCTGCTCCGTAACGTGCTGGAGGCGCTGGGCACGATCGGCAACGGCATCCTGAAGGCCTTGCCGGGCCTGATGTTCGTCGCGCTCATCATCGTGGTGACGCGGGTCATCGTGCGCGCAGTGCGCGGCGTCTTCGAGGCCATACGCGAAGGCCGCATCAAGACAGCGATGTTCGACGACGCGACGGCGCACCCGACCGGCCGCTTGCTCTCCGGGGTCATCTGGCTCTTCGCGCTCGTCGCCGCCTATCCTTACCTGCCCGGCAGCGGCAGCGAGGCCTTCAAGGGCATCGGCGTGTTCGTCGGCCTCATGCTGTCGATCGGGGCCTCGGGCATCGTCAACCAGGCGGTGAGCGGCCTGATGCTCATGTACACGCGCGTCCTGCGGCCAGGCGAATTCGTGCAGATCGGCGAGACCGAGGGCACGGTCCAGTCGGTTGGGTTCCTGACGACGCGCCTGCGGACGCTGCGTCACGAGGAGATCAACCTGCCAAATTCGCTGGTCGCCACCAACGTGACGCGCAACTACTCGCGACTCGCGTCCGAGGGCGGCTTGTTCGCCGGCACCAAGGTGACGATCGGTTACGACGTGCCGTGGCGGCAGGTGCACGCGATGCTGCAAATGGCCTGCACACGTGTGCCGGAAGTGGCGGTCGAGCCGCCGCCCCGCGTGCTGCAGACGGCCCTCGACGACTTCTACGTCGAGTACACGCTGCTCGTGAACATCGCGACGCCCGCGCGGCGAGTCGCGATCCTGAGCGACGTGCACGCGAACATCCAGGACGTCTTCAACGAGTTCGGCGTGCAGATCATGTCGCCCAATTACGAAGCCGATCCGGAACGACCCAAGGTGGTGCCGCGGGATCACTGGTTCGAGCCGCCTGCCGCGAAGTGACCTCGCGGCAGGCCGGCCCTGCCGGGTCACGACCGGCCGGGCTGGACGAACGTCGAACCCGAATCAGTTCAGCTTCTGTTTCGGCTTCAGATCGACCGGCACGGGCGAATGCTCCTTGAGTTCCTCGAGTCCCTTCGTCGCGATCGAGGCCCACTGCTTGAAGAGCAGGCGGAAGTCGCTCAGGTTGGTCACGCTGTTTGCGACCTGGGCGCCCACGCCGCCGCTGGTTTCGCGCCGGTCGAGCACGCGCCCCATCAGTGCATTGGTCATCGAGTCCCGGACTTCGATGATCAGCGTCGCTTCACCGGCCTCGGTCGTGTACGTGCGGCTGCGGCCCGCTTCCATGACGTCCGGCGCGTTGACGTAGAGATTCACGACGGCCGTCGAGATGCGCAACACGTCCGACGCCGGGGCCGTCACCACCGTATACCCGGCCTTCGTGAAGGCTTCCACGAATATGTCCTCGAAATTCGACTGCGCGGCCTGCAGGATCTTGGCCGCATCTTCGTCCGACACCCGGTGCGAGAGGCTCCCACGCGTGTCGTTCATGGACTTCAGCCAGTCCTTCTTGAACGCAACCTCGGTCTTGTCGAGCTTGACCTTCATGTACGGCCGGAAATCCGCGCCGGGCATGACGTAGGCCGCGTCCACCTTCTTGGGCTTGACCTGGACGAGGCCGTCCCAGTTCTCGGGAAGGTCGTCGGCGAGAGCCATGCCGAGAGTCATGCCCATGACCAGGGCGGCGATCCATCTGCAGTACTTCATGCTGGGTGCTCCTTGTGGCCGGAACGATGTGAAGCTGGCGGTCGTCGAGGGAGCCCGGCGCAGTAACGCGCGCCGACCGACGATTGCTTTGTATCAGTATAGTATCGCGGTCGCGTCGCCGAGCGTGTCGGGCCGTCCTGCGTGGCGCCGGCCGAGTCCGCCGCACGCAGGCCCAAGGCGGCGTGCCCACGCCGGCGCCGCGACGATCCGGGTCTAGTGCGGCGGCGGGGCGTTGAGCAGTCGTCGCAGCGCCCCGGGCCCGAGTGCGCTGCTGACTTCCGTCACGGTCACTAGCGGCACCAGCACCAGCAGCATGACGAGGCACGTGGCGCCCATCGCGAACAGCGAATGCGTTTCGAATTCCGCCACGGTTTGCGCGACCGAACGGCCGTGCACGAGCCCGACGAGCAGTTCCTCGACGACCGTCAACACGATCAGCAACCCGAGAAAGAACACGGTCCGCAACGCGATCTGTCGCGACAGCGTGCGCGTCCGCACGCGCGTGCCGATCTTCGCAGCCTCGCCCAGCAGCACGAACTTGCCGAGGATCAGGGCCTTGCCCGCGGCGAGCCCGAGGGGCAGGAAGTGCTGGCCGACCTCGCGCAGCACGGCCGACTTGTAGAGCAGCAGCGCGCCGAAGCAGACGAACAGGTATGAACTGACGACCAGGTATCGATGCAGTTCCTCGCGCACGCGTTCCTTCATTGGCCGTCAACTCCCGGGTGTGTACCAGATCGGCGAGGTGTATGCGCGCTCCTGCAGGGTCATCGTCGTCCCCGGCAGCGGTTGTATGCCGAAACGCTTGGCGTCGTACGCAGTCCAGCGCGGTGTCGGGATCTCGAGCACGCGGACGTAGTAGAGCGCGCGCTGCTTCGGATCGAAGGCGGGATCTTTCCAGACGGTGATCAGCTCGGGATCACCTATGGTGTTGGTCCAGTTGGCATTCGCCACGTCCACGGTGCTGCCGACCGCAGGCACCTTGCCGTCGGCGCCGGGACGGCGCCTGTCGGCATCGCCCCAGGCGACGTCGTAGACCGTCTCGTGCACGATGCCCCCGGCATCGAGCCAGCCCTTCACGACCTGGATCCGGTCGAGGTTCGCACCGGTCGGATCCTTCATTGCGGCGACCAGGAACGTCGGCGACTTGCCGGCGGGCGCGGCGCGCAGGTCGCCGCCCATGGGCACGCCCTTGCCGTAACCCACCGCGCCGGGGTGCCGGGTGTTCGCGTTCGCCGGCTCGAAGTCCCAGCCGCCGAAGAATCGCACGATCATGCGCGATCCCGTCGTCGCATAGGTCTCGCGACGCTCCATGGCGTCGAACAGGGCTTCGCGCGTGTTTTCCGTCGCCCAGACGGCTGCGTACCCCGAGGCGGAGACCTCCCAGTCCATGATCTTCACGCCAGTCTGGGCGTTGTCGAAGAAAGCCTTCGTCATGCGCTCCGGGCTCGGCTCCTGCGGCGTTGTCTTGCCGAAGAAGTTGTCTTCCTCCATGGCGGACAGTCCCGTATGGGCATCGCTGCTGCCGATGAGGCCGAACCTGTATGGGTTGACCCCGAGCTTCTGCTCGAGCAGCAGACCGCTCTTGAGGCCGGAACGCGCGTACTCGAACTCGAGCATGTCCTTGGTCTTGACGGCACTGCCGTCGAGGTTGCCCTTGTCCCACTTCTCGAAGTTGGCGAACTCGTCGTTGGGCGACAGGAACGGATGCGACTCGCCGTCGCCTTTCGTCTGTGTCGTCTCGTAGAGGCGCTCCCACTTCGCGCGTGACTCTGCGTACGCGCGGTCGATCGGTTTCCCGAAGGCTTCGATCGTCGGGAACATGCGGCCGTTCGAGAGATTGCCGTTGTGGGCGATCGCCAGCACGTTGCCGCCGGTCTTGTCCTCGAACGCGGCCATCCATTTCCAGAGTTCCACGGGATTGTCGCTGCCGAGCGGCGCCATCGTCGTATAGGGTTCGACGAGACTCGCCTTGGTCGCGTCGTCGCGGAAGATCACGTTGCGGTGCAGGTTGTTGCCGCCGGTATTCGAGGTCCACTCATAGCCGATGAACGCCGTGAAACGGCCGGGCTCGTTGGCGTCCTCGGCAGCCTTGATGGTCTCCCGCCATGCGCCTCGATAGGACGCGGTGCCCGGCACCGGCAGGATGGCCTTGGAGATTGTTCCCTTGCCGAAACTCTGGATGATGTCCATCGCTGCCGCGTTGCCCTGGCCGGACGTGATCATGTCGTGCCATTTCTTCCCTTGCGGGTCCGCCATGACCTCCGGGTTGCCGCTCAGGAGCAGCGGGAAGAAGCCCATGCCGTCGGAGTGATCGGCCACCACCAGGAAATCGAGCGGCCGCGACAGTTTCGCGAGCTGGCCGCTCGAGGCTTTCACTTCGTGGCCGCTCGCGAACAGGTAGGCGTCGCGCGGCGTCAGGCGCGCACCGAACGCCCCTGCGTCCATGGAGAACGCCGTGTGCAGGTGGGTGTCGCCGAAGTAGGGGCGCGTCGGGAAATTGCGCCCGACGTACGGCGAGTAAAGCTGCTGCGCAGGGGGCGCTTTCTCTGCCGACTTCTTGTCGCCTGCAACGCCAACCTGGGGGTCGGCGGCTTGGGCTACCGAGCCCGCGGCAGCGGCGATCGCTGCAACTGTGAGAACCATGGTTCGCACATCTAAGTTCCACTGTTTCATCGGGGCGTACTCCACGGCTGCTGCCGGATTCACAGTTGACTGGACACAGAGGGCGGCATCGTCGGTGGTCGATGCTGGCCCGGCATGATCGTCCGTGGCGGATTCACCTGCAAGGTGCGGTCGCGAGGGATTTCCTCGGTCCCAGGTGCAGGACTACTGCGCCGGTATCGTGACCAACGGCAGTCGATCTGGAGTGCCAGTGTCGGCCAGCGTGAAGAAGAACATGACGGCGGTGAGCGCCCGCTTGGTCAGCCAGTCGCTGTTGTCGACCCAGAACCATTGCCCCCGGTACTGCACGGCGGCGTACGCCTGCTCTGGCTTCGTCGGGCCGCTGCGAATCCGCCCGACGTCCCGCTCGTCCGCCGCGGCACGCTCGAAAGCCGGCGCGGCGAGCTTTTCTCTCAGGTCCTGCTCCGGCACGTCCACGAAACTCGCGAAAGCCTGGAGGATCTGCAGGATGGAGCGGCTGTTCACGGCCAGCTCGTTCTCCGCGCCACGCATCGGCGAATAGGACAGCACGAACTTCTGCTGGCCCGCCTGCAACCTGAGCAGTCGCCTGATCTCGGCCGCCTTCTCCTGGATGTCCGCGGGCACGTCGTCGCGCTGGAAGAACAGGACCGCCGTAGAGCCCTTGGCCTTGTCCTCCTCGACGCGCATGCCGACACCGCCGGCCATCTGCACGTCGCGCAGCAACTGCAAGGAGCGCACGAAATCAGCGTCTGCCTGGCGCACCATCCCGCCAGCAGTCGAGCGATTACGCACGCCGTTCAGTGATTCCACGGTGAGGCCCAGGATGAAATCCGCCGGATAACCGGCCTGCAACATGAAGAAGATATTCTTGGGATCGATCGGCGTAATCAGCCCGCGCAGGAACTTTTCCCCGGTCATCGGCACGTACGTGATCGTCGGTCGATCCGTGAACACAGCTTGTCCGCCGACGGATCCATAATTGCCCTGCACGGCGCGCTCAGAGGAGACGACACCGCCGACCGTCACCCCGGTCTGCAGCGAATACCCGGCGACGATGGAGGACACGTCGACAAACACCGGCAGGTCTACGTAGCGGATCTTGACGATGTTGAGGAGCGTCTGCTCCTTCCACGAGTCGGCGATGGCGGAGCTGTAGTCGAACCTGTCCACGGCAACGGTGCGGGGACCCACGCTCGCGCAACTCATGAGAGCGAATGCCAGGGCGGCGGCACAGCAGCGCGCGATGAGCTGGCGGCCAATGAATGACCATTGCGCCCGCGTGCCTCCCCGACTGCTGACTGGCTGCATGGCTCTTGACTCCCGCTCCCCTTGGCTGTCAGTTCAAGCGCCGGGCCGTCGTCCGTGAGCTGGTAGAGCCAGACGCCCGGTGTCACGGACAATGCGCCGGCATAGACGCTCGCACCCTGGCTACCCGCTCTTGCCGGCCCAGCAGCGCAAGCGCGCGATTTATTGTCGCGAATCATCGGTCGCTCGTCGCGAGGACTCAAGTATATTCGTCGACTGTTGACCCAGGGTTTCGATGAGAGCGCCGCAGGATGGAGCAGCCACGCCGAAGGCGTGGTGGGCAGGCGCCCGTCATCGGCGTCTGCCGGGCAGATGGCGGGCACGTGGGTAGTGCGGCGTCAGCAATGACCGACGAGCATTCCGACCATCGCCAGATGGCCGGGTACCTGGACCGGCGAGTCAGGATTTCACGACAACACTGCGGAGACGCTGAACATGAAAATCGGTCTTCTGGCCTCGATGATCAGCGCGCTGTTGCTCGCCGCCACGCCGCTGCAGGCGGCGGAGTGGAAGCACGAACTGGCGCCTTACGTATGGGGCTCGGCCATGAGCGGTACCACTACAACTGGTCCGGTCTCGGCGGACGTGGATGCCAGCTTCGGCGACATTCTCGACAATCTCGAGATGGGCTTCATGGGCGCGTACCGGGCATCTCGCGATCGCCTCTCGATTACGGTGGACGGCATTTACATGGGCCTGGGCAGCCACGGGCGAGGTCCTGCGGGCTTCGTGAACGCCGATGTCGACCTTGACCAGTCCGCGCTCGAGGTCGACGTCGGCTACGAGGTGCTCGAACGACTCACCGTGTTCGGCGGATTGCGCTACAACGACTTGTCCGTCAAATTGGATGCGACCGGGCCGCTCGGCACTCGCTCGGCCGACGCGGACGAGGACTGGGTCGACCCCGTGATCGGTGCGCACTACACGATTCCCTTCGCCGACAAGTGGTCGTTCACCCTGCATGGCGACATCGGCGGGTTCGGCGTCGGGTCTGATTTCGCGTGGCAGGGCGTTGGAACGCTGCGCTGGCAGGTCTCCGAGCGGATCGGCGTGCTTGGCGCGTATCGCTACATCGACATGGACTACGACAACGGTGAGGGCCGCGAGTACTTCGAGTACGACATGTCCCTGTCCGGGCCGGCGCTCGGCGTCGTGTTCACATTCTGAGGCTGCAGGGCAGTCGTACGCGTTGGGCCGCAACCCTCCAAGGACGAAGGCAGACGACGCGCGGCGATTGCGAGCGATGGAGCACCGCGAAATGACGCATTTCCGCGGGCTGTGGCTCGTGCTCGTGGTGGCCGCGTTGCTGCCGGGATGCGCGCTGTGGAACAAGGTGAGCGGCAAGGAGCGTCGCTCGCAGGAACAGGCGCGACGCATCGAGCAGATACAGCAGACGTGCCAGCGGTACGCCGACGGCTATGCAGGCAAGATCCTCGAGTCGGTCGTTCCGCTCGCGAAACAGGCCCGTGATCCATTGCTCGTGAACCGGTTGAACTATTGGCAGCTCAGCCAGGTCAACTCGGCCTACACGATCGCGACCGGGCCGAGCCCGGTCCTGTGCCAGCTGGATTTCGTCGTGCTCGCGACCTTGAGCCGGATCGTGGTCGAGAAGACGCTGGTCGAGACTGGCGGTGACCTGATGCAGGCATTGCCGCCAATCTATCGCGACCTCGAGCGGGAAGCCTGGGCCAACGTGGCGGAGATCCTGACGCCTGAGCAATTGCAGGAGTTGCGGGACCTCATCGTGGCCTGGCAGGCCCGGAATCCGGACGTCATGCTCGTGGGCTTCGTGCATTTCTCGGAGTTCGCGCAAGCGGCAGGCTGGTCACCGCAGGCTGCCAGCTCACCCGGCAGCGTGTTCGGCTTGCTGGGCCTCGACCCGCTCGCCGGTCTCGATCCGGCCATCAAGCAGATCGAGCAGACGCGCTTGCTCGCCGAACGCATGATTTTCTACATGCAGCGGATGCCGTACCTGATCGACCTGCAGGCGAATCGCACGATCTCGCAGGCTACGCTCGCGCCCCAGGTGGAGCGCGCCAACGCGAGCCTCGAGCGGGCGAGCCTCGCGATGGAGGGCTACGCGCAACTCGGAGCGGACCTGCCTGCGGCGTTGGCACGCGAAAGAGACGCCCTGATCCGGCAGTTGTCGGGCGAACTGCTCGCGCAGGAGGCCGACCTGCGCGACCTGCTCGCGCAGATGCAGACGACGCTCGTGGCCGGCTCGCAAACGGCGACGGCAGTCGACTCAGCCGTCGTAGCGCTCGACCGGTTGGTTGCACGGTTCCCGCGTCGGGAACCCGGCGCAGGGGCGGGCGCCGGCAAGCCCTTCGACATCAACGAATACACGCGCGCCGCGACCGAGTTCACCG
The DNA here is from genome assembly GCA_963786705.1 of uncultured Gammaproteobacteria bacterium. Lineage (GTDB taxonomy): Bacteria > Pseudomonadota > Gammaproteobacteria > Steroidobacterales > Steroidobacteraceae > RPQJ01. The sequence continues at coordinate 148,217 of CAWBAG010000019.1, forward strand.
GCACTGCGCGCCAGCTGACCGGGCTGATCGAGGCGCTCGGACGGGGGGGCGAGCCGATGTCGGCCGCCGTGGCCGGCAGCGTCGATGCCGGTCGCGGGCTCGTCGATCACCTGTTCAAGCGCGCCTTGCAGCTCGGCCTGCTGCTGATTGCGGCGGGACTCGCCGCGGCGTTCGCCTATCGGGCCCTGGTCGCCCGCTTTGGTCGACCGGGGCCCGGCACGGCCGGTTAGAAGGCGACGCTGTAGAAGATCTGCGGGCCGTCGTACTGCCAGTCCAGCGACCCCTTGAAGCCCGAGGTGTCGACGTCGACGTCGACGTCGAAGCGGTTGTAGCCGAGGCCGATTCCTGCCCATTCCTTCGGCTGCCAGATAAGGCCGATGCGGTAGTCCTGCAGGTTGCCATCGTATTCGTCGATCGAAAGCGAGAAGAGCTGCGCGCTCGCATCCAGCCACAAGTTGTGGCCTAGTCCCCACATGCCGTGCAATCCGATCACCGGCAGCGGCGCGTCGAGGTCGGCGTCCGCCTTGCGCGAGCGAGAGCCGCCGCCGCCGGGCGTCGTTACGGTTGCCGACAAGCCGGCCTTGTACTGCGTGTAATGTATGCCGAAGGAGGCGCCGAGTTCCCACGTGTCGCGACGCAGGAAGTCATACTCGTAGGCCAGTTCGTAGATTGAGAAGTCGATCTCGCCCTTGACGCGGGCACCGATCGGAAACAACTCGTCCTGAAACTCGATGTCCCGTTCGAATGTCCTCGAGTTCGATCTCGAACTGCTGAACGCCATGGCGCGCACCTTGTGACGTTCCGCAAATCGCCAGTAGCCATCCAGGCGGAACTGGCTCTGGTCGCCTTCGTCCCCGAAGGTGTCGTCCCAATTCAATTCCGTGCCCTGCGACAGCTCGCCGTCGACGCTCAATGTCGTTGCCTGATTAACGATGAACGTCCCGAGCGAAGCTACCCAGTGATCGTTCAGGCGATCCGGAGCCTCCGCTTGTACGGCAGTCGCGGCCATGAGGCAGGCGATGCCCGCGATGGTGCGCAACGCGTGCGAGCGGGCCACAAGGCTGTTCCGCAGGCGGTCCGAGCTGGTCATGGTTTGCATTCTCCCGGCTCATACACTTTTTTGAGTGTCTACGCAGCGATGCTAGTCGCTCCTTCGGCGCGCGACAATGGCCGGTAACCGTCGACCGCAATTTATCCGGGGAAGTTCGTATTGACTGGGAGCCGGCTGGCGCAGGAGTTGCCGTTCACGCTCGCGAGTCCCGCGGCACCTGGCCGTCCCCTCACCTCATGTGCGCCAGGGTGCGCCCGGGCGCCCGCCGGCGCAGCCCGGTTACCGCAACAGACGCGGTCCCAGCGCCACCGGTCGACGCGGGCGCTGGTGGCTCCGCCCCCGCCGCGGAGCCCGCTATGATGCGACCCCGATGCCTTCGGGCCACCTCGGCGGCAGTCGCGACCTGGTCCATGAAGCGTGCGGGAGTCCCGGGGCGGTACACGCCCGCGGAAGAATTGAGCGATGCTTCCGGAGTTTCTACCGCCGCCGGTGCCGGGTACGAGCTTACGGAGTCGATAATGACCGATGCGCCTGTGCGCGGCCGCTGGCTGCACGAACCGCTGCTGCATTTCCTGGTGATCGGCGCAGGGATCTTCATCCTGTACCACGCCGTGCGCGGCAGTGACGAGGCGGCACCGCGCGAAATCGTCATCAGCGCACCGCGTATCGACGCACTGGCGGAAAATTTCGCGCGCACGTGGATGCGGCCGCCGTCACCGCAGGAATTGCGCGGGCTCGTGGACGACTACGTGAAGGAGGAAGTCTTCTATCGCGAAGCCGTAGCGATGGGACTCGACCGCGACGACACCGTCATCCGGCGCCGCCTGCGCCAGAAGATGGAATTCGTCTCCGAGGACGCAGCGGCCACGGCGGAACCCACCGACGCGCAGCTGCAGGAATTCCTCGCCGAGCACGCGGAGAAATTCGTCCAGCCGGCGCGAGTCACGTTTCAGCAGGTGTTCGTGAGCGCCGAGCGGCGGGGTGAGTCGGCGCGACGCGATGCCGAGCGGCTCCTGGCCGACCTGCAGGCGGGTAAAGGCCCAGCGAATCCGTCCGAGGCTGGCGACGCGACGTTGCTGCCTGCAAGCCTCGAAGCGGCCTTTCCTCAGGAAGTCGCTGGCAGTTTTGGCGAAGAGTTCGCGACGCAGCTCGACGCTGCTGCGGTCGGCCAGTGGGCTGGACCGGTCCAATCCACGTTCGGCTGGCACCTCGTGTACGTCGTGTCACGCACAGCCGGTGCCTTGCCGCGGTTGGCCGACATTCGACCGGTCGTGCTGCGCGAATGGCAGGCGCAGCAGCGCGCCCAGATCGGCGACGCGTTCTACTCCTCGCTGCGATCGAAATACGACGTACGCTATGAAGGCGAGATCGGGCAACTGCTGCAGCAGGCCCAAATGACGCCGGCCACGGGCGTGAAGCAATGACGACGCGAGCACTCGCCGCCGCGCTGTTGCTCGTGATCGTTTCCTGGTCGTCTGCCACCCGGGCGCACGAGGTCCGGCCGGGATTTCTCGAGATCCGCGACCTGGGCGACGACGCATTCGACGTGCTCTGGAAGGTGCCCGCGAGCGGTGAATACCGTCTAGGCATGTACGTTCGTCTCCCGGCGAAATGCAAGGGCGCGCCGACGTCCGGAACGTTCGCCGCTGGTGCGTTTGTCGAGCGCTGGCGCGCGACCTGCCCGGGCGGATTGATCGGCGAGACGCTCGCGATCGAGGGCTTGAGCGCGACCCGCACCGACGTGCTGGCTCGATTCGTCCGCGCCGATGCGACGACGCAGACCGAGCGGCTGACGCCCGAACGCGCGTCCTTCGTGATCACGGCCGAACCGAACGGCTGGCAGGTCGCCCGGACTTACTTCGCACTCGGCGTCGAGCACATCCTGCTCGGCGTCGACCACCTGTTGTTCGTGCTCGGCCTGCTGTTCCTGGTCGGCTCATGGCAACGCCTGGTGGCCACCGTGACTGCATTCACCGTCGCGCACAGCATCACGCTTGCCGCAGCCACCCTCGGCATGGTGCACGTTGCGCAGACGCCGATCGAGGCAGCCATTGCGCTCAGCGTGATGTTCGTCGCCGCAGAGATCCTGCGCCAGGCTCACGGGCAGCCCGGCCTGACCTCCCGTGCTCCGTGGTTGGTCGCCTTCGTGTTCGGCCTGCTGCACGGATTCGGCTTTGCCGGCGCGCTGCGCGAAGTCGGGCTGCCGCAGATCGACATTCCGATCGCGCTGCTGTTCTTCAATGTCGGCGTCGAGGCTGGGCAACTGCTCTTCATCGCCGCGGTCGTGACCGTACTTTCCTGGGCTTCCCGCGCGTTCGCGAGGGACGGGCGGGGCGAGCGCGGCCCCTGGCGGGCCGAGGCGTTGCTGCGCACGCCTGTCGCCTATATCGTCGGTTCGACCGCGGCATTCTGGGTCGTCCAGCGCGTCGTTGCTTTCTGGGCCTGATCGAACACAACACGGTCGGTCCGGCACCGTTCGTTCATGCAAGGGGAGTCGCCATGTCACTGCCGGAAGCGTTCACACACCAGGACAAACTCCTGACCGTCGACACCAACATCAGCAGGTTCCTGGAAGGACTGCTGCACCCCGGCATCAAGGCGCACCCGCTGTTCCTCGACCCGTACAACGGCGTCTGGGTGCTGCGCGTCAAGTTCGCTCCGGGCGTCACGTTGCCGATGCACTTTCACACCGGCGCGGTCCACCTCTACACGATGTCGGGCTGCTGGTACTACACCGAGTATCCGGACCAGAAGCAGACGGCCGGCTGCTACATCTTCGAGCCGGGTGGGTCGGTGCACGAGTTCAATGCGCCCGCCGACAACACCGAGGACACGGACACCTTCATGGTCGTGTTCGGCGCGAACGTCAATTTCCAGCAGGACGGCACGTACATCAACCTCATGGACGCAAGCATGATCAAGGCCTGGGTCGACCAGGGCATCAAGGACCAGGGCCTGGCCCGCATGAACTACATTTCCGCGCAGATCCCGAAATACACGCGCTGAGCGTCCGCAGCCCAGGTTCGGAGGCACATACATGAATCGCTCGACCGCACCAGATTACCTGTCCGTCGCGCTCGCGGGCTTCTTGATACTGGTCGGCACCGTTGCGCGCGCGGCCGATATGCTGCCGTCCTGGACTGACGGACCGGCCAAGGCGCGCATCGTCGCGTTCGTCGACGACGTCACCCTGCCCGCGAGCAGGAACTTCGTGCCGCCCGCCGAACGCATCGCGGTCTTCGACAACGACGGCACGCTCTGGTCGGAGCAGCCGATGTACTTCCAGTTGTTCTTTGCACTGGATCGCGTCAAGGCGCTTGCGCCGCAGCATCCGGAATGGAGGACCCAGGAACCGTTCGCGTCGCTCCTGAAGGGCGATGTCAAGGGGGCCCTCGCGGGAGGCGAGCCGGCCATCGCGCAGATCGTCATGGCGACGCATGCAGGCACGACGACCGTCGAGTTCGAGAAGGTCGTCAAGGACTGGATTGCGAACGCGAGACACCCGGTGACGAATCGGCCGTACACCGAAATGGTCTACCAGCCCATGGTCGAGCTGCTGGCCTACCTGCGCGCCAAGGGCTTCAAGACGTTCATCGTCTCCGGCGGCGGCATCGAGTTCATGCGGCCGTGGACGGAGGCTGTTTACGGCATTCCGCCTGAGCAAGTCGTCGGCAGCAGCATCAAGCTGAAATACGAGGTGCAGGACGGCAAGCCGGTGCTGCTGCGCTTGCCCGAACTCAACTTCGTCGACGACAAGGAGGGCAAGCCCGTCGGCATCCAGCAGCACATCGGGCGCCGCCCGATCCTGGCGTTCGGCAATTCGGACGGCGACTTCCAGATGCTGGAGTGGACGACGGCCGGTATGGGTCCGCGATTTGCCGCGATCGTGCACCACGACGATGCGGCGCGCGAGTACGCCTATGACCGTGCGTCGCACATCGGCCAGCTCGCGCGCGGACTCGATGAAGCAGGTCAGCGCGGCTGGCTGCTCGTCAATATGAAGAGTGACTGGCGCGTGGTCTTCCCCGCACCGAAGCCCTGACGCCTGCGACCGGCCCCGGCTGCCGCTACAGCGGCCAGGTCCAGTTGCGCATGTCCTCGCGATCCACACCGTGCTCATGCGCGTAATTGCGCGCCTGGATCTGCAGGTCGCGGAGCCGCTCCTTCACGTGCGCGCCTGACACCTGCAGGCGGGGCACCCGGTCGATCGCGTCGATCGCGAGGCTGAATCGATCCACCTCGTTGTTGATCTTGTAGCCGTTGAGATGGAGGATCGGCAGCACGGCGCCGTCCCGCACGGGGTTCAGGAACCTGTTGGAATGCCACGCGGTGGCGAGCGGCCCAGTCTCGGCCTCGCCGTCCCCGACGACGACCGCCACGAGCAGGTCCGGATTGTCGAACGCCGCGCCGAACGCGTGCGACACGCTGTAGCCGAGCTCGCCGCCTTCATGGATCGAGCCCGGCGTCTCTGGCGTGCAATGGCTGCCAATGCCGCCGGGAAACGAGAACTCCTTGAAGAACTCGCGCATCCCGTCGACGTCTTCGCCCTTGTTGGGTAGATCTCGGCGTAGGTACCTTCGAGGTACACCGGGGCGAGCACGCCTGGTGCCCCATGCCCCGGCCCCGCCAGGAAGATCGCGCTCAGGTCGTACTTGTTGATCAGCCGGTTGAGGTGGACGTACACGAAGCTCAGCCCAGGGCTCGAGCCCCAGTGGCCCAGCAGCCGGTCCTTGATGTGCTCGGCCCGCAACGGCTCGCGCAGCAGCGGATTGTCCTGCAGGTAAATCATGCCCGCGGCGAGGTAATTGCACGCGCGCCAGAACGCGTCGATGTCGTGCAAATCCGCGGCCGACAAGACGGTCGTTCGGCGCCGGCCGGGGATGGAACGGTTTCTGGCCATGAGGTCCACTCCTGGTGTCAGCCGCCGTGGAGGAGCGTCGGTTCGGACGGGCGCTTGTGGCTGTGCAAGCTATAACATAGCGCGCACTCGTACAGGGAGAGGCCGGGATGACCGATCACACACCGCTTGCGCGCCGCCGCCGCGCGCCCCGGATCAGTGCGGTGATCTGCGCGGCATGGTACATCGGCGGCGGGCTGGTCCCGGCCGTGGCGGCACCCAAGACCGACGTGATCGTGTTCAGGAACGGCGATCGGCTGACGGGAGAGATCAAGCAGCTGGAGCACGGCAAGCTCGATTTCGAGACGGATGCGACCGGCACCATATCGATCGAGTGGGACGAAATTTCGACGTTGCAGACCGAGCAATACCTCCAGGTCGAGACCGTGGACGGCCTGCGTTACGTCGGGCCGACGCCGCACGCCGGAGACCCGGGCAACCTGGTCGTGAAGTCGGATGCCCGGACGGCCGGCACGTCGCTGGCACTGCCGCAGGTCGTGCGCATCGCGACGATCGACAAAGGCAACGTCCTCGAGCGGCTCGACGGCTACGTCACCGCGGGTTTCGATTACACCAAGGCCAACGAACTGAAGCAGTTCAACTTCACCGGCGGCCTCAAGTCCCGGAGCGAGGTTCGCCAGTGGTCGATCGACGGTTCGTCGACGGTGACGTCGCAGGAAGGCACCGACGACTCGAGCCGTTTCGACGTCAGCGCGCAGAATCGGCGCTTCCTGGCGGAACGCTGGTTCGTGCAGGGCTTCGGCGGCTTCGAGGCCAATGACGAGCTTGGACTCGACCTGCGTTCCACACTGGGCGCGGCCTACGGGCGTTACCTGCGACAGACCAACCAGCGCGACTGGGCGGCGTACGCGGGCCTGGCCGTGACGCGGGAGAACTACACGGGCGAGGACGTAAAAGACAGTATCGAAGGTGTGCTCGGCACGCAGTTCTCGTATTTCCGGTACGACTCGCCCGAAGCATCGCTCGACTTCGCCTTTAACGTGCTGCCGAGCCTGACCGAAGCGGGGCGCGTCCGCGCGGAGAGCAAGCTGCGTTCGCGCTACGAGATCGTGACGGACCTGTTCTTCGACGTGAGCCTGTACGGCAGTTACGACAGTGATCCGGGCAAGGAGGCCATATCGAACGCCGACTACGGCGTGGTGACGTCCCTGGGATATTCGTTCTGATCGGACCGGGCCATGGCGCGCATCGCAGTCGGCGGCTTCCAGCACGAGACGAACACGTTCTCGCCGCACCCGGCGACGCTCGCGGAATTCGAGGCGCCTGATGCCTGGCCCGGGCTCGTCCGCGGTCCATCGCTGCTCGAGTCCGTCGCAGGGATCAATCTCCCGGCCGCTGGCTTCGTGGCCGAGGCGCGCACCCTGCGTCATGACCTGTACCCGCTGGTGTGGTGTTCGGCGCAGCCGTCCGGGCGCGTGACGCGCGACGCGTATGAACGCATCGCCTCGATGCTGCTCGAGGACCTGCGTGGAGCGCCCGGCATCGATGCGGTCTATCTCGACCTGCACGGTGCGATGGTGGCCGAGCACGTCGACGATGCGGACGGTGAATTATTGCGACGCGTGCGCGCGGTCGTGGGTGCCGGCATGCCGGTTGTCGCGAGCCTCGACTATCACGCGAACGTCTCGCCGCGAATGGTGCACGAGGCCAGTGCGCTCGTGACGTACCGCACGTACCCGCATATCGACATGGCCGAGTGCGGCGCGCGCGCGGCGCGCTGCCTGCACGACCTGCTCGGCCGCCCGAGGCCGCAGGCGGCACTCGAGCAACTGGACTTCCTTGCCCCGCTGACGGCGCAGTCCACGCTGACGGAACCGATGCGGACCCTGGCGGCGATGGCGCACGCGAGCGAACGTGCGCCGCTCCTTGGCGTCGGCATTGCGCCCGGCTTTCCGGCCGCCGATGTGTCCGAGTGCGGACCGTCCGTGTATGCGTACGGTTGGGACGGGACCGAGGTGCAGCGCACGACTCGAGCACTCGCGAGCGAGGTCCGCGCACGCGAGGCCGAGTTCGCGCTCGAATTGCACTCGATCACGGAGGCCTGCGCGGCGGCCGTCGCGGCGCAGTCGCCGCGGGGACGGCCATTGATCCTGGCCGACACCCAGGACAATCCGGGTGCGGGCGGCAACGCCGACACGACGAGCCTGCTGCGCGCCCTGCACGAGAGCGGTGCGCGGCGGGTGCTCGCAGGCATCCTCTGCGACCCGGAGGCCGCCGCGCGGGCGCATTCGGCCGGAGTGGGGGCGACCGTCGACCTCGCGCTCGGCGCGCGGTCCGGGCAGGCCGGCGAGGTACCGCTTTCGGGCAGGTTTACGGTCGAAGCCCTGGGAGATGGGCGATTCGTCGGCACCGGTCCGTTCTATCGGGGCGGCCGATTCGAACTCGGCCCGATGGCCCTGTTGCGCATCGATGACCTCTGGATCGCCATCGCGAGCCGCAAGCAACAGGCTGCGGACCAGGCGATGTTCCGGCACCTCGGCGTCGAGCCGAGCGAGTTCGGGGTGCTCGCATTGAAGAGTTCGGTTCACTTCCGCGCCGACTTCGGGCCGATTGCGAGTCGCGTCCTGGTCGTCGACGCGCCGGGGCCGAATATCGCCGATCCAGCGCGCCTGTCATTCCACCGCCTGCGTCCCGGTGTCCGATTGCGGCCACGCGCACGCGTCGACACCTGAAGAGACATCTGCCGCACCGCAACATCGATGCGGCTGGATTCGGGTCGTCAATCGGGGCATATACTCGGCCAACCGCGGGTCAGCGGCCCGCGCAACAACGCACGGCGAAGGGAGTGCCCATGGCTGAGAAAAAGACGGTCGGGAGCGTTACCTACACTCAAACGGACAAGGAGTACTTCGAAAAGCGCGGACTCAGGCGGTATGCGCGCGTCTGGTCACTCTGGGCGCTCGGCGTCGGCGCCGTGATCTCGGGCCATTACTCCGGCTGGAATTTCGGCTTGTCGGCCGGATTCGGCGGCATGCTCATCGCGCTGTTCGTGATCGCAGCGATGTACTGGGGGCTCATCTTCAGCATCGCCGAGATGTCGCCCGCACTGCCGCACACCGGCGCGGCGTATTCGTTTGCGCGCAGCGCGCTGGGGCCCTGGGGCGGCATGTTCACGGGGCTGGCGGAAAGTATCGAGTACATCCTCACGCCCGCCGTCATTGTGTTCTTCATCGGCTCCTACATGACGGCGATCTTCGACACGCCGGCCGCGGCGCAGCCGATCTGGTGGGCCGGCGCCTATGCCGTGTTCCTGCTGCTCAATTTGCGCGGCGTCGAACTCTCGTTCCGCGTGTCCGTGTTCGTCACTCTCGGTGCGCTCGCGGTGCTCGCGATCTACTGGATCAGCGCGGTGCCGTATTTCGACCTGGACCGGTGGGCCCTGAACATCGGCGTGGGGCCCGACGGCTCGAAGGTCGAACTGCCGGAAGGCGGAGGCAGCTGGCTGCCGTTCGGGATCGGCGGCGCGATGGCGGCGTTGCCCTTTGCGGTGTGGCTCTTCCTGGCGATCGAGCAATTGCCGCTCGCGGCCGAGGAATCCTACGACCCGAAGGCCGACATGCCGAAAGGCCTCATCTACGGCATGACGACACTGATGATCTCGGCGCTGCTGATCACGTTCCTGAACTCGGGAGTCGGATCGACCGATCCCGACAAGATGCACGGAGCTTTCTCGCTGTCGGGGTCTGCCGAACCGTTGCTCGACGGCTTCCGCGTGATCTACGGCACCGGCATCGCCAAGCTGCTCGCGTTCCTTGCCGTGATCGGCCTGATCGCGAGCTTCCACACGATCATCTATGCGTACGGGCGGCAGATCTACTCGCTCTCGAGGGCCGGTTATTACCTGCCGTTCATGTCGCTCACGCATGGCACGCACAAGGTGCCTCACACGGCGCTCTATGCCGGCACGGTGCTCGGCTTCGGCATCATGCTCGCGGTGTGGTTCCTGCGCGGCGCCGAGGCGGGCGGTGCCCTGATCGGCGGCACGCTGCTCAACATGGCCGTGTTCGGCGCGATGATCTCGTACGCGATGCAGGGCATCTCCTTCATCCGCCTGCGCCAGAACATGCCGAATATCGTCCGGCCCTACCGCAGTCCGCTCGGCGTTCCCGGCGCCGTGGTGACGGTCGTGATCGCGCTCGTCACGATCTATTTCCAGCTCCAGGACCCCGTGTACCGCTCGGGCGTCTATGGTGCCGCGATCTGGTACGCACTCGGGCTCCTGTATTTCGCGTTCTTCGGGCGCCATCGACTGGTGCTGTCGCCGGAGGAGGAGTTCGCCCTCACTCGGGGTGAGCACGGCCATCCCGAGACGGAAGGCTACGGCACGACGAAGATCTGACCGGCGGGCCCGGTTGCCATCGAGGGATGGGAGCCGGGCCCCGATCCGGGGTCGCGACCTCCGCAGCGCGCAACAACCGAGACCGGGAGCACACGGACATGGAACCACGCCAGGTCAGGACGGCCGACGACGCGCGCGCGCTGGTCGCGGAACGGGACGTCCCGCACGTCAAGGTGGGAGTCTTCGACATCGACGGCATCCTGCGCGGCAAGTACATCTCGCGCGAGAAATTCCTGTCGGCGCTCGACAGCGGCTTCGGCTTCTGCGACGTCGTCCTGGGTTGGGACTGCCAGGACCAGCTCTACGACAACGTGAAATACACCGGCTGGCACACGGGTTATCCGGACGCGCCGGTTCGCGTCCTGCCCGACACCTGCCGCCCGCTGCCATTCGAGGACGGTGGCCTTTTCTTCCTGGGGGAGTTCTCGCCGCCCGCCGAGGCCGTGTGTCCGCGCGCGCTGTTGCGCAATGTGCTCGAGCGCGGGCGCCGGCTCGGCTACGAGGCCTATGTGGGTTTCGAATACGAGTTCTTCGTGTTCAAGGAAACGCCCGACTCGGTTCGCGCGAAGAGCTACCGGGGCCTGACGCCGATGGCGCCGGGCTGGTTCGGCTACTCCGTGATCCGCAACAGCGCCGGCAGCGACTTCTATCGAACGCTGCTCGACACGTGCCGCGAGATGGACATGGGAATCGAGGGCCTGCACGAAGAAACGGGGCCTGGCGTCATCGAAGCGGCGATCACCGTGGACAAGGCGCTCGCCGCAGCCGACAAGGCGGCGCTCTTCAAGACGTTCGCCAAGGTCATCGCGCAGAAGAACGGCTACATGGCGACGTTCATGGCGAAGTGGGCGCAGGACCTGCCCGGCCAGAGCGGCCACATCCACATGTCGTTGAAGGCCGCGGATGGCGGTTCGGTGTTCCACGACCCCGGCAAGCCGTACACGATGAGCGACGCGATGCGCTGGTTCGTTGGCGGCCAGCAGAAGCTGATGCCGGAACTGCTCGCGATGATCGCGCCGACGATAAATTCCTACCGGCGCCTCATACCGGGGTTCTGGGCGCCGACCGACGCCACGTGGGGCGTCGAGAATCGCACCACGGCGCTGCGCGTGATTCCGGGCAGTCCCAAGTCGCAACGCGTCGAGTTCCGCATCGCCGCGGCGGACGCCAACCCCTACGTGATCCTGTCGGCGGCGCTGGCGTCGGGCTACTGGGGCATCGAGCAGCGGATCGAACCGGAGCCCGTGGTGACCGGCAACGCGTACGACAGGAAGTTCCCGGCGCGGCTGGCGCTGCCGCGCACCTTGTGGGATTCGGCACAGCGCCTGAAGGCGTCGAAGCCGGCGCGGGAACTGTTCGGCGACGCTTTCGTCGAGCACTTCGCCGCGACCCGGGAATGGGAAGAACGCGAGTTCCGGAAGCACATCAGCGACTGGGAACTGGCCCGTTACTTTGAGATCATCTGAAGGCCGCGCTCCGCCGCGCTCGTAACCAGCCACACCTGCCGGACCAGCAGTGAACCAGCAACGCACCGTCTCGCCGGTCGACGGCCGCGTGTACGTCGAGCGTCCGCTCGCGACCGCTGCCGAGATCGACGCCGCCCTCGAACGATCGCGCCGGGCACAGCGTGCGTGGCGCACGGTGCCCGTTGCCGAGCGCGCGGTCGTGCTCGGTCGCTTCTGCGACGCGTTCGAGGCGCGCCGTGACGCGATCGCCTCCGAACTCACGTGGCAGATGGGTCGCCCGCTGCGCTACACGCCGGGCGAAGTGCGCGGCACGCTCGAGCGCGCGCGGCACATGATCGCGATCGCGCCCGAGTCGTTGCGCGATATCGACGTCGGTCCCAGGGAAGGCTTCCGGCGCTTCCTGCGGCGCGAGCCGCTCGGGGTCGTGTTCACGATCGCCGCCTGGAATTACCCGTACCTCATCGCCGTCAACAGCGTGGTGCCGGCGCTCATGGCCGGCAACACCGTCGTGCTGAAGCATTCCGCGCAGACGCCGCTCTGCGCCGAGCGATTCGCGGAGTGCTTTCGCGACGCCGGATTGCCGGACGGCTGTTTCGAGGTGCTGCACCTGGGGCACGAGGATACGAACCGGGTCATCGCCGACCCGCGTATCGACTTCGTCGCTTTCACGGGCTCCGTCGCTGGCGGCCACGCCATCCAGCGAGCCGCCGCCGAACGATTCATCGGCACGGGCCTCGAACTGGGCGGTTGCGATCCGGCCTATGTGCGTCACGACGCCAACGTCGCGCACGCGATCGAGAACCTCGTGGACGGCGCGTACTTCAATTCCGGCCAGTCCTGCTGCGGCATCCAGCGGGTCTACGTGCACGAGCGTGTCTACGACCGGTTCGTCGAGGGGTGGCTCGACCTCACGCAGCAAGTACGTGCTCGGCAACCCGCTGGACGACGCGACGACGCTGGGTCCGGTCGTCCGGACCTCGGCCGCGGACGAAATCCGGCGGCAGGTGGCCGCGTCGGTCGCGCGCTGGCGCGCGCGCGGCGATCGCGGAAAGCGAGTTCGGTGCGAGCGAGCCCGGCACGCCGTACGTGGCGCCACAAGTGTTGCTCGACGTCGATCACACCATGCCGATCATGCGCGACGAGATCTTCGGGCCGGTCGCCGGCATCATGCGGGTCCGGACCGACGTCGAAGCGATCGGCCTGATGAACGACAGCGCCTTCGGGCTCACCGCAGCCATCTGGACCGCGGATGCGGACGCCGCCGTCGCGATCGGCGACCGGGTGCAGACCGGCACCTGGTTCATGAACCGTTGCGACTACCTCGATCCCGCGCTCGCCTGGGTCGGCGTCAAGGATTCCGGCCGTGGCTGCACGCTGTCCGCGATCGGTTACGAGCACCTCACGCGGCCGAAGTCATTCCACCTGCGCGTCGCGACATGAACGGACCTGCCGCTTGCAGGGTGGCGCGCGAGACGAGGGCCTGAACCGATGAGCACGACACGATGACGACGATATTGCGCGGCAACTGGAACTATCCCACGAACGTGCGCTTCGGCGCCGGACGAATCGCGGAACTGCCGGAGCATTGCCGGTCGCTCGGCATGCGCCGTCCACTGCTCGTGACGGACGCCGGCCTGGCCACGTTGCCGATGATTGCGAACGCAGTCGGCTCCTGTCGCGGGGCTGGCCTCGAATGCGCGGTGTTCTCCGACGTGCAACCGAACCCGGTCGAAGCCAACGTGACGGCGGGCGTCGAGGCATACCGCAAAGGCGGCCACGACGGCGTGATCGCGTTCGGTGGCGGCAGCGCGCTCGACACTGCAAAAGCGGTGGCCCTCATGGTCGGGCAGAAGCGCCCGATCTGGGATTTCGAGGACCGCGAAGACTGGTACACGCGCGTCGACGTCGCGGGCATGGCGCCCGTGGTGGCGGTGCCGACGACGGCGGGCACCGGGTCGGAGGTCGGCCGCGCGTCCGTGATCACGGACCTGCGCGATCACACCAAGAAGATCATCTTTCACCCGAAGATGCTGCCCGCGCTCGTGCTGGAAGACCCTGAACTGACCGTGGGCCTGCCGCCGAAGGTCACGGCTGCGGTCGGCATGGACGCGCTTTCCCATTGTCTCGAAGCGTACTGCGCGTCGGGCTTCCATCCGATGGCGGAGGGAATCGCGGTCGAGGGCATGCGGCTGATCAAGGAATACCTGCCGCTCGCGGTGGCCGACGGCGCGGACATCGAGGCGCGCGCGAACATGCTGGTGGCGTCGTCGATGGGCGCGACTGCGTTCCAGAAGGGACTCGGTGCGATGCACAGCCTGAGCCATCCGTGCTCGGCCAACCTGGGTACGCACCACGGCCTCACCAATGCGGTGGTCATGCCGTACGTGCTGGTCTGGAATCGAGACGCGCTCGACGACAAGCTCACGCGTCTCGCGGCCTGGCTCGGACTCGCGGAGCACTCGTTCGCCGGCATCCTGCAGTGGGTGCTCGAACTGCGGCGGCAGATCGGGATTCCGGACACGCTGGCCGAACTGGGCGTGACGGCGGCACATGCGAAGCCGTTCGCGCCCCAGGCGTTCAACGATCCCTCGACCGGCGGCAATCCCTTGCCGATGACCGAGCAGGGTTTCGAGGCCCTCTACCTGCGCTGCATCAGGGGAGAGCTGCGAGCGGCATGACGGGGTCAGCCGCCGCCGAAGAATTTGCGGCGCGACATGACTGGCGCGGCCTTCGGTTCGGCGGGCGCATCGGGCGGCTCGGGCTCGAACAATGCGTCCACGGCCGCGAGCGCCGCCGTCCGCGCAGCCTGCTGGTCGGTGAACTCGTGCATCAGCGAGAACAGCGAGCAAGTCGCGACGAGGCCGATCCCGGCGGCATCGCCCACGGAGAAATCGTAGAGGCCGGACGGTAACGCGATGCGCGCTGTCTGGCCGCTGCGCCAGGCCGTGAGATCCGCGGGCGCCGGCAGCACGGTCAGGTTCATGAACCACGGCGTCACGACGACACCCACCTGCCGGCCGTCCTGCTCACGAAACGCAACGGCTTCCACGGCGAGCGCCGGGTTGTAGATGGGCAGGGCACGCATGTTGGCCGCCGCGTTGCGGTAGTACTCGACGAGACGCGTGACGGGATCGACGGGCGTCGTACCTGCGCGCACGGATTCCGTCGGCTCGGTCACTGTCCGGCACCCGGATCGAACAGGCGCTCGACCGCCTGCGCATACGCGGTCCAGTCGCGCATGCGCGCGACCACGTCGACGGTCCTGCCGCGTGCGACGAACGCGATTGCCGGCAACACGACGACGCCCGTCTTTGCCATGAGCGCCGCTTCGTCACGGCGATCGACGATGCCGAGCGCAAGCCGGTCGCCGTATTTCTTCATGAGCTCGCGCACGACGATGGCGACGTCGATGCCCTCGCGGTGCTGCCCGGTGTCGCCCGTGAAGAACAACAGGGCATGCTCGTGGCGGGCCAGGAAATCGGTGTAGCCGGCCCGGCGTATAACTTCGCTGGATGGCATGCCCGCGAGTGCTTCGATCAAGGTGTCGTTCATGCTTCTTGTCGCGCGCGACGCGGGGTGCCATTGAAGCAGGTCGATCCCTGCATCGTGAAGTCTACTCACGGATCAGTGTGCTGTGATGTCCCAGGCGATCCTTCGACCGCGCAGGCGTGGCACTCGGCCCGCGGCAGCACCGGCGTGATGCCAAGGCCGTCCGGCTCGCCGTTCACGACAATCGTGCGCAGTATGTCGAGCGTGCGGGCGTCGAGTTGCAGGATCCTGTCCGCCATCGTCGCGGCCACGAACACGCTGCGACCGTCCTGCGCCACGGCGAGGCCGACGGGCAGCACACTGCCCGGCGCGAGGTTTGCGAAGGGGCGTTGTGCCGCGGCCGGTGCGAGCGGCACGTCGAGCCTGCGCCGCGCCGTCTCGCGCCGTGTCGCCACGTCGAATGCGACGACTTCGCTGCTGGCCGCACAGGACACGTAGGCGCGGGCACCGTCCGGCGCAATCGCGATCCGGATCGGCACGCCCGGCATTTCGAGTCGCTCGAGCGTCGCCATGGAACGCGCATCGAGCACGGTGATCCGGCCGTCCGCTCGCGCGGCCACCCAGAGTTCGCGCCCGTCTGGCGTTACGGCCAGGCCTTCCGACCCGTCGCCCGTCCCGGTGTGCACGGGTTCGGCGGGCCCCCGACCACGGATGTCGAGCGCGGTGGTGGTCCCCGAGCCGATACTGGCGACGTAGGCGCGGTCGCCTGCTGGCGCCACGGCGACCATGTGCGAGGTGTCCTGCCGCGTCGGCAATGCGTCGACGATGCGACCGGCGGCCGCGTCCACGATGAGCAGATGCGCCGATCCTTCGGTCGTTACGGCAACCCGGTCCGAGGCGAACCACGCCACGCCGTGCGGGCGCGTGTGCGGGTCGAGCGGGATGCGCCGCAGTTCGCGAGGCTGCTCGAGGTCGACGATGCTGAGCGAGTTGCCGGGCCGGTCGCGTGTGCCGTAGTTCGAGACGGCCGCCCGCTTGCCGTCCGGTGCGACGCTCACCTCATGCGGCGCGTGGCCGACTGCCACGGACGCGAGAGTGATGCCCGAGCCGGGATCCACGAAGTCGAGCGCATCGGCCGACTTGCGCACCACGAGCAGGGTGTCGGCCCGCAGCGGTGCACCGGCCAGCAGGGCCGCACAAAGTGCCGTGACCAGTCCTGCCAGCGATCGTCGCATTGACCTGCATTTTTGCATTCAGACGTTACCGGTTGGCCCCTGCGCGCCGAGCGCAGTGCGTTGCGTCCCCTGGTCGTCGAAGTTGCCGGGATCGAGCCAGGCCTCGAAGGCTTCCCGGCGCCGCGGCCATTCCGAGTCGAGCATCGAGTACCACGCGGTATCCCGGTTGCGGCCCTTGTACACGACGCATTGCCGGAAGATGCCTTCGAACACGAAACCGAGCCGTTCCGCGGCCCGTCGCGACGGCGCGTTCAACGCGTCGCACTTCCACTCGTATCTCCTGTACCCCAGTTGGAAGGCCTGACGCATGGCGAGATACATCGATTCGGTCGCGGCGCCTGTCCGTTGCAGTAGCGGTGAGAACGCGAGGTTGCCGACCTCGATCGCGCCGTTGGCAGGGTCGATCCTGAGGTAGGATCCGACGCCGGCTGCGCGTCCGCTCGCGAGGTCGACGACCGTCCAGAACATCGGGTCGCTCGAGCTTTCGCGTTCGGCGAGCCAGGACTCATAGGCTGGCTGCGTCGCGAACGGCCCGTACGCGAGATACGTCCACATGCGTCCGTCGCGGTCCAGCGAGTTCGCGGCAAACAGGTCGCCTGCGTGGCGACGGACGTCGAGCGGCTCGATCCGGCAATACCGTCCCGCCAGCACGTCGCGCCCCGGTCGCGGCGGCGCCCGCCAGTCCGGCAGCGGCTGGCCGACGGGTTGCCCGAGCGCGTTGTGCCGTGGGTTGCTCATGCGATTTCCGGCGTGGCCGACATTCCGTCCGCGAACTGCAGCGCGGCCAGCCGCGCGTAAAGCTCGTTCGCGCGCACCAGTTCCGCGTGCGTGCCCTGTGCCACGATGCGGCCGTGATCCATCACGACGATGCGATCGGCCTGCTGCACGGTCGCCAGCCGGTGCGCGATGACGATCGTCGTGCGTCCCTGCATGAGCTGCTCCAGCGCCTCCTGCACCAGCCGCTCGCTCTCGGCGTCGAGTGCGCTCGTGGCCTCGTCGAGCAGCAGGATGGGCGGGTCGCGCAGGATCGCGCGTGCAATCGCGATGCGTTGCCGTTGTCCTCCCGACAGGCGCGCGCCGCGCTCGCCGAGGAAAGTGTCGTAGCCCTGCGGCAGCTTGCGCAGGAACTCGCCGGCCGCGGCCGCCTCTGCGGCCTCCTCGACTTCCATGTCGGTCGCACCGGGCCGGCCGTAGCGGATGTTTTCACGCGCGCTCGCCGCGAACAGCACGGTGTCCTGGGGCACGAGACCGATCCTCGCGCGGAGCTGCAGGGGGTCGGCCGTCGTCACGTCGACGCCGTCGACGAGGATGCGGCCCGATGCGGGATCGTAGAAGCGCAGCAGCAACTGGAACGCAGTGCTCTTGCCCGCACCCGACGGGCCCACGAAAGCGATCGTCTCACCCGGCCGCACGGTCAGGTCGAAGCCGTCGAGCGCCTTGGCCTCGGGCCGCGACGGATAGTGGAACGTGACGTGTTCGAACTGGATTTCGCCGCGTCCCGGGGTCGGCAGCGGCGCCGGGTTCGCCGGGGCCACGATGGCTGGTCGAGCCTGCTGCAGTTCGACGAGCCGTTCCATCGCGCCGGCGGCGCGCTGCACTTCGCCCCACATCTCGCTCAGGCTCATCGCCGCAATCGCGACGTAGACGGCGTAGAGCAGGAACTGCCCGAGCTGGCCGCCCGACATCTCGCCGCGCACGACCGCATGCGCGCCCATCCAGAGCACGAACGTGATCGCGCCGAACACGAGCATGGTCGCGAGCGCGGTGAGCGTGGAGCGGGTCTTCGTGCGGTGCACGGCCGCCGTGAACGAATCCTCGACGGCGTCGTCGTAGCGCTGCGAATTGACCGCCTCGAGCGTGAACGCCTGCACGGTCTGGATCGCGTTCAGCGTCTCGTCCGCGATCCCGCTCGTATCGGCGATCCGGTCCTGCGACGTGCGCGACAGCCGGCGCACCCTGCGGCCGAGCACGATCAACGGCACGATCACGAGCGGCACCAGCAACACGATCATGCCGGTGAGCTTCGGGCTCGTGACGGCGAGCATCACGAGGCTGCCGACGAGGGATATCGCCGACCGCAGCGTGATCGAGAGGTTCACGCCGGCGATCGATTGCACCAGCGTCGTGTCGGCCGTCAGGCGCGACAGCACCTCGCCGATCCGCGTGATCTCGAAAAAGCTCGGGTCCATGCGGATGACCCGCGCATAGACGGCCGAGCGCACGTCGGCGATCACGCGTTCGCCGAGCCACGAGACGAGGTAGAAGCGCAGGGCCGCGAAAACGCCGAAGACGCCGGCGGCAGCCATGAACGCGAGGAAGTACCGGTTGATCGTCGCGGTGCTGCGCGACGAGAGTCCCTCGTCGATCAGGTAACGGAATGCGATCGGCAGTGCGAGCATGGCGGCCGCGGCGACCAGCAGCGCGAGCAGCGCCAGCAGCAGCGTGCCGCGATACGGACGCAGGTACGGCAGCAGCGCCCGCAATGGGCGCAGCGACCGGCTCTTCGGGCGTTCAGGTGGTGACGGATCGGCCATGTCGTGCTCGGGTGGCAGGCGC
The DNA here is from genome assembly GCA_963786705.1 of uncultured Gammaproteobacteria bacterium. Classification (GTDB taxonomy): domain Bacteria; phylum Pseudomonadota; class Gammaproteobacteria; order Steroidobacterales; family Steroidobacteraceae; genus RPQJ01. The sequence goes on from CAWBAG010000019.1 coordinate 167,271, forward strand.
GGACTCTAGCGCATGCCATCGCATTGCCGCGCGGTGCGTCCGCCGCTATTCGGGCGCCGGGCCGGGAAACCGGTCGCGCAACACGCGTTTCAGGATCTTGCCCGACGGATTGCGCGGCAGCGCGTCGATGAACTCGAACACCTTTGGCTGCTTGAACTTCGCGAGCCGCGCATTGGCGAGGCTGCGCAATTCGCCGGCAAGCAGCGTGTCGTCACCCTTCCAGTTGTCGCCGCGGACGATCACCGCGCAGACGCTCTCGCCCCAGCGTGCAGAGGGCTGCCCGATCACGCCCACCTCGCGCACACCGGGGTGCGCACCCAGGACGTCCTCGACCTCGGCCGGGTACACGTTCTCGCCGCCCGAGATGATCATGTCCTTCGAACGGTCCTTGATGTAGATGAAACCGTCGTCGTCCACCTCGGCGATGTCGCCGGTGTGGAACCACCCCTCGCGGATCGCCTCGCGCGTCGCCTCGGGCTGGTTCCAGTAGCCGCTGATCAGGTGCGGCCCGCGCGTGATGACCTCGCCAGGTATGCCGGGCGGCACCGGCGTGCCCGCCTTGTCCACGACGAGGACGTCGATGCCGTAGTAAGGCTGCCCGGTCGAGCCGACCTTTTGCCGCGCGTGCTCCGCCGAGATCAGGCAGATCCCGCCGTGCGTTTCCGTGGCGCCGTAGACCTGCAGGATCTCGATGCCGATGCCCAGGTACGCCTCGATCAGCGACGGCGGCACGGGCGCGGCGCCGCAGAGCACCCAGCGCAGATCGGGGTGTGCGACCTCGGAGCGCTTGGGATGCTGGTACATGACCGCGAGCATCGCCGGCACGGCGAAGAAACCCGTGATGCGTTCGGAGCCGACCAGGTCCCACATGAGCGCCGGGTCGAACGCCTTGCACAGCACCGACGTCATGCCTCGATACGCGGCGGACATCACGAGCCCGAGACCGGCGATGTGGAACAGCGGCGCGACGATGATCTGCCGCTCGCCAAGGCGCAGGTCCGACGTCGCCAGCATGCTCGCCAGCCAGGAAATATTGGCGCGGTGCGACATCACCGCGCCTTTCGGCCGGCCGGTCGTGCCGCTGGTGTACATCATGTAGAGCGGGTCTTCCCAGGTCGCGCCGATGGGCGGCTCGGTCGTTGCTGCACGCTCTATCGCGCCCGCGAACTCGCCCGCTTCGGCGGCCAGCCAGCGAATGTTCGGGAACTGCTCGCGCAGCGGTTCGACGAGCGGCAACTGGTCGGCGCCGTACAGCACGGCCGTCGCGCCGCAATCGAGCAACTGGTAGGAGAGTTCAGGCACCGTGAGGCGCCAGTTGAGCGCGACGAACAGGAATCCGGCCTTCGCGCAGGCGAAATACGACTCGACGTAACGCGGCTGGTTCGACATCAGGCAGGCGACGCGGTCGCCGGGTGCGAATCCCGCCGCCAGCAGCGCGTTGGCGACCCGGTTGGTGTGTTCGTTCAACTCCCGGAACGAATGACGCTGCCCGGACGCGACGTCGAAGAGCGCTTCCATGCCGGCGCTGATCTTCGCGCGCTGGGTGAGTGTCTGGCCGGAATTCAGCAGCATGTCACGTTACCCCGATTGCGATGCGGCAGTGGCGATGCGGCGCGCTCGACGGCCGCCGCCTCAGGCGGTCGGGCGGTGACCGAGCAACCGGGCCGGCAGGAACAGGATGGCGCCGATGAAGGCAAACGCGGCGCGCACGCAGAGCGCGAGCAACCGGAATGGCAGCGTGATCACCCAGACGACGGGCGCGAGCAACAGGGCGGCCAGTGCGACCGGCCAGCTGATGACCAGCAACAGGCACCACGCCACGAACAGCAACAATGGTTTCACGGTGAAATCTCCGCCCTGACCGACCGGGCGTCCATCATAGCCGAGCCGCGTCCTCCGGAGGCAGCACCGCGAACTCCGCGTCGAGTTCCCCGACGCGTGATCCCGCGCACTGGAGGATTGCCACGACCCGCACTCTTGCCATGCGCTGCCTTGCGAGCATTCCGGCGAATTTTTCCCAGGCCGCGGCGTCGGGTGGCGCGGCCGCGGCACTGAAGTCCCCGGTGATCGGCCGCTCGTAACTCATCGAGTTGCGCCGGATCACGATGCGGCCCTCGAGACCCTCAGCCTGCATGCGGACGTACAGTGCCGACCACGCCGCAAGTATCGCGACGGCCGACGCGCTGCCGCCGAACACGGTGTCGCGGTGATTGACGTTCGGCGCGAGCGGCGCCTCCAGCGCGACTCCCGCGGGATCGGCGCGCAACACCCGCACCGCCATCGCCCGCGACAGCGGAATGCGTGAGTGGAGGTATTCGGCCAGGGCGGCTGGTTGCATGGGTGCGGGTCGGCCGGGCAGGCGACGAATCGAAAGGATGCCCGGTTTTCGGCGTTGCAACCAGCGCCGGTCGCGGCCGCCGGGCGTAGAATCACGGGTCACGGGCCGCGTGGGACGACGGCCGGCAACCTCGGGGGACGCGACATGACCGACTCTGTGCTGAGTGCCGTGCAAAACCATCCGTTCGTGCAGGGGCTCACGCCCGAACACTGCGCGACGCTCGCGAGCCTCGCGCGCCCGGTCAGTTTTCCGCGCGATACGCTCATTTTCCGCGAAGGGGACGAGCGGCACGAGTTCTTCCTGCTGCTCTCCGGCCGGGTCTCGCTCGAGCTGATAGCCCAGGGCAAGGTGCTGCGCGTGCATACCCTCGAGGGCGGGGACGAACTCGGATGGTCCGCGGTCATCGTAGGCAGCGGCAAGCACTTCCAGGCCAGGGCGCTCGAGCCGGTCGAAGCGCTCTCGTTCGACGGCTACGCGCTGCTCGAGCGCTGCCGCGCCGACACGGGCTTCGGTTACAAGATCATGCACCGGCTGCTCGGGGTCGTGTCGGAACGCCTGCAGGCGGCACGGCTGCAGGTGCTCGACATGCATTCGCCGATTGCACGGCGCGCGGGCGCCTGACCCGCGCCGACTCAACGCGACGGGCGGTCGCGCGACGGAATGCGGTAAAGCAACACGGCCAGCAGCACGGCGCACGCGGCCAGCAGCGCCTGCGCCCAGCGGGGCCGCACGAACAGTACGATCGACGCCCCGAACGAGACCAGCATCGTGACGATCGCCACGAGCTTCGTCCGGTAGGGCAGGCTATGGTGCGCGTACCACTCGTGCAGCATCGGGCCGATGAGCCGGTGCGCCAGCATCCACTCGTGGAACGGCCGGTACGCGCGTGCGAAGCACGCCGCCGCCAGGATGATCAACGGCGTCGCGGGCAGCAGCGGCAGGAACACGCCGACGACGCCGAGCGCGAACGCCATGGTGCCAGCCAGCAGGAAAGAGCCACGAACGAGCGGTGAGCCGTGCGGCTCGACCGCAGGCGTCCGCGTCGGGGAAGGATCAGGTTCGGGCGGGTTCACGCTCGCAGGTTACCGGACCTCGCGATGTTCCCGCCCGGGTATCAGGCTTCCTGGACGTCGCATGAGTTGGAGTGGGGCTGGTGATTTGCTGCCGGCACGTTGTAGGCGCATTCTCACAAACCATGCAAGTCATCCTGCGTGAGTTGCGTGCGAACCCGGTCCTCTGGCTGCTCGCCGCCGTTCCGGCCGTCCTGATCGTCGAGCAACGCGCGCCGGATGCGCACACCGCCTTGTTCATCCTCTCCGTGATCGCGATCGTGCCGCTCGCGATGCTGCTCAGTCACGCGACGGAGTCCGTGGCCGCAAAGACCGGGGACACCGTCGGCGGGCTCCTGAACGCCACCCTCGGCAATCTCACGGAACTCGTCATAGCAGTCACCGCGTTGCGGGCCGGCATGCTCGACCTGGTCAAGGCCTCCATCGCCGGCGCCATCATGACCAATTCGCTGTTCATGCTCGGCATGGCCTTGCTGCTCGGCGGGTTGCGGTATCACACGCAGGAGTACAACCGCGTCACCGCGCGACTGCAATCGGGGATGCTCTTCCTCGCCGCGATCGCGCTGCTCGTGCCGTCGGCAATCGGCAGTTCCGACCGGCCGGGCGTGGACCACTTCGCGCAGCAATTGAGCATCGGGCTCTCCGTGCTGCTGCTCGTCACGTACGTGCTCGGGTTGCTGTTTACGTTGCGCACCCACCGTGAGCTGTTTACAAGCGCTGCACGCGCGGAGGAGGGCGAGGAAACCCACGTGTGGCCGCTGCCGGTCGCGGGTGTGATGCTGGCGATCGTGACGATACTCGTGGCCCTCATGAGCGAGGTTTTCGTCGGGTCGGTGCAGCACGCAGCGCTGACGTTCGGCATGACGCCGGCCTTCGTTGGTTTTATCATCGTGTCCATCGTCGGGGCGGCGGCCGAGATGACAACCGCCTTTGCAGCGGCCCGGAAAAACCGCCTCGACCTGAGCGTCGGCATCGCACTCGGCAGCTCTTCCCAGATTGCGCTGTTCGTGGCGCCGGTGCTCGTGCTGCTCAGCCTGTTCATCGCACCCGTGCCGATGGATCTCCGGTTCTGGCCGGGCGCCGTCGTTGCGGTCATGATCAGCACACTGGCCGTGATTTTCGTCACCAACAGCGGCCGCTCTGCGTGGTACGTGGGCGTGCTGCTGCTCGTCGTCTACGCCACGTTCGCACTCACGCTGTACCTGCTGCCGCCCGCTGCGGGCGCCTGACGGCGTTGTCGCGTGTGAACAGCTTCCGTCAACGGAACACGCCGCGCTCGAGGATCGTGCCGTGGCCGATCGGACGCCCGATTGCGAGCCACAGGCTCCAGGCGTCGGTGCTGGTCGTGCCGAAACCGATCGTGAGCGGACCGGCCTGGGTGCGGCCGGTGATGTACAGGGAGCCACCGTAAATCTCCCCTTCTTCGACGAGGTCCAGCCGGTCGTAGGCTCGTCCGGCCTCGAGCCGGACACCGGCATACAGCGCCTGTCCGCGAATCGAGAGGATGTCGGCCATCTTCCAGAGATAGCTGCCGCTCGCGGTCCAGTAGCCTCGCGCGCGCAATTCACCCAGCTCATAGCCGGGGAAGCTGCCGGGTCCGCCGATCATGAACTGCCGGTCGGGTGGCAGCCCGTTGCCGAGATCGGAGCCGCCCGCAATCGTGGCCCAGACGACGTCCCTGCGCAGCACCGGCAACGCCATGCCGACCCCGGCTTCGATGCGCTCCCAGTCGCGGTCCGCGCCGAGCGAATCGTCGCTGCGGAAGTACTCGAGCATCGCCGCAAAGCCGCTGGTCGCGTTGAATGGAGTGTCGCGATTGTCGAATGTCGCCGAGAACGCGATACCCGCGTCGTTGAAGGAGCCTTCCGGCAGCAGCCGCGACCCCGTCTCGACGTCGATCGTGCGGTGCGTGTAGAGGTATCCGATCCGCGCCTGCGCGCGATCGGCAAAATTCACGCCGAGATCGAGACCGGCTCCCACGTCCCCGAAGTTGTAGGTTGCGACGCGCTCGGAGTCGAAGAACAGGTCCTCGATCGTCATTTGCGCGAAGGCTCTCGGTTCGACGAACCAGCGCTGGCCCACGTCGAGCGGCTGGTAGAAGCTGGTCCGGAGCAGGTTGTCGTAGCCGAGCTGCAGTTCGTTACGCCATTCGGCGCCGAGCGCGTTCAGCCATGTTCGCGTGTGCTTCGCGTAGATCACGAACGCGAGATCGCCACCCGCGGAGGTGTACATCCCGAGGTCGAACTTGAGGTAATCCGGTCCCCAACGCTTTTCCTGCGGCAGCCACTCGAGCGTGGGGCTCGCCGGATCACCTTTCAACTTGTACTCGACCGATTCGAAGTCCTGCAGCGCGGACATGCGTTGCGCTTCCTTGCTGATGCTCGCGGTGTCCACCGTATCGCCGGCGCGCACGTGCGCGCGCTCCTCGAGGAAGGCCGGATTGACGCGCTTCAGTCCCGAATACTCCACGTCCGCCACTTTCGCCTCGATCTGCTGCGACTCGGTGACTCTCTTGCGCCAGGCCCGGTACTGGGCGTCCGGCACCGCGAGCCGGGCCAGCCGCGGGGCTGCCGCCCGGGCGGCGGCCTCACCCAGGGGCACGGTCTCCGGCACGCGCTCGAAATCTGCCGTCGTGATGTCGCCCATCTGCACGTCGATCAGCACGTCGCGGTCGGTCAGCGACTGCAGCGACAGCCTTTCATTGGCCTCGATCATCACGCTGTTGCTGCGGCTCAGCAGTTGCGTGGCGGACTGCAGGTTCTCGCGCTTGACGTCGGGTTCGACGAGGTTGACGACGATGACGACCTCCGCGCAGAGGTCGCGCGCCACGTCCACCGGAATGTTCCGCACCATGCCGCCATCGGCCAGGATGTAGTCCTCCGTGACGACCGGCGCGAAGGCCCCGGGGATCGCCATGCTCGCGCGCATTGCCGTGGCGATGTCTCCGCTGCCCATGACCACCATCTTTCCGGTGAGCATGTCGGTCGAGACGGCGCGATAGGGTATGGGCAACCGGTCGAAGTTCGGCTCCATGCGGGCGTTCGCAACGTAAGAGCGCAACAGGTCCTCGATGCTGGCCGTGTTGACGATGCCGCCGGGTATCACGAGGCGCTTGTCCTGCAGTCCCAGCTCGAAGTTGTTGCTGTAGGTGACACCCGCGCGTTTCTGCTCGATGGGTTGCAGGTCGCGCTGGCCGACGCCGCCGACCACCGCCTTCCAGTCGATGCCGACCAGGAACGTCTGCAGTTCGGCCGCGGGTATGCCCGATGCGTAGCCGGCGCCGATCAGCGCGCCCATGCTGGTGCCGGCGATGCAGTCCACCGGCACGCGCAGTTCCTCGAGCACCTTCAGCACACCGACGTGCGCGCCGCCCTTGGCACCGCCCCCGGCGAGGACGAGGCCGACGCGCGGGCGCCCCGCGGCCGCGGTGGGCGAGGGTGCCGCACCGGGGTCGTTCGCCAACGCTGCACCGAACGCGAGCAGGCAGCCGCAGGCCGTCGAGGCGAATCGTGGCCCCAGGATACGGATGGACATCACAATCTCCAGTAAGAATTCGCGCTTCTCGAATCTTACGCATCTTCGACAGTGTCGGAGTACGCAGAAAACCACCGGCGCCGCTGGACGGCGCATCTGTCCCGCGAGGCGTGCACGGTTGCTGGACCTCGTTGCCACCATTGCGGATTGTTGGTCTTGTCATCCGGTTGAGGCAGCGGCACGCACGACTGGACGTACAGGGGTCCGGTGATTTACAACAGTGCATCGTTCGAGGCCGCTGCAGACTCCCGGGCGACTGAGCCCGAGGGACCCGGCCAGGGCCAGTCCGGGATGTGGGAGTCCACGTGAATTTGTTCGCGACCAGGCATCTCGACACGAGCACGCGCATGGGCGAAGTGCTCTTCGGGTTGATCATGACGCTCACGTTCACGCTCGGCGCGGGCCTGGTCATCCAGGAGGAAGGTCGCGCGGGCGCGCGCGCGATGTCGATCGCGATCCTGGGCTGCAACCTCGCATGGGGCATCATCGACGGTGTGCTCTACGTGCTCGGCCAGGTATTCGAGCGCGGTCGACTGCGGCGCGTCGGCTTCGACGTCAGGCAGGCGGCCAACGACCAGGCCGCGCTGCAGTGCGTCGCCGACGAACTCGACGAACTGCTTGCGCCCCTCACGGACTCCTCGGTGCGGCAGGGCCTGTACGCAGCCATCGTCGAGCGGATGCGAGGCATGCCGCCGGCGCCCAACCCCGTGCGGCGCGAAGACCTGCTGGGTGGCCTCGCCAGCGGCTGGCTCGTGTTCGCGTGCAGCTTTCCGGCGGTGCTGCCCTTCTTGTTCATCGACGACTCACGCCTGGCGCTCAGGATCTCGAACGTCATCCTGCTTGCCCTGCTCTTTTTCATCGGCCATCGCGCGGCGCGCTACACCCTCGCAAAGCCGTGGTTCGCGGGCAGCGTGTTCCTGCTGATCGGGCTCCTGCTGGTCGTGATCGCGATCGCGCTGGGCGGCTGATCAGCTCGCCTTGCGGCGGTACTCGGTCGGCGTCGTGCCGGTCCAGCGCCGGAAAGCCGTCGCGAAATTCGCCGCGGTCGAGAAATGCAGCGATTCGGCGATCTGCTGCACCTGCAGGCCGTTGTCGCGCAACAGCTGCATCGCGACGTTGGCCTTGACCGAGTCGAGCAACTGGCCGAAGTGCACGCCGTGCCGGTGCAACCGGCGGTCGAGGGTCCTGCGGTGCATGCCGATCAGGGCCGCCACCTGCTCCATCGAGCAATCCCCGAGCAGGAGTTGCTTGCGCAGGATGCGGCGGATGGTCGCCGGAAAGTCCGCGAGAACCGAAGCCCTGCGCGCGCGCACCTCGGCCCTGATCCGGCGCCGGACCAGCGGGTCCACCGGCGCGAGCGGTCGGTCGAGCCACTGCCGCTCGAAGACGAGTGCCGACTCGTCGCTGTCGAACTGCAGCGGCGACTGGAAGAATTTCTGGCACGGCCGCACGTTGGCCGGGGCGCGGCTCGCGAAAGTCACGACCGTGGGCAGGAAGTCCTGCCCGCAGAGGTCCCGGAGGATATTGAGTCCGACCGCCATTGCGCCCAGCGGTAACTGCCGGGTCTCGCTCATGCCGAGTTCGGAGATCGCATACACGAGGCGCGCGAAGACTCCTGTCTTGACCAGGCTGATGGTCGAGGCGCTGCTCTGCAGGTTGAAATGATCGGCCAGCGCCTGCAGCCCGTCGTCAGCAGTCTGTCCGCAGAGTGCGACCTGCCCGGCGAGGCCCATGTCGGCGAGCCCGGTGCGTTGCGTGGCGAGCAGCATGAGGTGGTCGCAACCTGTCCGCTGCTCGCAGGTCCGGAGCAGGCGTCCGAAATCCTTGTAGGCGATCAGGTTGTCGCGGGTCGTCGAACAGGTCGGCGGGTATGCCCGTGGCCTCGAGCACCTCGCGGATATACACACCGAATTCCTGCAGGACCTCGGGCAGGTGCCAGACGACGCTGATGCGTGCGGATCCGGTCGACGGAACGGATTCGATTTCCAGTACGGATTTATGCGTAGGACGACTGGACAACCTGCTCATCGGTTTTGTCACAAAAGCAAAGGTCTCACACAGGACGCGAGCATACATTGAAGACCATGACCCAGTATGGTGTGGCGACCGACCGGCAATGGCCGGCATGAGGCCGTGCACCGGTCAATTCCAGGAGATTGCATATGGACTTACGCGATTCTGCCGACCTGAAGCGCTTCATGATCACCGGCGCGCCTGCGGTTACATCGGCCCTGCTGCTGGCCAGTGCACCCGCGTTCGCGGACGAAGCGGGCCGTACGTTCGAGATCTACGGTTTCGCGCAGGCGGACTACATCCAGGATTTCGGTGGCCGTCTCGATCCGAACTGGGACGACGCCTTCCGGCCCTCGAAGATCTGCTTCGATGGTGCGTGCGGCAATGACGGCCAGTCGAGCATCAGCATCAAGCAGAGCCGTTTCGGCGTGAAGGGCACGATGCCAACGGGCGAGGGCAGCTCGCCGCTCAACTTCAAGTTCGAGTTCGACCTGTTCGGCACGGGCGTGGATGCCGGCCAGACGACCATGCGGCTGCGGCACTTCTATGGCGAGTGGGGCTCGCTCCTCGCCGGCCAGACCAACAGCCTGTTCATGGACATCGACGTGTTTCCGAACACGATCGACTACTGGGGCCCGTCGGGCATGGTGTTCTACCGCAACGTGCAGATCCGCTGGACGCCGTTCAAGACGGACAACAGCCACTTTGCGATCGCGATCGAACGCCCGGGCAACAATGTCGACGCCGGCAACCTCCGCCTGATCCCGGGACTCGAGGGCGTGGAGGTGCAGAACGACGAAGAGCTGCCCGATCTCACCGCGCAGTACCGCTTCGGTGACGACTGGGGCCACGTCCAGTTCGGCGGCATCCTGCGCAAGGTCGGCTACGAGGTCCGTGCGACGAGCGCCGACCCGTGGACCGACGGCAGTGAGACCGGCTGGGGCATCAACGTTGGCTCCGTGATCAACGTGCTCGAGAAGGACGCGATCCGGCTGCAGGTCGTGTACGGCGAAGGCATCGCCAACTACATGAACGACGGCGGCATGGACCTTGCGCCTTCGGCTGACTTCGCAGGTGGAGCGGTGACCGACCTCCAGGCCGAGGCCGTGCCGCTGACCGGCGTGCTCGCGTACTACGACCACTACTGGAGCGACAGGTGGTCGAGTTCGATCGGCTACAGCTACACGGAAGTGGACAACACCAACTTCCAGGACCCGGGCGCGTTCCACAAGATCGACTATGCCTCGGGCAACCTGCTGTATTACCCCGGCGAGAACCTGATGATGGGTGCGGAACTCATGTGGGGCGAACTCACCAACAACGACGGCGCGTCGGAAGACGACGTCCGCTTCCAGTTCACCGTCAAGTACAGCTTCGGCATCACGCTCTGATGTCGCACGAATGAAAAGGGGCATGATCATGAAGACGACCCAAAGGATTTCGGTGGCGGCCTCGCTGGCCGCAACGATGGCCCTGGCGATTTCGGCACCCGCCTGGGCCGCGAAGCAAGGGGATGTCCTGACTCCCGCGGACCCGACGCCCAAGGACTTTCAGCGCCTCGTGGACAGCGCCTACGCGAAGTACAAGGACCTCAAGGACGGCAAGAACGCCGATTACATCCCGATCCTGACCGAGACGCCGAGCGACCTGTTCGGCGTGGTCATCGTCACGAAGGACGGCAAGGTCTACAGCGCGGGCGACGTCGATTACAAGTTCTCGATCCAGTCCGTGTCCAAGCCCTTCACTGCGGCACTGGTCATGAGCCAGCAGGGACCGGAAGTCGTGAGACAGAAGATCGGCGTCGAGCCTACGGGCCTGCCGTTCAATTCCAAGATGGCGCTGGAACTCTACAAGGCCCGCTCGGTGAACCCGCTGGTGAACGCGGGCGCCATCGCCGCCGTGAGCCTCGTGCAGGCGAAGTCCGAGGAGGACCGCTGGAACCAGGTGCTGCAGAACATCAGCGACTTCGCGGGCCAGCCCCTGACCGTGCTCGAGAAAGTCTACGACTCCGAGTACAGCACGGCCTTCGGCAACCGCGCGATCGCGAACCTGCTCTACAACTACGAGCGCCTCTACAGCGACCCGGAGGAAGCCCTGCGGGTCTACACGCGGCAGTGCTCCATCGGGGTCAGCGCCAAGGACCTCGGCATGATGGGCGCGACGCTGGCCAACCAGGGCGTGAACCCGGTGACCAGCAAGCGCGTGATGCCGGCCAAGCACGTGCCGGAACTGCTGGCCGTGATGGCCACGGCCGGTTTCTATGACGAGTCGGGCGACTGGATGTACGACGCCGGTCTCCCCGCCAAGACCGGCGTGGGTGGCGGTATCGTCGCCGTCGTGCCCGGCCGTTTTGCCATCGCCGCGTTCTCGCCACGGCTGAACGAGGCCGGCAACAGCATCCGTTCGCTCAACGCGATCCGCGACATCGCCGGCGAGCTTGGCGTGGGGGTGTTCGGGGCGAATCCGCAATGAGGAGATGAGGCGGAGGGAAGCGCCTCCCGTGCCTCCGGGCCGGGGCAATGGTGCCTCGGCCCATCGTGGATCCCGTCCCCGCCAGACCGTGTCACCGGAGTGGCTCCGATGCCGCAGCCAGCAAGACCCACACTCGAGTGGAACAGGCCTGCTTCGCCTCGCCGGCAGGCCTGGCGCAGGCCGGTCGGCGCTGGTCTTGGAGATCGGTGTGAGAGCAGACGCGATGGAATAGAGCGGCAGATTTGTTCGGCGAATGTCTCAAGCGTGCTTGCGCCATGGATCGCTTTCGGCGCGATGATCCTGTGGCAGCCACCGGACCTGTTTCGGCGGCGGAAGCGGCGAGTGGCGAGCCTTCCGGCCACTGCCTGTTC
>CAWBAG010000020.1:0-96435 GCA_963786705.1 uncultured Gammaproteobacteria bacterium
TCGACCCTCCCCGCCGCGTCGTCGAAGATGTCGCTCCAGGGGCCGCTCGTGCCGGCGCGGTAGTAGACGTAGATGCGGTAGCCGGTGCCGACGGGCACGTTCAGGTCGATCGTGTCTGAGTAGCTGCCGGGAGTGAGCGTGTCGGCGGCGTCATGGATCTTGCCCCCGTACCAGCCGCCGTAGTCGGCGCTCACCACCCAGATCGAGAACTGGCCGCTCGAGACGGCGGCGTTGGTCGTCCAGCTGACGTCGAGCGAGCTCGCCCTGGTCCTTCTGCACGTCGGTCGCCGGGGCGGTGACGTCGATGGCGCTGAAGACGGCGGCCACGTCGACCCTCCCCGCCGCGTCGTCGAAGATGTCGCTCCAGGGGCCGCTCGTGCCGGCGCGGTAGTAGACGTAGATGCGGTAGCCGGTGCCGGCGGGCACGTTCAGGTCGATCGTGTCTGAGTAGCTGCCGGGAGTGAGCGTGTCGGCGGCGTCATGGATCTTGCCCCCGTACCAGCCGCCGTAGTCGGCGCTCACCACCCAGATCGAGAACTGGCCGCTCGAGACGGCGGCGTTGGTCGTCCAGCTGACGTCGAGCGAGCCGCCCTGGTCCTTCTGCACGTCGGTCGCCGGGGCGGTGACGTCGATGGCGCTGAAGACGGCGCCGTCACGTCGACCCTCCCCGCCGCGTCGTCGAAGATGTCGCTCCAGGGGCCGCTCGTGCCGGCGCGGTAGTAGACGTAGATGCGGTAGCCGGTGCCGGCGGGCACGTTCAGGTCGATCGTGTCTGAGTAGCTGCCGGGAGTGAGCGTGTCGGCGGCGTCGTGGATCTTGCCCCCGTACCAGCCGCCGTAGTCGGCGCTCACCACCCAGATCGAGAACTGGCCGCTCGAGACGGCGGCGTTGGTCGTCCAGCTGACGTCGAGCGAGCCGCCCTGGTCCTTCTGCACGTCGGTCGCCGGGGCGGTGACGTCGATGGCGCTGAAGACGGCGGCGACGTCGACCCTCCCCGCCGCGTCGTCGAAGATGTCGCTCCAGGGGCCGCTCGTGCCGGCGCGGTAGTAGACGTAGATGCGGTAGCCGGTGCCGGCGGGCACGTTCAGGTCGATCGTGTCTGAGTAGCTGCCGGGAGTGAGCGTGTCGGCGGCGTCATGGATCTTGCCCCCGTACCAGCCGCCGTAGTCGGCGCTCACCACCCAGATCGAGAACTGGCCGCTCGAGACGGCGGCGTTGGTCGTCCAGCTGACGTCGAGCGAGCCGCCCTGGTCCTTCTGCACGTCGGTCGCCGGGGCGGTGACGTCGATGGCGCTGAAGACGGCGGCGACGTCGACCCTCCCCGCCGCGTCGTCGAAGATGTCGCTCCAGGGGCCGCTCGTGCCGGCGCGGTAGTAGACGTAGATGCGGTAGCCGGTGCCGGCGGGCACGTTCAGGTCGATCGTGTCTGAGTAGCTGCCGGGAGTGAGCGTGTCGGCGGCGTCATGGATCTTGCCCCCGTACCAGCCGCTGTAGTCGGAGCTCACCACCCAGATCGAGAACTGGCCGCTCGAGACGGCGGCGTTGGTCGTCCAGCTGACGTCGAGCGAGCCGCCCTGGTCCTTCTGCACGTCGGTCGCCGGGGCGGTGACGTCGATGGCGCTGAACTCGAGGACGAAGTGCGCCGTGAGCGTCTTGTCGCCGTCCATGGTCACGGTCGTGGGGTTGGCGCTGCCGGTGGCGCCGCCGCTCCAGCCGGCGAACGTCCAGCCGGGGTCGGCGGTCGCGGTCAGCTCGACCTCGTCGCCGTAGTTGTAGGTGGCCTGGTCGGGATCCCTGGCGACGGCGCCGCCGCCGACGACGTTCACGGTGAGGGCGTACTCGTCCTGCGTGAAGGTCGCGGTAACCGTCTTGTCGCCGTCCATGGTCACGGTCGTGGGGTTGGCGCTGCCGGTGGCGCCGCCGCTCCAGCCGGCGAACGTCCAGCCGGGGTCGGCGGTCGCGGTCAGCTCGACCTCGTCGCCGTAGTTGTAGGTGGCCTGGTCGGGATCCCTGGCGACGGCGCCGCCGCCGACGACGTTCACGGTGAGGGCGTAGGTGGCTGCCGCCGGCAGCGCGGAGGTGCGCCCGCCCCGGGTCAGCTGCGTCCGCAGCAATCGCCGCCCGTGCCGCAATCCATGCGAGGACAGCCACGTCGATTGTCGCCGCCCTTGCTGGGTGCAGGCGCATGCAGCGTCAGGGTATCGCGATGCCGGCAGTGCACGAGGATTGCGCGCGCCGGCTCGAGCTGCTGCGCGACGTGGCGCCACTTGCCGACCGACGTGTCGTAGAGCGGCTGGCGCACCTGCAGCGCGCTCGCGGTCGTCGATGCCCGCGCATTCTCGTGGAAGCGCAGGCACCGCTCGTCCCAGTCGAGCTCGCAATGCTGCAGCAGGCGCCGCGCCTGCCCTCGCACGTCGGCGACGACGTCCTCGTAATGCACCGTGAGCATCGACGCCGGGCATCACGGCGTCCCAGTGCCGCATCAAGCTGGTCGTAGGCGACGTAGTACCGCCGAGTTCCTCGAGGTCGTACGAGAACGGATACGCGTCCCTGAACAGCTGCTTGTAGACCGCGTAGCACGTGTCGAGCGGATGCCGCCGCACGCTGACGATCTTCGCGCGCGGCAGCGCCAGGTGGATCAAGCCCGGCGTAGAGGATAATTGAACGGCAGCTTGTCGATGAAGCGCGGGCCGCGTCGCGTACGGTCGCACGCGCTCGCAGGTACGCCTCGCCGAGCGCCCTGAAATCGACGCTGCGCCGTCGCCGCGACGAAATCGAGCCGCGAGAGCCGTGGCCCGCGGCCGGCGCCGACACCGTGAGCCGCGATCAGCTCGAGTGCGAACTCGTTCAGTTCGCCCGCGGCGCAAGACGCTCCGGATGACTGCCAGGATGCGCTCGACCAGCGTCGTGCCGGTGCGCGGCATGCCGATGACGAAGATCGGCTCCGCGTCGTCGCAACCCTCGATGCGACCGTCGAAGCGATCGGCCGTGTAGACCTCGCGGATCCGGTCGATGATCTGAGGTCGGTGTCGACGTCGTACGCATGCAGCGGCGCTTCAGCCTGGCGCCCGCGCTCGCAGGCTCTCGAACGCGCCGCGTAGTCCCGACGTCCTCGAGTTCCTTCGCCAGCGCGTAAGTGCAGCTGGACGAGCCCGGCCGGCGATCGCGCGTGCGCTCGATCATGTCGCGCAGCTGGGCGACGTGGTTGTGCGTCCGGTGTCTGCCTGCGCAGCTGCGCGCGCGCCGTTGTACGCCTCGTACTCGTCCGGCGCAGCGCGATGGCCGCGTCGAAGTCCTGCTCCGCGCCGTCGACGTCGCCGAGGTAGCGCGCACGGCGGCCCGGTTGAAGTGGAACTCCGGCGTTGCGCTGGATCGAGTTCGATGGCCGCGAGTAGTGCTCCAGCGCGCCCGCGTGATCGCCCACGCCGGTACAGCAGCGATGCCGATCTCGCCGTGGAGCACGGCGTCGGCGAGCGGTCGGCCCCGCAAGATCGCCGACGGCCGCCGCTCGCGCCCGCCATGTCGCCGGCCTCGAGCAGGCAACGTGCGCCTGGTGCAGCCTGATACCGGTCCGCAAGGCTCGAGCTGCAGCGCGCGATCGATCGCCCGCAACGCGTCGGGCAGGCGCGCGTCTTGCGCAGCAGGTAGCTCGCGAGGTACCACCCGTACGCGTAGTCCGGGTGGTCCGATTCAGGTCCTGGCACGCCTGCCAGCGCCTGCCGCAGGTCACCGCTTCGATGCAGCCGGCGACCGAGTCCGCCAGTCTGCTCCCGCGTGCGCTGTGCGAGTCGCTGGTCACGCTGCCGTCAGAACCGATAGGTAAGCGCCATCCCGAACGTGCGCGGCAGGGCAATGAAGTCACGCGAGTTGTTGCCGAAGTAGTTCTGGCTCGGCGCGGTGTTCGAGCCCGCCCACCAGGAACGGGAACGCGCCGGTCGTGCCCTCGTCGTTGAACAGGTTCTTGACGTAGAGCGACACGCCCCACGCGTCGCGGCTGAAGGTGGTGCTCAGGTTCCAGAGCTGGAATGAGTCGATCTCGGCGTAGCTGCGCGAGAAGATCGAGTCCGGCGCGTAGGTCGCCGACGCCGGATTCGGGCTGTCGCGGCAGTTGCCGGAGGCCGTGAACGACGTCAGGCAGTTGTCGTCGCCGATGCTGTTCAGCACGTCCGACTGATAGTAGCCGCTCAGCACGGCGTTCATGCGCGATGCCGTTGCCGAACGTCATGTCGTAGCCGAGCGCCACGTTGAACACGTGCTTGGCGCGTGCCCGGCAGCCGGTCGCCGTCCGCGGCCACCTTGTCGGTGAACAACGGGCCGCCATAGAAGTTGCCGGCCGGCTGGTACACGTCGTCGGTCAGTTCGGCGTCGGCATACGTGTAGCCTACGCTGTAGGTCAGGTGAGTCGGTGATCGCGCCGGACAGCTCGAGCTCGAGCCCTGGGTCGGCGCCGATTCGCCGTTGATCGCGGCGAAGAAGCCCCAGTTCGAGGTCGCCGTGTTCAGCTGCGGGTCCTGCCAGTCCGTGTAGTAGAGGGATGACCGCGAAGTGTGACGAGGTCCGTCACGCCCTTGTAGCCGAGTCTCGTAGTTGTCGACCGAGTCGGAGTCGAACGTGAAGTAGTCCGGATTCTCGGCGTACTTGCCGGTGGTCGGCACCGCGTTGGCGCCGGCATGGCGATAGCCCTGCGAATACGTCGCGTACAGCATCGAGTCAGTCGGTGACGTCCCAGGCGAAATTGGCCTTGAACAGGAACCCGTCGTCGTCGATTTTTTCCGACGGCTTCCCCCGGCGGCGCAAAGACGGAATAGATCGGCACGTCGACCAGGGCGTCGACGTCGACCGAGTTGTCGAAGTAGCGCCCGCCGAGCGTGAGGTGCAGGTCGTCGGTGAAGTTGATGGTCGCCTCACCGAACAACGCGATCTCTTCGTAGGCCTGGTTGCGACGGAACAGGAAATCCTGGTTCGTGCTGTACGGCGCGAGCCCGTACCAGTCGAGCGCGTTCGAGGTACGGAATGTAGCCGACCAGGTAGCTGTTCTGGCCCAGGTCGTAGTCCTGGTCGACGTAGTACAGACCGAGCCGTCCAGTCGACGAACTCGCCGCCCTGCGAGACCAGCCGGAATTCCTGCGCGAAGGCCGTGTCGTCGTAGAAACGCTCGGCCTGCGCGATCGGCCGCGGCGAGCTGCCGTAGAACGCGAACCAGCCGTTGCGCGCGTACACGCCCGAGTTGTCGCTGATGCCGGTGCCCGGTGTGCTCGTAGTACGAGGTGCTCGAGGTGAGTGTCGCGAAACCGAGGCCGACTTCGAGTTCGAGCGCGGCCAGCTGCACTTCGCGTTCGGATGGCTCGAGCTGGACGGCGCCGAACTCGTAGTCGTCGTACTGGCCGCCGTTGACCAGGTTCTCGCCGCGCGTCACCTGGCGGCGCCCGCCGACTTCGTCGTCCTGCCACTGGTAGGACAACTGCGCGCTGAAATTCTCGCTCGGTTCGAAGCGCAGACGCCGCGCGGGCGTACTTGATGTCGACGTCGAATCGACGTCCTTGACGCGCCGGTACATCGGCAGCGCCGTCAGCACGTCGCCGTTGACGACCGGGTCGCCGTTGGCATCGTGCGGTAGACGTTCGGGTAGTCGACGATGCCGTCGTTGTCGATCATGCCGGCGTTGATGCGGAACGCAGCCGTGTCGCTCAACGGCATGTTCAGCATCAGGTCGGGGTTGAAGTTGTACCCGTCCGACCCTTCGGTCACGCCCGAGGTTGACGCTGGCCTGCCTTCGAAGTGCGCTTGGGATCGGGCCTGTTCATGATGTAGCGGACGTTGCCCGCCAGCGAGCCGGAACCGTACAGCGTGCCCTGCGGCCCGCGCAGCACCTCGATCCGGTCGATGTCCTTCAGCACGAAGTTGCCGAACAGCGCCGTGTCGTCGACGTACGTGGCGACGGTCGGCGGCGCCGCCAGCGGCACGTCGCCGTTGGTCCCGGAGTCGACGTTGATGCCGCGGATCACGATGCCGTTGGTGACGCCGGAATTGCGATAACCGCGATCCTGCACCGTCACGCCCGCCATCGTCCGCAGCGCCTCGATGGAGTCGTTGATGTTGGCGCGCTCGAGGGTTTCGCCCGTCACCGCGGAGATGTTGAACGGAATCTCCTGGACCGACTGCTCGCGCCGGGTCGCCGTGACGACGATCTCCTCGAGCTCCGGCTTCGTCTGGGCAAGGCGGTTGACCCAGCTGCGCATTGCAGGCCCGCGGCAGCCATCGTCATGCGCGAGACACTCCGGCGCGGGCTGCGCGCGATTGCGCAGGCACGTCGCACCTCGGCTGCCAGCACGTTGCCCTTGCGGTCTGAATCTCTTTGCTCATGACACCACCCCTGTCATTGCGTGAACTGTCCGGCTCGATGCCGTGTTCGTCGCGAAAATAGACGAGCCGTCGTCGACCCATAGGGCCAGATCGCAGACGACCGATTGGTCCAGATGCGCTCAACCGGCCGTCCTCGTCCGTCGACGCCGGCAACCCGGGACGGACCAACGCCGCCGAGCTGCGCAGGGTCGGTGACGGCCTGTCCCGGCTGGTACTGCGGAAAGACGACCGCGCTGTCGCGGAAGCTCTTCAGCGGTTGCCCGAGCCCGAGCAGGCCGCGGCGGCGGCTGCGACGCACGAGCCCGAGGTCGATTTCGACCGGGACGATCTCGTACCCGGTGCCGGCCTGGTGGACGACGCTGCCGTCGGGTGCGACGACGAGCGAGCGGCCGTTGCCGAGCCTGCCCGGCGCAGTTCACGTCGACGAAGTAGCACTGGTTGACCGCGGCATTGGTGCGCGCGATCGCGAGTTCGAGTTCGCGGTCGATCGTGTTGGTCATGGTCGGATGGATCACCACCTCCGCGCCCATCCAGGCGAGCGTGCGCGTCGTCTCCGGGAACCACATGTCGTAGCAGATCGAGACGCCGAACCGCCCGACGTTCGGCACGTCAAAGACCACGAATTCCGTGCCGGGCGTGACGCCCTGCTCGTACGGCAGGAACGGGAACATCTTGCGGTAGCGCGCGACGACTTCGCCGCGCGGGATCGATCACGGGCGTCGTGTTGTAGATGCTGATCGCCGTCGCGTTCGTGGATCGAACCCGGGACGAACCAGAGCCGCAGGTCGCGTGCGACCTGGCAGAGCGACTTGCTCCAGGGGCCCGGGCAGCGGCTCGGCGTTGGACGTCTGGGGCCCGACGCAGCGACAGTTCGCCCAGCACGACCATGTCGACCCAGGGAAACCGGCGCTTCAGGCGCTCCAACTCGGCGCGGACGATCTCCAGGTTGTCCTGTGCCGTCAGTTCGAGCTGCAGCCCGGCCACCGCAAAGTGCGTCATCGTGCCCAGCCCCCTCCGCGTCGCTGGACGCAGCGCCCCGGGAGGCTAGGCCAGACGCGGCGGCGTAGCGTAGTGCCAGTTCAGGGTCAGCCGATGGAGCCAGACGGATCTCGGCCGCCGCTGCGCTAACGCGTCGCCGCGGCTCGAACGTCGAGCGTGTCCTCGATGTACCCGGACTCGAGGTAGAACTTGATCCGTGTCGCCATCGAGCACGATCGCGTACGAAGCCGTTTCCGCGTAGGACCAGCGCTGCCACTGGCGCACGTAGCGGTCGCCGTCCAGCCACCAGCGACCGTAGTCGCGGTCCTCGCCGGCGAATCCGGCGCGCCCGCTCATCGAGCCGTCGGCGTGCAGGTGGATCTCGACCGGCTCGCCGTAGACGCGCTGGGTTCGCATCACGGCGCCCGGCAGCGTCGTCGTGCAGGTCCGCCGCAAGCAGTCGCCGACCGACGCAGCAGGTCGAGGTGCTCGGTGGCGCCCGAGGTGAACTCGCGAACGACGGCGGCCAGCCGCGCCACGCCTTCACGGATGCGATGTGCCGGGATGCCCGATACACCCATGCGGAAGCAGTTCAGCGGCCGCCGCGAGAGCGCATAGAAGTGATCGACGGGCTCGACCAGCACGCCGCGACGCGCCGCCTCGTCCACGAGGCGCGAGACATCGAGGTCGTCGGAGCCCTGCACCCAGAGCACGGTCCCGCCCTTGCTCGGCGCCAGCGCCACCCAGGGCGGCAGGTAGAAGTTGAGCGCCTGGCGCAAGGCGTCCCAGCGCTGGCCGAAGGTTCGATGCAGGCTCGCGCGTCAGCGCGTCGTAGTGCCCGAGTCGGATGAAGTGCGCCATCGCGCGCTGGTTGTTGCGCGGCGGTTGTCCCACCATCAGCCGGCGCAACTTGCGCGCCTCGGCGATCAACTCGGGTGCCGCCACCATGAAGCCGAGGCTCAGGCCCGGGCGCGAGCACCTTGGAGAGGCACGACACGTAGATGACGCGGTTTTCGCGGTCCATGCCGCGCAGCGCCGGGTGCGGATAGCCCTTGTAGTTGCTCTCGCAGTCGAAATCGTCCTCGACGACGAGCATGTCGCGTTGCGCCGCCTTCTCGAGCAGCGCGCGACGACGCTCGAGCGACATCGTGACGCCGGTCGCCGCCTGGTGGCTCGGCGTCACGTAGACGATGCGACAGCCGTCGAGCGTGCCGTCGACCAGCATGCCGTCGCCGTCGATCGGCTGGTGCACGATCGGCGCGCCGCGCCGCTGCATGAGGTGGCGCATCTGCCGGGTAGCCCGGCTCCTCGATGGCGACCGAGACGCTGGAATCGACCAGCAGTTCGGCCAGCAGGTACAGCGACTGCTGGGCGCCGACGGTGATCAGGATCTCGTCGGCGCGCGCGTTGATGCCTCGCTCGCGGCAGGATCTTGGTGCGCAGTTCCTCGATCAGCATCGGGTCGTCGAGACCGCCCGTCGCCGCGGACCACGACGCCGATGTCGCCGCTGCCGAGCGCGTAGCGGCCGCCTCGCGCCACTCGGCCACCGGAAACAGCGACGTGTCGAACTGGCCGTCGAGAAAGCAGTACGGATAGTCGCGCGCGTCGGCCGGCGCGAGCCGCGCGGTGTCCGGGTTGGCGCGCGACTTGAGCCACTGCTGCCAGCGGCCCGGTGATGCCGACCGCGCTCGCCCGGCGCATGCGGCGCACCGCGGCGCGGCTGCGCGACGCGTGCGCGACGTAGAGACCGCTGCGCGCTCGGCTCGTGAGCAGTCCTTCCGCCACGAGTTGCTGGCAGGCGAGCACGACCGTGTTGCGCGCGACGCCGAGTTGCTCGGCGAGCTTGCGCGACGACGGCAGGCGCGTGCCAGGCTTGAAGATTCCGAGGTGGATCGACTCGACCAGCTTCTGGCGGATCTGCGCCTGCAGGTTGAGCGTGCTGTCGGGGTCGAGGTAGAGCAGCGCTTCGGTTCCGCCATGGCGCGCAGTATAGGGAAACCGCGCTCGACCGCGACCGGACAGTCCGGGCTGCGTTACGCCGAACGCAGTTGCGCTTGTTCGGGCCAGGTCCGCCGGAACAGCGCCTTGGCCGTGCGGCCCACCGCGCGGCACACGAGCGCATCGAACGATCCGCCGACGACGCCGCCGATCACGGGCACGACCTTCGAGACGTTGACGAGGCTGCGCTCGCTCGCCTTGCCGAGCAACCGCACACCGATGCGCTTGTTGATCTCGACGAGCGCGCGCCCCGGGATCTGCGCGGCCGCGCGTTGCGTGAGCTTGTTGCCGAAACCGACGCCGGTCACCTTCATCGCATCCCTGGCCACGTCGCCCGCGAGGCTCATCAGCACCAGCGTGCGCACGCGGTCCTGGCGCAGGTCGTGGCCATAGATCCGCGCGATCGTCCCGGCCAGGCGCGCCTGCAGCAGCCACGAGGCGCCAAGCGCCGATGGGATCGAGACGGGCAGCGAGATGACGCCGCCCAGGCCCGTGACGAAACCGGTCGTGAAATTCTTGGTCGTCTCCCAGTTGATCAGGGAATCGACGCGCTCGTCGTCGTCCTCATGGCGCATGTCGGCAAGATACTGGCCGGCGAGCGCCTCGGCACTCGACAAGGGCGGCACGCCGCCCAGCCCTCGCTCGAGCAGGAGGTCGACGAGCCTGGTTGCGGTCGTGACGGTCGGTGTGCGTCGTGGCATGTGCGTTCGATAGCCGAATCGGCTCGCCCCCTGCGGGACCCCGCCACGACCGTAGCAAAGTCGCGCGGCGAGCGCGAGCGTGGCCGGCAAGGGGCGCCCGGAGGCCGGCCTGCAACAGTCAACCGGGTGGCCGGCGCATGGCGTCGTTCGGAAATGACGGGTTTCCAGCGACGCCCCTGGTACCTGTCAGCTGCCTGGCCCAGCCTTGGCGGTTGCCCGGCCAAGCCCCGTGATGCGCACGCCAGGTATCCGGCTATTCTTCCTCTGTCAGGGGACGTGTCGCTACCCGCGGTCCCCGTTCGAGCGAGCGCTGCAAGATTTTTCTAGTCGACGCCCCTGGCTTCGGTGCTGCACCGCAGAGATATCGACCCGACGTCACCCGCGAGTCCTTGTTCCGGAGGCCTTGAGTCAATGACAACGAATAGCGCTCCTGCGTTTCCGCCGATCAGCGAGTTGTACACCGAGGTGTTCCGAAGTGCCCACAGAGGCATTGCATTGGTCGATCGTGGGAGGCGCATCAGTTACCGGGAACTCGCGCCATGGGTTGGTCAGCTGATTTCGGCTTTCGATCGGATTGGACTCCACGCCGGAGATCGGATTGGTCTGGCGCTGCAGATGGGCGCCGACTACCTTGCACTCCAGGTTGCAGCACAGATTGCCGGACTGTGCACAGTCGATCTGCCGCCCGCACTGTCAGTCGACGCGCTCCGTCATCGCGTCATCCAGGCGGGCGTGGCGACCATCGTGTTGTGCACGACGGACTTCCGGGAACGCGCCGCCGAGGTTTGCGACGGCTTGCCTGGCCGCAAGTTCGGCGTTGGTGCGTCGTTCGGCCTGGAAGACATTGGCGCCATTGCGGGCAACTCGACGCCGTCTGCCTTGATCGCTCGCGAGCACAAGGGTCCCGCGTTCGTCGCCTACACGAGCGGTTCGACCGGCGCGCCGAAAGCCGCCGCATTTTCCGCCTCGGTGCCGAGTGCCCAAGCCCTGACACTGATGGCGACGCTCGATTACCCGCGACGACCAATCACCGTATCGTGCACCCCTCACCCGGTCATCTCGGCGATGCAGGTCATCCCCACGATGCTGCGGGGCGGCACGGTCGTGACTTGCCAGACGTTCGACCTGGAACCGATGCTTGCAGCCGCGCAAGCGGAACGCGCGAACGTGCTTTTCCTGCCGACGCAGCTGCTTTATGTGCTGCTTGGTCGCAACGACACAGCGTGGCTGCGCGGGCAGGTTGAGTTGTTTTTCTACGGCGGCGAATCAATGACACCAGCGCGACTTCGCGAACTGGTCGAGCGTTTCGGTCCGGTCTTCGCCCAGGCATACGGCGCAATGGAAGCCGGGCCCGCTTGCGTGCTCCGCCCGCAGGATCACGATCCGGACGACCCACTGGTGCTGGGCTCCATGGGTCGCCCGCTTTACGGCACGACGGTCCAGGTCCTGGGGCCTGACCTGGTCGCAGTCGGTGCCAACGAGGTCGGTCGCATTGCCATTCGCAGCCCGGCTGCAATGCTCGGGTACCTCGGTCAGCCGGAGCAGACCAGCGAGACGATCGTCGACGGCGCGGTCCTGAATGGAGATGTCGGCTATCGCGACGAACGCGGTTTTGTTCACCTCGTCGATCGCAGCAACTTCGCCGTCGAGCGCGACGGACGTACGGTTTATCCGCGTACGATCGAACGGAACCTCGCGGATCACGAGGCGGTGCAGACCGCAGTAGTAATGCAGATCGGCGCTGCCGATCGAAAACTCCTGTGCGGCGTCGCGGTGCTGCAGAGGGACGCCACGGCTACGCCGGAGATGCTCAACGCGCACCTTGCTCGCTGGTCGGACTCACGGCTCGATGGAATTCTTTGCGTGCGCGACCTGCCGCTGAATCCGGTCACCGGTAAGGCCGACCGCAACGCGATCAAGTCGATGCTGGAGAGCCAGTTTGGACGGGACACCTGAAGGCGAGCACGGTGTCGAGCGTCACGCTGCGCCCGCGCCGATTGTCGTCGCGGTGCGGACGCCTTGGCCCGGGTAACCGCCCCCACCAAACCTCCGATCGAGCTCCAGGTAGTCGATCGCGCCACCGACTGGCACGAGCGGCAGCGCATCGGCGAAATGCACGACGCGCGGCGCCTTGTACGCGGCGAGTCGCGCGCGCACATGCGCTGACAATTCTTCTGCTGTCACCGCAGCCTCCGGCAAACGCACGATCACGGCCGTGACGAGTTGGCCCCACTGGTCGTCGGGTGTCCCGATGATCGCGGCACGCTGGACGGCCGGATGCGAGGCAAGCACCGTTTCGACTTCGGCGGGATACACGTTCTCTCCACCAGTCTTGACGAAGCGTGTCTTCGCGCCGACGAAGCTGATCGTTCCGTCAGCGTCGCGACTCCCGAGGTCGCGCGTGCGCCACCAGCCATGGGCCGCCCAGCGCGCGGCGTTCAGCTCGGGTCGGTTCCAATAGCCCAGGCAGGCCGGCGCGCGCACGAGGATCTCGCCTGTTTCTCCCGGCGCGACGTCTGTGCCGCATTCGTCCACGATCCGGACCTCGGCGATCGGGGAAGTCCTCCCACAGAACGGTGTTCGGCCTTTACCAGCGTACGCGCCGATGACGACCGGGCCCGCCACTTCGGTCTGGCCGTAGCCGCCGATACCGGGGCCAGGCGTCGTCATGTCCGCCCAGCCGGGCATCCGCAGCGCGCTGCGAAAGGCCGACAGGTCGAGCTTACGGTCCCGATTCAGTGTCGCGATCGCGGCCGCGGTCGGCGGGTGAATCGTGCCGGTCGTCACGCGTTCGGAAGCGAGCAGGAACAGCAGGTCTTCCGCGTCCGCGCGCCGCGCGATCACGACCGTACCGCCCTGCAGCAGCGCAGGCAGCAGGTCGAGCCAGCCGAGTATGTGGAACAGCGGCGAACTGACCAGCGCCACGCTCCGATGCGTGATCTCGAGCGCATGTGCGTGCACCATGGCCTGCAGGTAGAGACCGTGGGCCGAGAGCATCGCTGCGTTCGGCCGGCCCTCGAACGCCGCCGTATAGAGTGCGAGGAGCGGCGCGGTTGCATTCGAGGTCGGATCCTCATGCTCGCCTGACAGCTCGGGCGTCTCGTGATCCGCAACGCCCTCGTCATCCACCGAGATCCAGCGGCGTCGATATCGCGGCCGCGGCTGCGCGCCGCCTCGATCACCTGGCCGACTTCTCCGCGCTGCCACAAGACGACGCGCGCGTCGAAATCGCGCAGTACAAACTCGAGTTCGTCCGCGGACTGGCGCCAGTTGGCGCAGCAGAACATCGCACCGAGGCGATCGCAGGCCGCGAGCAACTCGACGAGGACGTGGGAGTTCTGGCCGAGCCACAGGACACGGTCGCCCGCGCGAACACCGTGGCCGACCAGCATGCGAGCGAGGCGGCCAGCACGCTCGAACAATTCGGCGTAGCCGATGCGCCGGCCGGCATGGACGACGGCGGTACGCTCGGGAAAGCTGTGCCGGTGCTGACCGAGCAACCCATAGAATCCCGGCAGTGCCGGATTCATCGCGTAGTGCCCGCATTTCCTCCCAGCGACTTCGGCGCGCAGTCGTTCTCGGCCGGATAGAACTGACTGCACCAGCGGCGCATCGCGAGGAATAGCTTGCCTTCATAGCGCGTATAGGCGGGACGCTCCATGTAGACCATGTTGTCCCATATGAAGAAATCGGCCTTGGCCTGCTCGAACTGCTCTTTCATGCGCTTCTGCGCTCGACCGACGGGGACGACGTCGTCTGCGCCGTCGACGGTATCGTCCTGCTCGACCAGCACGGTGCCGAAGATGTCGCTGCGCTCGTTGTCGATCGGCGTCGGACAACTGTATACGATGGCGGGCTTGCGCCAGGGCCGTTCGCGATCTACCGGGAACTCGGTGATGATGATGCCGACACCGTTGCACCAGTTGAGCGTGCCGGGCGCCGCGTAATCGACGCGCGCGATGGGCGTTTCATAATTGGCTGTCGGATATTCCGCCTCCGTGCGCGCGGGTGGCAGCATCGTGTTGCGATGCACGTAGATCAAGTGGTCAATGTCGATTACGTTTTCCGTGACAAATTGCGGCTGGACGTGCACGTCCTTCCAGCCGTACGAAGTGTGCTCGCTGACCGGCAGGTATTTGCGCTCGCCCCGGCGTTCCTCGGGTGCGTTCCACAAGGGTTCACGGCGCAGCGCGTCGTGCCAGACCCAGATAATGCCGTTGGTCTCGACGACGGGATAACAGAAGATACGGCGCCGGGACGAGGTCGGCGCACGTTCCGCCGGCACCAGCACGTTGAGGCCGTCGGGCCCCCAGACCCAGCCGTGGTACGGGCATACGATATTGCAGCCATCGACGCGACCGCCGTGACCGAGGTGTGCGCCGAAGTGCGCACAGAATGCCGACATGACGACGCATTGGCCCTGCTCGGCGCGGTACATCACCTGGTGCTGCTTGAAATATCTCAACGCGCGCACGTCGCCGGGCTTCAACTCATGCGACCAGCCCACCTGGAACCAGCCGGTCGGCATCACCTTGTATGGAAAGCCGGTCGCGTCGGGCAATTCCTCCAGCGTCTGGAGGTGAGGTTTGGTGGTCATGGTTTCTCCACTGCTTCCGGGCACCAGTCAGCGCAGGCTCGGTCGTATACGCCTTCCCGTCGACAACCTGGAACTATGCCTACTATTCCACTGGTTACAGGCGAAAGCCACAATATTGATGCGACGGGGAATGCCGCGACCGTGGTCCGCCGGGACGCGTCGGGAGCGCTCTAGTTGGCATGCCGTGCAGGACTCGAAGCTACGACCACAGATCAAGAGTCGTTCGCACTACATTGATTTTGTTTGGTTTTGGTATTCCGAAATTATCACGATGGCCCTCCCGCACCAGTTGCTGGCACGCGAGCACCACTGCGTGCGCGCGACGCCCGATTGCTCGGCGAGGCACCCAGCGCCGACCGGATCGAGACGGGTAGCGAGATGGCGCCGCCCAGCCCTCGCTCGAGCAGGAGGCCAAACGGCAGCAACGTCACGACACGTGTGGAGCGCCCCGGTCGTGACGATGTTGCCCGGCGAACGTCATCATCGACGTCGCAACGGCTCGCACATCAGCCAGCAATGGCCCTCAGGGTTTCAGCCGCGCAGGGTAGTCCTTCACCCAGCCGCCCGTCGGCTGGAGCGTGTTCAGTGCCATGCGCCATTCGACGACGTGGCAGTCCTTGTAGACGCCATTGGCATAGAACGGCTCTTTGCGGTACCACGCCCAGACGTCCTCGGCACTGCTGGCCTCGAAAATCTTCAGGGTCCCGCACTGGTTCCCCTCGTCGTCGTACAGTGCCCCCGCGAGGCAGGCCCCGCCGTCGTTGCCCTGCACATAGGCACGGTGATCGGCACGCAGCTTGTCGCGCAGTTCCATCGAGTGCGGGGGATGGTCGAATCCGATGAAGGCATAGAGAGGCATTGTCGTCTCCGGGTTGAATGCGAGGCCGTCAGCGCTTTTCCAGGCGCAGTCCGCTGCCTTCGAGGTCCCAGGTCGCGGGCGTCACACCTTCCTGGCGCAACTGGTACTTGAGGACCTTGTCCTGGGGGTTCTTCGGCAATTCGCTGCGGAACTCGATGTAACGCGGTACCGCGAAATACGGCACGCGTTCCGCGATCCAGAGGCACAGGACGTCCGCCGCCACCGCGTGCCCTGCCTTCAGGACGACCGTCACCTTGACGTCGTCGTCGCCGAGCTTCGAGGGTACTGCGTGGACGGCGACTTCCTGGATCGCCGGATGCGCCTTGATGGCGACCTCCATTTCGTAGCTTGAGATGTTCTCGCCGCGTCGCTTGAGGTAGTCCTTCTTCCGGTCGACGAAGTAGAAGAACCCGTCCTCGTCGAAACGGCCGATGTCGCCGGTGTGGAACCACTGGTTGCGCATTGCAGCCACGGTCGCCTCGGGTCGGCGCCAGTACCCCTGGAACATGATGTTGGGATGGTTGGGACGAACGACGACTTCGCCCGCCACGTTCACGGGGACCTCACGATCGTCATCGTCGACGATGCGGACGTCGAACGCCGCGCAACGCCTGCCCGAAGATCCCGATGCCGCAGGCGCCCCGCGCGGCAACCACGTGATCAGTGCCGCCTCCGTCATGCCATAGTCGTTCGACCCGACGTTGCGCGACCCGAACCGCCGGCGCCAGGCTTCCTTGACCGCATCCGTGAACGGCACCCCGCGCACGGTATGCACCTGGCCGAAGCAGCGCTGCGACCATGCCGTATCTGGCGCTTCCGCGATCAGCGTTGCGATCGAACCCACCAGGGACACGATGGTCGCCCCGCTGCGATGAACCTCAGGCCAGAAATTCGACAGCGAGAATCGCGGGGCGATCGCAATGCGTCCCCCGCTGAGCACGGTGGCGGTGATGCCGGTCGCCAGTGCGTTGTTGTGAAACAGCGGCAGTGGCGTGAACGTGATGTCGTCGGCAGTGGCAGGATTCGCGTGCAGGCGTTGCGATGCGAGATGGCAGAAATAGTTGTAGCTCTGCATGCTGCCCTTGGAGGGCCCCGTCGTTCCCGACGTGTAGATGATGCAGGACGTTGCGGACGGCCTCGCGCTGATCTCGATCGGCGTCTCCACCGTGCCGCGATGCGCATCGAGGGGCGCGACGGGTATCCTGCAGGCGAACGTCGAATCGACCGGGCCTCGCTGCAGGATGCGACGGACGGACGGCAGCGCGTCGGCGACCTCGAGCACCCGGGGAAGATAGGCCGCCTCACAGACGAGGAGCGGGCCGCCGGCGTCGTTCAGCTGGTGACGCAGGAATTCCCCTCGCAAGGCCGTATTGATCGGTACGCTGATCGCACCGGCCTTGTTGATCGCAAACCAGGCAACGACGCAGTCGATGTTGTTGTCGAGCACCGTCATGACGGTGTCGCCAGGCGCCACTCCGAGAGCGCGCAGCTCGTGGGCGAAACGCGTGCTGAGGCGATCGAACTCGCCATAGGTCCACTGCTGGCCGCCAATGTCCAGGAAGATGCGATTGGGTGCCGCTCGCAGCACTCGGTCGAACGCATGCGGCAGCGTATCCTGGTCCAGCCAGCGCCACTCGCTGTGCGGCTCGTCGCCTTTCGATTCGCTCATGTCCTTCAACCGCCCGATGTGCGGCACCTAGCGGGACCCGCGGCCCTGCAGCGCGCCGTCGCCGCCGGGAGGACGGCACTTGATCATCCGGGTCGGGCTGTATTCGTATGCCACGGCCCCGTCCTGTTTCACGATGCGCACCCTGGTTTTCACGATGCCCCGGGACGGGTCCGTCCGGCTGAGCCGCGCCTCGACGACCTCGCACTCGGCGTGGATCGTGTCGCCGTCAAAGACGGGTCCCTTGATGTCGAGTTCGAGGTGGAGCATTGCCAGGCCCGTGTACTGCAACGTCGCCTGCGCGATCAAAGCCTCGCTGAAGCAGTAACAGAGCGCAGCCGGTGCAAAGCGCCGGCCGAAGACCGACTCAGCTGCGATTGCCTCCCGGTTGATGAAGAAGACTTCGGTCAAACCGGTGCAATTGACGAAGTTGATGATGTCGGTTTCCGTGACCGTGCGGCCGATCGTCCGGTATTGCCGGCCGACAGGCATGTCCTCGAAGTACCACCCGATACCGACCATCTCCATCGGCGTGCCTCCTGGCCGTGAAAAATCGATGCAGTTCCGCCTGCACAGGTTCGCGCGGGCCTGCGCACGCTCAATCGTTCACCGTCCACTGGATGTGTTGCGTTTCCAGGAACTCCCGGATCCCGTGTTCACCCCACTCCCGCCCGATGCCGCTCTGCTTCCATCCGGCGAGCACCGAGTCCACGCGGAAGTTGCCGCCGCCGTTGATCGAGACGGTTCCGACTCGCAGTCGCCGCGCCACGGCCATCGCCTCGTCCTGGGGTCCGAAGATGCTGGCGGCGAGTCCAAAGTCGGAGTCGTTTGCAATCGCCACGGCCTCGTCCGGGTCGGCGTATGGAATCACCATGGCCACCGGACCGAAGAGCTCGTTGCGCGCGATCTCGGCGTCGTTGGCGAGACCCCCGAGCAACGCTCCGTTCATGAACCAACCCACCGGCATGTCCGGGCGTCCGCCGCCGGCGAGGATCGTTCCCCCTGCGGCCACTGCTCGCTGAACGTAGCCTTCCACGCGCGCCCGGTGTGCCTCGCGGATCAACGGGCCGATCATCGTCGAACCTTGCCACGGATCGCCCACGGGAATGCGCGCGTAGGCCGCGCGCGCCGCATCCACGAAGTCGTCGAATTGCGAGGCGTGCACGAGCAATCGCGTCGGCGACTGGCATCCCTGGCCGGCATTGCGGAGGTAGCGTCCATGCAGGGGCACCGAGATGTGCTCGAGGTCGGCACCGGGCAGCACGATGCCGGCCGACTTGCCGCCGAGTTCCAGCACGACATCCTTCAGCCCGTCGGCGGCCTGGCGCATGACCTGCCGGCCCACGGCGACGGAGCCGGTCATGCTGACCTTGTCGACACCGGGATGCAGCGTCAAGGCGCGAGCCACGTCGGGCCCGCCCGCCACGATGTTCAGCACACCGCGCGGCACGCCGGCGTCGTGCACAATCTCGCCGAAAAGCAATGCGGTCAGCGGCGTCAACGAGCTCGGCAGGTAGATCGCCGTGCAACCCGCCGCCAGCGCGGCACAGCACTTCGACACCAGGTACAGCAGCGGGTTGTTGTACGCGCCGATGCCTGCGACCACGCCGACGGGTTCACAGCGAATCAGGCTTTCACTCGCCGGGGCACGCGTGTCCGGGACCAGCTGCTCGGTACGGTCGACGTCGGCCCGCAAGGCGATGTCACGCAGCATCGCCAGCGGCCCGTCGACCTGCAGGAACCGGGCGATTGCAACAGGCGTTCCGACCTCCAGGACGACGCTGCGCAGGAAGAGTTCCCTGCGCTCCTCGAAGAGGTCCGCCATGCGCGTCAGGACGGTCCTGCGCAAGGCGCCGTCGCGCCAGGCGTCGCCCTCGAACGCGCGGCGCGCCGCCGCGACGATTGTGTCGAGCTGGCCGAGCGAAAGCTGCGGCAGCATCGCCAGGACCGCGCCACTGGCCGGGTTTTCAACGGCGTTGAGGCTGCCTTCGCCCGGGACGAAATGCCCGTCGACGTACTGTGCGAGCCCCCAGGGCACGGTGCGAACGGCCTCGATCTCCACCGCTACCTTCATCGAACCGGCTCCGTGCTTTGCGCCCGCGAGTAGTCACGTCCGCATGCCCTGGCGCGGCGGCGGTGCGGCATAAACTTTCAACCGACTAGTCGGCCTGTTTGATTTTTCCCGGCGCGGCTGTCGTTGTCAAGGTCCGTCGCCGCAACGCCGCTTGACACCTCGACCCCGGCATCCGCATTATTCTTCCGTCCGTTCGGTCGTTTATTAATCTCTCGCCTCGCCCGGGGATCCCTGCCATGGCACGACTTGCTGGAAAGTCCGGGTTGATCACGGCCGCAGCGTCCGGCATGGGACGCGCCGGCGCCCTGCTCTTTGCGCGTGAAGGCGCCGCGGTGGCCGTCGTGGATCGCGACCAGGGCGCGGCAGCTGCGGTCGCCGCCGAGATCTCGCGCGGCGGTGCCAGGGCACTGGCCATCTGTGGCGACCTCACCGACGACGCGTTCGCGCGCGACGCGGTGGCAAGGACCGCGGCCGAGTTCGGGGCACTGGATTTCGTGTGGAATCACGCCGGCAACCCGGGACCCGCGGCTTTCGAGGGTGTCGACATGGACCTGTACTCGCTGGCGATGGACCTCAATGTTCGCGCGGCGGTAGTCGTCACCGGCGCCGCCATCGCGCACCTGCGCCGTCGTGGCGGTGGGGCCGTCGTCTTCACCGCGTCGGGGGCCGGGCTCGTGGCCTCGCCCTTCAGCCCGATCTATTCCGCGGCCAAGTTCGGTGTGGTCGGCCTGGCGCGCGCACTGGCGAAGCGCTACGGCAGGGAGAACATCCGCTGCAACGCAATCTGTCCGGGCGCCATCGATACGCCCATGCTGCGCGAGTTCCAGTTGCGCCCGGACGCACCGAGGACGGGCGTCGACGTCGAAGCAACCATCAAGCAGTTCGGCAGCGTAAACCCCATGGGACGCAATGGCCGGCCGGACGAAGTGGCGGCGGCCGCGTTGTTCCTCGTGTCGGACGACGCGTCGTACGTCAATGGGGCCGTGCTCGCCGTGGACGGCGGCATGACGGCCTGACAGGCCCCTTGCGACGCGACCGGCTGGCGCGATGGAGGACACGATGCACCCTGGCCTCGAAGAGCAGAGCCACCTGAGATCGCTCGTGTCGCGCTATGCGAGGTCGCTCGATGCAGCCGACATCCCCGCGGTGCTGCAGTGCCTGGCGGACGACGTGTCGCTCAGCTACGACGGCGGGCAGTTGCAGATTGACGGCAAGGCGGCAGCCGAGCGCTTCTTCGGGAACGTGCTCCGGGAGCCGTCGACACACTTGTTGTCGAACTACGGGTTCGAACGTCGCGGCACGGAGATCGTGGTGAGTTGTTCGGCGATCGCCTGCGTGTTCCGCGATCCCGGAGCCGCGACCATGAAAGGCCTGGTCTATTCCTTCACCTGCGCGCCGGGCGGAAGCAACAGCCGCATCCGGCGGCTGGAGCACCGTGCCACGTGGGAATTCAGCGTGCCCGTCAGCCCGGACCCGCCTGCCTCGGGGAATTCCAGCGCGTGACCGGACCCGCGTGCGGCACAGTCGTCCTCAGGATTGCCCGCGAGCCAGGACCTGCCGGCGCAGCTCGAGCTTCTGGACCTTGAGCGACGGCGTCCGCGGGAAGCTGTCGCAGGCAACCACGAACTCGGGCCACAGGTAGCGCGGGAATTCCTTTTCCGCGAGAAATCCAGTGACCTCCGGCAACGTGATGTCCTTGCCATCCCGCGTGATCACGCAGGCACAGGCCCGCTCGCCGAGCCGCGGATCCGGCAGAGCCACGACGGCGACGTCGGCAATTCGAGGATGCGGCCTGAGCGCCGCCTCGATGTCGGCCGGGGTGATCGTTACGCCTCCCCTGCGGATGATGTCCTTGCTGCGCGCGACGAAGGTCAGCAGGCCCCCGGCGTCGACGAAACCCACGTCGCCGGTTCGGAAGAAACCGTCGCGCGTCAGCGCAGCCCGGTTCAGCGCGTCGTTCCGGTAATACCCGAGCAACCGGTTGGGACCACGCACGAGGATGTTGCCTTGAGTACCCGCAGGCAACTCGCGATCGTCATCGTCGCAGATCATCAATTCGGTTCCGGGCAGCGGGCGTCCCTCCGCCGTGCGCAAGTCATCCCAGTCGTCTGCCGTCGCCCCGGTGACGTGCCCGGGCGATTCCGACATGCCGTACATCGGATACGGTCTCGCGCAAAGCCGTTGTCTCGCGTCCAGCCGATGCGCCTCGTCAACGCCGGCGACGACGCCACGCGCGACACTGGAACAATCGGTCGTGGCCAGCCTTGGAGACTTGAGAATGTCGATTGCATGGGTCGGCATCAGCAGGAAATGCGACACACGGTGCCTTTCGATCAGCGCCAGTGCTTCGTCCGCGTTCCAGGTTCTCTGCAGGACAGTTCGACACCCGCGGAGATAGGTCAGGTACGTGCCGAGCACGGAACTGCCGATGAAGCCGAACGCCGTCACGACGAGGCTGGTGTCGCCGGCGTCGATCGACTGGTGGCGGCTGTACGCCTCGACCGCGAAGCGCACCGTGTTCGTCGAATGCATTACGCCCTTCGGCTCGCCTGTGGTTCCCGAGGAGAACATCAGCAGCACGAGGTCATCAGCCGCCCGCGGTTGTGGCCGCCAGTCAGCCGAATCGCCCCGACAGAGGAATTCGGACCAGGCGAGCGACGCCTCGCTGCCCGCAGGGGATGCTCCATCGACAGGATCCGCCACGACGAACGCCGCGACGTCCATGCCGCGCACCGCAGACTTCGATCGCTCGACTTCTGCCGGCTCGCCGAGCGCGACGACGGCGCGCGCACTGCAATTCGCGAGGATCGCCCGGAGCTGGTCGGTTGCGAACATGTGCGGCAACAGCGCGACCACGACGCCAGCATGCGCGCAACCCATGATTGCAATCGTGGATTCCAGGCCGTGCCGACCATGCACGGCGACGACCTCCCCCGGGAGGATCCCGCTCGCTCGCAGCGCGCGACCGAATCGCGCAGCCTGGGAATGCAGCTCGTCGAAGGTCAACTGCCGGTCGCCGTCGATGAACGCCGTGCGGCCGGTGTTTCCTGCAACCACGTCTTCGAACGAGCTCCACAGGTCCTGGTCTCTCCAGTACCCCGCCGCGTAGTACCGCGCCCTGATCGCTTCAGGAAGCGTGAAGTCCATCGGTTCCTCCACTGCGGCGCCGCGTCCTGTGCCAGCCGCATCGTTGCCGTTCCGATCGACGCGCGATCGCGTGCCGCCCATGAGCTTGCCCCCCGGGAGATTCCAACCTGCTGGTCAGCCGAGCGACTGACCGCCATCGACGAGATACGTTTGACCAGTGATGAAACTACCCGCATCGGATGCGAGGGTCGCCAGGACCCCGGCAACTTCCACGGGTTTTCCGATCCGATTCAACAGGATCGAATCCACGACGCCCTGGCGGTGGGACTCGTCCAGTGTGTAGGTCATGCCCGACTCGACCTGGCCTGGCGCGATCGCGTTGACGCGAATGCCCTGGTCGGCCCATTGCGCGGCGAGGTCCTGCGTCAAGTGTACGATCGCCGCCTTCGACGTCGTGTAGGGAACGACCTGGCCGTGCTGCGGCCGATACGAGAGGTACGCTCCCACGGAGGCCACGTTGACGATCGTGCCCCCGCCACGCGGAATCATCGCGCGGGCCGCCTCGCGGCAGCAGAGGAAGGTCCCGGTGACGTTGACGTCCATCACCTTCTGCCAGCCCTTGAGCGGAATCTCCTCGGGCAGGCCCCAGCAGGAAGTACCTGCGTTGTTGACGACCACGTCGAGCCGGCCGTACGCACGCAGGGTCTCGGCGAAGGTCCGCACGACCTCCTCTTCGCTCGCGACATCGCAGCGCAGGGAGGTGACCCGGCGACCGAAAGCGCCGCGTATGGCAATCGCCAGTTCTTCGCACTTGTCCTGCTTGCGCGAGGCGAGCACGAGGTCGCAGCCGAGGTCCGCCAGCGTGCATGCCATCGCCTGCGCCAGCTCGCCATGGCCGCCCGTGATCAGGGCTACACGACCGTCCATGCGGAACAGGTCGGCGATGAAGCCGGGGCGATAGCCTGGTGTTTCCATCGGGAGCCCCTGCGACCTACATGTATTTCTTCAACTCGATGCGGGCGATCGCCCGATTGTGCACTTCGTCCGGGCCGTCGGCGAGCCGGATCAACCGCGCGTTGGCATAGGCTTCGGCCAGCCCGAAGTCCTCGCTCACGCCGCCACCGCCGTGCGCCTGGATGGCATCGTCGATGATCTTCACCGCCATGCGCGGCGCCGCCACCTTGATCATCGCGATCTCGGCTTGCGCCGCCTTGTTGCCAACCGTGTCCATCATGTAAGCGGCCTTGAGCACGAGGAGCCGCGCCATCTCGAGCTCGCAGCGCGCAGTCGCAATGCGCTCGTCCCACAGCGAGTGCTGCGCGATCGGCTTGCCGAACGCGACGCGGTTGAGGAGACGCCGGCACATCGCCTCGAAGGCGACTTCGGCCTGCCCGATCGTGCGCATGGCATGGTGGATGCGCCCGGGGCCCAGCCGGCCCTGGGCGATCTCGAAGCCGCAACCTTCGCCCTTGAGCATGTTGCTGACAGGTACCCGGACATTGTCGAGTTCGATCTCGGCATGGCCGCCATGACCGCGGTGCGGATAGCCGAACACCGATGTCGACCGCAGCAGCTTCACACCCGGGGCCGAACGCGGGACCAGGATCATCGATTGCTGGCGGAACCGGTGGGCGCCCGGATCGGTCTTGCCCATGACGATGAGCAACTCGCAGCGTGGATGGAAGGCACCCGACGACCACCACTTGCGTCCATTGATGACGTACTCGTCGCCTTCGCGTCGAATCTCGGTCGCGATATTGGTCGCGTCCGATGATGCGACCGCGGGCTCCGTCATCGAGTACGCCGACCGCATCTCGCCGTTCATCAGCGGGGCCAGCCAGCGGTCCTTCTGGCTTCGCGTGCCGTAGCGCTGCAGGACTTCCATGTTGCCCGTGTCCGGTGCCGAGCAATTGAACACTTCCGGAGCCCACACGACACGGCCCATCATCTCGGCCAGCGGCGCATATTCCAGGTTGGAAAGGCCCGGGCTGTCGAAGACGAATGTCTCGTCGACGTGCTCCGCACCGTGCCATGGCGGCATGAACAGGTTCCACAAACCTTCAGCGCGAGCCTTGACCTTGAGTTCCTCGACGATCTCCGGCACCGGCCAGCCTTCGGCCGTCTGCTCCTCGTACGTGTGCACGTTGGGATAGACGTAGCGATCCATGAACGCCTGTATGTGCGTCATCAGTTGGTTCGTGCGTTCGGAGTAGTCGAAATTCATTTGTCTGCCCCCGTGAAGTAGCCCGGCCCGTGCATCGGCAGTCCGCCTCGGTCGAGCACAGGATGAGCATTGAAGAAGGAATACATGCGCTCCCGTCGCGGCCGGCGATCGCGCGCCGGGATTGGCCCCGAGCGTCCCGGATGATCGCCGCGGCAGTGCCCGGGCGTCCACGTCGGTACACTTTCGGCCGACCAGTCGGTCTGCTTAATTAAACGACCCCGCGGCCGGCTTGTCAACCACGCCGGCAACCCCGCCCCTTCGAGGGTCGGCGGGATGCAACTCCGCGTTGACATCCCTGAATTCCGGCACCTAAACTTCGACCGACCAGTCGTTTGTCTTAATAGGACGCACCCATGCAGTACGAGCGGCTGTTTTCGAGTTTCAGGCTGGGGCGATTGACCCTGCGCAACCGCATCGCCGTGCTCCCGTACGGCACCGCGATGGTCGAGCACGGCGTGCCCACCCGCGGCGACAAGGCCCACTACGCGAACATCGCCAGGTCGGGGCCGGGACTCATGTTCACCGGAGCAACGGTCGTGCATCCGAGCTCGGCCATGCGCAACCGGATACTGACCGAGGCCTACGACGAAGACGCTGTCGCCAGCCTGCAGGACAAGGTTGCCCTGATGCATGCGCACGGCGTCGCCGTCTTCGGCCAGCTGGTCCACCTCGGCCGCGAGTGGCCGGTCGGCGACTCTGACGTGCCTCCGATGGCCCCATCGGCCATTCGTTCGCCGCGTGACGCCTATGCACCGCGGGAAATGACCCAGGACGATATCGACACGATCGTCGATGCGTTCGGGCGCTCGGCGGGAAACCTGCGGCGCGCGGGCTTCGACGGCATCGACATCCACGCGGCGCACGGATACCTGGTCGCGCAGTTCCTGTCGCCCGCGACCAACCGGCGCGTCGATGCCTATGGCGGCACTCACGACAAGCGCATGAGGTTCCTGCTCGAGGTCATCGACTCGATCCGCAAGCACTGCGGTGACGACATGGGCCTCAGCGTTCGCCTGAGTGCCGACGAGGAAATCGCGGACGGCCTGGAAATTCCGGATACCGTGCGAATCGCCAGCACGCTCGAACTGCATGGCGGCGTCGACCTGCTCAGCATCACGCTCGGAGTGCGGGGCGCGTACGTCAAGGACATGACGGCCCCTGACGCAACGGCTGCCAATGCCGGGATCGCCATCCGTCGCGCCAGCGGGCTGCCCGTGCTGCTCGGTCAACGCATCTCGACCCCGGAAGTCGCCGAGCGCGTGCTTGCCGAGGGTGCCGCGGACCTCGTCGGCATGGCGCGAGCGTTCATTGCCGACCCGGAGTGGATCACGAAAGCCGCAAGTGGCACGGCGAATCGCATCCGTCCGTGCCTGAACCTCAACCAGGACTGCCGCGCCTTTTCGCCGCACCTGCACTGCGCCGTCAATCCGGTCGTCGGCCGCGAGACGACCGACGAGTTCCGGGAGTTGCGTCCTGCGACCCGGCCCAGGCGGGTGGCAATCGTCGGTGGCGGGCCGGGCGGACTCGAGGCTGCGCTCACCGCTGCGCGGCGTGGCCATCGAGTGACGGTCTTCGAAAAGTCCGAATCGTTCGGCGGGCAGTTTCTATATGCGGCCTCGGTACCGCACCGGCAGCGATTGCGCGGCCTGATCGATTACCAGCTCAGCGAACTGCGCCTGCTGGGCGTCACGCTGCGACTGGGCGTCGCTGTTGAAAGCCACGCAGACCTCGAGGGCGAGTTCGACGCAGCCGTCGTTGCCACGGGCGCTCGCGCGAACCCGCTGGATCCGGCACTCGCCTCTGCGGGCGCGGTGTCGTGGTTCCACGTCCTGGACCAGGGCCCCCCAGCCCTGGCGGGCAACGGCCGGGCCGTCTTCGTCGACGATGGCAGCGGATTCTGGTGGAACTATGGCGTCGCGGAGGCGCTCGTCGCGGCGGGCTGGCAGTTGACGGTCGCGACCCCATCGGCGAACGTTGCGCACATGATTCCGCACGAAAGCGTCATGCCCCTGCTCGCCCGGCTCGGTGCCGGAGGCACCGACTATCGCGTCCTGACGGGTTTCGACGGCATTGCCCCGGACGGCGTTCGTCTCGTCAACCTGACCTCGGGACAGGATGAGGTCGTGCCCTGCGGTATCGTGGTCATTCAGACCGGACGGGCCTCCGTCGCGGGACCCGTGGCTGCGCTTCGGGACGGAGGCATTGCGGAAGTGCACGTCATCGGGGACTGCATCACGCCGCGACGCATGAGTTTCGCTGTCCTCGAGGGGCAGCGGGTCGGCCGTGCACTGTGAGTTAGAATGAATCGACGACCCGGGCGGCATTGTGAGTGAGGGGTGCCGAGCCGGGACCAGGCCAGATCGAAGGTACGACACGGCGGCCGGCAGTGCCTCCGTTGCCACCTTGCCAGAAGGAACACATGAGAGTGACCAAGGTTACCCAGCGGACCAGGAAATCCAGGCCGGCGAAGAGCCCGGCTCATGCACTTCGCAGCTCCATGAGCGCGGTGAAGACCGAAAGTCCCGCGCCGAAGGCACCAGGCAAGCGCGGACCGAAAGTGGACGTCGAGCAGACGCTGCGTCGCAAGCGCGAAATACTGCGTGGCGCGGCTCGACTCTTCGATCACGTCGGCTATCACGGCGTCAACATGTCGATGATCGCGGAGGCCGCGGGCCTCAAGAAGCCGACCCTCTACCACTACATATCGGGCAAGGACGAGATCCTGTTCATGCTGCACGAGCTCTTCATCGGCACGTTGCGCAAGAACGCGGACGAACGGCTGGCAGCAGGTGCGGATGCCATGGTGGTCCTGCGGGGCGTGGTCGAGGACACGTTCCAACTGATCCACGACTATCCGGGATACGTGCGCGCATTCTTCGAGCACTTCCGTGAACTCGGCCCGCAACAGCGCGCCGAGATCGGCGTGAAGCGGGACGAGTACGTCGCGCTGATCATCGGGGTCATCGAGAAGGCGATGAAGGCTGGCGTGGTCAGGAAGGCTGACCCGAGGCTCACGGCCCACTGCATCTTTGGAATCTGCAACTGGGCGTACCAGTGGTATCGCCCGAGCAAGGACCCAGCGCCGGAAGTACTGGCGGCCAAGTGCTGGGACATTTTCCAGCACGGACTCGAGGCCGGCTGACGCACGACGAGGTCCGGGGCGACCGGGCGCAGCGTCCAGGTGGCCGCTCGGCTCAACCCGCGCCAGCGTCCTGCGCTTCACGCCAGGCGGCGACGGCAAGTGGCTGCACCCGGCTGCCCACGTCCGTGGCATCGCTCGACGCTGCGTTCCCGTCCATGGCACGGCGTGCGACGCCCTGGAGAATCGCGGCGACGCGGAACAGGTTGAACGCGCGAAAGAACGGCAGGACTGCGATCGGGCCGGAGCCGGTGCGCTCGGCGTAGCTGGCGACGTACTCGTCGAGCGTGGGGATTCCCATCGCCTCGAGATCGCTGTTGCGCAATGTGCCGCGCGGATCGACCTGCTCCGGCCGATACCACTCCATGAGGTGATAGGTGAGGTCGCCGAGTGGATGGCCCAGCGTCGAGAGTTCCCAGTCTATGACCGCGGCGACCCTGCCAGTGGCGGGATCGATCAGCAGGTTGTGAAACGAGAAGTCGCCGTGGAGCACGCTGGCCCGGCCGTCATCGGCGGGCACTGCGGCGGGCAACCACTCCATGAGCTTTTCCATCTCGGGGATGTCGACGGTTCGCGCGGCCTCGTACTGCCGTGTCCAGCGCGTGATCTGCCGCGCAAAGTAGTTGCCGGGCCGTCCGTAGTCGGCCAGGCCGATTGCGGCCGGGTCGAACGAGTGCAGCCTGGCGAGCGTCGAATTGACGGAATCGAAGACGGAGGCGCGCTCGTCGCGCGACAGGTCGGGCATCGTGCAGTCGCAGAAGACGCGCCCCGGAACGTATCGCATCACGTAGAACTGCGACCCGAGCACGTCTTCGTCGAAGCACATCGCCAGCGGTTCCGGCACCGGGAACCCGGCACCGAACAGCGCCGACATCACCCTGAACTCCCGGTGCACGGCGTGCGCGGATTCCAGCAGGATGCCCGGCGGACGCCGCCGCAACACGTAGGAGTGATCCGGGGTCCGCAGGACGTAAGTCGGATTCGACTGCCCGCCGTCGAACTGCTGGATGGACAGCGGGCCGCGGAATCCCTTGATGACGCCGGGAAGATAGGATCCCAGGCGACGCTCGTCGAGTTCCATGCCGGCATGGACGGCCCCGACGTCGCCCAGGTACTTGCGGGGAGCCGTGTGCCCGGTCCCGCTCGGTCTTTCGGTGGCATTGCCCATGGGGATCCGCGTTCAGGACCTGAAGCCGAGGACGTGCTTCGCGATGATCTCGCGTTGTATCTCGCTCGATCCAGCGAAAATCGTCGTGGCCCGGGTATTGAGATAGCGCGGCATGGCCACGAGGTCCAGGTCGAAACCGGGGTAACCCATGGCCTGCGACGCGCCGAGTGGCCGCCTGGTCTCGAGTTCGAGGCCCGCAACCCCCGCTACCTGGGCTCCGAACTCCGTAACGTCCTGCTGCAGCTCGGAGGAAACGAGCTTCGTCATTGATCCACCCACGCCAGGATCCGTGGCGTTGCTCATCGCCCGGGCACAGCGGAACTCGAGCATCTCGAGCGCCATGACGCGCACTTCCAGGGACGCGAGCTTGCGCGCCCAGGCCATGTCGTCAGGCAGCTGCGGCGCGGTCGCGGCCAACTGCTCCTTGATCGCGTTCAGTTCAAAGCGGACACGGCCGCAAGTCAGGCTCCCTCCGCGCTCGAGTTCCAGCAGGAACTTCGCGTACTGCCACCCGCGCCCGGGCTCGCCGACCAGGTTGCGAACCGGCACCCTCA
Organism: uncultured Gammaproteobacteria bacterium; assembly: GCA_963786705.1. Classification (GTDB taxonomy): domain Bacteria; phylum Pseudomonadota; class Gammaproteobacteria; order Steroidobacterales; family Steroidobacteraceae; genus RPQJ01. Next base: position 29,410 of record CAWBAG010000020.1, read on the forward strand.
CATCGTCGAAGAAAACCTGGTTGACCTCGTGGTCGACCGCGAGGAACGGAATGGGATCGATGCGAATCCCCGGAGTCCGCAGGTCGATCAACAGGAAACTGATGCCTTGCTGGGGCTTGCCGGTCGAGTCCGTGCGCACGAGGCAGAAGATCCAGTCCGCGAGGTGCGCGTTGGTGGTCCAGGTCTTGCTGCCGTTGACGACATAGTGGTCACCATCCAGCACAGCAGTCGTCTTGATGGCCGCCAGATCGGATCCGGCACCGGGCTCGGAGAACCCCTGTGCCCAGTAGTGCTCGCTCGAGAGTATCCGCGGCAGGAACCAGGACTTCTGCCACTCGGTACCGTACTGGGCAACGATGGGCCCGACATAGCGCAAACCCATCGGGATGCGCTCCGGGGCGCCGGCTACGGCACACTCGTACTCGAACAGGAAGCGCTCGGTCGCGCTCCACCCGGTGCCGCCGGATTGCTGCGGCCAGAGCGGCGCGAGCCAGCCACGCTCGTTCAAGCGCTTCTGCCATGCGACCGTCGCGTCCTTCTCGGGGAACGTGCAACTCAGGTGGCGGGACACCGAACGCAATTCGTCGTCCAGGCGTTCGTCGAGGAATGCACGGACCTCCTGCCGGAAATCGATTTCCCGGGGCGACAGGATTTCGGCGAAGGGCAAGGCGCTCGACGCCTCGCGCGGATCCGCAATCCTCGATGAAGTCGCGAGAGCGTCGAGCTGCGATCCAGGCTCTCCGTAGGCGATCGAATTCGAAACGATGCGCTTGTGGTAATGGCTGACGGCGAGCTCGTCCGTCAGACCCATGGCACCGTGCATCTGCATGGCTTCGTGACCGACGCGGATGGCGCGCTCGTCGATGAATGCCTTCGCGGCGGCCACGTTTTCCATCCAGCAAGCGTGGCGCTCGTGACCAGCCAGTTCGATCATCGCTTCCGCTTGCGCAATGCTGGTGTAACAGTCCACGAGCCGATGCTTGAGCGCCTGGAATCGCGCGATGGGCTGGCCGAACTGCTTGCGATCGTTGCAATAGTCGACCGTCTGTTGCAGCAGGCGCTGCATGCACCCGAGCGAGTCGGCTGCGGCGGCCGCCGCCGCATAAGTGAGTACGAGGCCGAGCATCGAGTCCAGGTCGTCGCAGCGCACGCACATCTCGTCGGTCACCCGGACGTCGTCGAACGAGACTTCGCCCGCGAGCTGGCCGTCGACGACGCGGTAGGAGCGGATGCGGGCGCCCGGGGCGCCACTGGGGACGAGGCATGCCCGCAGGGCGCCGTCCTCGCCGCGTGCACTGACGATGCATCCGTCCAGCGCACGCGCAACCGGCACGAGCAGCTTCGAACCGTTCAGTCGCAAGCCGTCGTCGCTACGCAGCAGCTTCGTCCTTCGGACCGCACCGAGCGCGTGATCGCCACGCTCCAGGTGGGCCAGTCCGTACAACGCATCGCCCGCGATGAGACTTGCGAGCCAGGAGTCGCGAAGTCCGGACGCACCGGCGAGCGCCAGGAACCGCCCGGCGACGACGGCGCATTGCAGGTAAGGCTCGAGCGCGAGTCGGCTCCCCATCGCCCGGGTGACCGTCATCACGTCGGCGAGCGAGCCCCCGAGCCCCCCCGCATCTTCGGGGACGGGCAATGCCAGCACTCCCATATCGGCCAGGACGGCCCAGTTCTGCCTGGGAAAAACCGCATCGGACGCGAGGGCGGAGCGGCGCTCGCCGAGCGTCCAGGCCTCGATCCCAAAGCGCTCGAGCGATTGCTCGAGCATGGCTCTCTCGTCGCGTGAAAATCCCATGCCTGCTTCCCCGTGAAACGATGCACGCCAGCGCCAGGGGTGCTCCAGGTCGCTACCTTTGCAGAATGGTGACTGCGCTGATGCCTGGCGCGCCGTACACGTGCGTATAGCCAGTCCGCAGCGGCCTGGGCACCTGTCGCACGCCCGCAGCACCGCGCAACTGCAGCACGACCTCGTGGATCTGCCGCAGCCCCGAAGCGCCGATCGGCTCGCCATTGGCGAGGCAGCCGCCGTCGGTGTTGACCGGGAGGCGGCCCGCGATGCGTGTGTCGCCATCGCGCAGCATCCGCTCCTGCTCGCCGTGCGCGCAGAAACCGTTCTCGGCCATGTGCATGAGTTCCGCGCCGGCCTCCGTGTCCTGCAACGCGGCTATGTCGATGTCGTTCGGCCCGATGCCGGCCATCTCGTATGCGGCGCGAGATGCGAGGGCCGTCGCGTTCGGCACGTCATCCAGCGATACGGACGTGCCATAGACCTCGAACGGTGCCGGCGTGACGCGTGCGCATGGCGGCCGCACTGACGAAGACCGGGGTGTCGGTATAGCGCGCAGCGTGGTCTTCGCGGCAGACGACGAGGGCGACACCGCCCTCAGCCGGCGAACAGAACATGTACTTGGTAAGCGGGTCGTTGACCATCGTCGAGTGCTTGATCTCGTCGAAAGCGATCGGCGTGCGACGCCAGGCGTTCGGGTTCAGTGCGCCGTTCTCGTAGGCTTTTTCTGCGATCCGGACGAGCGTGTCGGAACTGACGCCGTGGTCGTGCATGTACCGCTGCAGCTTCATCGCGAAGAACTGCGTCGTGACCATCATGCCGGCCTCGCCGTACCAGTCGCCGAGGCCGTATTCCGACGGCTGCGCGTTGAAAGCGCCACGATCGTGCTTGTCGAAGCCGACGACGAGTCCGATGTCGGCTGCGCCGGACGAGGATCTCGCGGCAGGCCGCGATCAGCGAACTGCCGCCCGTGGCGCAGGCGTTCAGGATGTTGGTGAACGGAATGCCCGGTGAGACCAAGCTCGTTCCCCAGAGCATCAGCATTGCCGGCGGAATAGCTGCCGCCGTAGGCGAACTGGATGTCCTCTCCATCGGACCCGGCATCTTCGAGCGCGCGACGTGCCGCGTACGCTCCTTGCTGCAAGCCACTCGAGCCTGGAGTACGGCCGAACTGGTGGATGCCGATGCCGACGATCGCGACTCTCATGCTGGCGCTCCCTTGTCCAGGATCGGTCGGAATGCGTAGCTCATGACTTCGGTCCCGTCTTCCTCCACCCGAGTGCGTATAGATGACGAGTTCCACCGGCGCACCGATGCGAAGCTTCGACGGGTCGCTCTCGGTCAGGCGGGTCTCGATACGGAGCGCACCCGGCAACTCGACGTAACCCATCCCGTAGGGCCGGAAAGTCGCCTCAGTCTCCGAACTGCGGTAGGGTGCCTTGGGCATGAAGTGCTGGACGGTCCAGGTCCAGAGAGTGCCCTGCCGCGGCAACGCGACGACCTCGACATCCGTGCCGCCGCAGTAACGGCAGCTCGACATCGTCGGAAAGGCGTGGTTTCCACACATTCGGCAACGCGAGGCCTTCAGCGCCGGCGCGGCCGCAGGCCAGTCGAAGAGATTGTCGTCGATCGCCCTGCTGCGGTCTGCGCCCACGGCCCTGTCCCCCCGATCGTATTAAATCGTTCGACCAGACGGTCGATAGTGCTAAGATACCACCGGCCCGGAGCAGCGGTCAATGCGGCCGATCACGCAAGGAACTGCCATGACGCCTGCAGAACTGTTCGACTTGAGCGGCAAGAGAGTCCTGGTCACCGGCGGCGGCACGGGCCTGGGCCGGCAGTTCGCACTGACGCTCGCGCACGCCGGGGCCGAGGTCGTCCTTGCGGCCAGGCGGCCGGAACCCCTCGAGACTACGGCCGCGGAAATACGGCAGGCAGGCGGCGTCGCGAACTGCATCGCGCTCGACGTCACCAACCCTGATCGTATCGCGGAGGCCTTCACCAATGGTGTCGGCGACATCGACGTCCTGGTCAACAATGCCGGGACCGCGGGAGCAGGATCCTTGCTCGACATGACCGAGGACACGTGGGACCGCATCCTGGACGTCAATCTCAAGGGAGCCTGGACCATGGCTCGCGCGGCGGCGCGGCAGATGATCGGCCGCAAGTCGGGTGGTTCCATCATCAACGTCGCGTCCGTGCTCGGCCTCGCGGTGCAAAAGGGCACCGCGAACTACCCGGCCACGAAGGCCGCGCTGCTGCACCTGACACGCGCGATGGCGGTCGAATGGGCCCGGCACGGAATCCGGGTGAATGCCATCGCCCCTGGATACTTTCAGACCGAATTGAGCACGGCGTACCTGGAGTCGGATCAAGGGCAGGCGATGCTCAAGCGGATGCCCATGCGCCGGCTCGGTCAGCCAGCCGAACTGGGAGGCGCCCTGCTCCTCCTCGCCTCGGACGCGTCCCGATACATGACCGGCTCGGTCGTTACGGTGGACGGCGGCTTGTCCGTGCCCACCATTTAGCATGCAGAATCGAGCGCACCGATCGGTCTCACGCATGAAGTCGTCATGCCGGAAGTGAAAGTCAGCCAGGTCCTCGACGCGCCCGCCGATGCGGTGTGGCGCCTGCTCGCGGATTTTGGCGCAATCAAGCGTTGGTGGCCTGACGACGGCTCGGCACCCATCGAGACGGTTGAAGTCGCCGGCGCCGGCGTCGGAATGATCCGCCACATCCAGAACAGGGGCGCACCGAGTGCGGTCAGTGAGCGACTCGACCTGCTCGACCCTGCCACGCGGACCATCGTCCTCTCGATCGTCGGCGCCCGACCCATGGGCATCACCGCGTACATCGCGGAGGGTCGTGTCCTGGACGCGGGGCCCGGCCGCTGCCGCATCGAATACCGTGCGCTCGTGACCACGGATCCCGGCCGCGAGGAGCAGGTCCGCAAGGCCCTGCTGAAGACGTGGTCGTTGATGTTCCGCGGTCTCGAGACCTGCGCTCGCTCCACGTGATCCACCGATCGGATTGAAAATGGCCGTCAACCGAAGTGTCGTGCTGCGCGCCCGTCCGGCCGGGCCCGCGCGCTCGTCGGACTTCGAAGTCAGGACCCAGCCCATGCCGGTGGTGCAGGCGGGCGCGCTGGTCGCTCGAGTGCTCGAATGCTCCATCGACCCGGCGATGCGACGCTGGATGGACGCAGACAGTTACGGCGCGCCGATCCCGATCGGTGGCGAGATACCCTGCACGCTGGTCGGGCAAGTCGTTTCGAGCCGCTGCACGGAATTCTCCGCCGGCGACTTCGTCACGGGCCGCGGGACGATCTCCGACTACTGCGCCATGACGGCCGACGGCTATACGCGCGTCGTCGAGGATCCCGGCACCCGGCCCTTGTCGGCACACCTGGGCGTGCTCGGCACGAGCGGGCTCACCGCATACAACGGGCTGCTCAAGGTCGGGCGGCCGGAACCGGGCCAGACGGTGCTGGTGTCCGCGGCGGCTGGATCCGTGGGATCCCTCGTCGGCCAGATCGCGAAGATCCACGACTGCCGAGCCGTTGGCATCGCGGGCGGCGAATCGAAGTGTGCCCTGCTGCTCGAACGCTACGGCTTCGATGCCGCGATCGATTACCGCGGCAGGAATGCCGGGGAACTGGCACGGGAGATCCAGCGCGAATGCCCTGACGGAGTGGACGTCTATTTCGACAATGTCGGCGGCACCTGTCTCGACGCCGCCCTGGCCGCGATCAATCACAAGGCCCGTATCGTGCTGTGCGGGATGATCTCGCAATACAACAGCACGGAACCGTCGCCGGGACCGGGCAATCTGTGGCAACTCGTCGCGAAGACCGCGACCATGACGGGGTTCCTCAACCGCGAATACCTCGGCGCCTGCACCAACGAATTACGAGACCTGCGGCGCTGGGTCGATGCAGGCCGGCTCGCCTGGCGGGTGCATGTCGTGGAGGGGCTCGAGAACTTCCACGAGGCACTCGCGCGACTTTTCGACGGCAGCCACGACGGCAAGGTGATCCTCCGCGTGGCCCACCCGGAGTGACGGCGGCCGCCACCCTGGCTCGTTACATCGCGAGCCGTCCGCCATCGAGGACGAGCGACTGCCCGATCATGTGCCGGGCATGATCCGAAGCCATGAACATGATCGCTGCCGCGATTTCCTCGGGCTCGGCGATGCGTCCGTTGGGCGTGGCGAGATTGAAGGACAGGTCTTCGGCCATCGCGCGCCCATCCGCCAGGGACTGCAGCATGCGCGTCCTGGTGCCACCCGGACACACTGCGTTGACTCGGACCCCGACACCTGCAACTTCGAGCGCCGCCGAACGGGTCAGGCCCAGCACGGCGTGCTTGCTGGCCGTGTATGCGCAAACGCCCGTGGCACCGACGTGGCTGCCCGTTGAACCGGTATTGACCACGACGCCCGAGCGCTGTGCCGTCATGACGGGCAGGACGTACTTGAGCCCCAGGAACACTCCCCGGACGTTGACCGCCATGACACGATCGAAGACGTCCTCGGGATACTCGGTCAGTGGCAAGACAGCTCCTTCGATGCCCGCATTGTTGACGAACACGTCGATCCGACCGTGGGCATTCAAGGTCTCGCGAACGTAGGCCTGCACTTGCGCGACCTCGGTCACGTCGGCAAGGATGTAGATCGCCTGCCCGCCCTTCCGACGGATCTGCTCGACGACCTCCGCGCCCTGAACCCGGTCGCGATCGACGCACGCGATCCGCGCTCCGGATTCGGCAAACGCAAGGCACGCGGCGCGACCGATGCCGGAGCCGCCACCCGTGACCAGGACCGACTGGCCTGTGAAATCGAGTTTCATTGCGCTGTCCTCATATCGCCGTGTAACCGCCGTCGACCGGAATCGCCGCGCCTGTGATGAAGGACGCATCGTCCGACACGAGAAACGCGACGACGGCGGCGACCTCGTCGGCTTCGGCGACACGCGCCATGGGCACCTGGATGCGCTGCGCCGGCAGCCTCGAAGCGTCGCCGCTCATCGGGCCGTGAATGGCCGCACTGTTCTCGGCGAGCGGCGTGCGCACGATGCCGGGCAGGACGCAGTTGGCCCGTATCCCGACGTCGGCGTTTTCGACCGCAACGGCGCGAGTGAGTTGCAGGACCCCGCCCTTCGAAGCGTCGTAGGCGCTGGTGCGCCCGGCCGCGACGACGGAGGCGACTGAACCGATCGTGACGATGGCGCCGCGGCCGTTTTCGCGCATGAGCCTGATGCCGTGCTTCAGCACCAGGAACGTTCCCGTCAGGTTGACCTGCAGCAGGGCGTCCCAGGTTTCGAGCGGCAGTTCGTGGGTGCGTCCCGTGCGTACGATGCCCGCGCAGCTCACCAGGATATCCACGCCGCCGAGCCATGCGTGCCCATCGTGGAACAGCCGTACGACGTCGCGCTCGCTGCCGACGTCGCAGGCGACCGCGTGCACGCCGGCACCGAGTTGACTCGCCGCGCAGGCCAGCGCCTCGTCGCGCACGTCGGCCATGACGACACGCGCGCCGTCGTCGCAGAGCCGGCGGGCGACCGCCAGGCCAATGCCACTGGCCGCGCCGGTCACGACGGCGCGGCGTCCCTGCAGTCGTCCGTTCGTTCCCGACTCGCTCATGGTCAGTGCTACCCCCTGTCGTCAGGTCTCTGCCGCAACCCGGGTGCCGGGGTCAACGCGCTCCGGCCACATGCAAGTAGCTTAATATACGACCGAATAGACGGTGGAAAATAATACGGCAAATCCTGTAGTCTTCGCACACGGTGCCGGGCAACCAGGCTGCCGTCGCTGCACGGGCGGAAACGATTCCCCCGTCGTGACTCAAACCCGCCCACAGGAGTACCGCCATTGAACGCTCTACTCGGCAGGGTCGCCGTCGTGACCGGTGCGGCACAGGGCATCGGCCTGGCGATCGCCACCCGCTTTGCCGCCGAAGGTGCTCGGGTCCTCCTCGCGGACCTGAATTTCGACGCGGTCGCCGCAGCAGCCGACGGGCTCGGCCAATGCGCGCATCACGTCGACGTCTCGAGGCGCGAGGACGTCGTCCGGATGATCTCCGTGGCGACCGAAAAGCTGGGCCCGATCGACGTACTGGTGAACAACGCCGGCATCTATCGCAACACTCCCTTGCTGGACCTGACCGAGGACGAGTTCGACCGGGTGATGGCGATCAACCTGAAGTCCGCGCTGTTCGCTATCCAGGCGGTCGCCCCGCAGATGATTGCGCGTCGCAGTGGCTCGATCGTCAATGTCGCCTCGGTCGCTGCCGTCCTGGGCGCGCCCGGGACGACGGCGTACTGCGTCTCGAAAGCAGGCATGGTGCAACTCACGAACCTCGCTGCGATCGAACTGGCGCCGCACAACGTCCGCGTCAACGCGGTCGGTCCCGGCACGTTCGCGACGGAAATGGCCCAGGGTGCTTATGCGGACCCGGAGTTGATGAACCGCATCCTGCCGCGCACACCGCTCGGACGGCTTGGCCGCCCCGAAGAAGCCGCCGGCGTCGTCTTGTTCCTCGCGAGCGACGATGCATCGTACGTAACTGGGAAGACGCTGTACGCGGACGGTGGCCGCATGGGTTTGAACCTCATGCTGTAGGCGCCGGGCAGGCGACGCGCGCCCTGCGCGTGGACCCTTCCTGGATCGTCCCGGGGCTGCCCTTTCGACAGCCCCGGTTGCATCCAGTTTCGACGTCGGCCCTTTCTCGTTACAGGTTGAGATTGAACGTGATGCCGAAGGTCAGCGGATCGATCCACTTCTTGCTCGTCACGCGGCCATTGGCCGAGAACGACGCGTCCGCCAGCTCCTGCTCGTCGGTCAGGTTCTTGCCCCACAGCGACACGCTCCAGTTGCCCGACGCCGGCCGGTAGGTCGCGTTGGCATTGAGGAGCGTATAGGCGTCCTGGACGAAAGGTTCACGATTGAACTCGTCGAAGAACTGGTCGTCGGTGTAGTACAGGTTTGCGCCCACCGTCAGTTCCGCGCTGTTGGCGAATTCAAAGACGTAGTCCCCGCCGACGTTTCCTTTCCAGGTCGGGGTCAGCTGGGGCGTATTGCCCTTGAGCTGCTCGAGCAGCGTTACCGAACCGCAGCGGATCGTCCGTCACGTAGTCGTCGAAGACGGCGTCCGTGTACGCCGCACCCGCATACATCGAGAACTGCGACGTCGGGGCCCAGTTCGTCGTGAGTTCCACGCCCTTCACGGTCATCTCGTCGATGTTGTTGATGATGGTCGCAAAGGTTCCGTTGGGGAGCGGCACCGCCTGGGTCCGCTGCAGGTCGTTGACCTTCATGTCGTAGGCCGCGATCTCCAGGTTGAACCGGCGATCCTGCGTGCTGAACTTGAAGCCGATCTCGTTACTCTCGACCAGGGTCGGATCGACGATCGGGTTGGTCACCTGCATGATGACGCCGGCGCCCTGCTTGTAGCCCTCGGAGAACGTGTAATAGAACATCGCCGTGTCCGACAGGTGCACGTCGATGCCGTATTCACCGGTGTACTCCTCGTCCGTCCGCTGGTCGTTGGCCGGGTTCGTCGGCGAGTTCGGCGGAATCGTGATGGTGCCGAGCACCCACTGCCAGTTGTCGATCTCGCGGTCGTCGTGCGTGTAGCGCCCGCCCACGCGTGCCGCGAACATGTCGGTGAACCTGTAGTGGGCGTTGAAGAAGCCTGCCCACGATTCGGCGTCGCTCTCGCCTGCGCGCCAGAACCAGACGCCCTTGCGGGGTTGCTCGCCGACGTAGGTCACGCCGTCCAGCTTCTCGTTGAACCAGTAGAGGCCACCGATCAGGTCCAGGCGCTCGGTCGTGTAGATGAGCTGCAGCTCGTTGCTCGCCTGCTTGTTATGGACAGGGATCGAGACCGTGGCCGTCGTATTCGGCGGCGGAATCACCGTCGACAAGTCGAGATCCTGCGCAAGGTAGAAATCGAGTTTGCGGTAGTTGAGGATGTCCTTGAGTGTCAGGTTGTCGCTGATGTCCCAGGTGAGCGTGGACGTGATCGAGGCGGTCTCGCGCTCGAGCTGCGGATCGATGTTGCCGGCGCCGTCGCGGGAGCCGGGATCCGAGAACCCGCCCACACCTTTCGGATCCTGGCTCGGCGGAGCGGGAGGACCGACGACGTAGAGCGGCGTCAGGTAGGCGAACAGGCCGCTCGCGTCATCCTGCTTGCCGTACTCGCCGGTCACGAGCAGATCCATGTCGTCGGTCAACTGGAAGTCGAGGTGGCCACGCGCGGCCCAGCGATGATCGTCGTCGAGGTCATTGGCGGTAGTGATGTTCTCACCGTAACCCGCGCGATCGGTCGAAGTGATGGCGAGACGGCCGCTGATGCTGTCGCTGATCGAGCCGCTCACGGCCGCGTCTACCTTCAGCAGGTCGTAGTTGCCGGCCGTGAGGTTCAGGTAGCCGTCGAATGCGTCGGTCGGCTTTTTCGTGATGACGTTGATCGCGCCGCCCGTGGCGTTGCGACCGTAGAGCGTTCCCTGCGGACCGCGCAGGATCTCGACCCGCTCTACGTCGAAGAGCGCCATCGCCTGCGCTTCGGGCCGTGACACGACCGCGCCGTCGACGTGGAAGGACACTTCCGAGTCCTCGCCGCGCGTGTTCGACACGTTGCCCAGGCCGCGTATCGTGACTTTCATCGCGCCCACCGTCTCGCCGACGGTCAGCGTAGGCACCATGAGTTGCAGGTCCTCCACGTCGTTGAGTTGCTGGCTCGCCAGCATGTCGCCCCCGACCACGTCGAGCGCGGCCGACACGTCCAGCAGCGATTCCTCGCGCTTGCGGGCGGTGACGACGACTTCTTCCAGGCCCTGCACGTCGCTGGGCGCGTCCTGGGCGCGGACCCGAGGCGCATCCAGCGCGAAGCTGGTGCCGAGCGCGAGGCTGACGGCGAAGGCGATCCGAGACTTGTTGACTGCGAACATTCTGTAGTCCCCCTGGCGATGGCCCGGCCCCACGAATATGATGCTGGCGCGGACTCAGTAAATGATCGACCGACCGGACGGAAGATAACAAAGCCAGATTCGCGCTGTCAATATTCGTCCAGCCAGTCGGGCGTATTTATTTTCACGCCGGCCGCCGCGCATTTTCTGTTGCAATGCAAAAGCGCGGACGATCGAGCGGCACAGGTCATGCCTGCGTAGCGACCGCGGCCGCCCGCTTGGCTCGGCGGGTGCGGCGCTCGTGCGGAAACACGTACGCGAGCAACGTGATCGAGACGAGCATGCCGACGGCCATGACGCCGAACCCCCAGCCGAACGAGTGCGTCAGGTCGTAGGCATACCCCATGATCAGCGGCCCGACTGCGCCGCCGATCCCACCGCAGATGCCGAGGGCGACGGCGAGCGCGACGCCAATGATCTCCGGCGGAAACAGGTCGAACAGCAACACCACGAAGACGCTTACGGCGGCGGCGTTGAAGAAGAGGACCAGGCCGATCATCGCCAGCGCGGCATATTCGTTTTCCAGCACGAGCAAGCCGGCGATCGCCGGCACGGTCAACGCGGCGCCGAGCATGATCACCACGCTGCGGCTGCCGAGCCGGTCGCTGATGAAGCCTCCCGACAGCGCACCGAGCGCCGCCGCGAAATAAGGCAGCGCCAGCGCGTCGCCGCTCTTCACCCCGGAGAATCCCCTCTCCAGCACGAGATAGCTGGGCAGCCAGCTGAAATTCGTCACGTAGATCATCTGGATGAAAAAGCACGCCCCGCAGATCGCCCAGAACACCCGGTGCTTCAGCAGGATCTTCGCGGCAGCCTTGAACGTCAGCCGCTGCTGTTCCCCCTTGCCGGCGTCGTAGGTGACGCGGTCGCGCGTGAGCGCATCCTCGATCGCATCACGCTCACGGCGCGAGATCCAGGGGTGATCCCTGGGGTAGTCGTAGACGACCAGCCAGAAGACGACCACACCGGCGAGGCTCACCAGGCCGGAGACCAGGAACATGTCGCGCCAGCCGTACAGGTCGATCAGCCAGCCCACGAGGGGCATGCCGCCGACGAGGCCCATGTAGGCGGCGAACATCAGGCTGCCGTTGACGAGGCCGCGCTCGCGCGGGAACACCCAATGGTTCTGCAGCTTGTTCATCGGGTTGATGACGGCCCCCTCGGCGAAGCCGAACGCGAAGCGAACCATCACGAACTGCAGGACCGTGTTGCAGTAACCGGTCAGGAAGGTTGCGATGCACCACACCGCGAAAAAGAACGTGCCCCAGCGTCGAATGTTGAGGCGGTCTGCGGCAATGCCGCCGGAGACGTGACCGAGGATGAAACCCCACGAGAACATGCTCAGGATGAGCCCCATCCCCGCTCCACCCAGACCGAGATCGGACATGATGTGCGGCGCGGCCATCGAGATGTTGACGCGGTCGAAGTACAGCAGGATGGCCGTGAACCAGAAGACGGAGATGACCACGAAGCGGAACTTCGGGACATTGCCCGCGACCGTGCCCCCGACTGCGCTCACCATTGGCTGAATCCCCCGGAATTCGAGACGGCGGGCGCCGCGAACCTCCGTCGCAGGTGCTCGTCGAGCGCCGCGCGTCATGCGACGACGAGGCGCCGTGAGTTTCGCGCGGGACGCGTGAGCGTCCCCCGCGACAGCAGTTACTTGCCGACCCAGGCCGGCTTGCGCTTGCCGAGGAACGCCTGCACACCTTCCCTCGCGTCGGCCGAATGGTGGACCACGTTGCAGGTCATGGTCTCGAGCGCGATGAGGCTCTCGGTGTCGGCATCGAGCCCACGATTGACCGCCTTCTTGGTCATCCACATGCAGAACGGGCTCAGCTCGAGCATCGGCGCGCAGAAGTCCTGGATGAGCTTGTCGAATTCAGCGGCCGGCGCCGAAGCGTTGGCGAGCTCCCATTCGGCGCACTCCTTGCCGGAGAGCAGCTTGCCGGTCAGCATCAGTTCCTTCGACTTGCGCAGGCCGATGTAGCGCGGCAACCGGTAGATGGGACCCGCGCCGCCGAACAAGGCCCGGCGGATGTGGAAGTCGCCGATCTTCGCTTCGTCCGCGATCAGCAGGAAGTCAGTGGAGATCGCGAGTTCGAATCCGCCGGCAACCGCATAGCCTTCGACCGCGGCGACGGTCGGCTTGCGCATGTTGAACATCTTGTCGTAGCAACGGGCGGAATCGATCGCCAGCTGCAGCGAGTCGGACGATGCGCCGAGTACCGGACCGACCAGCAGGTCGAGGTCGGCGCCCGAGCAGAACGTGTTGCCGCGACCGCGGAAGACGACGACGAGCGCTTTTGGTTCGCTGGCAGCACGATCGACCGCCACCTCGAGGTCGCGCAGCAATTGCGGGCTGACGCAATTGCGCTTGTGCGGGCGATTCAGCCAGATGGTGCAGATCCCATTGCTGGCCAGTTCGTACTGGATCACGTCCTTTTCTACGGTCATGTGCTCTCTCCGACGGTTCGGAATTGTTGAGGATGCTGCCCGCGACGAGCCGTGCCTTGCGGGCCGAAACCCTGCGCGCTGTAGCGGTTAATTAAAAGACCGTCCGGGCGGTCGGTTAAACCGTAACACCGTCCGTGCCCGCGTGTCAATCACTGCGCGGAATAGCCGCCGTCGACGACCAGCGACGTCCCGGTGATGAACGACGCAGCGTCGGAGGCCAGGAATGCGATGGCATTGGCGACTTCGGCGGGCTTTCCCAGGCGACCCATCGGATAGCGAGCCAGCAGGTCGCGGGGGTCCGCGGCACGCGCCGCGGCGCCGCCGACGCTAGTGGGACTCTCGAGGTGGCCGGGACAGACCGCGTTGACCCGGATGTTTTCCGCGGCGTAGTCGACTGCGGCCGCACGCGTCAGGTTGACGATCGCGCCCTTGGTCGCCGCATAGGAGACGGCGCCCGCCGGGCCGACCAGGCCCATCACTGAAGCCGTGCTGACGATCGAGCCTCCGCCGTTCAGTCGCATCGCGGGCACGGCGTGCTTGATGCAGAGGAACACGCTGGTCAGGTTCACGTCCATGACGCGTTGCCAGTTCGGCAGCGTCAGTTCGTCGGCCGCGCCCCTGCCGCCGATGCCCGCGTTGGCAATCATCACGTCCAGGCGTTTCCATCGGTCCATGACCCAGCCGACCATGCGCTCGACGTCTCCCTCGAGGCTGACGTCGGTCCGCAGGAATGCGGCGTCGATGCCTCGCGCGACAAGTGCATCGGCGAAGTTCGAGCCGTCCTCGGATACGTCTGCGACCAGGACGCGCGCGCCCTGACTGCCCAGGAGCGCCGCGGTCTCCCGCCCGATGGATCCTGTTCCGCCAGTCACGATGGCGACCTTTCCGGAAAACTGCATATGAGGTACTCGTGTTGATGCAGGGATGACTATTGCCGGCGGCTCATCGCTTCACTCGATCCTGCCGGACACGGTATGGCGGTGAAGAAACGAGATCACGCTGCGGTTGAATGCGTCGTTGCGGTCGCCCGCCACCATGTGCCCAGCCGCGTGCACGTCGACGACTTCGAGTTGCGGCATGAACACACGCAGTTGCGCGATTCCACGTTCCGAGACGACGTCACTCTGCATCCCCCGCACCAGCAGGCTCGGTGCCTTGACCTGCGACGCCGCTTGCTCGAGCAGGTCCGCCGGTTGCGGCGGCTCCGGTCCGTCGAAGCGGTCGAGGATCCGCGGATCCCAGTGCCAGTACAGGCGCCCGTCGTCGCGGTGCCTTAGGTTTTTCATCAACCCCAGGAGATCCCGCGGCCGTCTTCGGTGCGAGCGATAACCGGCGACGGCATCGGCCGCTTCTTCGAGAGTATCGAAGCCATGTCGATGGGCGTTCATGAAACCGATGATTCGCTCGGCGCCTTGAATCTCCACGCGAGGAACGATGTCCACGAGTACGAGTGCGCTCACTGGGCTGCGACGCGGGCCTCCGGTTGCAAGCAGTGCGGTGGCGCCGCCCATCGACGCACCGACGAGGGCCGGGGGGCTCTGCAGTGTTTCGATGATGTCGGCGAGATCGTGGGCCATCTCCTCGTTGCCGTAGAGCCCATCACTGCTCCAGTCGCTGTCGCCGTGGCCGCGCGCTTCGAGATTGATGGCGTGGTAGCCATGCGCGATCAGTTCGGCGAACGCGCTCCCCCAGGAGTGCCGCGTCTGCCCTCCCCCATGCAGCAGGATGACGGTGGGCCCTGCCGGGTCGCCGCCGACGTCGGCGGCCAGCGCGACCCCCTGGCGAGTACGATATTTGCGGAACTCAGTGCTGGTGCTCGGCATCGTGATGTGCGGGCAGATCCGGTATAATAACTCGACCGTCCGGTTGGCCGATATTATGCGCAGGGCGTCGCCGGGGCAAGCGGCGGTGCCATTGGGCCAACGTGCCGGTCAGCAGGCAGGCAGTGGGGTCCCGGCCAGCGATTGATCACGCCGAGGAGAATCCTATGTTTCGTCTCGATGGCAAGACTGCGATCGTGACCGGCGCCGCCTCCGGCATCGGTGCCGCGGTGGCGCGTCGTTTCGTTGCGGCCGGCGCAAGTGTCCTGATCGCGGATCGCGCGGACGGCAGCGCCCTGGCGCGAAGTCTCGGCTGCCGCTTCCGGCAGACCGACGTCTCGGACCCGCGGCAGATCGTCGCGATGTTCGACGACGTGGAACGGGACTCGGGCGGGGTTCACATCGTGATCAGCAATGCCGGCGTCGGCCAGGCGCACCCCATAGCGAAAGCTCGACCCGGAGCGATTCGAGCAATACCTGCGGGTCAACACGATCTCGACCGCGATGTGCGTACGCGAGGCCGCTCGCCGCATGACAAGCGGCGGCGCCGTCGTGATCACGTCGTCGGTCATGGGGATTCGCGGCGCCGTCGGCTACTCGGAGTACGCGGCGACCAAGGCCGCTTTGGTGTCGTTGACGCAGT
Organism: uncultured Gammaproteobacteria bacterium; assembly: GCA_963786705.1. Taxonomy (GTDB): domain Bacteria; phylum Pseudomonadota; class Gammaproteobacteria; order Steroidobacterales; family Steroidobacteraceae; genus RPQJ01. The sequence continues at coordinate 45,084 of CAWBAG010000020.1, forward strand.
CCGCCGCGCTCGAACTCGGCCGCAGGGGCATTCGCGTGAATTGCGTGTGCCCCGGCGTCATCGAGACTCCGCTGTCGATGAGCACGGTACCCGACCTCGTGCGCAAGTCCGGCGCGGCGCTTGGAAGCCTGGGTCGAATCGGGTCACCTGAAGAAGTGGCCGCGGCGGTTCACTTCCTCGCCAGCGACGATGCGTCCTTCGTCACTGGCCACGCGCTCGTCGTCGACGGCGGTTGGACGGCCGGCACATCGGCCGAGATCTATGAACTGGCGATGTCGGCGCCGGCGCGCGATTAGCCACCGACCGCGCATCCGGACGGAGATGTCGACGCGTGCTTGAAGTTCGAGCGGTTTGGAGTAAAAGAAGCAGAATTCGGCCCTGTCATGGCGACCGTCGCAGGACCCATCCAGTGTGGCGACAACCATGTCGGATTCCACGCTGCGCAGCCGTGCAGGGAGATGCATGAAGGTCGACGACGCGAATCAAGCCTCGACGGCGCCGGCAGCCGAGAATGCTTCCCCTCCGGCGAGCGGCGGCAGTGCCCGCAAGCTCAAGGAAACGATCGTACTGTTCTTGCCGCCACCGTTGCGACAGGCCGTCGAAAAGGGCCTGTTCCAAACCCTGGTCTGGCTATGCCTCGCCGTGATCGTGCTGCCACCGCTGATCGCCCTGCTGGCGGCCTTCTGGCTGAATCAGCTCGGCAAGTTCCAGTCGCCGTTCCTGCAGCACCTTCGCACGGAGTACCTGTCGGTGATTCAGGAGGGGTTCTCGATGGAGGAAGTTGCGGCTCGAAGCAACGTCCGTCTCGATTACCTGCAGTTGTTCGACTACGACCTGCAGCCTTCGGGCAGCCTCTTTCGCAAGAGCATCGCGATCGATCTCGCCGAGTACCAGAAAGCGGCAATCGACATCAAGACCGTCGACTACTTTTTCAGGGGGGCTGACGACTCTTCCAGCAACCCGGACTGCTCTCTGCCCGAGGACATCGACGAACCCGTCATCGTTTCGCTCAATGGCGAGGAAATCGCGAAGCTGCGCGTAAACACGCCGCGGACGATCGAGATCCGGTCCAATACCTGGGCACGCCTGCTTGAGAGTTCCGATGACACTGGCTCGATGCGCACGCTGGAGTTCGAATTGACTGAGGAGGCGAAGCGCGTCAAGTGTGGGCAGGCGCGTGTCGCTGGTGGCATTCGCGTGTTCAAGGACCTGGTCCCACGTAAGACCGGGGCAGGTTCCCCATGAAGCGACAGCGCGGATATCTGCTCGCGATCGGGCTGACGCTCGCGGCTGCTCCCGTCCTGGGCAGTCCGGAATCGGCTTGGACGCCGGTCAAGGCGACCCGCTTTCCTGCGGGCGCCAATCGGTCGGCCCGGGCCAGCGTTCTAACGGTCGACCCGAGCAAGCTGGATGTGCGGATCGTGTCCGTCCCGCTGGTACTTGGGGCCGAGGCCCGCTCGGGCGATCATTCGCTGCGCAACCTCGCGCGGCAACTCGATTCGACGACTTCCAGTCGATCATCGTGGGTGGTCGTCAACGGCGGGTTATCCTCCAGTCGCGAAGACATCCCGCTCGGGCTGCTCGTCGTCGACGGCAAGGTCCACTCGCGCCTGTCCACTGCGAAAGGTTCTTCTGCAACGGCGTCCGCAGCTTCCGTGTTCTCGTCCTACCGGTGGTCCGGCATCCTCTGCCAGGACCGCAAGGGCGGGACCTGGGACATCATCCCCGCGGCGACCTACGTGTCCAGGATGTGCTACCAGGCCCTGCAGGCCGGTCCCGTGCTGGTCGAGCCGGACGGGAAGATCGGAGTTGCCGCGACCGAACCGGAGCGCTCGAAGCCGTACATGCGAACCGCAGTCTGCCTGAGTGGCGGGCTGCTCAAGATCGTTGTCGTCCGGGACCCGACGAACCTGTATCCGTTCGCGAAGTGGCTGAGTGCCAGCGAGCGCGCTGGCGGGCTCGGCTGCCGCGTCGCGCTGAACCTGTCGGGAGACTCCTCTTCGGGCATGGTCCAGAAGACACCGAGCCGCCAGAGCCTCATGTACTTCGGCGACGGGTCGTTCCCGATTCCATCCGCGCTGATTGTCGTGGATCCGCGGCGTTAGAAAGCTCGATCAGGCCTGGTCTCGACTGCAAGCCATGCGCCCGCTTACTCGGTGGTCCTGCCGTCGAAGTGCTCATGGGCCTTGTCGGCATCCGCCTTGGTCTTGTGCACCGTGCCGTCGATGTGCTCGGGCGGACCATAGATCGTGTAGAGCCTGAGCGGTTCCTGGCCAACGCACTTGACGTTGTGGCGGGCGCCCTGCGGCACGATGATCCCGTCGTCCGCCTTGACCTTGTGTCGCAACCCATCGATCCAGACCTCGCCTGCGCCGGCCTCGATCCGGAAGAACTGGTCCCGATCGTCGTGTACTTCCTCACCGATCTCCTCGCCCGGCTGGATCGTCATCAGCACGAGCTGGAGATTGTGGCCGGTGTAGAGCACGCGCCGGAAGTCGTCGTTCTCCTCGGTGCGCATTTCGATGTTGTCGATATATCCCTTCATGACGCGGCTGCTCCAGGAATTTGAACTGTTGCAGAAGTTTGCGACGCCAGCACATGGATCGGGCGCTGCATCGACGACAGGCTTCGTGGACGTGCCGCGCGGGCGGCCGATCATCCGCCGCCGGGCACGCTCACCTCGACGTGGTGTTCCTGGTGGTCGTCCACGAGCGGTATCGCGGCGTCCGAGTGAGCCACGCCGTCAAGCACGACCGTAATCAGGCCACCTCGTCCCGGCCCGGCCGCCGGACGCTGCGTTACGACGATGTGGTACGGCGTGTCGCGGTAACGGTAATGTACCTTGAAGGACGGCCAGTGCGCCGGCAAGCACGGCGCAATGCGCAGCTTGTCGACCTCGAGTCGCAGGCCGAGCAGCGACTCGAGGAGCAGCCGGTACATCCAGCCCGCCGAGCCCGTGTACCAGGTCCAGCCGCCACGGCCGACATGCGACGACGACGCATAGACGTCCGCCGCAACGACGTACGGCTCGACCTTGTAACGCTCCGCGCCTTCGCTCGACAGCGCGTGGTTGACGGGGTTGATGATCGTGAGCAATTCCCACGCGCGCCGGTGGTCGCCCAGCGCCGCAAATGCCATCGACGCCCAGATGGCCGCGTGTGTGTACTGCCCGCCGTTCTCGCGGACGCCGGGCACGTAGCCGCGGATGTAGCCGGGATCGAGGGGCGACTTGTCGAAGGGCGGATCGAGTAACTGGACGAGGCGGTCGCCCCGCCGGACAAGGTGTTCGTCCATCGCGTCCATGGCCTGCCGGGACCTGCCGGGGTCGCCTGCGCCGGAAATCACCGACCAGCTCTGCGCGATGGAATCGATCCTGCATTCGGGATTCGTCGCGGAGCCGAGCGGCGTGCCGTCGTCGAAATAGGCGCGCCGGTACCAGCCGCCGTCCCACGCGTGCTGTTCGATGTTCGCGCGCAGACGCTGGCCGATGGCATCGCATTCCGCGGCGAATTCCGCATCGTGATGCTGGCGCGCCAGCCGCGAAAACTGCTGCAGCACCTCGCAAAGGAAGAAACCCAGCCACGTGCTCTCGCCCTTGCCCTCGATGCCGACCAGGTTCATGCCGTCGTTCCAGTCACCGGATCCCATCAACGGCAAGCCGTGCGCGCCGAACTTGAAGCCATTGCGAACTGCGCGCACGCAGTGCTGGTAAAGCGACGCGGATTCGCCCGAGCGCCCGGGCAAGTCGTAGTAGGACTCGTCGCCGGGGTTAACCGAGCGGCCCTCGAGAAATGGCGTGGTTTCGTCGAGGACTCCCGTGTCGCCCGTCGCAAACACATAGCGACAGGTCGCGAGCGGCAGCCAGAGGTAGTCGTCTGAACAACGCGTGCGGACGCCGCGACCCATGGGCGGATGCCACCAGTGCTGGACGTCGCCCTCCACGAACTGCCGGCTCGCGCAGAGCAGCAGGTGCGCGCGAACCAGCCTGGGTTCCGTGTGAATGAGCGCCATGACGTCCTGCAACTGGTCGCGGAAGCCGATCGCGCCGCCCGACTGGTAATACCCGCTGCGCGCCCACAGCCGGCAGGCCAGGGTTTGATAGACGAGCCAGCCGTTGGCCAGCACGTTGACCGATTCGTCCGGTGTTTCGACCCGCACCGCGCCGAGTGTCCGCTGCCAGTAGCCCCAGACTGCCTCGAGTGCGCCCCGCGCCGCCGCCGCTCCGCGGAACCGGTTCACGTGCGCACGAGCATCGTCGACGCCCTGGCCGACACCCATGCGGAACACGACCTGCCGCTCCTGCCCCGGCGCGAGCTCGAACACGACCTGCAGCGCCGCGCACGGATCGAGGGCCGCACCGACCTTGCCGGACAGGCGTGCGCGCAGCATCGACTCGGGCTTCCGCAGCGAACCGTTGCGGCCCAGGAATTCCATGCGGTCACCGGTCACGCTGCGGCCAGTGTCATCGACATCGAAAAATGCAATCCGGTCGGGGAACTCGGTGTTGAACGGATTGCGTGCAAACAGCGCGCCGGTCGTGCTGTCGATTTCGGTCGTCACGTGCATCGCGGATTTCGCGCGCAGGTCGCCGAGGACCCATTCGACGTATCCAGTCGCCGATAGCCGGCGCGCCTGGCCGGATTCGTTGCGAACCTTGAGCACCGAGAACTTGACGGGCGCGTCGAGCGCGACAAAGACGGTCATCTCCGTGCGTATGCCGGCCGTCTCCTGCTCGAACACGCTGTAGCCGAAGCCATGCCGGCTCACGTATTCGCCCCTACCGGGCGTGGGCAGGGGCGACGGCGACCAGAACCGCCCGGTCTCCTCGTCGCGCAGGTAAAACGCCTCCCCGCTCGCATCCGTGACGGGATCGTTGTGCCACGGCGTCAGCCGGAATTCGTGGGCGTTCTCGCTCCACGTGTAGCCGACGCCGTTCTCGGACACCACCGTGCCGAAGTTCGCGTTGGCAAGCACGTTGACCCATGGGGCCGGCGTCGTGCGGCCTGGCGCGAGGGTGATCACGTACTCGCGTCCGTCGCGCGTGAATCCGCCGTAGTCGTTCGTGAGGATGAGGTCGGCGCGCGGCGCAGTCGACACCGCGGACACCTCGGGCGTGCGCGTCGCGACGGGCTGCAGGAGTGGAATTTTCGGGTTGGACCGACGGCGGCGCTTGAGCTGCTCGGACAAGCTGCCGCGGCTGTCGACGATGATCATGCGCGCGACCGACTGCAGCAGCAGCCGGTCCTCGAGCGAGATGTGGTCCGCGGGCCGCACGAAGATGCCGCCCGGCCGGTCGAGCGCGTTGGCTTCGACGCCAGCCGCGATCAGGCCCATGATTTCGTCGTGCAGCTGCTGCCGATATCCCGACTGGTCCTCGGTCCAGATCACGAGGTCCACGACCAGGCCCTTCAATCGCCAGTACGCTCGGGCCCGCAGCAGTTGCCGCACGAGACCGATGTTCGCCAGGTCCGCGATCTGCAGCAGCAGGATCGGCAGGTCGCCGGAGATCGCGTAGCCCCACAGCCCCGATTGACCGCGGCGGTTGCGCTGGATGTCGGCGGCGTCGGCACGTAGCGAAGCATTGGCGAAAATCATCGAGCCGGCCAGGCGCACATACTCCTGAGCCTCCGCCTCCGCGATGCCGAACTGCTGCAACACGACCTGGTTGTGTGTCCAGGCGAGGTCGAAGACGCGATCGGTGAGATGGCGGTCCTGGTAACGCTCGATGAGGTGCTCCGCCGTGCCGCGATCGGCCGTTGCCCCCGTCACGAGATCGATCGTGGCGGTTTCGTCGGGATCGAGGACGATCTGCTGGCGGATCGCGACGATCGGGTCGAGCACCGAACCCTGGCTGCCGGAGAGTGGACCCTTGTCTACGAGCGCTTGCGGACTGGCGAGGCTTCGGCCGCGGCCGACGAAGCGCGCGCGGTCCGTTTCGAACGATATTTCGCCGGTCTCCGCGCCGGACACCGCCATCAGGTGAACAAGCCAGCCCGGTTGTTCGCCGTGCCCGCGAGGTCGGCGCGTGCACAGCACGGCTTTCTTCGGCGGCACGAGCTCGGTCTGCACGAACAGCTTGCTGAAAGCCGGGTGCAGCGCGTCCGCGGCCGGTGCCGCCAGGGCCACCTCGACGTAACTCGTGACCTCCACCGTCCGGCGCTCGCCGGAGCGGTTGAACAGGCGAATGCGGCGCAACTCGATGTCGTCCTCGGGCGAGACCACGATTTCCGTGCGCGTCTCGATCAACGAGTCCTCGACGCGGTCGCGGCGATGGAACTCCGCACGCCCTTCGCTGAAAATAGCCTCGTAGGCCTCGGGCCGGTGTTGCGTCGGCTGCGCGGTGTTCGACCAGAAAACGCCGCTCGCCGTGTCACGGATGTAGCAGAAACTGCCCCAATGGTCGCGCGTCGGGTCCTCCTGCCAGCGTGTGACCGCGACGTCCTTCCAGCGACTGTATCCGCCGCCCGCGGCCGTCACGAGCACGTGGTAGCGCCCGTTCGACAGCAGCTGGACCTCGGGCGCCAGCGTGTCTGTCCGGTTGATCACGCGTATCGGCGGGGCCGCGGCCTCGGCCAACGCGTGCGCCATCGGCAACGCGGCGGGATGCGCATGGAAGGCGGCCGTCCTCGGGATTCGTTCGTGCAGCAGCATCAGGGTCGCCTGGAACTGCGGGTCCGATGCAAACCTCTTCTGCAGCGGATGATCGAGCAGCAGGTCCGCCATCGACAGCAGGCTCATGCCCTGGTGATGCGCCATGTAGGACCGCACGATCGCCTTCGCCTGGCCGCGCTGCAGCCGGGACGGCGTGTAATCGACGGCCTCGTGCATGCCGCATTGCCCGAGCACGCCTTCCGCAGCGAGCCGCTGCAGGTTCTCGCACGCGGCCTCTGGCTCGATCATCAGTGCCAGCGCAGAGGCATACGGGGCGACGACCAGGTCGTCCCCGAGGCCGCGCTGCAACCCGAGCCCCGGCACGCCGAACGCGCGGTACTGGTAGTTGCGGTTCGCGTCGACCATGTTGTAACCGGACTCGGACATGCCCCACGGCACGTTGCGCTGCCTGCCGTACTCGATCTGGCGTCGTACGGCCGACCGGTTCGTCTGCTCGATCAACGTGTTCGCGTAAGACGGCATCACGAGCTGCGGCATCAGGTACTCGAACATCGAACCGCTCCACGAGACCAGCACCGGTTTCCCGCCGGCGAGTGTCAGCAGGCGTCCTAGCGCAAACCAGTTCTCCTGCGGCAACTGGCCTTGTGCGACGGCGAGGAAACTGCCGAGTCTCGCTTCCGACGCCAGCAGGTCGTAGAAGCTCGCGTCGCGGCGCCGTTCGGTCACGTTGTATCCGATCGCGAGCAGGCGGCGGCTCGTGTCGTACAGGAAGTCGAAATCAGGCGTTGCGAACGCGCCGGCCTGTAGCGCCAGATCCTCGATCGTGGCGATCTCCTGCCGCGCGAGCACGCTGCCGGCGGAGATCGAGTCCCGCAGCTCGAGCAACCACCCGCGCGACGACTCATCGCGCTGTTCGGCAAGCGCCGCTTCGATCCTGGGCAGCAGCTGATTGTCGAACGCCGCGATTTCGCGCAGCGTCGGGACCCCGCCGTGCTCCAGCAGGTTCTCGAGCCCGGCCGGCGGTGAGCTCAACGACGTCCATGGCGCGAGGTGGGCCATTTCGTCCCGGGCGGACTGGCACTGGTCGAGCAGTGCGCGCGTCCAGTCCTGCGCCTCGCCAGTCGGGCCGCCAGTCGCGGCGACGGCCGCGCCGCCATCGCGAGTCGATGCGAGCTCGGCGGCCAGCATGACCAGCCTGTCGAGACGTTGCCGCGCGTCGCCCAGCGTCGTCACGCCCCCCGCGATGGCCGCGGCGAGTTCGCGCCAAAGGGCGGCGTGCGGCGCGGTGTCGTCACCGGCCTGCGCTTCCGCGGCAATGCCGAGCGTGTCGAGCAGTCCTTCGAACACGCGGCGCGAAACGATCGGACCGTCCGGCAACTCGAGCAGGCCGATCCGCAGCGTCATCAGGTGCGCCGCGAGATTTCCGCTGTCGACCGTCGAGACGTACATCGGCAGCAGCGGCTCGAGCGACCTCGTGTCGTACCAGTTGTAGAAATGACCGCGGTACCGTTCGAGGGCTGCCATGCTCCTGAGCGTCTTCGAGGTGCGCTCGAGCAGTCGCCCGGCCGACAGGTAGCCGAAGTCGTGCGCGGCGAGGTTGGCGAGTAACGCGAGACCGATGTTGGTCGGCGAGGTGCGATGCGCCACGGTCGGGCCCGGCTGTATCTGGACGTTGTCCGGCGGCAGCCAGTTGTCCTCCGGTCCGATGTACGTCTCGAAGAATGCCCAGGTGCGTCGGGCGAGCGCACGCAGGAAGACTTGCTGCTGCCGGGCGAGGCTGGGCTCCGGCCGTGCCAGGGGTCGGCTCAGCCACCACGTGATGGCCGGTGCCGATAGCCAGAGGAGCAGGACGGGCGCCGCCAATGCGCAGCACCGTCGGCCGCGCCACTGCGAGGTACGCGGCCGTTGCGAGCGCGATCGCCGGCGCCATCCACATCGCCCTGACGGACGACAGCAGCCCCGGGACGCCGGTGCTGGCGTGCTGGCCGTATGGACTCCATTCGAGCAGTCGCCTGCGCGAGACCAGCGTGCGCCAGGTCGTGCGCAGTATCGCATCGGCAGCGGCGACTGCCTCGTGCGGCAGGCACGCGAGCGCGAGCCCCGCCTGTGCCCATTGCGTCGCCGCCGAGCGCACGGTCGCCGTCAGGTGCTGCCGCCACGCCGCCTCGCGCGGCTTGCGGATCGACTGGAGCGTCAGGTTGAACAGTGGCGGCACGAGCATGATGCCGAGCGTCACCAGCGTCCATGCGAGTGCGGATTGCAGCGACGTCCACGCGGCGAGCAACAGCAGCAGCAGCGCGATCGGCACCAGGCTGCGTCGCAGGTTGTCGGCGATCTTCCACCGCGACAAGGCAGACATCGGGTTGCGGTACGGCCGCCCGGCGGCGCCGGGCACGCGCGGCAGCAGCCAGCTGGCGATCTGCCAGTCGCCGCGAATCCAGCGGTGCCGGCGGGCGATGTCGGCCGCGATACGTCGACGGATAGTCCTCGTACAGCTCGACGTCGCTCAGCAGGCCCGAACGCGCATAAGCAGCCTTCGAGGAGATCGTGGCTCAGGATCCGGTTGTCCGGAAACGCTGCCATTCATCGTCAGCTCGAACGCATCGACGTCGTAGATGCCCTTGCCGATGAACGAGCCTTCGTCGAACAGGTCCTGGTAGACGTCCGAGACCGTTCGTGTGTACGGATCGATGCCCGGCTCGCCGCTGTACATCGCGCGCATACAGGGAGCGATTCGTGCCCGGCAGGCTCGGGCTCGACCCGCGGCTGCAGGATGCCGTAGCCACCGCGTACCAGGCCGAGCTTCTCGTCGAAACGCGGCCGGTTCAGCGGGTGGGCCATCGTGCCGACGAACTGCCGCGCGGCGTCGCGCGGCAACTGCGTGTCGGTGTCGAGCGTGATCACGTAGCCGGTGCCGGCCAGCGCTTCGAGGTTGCCGACGACGAGCGAGAATCGCTCGGACGCACTGGCGGGGTCGGCTTCCGCGCAACAGCCAGTTGAGGTCGGCAAGCTTGCCGCGCTTGCGCTCGAATCCCATCCAGACGCGCTCGCCCGGATTCCATCGGCGTGGGCGGTGAAAGAGGAAGAACGCGTCGCCGTCGTAGTTCGAATTCAACGCCTCGATCTGCATCTGTGCGTGACGGAGCAGCGCCGCGTCCTCCGGCAGTGATTCCGTCGTCGCGTCCGCGAAGTCCGTCAGCAGGCCAAAGCGCAGGTTTTCATCGCGATTGGCCAGGAAGCGGACCTCGAGCGCCTCGACCAGTTCGTCAATGTTGCTGGTGCTGGTGAGCATCGTCGGCACGACCACCAGTGCGCTCGACGCCGGCGGGATGCCTTTCGCGAAATTCATGCGCGGCATCGTGGCCGGCGTGACGAGCAGGGTTGCGAACCAGTTGACCACGGTGACCGCGAGCTGGCTGGCGGGAATCGTGGCAACGCCGAGCAGCAACAGGAGACGCCACCCGGCCACGCCGTCGGCGTGCGCGAGCGACCACAGGCAGCCGCCGATCGCTGCCGTGACCAGCACGATCGCGCCGAGGTACGCCCGCAGTGCATTGCGACCCATGGCGCCGCGCACCGCATCGATGACCGGGCGACGGTACCGCGCTGCTCGCTCGAGCTCGCTCAGGCCGGCATCGACCAGGAAATAGCCCACGTGCGCATGGCGCGGTGGCTCCTCGCCATCAGCCCGCGCGCGGATCATCGCGTCGCGTGCCAACTCGATCGCAGTGGCGGCGACCTGCGGTTCCGATTGCTCGCTGCGCCTCGCGATCCGCTCGATCACGACGCGATAGCGATTCCGCGTCTCGAAATCCATCCCGGCGTATGCGTCGATCGGGTCCTCGCGCAAAACCCGGTCCACCGCGCTCATGGCTTCGACGAAGCTGTGCCAGTCGACGGACGAAAGGAAGCGCAGGCTGCCGATCGAATTGCCGAGGGTCACCTGGTCCGCGGCCTGGCCCTGGTTGCCGATCTGCACCAGTTGCTCGGTCGTCAGGCCGTCGTCGGCCAGTCGTTGCTCGACCCAGGTCAATGCGAGCGCGAGCGCCGGGCTCTGGCCCTGCAGGCTGCGCACGAACTCGGACACGAAGGGTGCCGACATCGGTGGGTTCGAACGGGCCATGTCGGCCGTGACCAGGATCAGGCTCTTGGGATCCTCATCGACGATCGCGATCATCCGACGCGTCCAGCGGTAGGCGAGATCGCGGTCGATGCGGCCGGCCGCGATGCGCAGCGCGACCCGGCGCAGGTTCTCGATCAGCGCCAGCCGCAGCATGATCGGGATTGCCCAGAGCTCGCCGAGGTCCAGGCTCGTCTCGCTCTGGTACGCCGCCAGGAAGCGGCTCAGGCCTTCCAGGTCGACGCGCCCGTCTCCGTGCGAGATCGTCTCGAGCGCAATGTCGTAAACGCGCGGGAATCCGGCCGACGAACCGCGTGCAAGCCGCGGCAGCTCCCGGCTGTAGTGCTTGGGCAGATGCCGTTTCGCGGTGCGGATCTGCTCCTCGATCAGGTAGAAATTGTCGAGGAGCCATTCGCCGGCCGGCGTCACACTGCGGTCGGCCATGACCGCTTCGGTCAGCTGATCGAATACCCGACGCAGTATTTCCTCGTTGTCGGCCAGCCTCTTCAGCAACTGGTCCGGTGCACGGCCACGAGCAAGCGCATGCGAGCTGGCGAGATGCGGGCCGTGCTGCGCCATCTGGTCGGTGCTGAAGAGCTCCGACCGCAGCGGCGGTTCCTCGAGCGACGCCTCGGATGCAAGGCTGCGCCGGCGCAGCCGCATCGCCATGCTCCGCAGGTGGTCGATCACGCTGTCTTCGACGAACTCCAAACCTGGACACTCCTGGCGCACGGGCGGCGAACGCGGATTCGAACACACTCTCGCGCCGGTGCGACGACTGATCGGAGGCCTGACACAGGAAAAAAGCTCTGCGACGGGCCGGGCCCAGGCATTGTCACTGCCGCGTGCGTGGCGGACATATTGCCCTGATCGACGAGCGAGCGAGTGAAGATAGACCAGGTAGCTGCGCGCTCGAACGGGCAGTCCCGAGTTGAGACTGCCGCATTGTGCAGATCGGCACGGCCGCGAGTGACTGACGCGAGTTTCGACACCTCATTTGTTGCACGTGCCGCGCGCATGCCCGCGTTCCTTCGACTGGCCTGAGCGACATCGGATCGGGCGCCCTCCAGTTGCCTGCGAATCGCGCCGAGGGCAACTGCGCGCCCAATTGCGCCAGAGTGCTCGAAAATGGTGGGCCGCGGAGGTCTCGACTTCTCAACCTCACGTTAAAAGTAATATATATGTTATTGATTTTATTGGCTTACTCTCGAAGAAGTACAGCGTACCCGCTGCTATCGAGCGTGACAGCGGCATCGCGTATCGAGTTGTTGCCAAGCTGCTTCGCGGCACTAGTTGGGTCCAGGCGTCCGGGACCCGCGATGCTGTGGCGTGAAGGACGGTGAAACCGGCGCCGGATCTAGTCCATGAGAACGACGATCTTCCCGACCGCCTGTCGCTCCGCCAGCCTGGCAATTGCCTTGCCGCCGTCTTCCAGCGAAAAGCGCTCGCTGATCGTCGGCTTGATGTTCCCCGCCTCGTACAATCGAATCAGCGCAGCGAGTTGCTCGCGCAACCAATCCGGTTTTACATCGAGGTCCTCGGACCAGGCGACGCCGATCAGGCTCGCGGAATTCAGGAGCGCCAGACTCAACGGCACCCGCGGGATGCCGGCCGCAAAGCCAACGACGAGAAAACGTCCGTGGCGCGCGATCGTGCGCAGCGCGGCCTCCGCATAATCGCCTCCGACGACGTCCAGGATCACGTTCGGGCCCGCGCCGCGACAAGCTGCGCGAACCTGTTCGCCGAACTGCTTCGAGGCCGCCTTGTCCAGGGAGCCTGCCGGGTAGACGACGCCTGCGTCGGCGCCTTTCTCTCGAGCAACTGCTAGCTTCGCCTCAGACGACGCTGCCGCAATGACGCGGGCCCGCAGCGCATGGCCGAGGTCGACCGCAGCGAGACCCACGCCTCCCGCTGCACCCAGCACGAGCAGGTTTTCGCCGGACTGCAGCTTGGCGCAGTCCTCCAGCGCAAACCGCGCCGTCCCGTACGTCGTCAACATCGCCGCGGCTTCGTCGAACGGGAGCGAGGCCGGAATCGCTGCGCAGCGGTTCTCGTGGGCGTCGACCTGTTCCGCCATGCCGCCCTGTTCCAACTGCGCCATCACGCGATCGCCGGGCTTCAAGCGAGCGACACCCTGCCCCACCGCCTCGACGATGCCGGCGATATCGATTCCCGGCGCAAAGGGCCGCGGCGGTCGCCGCTGGTATCGATCCGCGATCAGCAGCACGTCGGGGTAATTGACGGCACACGCCTTGATCGACACGCGGACGTGGCCCGCGGGCACCTCGGCCGGCAGATCCACGTTCCCGATGACAAGACTATCGGGTCCACCCGGCGTGACGCTCAGCAGCGCGCGCATCAGCTAACTGCGTCCGGCTGCAGGCGTGCGGCGCGGCGCATGCGAATCAGAACCCAAGATCCTTGCACGGGACGTCGATGCAGCCCGAGACCTGCTGCACGCCCGCCAGCAGCTTCTCTTTCTCGACCCCGGCCAGGTAGCCGTCGATCAGCCGCTGGTAGTTGCTGATGAGCCCCTCGGCCTGGTTTGACAGCCGCATGAACTCGAAACCTTTCGTGTGCAGGCCCCGTTGCTGCCGCGGCAGGTTCGAGAAATCCTGCGTCGGGATCGGCGGCCAGCGCGGGTCGTTGTACTCCCACCGCTCGGGCGTCTTGATTGGTGGCGGAGTCTCGCCTTCCGGATACCGCGTCAGGGACCACAGCTCGAACAGGCACTCCTCCGGTCCGAGGGGACGAATCCGATACGACGAGGCGCTGCCGTACGTCGGCAGCAGGAAGTAGTGCGGGAAGCAGATAATTGACAGCCGTTGCGTAACGCCTGGCATCGATGTCATTGAGGTCGCCGATGTCCATGCCCTGTTTGCGGTGATCCTCGACGACCGCATCGTTGAGCTTCTTGCGCCACTCGACGGTTGCGCCCACGAAGTCCTCCGGCAGCTGGGTCTCGACCAGCGCCTCCGCCGTCTGGATGTCCTTCAAGTGCGTCATGCCGGCCATGCCCTCGTTGAGCATCTTCATGAAATAGAGGTTCATGCCGATGAAATCCTTCGACGGTATCGTCGCGGGCATCGGCGCGGTCGGCAGCGTCTGGTACGGCGACATCGGCGAAAGCTCGGGCGGCAGCGGCACGTACGCGATCGTCTCGGGCTTCGTCGGGTCGCCGGGGACCAGCTGCGGGTGCGTCGCCAGGACGTGGTAGCCCTCCATGAACGCCTCCATCGCCAGCTTCCAGTTCACGGGAAGCCGCGCGGCGTACCACCATTCCACTTTCAGGCTTTCGACGTGCCAGGCATCGTGAATGTCGGCGAACGGACCGATCGACTCGCGCAGGCACGGCGCGTCGTCGTCGAAGTTGATGAACGCGCAACCGCCCCAGGTTTCGAGCCGGCATTCGCGCAGCGCAAGGTCGCTGCCGCGCAACTGGTCCTTCTCGAAGATCTCCGGGGTGTAGATGAACTTGCACTGCCCGTCGGCGCGCCACTGCCAGCCGTGGAAAGGGCACGTGAAGCCGTCCTTGGCGCAGCCGCGATCCTGCGCGAGCTTCACGCCGCGATGCCGGCAATGGTTGTGGTACGCCTTGACGGTCTTCTCGTCGACGCGGACGACGATCACGGACTGGTCGAAGATCTCGTAGACGACGAAGTCGCCGGGCTTCTCGATCTCCTGCAGGCGGCAGGCCATCTGCCAGACGTGCGGCCAGAGCTTCTCCTGCTCGAGGCGGTAGAACTCCGGGTCGTAGTAGCGGCGCGCGTCGACGCGGTCGGGCCGTGTCACGGCGAACGGAACGGTGGCTGCAATGCTGGCGCGCGTCGAATCGTTCATGGCCCTCTCCCGGCACGGATCTACTCCGTGCATCGTAGCGCATTATTGAACGACGTTCATATAGTCAATCTCACTGGCGATTCCAGGTCCAGCCCCGCCACGGTTGTACAGTGGCCTTCCCGCGTTTATATTAATGAACAGCATTCATCTTCTGGTGCGGAGGGTCTCCATGTCGGCAGCAGCGAACCCAGGCGGTAAAGCGCCCATTCCAGCTCACGTTCCGCCGCATCTTGTCTTCGACTTCGACGTCTACAACGCCGCGGCCAGGGACCAGGATTTCCACGTCGCCTTGAAGCGCTTGCACGAACCCGACGTGCCCGAGGTGTTCTGGACGCCGCGCAATGGCGGGCACTGGGTGCTCACCCGGGGCGATGAAATCCACAAGGTTTTCGCCGATTACGAGCACTTCTCGAACCATGCGCTCACGGTCCCGCGAGCCACGGCTCCGCCGATCCCGATGTACCCGATCTTCCTTGACCCGCCGGATCACACGACGTTCCGTTCGCTGATCAACCCGTGGTTCTCCCCGAAGGCAGTGGCCGGACTCGAGTCGAAAGCGCGTGCCCTCGCGATCGAACTGATCGAGGCGATCAAGCCGCGCGGCCGCTGTGACTTCGTCGCCGACTTTGCGCAGCACTTGCCGATCCAGGTCTTCATGTCGATCGTCGACGTTCCCGCCAGCGATCGCGAGAAACTGCTGAAGTGGGCCGACGGCATGGTGCGTCCCGAGCAACCGGAGGACGTGCACGAAACGATCAAGCACGTCTTTGCCTACGCCTCGGAGAAGATTGCTGAACGGCGCGCAAACCCCGGGGAGGACCTGATCTCCAAGCTCACGCAGGCGCAGGTCAACGGCCGCCCCATGACGCACGAAGAAGTCATGGGCATGGTTTCGCTGATCCTGATCGGCGGCATGGATACCGTGGTCTCGGCGATGTCGTTCTCGGCCAACTTCCTGGCAGCCAACCCCAGGCATCGCCGTCAGTTGATCGATCGGCCGGACCTGATCCCGAAAGCCGTCGATGAGTTGCTGCGCCGGTTTCCAGTAGTAAACCAGGGCCGCCTCGTCGCCAAGGACATCGAGTTGAAAGGCGCCCCGATGCGGGCCGGTGACATGGTCATCCTGCCAACGACTCTGCACGGGCTCGACGATCGCAAGTTCCCGGATCCGATGACAGTCGATTTCGACCGCCCAATGCCGATCCACAGCACGTTCGGCAATGGCCCGCATCGCTGCCCAGGCTCCAATCTCGGTCGCACGGAACTCAAGATCTTCCTGCAGGAATGGCTGCCCCGGATTCCCGACTTCCGCCACGATCCGAATGCCAAGGTCGGTATGAGCTCCGGCGTCAATGCGACGGTTTACAGCCTGCCTCTCGTCTGGGACGTCGCATGAGCGCCCGCTCGCTCGATGGCCGGGTCGCGCTGATCACGGGAGCGGGCCAAGGCGTAGGGCTGGGGATTGCGCGTGCTTTTGCCGGGGCAGGCGCCCGCCTCGTCCTGACTGGCCGCGACGCATCAAAGCTCGAAGGCGTGGCGTCGGAACTGCGCAGCGGCGGGACGGAGGTCGTTACGGTCGCCGGCGACGTCTGCAAGCGCGAGACGGCGGAACGCAACGTGGCCGCAGCAATCGGTCGTCTCGGCGGCCTCGACGTGCTGGTCAACAACGCACAAAGCTCCATGCCGGGCGTGCCGCTCGAGCAGATCGACGACGCGACAATCACACTGACGATCGAATCCGGATTGCTAGGTACCCTGTATCACATGCAGGCCGTGTTCCCGCACATGAAGGAACGCGGTGGCTCGATCATCAATTTCGGCTCGCGCGAGGGTGTGTTTGGCGGCGTCGGCTTCGGCATCTACGCTGCGACCAAGGAAGCCATCCGCGGTCTCTCACGCACCGCGGCGCGCGAGTGGGGCAAGCACGGCATTCGGGTGAACGTGATTTGCCCGGCGGCGCTCAGCCCGGCAGCGGTGAAGTTCCTCGCCGAGAACCCCAAGGAAGCCGAGTACTACAAGGGCCAGATTGCGCTCGGCTACTTCGGTGACCCCACGGCCGACATCGGCCCCGTCGCTGTCTTCCTTGCCGGCCCAGAATCGCGCTATGTCACCGGCCAGACCGTCAACGTCGACGGCGGCCAGATGATGCTCTGAGGACGTTCCAACACGATGAACAGAAGCGTTGCTCCTCTCTTCGACCTCAGTGGCACGACCGCCGTCGTCACCGGCGCAGGTCGGGGCATCGGTAAGGCCGCGGCTGAGTTGTTCTCCCGTGCCGGCGCCCGCGTCGTCGTCGCCGACATCGATGCCGGCACTGCGCAAAGCGTGTCGGACGGGATCGCCGCCGCCGGCGGCGAGTCGATCGCCGTCGCGAGCGACATCTCGGATGAAGCGTCGGTGAAGGCAATGTATGTGGCGGCGCTCGAGAAATTCGGGGGCATCGACAGCCTCGTGCACTCGGCTGCGATCTTTCCGAAATACGCCTTGCTCGACGTCACGGTCGAGCAATGGGACAGGATCCAGGCCGTGAATCTGCGCGGCACGATGCTCGTCATGCGCGAGGCCATACGTCACATGCGTGCGGCCGGCCGCGGCGGCTCGATCGTCAACATCTCCTCGGTCAGCGGCGAGCGCGAGGTGGTCTTTCACAATGCGGCGTACGGTGCGAGCAAGGCCGGTATGACGAACCTGACACGCGCAGCGGCGCTCGAATTCGGTGCCGACAAGATCCGCGTAAATGCCGTCCTGCCCGGCGGCACCGCCACCGAAGGCGCGATGGCGGCTTCGAAGGACATGGTGCAGCGGGGTCTGGAGATGAAAGGACCGATGACGCAGCCCGGACGAGTCCCGCTCGGCATGATGGGTGCGCCCGAGGACATTGCAGCAGCCTGCCTGTTCTTCGCGAGCCCGGCCTCGAAGCAGATCACCGGACAGTGCCTCGCCGTCGACGGCGGGTTCATGGTGAGCTGAGCATGCTTCCAAGCAACCGCACCGTGTAATCGAACTGATGGGACGCCTGGACGACAAGATTGCCGTAGTCACAGGTGCGAGCGCGGGCATCGGCCGAGCCGTTGCACTGCGCTTTGCCCAGGAAGGGGCCAAGGTGCTGGCGGTGGCACGCGGTGCGGCGGTCGAGGTATTGGCTGCGGACTCTCAGGGACGCATTGAGACCCTGCGGTGCGACGTGGCGGATGCCGCACAGGTCGCCGCGCTCGCGGCGCATTGCCGCTCGCGCTACGGACGCCTCGACGTGCTGTGCAACAACGCGGGAATCGGCGGCCGGACGAATGTCCGCCTCCATGAGCTCGAACCGGAGGACTGGGACCTCGTCATGGGGACCAACCTGCGAGGCGCGTTCCTGGTGATGAAGTACTTGCTGCCGCTGATGCTGGCAGCCGGCGGCGGCTCGATCGTCAACATGGCCTCGATCGGCAGCTTCCGCGCGACACCCGGCTCCGCGCCTTACATCACGTCGAAGGGCGGCCTGCTACTGCTCACGCGCACCGCCGCGCTCGAATACGTGGGGGACAACATTCGAGTGAATGCGGTTTGTCCCGGTGTCACACGCACCGAGATCCTCGCGAACGTCCCGGACGAATACCAGCAGATGTTGACGTCGAAGGTGCCGATGGGACGCATGGGCACGCCTGAGGAAGTGGCGTCACTCACCTTGTTCCTCGCCTCCGACGAAGCGAGCTACATCACGGGCGCGGCGTACATCATCGATGGTGGACGCGGCGCTAGTTGAACCTTGCGGCGCCATCGCGCGCTGCGGACAGGACCAAGACATGAACATCGGCCGCCTAGGCGTGTGGGCACTCGTCGATCCGCTGACGGCGGAGGCCGAAGCAGTCTTTGCACGACAGGTCGAGCAGTGGGGCTACACCGCGTTGTGGATGGGCGAAGCGACCGGGCGCGACGTGCTCGTCAACGCCGCATGGTTGCTCGCCAACACGCGTTCACTGGTCGTCGCCTCGGGCATCGCGAACATCTATGCCCGCGATGCCATGGCGATGGTGGCCGCGCGCGAGCAACTGAACGAGCAATCCGGGGGACGGTTCCTGCTCGGCATTGGAATTTCGCACGCGCCCCTCGTCGCCGCGCTGCGTGGACACGACTACGGCAAGCCCGTGCCGACGATGCGAGCGTATCTGGAAGCGATGGCGCGTGCCAGGTACGCATCGCCCGCACCCGCGGCGCGGCCCGTGACGGTGCTTGCGGCCCTTGGGCCACAAATGCTCGCACTCGCGCGCGATGAGGCGGACGGCGCGCACCCCTACAACATTACGGTTGAACAGACCGCGCAGGCCCGCGAAATTCTCGGGGCCGGCAAGCTGCTGTGCGTCGAGCAGAAGCTACTGCTCGAGCCGGATGCGGGCCGCGCGCGAACCATTGCTCGCGCCAACCTGTCGCCCTACCTCGGATTGCCAAACTACGTGAGCAGCTGGCGTCGCGCAGGTTTCGGCGATGCCGATTTTGCGGGCAACCTTTCCGACCGTCTGGTCGACGCTCTCGTTGCCTGGGGCGACGAGGATGCGCTCGTGGCCCGCGTCGAAGCGCACTGGGCCGCGGGGGCCGACCACGTGTGTATTCACACAATGCACGCGGATCCGGACAAGTCCGTGCTCAGCGGGCCGAATGCGACGTTGTTGCAACGGCTGGCACCGCTCGCGCGTCGCAGCAACAAGCTCCGCGGCGACTCGGCATCCGGCCCCACGGTCACACCGTGAAGAATGTGTTGAACCGGCCTTGAAACATTGAGCCTTTCCGACTCAACCGTGCCCCGTCACCGGGATTAGTGCGCCGGTTACGCTTCGGGCGGACGCTGAGGCCAGAGACAGCACAACCTCCGCGATGTCGGAGGGCACCACCCAGCGTGAGAAATCCGCGGTTGGCATGTCCGTGCCGTTCTGCGGCGTGTCGATGATGCCGGGCAGGACGGCATTGACGGTGATTCCTTGATCCTTCAGCTCATCGGCGAGACTTTCCGTCAGCTTGTGCACGCCCGCCTCCGAGGTTGTGTACGCGGCCATGCCCGCGACCGCACGACCCGCAGCGGCTCCCGCCCCGATGCTGACGATGCACCCTGCCCCGCTCACCTTGAGGTGTGGCAGTGCGGCCTGCGATACGACGCCGGCGGTCCGCAGGTTGATCGTGCACATCAGGTCCCAGGTTGCCATGTCACCCTCTGCCAGCCGCTGCCAGCGGAAACCGCCCGCCACGTTGACGAGCGCATCGATGCCGCCGAACTCCTCGACAACACGAGTCACCGCGCGAGCCGTCGCCGCGCCATTCGTCAAGTCGACATCACCGATGGCAAGACGCGAATCTGCTTCGTGGCGGTCGCCACCCGGCGCCCGGTCGAGTAAAGCGACGCGCCAGCCGGCCAGTTCGAAGTGCCGTCCAACGGCAGTCCCGAGCACTCCGAAGCCGCCTGTGACGTCCGCAATCCGCGTGTTCATCGATCGATACTCCCTGGGACGTCCCGCGCCGATTGAGAGACGTCGGCGATCTGCATGCCTTGGATCCTGGACGTGTGTGTCGAGTCACTGCGCAAGGTAGCTGCCGCCGTCCACCATCAGCGTCAGCCCTGTCACATAGCCCCAGTCGTCGCCGCACATCGCGACGATCGTGCGGCCCACGTCCTCCCTCGGGTCGCCCAGTCGGCCAAGTGGCGTGCTCAGCGCGATCTGGTCTCGGAAGGCAGGGTTCCGTTCGAGGTACTGTGCCGCGGGTCCCGTAAGGCCCGACGGCGCGATCGCCGAGACGAGGATCCCATGTGGCCCCCATTCGCGCGCGAGCGACTTCGCGAAACCGCGCAGCCCGCTCTTGATTGCCGAGTAGGACGGATTCATGGAACCCCCGTGCAACCCTTGCGTCGAACTCATCACGAAGAACCGGCCATTGCCTGAGGCCTTCAGTGCAGGAAACGCCTCGCGTGCGAGCCGCTGCGCGGCCCCGAGGCCGACGTCCCACTGCTCGAACCAGCTGCCGTCGCTGATGTCCTCGAAAGCGATGGGTTTGCCGGACGCACTGCTGGAGGCGTTGTGCACGACGATGTCCAGCCGGCCCCACTCACGCAAGCTGCAACCGATGAGCTCCAGAACGTCCGCACCCACGCAGACGTCGGCACGAATCGCGACCGCTCGGCCGCCTGCAGCCCGGATATGCTCAGCCACGACTTGAGCCGCCTCGAGACGACGGGCTGAAATGACGACGCCGGCACCTGCGGCAGCGAGCGCCTCGGCGATCCCAACGCCCAGGCCCGCCGCGGCCCCGGTTACGATGGCGACACGGCCTTCCAGCGTCCTGAAGATGTCCAACTTCTTCGTCATGGCACCATCCACTCACCGCCGTCCAGCGTGATTGTCGCGCCAGTCACCACTCGCCCCGCGCTGCCTCCGAGAAAATCGAGTACGCCGCCGAGGTCCGACAAAGCGTCGGGACGACGACCCAGCGCGACTGGGACCGCTTCCGTGCGTGCCGGCAACCTGAAGCTACCGAAGTCCGACCAGAGTTCGCGCGCGTCGAGCGCGACCCAGTTGCACGTCACGCCGTGCTTGCCCCACTGCCGGGCCAGCGACTTCGCCAGGCCGCGCTGGCTTTCGAGCAACGCGACCAGCCCCGCGAGGCCGGCGGCCCCGACAAGACTCAATGAAGGACCGACGAATACGATTGCCGCATGCTGACGCTGCAGAGGTGCTGCCAGACACTGCAGCAGGTGCATGGCCTGCAGCATCGTGCTGCCGCAGCTCTCGCGCCATTGGGCATCGTCGTGCTGCACGACCTCACGCCCCAACGACGCTGCGCCCGGCATTACGCGCACGACCAGCAGGTGAGGCTCCCCGGACGCTGCAATGGCTGCATCGACGCTCTGCTGTGTGCTCGCGCGAGTGGCTGAGTTCCAGCTGAAGCGTTGGACGGCCGATGCCGCCGCTTGATCGTGCGCCGACGAATCGGCAAGGACCGTCACGCTGTGACCCGCAGCCGCCATGGCTGAGGCGAGGCCCTCGAGAGATCCGGGGCCGAGCGTGGCAATCAGGATGCGGCGATGGATCGAGGAGGAAGTCATGGGTTCTGTCAGCGCTCCAGTTGCACGCCGTATTGCCGCATGTAAGGCCCCATCGCCTCGTCGATCTCACCGAGCTCGATGCCGTATTGCTGTGGGGTGTAGCTGTGACGCGCGCCTTTCGAGTGCGAGTCACGATCTTTGGCGAGCCAGGTGCACATCGCGGTTTCGGCGCCAGAAGTGAACGGCAGGCCGAAGTGGGCGTAGATGCGCCGCACCATCGCGAGCGGATCTGCCTGGACGTCGAGGTAATGCGCATCGAAGAAGTGCTGCGCCACGCCGGGACGCTCGCGCACGCGCGTAACGACGGCGAGGCTTTGCGCCTGCAGCTTCGCCATGCCGAAGTCGCTGACCTCCACGCGATCCGAGAACAGCCGGCGCAAGGCGGCAAGATTGCTCGAGAGCGACGGCAACACCTTGGCCGGATCGCGATGGCATTGGATGATGCAGGCGTCAGGGTAGGTTTCCAGCAATTCCGGCAGCCAGGCCGAGTGTGCGGGGCTCTTCAGCACCCAGCGGTCGCGCCGGAACCGCCGTTGCAGGTGCTGCAGGAACTGCTTGTGCTCGCGATACACAGGGCGGAAGTCGGTCGCGTACAGGTGCTCCGTGTAGCTCGGTACGTTCCAGAACGCCATGAAGTTCACGGAGAGCAGTGTCGACTCCCACATGAAATTGCACTCCTCGGCGCGCCGGGCAGCGAATGGATGAATGCCTTGCAGTTCGGCTTCGAGAAATCCTTCGAATCGCAGCGCCTCATCGGTCTCCGCGATGCGCGGATCGGTCGAATAACTTGCCTCCTCCGGCGGTGGCGACGGCGCCCGCATCTCCCATGTGGCGGGAGAGCGATGATCCGGATCCTGTGACAGAAGTGAGTGCAGGAACGTCGTTCCGGCCCGCGGTAAGCCGATCACGAAGATAGGCTGGCGGATCGTTTCCTGCGCAATACCTGGGTCCCGGGTGCGCCCCGCCTGCAATTGCAGCCTCGCAGCGAGTGCGTCGACGAGGCGGCGTTCGGCGCGACGCTCACCCAACTCATTGAGCGCCGCCTCCTCCCGCAGCGCCGTCGTGAGGGTCGCGAGGGGCTTGCGGAACCGTGGATCGCCCCAGTCGCTCGAGCCGGTCGCACGTTCCGCCGCCCGCATCAACGTGTCCTGGTCCAGCGTCAGTCCGATGTCTCCCCTGAAGTCTGCCACTGGCAGTGGACATACCGCATTCATTTATATGAATCGTGTGCGCCTACTTGAATATTGACAATGTACCGATGTACATTCGGCACTGCAAGTTCTAACGCTGTTAAGTGACAAGGGGGGCTATTCATGACGAACACGAAACTGGTGGCTGCATGCCTGCTGGCCCTGGCCTCGGGTACGCAAGCGAACGCACAGGACACCCAGCAACCTGCGACGGGCATGACGTCGGGCGGGCTCGAGGAAATCACGGTCACGGCGCGGCGTCGCGAAGAACCGATCCAGTCCGTGCCGATTGCGGTGAGCTCAGTGGGTGGTGCGGAACTGACGGCAGAGGGCATCACGGACATCGTCCAGTTGGGGACCAAGATGCCAGGCCTGACGATCGTGCCCGGCAACGGCGCCGGCAGTGCGACGCCCCTCTTTGCCATCCGCGGCCTGAGCCAGCAGGAACTGACGATCCTGGCCGACCCGTCCGTGACGACTTACATGGGCGACATCGTCTACGCACGCGCCCAGGGCATCAATTCCGCGATGTTCGACATTGACCGTGTCGAAGTGCTGAAGGGCCCGCAGGGCACCCTGTTCGGCCGCAACACGACCGGCGGCGCCATCGTGATCCGCCCGGCCCAGCCGTCGAAGTACAACGACGGCATGGCGTCGCTGACTTACGGCAATTTCGGCTCCCGCATGTTCGAAGCCATGGCCAACGTGACGCTGGGCGACCGCGTCCAGTTGCGCATCGCCGGCGTCACGCGACCAGGACGACGGGTACATGGAGGACATCATCACGGGCCGCAGTGTCAACGACACGAACACGCAGGCGATGCGCATCTCGCTGGCGGCACAGCCGACCGACAAGCTCGACACGCTGTTCGTCTACAACCGTTTCGTCGAAGACGATGGCGGCACCGGCACGTTCATTTATCAGGTCAACGAGACGAGGAATGCGGCGGGCGCATACACGACCGCGCTCTGCGGGGCGGGACCGAGTTTCCTCGGTTGGGGCAGCTGCACGCAGATGCTCGCAGACCAGGAAGCGCGCGGCCCACGCAAGGTCCAGAGTGGCGCACCGGTGTTCACGAAGATCGGGACGTGGGACGTGACCAACACGACCAGCTACGCCATCAGCGACTCGATCACCGTCAAGAACATCCTCGGCTACCGCTCGGTCAGCAACCACAACTACGAAGACACGGACGGCACGCCATGGCCGGTGCTGTCGATCGAGCGCTTCGACAGTTTCACGCAGTGGAGCGACGAACTGCAGTTGCTTGGCAGCACGGACAAGCTCGAGTGGATCGTCGGCGCATACTGGTTCAATGAAGAAGGTTCGAACCAGGGCATGAGCATGACGGCCCAGCGTGAGCCGGCGCCTGGAAATACCAACGCGTACGGTGTCGAACCTCGTCCCCGGGGATTCCCGAGCTGGTCCAACACCTTTGTCGAGGGCGACAACACCAGCAAGGCGCTCTTCGCGCAGGGCACGTGGCAATTCACCGATGCGTGGTCGCTGACCGCCGGTGCGCGTTACACGATGGACGAGAAAAGCACGGTCATCCGCAACCAGGCGGGTAACCAGACCGGCCCGACGACGTGCCGCTTTACGGTCGATGCGGACGACAACCCGGCCACACCGGAAGTGAATCCCGGGATCGCCAATTGCCGGCTGCCGCTCTCGGAGGATTTCAGCGAGCCGACCTGGAACGTAAGCCTCGAGTACAAGCCCACGCGACGCCATGCTGTATTACCTCGCTCATCGTCACGGCTATCGTTCGGGTGGCTTCGGCGCACGCGCCTCTACCGAGGCGGGCCTGCAGCAAACATTCGATCCCGAAACGGTCGATGACATCGAACTGGGCGCCAAGGTGGACTGGGAGATCGGGGGCCGCAAGGCGCTGCGCACCAACCTCGCGCTCTTCTACTCCGACTACCAGGACATCCAGCGCCTGCTGACGGATCCGACGACGGTGCCCGTCACGACCGTCACGACGAACGCCGGCAAGGCCCGCATCCAGGGTGCGGAGTTCGAGTTGACCTGGTGGCTGACCGAATCGCTGGAATTCTCTGGCTGGTACGCCTACACCGACGCGGAGTTCTCGGAATTCACCGCTCCGGACGGCCGCGACCTCTCGATCTATCCTTTCGCTCGCGCGCCGAAGAACGTCGCCAGCGCAGCGCTGGATTACACGCTGCCGCTCGATCCTTCCACGGGTTACCTCTCCGTCGGCGCCAGCTACTGGTACACGGACGAGTACAGCTCGAACGACGACTTCCACCCGAGTGCGATGGTCGACAGTTACTCGCTCGTGAACCTGCGGGCGGACTGGAAGAGCGTCTTCGGCAGCCAGATCGACATCGGCGCGTACATGCGCAACGCGACCGACGAGGAGTACACGCTCGAGGTGCTCAACCTCTACACGGCGCTCGGGTTCGACGGCCGCACGATCGGCGAGCCGCGCAACTACGGCGTCCGCGTGACTTACAACTTCGGCAACCGCTGACCGACGGTAGCGATTCGCGCGCGGTGTTCCCCCGCCGCACGCGAACTTGCCGGGCCCGGCTTCGGCCGGGCCCGTTCCTTTTGTGTCGGACGTGCTGTCGAGCGCACGATTGACGGATTGGCGGAGGGACGATGACCGATCTCAACGGCCGGGTCGCGCTCGTGACGGGCTCCACGCAAGGACTCGGCGAAGGAATCGCGCGACGGCTCGCGCGGGCGGGCGCTGCGGTGATGATCCACGGACGTTCGGAGGCCAAAGGCGCCCGCCTCCTGGAGCAGTTGCGCAGCCTCGGTGCGACGGTGGAATTCATCGCCGCGGACGTCTCGAACAGGCACTCGGCGCAGGTTCTGGTACAGGCAACGGCACGTCAGTTCGGCCGGCTCGACATCCTGGTGAACAATGCACAGACCGTGCCGCCACCGGTGGAATCGTCGGCCGATGTCGTCGACGAGCACTTGGGCGTGGCCTTGGATTCTGGCTTGTATGCGTCTCTCTGGACGAGCCAAGCCGCCCTCCCCCACATGCGCAACCAGGGCGGGGGACGCATCGTGAACTTCGCGTCAATCAACGGCGCGTACGGCAGCAAGTACGGCCTCGCCTACAACGCCGCCAAGGAAGCAATCCGGGGCCTGACGCGAACGCTGGCGAACGAATGGGGCGTCTACGGCATCACCGTCAATGCCGTCCTGCCCGCGGGCCTGAGCCCGGCCTACGAAGCTTTCTATCGTGACGATCCGGGCAAGGCCGACACCGTTGCAAGACTCAATCCGATGCGACGTCACGGCCGAGCGGAGGAAGACATCGGCGAGGCAGTGCTGGGCCTCGTCGGCGACGATGCCCGGTACATCACCGGCCAGTCGCTGTACATCGACGGGGGCAGCCACTTGTTGGGATTGCCACAACTGCACTCTGTCGGAACGATCCTGCAGTCATGACGACGACCTCTGCGCGAGCGTCTGGTTGGTCATGGCGCGATCGTCGTCGGGATGGACGCGATCGGCGCAGGGATCGCCGTGCGATTCGCGCAAGCAGGCGCCCACCTGGGTCTGGTCGATGATGATCGTGAACGTCTGGACGCGGCGGCGAACCAGGTCGCACACGCGGGCCAGGAGGCGATCACCCAGTACTCGTCCCTCGGCGACGCCGCATCCGTGGGTGCGGCCGTGCATTCATTGGGAAACACGCTTGGGGCGCGCATCCTCGTCCTCAACCTGTTGCCGTTGCCGGATCCCGCCCCTCTCGAAGCACAACACGACGATGCGTTCGCGACCGCGTGGGCCCGGGTCCGGGCAGCCGCCCAGGCGATGCGGGCGATCTTCCCTTTCATGCGGGCGGCCGGATCGGGTCGGATCATCCTCGTCGGACATCGCTACGGCGAAGGAGTCAACGACGGGCTCGCGCCGTATAACGCCGCGGCCTGGAGCCTCGTGGGGTTGGCTCGATCAGCCGCAGTGGACTGGGGTCAGTACCAGATCGCGACGAACGTGCTTCTCCCGTTGGCCGGCACGCCGGAGTTTCACGCCTATCACGCACGTCGCAGCAAGGTGCTGGACACCCTGATCGGGCAACTGCCATTGTGCAGGATGGGGGATCCGGTCGCGGACATCGGCGGCACAGCGTTACTGCTGGCGGGCAGCTTCGCGAATTTCGTGAATGGCGAAGTCATCCATGCGGACGGCGGTCAGCACGTGGCGGGGCCGGTCCTGAACCCTGGCAGGTTCCGCTGACTGGCTGGCACGACAGCAAAAAGGGCGGCGCCAATGCGCCGCCCTTTCGCATCAAACCCCGCGTGTCTCGGTGCCCCGGTCACGCAGTCCTACCGCTCGGGTCAGAAGCTGTAGCTAAGCTCTATGCCATATTCTCGCGGCGTGCCGTACCAGTACGTCGCGTAGCCGAACTGGAGCATCTGGTTGGACGCTGAGACGTTGTATTCCTCGTCCGTGAGGTTCTTGACCCAGACGCTTGCGCCCAAGTTCGTGCCGAACATCTTGTTCCAGCCGGTCGTGAAGTTCAGCAGCGTGAATGACTCGAGTTCGTCGTATTGACGGAAGTCGCGGGCCGGGTCGATGCTGATGAGTTCACCGGACGCATCCACCGGACCGGCGACCGTCGGTGAGTCGAAGGCGAGCGTTGCGTCGCGGTAGAACGCACTCAACGTGGAGCTGATCGCGCCGATGTTGGAGCCAATCGGCCAGTTTGCGGTGAGCGCGGCCGTGACCACGTTCTCCGGCGTCCGCGACATCGGTTCGCCTTGCTGGTCCACGAATGCGAACACACCCGGGATGTTCACAGTCGCGTCGAAGTTCGTGTACTCGGACTTGATGTAGTTCCAACCGAGCGAAGCGGTCAACATGTCGGTCAACTGGTACGTCACCTCGAGGTCGAGGCCGTAATAGTTCGACGCCCCGGCGTTCACGACGCCGGTAAAAGTCACGCCTGCGGCAGTGGTGCCATTCTGTACGCGCTGCTGACCCTTGTAGCTGCCGTAGAAGCCATCGAGGTTGGTGCGGATCGGCCGCCCAGCGAGTAACCAGTCCGACTTGATTCCGATCTCGAAGTCGATGACCGTCTCCGGGTCGAACACGAACGGGACACCGGTGGCGGCCGGGTTCGCCTGGTTGTTGAAGCCGCCGGCGATGTAGCCGCCACGGGAGGCCGCATAGACCATCGTGCCATCACTGATCTTGTTTTCGATCGTCACGTTGTAGCTGGTCCTGCTGGAATCCATGTCCATGTAGGCGATGCATTTCACCGGGTCGGGGTTCTGGTACAGGTTGATCGACGCGGCGCAGTTGCCCGCCGTGAAGCTGCCCCAGTTTCCCGCGCTCGCCGCGCCGAAGCTTTGGAAATTCCGGGTGGTGTAGTCGCCCTTGTCCTTCGTGTAGCGGAGTCCGACCGTTGCCGTCAGGGTGTCGCTCAGGTCGTACGAGAACTGGGAGTAGATCGCCTGTGATTCGAGATCGCGTGTGTACAGATTGTTGACCTGGATCGGGTAAAAGCTGTTCACGAGACTTCCGACGAATCCCCCCGGGCCGCCGAAGGCGGTGAAATCGAATGGCAGGCCCACGACGCGGTACGAGTTCCCGGTGGTCCTGTCCACCTGTGAATAGAAGAGGCCGGTCTTGTTGCGCAGGCGGCCGTCCATGAAGCTCCAGTCGATCGACGGTTCGATCGTCCACTGCTCGATCTCGTGTCTCGTGCGGCCGTTGACGGCCGCCTGGGTCGTCGCGTCGTTATCCTGGCCAGTGTCGAGATCCAGGTCCTGATACCCGACCACTAGTTTGAGATCGACGTCGTCGTTCAGCGAGTAGCTTGCCGCGTCGATCACATTCAGGATGTCGGCCTTGTTGAATGTCGGCATCGTCCCCAGCGCGACATGTTCCTTATCGCCGGGCACCGTAATGCCCGCTACGGCCCAATCGACGGGGAGCGTCAGGCCACCAAGGAACGTCCTGTAGTCGTAGCGGCCGCGCAGTGCCACGAGGTTCTCCGAGAACGGCTGAGCGTCCTCCTTGAAGTACTCGACCGACAGGTCATTCTGGAACTCGTCGCTCGGCGTCCAGCGCATCGACAGGCGCGCGGACTGGCGATCGATGTCGGTCAGTTCGTCATTGCCGTTAACCGGGGTCGCGTTCTTGACGTAGCCGTCACGCTTGACGATATTGCCGGCCAGGCGGAAGGCTAAGCCGTCCGTCACGGGTACGTTGACCATGCCCTCGAATTCCATGCGATTCCAATTGCCGTAGCCGACCTTCGCGTAGGCTTCGAAGTCGTCGATAGGCTTGTTCGGACGGAAGATGATGGCGCCACCCGTCGAGTTGGCGCCGAACAGGGTGCCTTGCGGACCCTTCAGCGTCGAGATCGACTGCATGTCGTACATCATGTTGGCGACCGAGCGGGTCGATGCGACCGGAACGTCGTCGATGTAGGCGGTGACCGTGTCCGAGGTGCCGTTGTCGGCCTTCGCCGCACGGATGGCGAACACCGGCGCGGCGCCTTGCGAATTCAGAGTCACCAGGAGGCCCGGCACGCTGGTCTGCAGGTCGCCGACGTTCTGGACGGCATTCGCCTCGAGCGTTACAGCGGACAATGCGGTCATCGATATCGGCACCGACTGTGCCGATTCCTCGGTCCTCCGGGCGGTGACCAGGATCTCTTCGAGGCCTGCAGTTGGCCTGGAGCCTTCGGCAATAACCTGCTGGTCGTCGGCTCTCGCTGTTGTCGTGCCTAGGATGGATGCAATCACCACAGCAAGTGTCAGGCTGCCACGAGTCACGCTGCCGATATCTTGTTTATTCACGGTTCCCCCTGCGCGCAAGCGAACGAAAAATGAAACAGGGATGTTTTTTAGACGATCGCGAACACGGCGTCAACGGATATTTGACTAGCATTCATATTTATGAACAATGTCGTTCCGACGCAACACATGATCGGCGGCGCCGTCGGGCAGGCACCGCAATGCAAAGTCCCGGCTTACGGAAGCTCTCGAGTCGACCCATGAAGGCAATCCGGATCCACCACTACGGCGATCGCTCGGTGCTGCGTTGCGAGGATGCCCCGGAACCTGCGCTGCATCCGGGCGACGTGCTGATCCGCGTGCACGCCGCAGGCGTCAACCCCGCTGATTGGCAGTTTCGCCGTGGGGATTTCCAGGCGTTCGCACCGATGCAGTTTCCTGCCATTCTCGGTTGGGACGTTGCGGGTATCGTCGAGCGAGTCGGTGCGAGCGCGCGCGGGTTCCGTCCGGGCGACCGCGTCTACGCGATGTGCGACATGGGCCGTGACGGCGCCTATGCCGAGTTCATCGCGGTACAGGCGGAGCACGTGGCACCCGCTCCTGCTGGGATTTCCCTTGCGCATTGCGCGGCCGCCCCTCTCGCCGCATTGACGGCCTGGCAAGCCCTGTTCGACCTCGGGCAGCTGCAATCGGGTCAGTCCGTGCTGATCCATGGAGCCGCCGGCAGTGTCGGCCAGTGGGCAATCCAGTTCGCGCGCGCAGCCGACGCGCGGGTGACGGCGACCGCTTCGCCCTCCAACCACGAGTTGGTCCTGGGCCTGGGCGCGGAACACTGCGTCGATTACGCCAGCCCTGGCTGGTGTGACCACCTGCGTGAATTCGACCTTGTGCTGGATGGCGCCGGCGGGCCGGCACGCGAGGCACTCTGGTCCGTGCTCAAGCGTGACGGAATGCTGATCGCGATCGCGATGCCTCCCATCGATCAATCGGAGGCTGCTGCAAACGGCTGCCGAGGCGCAACGGCCCGTGTAGTGCCCGATGGCACGCGACTGCGCAAGATCTCCACGATGATCGACGCCGGCCGCGTGCGTGTGCTGATCGATTCCGAGTTTCCGCTGGCAGAAGTTGCCGCAGCGCACGCTCGCAGCGAATCACGGCACGCGAGAGGGAAGGTCCTGCTCGCCGTTCACTCCCGACCATGAACCCGAACGCGGCCACTCCGCGATCCCTTCCGCAGTGGCAAATGTTCGCTGCGCTCGGTGCCGCGGTGACCGTGTGCGCGCTCGAGATCTCGATGCTGTTTCCCTCGTTGCCCGCTCTGATACGCGACTTCGCCGATCCAACGGCGGTGTTCTGGACGGTAACGATTCACTACCTTGCAGCGGCGTCCTCGGTGGCCCTGGCAGGCCGACTGGGTGACTTGTACGGCCGCAAACGCATCCTGCTCGCAGCACTTTGCATCGCGCTGTGTGGCTCGCTGCTGAGCCTGGGATCGGGGTCGCTGCTGGGCATCATTATCGGCCGCGGTCTCCAGGGACTGTCCGCGGCGGTCATTCCCCTATCGTTCGGCCTCGTGCGCGAGATCATGCCGCGCGAGCGAGTACCATTTGGCATCGGCGTGGTCGCGACGGCCGCCCCTGTCGTGGGCGGCGTTGGCGCCTTGCTCGGTGGCCTCCTGGTCGACCACTTGTCGTGGCGGTGGATATTCGGAACCAGTGCTGCACTGACGGCCTGCACCATCTTGCTGGTCTGGTGGGCGCTCCCGCAGAGCGCCCCGCCATCCAATAGAAAGAAGACGATCGATGTGGTCGGCGGCGTGCTGCTGCCTCCCGCGGTCGCGGCGCTACTGCTCGCCATTCATCACTCCCGGCAATGGGGCTGGGTCGACGCCCGCACTCTCGGATTGCTGGCCGCGGGCTTCGCGGTGCTGGCGTACTGGTATCGCCACGAATGGGAGCACGCGGATCCGCTGATCGACGTTCGGCTCCTGCAGCGCCGCCAGATCCGCCTGGCCAACCTCGGGATGGCGTTGTTCGGGCTTGGCGCGCTGCAGAGCATGCAGATTCTCTCGCTATTGCTGCAACAGCCGAGTTGGACTGGCGTGGGTCTCGGCATCTCGGCGACGATGCAGGGAATGTTCTTCGTGCCGTTCATCGTCATCAATCTGGTCGGTGGCCCGTTGAGTGGCCGTCTTGCGGCACGCCACGGTGGGCGCCGGGCGGCGTTGATCGGAATGTCACTGACAGCCATCGGCTGGACCGCACTCGCCTTCGAACATTCGCAGCTCTGGTTCGTCCTGGCGATGGCTTACGTGCAGACCTTGGGCATTGCGATGCTATTTGCAGCACTGCCGAACCTGGTGGTGGAGGATGCGCCAGGCGATCGCACCAGCGAGGCGACAGGCGTGCTTTCGGTCGTCCGCCAGTTCGCCGCGAGCATCGGCACGCAGGTGATCGGCTACACGCTCGCCACGTCGACCGTCATCGATCCCAGCGGCGACGGGGCGCGGTTCCCGACTGATGCGGCCTTCACGCTGACCTTTGGGTTCGTGGCGATAGTGTGTTGGCTCTCCGTTGCAGTGAGCTCGATGCTGCCGAAGCGGCTGCAGCCATCGCGCCTGTCCGAGACAACCCCGACCGCCGGATAACTGAACCACTGCAGGCGACGCTCGACCAACATGCGCGAACCCATATTCAGAACACGAATCACCGACCTGCTCGGAATCCGGCACCCCATCCTCTGCGGTGGGCTGGGTCCCGCCGTCTCCGACGCGAAGTACGTCGCGGCCGTGGTGAACGCCGGCGGCATGGGGTTCATCGTGTCGAGTGGCTGGGGTGACGAAGTTGAAGGCCTGCGTGACCAGGTCCGCGCCTGCCGTCAGTACACCGGCGGCAAGCCATTCGGCGTGAACCTCTACATATCGCGCCAGAGCGGCGGGCTCGGGCGTGCCCTTGCACAGGTCAATATGCTGCGTGAAGAAGGCGTGGCTTGCGTCGAGACCGCTGGCGCAAGCCCGGAGCCGGTGCTGCCGATGCTGCGCGAGGCCGGCATCAAGGTGCTGCACAAGGTGCCCGCGGTGCGATACGCCGTCAGCGCGAGTCGGCTGGGCGTCGATGCCATCATCGTGGTGGGCAACGAGTGCGGCGGGCATCCAGGGATCTACCAGATTGGAACCATGGTCCAGGCAGCGCACGCCCCGTCGGCAGTGACGCTGCCGGTGGTCGTCGGCGGCGGCATCGGCACCGGCCGGCAGATCTCCGCGGCGCTCACCATGGGCGCCGACGGGGTGGTGCTCGGCACGCGCATGCTCGTGGCCGAAGAACTGTGGATTCACCGAGACTACAAGGAACTCGTGGCGCGCGCCGACGGCTCGGAGAGCGTCGTCGTCAAGAAGACGTTGCGGGACCACCATCGCGTGTACATGAACGAGTCGGCACGCGCCGTGCTCGAGTTGGACGACCGCAAGGAGACCGACTTCGAACTGTACCGACCGTTCGTGACGGGCAACCTGGCTCGTGAGTCTTACCTCACCGGCGACCCGAGCAAGGGCATGCTCGACTTCGGTCAGTCCGCGATCTTCGCGGACCGGATCGAAACGGTCGAGCAGATCTTCGACCGCCTGCTCGACGATGCAGCCAACGCGCGGAGCCGTTTGGACCGGCTCGCGACGCCACCCGGCACCTCAGTCATGATGGCCGCAGAATCCTGATTGGCGGGATTCAAGCTGGCCGAGCCCCTTCGCCAGGCTCAAACAGTCCGCGTGCTGACGTGGGCGTCCTTCGACGTATCAGCAGGAGCAATGCGATGAACGATTCCGTTACCGCCGTCCCCTCGCACGTGCCGCCCGAACTGGTGCGCGATGTGGATCCTTACGACCTGGAGGGCGGCGCGCAGGACGCACATTTGGCCTGGAAGCGGGTGCAGGACGCGGCGCCGGACATCTACTACACGCCGCGCTACGGCGGCTACTGGGTACTGAACCGCGCCAGTCTGCTGAACGAGGTCTGGCACGACCATGAACGCTTCTGCTCCAGCGGCGGCATTTCGGTGCCGCCGGTGCCGCCGGGCTTGCCGCCGCAGTTGCCGATCGTCGCGGATCCGCCGTTGCACCGCTACTACCGGCACCCGCTCAGCATGGCCTTGTCGCCCAAGCGTGTGCACGATCTCCACTCCGAGATGCGCGCGCTGGCGATTGAACTGATCGAAGGCTTCCGGGACCGCGGCGAATGCGAGTTCGTGCAGGATTTTGCGATGCACCTGCCGATGATCGTGTTCCTGCGCCTGGTCGATCTGCCGTTGACGGATCGAGCCTGGCTAATCGCTCGCGCGGAGATCGCGACGCGCAGCCCGGACCTGGCCAGGCGAGGCCTGGCCTTTCAGGAGATCTTCGGTTACCTCGATTCCTGCGTGCGCCAGCGTGCGCTCGAACCGGGCGACGACCTGATCAGCGACATAACCCGCATCATGGTGGGCGACCGTCCCATCACGCACGAGGAGGCCCTGGGCGAATGCACGCTTGCGCTGTTCGGCGGCCTGGACACGGTCGCGGGCTCGATGGGCTTCTTCATGCGTTTCCTCGCCGAGCATCCCGCCCATCGCCAGCAACTGATCGACGAGCCGGCACTGATTCCGGCAGCGGTCGAAGAGTTGCTGCGTCGTCATTCCATTCCGATGGTCGCGCGCACCGTGACGCAGGACCTGACGCTGGGCGGCGTGGCGATGAAGGCCGGAGATCACCTGATCCTGGAAACCGCGATGCACGGCCTGGATGAGCGCGCCTGGCCGGATGCTTTGCGGGTGGACTTCCGCCGCGACGTGCGCGACCACATGGCTTTCGGCCGCGGCGTGCACAAGTGCCCCGGCGCCAACCTGGCCCGCGCGGAGTTACGCATCCTGCTGGAGGAATGGCTGAAGCGCATCCCGAACTTCTCGACCCGAGCGGAGGACCCGCCGGTCACCGCCAACGGTGCGGTGATGGGCGTGCTCCGCTTGCCGCTGGCATGGCCCGTTACGACGTCCGGCTGATCGAACCGGATCACGCCCCCTCCGGGACTCGAATCTGGGTGCGTTGAAGGACTGATTTAGTTGCCCTTCACCCACGCTGGTGGCGGTTTCAAGTAATGACACAGTCGAGGCGGAGTCCGACAATGACAAGAAAAATGTTGGTTGCCGGGGCGTCGGGCCTGGTCGGTGGCGCGGTGGTGGATCTGTTTGCGCAGCGGGCCGACTGGCAGACCGTGGCGGTTTCGCGCCGCAAACCTGCGCACTTGCCGAAGGGCGTGACCCACCTTGCCGTCGATCTGCTTGACGGGCGGCGATGCGCGGAGGTCTTCGGCGCGCTGCATGACGTGACCCACGTCGTGTACGCTGCGGTAAATGAAAAGCCTGGCGATCTGGTCGCCGGCTGGAGCGACCCGGAGCAGATACGCAGGAACGGCGACATGCTTGAGAACCTGTTCGAGCCGCTCTCGGCGGTGGCGAAGACTCTCCGCCATGTTTCCATCCTGCAGGGCGCCAAGGCCTATGGCGTGCATCTGCCGCAACTGGGCCGGCCACCCATCCCGCTGCGCGAGCGCATGCCGCGTCCGCCGCATCCGAACTTCTATTTTCTCCATGAGGACTACATCAAGCGCAAGCAGCAAGGCAGCCAGTGGCACTGGAGCATCCTGCGCTCGAACCAGGTGGTCGGCGGCGGCATCGGCAGCAACCTCAACACGCTGCTCGCGATCGGCGTGTTCGGCGCCGTGCGCAAGGCCGCCGGACGGCCACTTTGCTATCCGGGCATCGAGACCGGCATCGGCGACATGATCGACGTCGAGCTGATGGCGCAGTGCCTGGAATGGGCCGCGACGTCGCCGGCGGCACGCAACGAGGTTTTCAACATCAGCAACGGCGACGTGTTCACCTGGCATGGCCTGTGGCCGGTGATCGCCGATGCGATGGACATGCCTGTGGGTCCGCCGCAGCGGCTCTCGGTGGCCGAGGTAATGCAGCACCAGGCCGACGCATGGGCGGCCCTCGTGCGCCAGCACTGTCTCGCAGCACCTGAAGACCTGCGTGCCTTCGTCGGCGAATCCTTCTGGCTCGCCGATCTCAATTTCTCGATGCCGGTGCACGTTCTGGTCGACACAGTGAAGCTGCGCCGCGCCGGCTTCCACGAGTTCATCGACAGCGAAGACATGGTGGTCAAATGGTTTCGTCGCTGGCAGGACCAGCGCCTGTTGCCGGCGCCACAAGAAGCACACGGTAGAGTCTCGCCAAACCGATAGCAATATCCTTCGAGAGGTGTAATTCCCCTGACAGGGAGCCGATGCACCGTCCGTCAGATGAGAAGATAGCCCCCATCGACCGTCACGCACGCGCCCGTCATGTAATCGGACAATCCGGTGGCGAGGAAGTACACGACCTTGGCGATATCGTCCGGCTGAGCATAGCGTCCGAGGGTCGAGCGGATCGGCGACTTGGCCATCTCGTCGGCGTCGATGCCTAGGACCTTCATAACGACGGGGGTCGCTTCGCGGGCCCCCGGCGTATCGACGCCGCCCGGCGCGACCGCGTTCACCGTGATGCCGTGACGTCCGAGTTCCTTGGCAAGCGATTTCGTCAACATCACGACGCCGCCCTTGGCAGAGTCGTAAGGAGCGAGTCCGCCCGTGGGCAGCATCGCGTCCACGGACGCGATGTTGATGATCTTGCCTCCGCCCTGCCTGATCATTTGCCGGGCGGCCGCCTGGGCTTGGAAAAAGACGCCCTTGAGGTCGATGTCGATGACCGCGTCCCAAAGCGCTTCCTCGACGTGCATCAGCGGCGACGCTCCAACCAGCGCTGCGTTATTCACCAGCACGTCCAGCCGCCCGTAGGCCTGCACCGTCATGTCGACGCATCGACGCGTATCGCCCACCTTCGACACGTCGGCGGTGACGGCAGTGGCCTCGCCGCCGGCCGCCGCGATCTTTCGCGCCGTGCGCTCCGCGTTCGGTCCCTGCACGTCCGTGACGACCACGGCGGCTCCGGCCTCTGCCAACCGCAGGCAGATGGCTTCCCCGATGCCCTGCCCACCACCGGTAACGAGCGCGACCTTACCCGACAGGCTGGTCAACCCAGCAAGGCTGGTCAGCGTGCTCATGATGCTCTCCCGCTTTCTTGCCGCACTTGTCGCGGACGCTTGCCGCCATGCAGACCCGAGTTCGGAGTACCCGTATGTTCATGTAAATGCATAATATTCCGATATTCGAACATCCGCAGGCTTTCCCGGATGACCCTGCCTCCGCGTCGCCGCCCGAACCTCGAATTCAGGATCCAACCCAGTGAGCACGACTTCGATCGCATGGACCTACGCACGCTGGGGTAACGCAGAGGTGCTCGAGCCGCGGGAAATCATGCCGGCACCCCTCGCCGCGGATGCGGTCCGCGTCACCGTCGAATGGGCCGGCGTCAATCCAGCAGACTGCAAGGTGCTTGCGGGCAAGTACCGTCTGTTGGCCCGCGGTGGCTTTCCGCGGAACATCGGCATCGAAGGCGCGGGCCACGTCCTCGAGGTGGGATCTACCGTCGTCGGCCTCACCCCCGGTGCACGTGTGATCTTCGGACTCGACCTGCTGGACGGTTCGCGAGGCGCCTGGACCGCGCAGGTCGACGTCCCAGTCCGCCGCGTGGTTACGGTACCCGCAGGCATCTCCTTGCGCGACGCGGCCGTGATGCCGATTGCCGGCCTGACCGCATGGCAGATGTGTCGCATGGCCAATGTCGGACCAGGTCAGGACGTCCTCGTCACGGGCGCCTCAGGGGGCGTCGCACACATGGCCGTGCAGATCGCGCAGAACCTGGGAGGCAAGGTGTCGCCGACGGGCAGTGAACGCAATCGTCCGTTGATCGCGTCTCTCGGTGCCGAGTCTTTCCTGGATTACCGCAGCATGGCGCCGGAACGGACGGGCCGCAGGTGGAATGCCGTTCTCGATTGCGTAAACAGCGTGCGTGCGGCGAGCGGCGCGATCTTGGCTTCGGGCGGTTATTACGTGGACACCGACCCTCGTCCGTTCACGATGCTGGCCGATCGGATCCGCAACCTGGCCGGATCGTGCAAGCGGCACACGGTGATGGTGGACATCGAGCCGACCGGCGTGGGGGCCCTGTTCGAGGCAGCTGGCGGCGGGACTACTGAGGCCCGTGTTCAGCCGCGAATATCCACTGGTCC
Source organism: uncultured Gammaproteobacteria bacterium (assembly GCA_963786705.1). Lineage (GTDB taxonomy): Bacteria > Pseudomonadota > Gammaproteobacteria > Steroidobacterales > Steroidobacteraceae > RPQJ01. The sequence continues at coordinate 82,847 of CAWBAG010000020.1, forward strand.
AGGCTCCGGAGGCCATCCGCGAATCCCTGGGCGGACATGTCACTGGCAAGCTCGTGCTGAAGACACCCTGACTGCGTCCAGGCTCCGGCAACTCACGCTTCCACTGATCGCCACGACGATCACCTGCGTCCGCATCACTCCGGCAGCTTGATCTCAGCCATGTCGGGACGCAGCTTCCGCCGGCGGATGCGCCAGCGATCTCCCGTCCGGACGAGTGCGTCATCGTAGAAGCCGCAGAAGAAGATGCTGGTGCCTTCCGGCGAAACGCCGAGGACAACGACGTAACTCACCGCCCGCGCGCGGTCGCCCTGAACGTCGATGATCGTGTTGAGCGTGAGATGGCGCATGGACCGGGCCGCATCGCCCCCCTGCGCATAGAGCGCACGCATTTCGCCCTTGCCCTTGCAGCCTCCGAACGGGCCACCGTCCCAATCGCAATCCTCGGTGAAGCCGCCGACCCAACCCTCGACGTCCCCGGTGTCAGTTCCGTAGCAATAGCGGTACAGCAGTTCCCTGATCGCTTCTTTGTCTTCGAGCACTGAAGTCATGGAAGGTCCTCGCTTTCAACGTAGAGTCGAATCCTGAAGAATGAGGTCAGCGGCACGCCATGCCATGGCCATGACCGGGCCGTTGGTGTTGCCCGACACCTGCGTCGGCATGACCGAGCAGTCCATGACTCGCAGCCCGTGCAATCCATGGACGCGCAACCGTTTGTCGACCACTGCGAGCCTGTCCGGACCCATTCGACACGTGCCGACAGCGTGCGCGCAGGACTCCGATCGCGCACAGGCGTCGATGAGTTCCTCGTCGCTCTGGGCACTGCCGCCGGGCATCAGTTCCTCACCAACTAAAGCCGCTAGCGCCGGTTGCGCGACGAGTCGCCGGACGAAACGCGCGAGGTCGACGGTGGTACGACGATCGCCATCGGTCGAGAGATGGCAGGCGCGAATCACTGGTGGATCGTTCGGGTCCGGAGACCGAATCTCGAGCAAGCCGGCGCTTTCGGTCTTCAGCGGATAGCCGAAGATATTGAGTCCGTGGTCGCGCTCGAACGAGCCGTCCGGCGGCTCCTGCTTCAGCGAAAACGCGGAAATGGTGAGTTGCACGTCTGGCCGCGCGCAATTGCGGCCGGCTGCAAACAAAGGCGTTCAGATCATAGGTAGTTGCGAGCGCCCCGCCCCCGAACAGCCACCACGCGAGCGCGTTCTTGTACAAGCGCAGCCCCGTCAGCTCGCGATTGATCGAATGCGCTCGCTTCAGTCGCCACTGGAACATGATGAGCTTGTGCTCACGCAGGTTGCCGCCGACCCCCGGCAGGTCGTGAACGACCTCAACGCCCACTCGACGCAGCAATTCGGCTGGTCCGACGCCCGACAACTGCAGGATCCTGGGCGACTGAATGGCGCCGGCGGACAGGATGATTTCGCGTGCAGCACGAAACGCGAATGCCTCGTGTCCACCGCCGGTCCGTTCTCCGACCACGCCGACCGCCCGTGAGCCTTCGAACTGAATGCGATGCACGAGAGCATTGCAGATGACGGTCAGGTTCGGACGGTGTCGCGCCGGCTCGAGAAACGCGTCGGCGGCGCTCACGCGTTTGCCTTTCCAGATCGTGCACGGTGTGTAGCCGATGCCTTCGAGCTCCGGGCGATTCAGATCCTGGCGCCGCGGCAGCCCTATCGCTTCGGCAGCGTCGAGCACCGCCTCCGTGAGCGGCGCGACCAATGCGGACGGCCGCTGAATCGAGACGCGGAGCGGACCGCCTGCGCCGCGAAACTCATCCGCCCCAAGTTCGTGGTTCTCCATCGCCTTGAAGGCGGCGAGCATGTTCGTCCAACCCCATCCGGCGTTGCCTGCGGCCTCCCATTCATCGTAGTCGTGCGGCTGGCCGCGCACGTAGATCATGCCGTTGACCGAAGACGAGCCGCCGAGCGTCTTGCCGCGCACCCAGACATAGGGCCGATTCGCGTTGCCGGGCTCTGGCTCGGTGACGAAGTACCAGCACAGGCGCGGGTCCTTGAGCGTCTTGCCGAATCCCTTGGGAACGCGGAAGTACATGCTGCGATCGTCGGGCCCTGCTTCGAGCAGGAGCACCCGGCAGAGCGGGTCCTGCGACAGCCGATACGCCAGGACGCAGCCGGCAGAGCCAGCGCCGACGATGATGTAGTCGTAGGCCTTCACTGCCATGCGAGGGGCAGGTGCGAGATCGCATTCACCTTGCCCGACCTCACTTCGCTCAGTGCCCGGATCAGCGCCGGTGGTCAGCAGGATTCGGTCCCAAAAATCCACTTCTGGATTCCGCGTTCGCTCAGGTGCTGACCGGGCCCGCCACCTTGTGGCACACGCCGTCTTTCATGATGCAAAGAAGATTCGTCGCATCCTGCAACAACTTGACGTCGCGGGTCGGATCACCCCGCACCAGCAGCAGGTCTGCGATGTATCCCGGCCGGATCAAGCCGAGATCGTGTCCGCGGCCCATCGCCTCGAATCCGTAGCGCGTTGCACAGCGCAGCGCCTCGACCGGCGAATAGCCCAGGTAGGTCGTGAAATGTTCGATGTCGCGGGCATTCGTGCCGTGGGGCTGCCAGCTCAGCCCATAGTCGCCACCGATCAGCGCCTTGACGCCTCGCCGCCGCAACTCCGCATGCGTGGCGATGTTCGCCTCCATGTGTTGGGGCAGGCCCATGGCGTCCGTCGCCGACTGGTTGAAACCGAATGCCTCGGCCTCGTAGCGCAGGTTATGAAGGAAGCCGATCGCAGGCGTCGCGTAGACTTCATGGCGCCTCGCCTCGAACATGTCGAGCGCCTCGGCGTCGCAGAAGTCGGCGTGGTGCACGATCTTGAAGCCGTGACGCAAGGCGAGCTTGATCGATTCGGTCGAGCGCGCATGCGCCGCCAGATCGAGCCCCAGCGCGCGAGCCGTGGCGGCGATGGCCCCCACTTCGTCCTCCGACATCGTCGTCATTCGACCAGGCGGCCGCACGACCAGGTCGTCGCCCGAGATGTTCACCTTGACGACGTCCACGCCCTCACGGTAACCGAGTCGCACGGCACGTCTCGCCTCGATCGGACCGTCGATGACCATTGCGCAGGGACTGCGGCCCTGATGCACCTGGCCGGTGTCGTTGAGGCCTCCCGTCACGGTCAGCGTGGGTGTCGACGCCCTGATGCGCGGGCCCGGAAGACGGCCGGAGTCGATCTCGTTGCGAACCGTGAGTTCGACCCGCAGGCGAGGCGAACCCGCGCCGATGACACCCGTGAAACCATGATCGAGCATCACCCGGGCGTTGTGCACGGTCGCCAGAACGAGATCCTCCACGGGGGTGTCTTCGAGCTGGGTGAAGTAGTGAAGCCCCGTGGGAAACGGCAGGTGGCCATGCGCGTCCACCAGTGCCGGTATGAGGGTCGCCCCCGTGGCATCGATCACCATCGCACCGTCGCGAGGCAATGATCCGGGCTGTCCCGTGACTGCCTCGATGCATTGCCCATCGATGAGCACGTCGCCCGGGACAGCCCGATCGGACTCGCCATCCCAGAGCTGGCCCTTCACGATTAGCGTTTTCACTATCTTTCCCCGTTTGTTGCGTCGAGGCTGTGGGCTCACACTCTCTCAGGCCGTAAGTGCCGTCGTTACGCCGGGCGCGCCATCAAACGAAGGCTGCCGCGAAGAAGTCCGCGATGGCTCGCTTGCGGGATCCGTCCAGCCAGACCTCGATTTGCGTACGCTCCTCGCGACGCGCGATACGCCAACCCGCGTCGGTGCGCACGAACTCATCGGTATAGGTCCCGAGCGCCAGGAACACGTCGTCCTTTGTCCTGTCCTTGCCCGTGTGCCAGGCGGAGAACCTGCTGGAGACGCGTGCCGTGCTGCCGGTGACGACCGCCTCGATGTTGCTGTTCATGTGGTGCGTTCGCTCACAGCATTCGATGGCCGCACGGATGAACTTGACCGTATCTCTGCGCCCGTTGCAGCCCAGCCCGCCCAAGTCGCTGACGGCGTCGACCGTGAAGACGTCATCCATCAGGTGCCACTGGAGGGTATCCATCGCCGTGCTGTAGCGGTAGATGACGGCGGCGATCTCGTTTACGGCTTCATCGGGGCTCATGGTTCCTTCAGCTCTCCAGAAGGCAGGCCACGCTGCTCAGTTGCCGCTGGGCTCATTTGGCAGTCCGTGACCACACCCGGGTTGAAGTCCGGCACAGCACTTCGGCGAACACCATTGGCACAGGTACCTTCAACGAGCGCCGCTTTCCGGAGGCAACATGGTCTCGGCCCTGGCCATGACCGCCCGTGTCGCCCGCATCAGCAGTTGCGCACGATCCAGGTGTCCAACGCCCTGCTCGGCCATCGAACGCAAAGGCACCTCCAGTCCGAAGATCACGTGCGCCGGCAAGGCTGCCAGGAACTCGGCCACCGGCAGCTCACCCTCGCCCGGCACGATGCGTTTCTGAAACGCATTGTAGGCGTACTGCTCGAAGCTTGGCGCAGCGGGACCGTCGCACAACTGCGCACCCCGTATGAGACGGGGCTCGATCGCACGCAGATCCGCTGGGGTGCCACCTGACTGCATCAGGTGCAGCAGATCGACCAGAATGCCCACGTTCGGACTGCCAGTACAACGAACGTAGGCCAGCGCATCAGCGAGTCCGGCGACCTGCGACAGTGGCGTAAATTCGAGCAACAACCCGAGGCCGTTGGATTCCGCACAGTCATTCAGGGAGCAGAAATTGTCGTACGCGCGGTTCGCATCCTGGTCGAAGATCAGCGTGACGACGTTCTTTGCATCCATCTCCGCCATCAGTTCGATGCCTGCCCTCATTTCGTCAATCGAGGAGTCGGCGAACAGTGCGAAGCCATCCGCGTTGTTGATGACCACACCGGTCTGCGCCATGCGCTGTTTCATCGCCAAGGTATCGGCATGTCTGGCTCGCAGAGGCGTCATCGGCAGTACGGAATTGCCGACGCCGATGAACGGGCTGATCGCGCCGAAGCCGGCCGCGGCCGCCAGTTCCACCAGTTCGGCCGGGCGCACACCCAGGACAGTGAGTTGATCGAGCGAGATAACGCTCATGCGCCGCCACCGGCCGTCGCTGCAGCCTGCACGGAGGCTGCGATCTCCGCCGCGGTGGGGTTGCGGCGCAGCGTCAGGCCGCCGGTGACGTGGAAAGTCTGACCGGTCATGAAGCATTCGTCGCTGGCGACGAACAGCGCCGCATTGGCGACGTCTTCCACCGTCGTCAACCGGCCGAGCGGGTATTCCTTGATGAACGCATCGACCATACCCGGCGCCATGAAGCTCCCCAGCATCGGCGTAATGGTGAGGCCCGGGGAGATCGTGTTGGCACGGATGCCGAACTGGCCGAACTCGTTGGCCACCGCGCGGGTGACGTGGTTCATGCCGGCCTTGGCGCCCATGTAAGCCGCGTGGTTCTCGAACATGATGTCCGCGACCGCAGAGGAGATGTTGATGATCGACCCGCCGCGGCCAGAGGCGCGGTCGCGCTTCATGGCGCCCACCATCGCCTGCATGAAGAAGAAGCTGCCCTTGAAGATGATGGCCAGCATTTCGTCGATCTCGGCCTCGCTCGTCTGTTCGAAAGGCGAGTACTGCCCGGTAGCCGCAGCGTTCACCGCGATGTCGATCGCGCCGTGATCCGCCAGCACTGCGTCCGTCAGGGCCTGAACCTCGGCCTTGCTGCTGATGTCGCAGCGCTTCGCGGTCGCGCCCGTCCGGCCCGCGAAGGTCTGCAGCCCCTCCAACCCCCGTCCCGCCACGACAACCTTCGCGCCTTCGGCCAGGAAACGGCGTGCGATCGCCTGGCCCATGTTGCCCGCGCGCGAGGCCCCCATTACGATGGCGACCTTGTCTTTGATTTCTGGCATGACTGGTACTTCCGTCACCCGTTGATTTTGACAGGATGACCCGGCGGAGCAGCGGTTCAGTGTTGTGGGCGCAGCGTCTGCACCAGGTCACCCTGATAGGCCACGATCACTTCGGTCCCCACCTGGTAAACACTGGGAATTTCGCTCGCGGTCAGCTTGTTGCCCTGGAAGCCGCGAACGTAGCTGGTCTCATCGAGTCGAAGGGCGCGTTCGCCCTGCTGATCCCGCAGAACGATGCGGTCGGCCGTGATGGACAGCAGTTTGCCGATGTACGGCAGCCGCGGCACGAAAGGAAAGTTGCCACCCGCCGGCAGAATGCGTGTGTCTATCGACAGCCGGAAGCGATCCGAGTAGTTGGCCAGACCGGTGTGCGGGGTGCGCCGACTCATCAACAGCACATCTCCCAGGCGGTATGTGGTCCGGACCCACGCATCGTCTGGTACCTGCCCAGGCTCGATCGGAATAATCTTGTCCCCATCCTTCCTGTGCAGGCACGGCAGTTTGTGCAGGCCCTCGGCCAGGCAGAGTCCGCCCACATTGGCGTCAATGTCGGATAGCGGAATCCAGCAGATGATGAAATCCAGCCGGTCGCTGTAGATCGCGTCCTCATGGATGAAATCGAAGCGATCGCCAGACCGGTCTATCGCGGGCGGCGTGGTGCGGTACTCGGTGAAAGGCACCCAGTACAGCGGCACGCCGAACAGATGTTGAAAGAACGCCTGGATCTTCGGGTCCTGCATGAGGGTGGCCGAAGCGCGGCGTTCGTTCAGCTCTTCCACGGGAAAGAAGGTAAAGCCTTCACGGGCTTTGCCGCTCCAGCGCACTTCGGGGTCACTGCGATCCGCGAAACCATTGCGGTCCAGGTAATCAACCATGATGTTTCGCAGCCGCTCCAGCGGCTCATGGTCGAGGACGTCACGAAAGAACAGGTACCCGTCGCGATCCCAGGCCGCCTGCAGCGCCGCGCGATCGCCCAGGAATTCGTTCGAGACGTTGAACTCGCGCATGGCCGGGACGATGTCCTTGACTGCCGCATTCATTGCGATTGCTCCTCTCGATTGATGGAGTTCAGGTGGGATTGGTGCCGCACTCGCCGTGCCAGCGCGACGAAGTCACTGCTTGCGCACCGGATCGGGTTGTGTGATCAGGGCGTGAGCGGCCAGCGGACCGGTCTGGACGACGCCGCCATCCACCGGCATCAACACGCCCGTGATGAAACGAGCTTCATCACTGGCCAGGAATAACGCGGCCGCAGCGACGTCCCAGGCGTCGCCCTCGATCGCCAGTGTGTTCACCTTGCGTCGCGCGGCGCGCGCCTCTTCGCCCAACAGACCCTGGGACAGAGGTGTCACGATGTGACCGGGTGCGACCGTGTTGGCGCGTATGCCCTGACGGCCGTAAGCGACGGCCAATTCGCAGCTCAACTCGTTCATCGCAGCCTTCGACGGCCCGTAGGCGAAGCTGCCGCCGTGGGCACGAATGCCAGCAATGGATGAAATGTTGACGATGGCGCCGCCGCCGCGCTGGATCATCTGCGGCACGGCGAACCGGCTCATCAGGACCGCGCTCTTGAGATTGACATCGATGACCCGGTCCCAGGCTGCTTCGTCGAAGTTCTCAAAAGTGCCCAGGGCACCTGCAATGCCCACGTTGTTCACCAGGATATCGACCCCACCATAGCGCTCCACGGTCTCGGCGACAAACCGCTCGCAGTCGGCGGCGCGGGTGACGTCTCCCGCGCACACGAACGATTCACCACCCGCGGCCCGTATCAAGGCGTGCGTTTCCTCTGCTCGCGTGGGCTCACAATCGACCAGGCACACCCTGGCTCCCTCGCCCGCCATCACGACCGCGATGGCCTTACCCGTGCCAACGCCAGCGCCTTGCGAGCCGGCCCCTGTGACGATGGCAACCTTTCCAAGTAGCCGAGCTCGGTATTGCTGCGGGATGGGCACGATAGTGTCTCCTGTGGAATCGATCCACGCACGAACGCGTCAATTCAGGTGGGTCCAGGATCGGACTCGAACCCGTCGTGTCGCGTGTTCCGATATGTGAACACCATTTCTATTTTCACACGGCGCTGTTTTGATTACCATCCACCCCCCAGCCAGCGTGGGCAACGCGACCGTGCAGAAGACCTCGGAGTTATTCGACCTCAATGGTCGCACGGCCATCGTGACGGGCGCAGCGCGGGGCATTGGCCGCGCCATCGCCTTTCGGCTGGCGGACGCCGGCGCCTCAGTCGTCGTGGCCGACCTTGCGCGGGATGCCGTCGATACGGTAGCCGCCGAGATCAACTCGGCCGGTGGCAAGGCCATCGGACAGACGGCGGATGTTTCCTCCGGCGCCGACATCGAAGCCCTCGTCGAAGCGACCGTCGCCGCGTTCGGCAGCGTCGACATACTCGTGAACAATGCTGCACTTCGTGGATGGTTCACCTGGGACACGCTGACGCCCGAAGTCTGGGATCGCTACATGGCCGTGAACGAGAAGGCCGTGTTCTTCGTGAGCCAGGCCGTCGCGCGACGTATGGTCGCGCAAGCCCGCGGTGGCGCAATCGTCAACATCAGTTCGACCGCCGCGGCACACCCCGTCCGCTGGAAGGTCGATTACAACGCTGCCAAGGCGGCGGTCGCCAACATGACCCGGTCGCTCGCCCTCGAACTCGGTCCGCACCGGATTCGCGTCAACGCCGTCGGCCCGGGCGGCACCAACACGCCGGGCGGTTCGGGCTCGATCCCGTCGAGCTTTTCACCGGAACTGCTGCGCCAGATGGGCGAGGACTGGCACAAGCGCATGCCCTTGCCCGTCGGGCTCCTGGACGCCGACGAGATTGCCCGAGCCGTGCTGTTCCTCAGCAGCGACGCGGCCCGCTGCGTCACAGGGCAGAGCCTTTACGTGGACGGCGGGTACCTGGTCGGCTGAGCCGCGACATTGATGCCGGAGCAGATCACATGAGTCATGCAGACCTTTCGCACGCCCCCCGCCCTGCCAACGTTCCTCCCGACCTCGTCGTCGACTTCAACGTTTACGGTCCGCCCGGCGCGGCCGAAGATCTGCATGTCGCATGGCGCAGGCTGCACGATGGGCCCGACATCGTCTGGGCCCCCTATCACGGCGGACACTGGATCTTCACGCGCGCGGCGGACATCGACTTCGCCCAGCGCAACCACGATCCCTTTTCGATGCGGGACGTGACGATGCCCGCGAACACGCGCCCGACGCGATTGTTGCCGCTCGAAGCGGACCCGCCGGAGCACGCTGCGTTTCGGGCAATCCTCAATCCGTGGTTTTCGCCGAAGCGGATCGGTGAACTCAAGGAATTCACCGCGTCAACTGACTGTCGATTTGATCGAAGGCTTCAAGCCGCGCGGCGAATGCGAGTTCATGCAGGACTTCGCGCTGATCCTGCCCATTGCGATCTTCATGCGGCTGACGCAACTGCCGATGGCCGACCGTGCGAAGTTGCTCAGGTACGCGCAGATGTCGACCCGCGGAACGCCGGACGAACGTGCGGAGGCCTCCCGGTTGATGATGGCATACCTCGCGCCGGTGGTTGCCCACCGCCGAGCCAACCCGGGCGACGACGTGCTCAGCGCGGTGATCCATGGCAAGGTCGAAGGCAAGCCTATCAACGACACTGACATGATGAGCATGCTGCTCGTCATCCTGTTCGGCGGCCTCGACACCGTGGCTTCGGCCATGGGCTTCATCGCGACCTACATGGCCAGCAGCCCGAGCCACCGACGGCAGCTGATCGAGGAACCCGCGCTCGTCGACAAGGCCGTCGAGGAACTGATGCGGAGATTTCCGCCCTCGAACACCGCCCGCACGATCACGCGTGATTACGAATACAAGGGCATCCAGCTGCGGGCCGGCGACAAGGTGTACATCTCGACGCTGCTGTCGGGCCTCGACGAACGTCGTTATCCGGACGCATGGCAGGTCGACTTCAAGCGCCAGGACGTCTTGCATGCCAGTTTCGGCACGGGACCGCACCGCTGCCCCGGCTCGTTGCTGGCCCGGCTCGAGATCAAGCTGTTCCTGCAGGAGTGGCTCGCACGCATTCCGGACTTCTCGGTGAAGTCCGGCGAGCCAGTCGTTTCGGGCCCGGACAGGTGAACTGCGTCGAACGGCTCGTCTTGACGTGGCCGACATGACGTCCACGCTCGACACATTGTTTCGGATCGACGGAAAGGTCGCCGTCGTCACTGACAGCGGCGCCGGCGCCAGCACGGACGTCGCCCCCATACTGGCGGCCACTGGCGCGCGCGTCGTCATCGCAGACGTTGACGCCGAGAGAACCGAGGCTCTCGCGCGCAGCATCGATGCGTCCGGAGAAAACGTCATTGCCATCCCGACCGACATCGAGTCCGAGTCGGCGGTGGTGGCATTGTTCGAACAGGTCAAGGCGCGGTTCGGGCGGCTCGACATCCTCGTCAACTGCGCTGGTGTCACCGGCAACCGCGACCTGCTCGAGACGTCGCTCGATCTCTTCGACGACCAGCACTCCCTCAATCAGCGCGCAACGTTCCTGTTGATGCGCGAGGGCGTGCGATTGATGCGCGCGGCGGGGCATGGCGGGCGCATCGTGAACGTGACGACGATGGGCACGTTGCATCCGTCGTTGCACGGTAACGCGGCCTATGCCGCCTCGCGCGCCGGGGTGGTCGCGATGACGCGATCGATCGCATGCGACTACAGTACGAGACCGAATCCTTGCGAACACCGTCCATCCGGGCGCCGTGCGCGGAAAGACCCTCTTTCATCCGAGCCTGCAGGTCCGCCTCGCGGCGGGTGGCACCATGACGGGACCCTGTGCGGATCCGAACCGGTTGCCCTTGGGCATGGGCACGGGGCAGGACATCGCCGCCGCCGTGCTGTACCTGGTCGGCCCATCGGGTGGTTACATCACGGGTCAATCCATCGTGCTGGACGGCGGATTCCTCATCAGTTAAGGAGCGCATGTGCCCTCATCCCTCTTCGATCTTCGCGGCAAGGTCGCGATCGTCACCGGCTCGAGCCGCGGGATCGGCTTCGCCAGTGCACGCGGCATGTCCGAGCACGGCGCCAAGGTCGTGATCTGCAGCCGCAAGGCCGAAGCATGCGACGCCGCTGCCTCAGAGATCCGCTTAGCGGGCGGGGAAGCGATTGCTGTGCCCTGCAACATCGGGCGCAAGGACGAATTGCAGCGCGTGGTAGATGCCGCGCACGATGCATGGGGTCGCGTCGACGTCGTCATGGCGAACGCCGCCATCCATCCCTGGGTCGGTTCGGTGCTCGACCTCAAGGAAGAAACGTTCGCGAAGTTCATGCAGGTGAATGTGCAGAGCAGTATCTGGCTCGCGCAGATGACGCTTCCCGGAATGCTCGAGAGGGGTTACGGCCGATTCATCGTGGTCGCCTCGATCGTCGGCCTGCTCGGCGACCCTATGACTGGCACGTATGGCCTGACCAAGGCCGCGGACATGCAGTTCGTGCGCAACCTCGCCTGCGAATTCGCGAGCCGTGGCGTGACGGCGAATTGCATTGCGCCCGGCACGTTCAAGACGGAGATGGCACGCTCACAATGGGAAGACGAAGCGCTGGTGCGCTGGTACCAGGGGCGCAACCCGTCACGCCGCTTCGGTGAAGTCGATGAAATCGCGGGACTCGCCGTCCTGCTCGCCTCGCCCTCGGGCGGCTACATCAACGGCCAGACGATCGCCGTCGACGGCGGTCATACGGTTTCGTTCCAATGACGCTGTCGACCGACCCCGTGGCACGACAGAGGCCGTTCGTCCTCGTCACCGGCGCGACCGGCTCGCAAGGCGGCGCCGTCGCCCACGCGCTGCTGGCCCACGGCTGGAAGGTCCGTGTCCTCGTGCGAAACACCGTCTCTGCGCACGCTACGGCGCTCGCAAACGGTGGGGCGACACTGGCCCGCGGCGACATGGACGACCCGTCATCGCTACTCACCGCCATGCACGGCGCGTACGGCGTCTTTTCGGTGCAGCTGCGACTCCGGCCACACCGAACAGTGAACGTCGCCACGGCCGCGCGCTCATCGAGGCGGCACGACTTGCGGGTATCAAGCACTTCGTGCACACCTCGGTCGCCGAGGCCGACAAACACCTGCGATTCCCACGCTGGGAGACGGGTTACTGGCATCACAAGTACTGGACGGACAAGTGGGACGTCGAAGAGGCGGTCCGCCAGGCCGGTTTCGAACGGTGGACGGTGCTGCGGCCGGCGTTCCTGATGGACAACTTCGCCCTGCCCAAGGCCACGTTCATGTTTCCCCATCTGCGGGAGGGCCGTATCGTCACCGCGTTGGAACGTAGCACCCGGATGCAGCTGCTCGCGGCGGACGACGTGGGTGCCTTCACGCTTGCCGCGTTCGAACGCCCGGAACGATTCTCTGCACAGAACATCGATCTCGCGGCAGAGGCACTGACGATGGACGAGGTCGCGGCGCAACTGACGCGCGCACTCGGACGCGGAGTCACGGCCGAATCGGTGAGTCCCGAGGCGGCGGTGACAGCGGGCCTGCACCCGGGCTGGGTTCGATCGCAGGAATGGACCAACGAGGTCGGCTATCGTGCCGACATCAAAGCCCTGGCCCGCTACGGCATACCGCTCACCAGTTTTTCCGCCTGGGTGCATCGGCATCTCGAGAGTCTGCCCATGAAAGCGGCCTCGTCCGCACCGCATCACGACGCATCGGAGGCCTGAGCCGATGGCCACCTTGTACGACCTGCCCGAAGGTATCCAGGTCACGGCGGAGGACGAGCTGCGCATCATCACGCTCAACCGCCCGGCAGACATGAATGCCTCGACCACGGAAATGCTCTTCGCATACCCGAAGTTGTGTGAGGCGTTGGCCGCCGATCCGCAGGCGCGCGTCGCCATCTTGACGGGTGCGGGCCGGGCCTTCAGCGCGGGCGGCGATTTCAATCACTTCGTCCGGACGCTCGATGATCCGGCCTTCGCGCGGGCCGTGCAGGAGAATGCGCGGCGCACGATCCATGGATTCATCGACCTGCCGATTCCAATGATCGCGGCCGTCAACGGCCCCGCCGTCGGTTGGGGCGCCACATTGGCGACGCTGTGCGACATCGTGCTGATGTCGGAGAAGGCATTCATGGCTGAACCGCACATCAACATCGGCCTGGTCGTGGGCGATGGCATCTCCGGTGTCGTGGCCCCTCTACACCAGCCTGCTCCGCGCCAAGGAACTGATCTTCACCGGCGATCGAATCACGGCGCAGCAGGCCGTCGAGTATGGACTGGCCAATCGGGTGGTACCCGCCGACCGGATCATGGAAGAGGCCCGTGAGGTTGCAACGAAGCTGCTGGCGCAACTGCGCGAGGCTCTGCGCGAGACCAAGAAGATCATGAACCGGTACCTGCACGTGACGGCAGCCCAGCATCTGGACGTCACGCTGGGGCGCCAGCTCGCCGCTACGCTCAGCGAAGAACACCACCGCCTCGCGCGGGATTTTCTCGCCCGCCAGAAAAGGACGAACTGACGGTGCCCACGCCCTCAGCGATCCGTTTCGACGGGCAGGTCGCGGTCGTCACGGGCGCGGGCGGCGGACTCGGCCGCAGCATCGCGCGCGAACTCGCCCGACGCGGTGCTGCCGTATTGGTCAACGACTACGGTGGGGACATGCAGGGGGGCGGGGCCAGTTCCGCGCGGGCCGAGGAAGCAGCCGCCGAAATC
>CAWBAG010000021.1:0-98755 GCA_963786705.1 uncultured Gammaproteobacteria bacterium
CGACGTGCCGGCATCGACGTCAAGATGATCACGGGTGATCACAAGTCGACCGCCACTGCGATCGCGCGCGAGCTCGGTCTCGACGGTGAGACGCTCTCCGGAACAGAACTCGAGCAGATGGATTCAGCCGACCTTTCGGCCGTCATCGAACAGGTCGCCGTTTTCGCGCCGCGTGGCGCCGGAACACAAGGTCAAGATCGTCAGCGCACTGCAGGCGAAGGGGCATGTCGTAGCAATGACCGGGATGGCGTGAACGATGCGCCAGCCTTGAAGCGGGCCGACATCGGCATAGCGATGGGAATCACCGGCACGGCCGTCGCAAAGGAGGCCGCAACCATGGTGCTGACGGACGACAATTTCGCGACCATCGTCAGCGCCATCCACCGAGGTCGCGTGCTCTACGACAATATCCTCAAGTTCCTGCGCTTTCAGCTCTCGACGACGTTCGGTGCGATTCTGACCGTGTTCTTTGCGCCTTTGGCCGGCCTCCCCGAGCCCTTCACCCCGCTGCAGATCCTTTGGATCGCCGTCATCATGGACGGGCCACCCGCCATTTCCCTCGCGTTCGATGCGGCTCGCCCGGGCCTGATGGACGAGCGACCGCGATCGCGTGACGCGGCACTCTTGTCTGTGACGCGCCTCAGCAAGATCCTCTGGTACGGAGTCATGATGGTCGGGACGCTGTCGGTCCTGTACTACGGACTTCACACGGCGACTCCTGGTCAAGCGCTCACGCTCGCGTTCACGACGTTCGTGCTCTTCCAGCTGTTCAACGTGTTCAACTCCCGCGTCGAAACCGACACGGCATTCAACTCTCGATTCTTCAGTAACCGGCTCTTGTGGGCTGCCGTTGGCGGCGCACTCGTACTGCAGATCCTGGCCGTTCACTGGCAGCCGGCGCAGCGTCTGTTCGACACCACATGGCTCACCCCCATTCAATGGGCGCTCGCCGCAGGGGTGGCTTCCTTGATCCTTTGGCTCGAGGAGGCGCGGAAGTTGCTCCGCACGCTCGGCCGTAGCGTCCGTCAGCTTTCGACGGCCTCGACCAAGCCGATACAGCCTTGAACCGGCGCGAGTGCCACGATGTTCTCGGCTCGATTGCTCGCACAGAACTGACCGTACCTCGGCTTCGCGGCGCGCAGCCAGCGGCCGCGCAGGGCGGCATCTGGCCGTTTCGAGAAATTCCCGAAGTTCCGCTTCCCAGCGGCTGCTCGACTGGTACTCCGGCAGATCCTTCTGCCCGCAGCAATAGGCCGGTCCCGAAATTCGGCGAAGAGCAAAAAAAAACGGGCGGGAGGCTTGCGCCCCCCGCCCAACGTTGGACCAGATGGTCCGGGGTTCGATGTATTGGCGGCTACGGATTGGCCGCGTTGATGGCCGCCGCGATGGCCTGCAACTCGGCGGTGCTCAAGGTCCTCAGGAAGCCCATGCCGCCCCTGTTGCGATTGATCGCGTCCTGGAAATCCGCTGCGTTCCGTGACGAAACCGGGATCATCCGGACGGCCGTAATGGCGCCGTGACAGCTCTGACAATTGCCGGCATAGAGCGCCGCGCCGTCGAGGCCCACGGGTGCCGATTGCGCCGTGATGACGACGCTGGCCGTGCCCGTGAGCGACCCGTCGCTCACCGTGAGTGACGCCGTGTAGGTGCCTGCGACGTCCGCGAGGAAGCTCGGCTGACTCGTCGTCGCCCCGGCGAGCGCGGCTGCACTGCCGGTCGGCGCCTGCAGCGTCCACGCGAAGGTCAAGGCAGTGCCGTCCGGATCGCTGCTGGCGCGCCCATCGAGCGTGACGCTCGTGCCCGGCGCCACGGTACGTGCGGAACCCGCATTGGCGACCGGCGCCCGGTTGGCGCCAGGTGGTGTCACCGGCGGCGGTGTCACCGGCGGCGGTGTCACGGGCGGCGGCGTAACAGGCGGCGGCGGCGACCCGTCGTCCTCGCGTTCGATCTCGGCCTTCCTCGCGAGCAGCAGCGCGCCATTCCAGGCGCCGTCCACTTCGACGATCTGGCCTGCGGCACGCTCGAAGAACGTCGCCGACGAAATTCGCGTGTCCTCGCCCTCGAATTCGGTGCTGCCTGTGGTCTCGACCTGCACACCCGCGACTTTCAATTGCGGCGCGGCCAGCGCCGTCGCCGGACCGCGCAGCTCGACTTCGTCCTCCGCTTCGTCGCGTTCAAACCGGGTCGCGATTACCCGGCCGGCCGTGGTGGCGTCGGGATAGCCACGCACCTCGACCCAGTCGCCGACCCGCAAGTCCTCGACGCCGAATCTGAGTTCGTCGCCCTCGCTTGTCCTCGCGCCGCGTCGCGGCATCGACGACAATCGTCGAGGCCGAGCGCGGTGAACGTGCCGGCGGTGGAGTCGATCGCCTCGACATTCGCTGCCAGCCGGATGCTCGACGAGTGCTTGAAGTCGATCTTGCGCGCGACGAGCACGCCGCTGGCGTCGAAGGAACCCTCGGCCTCCACTTTCACGTCGGCCCGCAGGTCGGCCGCCGAGCCGTTGAGATACGTGGTGCTCGAGGTCGTCGTGACCTTTTGCCCGGCGCACGTCGAAATCGACGGCGCTCACGAAACGCGTGACGAGACCCTCGACCTCCGCTTCATCGCCGCTGCGCCCGTGCAGGTGACCGTCCTCCTTCTCGACGCGGGTCGCCTGGAGCGCGCCGTCCGCAAGGAACGACACGCCCTTCACTTCGACGATGTCACCCGCGGCAGGGCCGCTCGCAGGGAAATCCGCGAGCGTCGCGGTCGAGTAATCGACACGCAACGCGCCCACGGTGAAGCGCCTGGCAGCGGTGTCCAGCGCCGACAACAGGCCGGTCACTTCGACCTCGGTCTCGCCTGGTCCCGCCGTCTCGAGGCGCGTGGCGCGAACCGCGCCGGTTGAACTCGTGAAGCCGTGCACCTCGATGAAATCGCCGATCGCGATGCCGGCAAGGCTCGCTCCCGGGATCGAGTCGTCGAATGACGTTTCGGCGTCGACGATCACGAGTTGTCCGGCAATGGTCAGTGTGCCGGCCGCCGCGTCGACGGCCTGCACCGTACCTTGCAGCAGGTGATCCTCGTCGATGTTCTTCGCGCGCACATTGCCTTGCGAATCCGTCTCGGCCTCAATCCGCACGGTCTGCCCGACCTTGAGATCGGCGAGCGTGGCCAGCCGGTCCTCGACGCGTACCGTCGCGGTGTCCGTGTTGTAGCGGACACCATTGACGATGACGCTGCCGAACCCCGTGATGGCGCCGGCAACGAGCGTCGTCCTGGTCGAGCCGGCCGCCGGCGGCGGCGCACCTCCCGTGTCGGTGGACCCATCACCGCTCCCGCCGCCGCACGCAGCGACGAGCACGGCCATTGCTGCTGGCAGCAGCCACCTGTATTGCTTCGATCTGTTCATCTCACACCTCGAATGTGGTTGTCAGCTCGGTCCTGATCGGGCAACCGCGCTTGTTACTTGCGCGGCCGCCATTACCCCGGAGCCCCGGTCAGTTCTCGAGCTCGGCCCTTTCGGCCAGCACGGTGTTGCCGACCAGCGCGCCGCGCACCTTCACTGGCTGGCCGGTAGCGGCTGCCGCGAAGAACGCGACGGGCGTGATCGACACACCGTTGTTATCCCGAAATTGAGTGTTGGCGTCCGTCGTCACGGCGACGCCGCCGATCGTGAAGCTGGGTTGGGCCACCGCGCTCGCGGGCCCCTCCACTTCGACGCGACCCTGGTCGTCGTCACGCTCGAGCAGCGTGGCGACGAGCCCCGAACCGTCGTTGTAGGCGCGAACCTCGACGAAGTCGCCCACGGCAAGGTTGGCGAGGCTGAAGCGATCCACGTCCGCGTCGCTCTGGTCCTCGAAGCGCGTGAGCGCATTGGTGCGCACCGTGACGCCGAGCACGACGAGGCTGTTCGCCGCGCTGTTCACCGAGTCGACGCGCGCACTCAGTTCGAAATCGCTGTCGCGCCGAAACTGCACCTTGCTGGCAACGATGACACCCGCCGCATTGAACCGGCCTTCGACTTCGACCTGAACGTCGAGCGCGAGCCCGCTGGCGGTGCCGCCCTCGAAAACGGTCGACGAGTTCGTGGTAACGCGCTGGCCGGCGACGCTGAAATCCGCCGCGGAGACGAAGCTCGTGATCGGGCCCTCGTAGTCGGCCTGGTCGTCGGAACTGCCCGGCGAGCCGCCGGCTCTCTTTCTCGACGCGCGCGGCCATGAACACACCGCCGGCGCCGACGTTGCCGAAGGCCTCGACGCGGTCGCCGTTCGCGGGCTGTCCGCTCGCGAAGCCGCTGAGCGTTGCACCGGTGTAATCGACCGTGAGTTGACCGACCGTGAAGCGCAACGCGGCAGGATTGGTCGTGACCAGGTTGGCGACCGTTCCCTTCACCTCGAAATTCGACGCAACGGTCTTGAGTTCGACGCGCGTTGCGACGATGGTGCCGCTCGATTCGACGAGACCACTGACCTCGACGCGGTTGCCGACCACGAGCCCGTCGAGACCGCGCGGCACGATGCTGTCGTCGAACGACGTGGCGGCGTCGACCACGATCGTCTGGCCGAGCACGATCATGCGTGAATTCGCGAGATCGACGCTTTCGACCGGGCCTTCGACCTCGTCGTCGAAGACGACACGCGTCGCAGTGCCGGTGGTTCCGCTCGTATCGATCCGGCCCTCGATGCGCACGACTTGCCCGACCCGCAGGTCCGACTCGGTGCCGGGCTGGTCGTCGACGAGGATCGTGGCCCCGGCGGTCGCGTAATGCACGCCGTTGACGTGGATACTGCCGAATCCGGTGATCGTGCCGGATGCGATGATGATGCCGCCGCGATCGATGCCGCCGGTGTCGCCACCGCCAGGGCCGCCGCCACTGCCACCGCCCCCGCCGCCACAGGCGGTGGCCAGCAACGTGAGGCACGTGATCAACGGCTTGCGCCCGCGGTGGTATCCCTTCGTCATGACGATTCTCCGATCGGATTTTCCTGGATGGCATAGACCCCGGCGCCGAGCCGTATCGGGATCACGGTTCCGGCGGCAGCCGGTCCGATTTCATGCGTGCTGAGCCAGTCGTCGCAGCGTTCGAGAAAGCCCTGCGCCTCGCGTTCCATGAACGCGCGAAACGCGGGCAGATGACGTGGATCGACCAGGCGGTTCTGCGCGCGCCCCTCGAAGCGGGCCGGCTCGGCGCGTGACGATTGCGCGAGGTTGTGCTCGACCGTGCTGACGAGGTCCGCGAGCACGCTGCCTGCGCGTTCGACGGCTTGCCCGTCCATCGGTCGCGGCATGTAGTAGCGGCGCAGCACGCGATATCCGCCCGTGGCCGTGCGCTCGATCGACCCCGACTTCACCAGTTCCTTCACGAGCGCCGTGCTGGGGATGTCGCCGGCGTAGCGGCGGACCAATGCGGCGAAACTCGCCTCCTCGCCTGCCGCCGGCAGTTCGCGCGGCCGGCCGCGTTCGTCGATGAAATCTGGATCCAGATGCCACCCGGCAAGCACGCGACTCGCGTGATTCAACTCGACCGCGGCGACCGGAGACACGACTCGCGGCGCCTCGCGATAGCGCCGCACCTCGCGACGGGTCATGCCTGTGAGCAGCGCAACCCGGGACACGTTGGTCGGCCGGCCGCGAAGCCCGAACTCCTCGCTCGCAACAGCCACGAACTCCGCGCGCGAAAGTTCGGCGAAGTCCTTCCAAGTGACTCCCGATTTCAGCAACCAGCGCGCGATCGGGCGCAGCCAGGTGCGGCAGGCGTTCAGGATCGGGCGATGAATTGGCTCAGCCATATATGGTACATATTGTCCCATATATGGTTATTTTGCAAGTTCTCGAACAAACCGACCCTGCGCGACGGACCGGACCGTGCAAACCGCGAACTGTGTCGCAGGCTGCCGCGTCCCGCCAGGTCGCGGTGGCAGTGGCCGGCCGGGCGCGTATTACACTGCGGGCAATCCGCGAGGTGGGTCTCGACATGAAGGCGGCTGACAAGCGCGTGGCAGAGTTGCTCGATCGCTGGCTCGCCAGCGTCGAACTGCATGCGCAGTACCTCGAACTCGACGCCGCGGCCTACGCCCGCGCCCAGGATTGGCCAAAGCACCAGCGGCCAACGCGGTGGCTCGTCGAGCTCGCGCGCACGCGCCTCCTGGAATTGAAGGCCAAGGCCGACGAGTACCGCCAGCGCGGCGATGATTCGATTCCAGAAGCGCTCGAACTCATGTCGTTCCTGACGACGCTGCTGGGGTCGGAACACATCGAACGCTTCATCCCGATCGCGACGGGCAAGCCGGCGGATTCCGGCGTGTCGGGCACGGTCGAACGTCCACGGCTGCGCGCGAACGGCGACAAGTCCGCCACGGGTTCCCGCAAGGCCGCGTCGAAGCAGGCCCGGCCGCAGGCACCGGCAGCCACTGCGCGCTCGCACAGTCCTGCCGCTGCGCAGTCCACCGTCAAGGCCCCCGCCTCGGCAGCCGCCCGGGCCACCCAGGTTGCGGTCAAGGCGCCGGTCGCTGCGAAGACGCCAGCGCCGGCGCATCGCGCGCAGTCGCAGACCGAGCGGATGGTGATCGCCGATGCCGTGCGCTTCCTCGAATGGGGCCGCGAGTGGCCAGCGCTGGCAAGCCAGATCGCCCGGCTCGCCGACCGCCCACCCGAGGCGGAAGTTCGCGCACTGCTGCGTACGCACCGCGAGGCGATCCTGCAGCGGGCCAGGCGCCCAGCCGACTGACTGCGCGGTCGGGCGTTGCCGCCGCGATGACAGGAACGCGGGTCATGCGTTACCTTGCCGCCGTCCGCACCCAGAATAACGACGAACGAGGAGCCATCCGCCCATGCCGTCGATCCGACTGATTCCCCTGGCCGTTTTGGTTGCCTCGTGCGTGTCTGCCGGCAGCGTGCAGGCGCAGGATGCGCCGTCCAAGGGCGAGCAGGCGCTCAAGTACAGGAAATCGCTGTACCAGGTCGTGGCCTGGAATTTCGGGCCGATGGCGGCCATGGCGCAGGGCAAGGTGCCGTACGACGCGAAGGAGTTTTCCCTGCGGGCCGAGCGCGTGGCGGTGGTGACGCCGATGTTGACCGAGGCCTATCCGCCCGAGTCGGAGGGCGTCGCAAATTCCAGGTTGAAGCCGGGGATGTGGTCGGAGCGCGCGGACTTCGATGCCAAGCTCAAGGCGCTCGTCGATCGCAGCTCGGTGCTCGCGATGACTGCGAAATCCGGCGACTTCGCGCAATCCAAGGCAGCGTTCTTCGACACCGCCGGCGCGTGCAAGTCGTGCCACGACAAGTACAGGACCGACTGATCCTCAGAACAGGACGATGATCGCGGAGTCTGGCGCCGCACTGACGACACAGGCCAGGGCGGCGGCCAGCGCGATCACGATTGCGAACGCGCGCACGGCGAGCGCCGACACGATGCCGGAGGTTGCCGGTATTGCCGGTCCGCGCTTGCGGCCGTTCAGCATCGATCGCACCAGTCGCCGTCCCCGCACGAGGTCATGCCAGGCGACTGCCGCGAGATGCAGCGCGATCAGGCCCAGCAGCACCTTGGACGTCGTCGCGTGCACTGCCGTCAGGCGATTGCTGGTTTCCTGCGCAACCCAGCCGAACAAGGGCCCCGCATTCGCAATCTCGTCGTTCGCGAACAGTCCCGTGCCGGCCTGCAGCAGCAGCACGGCAAGGAATGCGAGCACACTCAGCGCGCCGAGCGGGTTGTGACCGGGCAGTGCCCGCTCGTTGCCGCGCAGGTAGCGCAGGATGCCGCGCGGTCCGCGCACGAAGGATTCGAACCGGGCGTGTCGCGGCCCGACGAATCCCCACGCGATCCTGAATGCAACCAGCACCAGCGCCGTGTACCCGAACCACCGGTGCCAGGCAAACCACTCGAGCCCCGCGTAGTGCGTCGCCCACGAACCGGAGACGCAGAGCACCAGCAGCCAATGGCAGGCGCGCAATGGCCAGTCCCAGATCAGCACTGCGTCCGTGCCCGATTCCACCTGCATCCTGTCGAACCTCGATCGCACGCTGCGCCGTGCCGGCCCGCGGCGCAAAATACCGTGACTCGGGACCGGACTTCGCCTACTTTTGCGAGCCGCCGATTCCAGTGATGCCAGCCTGCCGCGCCCAGTGCACGCCCGTCGTCGGGCGCGAATCCGGCCGCGAGGCGCAGAGGATACGATGACCGACGCACCGTTTCCCGCGGCCGGCCTGCTGCGCCGGCTCGGCGCACTGCTCTACGATTCGCTGTTGCTCGCCGCGTTGCTCATGATCGGCACGGCGTGCTTCCTGCCTTTCACGCGCGGCGAGGCACTCGGCTTCACGCGCTTTCCGTTGCTGACGCTGGCGCACCGCGTGGTGCTGGTCGCGCTGGTCGTGGGTTTCTACGGCATTTTCTGGACGCGCCGCGGCCAGACTCTCGGCATGGCGTCGTGGCGGTTGCGCGTGGAACGCGACGACGGCGGGCTCCTGACCTGGCGCGACACGGCGCGCCGACTCGGTGCCGGCGTGCTGTCGCTCCTGCCCGCGGGGCTCGGCTGGGCGTGGATCCTGGTCGATCGCGAAAAGCGTGCCTGGCACGACGCCCTCTCGTCCACCCGCGCGTGGTCCTGCTGCCGACGCGGCGCACTGAGCGCCGGCGACACGACCGGCATGCGCGCGGCTAGCGCGTGCGCCAGAGCAACACGCCCGTCATCGCGCCGAGCAGCGCAGTCGGGATCCAGCCCACGAGCCAGGGCGGCAGCTCGAACAACTGGCCGCTGCTCTCGAGCGTCTGGCTCAACAGCACGAAGCCCGCCCCGATCAGGACGCCGAGCACCGTGCGCGCGCCCTGCCCCGAGTTGCGCAGCGACCCGATCGCAAACGGCAGCGCCAGGATGATCACCAGCAGCACGGCGACCAGGCGCGCGATCCGCGACCACATCGCCGCCTCGAACCGGCTCGAGTCGAGCGAATTGTGCTGCAGGTGCTCGATGTACTGGCGCAGGTCGCGCAGGCCCATCGACTCCGGTTCCACGACCGCGAGGCCGAGGAAGTCCGGCGACAGCGCGGTGCGGAGCTCGGACTCGTCCTCGCGGTGCGCCCGCGTGCCGCCCGCCACGAACTCGGTCTCGGCGAAGTTCTGGAGCCGCCAGACCCTGTCGCGCGCCAGGCTCGCGGACTCGGCGCGGCCGACCGCGAGCAGGCGGCGTTGCGGATCGAACTGGAACACCTTGACGCCGCCGAAGCGCGTGCTCGTGGACTGCTGGTCGACGCTGATGATCGTGTCGCCGTCGCGCACCCAGGTGCCGCGATTGCCGGCGAGGCTGAACTCGTTGAACTTGCTGAACACCTTCATCTGCCGCGCGTACTGGCCGAGCGGCGGCGCGACGTACTCACCGACCAGGAACATCGCGAACGCCAGCACGACGCCGGCGACGCCGAGCCAGACACAGAACCGCGCGCTCGAAACGCCGGACGCGCGCATGACGATGAGTTCGCTGCCACGCGCGAGGTTGCCGAGCCCGAGCAACGCGCCGATCAGCGCCGCGACCGGCAGCAGCTGGGCGAGGTACGTCGGCAGGTTGAGTGCGACGAACATCATCGCCTGCGTCGCGTTGTAGCTGCCGGTCCCGATGTCGTCCTGCTGCCCGATGAAGAGGAACAGCGCGCCGAGCGCGATCAGCACGAGCATCACCAGCGCCGTGTAGCCGAGCACGGTGCGCAGGATGTAGCGGCCGAGCTTGCTCATGCCCGCGCCTGCGCGGTGCGTCGCCGCCGCCAGAGCGGGCCGGGCCGCTCGTGCCGCCAGAGCAGCCAGGCCGCGATGACGAGCGGCAGCATGTGCACCCACCACAGGCCGAACTGCCCGCCGGGCGCATCCTTCTCGATCCAGACACGCACGGCGGCGAGCAGGTTCGAGTAGAGGAAGTAGGCGAGCACCGCGAGACCGATGCGCGCGAAGCGGCCCTGTCGCGGTCGCAGCTTCGCGAGCGGCACGGCGAGCACCATCAGCACGAACGCCATCATCGGCACGGCAGTCCGCCACGCGAGTTCCGCCCGATCGCGCGGCTCCGCCGACCCGAGGAGTTCCCCCGTGGGCTTCAGTTCTTCCTTGTTCTTCGACTTCTTGAGGTCCGGCAGCCGCACCGGTATGCCGTGCTCCTTGAATTCGACGACGCGCCAGCCCGGCGAGCCGGGCACGCCCTCGTAGCGCCGGCCGTTGAACAGCACGAAGGTCTGCTCGGCCTGGCCCGCGCCGCTCTGGATCGCTCGCTCGGCCATGGCGACCTCGAGCTTGTCACCCGCGGTGCGCTGCACGAACACGCCGAAGAGTTCACCGGCCCGCCCGACCCGCTCCGCGTAGAACACCACGTCGCCGCCCGCGAAGCTGCGGAAGCGTCCCGGCTCGAGCGCGCCGAACTGCGCGGCGCGCAGCGCCTCGATGCGGATCTCGTGCGACTGTACCCACGCCGCCGGCACGATGCGAAACGACAAGCGGCGAGCAGTGCGACGGCGACCAGGGTCAGCAGCGCGATCGGGCGGTAGACGCGCAGTGGCCCGACGCCGCACGCGCTCATCGCGGTCATCTCGCTCTCGTGGTAGAGGCGGCCGAGCGCCAGCACGATGCCGAGGAACAGGCCGATCGGCAGCAGCACCGTGAGCTGCTGCAGCGTCGTGAGCCCGATCAGCCTGAAGACGACGCTGCCCGGAAAATCGTTCTGCACCGCCTGGCCGAGCACCCGCGCGAACTGGTTCGACAGCAGGATGACGAGCAGCACGCCGGTGACGGCGACGAACGTCACGGCAACCTCGCGCAGCAGGTAGCGGTCCAGTCGGTCGAGCAAAGGTCGCGGCTCCGGGCGGGAAAAGGTAGACTCGCCGTCCACACGCACGCCGCGAGTGGGCCCGGCCCAACGGCGCTCCGGAAGTGCAGCCGCACCAGTTTAACGGGCGCAGCGGCAGGCTGGGTACACATCGACCCGCTGCGACGCCCGGAGCAAGGGAGTCCAGATGCGTTCATTCGTAGTGACGGCCGCGCCAGCCCGCCAGAACACGGACTGCGCGATCGTCGGCCTGTACGAGTACGGCGGACTCGCCGGCGCCGCGGCGCAGCTCGACGCGGCGCTCAGGGGGAGGCTGGCGCGGCTCGTGAAGCGCGGCGACATCCGCGGCAAGGCCGGTGAAGCCAAGCTCATCGACGTGGACGGCACGCCCTGTGAGCGCGTGCTCGTGATCGGCCTCGGCAAGAAGGCGGGCTTCAGCCGCAAGCAGTATAACAAGGCCCTCGCCACGGCCTTCGGCGTACTGGCGAAGACGGGCGCGCGCGATGCGGTGAGCTATCTCGGCTGACGCCGTCGCCGAACCGGACCCCTACTACGATGCGCGGCTCGCCGCCGAGGCCTTCGGTCACGCCCTGTATCGCGTCCCGGCGATCCGCAGCTCGCGCAAGCCCCCGGAGCCGGCGCTGAGAGCGTTCGGATTCGCCGTCGGCGATGCCGGGCAGAAGTCCGCCGCGCAGCGCGGCCTGCGGCACGGTCAGGCCATCGCGGCCGGCACCGCGCTCACGCGCGACCTCGCCAACCTGCCGGCCAACGTCTGCACGCCGTCGTACCTCGCACACCAGGCGCGCGAACTGGCCCGCACCTACGCGCCGGTGCGCACCCAGGTGCTCGAGGAGCGCGAGCTCAAGCGCCTGAAGATGGGGTCCTTCCTGTCGGTGACCGCCGGCACCGAGGAGCCCGCCAAGCTGATCGTCATGCGCTACGCAGGCGGCCGCAAGGGCCAGGCGCCGGTCGTGCTCGTCGGCAAGGGCGTGACCTTCGACAGCGGCGGCATCTCGCTCAAGCAGCCGCCCGGCATGGACGAGATGAAGTTCGACATGACCGGCGCGGCGAGCGTGTTCGGCGCGATCAAGGCCGCGGCCGAGATCGGCCTCAAGCTGAACGTCGTCGGGGTCGTGCCGACCTGCGAGAACATGCCGAGCGGCCGTGCGACCAAGCCCGGCGACATCGTGAGCAGCATGTCCGGCCAGACGATCGAGGTGATCAACACCGATGCCGAGGGCCGCCTGATCCTCTGCGACGCGCTCACCTACGCGCGCCGCTTCAAGCCCGCCGCCGTCGTCGACATCGCGACGCTGACCGGGCGCCTGCGTGGTCGCGCTCGGCGCCCATCTCTCGGCCGTCATGAGCAACGACGAGGAACTCGCCGGCGAACTGCGGACCGCCGGCGTACGGGCGGAGGACCGCTGCTGGCACATGCCGATGGCCGAGGAATACCACGAGCAGCTGAAGAGCAACTTCGCGGACTTCGCCAATTCCTGCGGCCGCGAGGGCGGAGCGATCACGGCGGCCTGCTTCCTCGCGAAATTCACGGACGGCCTGCGCTGGGCGCACCTCGACATCGCGGGCACGGCCTACCTCACGGGCGCGCAGAAAGGCAGCACCGGCCGCCCGGTGCCGCTGCTGGTGGATTTCCTGGTCAACCGCGCCTGATCGCGCGCCGGCCGTGACTGCGCCGCAAGTCGACTTCTATCTGCTCGGCACTGCCGATCCCCGCGCACGCCTGGTCACGGCCTGCCGGCTCGCGGAAAAAGGCTATGAGCAGGGGCTCAAGGTCGTCGTGCGCACCTCCGGTCCCGGCGAGACCGCTGCAGTCGACGAACTGCTGTGGACGTTCGGCGACGGCAGCTTCGTGCCCCATAGCGTCTGGCCGGGCGACGCCGCGATCGTGGCCGCAACACCGGTGCTGATAGGCAACACCGCCTTGCCCGCGACGCATCGCGACCTGCTGATCAACCTGGCGAGCGATGCGCCGGAGGACTTCGCTGCTTACGGCCGCATCTGCGAGGTCGTGGGTGGCGAGGAAGACGCCAGGCGCGCAGGTCGCGTACGATGGCGCACGTACCGCGACGCGGGCTGCGCGCTCGAAGCACACCCGCGCTGACCTCGGCGAGGAGTACGCATGAACGAATCCGCAGACGACATACCGGTGCTGACCGACCTCGTCGAGGACGACGGGCCGGCATCCACGGCCCCCGCCGATCTGCAACGCGTTCCTCGGCGAACTCGAGGCGCACCTCACGGCCGCATCCACGAGCACGCGGACGAGCTGGTGCACAACGCCTGCCGCGAGATGGAGGCGCTGCTGCTCGAGCAGGTCTCCGACCGCCTCGGCCGAGCTGCCCGGCCTGATCTCCAGGGTGATCGACGAGCACTTCCGCGGGCCCGGCCGCTCGAACTGATCCCGGGCGGCTGCGCGCGGCCCGGTATAATCGCGGGTTCGCGCACGAGGCCGTCGATGGACAAGAGCTACTCGCCCCGCGACATCGAATCGCGCATCTACGCGCGCTGGGAGGCCGCCGGCTGGTTCGCGCCCGCCGGCGACGGCACGCCGTACTGCATCATGATCCCGCCGCCGAACGTGACGGGCACGCTGCACATGGGGCACGCGTTCCAGCACACGCTCATGGACGCGCTCGACGCGCCTGCACCGCATGCAGGGCGAGCGCACGCTCTGGCAGCCGGGCACCGACCACGCGGGCATCGCGACGCAGATGGTGGTCGAGCGGCAGCTGAACGCGCAGGGCACGACGCGCCACGACCTCGGCCGCGAGGCGTTCGTCGAGCGCGTCTGGCAGTGGAAGGACGCAGTCCGGCGACACGATCTCGCGGCAGATGCGCCGCCTCGGCGACTCGGTCGACTGGTCGCGCGACCGCTTCACGATGGACGCGGGCCTGTCGCGCGCGGTGCTCGAGGTGTTCGTGCGGCTGTACGAGGAAGGCCTGATCTACCGCGGCAAGCGGCTCGTGAACTGGGATCCCGTGCCTGCACACCGCGCTCTCCGACCTCGAGGTCGTCTCCGAACCGGAAGCGGGCACCTCTGGCACCTGCGCTACCCGCTCGCCGACGGCACGGGTCACGTCGTGGTCGCGACGACGCGTCCCGAGACGATGCTCGGCGACACGGCCGTCGCGGTGCATCCGGAGGACGAGCGCTATCGCCACCTCGTCGGCCGGCACGTACGGCTGCCGCTGGCCGACCGACTGATCCCGGTCATCGCCGACGCGTACGTGGATCCGGCGTTCGGCAGCGGCTGCGTGAAGATCACGCCCGCACACGATTTCAACGACTACGAGATCGGCAAGCGCCACTCGTTGCCGCTGTTGAACGTGCTGACCGCGAGCGCGGCCATGAACGACGCCGTGCCGCCCGCCTATCGCGGTCTCGACCGCTTCGAGGCACGCAAGCGCGTCGTCGCCGACCTCGAGCACGCCGGGCTGCTCGAGAAGATCGATCCGCACACGCTGCAGGTGCCGCGCGGCGACCGCAGCGGCGCGATCCTCGAACCCTGGCTGACCGACCAGTGGTACGTGCGCATCGCGCCGCTCGCCGGTCCGGCGATGCAGGCGGTCGAGGACGGACGCATCCGCTTCGTGCCCGACAACTGGGCGCGGACGTATTTCCAGTGGATGCGCAACATCCAGGACTGGTGCATCAGCCGCCAGCTCTGGTGGGGACATCGCATTCCGGCGTGGTACGACGACGCCGGCAACGTGTTCGTCGCCCGGACCGCCGCGGAAGCCGCGCAGGCAGCGGCCGCGAAGCATGGCCACGCCGTGGCGCTGCGCCAGGACGAGGACGTGCTCGACACGTGGTTCAGCTCGGCGCTGTGGCCGTTCTCGACGCTCGGCTGGCCGCGACAGACGACCGAGCTCGCGGCGTTCTACCCGACCAGCGTGCTGGTCACCGGCTTCGACATCATCTTCTTCTGGGTGGCCCGGATGATCATGATGGGCCTCAAGTTCACGGGCGACGTGCCGTTCCGCGAGGTCTACATCACGGGCCTGATCCGCGACGAGCACGGCCAGAAGATGTCGAAGTCGAAGGGCAACATCCTCGACCCGCTCGACCTCATCGACGGCATCGAGCTCGAGGCGCTGCGTGGCGAAGCGCACCAGCGGCCTGATGCAGCCGCAGATGAAGTCGGCGATCGAGAAGGCGACGCGCAGGCAGTTCCCGCAGGGCATCCCGGCATTCGGCACCGACGCGATGCGGTTCACGTTCGCGGCGCTCGCGACCATGGGCCGCGACATCCGCTTCGACCTCGGCCGCGTCGAGGGCTACCGCAACTTCTGCAACAAGCTCTGGAACGCGGCGCGCTACGTGCTGATGAACACGGAAGCGCACGCGGACGGCCTGCGCACGGCGCCGTGCGAGTTCAGCGTCGCCGACCGCTGGATTCGCGGCCGGCTGGGCGCTGCGGTCGCCGCGGTGCGCGAGAGCCTCGCCGCATATCGATTCGACCTCGCGGCCCAGGCGATGTACGAGTTCGTGTGGTACGAGTTCTGCGACTGGTACCTCGAACTCTGCAAGCCCGTGCTGCAGGGCGCCGAGGCGTCCCCGCAGCTGCAGCGCGGCGCGCGCCGCACGCTGCTCGAGGTGCTCGAGGCGGCGTTGCGGGTGCTGCATCCGCTGATGCCGTTCATCACCGAGGAGATCTGGCAGAAGGTCGGGCCCGCTCGCCGGACGCACGGGCCCGACGATCATGCTGCAGCCCTATCCCGCGACGCGCGGATTTCGTCGCCGACGCCGACGCCGAGGGCCAGGTCGCCGCGCTGCAGGCGGTCGTGCTCGGCATCCGGCAGATCCGCGGCGAACTCGACGTGCCGCATTCGCGCGCGACACCCGTCTACGTGCGCGCAGCGAAGCCAGGCGACTTGGATGCGATCACCGCGCTCGCGACCACGATCGCGCGGGTCGCCAACCTCGAGTCGGTCTCGCTCGTGCAGTCGGAGGCCGACCTCCCGCCGTGCGCGATCGCGATCGTGGACGGCCGCACGGTGCTCGCGCCCTTCGCGCGACTGGTCGACGACGTGTCGGCGGAGATGGCGCGACTCGAGAAGCGCGTAGTGCGCACACAGCAGGAACGCGACAAGGCTTCGGCCAAGCTCGCGAATGCGAATTTCGTCGCGAATGCGCCCCCGAGCGTAGTCACGCAGGAACACGAGCGCGTCGCCGAGTTCGAGCGCCAGCTCGCGCAACTCGGCGAGCAGCTGCGCCGCCTCTCGGCCCTCGCACCCGTGGAGAACTGAGTCATGGTCGTCGCGACGCACGCGCCCGGCGCGCTCGAGTCCGCGGTGCCGCAACTGGTGGCCGACGCCGTCGCGGGCCTGAACGAGATCATCCTCGGCAAGGAGCGGCAGATCCGGCTCTGCCTCGCGTGCCTGCTCGCGCGCGGCCATCTGCTGATCGAGGACATTCCCGGCGTCGGCAAGACGACGCTCGCCCACGCGCTCGCGCGCATCGCTCGGCCTGAGCTACCAGCGCATCCAGTTCACGAGCGACCTGCTGCCCGCGGACGTGATCGGCGTCTCGATCTTCGAGCCGGAATCCGGCCAGTTCCGCTTCCACCACGGCCCGGTGTTCGCGCAGCTGGTGCTCGCCGACGAGGTGAACCGCGCGACGCCCAAGGCGCAGAGCGCGTTGCTCGAGGCGATGGAGGAGCACCAGGTCACGGCGGACGGCCAGACATACCCGCTCAACGAGCCGTTCTTCGTGATCGCGACGCAGAATCCCGCGTACCAGATCGGCACGTTTCCGCTGCCGGAGTCGCAGCTCGACCGGTTCCTGATGCGGATCGAGCTCGGCTATCCGGAGCCGCGCGCTCGAGCGCGGCTGCTGCTCGGCAGCGACCGGCGCGACCTGCTCGCGGCGCTCGCGCCGGCGATCACGCCGCAGCAGCTGCTGCGCCTGCAGGGCGACGTGCCGCGGGTGCACGCTGCCGACGCGCTGCTCGATTACGTGCAGGCGATCGCGCGATACACGCGGCAGGCCGGCGGAGTTCGAGGCCGGGCTGTCGCCGCGCGCCGTCATCGCGCTGCTGCGCGCGGCGCAGGCCTGGGCGCTCATGCACGCCCACGCCGGCGTGCTGCCGGAGGATGTGCAGGCAGTGCTGCCGGCCGTGGTCGGGCCACCGGCTCGCGCCACGCGAGATGGCGCGCTTCCGCGATGCGGGACAGGTCGGCCAGCACGTGCTCGACTCGGTGCCGGTGCCCTAAGCCGCACGATGCGCCGTCTCGCTCCGGGCACTGCGCGCGCGCATCGAGGCACGCACTGGCGACTGGATCCTGCGCCGGCAGGGTCCGGACCAGGACCCGGTCGAACTGCAGCGGCAGCGCATCTACATCCTGCCGACGCCGCTCGGTCTCGCCTATGCCGCGATGGTGTTCGCGATGCTGCTCGGCGGCATGAACTACAACAACAACCTGGGGCTCGCGCTGGCTTTCCTGCTGGTCAGCCTCGGTCTCGTCGCCATGCACCATTGCCACGGCACGCTGTCCGGGCTCGTGCTGCGGCTGCTCGAAATCGAATCGGCGTTCGTCGGACAGGACGCTCGCTTCCGGCTGCTGCTCGAAAATCCGTCGCGCGCACCGCGACTCGCAGTCGAAGTGGCCATGACTCGTACCGGCGGGCGGCGAGCGATGGCCACCGTGCCAGCGACCGGCACCGTGCCTGCCGAGCTGCACATCGCGGCGGAGCGCCGTGGGCGCGTGCCGCTCGCGCGGTTCGTCGTCGCCACCTCGCATCCGCTCGGGCTCTTTCGCGCCTGGGCCGTGCTGCATCCGCCGTACGTGGCGGTGGCCTGGCCGCGGCCCGCGTCCCGGGGCAGCGCGCCGCCGACCACCGCGACCGACACGGGCGGCGCGCAGGACCGCGCGCCCGGCGACCAGGACTTCGCGGGCCTGCGTCCGTTCCAGGCCGGCGATTCGCTGCGCCGCGTGGCGTGGAAAGCCTATGCCCGCGGGCACGGCCTGCACACGAAGCAATATGCCGGCACCGACGTGGTCACGCACGTGTTCGACTGGGACAGCCTGCCGGGACTCGACGCCGAAGCGCGCCTCGCCCAGCTGTGCCGCTGGGTGCTCGATGCCCACGAGCATGGCGAAGCGTTCGGGCTGCGCCTGCCGGGCTGCGTGATCGAGACCAACGTGGGTGCCGCGCAACGCGAACGGTGCCTGAACGCGCTGGCGCTGTTCGGGGATGGCAACGCGGGGCCCGGCAATGCGTGAGCGCGCCGCGGCACCGATTCCCGGTCTCCCCTGGGTCCTGGCCGCCCTCGCTGCAGCCGTTGCGCCGCACGTGCCGTCGATGCCCGCCTGGGTCACGTTGCTGTTGCTGGCCGTCGGTGCGTGGCGCTGGGCGGCCGGCATGCGCGCCTGGGCGTTGCCGCCGCGTGGCTTGCGCATCGCGGTCGCGGCCGCCGCCGCGGCCGGCATCGTCGCCACGTATCGGACGTTGAACGGCATCGAAGCCGGCACCGCATTCCTGGTGCTGATGGCGGCCGCAAAGCTGCTCGAGACGCGTGCCGCGCGCGACGTGACCGTGCTGCTGTACATCGCCTGGTTCCTGCTGTACGCGGCGCTGCTGCGCGACCAGGACCTGGCATACCTGCCATGGCTCGCAGGCAGCGCGGTCCTGACCACGTGCGCGCTGATGCGAGTGCACGCCGGCAGCGCTGGCGCTCCGGGACGCCACCTCGTGCTGCGGTCGGCCGGCCTGCTGTTGCAGGCGCTGCCGCTCGCGCTGCTGCTGTTCCTGTTGTTCCCGCGCCTGCCCGGCCCGTTCTGGGGCATCGACGCGGGCACGTCGGCCCGCACCGGTCTGGACGACACGATGACTCCCGGCGACGTGTCCGACCTCAGCGTGTCGGGCGCGGTCGCGTTTCGGGCCCGTTTCCGCACGGCGCTGCCGCGACCCGAGGATCGCTACTGGCGCGGGCCGGTGCTGCACGAGTTCGACGGGCGCAGCTGGCGCCGGCCGCAGGGGCAGGCCTTTCCGCTGCCGCAGGTGCGCTACCTGGGTGCTCCGGTACGCTACGAGATCACGCTCGAGCCGCACGCGCGCCGCTGGATATTCGCACTCGACCTGCCCTCGGAATGGCCGGCCCGGGAGGCGATCCAGGCCTATGACCTCACGCTCGTGACGCCGCGTCCCGTCAACAGCGTGGCGGCGTTCGAACTCGTGTCCTATCCCAGCCACGTCGCCGGCCTCGAGCTGCCGCAATCGATGCGTCGCAAGGACCTGTCGTTGCCGGGCGACGGCAGCAATGCGCGCGCCGTGGCCCTCGGACGCGAACTGCGCGCCCGGCACGGTGACCCTGCGGGCGTCGTCCGCGCACTGCTCGACATGTTCCACGACCAGCCGTTCGAGTACACCCTGCAGCCGCCCCGGCTCGCCGACAACGCCGTCGACGAGTTCCTGTTCACGACGCGCAAGGGCTTCTGCGAGCACTACGCGTCCGCGTTCACGCTCGTGATGCGCGCCGCCGGGATTCCCGCGCGCGTCGTGACCGGCTACCAGGGCGGGGAGTTCAATCCGTACGGCGGCTACCTGATCGTGCGGCAGTCCGATGCGCACGCGTGGTCCGAGGTCTGGATCGACGGCGGCGGCTGGCGCGCGCGTCGATCCGACGGCCGCGGTCGCACCCGAGCGCATACGCGGCGGGCTGATCGACGCGCTCGGCGCCGACGAGCCGGTGCCGGGCCGGCTGCGCGAGGCGAGCCCGATGTGGCTGCAGGTGGAACTCGGCTGGGACGCGCTCAACGACCTGTGGAACCAGCGCGTCGTCCGCTTCGACGCACAAGCCCAGTTCGGACTGCTCGAGCAGCTGGGCGTCGACGATCCCGACTGGCGGGCGCTGGGATTGGGCCTGGCGGGCAGCCTGGCCGCCTTTTTCCTCGCATTGACGCTGTACCTGGCCTGGCGGTACCGCCCGCCTGCACGCGACTGGCCGGCGCGATTGCACGACGTTGCCGCGCGTCGCCTGCGCCAGCGGGGCCTCGTGCCCGGGAGGACCGAAGGACCGGTCGACTTCCTCGTGCGCGCGGCCGCGACCTGCCCGGACCTTGCACGGCAACTGCACGAGATCCGCAAGCTCTACGCCGCGCTGCGCTATGGGCCGGCGCCGACCGCCACCGACCTGCAGCTCCTGAAGCAGGCGGTCAACGAATTGCGCCCCTGAGCATCAATCCGCCATGCCTCGGGTATGCTTGCCGCTTGGCCGACGGGGAACCAGGAACCATGTCCGACATGCAGAAGAAGTTCGAGGCGGCGGCGCGGGACGTGCAGAAGCTCACGAAGCGGCCGGACGATGAAGACATGTTGCGGCTCTATGCGCTCTACAAGCAGGCGACCGACGGCGACGTGACCGGCGAGCGCCCGGGCGCGTTCTCATTCGTCGACCGGGCGAAATACGACGCGTGGGCCAGGTTGAAGGGCACTGGCGCAGAGCAGGCGAAGCAGTCGTACGTGAAACTCGTCGACCGCCTCAAGACAACCTACGGCTGAGTCCGCGTGACGCCCGCGGTCGCTGCCGTCCTGGCAGCCGGGTGTGCGACGCTCGCAGTGCTGCTGCTGTCGCCCTGGCTGCGCCGGCGGCGCCGGCGGCGCCTGTTGTCGGAACCGCTCGAACCCGCGTTGCGTGCAGCGCTCGCGCGGCACGTGCGTACTGCACGCGTGCTGCCGGCCGCGCAGGCGGCCCGGCTCGAAGGACTCGTCCACGCTTTTCTCGCGGAGAAGGACTTCGTCGGCTGCAACGGGCTCGAAATCACCGACGAGATCCGCGCCGCCGTCGCCGGCCAGGCGTGCCTGCTGTTGCTCGGGCGTCCCGGCAGCCTCTACGACGAACTGCGGTCTGTCCTCGTGTATCCGAGCGCGTTCTGGGTCGAGGACGAGGTCGAGGGCGACGATGGCCTCGTCACCCGGCGCCGCCGTGAATTGTCGGGCGAAGCCTGGGATTCGCACCGGATCATCCTGGCCTGGGACGACGTCGCGGCCACGGCCGCCGGTCCGCCGGACGGCTTCAACGTCGTGCTGCACGAATGCGCACACTATCTGGATGCGGAAGGTCGCGGGCTGGCCGCACCGCGGCCTGGTGACACGGCCGGCGGCCCGCGATCGCTGGAATCGTGGCACGCGGACCTGACCGCCGCGTACGACACGCTCGCCGTCGCGATCGAGCACGGCGAGAGGACGTTCCTCGATCCGTACGGTGCGGAGGACGAGGCCGAATTCTTCGCGGTCGCGACGGAAGAATTCATCGAGCGTCCGCACGAGCTTCGCGCCGCCGTGGCGGCCCTCTATGCGTTGCTGCGCGAGTACTACGGCATCGACCCGGCGGCCTGGGACGACGCGTCCGCTGCCGCCGCGCCGGCCGCACGCGGCTGATTCCGCGCCGCCGCGGTCGTCTCAGCGATTGGCAGCACGTGCCGCGCGCCGTTCCGCGCGTGCCGCGACGACGAGCAGCGCACCGCCCGCGACGAACAGGACGAGGATCGACAGGATCGACAGTCGCGTGTCGCCCGTGATGCCGGCGACGACGCCCACGAGCAGCGGCCCGAAGATCGCAGAGGCCTTGCCCATCATGTTGTAGAAGCCGAAGAACTCCGACGACTTGCCCTCAGGCACGAGCCGGCCGTAGTAGCTGCGGCTCAGCGACTGGATGCCGCCCTGGACCAGGCCGACGACGAATGCAAGCACGTAGAAATCCCGCGCGTCCTCGAGGAAGTAGGCGTAGCAGGTCGCGCCGAAGTACACGGCGATCGCGATGAAGATGCCCTTGCGGGCGCCGATGTGCCGCCGAGCCAGCCGAATGCGAGCGCAGCCGGAAACGCGACGAACTGCGTGAGCAACAGCGCCTTGATCAGGTGCGACTGGTCGAATCCGAGCGACAGACCGTAGTCGACCGCCATCTTGATGATGGTGTTCACACCGTCGATGTAGAGCACGTAGGCGGCGAGGAACCAGACCACCGGGCGGTAGTCGCGGATCTCGCCGAGCGTATGGCGCAGCTCCGCGAGGCCCTGGCGCACGGCGCGCCCGACTCCGTCCACCGGCCGCGTGCGCCGCTCGTGCACGAAGAACACGCACGGAAGCGCAAAGACCAGCCACCAGGCGCCGACCATCAGGAACGACACGCGCACCGCGGCCGCGGCGTCGGCCAGGCCGAACCACTCGGGATGCAACGTCATCAGCACGTTGCAGGCGAACAGCAACCCGCCGCCGAGATAGCCGAGCGCATAGCCGAACCCCGACACGAGGTCGTATTCGTCCGGTTCGGCGACGTGCAGCAGCAGCGAATCGTTGAAGACGATGCCGCCCCAGAACCCGAGCGAGGCCACGAGATAGAGACACGCGGCCGCGAGCCAGTGCCCCTGCGCGACGACCGCGAGACCCGCGGTCGCAGCGGCGCCGAGCACCGTCATCATCAGCAGCAGCCTCACGCGTGAACTGCTGCGGTCCGCGATCGCCCCGAGCACCGGGGCCAGCACCGCGACGAGCATGCTCGCCAGTCCGCTCGTGACGCCGAGCCGGAACGTGCTCTCCGTCGCGACGACGCCGGCGTTCCAGTACTGCTTGAAGAAGACCGGGAAGAACCCGGCCATCACGGTCGTCGCAAACGCCGAGTTGGCCCAGTCGTAGAACGCCCAGGCGAGGACGGGCCGGCGGCGCAGGATGGCGCTGTCGACGCGCACTCAGGCGGCGCTCGCCAGGTGCTCACGCGTCTCGCGGAACGTGATGTCGGGCCAGCGCTCCAGGGTGAGCCGCAGGTTGACGCGCGTCGGCGCGAGGTAGACGAGCGCGCCGGAGTGGTCGAGGCCCAGGTTGTCGTGCGCCTTGACGCGGAACTCGGCGAGCTTCTTCGGGTCGGCGCAGTACACCCAGCGCGCCGTGTAGACGTTGATGTCGTCCCAGCTCGCCTGGACGCCGTATTCGTCCTGCAGGCGGAACGCGACCACGTCGAACTGCAGCTGGCCGACCGCGCCGAGGATCAGGTCGTTGTTGCGCAGCGGCCGGAACAGCTGCGTCGCGCCCTCCTCGCACAGCTGGTCGAGCCCCTTCTGCAGCGCCTTCATGCGCAGCGGGTCGCGCAGCACGACGCGGCGGAAGAGTTCCGGCGCGAAGTTCGGCACGCCGGTGAACATGAGCTTCTCGCCCTCGGTGAACGTGTCGCCGATGTTGATCGTGCCGTGGTTGTGCAGGCCGATGATGTCGCCCGCGTAGGCCTCGTCCGTGTGCTGCGGTCCGCGGCGAGGAACGTGAGCGCATCGGCGATGCGGATTTCCTTGCCGAGGCGCACGTGGAACATGCGCATGCCCTTCGCGTAGCGACCCGAGCAGATGCGCATGAACGCGATGCGGTCGCGGTGCCCCGGGTCCATGTTCGCCTGGATCTTGAAGACGAACCCCGTCAGCGCTGCCTCGTGCGGATCGACCTCGCGCGTCGTGGTCGGCCGCGGCAGCGGCGCCGGCGCGTGCTCGACGAACGCGTTCAGCAGCTCCGTGACGCCGAAGTTGTTGATCGCCGAGCCGAAGAACACCGGCGTCTGCCGCCCCGCGCGGTACTCGTCGAGCGCGAAACCGTGCGAGGCGCCGCGCACGAGCTCGACCTCGTCGCGATAGGCCCGCGCGCGCTCGCCGAGGAACTCGCCCGCCGCGTCGCTCGCGAGGCCGTCGATGATCTCGTGGCTGCCGGCCCGCCCCTTCTCGGCCGCCTCGTAGACGTAGATGCGGTCCTCGAGCAGGTGATAGATGCCGCGCAGGTCGCGGCCCATGCCGATCGGCCACGTGACCGGCGCGCAGCGGATCCTCAGCACCTTCTCGATCTCGTCGAGCAGGTCGAGTCGGCTCGCGGCCCTCGCGGTCGAGCTTGTTGATGAACGTCATGATCGGCGTGTCGCGCAGGCGGCACACTTCCATCAGCTTGATCGTGCGCTCCTCGACGCCCTTGGCGCAGTCGATGACCATCAGCGCCGAGTCGACCGCGGTCAGCGTGCGGTAGGTATCCTCGGAGAAGTCCTCGTGGCCCGGCGTGTCGAGCAGGTTGACCATGCGGCCATGGTACGGAAACTGCATGACGCTCGACGTCACGGAAATGCCGCGCTGCTGCTCGAGGCGCATCCAGTCGGAGGTCGCGTGGCGCGTCGCCTTGCGGCCCTTGACCGTGCCGGCCATCTGGATCGCGCCGCCGAACAGCAGCAGCTTCTCGGTCAGCGTGGTCTTGCCGGCGTCCGGATGGGAAATGATGGCGAAGGTGCGGCGGCGCGCCACTTCGTCGGGGCTGGATTCATCGTCGGGCGGCGTCGGATGGGGCCGATTCTACCAGGCAACCGCAGAGCTGGCCTCAGGGAGCGACCAGCGCGTCCTCGCGCCCGCCGACGGCCTGGTAGTAGGCCTTGCGCCGCCCGACCTGCACGAAGCCGACCGACTGGTAGAGCGCGATCGCGAGCACGTTCGACGGCCGCACCTCGAGGAACACCTCCGTCATGCCGGCCTGCCGCGCCCGGTCGAGCAGCAGGTTCAGCATCTGCCGCCCGACGCCGCGGCCCCGCATGGCCTCGCCCACGCAGAGGTTCAGGATGTGCGCCTCGCCCGCGCCCATCGCGACGACACCGTAGGCGACGACCTGCCCTTCGCATTCGGCGACGCGGCACAGGTAGCCGACGCGCAGGCAGTCGCGGAAGATGCCCTCGCTCCACGGGAACGTGTACGAGGCGCGTTCCACGAGCCCGACGCCCGGCACGTCGGTCGGCGCCATCGCGCGGAACCGGACCAGCCGCTGTGCCGGCACCCGCCCCTGCGGCAGCTCCGCCGCGCTCACGTGAACTCCGGCACGGACGTCGCGTGCCCGGCGCGCGCGAGCACCTGGCGCGCGAAGAGCAGGTCCTGCCAGGCCTTGCGCTTCTCGCCGGGGCTGCGCAGCAGGTAGGCCGGGTGGTAGGTGACGACGAGCGGCGTGCCGCGGGCGCCGAAGGCGTGCACCTTGCCGCGCAGTTTCGCGAGCGGCGTGTCGGTCGCCGAGCAGGTTCTGCGCCGCGATGCGCCCGACCGCGACGATCAGCCCGGGATCGACCAGTTCGATCTGCCGCTCGAGGTAGCCGCGGCAGCTGCAGCGCTTCCTCGGGCTTCGGATCGCGATTGCCCGGCGGCCGGCACTTCAGCACGTTGGCGATGAAGACGTCCTCGCGCCGCAGCCCGAGCGCCGGCAGCATCGAGGTCAGCAACTGGCCCGCGCGGCCGACGAACGGCTCGCCCTGCCGGTCCTCTTCGGCGCCCGGCGCCTCGCCGATGAACATCCAGCGGGCCCGCGGATTGCCGACGCCGAACACCGTCTGGGTGCGCGTCGAATGCAGGGCGCAGCGTTCGCAGGCCGCGACGGCCGCACGCAAGTCGTCCCAGTCGAGTCCAGCCGCCGGGTGTGACGCTGCGACATGGCCATGTCGCGGCGTGCGAGCGCGACCGGCGCGGCCTGTGTCGCGACCACCGTGGTCGCCAACGCAGGGCGCGGGGCGGCAGGACCACTGCGTGGTCCGGCGCGTTTTCCGGCAACGCCGCGTCGACCTCGAGCGGCGGCGCGCCGCGCGCACGTAGACGTCGACGCCGAGCGCCTCGAGGTAGGCCGACGTGTCGCGCGTCGGCCATGCCCTTACCGATCCTCGTGCCGGTCCCGGGCGGTCGCGCGGCGCGATTGCGCCGCCTGAACCGGCGCCAGGCCCAGAGCGACCGGGCCCGACAGCGCGTACAGCCGCGAACAGGCCGAACAGCATCTCCGGGCGGGCTCGACCCGACCAGCACGAAGCCGAGCGGCACCAGCACCATGAAGCGCGAACGGCATCCGCATCGTCAGGTTCGAGGTCCTTGCCGCTCAGGTAGGGGAACCGGCTGACCATCAGGCCGCCGGCCACCAGCGCGACGGCGAAAGCGAGGATCAGTGCCCGCAGGCCCTCGCGCTGCAGGTCGTTCGAGCATCCAGACGAAGCCGGCGAGCAGCGCGGCGCCCGACGGGCTCGGCAGTCCCTCGAAATAGCGCTTGTCGGCGGTCGCGGCGCGCGCATTGAAGCGCGCGAGGCGGAACGCCGCGGATGCGGCGTAGAAGAACGTCGCGAGCCAGCCGAGCCGGCCCCAGACGCGCCGTACTCGGCGATGCGCGCGACGCCCCACTGGTAGGCGACGATCGCCGGTGCGAGGCCGAACGCGACCATGTCGGACAGGCTGTCGTACTCCTTGCCGAATTCGCTCTGCGTGTTGGTCCAGCGCGCGATGCGGCCGTCGAGCCCGTCGAACACCATCGCGACGAAGATGGCGATGCCGGCGCGGTCGAAGTTGCCGTCGGTCGCCGCCACGATCGCGTAGAAGCCCGAGAACAGCACCGCCGTCGTGAACAGGTTCGGCAGCAGGTAGACGCCCCGACTGCGGGGCCGCAACGCACCGTGGCCGGCGGATCGGGAGTATCGGTCGTCATGAATGGCTGCCACCGGGCCTGAAATTGGCCGCGCACGCGCATGATAGGTAGCGCGCGGCGCCCGGCACAACGCGCGGCGACCCGGACTGCCGCGCGCGCCGGGGCTGCGCGACCGCTCTGCTAACATACCGACGTTTTCTTGCACCCCGGACCGCGAAATGCGCCTTTCGACCTATCCCGATCAACACCCTGCGCGACGTGCCCGCCGATGCGGAGGTCGTGAGCCACCAGCTCATGCTGCGCGCCGGCCTGATCCGCCGCCTGGCCGCCGGCCTGTACAGCTGGCTGCCGATCGGCCTGCGCGTGCTGCGCAAGGTCGAGACGGATCGTCCGCGAGGAGATGAACCGCGCCGGCGCGTTCGAGCTGCTGATGCCGACGCGTGCAGCCGGCCGAGCTGTGGCAGGAATCGGGCCGCTGGGACCAGTTCGGGCCGGAGCTGCTGCGCATGACGCGACCGCCACGACCGCCCGTACTGCTACGGCCCGACGCACGAGGAAGTGATCACCGACATCGCGCGCCGCGAGCTGAAGAGCTACCGGCAGCTGCCGGTCAATTTCTACCAGATCCAGACCAAGTTCCGCGACGAGATCCGGCCGCGCTTCGGCGTCATGCGCGCGCGCGAGTTCACGATGAAGGACGCCTATTCGTTCCACCTCGACGACGCGTCGCTCGAGCAGGGCTACCAGGCCATGTACGACGCGTACACGCGGATCTTCACGCGCATGCAGCCTGCGCTTCCGCGCCGTGCGCGCCGACACCGGCAGCATCGGCGGCAGCGCGTCGCAGGAATTCCACGTGCTCGCCGACTCCGGCGAGGACGCCATCGCCTTCTCGGACGGCGACGACTACGCGGCGAACCTCGAGCTGGCCGAGGCCGCTGCGCGCCGTCGGACACGCGCGCGGCACCGGCCACGGCGCGCATCGCGAAG
The DNA here is from genome assembly GCA_963786705.1 of uncultured Gammaproteobacteria bacterium. Lineage (GTDB taxonomy): Bacteria > Pseudomonadota > Gammaproteobacteria > Steroidobacterales > Steroidobacteraceae > RPQJ01. Next base: position 27,190 of record CAWBAG010000021.1, read on the forward strand.
GTGCCGACGCCGGGCGTGCGCACGATCGCGGAGCTGACCGCGTTCCTCGCGGTCGACGCCAGCGCGCTGCGTCAAGACGCTGCTGGTCGAGGGCAGCCGACGGCGGCGTCGTCGCGCTCGTCGTGCGCGGCGATCACGAGCTGAACGCGGTCAAGGCGCAGAAACTGCCGGCGTGTCGTCGCCGCTGCGCATGGCGACGGCGGACCAGGTGCTGCGCGCGACCGGCTGCGAGCCGGGTTTCATCGGCCCGGTCGGGCCTCGCCGCGCGGATCTACGTCGATCACGCCGCGGCACAGCGTCGCGGATTTCGTCTGCGGCGCCAACGAGCGCGACGCGCACCTGACCGGCGTCAACTGGGGCCGCGACCTGCCGGAGCCCGAGGCCGTCGACATCCGCAACGTCGTCGCGGGCGACCCGAGCCCGACCGGGCCGGGCACGCTCCGCATCGCGCGCGGCATCGAGGTCGGTCACATTTTCCAGCTCGGCCGCAAGTACAGCGAGGCCATGAACGCCGACGGTGCTCGACGAGCAGGGCAAGTCGGTCGGTCATGTTCATGGGCTGCTATGGCATCGGTGTGACGCGCGTCGTGGCGGCGGCCATCGAACAGAATCACGATGAGCGCGGCATCATCTGGCCGGAACCGATCGCGCCCTTCCACGTGTCGCTGATCCCGATCAACCTGCAGAAGTCCGCAGCGCGTCCGCGAGGCCGCCGAGCGGCTCTACGCCGAGCTGTCAGGCCGCGGGTATCGAGGTGCTCTACGACGATCGCGATGCGCGCCCGGGCGTCAAGTTCGCCGACGACGAGCTGCTCGGCATCCCGCATCGCATCGTGGTGGGCGACAAGGGCCTCGAGCGCGGCGTGCTCGAGTACAAGCGGCGCCGCGACGGCGAGGCTGCCGAAGTGCCGGTCGACTCGATCGTCCGTTTCCTGCGCGACAAGTGCGGCCGCGGGCCGCGCCTGACGGCGCCATGAACGCGCGCGCAGCCGCGGCACTGGCAATCACGTGGGCGGCGTGCACGCTGCCCTGCGCCGCCGCGCGCGCCGACCGGCAGATGGATCCGGAACTCCGCGGCGTCATCGCCGAGGCGCTCGGCCGAAACAGAGTGCTTCGCCGACAAGTACGATCGCGCGATCTGGCTCGCGCTCATGGAGCCGCGGCTCGCGCGCTACGTCGAGGACGCCAACGAGCGCGAGCAGATCCTGCACCACGTGCACTGCGAGGCCATGCGGGTCGACCTGCCGCCGGAGCTCGTGCTCGCCGTGATCGACGTCGAGAGCCGCTTCGACCGCTACGCGGTCTCGTCCGCCGGCGCGGTCGGCCTGATGCAGGTCATGCCGTTCTGGCCGCGCGAACTCGGCATGACCAACGACCAGCTCGTGCGCATCGCCGACAACATCCACATGGGCACGACGATCCTGGGCTACTACCTGCGCAAGGAACGCGGCAACTACCAGCGTGCGCTGCAGCGCTACAACGGCAGCCTCGGCCGGCCCGACTATTCCGACCTCGTGATCGACCGGCTGATCTCGCGCTGGCGTTTCGAGAACTGACCCGCGCGCCGCGACCCGCTCAACCCGTGCGGAACGCGTCCGGCCACGGCGACAGCGAATCGGCCGTACGCTCCTCGACCTCGACCGAGGTGACGGTCGATGCCGGCGAGCCCTGCCAGAGCCAGGTGCACAGGGCGGTGACGGCCGCGTCCTCGCCGCAGGCCAGCACTTCGACCCGGCCGTCCGGAAGGTTGCGCGCGTAACCGGTGACGCCGAGCACTTCGGCGCGCGCGCGCGTGCAGGCACGGAAGAAGACCCCCTGCACGCGTCCGGAGACGCGGCACAGCCGCGCGATCAAGGCTTCCCGGGAACCGCCGCGAGCTCGGCGACGCGGCGTGCTTCCACGGCCTTGTCCCGCGCCTGCTCGGCGTCATCGCGCGCAGTGCGGTAGTCGCCGTGCCGCAGGTTGGATTCCGCGTTCTTGAGCAGGCGCCGTGCTTCGTCGAGCGTGTCGGGCGCGTGCGTCACCGCGCCCGCCCGCTCGGCGGCGCGCACGGCCTGCCGCGCGTTGCTCATCTCCTGGACGGGCGCGCCGGCGCATCCGGCGATCGCTGCCGCAAAAAGCAGCACCGCCAGCAGCATCGGCAGCGTGGAGATTCGTCGCACGACGGGTGTCCGGGAGGGCAAGTTGAACCGAACGTAACAAGCGCACCCTGTACCGTCAAGGCTCGCGGCCCTAGAATCCGCGCGCCGTGCGCCGGCCGCAAGAGGCCGGCGCTCCTACCCGATCAGCCAGAGTGCCGGTGCAGCCCATGACGGAAGTTCTCGTCCTCTACTACTCGCGCCATGGGGCCACCGCGGAACTCGGCCGCCACGTCGTGCGCGGCATCGAATCGGTGCCAGGGGCCACCGCGCGCCTGCGCACCGTGCCGGCCGTCTCCGCCGTCAGTGAAGCGACCGCGCCATCGGTGCCCGACTCCGGCCCGCCCTACGCAACGCACGACGACCTCGTGGAATGCGACGGCCTGCTGATCGGCAGCCCGACCCGCTTCGGCAACATGGCGGCGCCGTTGAAGTATTTCCTGGACGGCACGAGCGCGCTGTGGCTGAACGGCGCACTCGACCGCAAGCCGGGGGCGGTGTTCACGTCGACGTCTTCGATGCATGGCGGGCAGGAATCGACGTTGCTCTCGATGATGTTGCCACTGCTACACCACGGCATGTACGTCGTCGGATTGCCGTTCACCGCGCCCGCGCTGAACCGCACGCGCACCGGCGGCTCGCCCTATGGCGCCAGCCACCTCGTCGTGAAGGGTGCCGCCACGCCGAAACTGAGCGACGACGAGCGCGAACTGGCCCAGCTGCTCGGCCGGCGCGTTGCGGAACTCGCCGTCGTGGCGCGCGCGATCCGCAATGGCTGAGCCCGGACCAGCGCCCAGCGTGGGTCCGGGCCAGGCGGCGCGACGCATGCGCCTGCGCGTGCTCGCGTTGATGGCGCTGCTCGCGCTGGGGGTGGTACTTGCCGGTTGGCGCACCGTCGCGTGGCCGCGCAACGCGGTCCTGACCGCTCGTGCTCCTCGTGCCACTCGCGCTGCCGCTGCCCGGCATCCTGCGTGCGGACCGTCGCACCTTCGCGTGGGCGACGCTCTGCATGGCACCGTATTTCGTGTTCGGCCTGACGGAGCTGGTCGCGAATCCCGCCGTCCGCGCCTTCGCCGGCGCGACGGTGCTCACGAGTCTTGCGCTCGTGGCGGCGCTCGTCGCCTACCTGCGACTCACGCGTCCCGCGACGGATGTGCCCGGCGCTCAGTAGCGACGATCGGTGCCGCGCGCCTCGAGCGCTTCGCGCAGGAACGGGATCGTCAGCCGGCGCTGCGCCACCAGCGAGGCAAGGTCGAGCTCGTCCAGCACGTCGAACAGCGAGTGCATGTCGCGCGGCAGGCGGTGCACCAGGTAGAGGGCCGCTTCCTCGGTGAGTTCGAGCCCGCGCGCGGACGCCCGGCGCTGCAGTGCCGTGACCTGGTCGTCCTCCGCGAGTTCCACGAGCTGGTGTACCGAAGCCGCGAGCAGGCGGGATCGCAGGTCCGGCAGGCAGAACGCGAGGCTGGCGGGCGGCGCCGTGCTCGCGACGACGAGTCGCCCGGCGCCATCGAGCATCAGCGTGTGCAGCCGGAATAGCGCCGCGTTCCAGGCCGGATCGCGCGCGACGGCCTCCAACCCGTCGAGGCAGACGAGGTCGAGCAACTCGCAGCCTTCGAGCACCGCGCTCGATGGAGCCGCACCTGGTTCCAGGTAACCAGCGGCGACGCCGCTCTCGCCCGCGGCCGCGCACGCCGCCTGCAGCAGGTGCGTCTTGCCCGTGCCGGCACGGCCCCAGAGCCAGAACACGCGCGGATCCCCCGGGCGCGGCTCGGCCAGCAACTGCAGCGCTTCGGCGTTCGCGCCCGGCACGAAACTGGCGAAACGCGCGGAATCGCGCAGCCGCATGCGCAGTGGCAGTTGCTGCATGGCGGCTGGCCGGTCAGCCCCGGATCGCGGCGCGCGCTTGCGCGACCGCTGCGGCGCGGCGCGAGTAGATCAGCACGTAATCGAGGCCGCTCACGCAGGTCGAGACGAATACCAGTGCGCCGAGCGCCGTGATCGCCCACTCAGGCGGCCAGCGATACCCGGCCGCGGCGACGACCGTGAGGCTGAAGAGGATCTGGGTCAAGGTGTTGGCCTTGCTCGCGATCGTTGGATTGCCCTGCAACGGGCCGATGATCGCGCGATACATGAGCCCGCCGAAGACGATGACGACGTCACGCAGCAGCACGCAGGCCGTGAGCCACCACGGCACGAGTCCCTGCATGCTCAGGCACAGGAACATCGTGACCAGCAGCAGCTTGTCGGCGAGCGGATCGAGGTGCTTGCCGAGCTCGCTGGTCCACCCGAAGCGCTTGGCGAGGCCGCCGTCGAGCGCGTCGGTGAACGCGGCCACTGCGAACAGCGCAAGGACCTCGGGGTAGCGTCCCTGCAGGATCCACTGCGCCAGCGGGTACACGAGCACCATGCGCAGGACGCAGAGCATGTTCGGCAGGTGGCGCAGGCTCATGGCCGCCACAGGAACTCGGGTGCGTCCGCGACCGGCGGCGACACCCGCGGCGCGGACACGAGCCGGCCATCCAGCGCAGCGATGCGGCGCAGCAGTTCGAGGTCGCCGCGCAGCGTCATGCGCAGGCGCACGGCATCGTCGGCGAACTCCTCCGGTGCGACCGAGCGCACGAGGCTCAGGCCCTGCAGGTAGCTGGTCAGCGACGCGTACGCGCCCACGTCCTGCAGTCCGCCGACGCGAACGTCGATCGTCGCGTAGCCGCGCGTCGAGGCCGGCGCATAGCGAGCCGCGAGCGTATCCGCGGCCATGTCCACGCCGCGAGCGGCCGGGCCGCGCTCGTTCGCAACCTGGCCCGCGTGCGCGAACGACCAGTCGAAGCTGCCTTCACCGGCGGGAAAAACCGCAAGCACGGCCTCCGCGGCGCCCGTTGCGCCCGCCGTCGCGAGGCCGCGCGCCTTGCCGGCATCGACCGGCCCGGTGGGCCACGCGAGCGGTACGCCTCGTGCCTGCGCCGCGTGCTCGATTGCGGCGCGTTCCGGAGGATGCTCCGCCGCGACCACGGCCCGCGCACCGCCGGCCACGGACGCCACGAACAGGTACACGGTCGTCGTCGGCCGCTCGGCGGGCCACAACGGCAGGCCGGCTTGCTGCAGGAGTTGCTCCAGTTCCCGCCCGTCGAACCCGACTTTCAGCATCCGGTCGGGTGTCGTCGAATACTGCTGGATGTAGCGGCCGGGATCGGCGGCCGCGGCCGTGATGCGCGTGTCGTCGGCCGCATCGCGCCGTCCCGACGCCCGCACCGCCGCGACGCGCAGTGCCTCGCTGAAACCGGCGGCCCGATCGGCTTCGCTGGTCCCGCGCAGCGGAACGACCGCCTGGTAGAGCGCGACGTCCGCCCGGACCGCCTGGCACGGCACGCACAGGGCAAGCGCTGCCAGCAGACCGCGGGCGACAAGGCGCGCCGGCCCGGCAGTCCCGCGATTGGTGCGATCTTGAAACATGCTGCAGAAGTTCGGTGCCGACGGGCTGCGTGTAAAATAACACAGCCTCGCGCCTCACCCGGGGCGCCGTCCGCCGGGAGCACGAGAACAATGGCCGAGAATTCGTTGAGCACCACCTACCGCGACGCCGGCGTCGACATCGAGGCCGGCGACGCGCTCGTCGACCGCATCAAGCCGGCCGTCAAGCGGTCGCTGCGGCCCGAGGTGCTGGGAGGCATCGGCGGCTTCGGCGCGCTCGTCGAGGTGCCGCTCGAGCGTTTCCGCAGGCCGGTCATGGTGTCGGGCACGGACGGCGTCGGAACCAAGCTGCGACTGGCCATCGAGACCGGACGGCACGACACGATCGGCATCGACCTGGTCGCGATGTGCGTCAACGACGTGCTGGTGCAGGGCGCCGAGCCGATTTTCTTCCTCGACTACTACGCCACCGGCAAGCTCGACGTGGACACGGCCGAGCGCGTGATCAAGGGTATCGTCGACGGCTGCCTGCAGGCCGGGTGTGCGCTGGTCGGCGGCGAGACCGCGGAAATGCCGGGCATGTACGCCGGCGAAGACTACGACCTCGCAGGATTCTGCGTCGGCCTCGTCGAGAAGGACCAGATCATCGACGGCACCCGCACGCGGGCGGGCGACGCGATCATCGGCCTCGCCTCCTCCGGCGCCCACTCGAACGGCTATTCGCTGATTCGCCGCCTGCTCGCCATGAGCGGCGCCGGGCCCGGGACGCAGCTGGACGGCAGGCCGCTCTACGACCAGTTGCTGGCACCGACGCGCATCTACGTGAAGCCCGTGCTGGAGTTGCTGCGCAAGGTCCCCGTGCACAGCATCGCGCACATCACGGGGGGCGGCCCGACCGGCAATATTCCCCGCGTGCTGCCGCCGGGACTCGAGGCCGTGATCGAGGCCCGTGCGTGGCCCCGGCCGGCGATCTTCGACTGGCTGCAGCGCACCGGCAACGTCACGCGCGACGAGATGTACCGCACGTTCAACTGCGGCCTCGGCATGACGATCTGCGTGCCTGCCGCAGGGGCCGATCGCGCTGTTGCGCTGCTGCGCGGTTGCGGCGAGACGGCGTCCGTGATCGGCGAGGTGCGCGCCGGCAGTCAAGAGGTGGTCATCGTCGAATGAGCGCGCCGGAGCCGCCCCTGCGCGTGGTCGTGCTCGTGTCAGGCCGCGGCAGCAACCTCCAGGCCATCGTCGAGCGCGTCGCCGCCGGCACGCTGCCGGTATCGATCGCAGCGGTAGTGAGCGACCGGCCCGACGCCGGTGCGCTGGCCTGGGCCGCCGGCCGCGGCCTGCGCACCGCGGTGCTGCGTCCGGTGGATTTCGCCGATCGCGAGGCCTACGGTCGCGCGCTCGGCGAACTGGTGGCCAGCCTCGCGCCGCGTCTCGTGCTGCTGGCCGGCTTCATGCGCATCCTGAGCGACGGGTTCGTGCAGCGCTTTGCGGGTCGCCTCCTCAACATCCATCCGTCCCTGCTGCCGAAATTCCCGGGCCTGCACACCCACCGCCGTGCGCTGGAGTCCGGCGAACGCCTGCACGGCGCGAGCGTGCATTTCGTGACGCCCGAACTCGACGGCGGGCCCGCGGTCATACAGGCGACGGTGCCGGTGCTGCCGGGGGACGACGAGTCGCGGCTGGCGGCACGCGTGCTGCGTGCCGAGCACCACATCTATCCTGAGTGCATCGGCTGGTTCGCGACTGGACGCCTGCAGTTCCACGAGGGCGCCCCGTGGCTCGACGGCCGGCGGCTCGAACGTCCTGTCATCATCCACTTCGACGAGAAGGAAATTCCAGCATGACCCCAACGCCGCGCGCGATCGTCCTGGCCGGGCTCGGCGCGCTGCTCGCGCTTGCGTTCGCAGGTCCGGCAGGCGCGGCGACGGGCGCCGTGGCGCTGCAGCCGTACACGGCGCGTTACCAGGTCTCGTATCGCGGGTTGAGCGGCGGCGAAATCGAGGCGAGCTTCCGGCCCGGCGCGACGCCGGACCAGTGGCTCTACGAGAGCCGCGCGTTTCCGAACCTGTTCGGCCGCATCGCGGTCAGCAAGCAGGCGCGCGAGCGCAGCACGATGCAGGTCACGCCGGAGGGCGTGCGTCCGTTGAGTTACGCCTTCGACGACGGCACTGACGAGACCGCCAAGGACGTCAGCTTGCAGTTCGACTGGGCCGCCGGTTCGGTGAACGGCCGGGCGAACGGGAAGCCCGTCGCATTCGACCTGACGCCGGGCGTGCAGGACACGGCCTCGGTGCAGGCTGCCGTGATGCAGGAATTGCTCGCGGGCCGCAAGCCGAAGTCGATTCGCATCGTGACCGGCAGCAAGATGCGCGACTACGCCTACTGGCCGGAGGGCACGCAGCAGGTCATGACGCCGTTCGGACAGGTCGAGGCCCAGGTGTGGGCCAGCCAGCGCAACGGGTCGAACCGCGTGACCAAGACGTGGCACGCGCCGTCGCTCGGCTACGTGCCGGTACAGGCGATCCAGTACCGCAAGGGCAACCCGGAAGTGCAGATGAAGCTGGTGAAGCTGCAGCGCTGACGTCCCGGCTCGTCGCAGGCGCAGGCCGAAGCGGGAGGCCGCCAGGCGCTACGCCTTCGGCAACGTCACGCCGCGCTGGCCCATGTACTTGCCGCCGCGGTCCTTGTACGACGTCTCGCAGACCTCGTCCGACTCGAAGAACAGCATCTGGGCGACACCCTCGTTCGCGTAGATCTTCGCGGGCAGCGTCGTGGTGTTCGAGAACTCGAGCGTCACGTGACCTTCCCACTCCGGCTCGAGCGGCGTCACGTTCACGATGATGCCGCACCGCGCGTAGGTCGACTTGCCGAGGCAGATCGTGAGCACGCTGCGCGGGATGCGGAAGAACTCGACCGTGCGCGCGAGCGCGAACGAGTTCGGCGGAATGATGCAGACCGGCCCGTCGAAATCGACGAACGACCCGCGGTCGAAGTCCTTCGGGTCGACGATCGTCGAGTTGATGTTGGTGAAGATCTTGAACTCGCTCGCGCAGCGCACGTCGTAGCCGTAGCTCGACGTCCCGTAAGAGACGATGCGCTCGCCGTCCACGGTGCGGACCTGGCCGGGTTCGAAGGGCTCGATCATGCCGTGGCTCGCAGCCATGCGCCGGATCCAGCGGTCGGACTTGATGGACACGATCAGGTTTCCTCGACGGTGATCCTGGGAAATCCGGGGGCCGCCGCGGCTGCCACGGAGAGACGCGCCGCCGTGCGGCGAGCGGCATCGACATAGGCGCGGCCGATGGGTCCCGTGGGGTCCGCCACGACCGTCGGCCGGCCGCCGTCCGTTTCCGCGCGGATGCGGATGTCGAGCGGCAACTGGCCGAGCAGGCTGACGCCGTACTGCTCCGCCATGCGGGCACCGCCGCCCTGCCCGAAGATCGGCTCCTCGTGCCCGCACTGCGAGCACACGTGGGTGCTCATGTTCTCGACGATGCCGAGCACCGGCACGGCGACCTTCTGGAACATCCGCAGGCCCTTCCGTGCGTCGATCAGCGCGATATCCTGCGGCGTCGTCACGACGACGGCACCGCTCACCGGCACGCGCTGTGACAGCGTCAGCTGGATGTCGCCGGTGCCGGGCGGCATGTCCACGATGAGGTAGTCGAGTTCGCCCCAGTGCGTGTCGCCGAGCAACTGCTGCAGGGCCTGCGTGACCATCGGCCCGCGCCATACCATGGGTTGCTCTTCCTCGATCAGGAAGCCGATCGACATGACCTTGACCCCGTAGGCCTCGAGCGGCTCGATCTGCTTGCCGTCGTGGCTGACCGGGCGTTCGTTCTGCAAGCCCATCATGCGCGGCTGGCTCGGGCCGTAGATGTCCGCGTCCAGCAGTCCGACCCGCGCGCCATCGAGCGCGAGGGCGAGTGCCAGGTTCACGGCGGTGGTGGACTTGCCGACGCCGCCCTTGCCGGAGGCGATCGCGATCACGTTGCCGATGCCTGGCAGGGGCTGCAACTGGCCCTGCACCGCGTGCGACTGGACGCGCCAGCCAACCGTGACGACCGCGTCGCCGAGCCCGGGTTCGACCGCGAGCAACTGCTGGAGGGTCGCGGCCAGGACCTGCGCATAACCGCCCAGGGGGAAGCCGAGTTCGACCTCGACGACCAGTTTCCCGCCGTCCAACCTGACCGACTTCACAGCTTTGGCGTCAGTTAGAGGTAACCCGAGGTAGGGTTCGACATAATTCCCGACCACGAGGCGGGCTTGGGCGAAGCGATCGTCCGGCATTCTGGGGTCCGTCGGGGGATGGAGGCGACATGAAGCGGGGGCGACGGATTGTAGCGGAATGCGCCGCACTCCAGCGGTGCGTGGCAGGCCGTGGGCTGGCGTCCGTCGCATGGCATAATCGGGCCTTCGTCCGCCGGCCGTGCCGCGTCGGCCCGGCATTGATTTAAACCCTGAAACCGAGGACCAGCGCGCCCGGCAGTGCGGCGCCGATCTAGACACGCGTCACCCATGAGTTTCTTTACCAACCTGCGGGCCGACCGACTCATCGCCGAAATCAAGGCGACCGAGGACGACGATGGCAATCGCCAGGCGCTCGAGAAACTCGGCAAGCTCGGCGCCGCGGCGATTCCGCGCATCCTCGACGCCCTGCCGAACGCCGACAAGCAGGAAACGGCCGGCTTCGTCAACGTGCTGACGTCGCTGCTCGACAACCGGACCTTCCCGATCGTGGCGGCGGGCCTCGCCGACGGCAACCTGCGCACAGTGGCGGGAGTGACGGCGGCACTCGCGGGATCGCGCACCTACGCGGCCAACCTGCTGTACGGCCTGCTCGACAACCCGGCGATGCCGAAGGGCCAGGTGGTCTCGATCCTCACCGCGCAGAAATCGCGCCTGAACGCGCGCGACCTGCTGCAGCGCGCCTACGGGCAGGACGCCGCCGAGAAGGCGGCCATGTTCCGCATCGTCAGCGACATCGCGGATGCGAGCATCGTGCCCGAGCTGATCAGCCGGCTCGAAGGCAAGGACCCGGTCGCCCGCACGCACATCATCAACATCCTGGCCCGGTTCAACCGGCCCGACGTCGCCGAGGCGCTGCAGGGCCAGCTGCGCGACACGAACAAGTTCGTGCGGCAGGCCGTGCTGAACGCGCTCGCCGGGCTCGACGGCAACCTCGACGTCAGCCTGCTCTGCGAGGTGCTGCGCGATCCCGACGTCGAGACGCAGCAGAAGGCGATCGACGCCGTCGTGCGCGCGAACCACCCGGACACGATCCTGCACCTCGTCAAGGTGCTGCGCGACGAAGACGAGGGTGCGCGCCGCGCCGCCGTCGAGGTGCTGAACGAGATCGGGACGCCGCAGCACATCAAGCACCTGCTGCGCTCGATCAAGGACGACGACTGGTGGGTGCGCAGCCGCGCGGCGGATGCGCTCGCCAAGATCGGCGGTCCGCGCGTGATCGACGCGGCGCTCGAGCTGATCCGCGACCAGGACGAGGAAGTGCGCCGCGCGGCGATCGAGATCCTGAACCAGACCAAGGACGAACGTGCCGTCGGCTTCCTGATCGAGGCGACGAAGGACAAGGACTGGTGGGTGCGCGAACGCGCCGTGGACGCCCTCGCCGAGATCGGCAGCAAGACCGCGCTGCCGGCACTGCTCGACATGCTGCGCACGAGCGACGACCGCTCACTGCCTACGGTCGCGCGCGCGATCGGCAAGCTTGGCGACGCGGCGCTGGTCCCCCGGGTGCTGCCGTTGCTCGAGAACCAGGCCAAGGAAGTGCGGCTGGAGGCGATCTCGGCGCTCACGCGGCTCGTCGACGACGCGTCGGCGGACGTCGTGCGGGGGCGGCTCGAGACGATCGGCAGCAGCCCCGACCCGACCGTGAGCCACGCCGCGCTGCGCGCGGTCGAGGACCTCGACGCCCGCTTCTCGAGCGGCGCGGTCGCGGTGCGCGACGGCGCGGACCGCATGGCGGAGCCGTCGCGCACGCTGCTGGTCGACAAGGTCGATTTCGACGGCCTCATGCGGCAGGGCCGCGAGGCGCAACGCCTCGACATCTCCACGCTCAAGCCCGGCGAGGTGCTCGAAGGGCGCTACACGTACGTGCAGAAGATCGGCAAGGGCGCGTTCGGCACGGTCCTCCTGATGGAGGACAAGGTCGTCGACGAGCAACTCGTGCTCAAGTTCCTGAACCCGAACGTGTCGCAGGACGAGGAGATGATGAAGCGGTTCGTGCACGAGCTGCGCTATTCGCGCAAGATCACGCACCGCAACGTGATCCGCATCTACGACTTCCTGTTCATCCGCGGCAACTACGCCATCTCGATGGAGTACTTCCCGTCGCACACGCTCGGCAACGAGGTCAACGAGAAGCCGCTGCCGCTCGGCAAGGCCGTGCGTTACGCGGCCGACATCGCCACGGGCATGGCCGTGGCCCACCAGTCCGGAATCATCCACCGCGACCTCAAGCCCGCCAACGTGCTGATCGACCGGGCCGGGCTCCTCAAGATCGTCGACTTCGGCGTCGCCGCCGCGCAGCAGCAGGGCGACACGCAGCTCACCAAGACGGGTTACGTGATCGGCTCGCCGAAGTACATGGCTCCCGAGCAGATCCTCGGCAAGAAAGTCGACGAGCGGGCCGACATCTACAGCCTCGGCGTGATTCTCTACGAGATGCTGACCGGCGAGCCGCCGTACCATCGCGGCGACCACATGGCCGTGATGTACCAGCACGTGCAGGGCAAGGCGAAGGCGCCGATCGACGTCAACCCGCAGGTCCCGCCGGGACTCTCGGAGATCGTCGTCAAGGCGATGTCCGTCGACAAGTCGCGCCGGTTCCAGTCCATGGACGAATTGCGCGCCGCGCTCGAGAAATACATCTGAGGCCCCGACCTTGGCACGAATCGACGCATTCCTGAAGCTCGGCGCCTCGCAGGGCTGCTCGGACGTGCACCTGGCGGTCGGCGTGCCGCCGATGCTGCGCATGAACGGCGAGTTGCTGCCGATCAAGTTCCGCAACCTCGCCGAGGCCGAGCTCGAGAGCTACGTCACCGAGATCCTGACACCGACGCACCAGGAGCAGTTCCGCAAGGGCCACGACATCGACTTCTCGTACGTCTCCGAGGAAGGCAACCGGTTCCGCGTCAACGTGTTCCGCAAGGATACGGGCGTCGGGGCCGTGTTCCGTACGATCCCGGCCGACGTGCCCTCGCTCGATTCGCTGAACCTGCCGGCGATGGTCCGCAAGTTCTGCGACTACCACCAGGGCATGGTGCTCGTGACGGGCTCGACCGGCACCGGCAAGTCGACGACGCTCGCGGCGATGATCGACCTGCTGAACGCGACCCGCCGCCTCAACATCGTGAGCCTCGAGGACCCGATCGAGTTCGTCCATCGCAGCAAGCTGTCGCAGGTGATCCAGCGCGAGCTGCACACGCACCTGCCCTCCTTCGCCGAGGGCGTGCGGGCCGCGATGCGCGAGGACCCGGACGTGATCCTCGTGGGCGAACTGCGCGACGCGGACACCGTGCGCTGGGCCATGACCGCTGCGGAGACGGGCCACCTCGTGCTCGGCACGCTGCACACGACGAGCGCGGTCAAGACGATCGACCGCATCGTCGACGCGTTGCCGGCCGAGGAGCGCGAGCAGACCAAGAGCTTCCTCTCGCAGAGCCTGCTCGGCGTCGTGACCCAGGTGCTGGTGCGCACGCCCGACCTGCGCTGCGCGCCGCGCGGTCTGCGAGGTCATGGTCATGAACCGCGCGATCGGCAAGCTGATCATGACCGACCAGTCGCACATGATCCCGTCGCAGCTGCAGACCGGCAAGGACGCGGGGATGCAGACCATGGACCAGGCGCTGCTCGCCGCGATCCAGGCCCGGGAGATCGACCCGGAGGACGCCTTCATCTACGCGGTCGACAAGCGGCCGTTCACGCGCTACATCGCCGACGGCACGACGACCCTCAAGGCCGACGTGACGCAGGGGCTCTGATGTCCACCGACACCGTCACCCAGGTCGCGAGCACGACCGGAGACGCCGCAGTACACGCCGCGGCGCATCGACTCCTACCTGCGCGAGGTCCTGGCCAGGTACGGCTCCGACCTGCACTTCGTCGCCGGCGACCCGCCGCGGATCCGCCTGCACGGCGAGCTGCAGACGCTGCGCGACGAGCGGCTCGGGCAGGAGCAGGTCCGCGACATGCTCTACGAGATCATGACGCGCCGCGCGCTGCAGCAGCTCGAGGAAAAGGACGGCGCCGATTTCGCCTACATGATCCCGGGCGTGTCGCGCTTCCGGGTCAACGTGTTCCGGCACATCGGCGGCCTCGGCGCGGTGTTCCGCGCGATCCCGTCGAAGGCGCTGACGCTCGAGCAGCTCAACATGCCGGACGCCGTGCGCAGCCTCTGCCGGGTCAACAACGGCCTGATCCTCGTGACCGGCAAGACCGGCTCCGGCAAGTCCACGTCGCTTGCCGCGATGATCGACGACATCAACTCGCGGGTGAAGGGCCACATCCTCACGATCGAGGACCCGATCGAGTTCGTGCACGCGCGCAAGAGCTGCCTGGTGAGCCAGCGCGAGGTCGGGTTGCACAGCCCGAGCTTCGCCGAGGCGCTGCACTCCGCGCTGCGCGAGGACCCGGACGTCGTGCTGGTCGGCGAGATGCGCGACCTCGAGACCATGAGCATCGCGGTGACCGCGGCGGAGATGGGCATCCTCGTGATGGGCACGCTGCACACCAACGGCGCGGCCGCCACGGTCGACCGCATCGTGAATGCGTTTCCGTCGGACAAGCAGGCCCACGTGCGCACGATGCTGTCCACGTCGCTGCGCGGGGTCATCTCGCAGCAGCTGATCCAGCGTGCCGACAAGCGGGGCCGCGTCGCCGCGCTCGAGATCCTGATCAACACACCGGCCGTGTCGAACCTGATCCGGCAGGGCAAGCTCGACCAGCTCGAGAACTCCATGCAGAGCGGCGGGGCCCACGGCATGCGCATCATGGATTCCGCGGTCCAGGAACTCTTCGACAAGGGCGTGATCAGCGGCCGCTCCGCGTACGAAAAATCCGACAACAAGCAGCGCTTCGAGCCGTTCAAGGACATGGCCTGAGCCGCCGTCCGGACGGCGGCCGCAATGTGCCCGTGGCATAATCGCTGGTCTTTTCCGGCCGGCTTCCGCACATGAGCGCCACCCCGCATCGCACCATGCTCGTCACGAGCGCCCTGCCGTACGCCAACGGTGCGCCGCACCTCGGCCACATGGTCGAGTACGTGCAGACCGACATCTGGGTGCGCTTCCAGCGGTTGCGTGGCCACGACTGCCTGTACGTCTGCGCGAGCGACGCGCACGGCACGCCGATCATGCTCAAGGCGCGCCAGGAAGGCATCACGCCCGAGGCGCTCATCGAGCGCGTCGCGCGCCGAGCAGCGCCGCGACTTCGGCGAGTTCGACATCTCCTTCGACAACTTCCACACCACGCACTCGGACGAGAACCGCGAGCTCACGCACGAGATCTACCGGCGGCTCGCGGCCAGCGGCCACATCCGGCGCGAGACGATCCGGCAGGCGTACGACGAGCAGGCGAAGATGTTCCTGCCCGACCGGTACGTGCGCGGCACGTGCCCGAAGTGCGGTGCCCCGGACCAGTACGGCGACAGCTGCGAAGTCTGCGGCGCTACCTACACGCCCGCCGACCTCCTGGACGCGATTTCGGTCGTGAGCGGCAGCGCACCCGTGCAGCGCGATTCGGAACACCTGTTCTTCAGGCTCGGCGACTTCGAGCGGCATGCTGCGCGAGTGGACCGGCTCCGGCCGCCTGCAGCCCGCGGTGACCGCGAAGCTCGCGCGAGTGGTTCACCGCGGGGCTGCGCGACTGGGACATCTCGCGCGACGAGCCCTATTTCGGCTTCGAGATTCCCGGCGAGACCGGCAAGTACTTCTACGTCTGGCTCGACGCGCCGATCGGTTACCTCGTCGAGCCACCTGAACCTGTGCCGCCGCACGGGCGGCGACTTCGACCGCTACTGGAAGCCGGACAGCGACCGCCGAGGTCTATCACTTCATCGGCAAGGACATCGTCTACTTCCACACGTTGTTCTGGCCCGCAGTGCTCGCGGGTGCGGGCTTCCGGCCGCCGACGTCCGTGTTCGCGCACGGCTTCCTGACCGTGAACGGCCAGAAGATGTCGAAGTCGCGCGGCACGTTCATCACTGCCCGTGCGTGGCTCGATCACCTGCCGGCCGAGTACCTGCGGTACTTCTACGCGTCGCGGCTGGGCCCGGGCGTCGAGGACCTCGACCTCAACCTCGACGACTTCGTCGCCAAGGTGAACTCCGACATCGTCGGCAAGCTCGTGAACATCGCGAGCCGGTGCGCCGGATTCATCACCCGTGGCCATGCGGGACGCCTGTCGTCCGGTCTGCCGGACGCGGCGCTGTATGACGAGTTCGTCGTGGCCGGCCAGCGCATCGCGGCGGCCTACGAGGAGCGTGACCTCGCCGCCGCGATACGCGAGATCATGGCGCTCACCGACCGCGCCAACCTGTACATCGACCAGCAGAAGCCGTGGCTCGTGGCGAAGGATCCGGCGCGTGCAGCCGAGGTGCAGGCGGTGTGCACGCAGGGCCTCAACCTGTTCCGGATCCTGGTGCTGTACCTGAAGCCGGTCATGCCGCGCCTGGCCGCAGCCACCGAGAACTTCCTCGGCCTGCCTGCGCAGTCCTGGGACGATGCCGCGCGCGCGCTGCTCGGGACGGACATCCGGCCGTACGAGCCGCTCGCGACCCGCGTCGATCCCGCGGCGGTCAAGGCGCTGCTCGACGCGGCCGCGGAGACACTGAAACCCGCCGGGCTGCCGCAGGCCGAGGCCGGTCCGGCGCAGCAGGCGCGGGGCGTGGCAGAGCCCGCCGGCGGCCGCGCCGGGACTGCGACGGCCCAGGCCGCGACCGCGCCGGCTGCGGACGCGCCCGCAACGCTCACGGTCGATGAATTCGCCCGTGTCGACCTGCGCATCGCGCGGATCGACTCCGCGGAGTTCGTGGACGGCGCGGACAAGTTGTTGAAGCTCGGCGTGGATCTCGGCGGCGAGAAGCGCACGATCTTCGCGGGAATCCGCTCGGCCTATGCGCCGGAGCAGCTGGTCGGCCGGCTCACGGTCGTCGTCGCCAACCTCGCGCCGCGCAAGATGCGTTTCGGCCTGTCCGAGGGCATGGTGCTCGCGGCCGGCCCTGGCGGCGCCGAGATTTTCCTGTTGTCGCCGGATGCGGGCGCCGCACCCGGCATGAAGGTGAAGTAGCACCCGCCACGGGGGCCTATGTCCGAGTTGCTGCTGCTCGCGCTCGGCGCGAGCCTGGTCAACAACTTCGTGCTGACGAACTTCCTCGGCCTCTGCCCGTTCGTGGGCGTCAGCCGACGGTTCGAGGCCGCGGCCGGCATGGCCCTCGCGACGCTGTTCGTGCTGACGATCGCGTCGGGGCTCGGGTTTGCCGCGTGGCACTGGGTACTGCAACCGCTCGGGCTCGAATACCTGCGCACGCTGGTGTTCATCCTCCTGATCGCCGGCGTCGTGCAGTTCGCCGAGGTCATGGTGCGCGCCACGAGCCCGGTGCTGCACCAGATGCTCGGTATATTCCTGCCGCTGATCACGACCAACTGCGCCGTGCTCGGCGTCGCCCTGCTGAACGTGAACCGCCAGCACGGACTGCTCGAGTCGCTGGTCTTCGGCTTCGCTGCGGGTGCGGGGTTCGGCCTGGCGCTGCTCTTGTTCGCCGCATTGCGCGAGCGGCTCGAATCCGCGGACGTGCCGGTCGCGTTTCGCGGCGCGCCGATCGCACTCGTGACCGCCGGCCTGATGGCGCTCGCGTTCATGGGATTTACGGGACTGGGATCGCGATGAACGTCGCCGCACTGGGAGCCGCGGTCGGCATCGCAACGCTGCTTGCGGTCGCGCTCGGCGCGCTGCTCGGCTGGGCGGCGAGCCGCATCCGTCCCGACCCCGACCGTCTCGTCGACGAGATCGACGCGCTGCTGCCGGGCACCCAGTGCGGCCAGTGCCGGTTCCCGGGTTGCCGGCCGTACGCTGCAGCCATTGCGGCCGGAACCGCGGACATCGACCGCTGCCCGCCGGGCGGCGCCGCGACCGTGCACGCACTGGCCGCCCTGCTCGCGCGCGAGCCGCGTCCGGTCGATCCGGCCTACGGGGCCAGCAAGGACGCCGTGGTCGCATGGATCGACGAGGCACGCTGCATCGGCTGTGCGCGCTGCCTGCCGGCCTGCCCGGTCGACGCGATCGTCGGCGCAGCGCGCTACGTGCACACCGTGCTCGCCGACCAGTGCACGGGGTGCGAACTGTGCCTCGCGCCCTGCCCGGTGGACTGCATAGAACTCCGGCCTGCGGCCGCGCCGGAGTTGCGTCGTGCGGTCCGCGCGGCATGACGCACGTGCCGAGTCGCAGCGCCTTCCCCGCCGGCCTCGCACTCGCAGCGCACAAGCGGCAGGCCCTCGCGCGCCCGATCGTCAACGTGCCGCCGCCCGAGGTCCTCTGCCTCGCGCTCGACCAGGGCTCCGGCACCGCAGCCGTGCCTGTCGTCGCACCCGGGGATCACGTGATGCTCGGCACGGTGATCGCCCGCGACGCGACCGGCTTTGCCGCGACGCTGCACGCGCCGGTCTCGGGTCGCATCCGCGCGATCGAAACCCTGCCGGTGTCGACGGCACAGGACACCGGCCCGTGCGTGGTCATCGAGAACGACGGCCGGGAAACGCGCGATCCACGACTGCTGCCGGCCGGGCAACTCGAGTCGCTCGAACCCGACGCACTGATTGCGGCCCTCGGCGCAGCGGGCATTGCCGGCCTCGGCGGCGCGGCGTTCCCCGCGGCGACGAAACTCGCAGCCGCGCGCGCGCGCCAGGCCCGCGTGCTGGTCCTGAACGGCGCCGAATGCGAGCCCTGGATCTGCTGCGACGACGCACTGATGCGCGAGCACGCTGCCGACGTCGTGCTCGGCGCGCAGGTGCTCGTGCGAGCGCTCGGGGCCGGGCACGCGTCGATCGCGGTCGAGGACGACAAGCCCGAGGCCATCGCGGCGCTGCGTGCAGCGATCGCGGCGGCCGCGACGACCACGCATCGAGTTGGCCGTGTTGCCCGCGATCTATCCGGCTGGCGCAGAGCGCCAGCTGCTGACCGCGGTGACGGGCGTCGAGGTGCCCACCCTCGGACTGCCGGCCGACGTCGGCGTGACCTGCCAGAACGTGGCGACTGCCGCGGCAGTTGCGCGGTGGGTCCGCACGGGCGAACCGAGCATCGATCGTATCGTCACCGTCACTGGCAGCGCGGTCGCTGCGCCGTGCAACGTGCGCGCCCGCCTCGGCACGCCTTTGCGGGAGCTGGTGGCGGCGGCCGGCGGTTATCGCGGCACGCCCCGGCGACTGATCGTGGGCGGCAGCATGACCGGTCGTGCCGTCGTGACCGACGCCATCGGCCTCGCCAAGGGCACGAATTGCGTGCTGGCCGCGTCGCCAGGCGACCTGCTGCCGCGCGCGGCGGAGTACGAACTGGCCTGCATTCGTTGCGGCGATTGCGCGGCGGCTTGTCCCGCCGGACTGTTGCCGCAGCAGTTGCATCGCGCGGCTCGCGTCGAGGACCTGGCCGCGCTCGAGCGGTTCGGCGTCGAGGATTGCATCGAGTGCGGCTGCTGTGATTACGTGTGCCCGAGCCAGATTCCCCTGACGCAGCAATTCCGCGTCGCGCGCTCGGCGCTGCGCGCGCGCGCGGCCGGCGTGGCGCGTGCGACGGCGGCGCGCGAGCGCTTTGCGCGGCATGAGCGCCGCATGCTCGAGGCCGCGGAGTCCGAGCGACGCGAGTTCGCGGCGGCCCGCCGCCAGGCGCGCGACCCGTCCGCAGGCGCTTCGCACGACGGACCCGCCGATGACTGAGCGCCGCGACGCTTTCCTGCGCTTCGACACCTCCGCGGCGCCACACACGATCGGCGGCTTCACCGTGCAACGGGTCATGCTGCAGGTGCTGCTTGCGCTGGTGCCCGCAGCCGTGGCCCACGTGGCCGTCTTCGGGCCCGGCTTGGTGCTGCAACTCGCCATCGCGTGTCCCGTGGCGCTCGCGTGCGAGGCCGGGGCCCTGCGCTGGCGGCGGCGGCCGGCGGGACCGGCCCTGCGGGACGGCAGCGTGCTCGTGACGGCAGCCCTGCTCGCGTTTTCGGTGACGCCGTTGCTGCCATGGTGGCTCACGCTGCTCGGCACCGTGTTCGCGGTGCTGCTCGGCAAGCACGCATTCGGCGGACTGGGCCAGAACCCGTTCAATCCGGCCATGGTGGGCTATGCGTTGCTGCTCGTGTCGTTCCCGGCCGAGATGACGCGCTGGCCCGTACCGCTCGACGCCGGCGCCCACTCGTGGCTCGAACTTGCACGACTCGACGTCGCCGCGTACCTGGGTCGCCTGGGCGCGGACCAGGCCTGGGATGCCTACACGGGCGCGACCGCGCTCGATTCGATCCGCAACGGCCTGGACTTGCGGTTCACGTTGCCGGAGATCCTCGCGCGTACCGAGCTCGCGGGGCCGCTTGGCCCGCGCGGCTTCGCGTGGGTGAACCTCCTGGCGCTGCTGGGAGGCGGCTACCTGCTCGCTCGCCGCCTGATCCGGTGGCACATCCCGGCTGCCGTGCTCGCGGGGCTGCTCGTGCCCGCGGCGCTGGCGCAGGCGCTCGATCCCGGCATGCACGTCGGGCCATTGTTCCACGCCTTCGCGGGGGCCACGATGCTCGGGGCGTTCTTCATCGCGACCGACCCAGTCTCCGCAGCGACGACCGACCGCGGCCGCCTCTGGTACGGCGCGGGCATCGGCGTGCTCACCTGGCTGATCCGGGGCTGGGGCGGCTATCCCGACGGATTCGCATTCGCCGTGCTGCTGATGAATCTCGCCGCGCCACTGATCGACCGCTACACGGTGCCGAGGATCTATGGCCACCCCCGTGAATGACACGGCAGCGCGCCGTTCGATGCGGGCCGCCGCGATCCTCGCCCTGGTCGCGGCGTTCGCATTCGGGCTCGTCGCACTCGTGCACGAGGCGACCCGTGACCAGATCGCGGCAGCAGAACGCGCGCGGAGCCTGGCGCGTTTCGACGCGGTGCTCGGCGGCACGCACTACGACAACGACCTGCTCGCCGACGTCGTCGCCGTGCACGACGCCGAACTGCTTGGCACGACCGCCGCGGTGACCATCTATCGCGCGCGACGCCAGGGACGCATCGTCGCGATCGTGCTGGCGCCCACCGCGCCCGGCGGCTATTCGGGCCCGATCCACCTGCTGGTGGGCATCGCGCGCGACGGCCGCGTGCTGGGCGTGCGCGTGACGGAACATCGCGAGACGCCGGGCCTCGGCGACGCGATCGAGACGCGCAGGTCGCCCTGGATACTGGGTTTCGACGGCAGGAGCCTGCAGGACCCGCCTGCAGGGCACTGGCGGGTCCGCAAGGATGGCGGCGAGTTCGACCAGTTCACCGGCGCGACGATTACGCCGCGTGCCGTCGTTGCCGCGGTCGCGGGCGCGCTCCTGTACTTCGAGCGCCACCGTGAGGCGTTGCTCGCGGACGCCGTTACAATGCCGCCATGACGCCCTCAGCCATCCTGCGCGCCGGCCTGCGCGACCAGAATCCCGGGCTCGTGCAACTGCTCGGCCTGTGCCCGCTGCTCGCGATCAGCACGTCGCTCGCGAATGGTCTCGGGCTCGGCCTCGCGACACTCGCGGTGCTCGCGGCCAGCAACACGGCCGCGTCGCTGGCCGGCCGCGGATTGCCGGCGGAAATCCGCATCGCGGTGTTCGTGCTGCTGATCGCCGCGCTCGTGACCGCGCTCGAACTGGCACTCGCCGCCTGGCTGCCCGGGCTGCACGCGTCGCTCGGCGTTTTCCTGCCGCTCATCGTCACCAACTGCCTCGTGCTCGCGCGCGCCGAGGCCTTCGCGTCGCGCCAGGACGTGCCGCGCGCGTTGCTCGACGGGCTCGCGATGGGCACGGGGTTCATGCTGGTGCTGGTGACGCTCGGCGCGACGCGCGAACTCCTCGGGCACGGCACGCTGGGCGCCGACCTGGCGCTGCTGCTCGGCAACGGCGCGCCGGGCGGCGGGCTGCGGTTCTTCGACGCGCGCCACGGGCTCCTGCTCGCATTGCTGCCGCCGGGCGCCTTCATCCTGCTCGGCCTGATGCTCGCCTGGCGCAATGCAAGGCTTGCGGCACGCGCCGCGCCCGCACCGGTCGCGCAGCCCGCGGCGGCGGCGCCGCTGCCGGGGCAGACAGCCGCATGAACGAGCGGCAGCGACGCGAACTCTTCGAACGCTTCAAGGCACGCAATCCCCGCCCCGAAACCGAGCTCGAGCACTCGACGCCGTTCGAATTGCTGGTGGCCGTGATCCTGTCGGCCCAGGCGACGGACAAGGGTGTCAACATCGCGACGCGCAAGCTCTTTCCCGTGGCCAACACGCCGGCGCAGATCCTTGCGCTCGGCATCGAGGGGCTCACCGCGTACGTGCGCACGATCGGCCTCTACCCCGCCAAGGTGAAGAACATCCTGGCCACGTGCGCGCTCCTGATCGAACGGCACGGCGGCGAGGTGCCGCGGGATCGGGATGCACTCGAGAAGTTGCCAGGCGTCGGCCGCAAGACGGCGAACGTCGTGCTGAACAGCGCATTCGGCCAGCCCACGATGCCCGTGGACACCCATATCTTTCGCGTCGCGAACCGGCTCGGCCTCGCGCACGGCGCGAACCCGCGGCAGGTCGAGGACGGCCTGCTGCGCGCAGTCCCGCCGGAGTACCTGCTGCACGCGCACCACTGGCTGCTGCTGCATGGCCGGTACCTGTGCACGGCCCGCAAGCCGAACTGCCCCGCGTGCCCGGTGGCGGACCTGTGCGAGTACCAGGCCAAGTGCCTGCCCGCGGCGACCGCATTGCCGCTCGCCCGCAAGCGGGCGTCGGCGCCCGGTCGCCCCCGCGCGCGCGGCGGCCGCTGATGCCGGTCTTCCACGACCAGGGCCGCGCGAGCCTGCGCCGCATGTACGTCGAGGCATGGCGCAAGCGCCGGGAGTCGCTGCCCATCGAGCCTCTCGAAGACCAGATCGCGCAGGTGGTCGAACTGCATCCCGAGTATCACGCGATGCTCGAGGCCAACGACCCGGACGTGCTCGAGCACGATTTCACGCCCGCAGCGGGGCGATCCAATCCGTTCCTGCACCTGGGCCTGCACCTCGCGATCCGCGAGCAGGTGGGCACGGACCGGCCC
The DNA here is from genome assembly GCA_963786705.1 of uncultured Gammaproteobacteria bacterium. Lineage (GTDB taxonomy): Bacteria > Pseudomonadota > Gammaproteobacteria > Steroidobacterales > Steroidobacteraceae > RPQJ01. The sequence continues at coordinate 50,034 of CAWBAG010000021.1, forward strand.
GCGGGCGTGCGCGCGGTGCACGGCGCGCTCGTGCAACGGCTCGGCGACGTGCACGCCGCGGAACACCGCATGATCGAATGCCTCGGCGCTGCGCTCTGGCAGGCGCAGCAAGCGGGACGGCCTCCGGACGATGCGGCGTATCTCGAGTCGCTGCGGAAGCTCTGACGGCGCCCACCCACCGGGCTGCGACGGCGCGCCGCGTGCCGGTTGCAGCTTCGACGCACGGACCAGGCCCTGCGTCTACCAGCCCAGGCGCAGGTCCAGCAATCGCTCGAGCCTGTCGTTGTGAGGCTCGAAGTACTGCCGCAGGCGCGCGGCGGTCCTGGCGTCGAGCGGTGGGTACGAACGCGTGTTGCGCGGCTCGAGTCGCGCGTGCGCGAGCGGCGGCAGGTCGACGAAGGCCAGGGCGCGATTCAGCACGTCCAGCGCGCCCCGATGGAGATCCTCGAAGCGCAGCACGAGCAACTGCTCGCGCGGATACAGCGCGAGCCAGCGCTCGATCTGCTCGGCATACCGGCCGCGGGCCAGGTAGCTGAAGTACTCGTGCGCCGTGCTGCGGGTGATCTCGCCGCGCTCCAGCCGGGCAGTGGGTGCGGCGATGCGGCCGGGCTCGGCGGCGATGGCGTCCTCGAACGACAGCGGCTCGCGCCCCTTGTCGCGTTCGTGCCAGTAATGCGAGTACGCGCGGCGGACCGGGTCGCGGACCATCACGATCAGTTTCGCGCGCGGGACGAGCGCGTGCGCGCGCGCCGGCACGCACGGGTGGAACAGGTAATACGGGCTGCTGTCGAGATTGAGCCCCGGCGCGCCGGCACGCCCGAAGTTGGCCCGGTACCAGGTCTCCCCGCGCGCGTAATGCACGTCGAAGTAATGCACTTCCTTGCGCAACGGCGGGACGACCCGCGGATGCTGGATCAGGTAGTTGTGCAGCGAACTCGTGCCGCACTTCATCGCGCCGATGATCAGCACATCGGGCAACGCGCGCGGCGTGCGGATGCGCCACCGCAACTCGATCCGCCGCCCCGTCTCGAGCAGGCCGAACCAGCGCAATGCGCGGGTCAGGTGCGGGTGCATGCGGTCGGCGCCGCCATGCGTGCGTCGTGCAACGGGCTCAGCCGCCCGGCTTCCGGGCGCCGCGCTTCTTCGGCAGGTAGAGGTCGGTCAGCGTGCCGTCGAACGCCTCGGCCGCAAATGCCACCGTCTCCGAGAGCGTCGGGTGCGGGTGGATCGTGAGCCCGATGTCGCTCGCGTCCGCGCCCATCTCGATCGCGAGCACGACCTCGGCGATCAGGTCGCCGGCGTTCGTGCCGACGATGCCGCCGCCGATCACGCGGTGCGTCTCCGGATCGAAGAGGAGCTTCGTGAAGCCCTCCTCGCGTCCGATCGCGAGCGAGCGTCCGCTCGCCGCCCAAGGGAACACGGCCTTCTCGAAGGCGACGTTTCGCGCCTTCGCCTCGGTCTCGGTGAGGCCCACCCAGGCGATCTCCGGGTCCGTGTAGGCGACGGAGGGAATCGCGCGCGCGTCGAAGTGACGCTTGTGTCCGGCCGCGACCTCGGCGGCGACCTTCGCCTCGTGCGTCGCCTTGTGCGCGAGCATCGGCTGGCCGGCGACGTCGCCGATCGCGAAGATGTGCGGCACGTTGGTGCGCATCTGCCGGTCGACCGGGATGAAGCCGCGTTCGTCGACGCTCGACGCCGGCGGCCTCGCAGCCGATCCCGTGGCCGTTCGGCGTGCGGCCGACGGCCACCAGCACCTTGTCGAAGACCTGCGGCCCGGGCGCCTGCTTGCCCTCGAATGTCGCGCGCAGGCCCTCCGGCGACGCCTCGACCTGCGTGAGCCTGCGTGCCGAGCATGATGCGTTCGTAGCGCGGCGCAATGCGCTTCTCGAGCGGCTTCACGAGGTCGCGGTCGCAACCCGGCATCAGCCCGTCGGTGAGCTCGACGACGCTGACCTTGACGCCCAGCGCCTCGTAGACCGTCGCCATCTCGAGCCCGATGATGCCGCCGCCGATCGACGAGCATGCGCGCGGGCAGGTCGAGTTCGAGCGCGCCCGTCGAATCGATGATGCGCGGATCGTCCGGCAGGCCCGGCAGCCGCATCGATTCCGAGCCCACTGCGATGATGCAATGTGCAAATGTGACCTCGCCGCGGTCGGGTACGCCGGTCACGACAAGGCTGTGATCGTCCGTGAAGGCGGCCGTCCCGCGCAACACCGTGACCTTGCGCTGGCGGGCCATCGTGGACAAGCCGCCCGTGAGCCGGCCGACGACCTTGTCCTTCCACTCGCGCAGCCGGCTGGCATCGATCCGCGGCGGGCCGAACTCGACGCCGCAGGACGCCATCGCCCGCGCGTCCTCGATGACCTTGGCGGCGTGCAGCAGCGCCTTGGACGGAATGCAGCCGACGTTCAGGCACACGCCGCCCAGCGTCGGCCAGCGCTCGACGAGTGCGACCTTGAGCCCGAGGTCGGCCGCGCGGAATGCGGCGGTGTAGCCGCCCGGCCCCGCACCGATCACGACGACGTCGTAGTCGTATCGAGCCGTGGCCGTGGCCGGCCTTGCGGGTTCGACTGCCGCAGCAGGCTTCGTGGCGCTGGCGTTCGTCGCGGCCGCGGGCAGTCTTTCGGCGCGCAGCGGCTCGATCGGCACGGTGTCCACGTACGGCTCGCCACCGTATGGCTCGGTTTCGCGCAGGTTGGGCCGTGTCGCCGTCATGTCCTCCGCGTCGGCCTGCCGCGCGCCGGACAATTCCATGATCATCGTGCCCGTATTCACCTTGTCGCCGGCCTTGACCGCGATTCGCGCCACGACGCCGGCGGCGGGGGACGGCACGTCCATCGTCGCCTTGTCGCTCTCGAGCGTGAGCAGCGGCGTTTCCGGCTCGACCGCGTCGCCCACCTTGACCAGCACGTCGATGATCGCCACGTCCGTGAACTCGCCGAGGTCGGGAACGCGCACCTCGATCGTCGGCGCGGCGTGCGGACGCTTGCCATTGGCGTCGGTCAAGGTGCGCCCTCCCCGCGCGCAATCGTCGAGCGCGTCACGGTATTGCCCTCAGCAAGCCATCGACGGTGGCGAGCGCTTCGGCGAGGAACGAGGTGAACCTGACCGCGGCCGCGCCGTCGATGACGCGGTGGTCGTAGGACAGCGACAACGGCAGCATCAGCCGCGGCACGAAGGCCCCGTTCCTGTACACGGGGCGATGCGTGGAACGCGACACGCCGAGTATCGCGACCTCCGGGGCGTTGATGATCGGCGTGAACGCGGTGCCGCCGATGCCGCCGAGGCTCGAGATCGTGAAGCAGCCGCCCTGCATTTCCGGGCCCGACAGCTTGCCGGTCCGCGCCTTCTCGCTCAGCGTCGCCAGGTCACGCGCCAGCTCGAAGACGTCCTTGCGGTCGGCATCGCGCACGACCGGAACGACGAGACCCTGCGGCGTGTCCGCCGCGAAGCCGATGTGCACGTACTTCTTCAGCACGAGTTCGCCAGCATCCACGTCGAGCGACGCGCAGAAGCGCGGGAACGCCGCCAGCGCCTGTACGCAGGCGCGCATGACGAACGCGAGCGGCGTCAGCTTGATGCCTTGCGCCGCCGCCTGCTCCTTCAGCCTGCGCGCGCGCCGCCTCCATGCTCGGTGATGTCCGCCTCGTCGAACTGCGTGACGTGCGGCAGGTTGACCCAGCTCGCGTGCAGGCGCGGACCGGCGATCTTCTGGATGCGCGACAGCGGCTGGCGCTCGATCGGGCCGAACGCCGCGAAGTCGACGACCGGCACGTTCGGCCACGCCGTACCCGCGCCGCCGCCGCTGGCGCGCCGATGCCCGACAGCAGCTGCTTGACGTGCGCCTTGACGTCCGTCTCGGTGACACGGCCCTTGGCGCCGGTGCCGGCAACGCGGGCGAGGTCGACGCCGAGTTCGCGCGCCAAGCCGCCGGATCGACGGGCTCGCGTGCGCGCGCGCGAAACCGGGTTCGTCGATCGGCCGCTCGGCGCAGGGCAGGCGAGCGGACGTCGGCGGCGGCAGGCGCCGTCGCCGGGATCGCCTGTGTCACCGGCGCAGCACGCGCGGCGTCGGCGCGAGCCGGCGCCGGCGCCGCCGCCAGGCGCGGCTCACCTGCGCGGTCGGGCTCGCCGGCTGCAGGCGCGGCCGCAGCCGGTGCGGCCGCCGCATCCGCTTCGACGACCGCGATCAGGTCGCCCTGCGAGACGCGCGCGCCGCGCTGCAGTTTCAACTCGCGGACGACGCCCGCGACCGTGCACGGCACGTCCATCGTGGCCTTCTCGGTCTCGAGCGTGATGAGCGTGCGCTTCCACCGCCACGGCGTCGCCCGGCTGCACCGCACGTCGATGACTTCGACGTCCTGGTAGTCGCCGATGTCCGGCACCTGCACCTCGACGAGCTGCTCAGCCACTTGCCTCGCCCCTGCTGCCGCTCAGACCGTCACCGGATTCGGGCTTCTCGGGATCGATGCCGAACTTCGCGATCGCGCTGCCCACCGTGGCGACGTCGAGCTTGCCGTCGTCGGCCAGCGCCTTCAGCGCCGCGACGACGATGTAGCGGCGATCGACCTCGAAGAAGCCGCGCAGCGCCGCGCGCGCGTCGCTGCGCCCGTAGCCGTCCGTGCCGAGCACGTGATAGCGCCCGGGAACCCACTGCCGGATCTGGTCGGCGACGATCCGCATGTAGTCGGTCGCGGCGACGAACGGATCGTCGCGAGCGCCCAGGCACTCCCGCACGTAGGGCACGCGCGGCGCCTGGTCCGGGTGCAGCAGGTTCCAGCGCTCCGCGTCGAGCGCTTCGCGCCGCAGCTCGGAGAAGCTCGTGCACGCTGAAGACGTCGGCCGGCACGCCGAACTCCTTCTCGAGCAGCTCGGCGGCCGCGAGCACCTCGCGCAGGATCGTGCCGGAGCCGAGCAGGTTCACGCGCACCTTGCCCTTGCCGCCCGCGCGCAGCAGGTACATGCCGCTTGACGATCCCCTGCGCGGCGCCCGCGGCATCGCCGGCTGCGCGTAGTTCTCGTTCATGCAGGTGATGTAGTAGAAGACGTTCTCCTGCTCCGCGTACATGCGCCGCAGGCCGTCCTGCACGATGACCGCGAGCTCGTAGGCGATAGGCCGGATCGTAGGCGACGCAGTTCGGGATCGTCGTCGCGACCAGCTGGCTGTGGCCGTCCTGGTGCTGCAGGCCCTCGCCCGCGAGCGTCGTGCGCCCGGCGGTGCCGCCGATCAGGAAGCCGCGCGCCTGCATGTCGCCGGCCGCCCAGCAGAAGTCGCCGACGCGCTGGAAGCCGAACATCGAGTAGTAGATGTAGAACGGCACCATGCTGACGCCGTGGTTCGCGTACGACGTGGCCGCCGCGATCCAGCTGCACATCGCGCCGCCTTCGTTGATGCCTTCCTCGAGGATCTGGCCCTTCTTGTCCTCGCGGTAATAGAGCAGCTGGTCGGCGTCCTGCGGCGTGTAGAGCTGGCCCATCGACGAATAGATGCCGATCTGGCGGAACAGGCCCTCCATGCCGAAGGTGCGCGCCTCGTCCGGCACGATCGGCACGATGTGCGGGCCGATGTTCTTGTCCTTGAGCAGGATGCCGAGCATGCGCACGAACGCCATCGTCGTCGAGATCTCGCGGTCGCCCGATGCCTCGAGCAGCGCACCGAACGCCTCGAGCGGCGGCACCTCGAGCGGCGCCACCGTGCTGCGGCGCTGCGGCAGGTAACCGCCGAGCGACTTGCGGCGCGCCTGCAGGTAGTGCAGTTCCTCGCTGTCCTCGGCGGGGCGGAAGTACGGGATGCCGGCGATCTCCTCGTCGGACACCGGGATGTTGAAGCGGTCGCGAAACTCGCTCAGCGCGTCGTCGTCGAGCTTCTTCTGCTGGTGCGTGATGTTCTGGCCTTCGCCGGCGCGCGCCCATGCCGAAGCCCTTGACGGTCTTGGCGAGGATCACCGTCGGCCGGCCCTTGTGCTGCGACGGCCGCCGCGATACGCCGCGTAGACCTTGCGCGCGTCGTGGCCGCCGCGGTTCAGGCGCCAGATGTCCTCGTCCGACATGTTCGCGACCATCTCCTGCAGCTCCGGGTACTTGCCGAAGAAGTGCTCGCGCGTGTAGGCGCCGCCCTTGGCCTTGAAGTTCTGGTACTCGCCGTCGACGCACTCCTCCATCAGGCGCGCAGCAGGCCCTTGCGTGTCCTGCGCGAGCAGCGGGTCCCAGCGCGAGCCCCAGATCACCTTGATCACGTTCCAGCCGGCGCCGAGGAACGCGGCCTCGAGCTCCTGGATGATCTTGCCGTTGCCGCGCACCGGCCCGTCGAGGCGCTGCAGGTTGCAGTTGATCGACGAACACCAGGTTGTCGAGCTTCTCGCGCACCGGCATCGTGATCGCGCCCATCGACTCGGGCTCGTCCATCTCGCCGTCGCCGAGGAAGGCCCAGACCTTGCGGTCGCTGGCCGGGACGATGCCGCGATGCTCGAGGTAGCGGATGAAGCGCGCCTGGTAGATCGCCATCATCGGCCCGAGGCCCATCGACACGGTCGGGAACTGCCAGAAGTCCGGCATCAGCCACGGGTGCGGATACGACGACAAGCCGCCGCCGCCGACCTCCTGCGCGGAAATGGCGCAGGTGCTCCTCGCGTGAGCCGGCCTTCGAGGATAGGCGCGCGCGTAGATGCCGGGCGACGAGTGCCCCTGGATGAAGACCATGTCGCCCCGGGTGCTCGGCGCTCGGCGCGCGCCAGAAGTGATTGAAGCCGACCTCGTACAGCGTGGCCGCCGACGCGTAGCTCGCGATGTGGCCGCCGTACTCCGAGCTCTGGCGGTTCGCCTGCACCACCATCGCCATCGCGTTCCAGCGGATGTACGCCTCGATGCGCCGCTCGATCGCGCGGTCGCCCGGATACCCGGCTCCTGGCCCGGCGCGATCGTGTTCACGTAGGCCGTGTTGGGCTTGAACGGCAGGTACGCGCCGGAGCGGCGCGTGAAGTCGATCACCCGCTCGAGCAGGTAGTGCGCACGCTCGGCGCCGTGGTCTCGCAGCACGGAATCGATGGACTCGAGCCACTCGCGCGTCTCGGCGGGATCGGGGTCTTCGACCTTGGAGGCTTCGAACATCGGCAAATCTCCAGCTCGCTCCGCACACAAGCCGCATGGTTTCGAGCGTAATGATTTGGCCGGCACGCCCTGTTAGCATGCCGCCGCGCCGGCAGCACGACGATCGATCGCGTGCGGCACCGGAAATACGCAGTATTGGCATGATCGTTTCAGGCCCGGTCAGGGTCAAGGTAAACCGTGGCTGAACTCCTCCCGCCCGAGCTGGACATCAAGGTCGTAGCGAAGCCGTTCGCCGTGTCGGACGCGGCCATCGCGCGCGCCGATGCGGCCATCCTGGTGCTCGAGCGCTCGGCGCAGGCGCCGGGCGTGCTCGGGGCGCTGCCCGGCGCGCCATTGTGGCTCGCCCTGCACAAGGCCGAGACGCGCGGCCGGCGCGAGGCGCCGGTGCTGGTCGCGCGGCTGCCCAATCGCCGGCACACGCTCGTGGCCATCGGCTTCGTCAAGCGCGGCGCGACGGGATTCGAGCGGCTCGAGCTTGCGGGCAAGCTCGCCCGCGAGGTCCTGAAGCGCGGCGTGGCGACACTCCAGTTGCACGCCGTCGGCCTGCCGGACGACGATCGCGTGCCGGTGCTCGAAGCGCTGCTGAGCGCCGCACTCGCGGGCGCCGCACCCATGCCGGAGAGGAAGACCAAGGCGACGCCGCGCAGCACGCTCGCGCGCGTCGAGATCGCGGCACGCCGCGACGCGGCCTTCGATCGCAGCGTGGCGATCGCGGCGGGCAACCACCTCGCGCGCTGGCTGGCCACGTTGCCGCCGAACGTGCTGCACACGATGTCCTATCGTCGCGCGCTGCAGCAGGTCGCGCGGCGCGAGGGCTGGTCGTTTCGCTTCTACGACGAGGCGGCGCTCGAGAAGCTCGGCGCCGGCGCTTTCCTCGCCGTGTCGCGCGCCAATGCGCATCGCGGCGCCGGCATCGTACGGCTGACGTACCGGCCGCAGGCGCAGACTCGCGCGGGCAGCATCGCGCTGGTCGGCAAGGGCATCTGCTTCGACACCGGCGGCATCAACCTGAAGCCGCATCGCAGCATGTTCGACATGCACGGCGACATGCAGGGCAGCGCCGTCGCGCTCGGCACGCTGCTCGCGCTCGCGCGCGCTCGGCGTGCCGTTACCGCGTCGACTGCTGGCTCGCGATCACCGAGAACCAGATCGGCCCGGACGCCTACCGCCCGCAGGACGTCGTGCGCGCGCTGAACGGGGTCACGATCCAGGTCGTGCACAGCGACGCCGAGGGCCGCATGGTGCTCGCGGACACGCTCGCGCTCGCGGCGCGCGAGAAGCCGGAGCTGCATGCTCGACTTCGCGACGCTCACGGGCGCCTGCGTCAATGCGCTCACCGAACGCTACAGCGGCGTCGTTCACGAACCGCGCCGCGCTGCACGAGTGGCTGCAGGCCGTCGGGCGCGCGAGCGGCGAGCGCGTCTGGTGCTTCCCGATGGACGAGGACTTCGACGCGGAACTCGAGAGCCACGTCGCCGACGTCATGCAGTGCACGGCCGACAGCAAGGGCGACCACATCCTCGCCGCGCGCTTCCTGAGCCGCTTCGTCGCGCGCGACATCCCCTGGGTGCACGTCGACCTCGCGCCGTCCGAGCGCAAGGGCGGGCTCGCGCACGTGCCGACCGACTTCACCGGCTTCGGCGTGCGCTATCGCTGCACCTGCTCGGCGATGCAACCGGGCTTCACCAGCGCCTGCGGCCTAGCTGAGCACGCCCGAGATCGACACGCTGACGCTGCGCCGGCCGGACGACTGGCACCTGCACCTGCGCGACGGCGCCGCACCTGGCGGCCGTCGCTGCCCTTCACGGCGCGCCGCTTCGCGCGCGCGATCGTCATGCCGAACCTGAAGCCGCCGATGACCACCACGGCACGCGCTCGCGGCGTACCGCGCGCGCATCCTCGCGGCGCTGCCCGAGCGGATCGAGCTTCGAGCCGCTCATGACGCTCTACCTGACGGACCGCACGTCGCCGGCGGAGATCCGCACGCGCCGCGGCCAGCGGCTTCGTCGTCGGCGCCAAGCTCTATCCGGCCGGCGCGACCACGCATTCCGACGCCGGCGTGACGTCGATCGACAACCTGTGGCCGGCGCTCGAAGCCATGGCCGAAGCGCGGCCTGGTGCTGCAGGTGCACGGCGAGGTCACCGATCCCGCGGTCGACGTCTTCGACCGCGAAGCACGTCTTCATCGACCGCGTGCTGAGCCGCATCGTGAACGCGGGTGCCGGCGCTCAAGGTCGTCTTCGAGCACGTCACGACCCGCACGGCGGTGGAATTCGTGCTGCGGCACGCAAGGGCGTCGCCGCGACGATCACCCCGCAGCACCTGCTCCTGAATCGCAACGCGATGTTCGAGGGCGGCATGCGGCCGCACCACTACTGCCTGCCGGTGCTGAAGCGCGAGCACGACCGGGCCGCGCTGCTGGCGGCCGCCACGGGCGACGATCCGCGGTTCTTCCTCGGCACGGACAGCGCGCCGCACGCGCGCCGCACCAAGGAGGCCGCCGTGCGGCTGCGCGGGATCTTCTCCGCGCACGCCGCGCTCGAACTCTACGCCGAGGCCTTCGCCGGCGCCGGGCGGCTCGACCGGCTGCGAGGCATTCGCTTCCGAGCGGCGGTGCCGACTTCTACGGCCTGCCGCGCAACGAAGGCACGATCACGCTCGCGCGCCAGCCTGGAGCGTGCCGGGGAACTACCCGTTCGGCGAACGACGCAACTCGTGCCGTTGCGCGCCGGCGACGGCGCTCGAGCTGGCGCGTGGTGACGCAGTGATGAGCGAGTACGAATTCGTCGAGCCGCGCATCGTCGACCGCTTCCGCGGCTTCCTCCCGATCGCCGTCGACGTCGAGACCGGCGGCTTCAACCGCGCAGACCGATGCGCTGCTCGAGATCGCCGCCGTGCTGATCGAGATGACGCCGATCGGCGAGCTGCGCGCCGGGCAGCCACGTACCGCTATCACGTGCAGCCGTTCCACGGCTCGCGGCATCGACCCGGCCTCGCTCGCGGTGAACGGCATCGATCCGCACCACCCGCTGCGGCCCGCGATTCCCGAGAAGGAGGCGCTGCACGCAGCTCTTCCGCGAGATCCGCAGGGCGGTGCGCGACGCGCGGCTGCACGCGCGCGGTGCTCGTCGGGCACAACGCGTTCTTCGACCTCGGCTTCCTGAATGCCGCGGTGGCGCGCACGGACATCAAGCGCAACCCGTTCCACCCGTTCTCGAGCTTCGACACCGCGACGCTCGGCGGCGTCGCGCTCGGCCAGACGGTGCTGGCGCGCGCGGTCGACGGCCGCCGGGCCTCGAGTGGGACTCGGCCGCGGCGCATTCGGCGATCTACGACGCCGAGCGCACGGCCGACGCTGTTCTGCACGATCTGCAACCGGTTTCGCGGCCATGTACGAGGAAGCCGTCGAACGCGCGCCGCAACTGGCGCACGGGAGCCGACGCCGCGCCAGACGAGGCCTGAGCGCGGTCGAGGCCGATCGCGGCCCGGGCCTGGGCCTATGCCGCTTCGCGGCGGCGGCGCCCGCGTCGGCGAGCAGCTGCTGCAGCTCGCCCTTCTGGTACATCTCGGTGATGATGTCGCGAGCCGCCGACCAGCTCGCCGTTGACGTACAGCTGCGGGTAGGTCGGCCAGTTCGAGTAGCGCTTCAGCGCCTCGCGCAGCTCCGGGTCCTCGAAGATGTTCACGTAGGCGAAGCTTCGCGCCGCACGCCTCGCAGCGTGCGCACCGCCGCGGCGGAGAAACCGCACTGCGGAAAATCCGGCGTGCCCTTCATGTAGAGCACGACCGGGTGCGACTTGAGCTGTTCCTGGATTCTCTGTGTCGACGTCCACGTTGCTTCACCTCGCGGCCGCGCGGCGGCCACTGCGCACCTGGCGCGGATCGTAAAACCTGCAGCTGCGCTGCCGGCGGCGCTGCGGCGACTCGTCGCCAGCCGCATCGCGACGCGCTCGAGCCGCGCGATCGACGGCCCACTGCTCCGCCGCGCTCATGCGGCCCCAGCTGCGCGATCTCGTCGAGCGTGCGGCGGCACCCCGTGCAGATGCCGTCGCGCGTCGAGCACGCAGACGTTGATGCAGGGCGAAACGGGACCGGCTGGGTCATGCGCTCGCGCGCACGGCGCGGAGGCGTTGAATTATGGGGTCGCGTCGCCTATTCTTCAAACGCTTTGCAGCGTGCGGGCCGAAGATAACTACCGCGTCAGCTCAAAAGTTTTTCACGCTGGAGGAGTCGACACCAATGAACCCATTGAACACGGTTCGCGGGGCCATCACGACCGGAGTCGTCGTTGCGCTGTTGCTCACCCTGCTGATCGCGCCGACGACGTTCACGGAACTCGGCCTCGCGCGCTGGCTGCACATCCTGTCCGGCGTGATGTGGATCGGCCTGCTCTAGTACTTCAACGTCGTGCAGATTCCGGCGCCTGGCGGACGCCGCGGCCGACAAGGGCGGCCCGGGCGGCGCCGGCATCACCAAGTACATCGCGCCGCGCGCGCTGCTCGTGGTTCCGCTGGGCGGCGCTGGCGACCTGGCTCACGGGCGCCTGGTACCTCGCGCGCGCGGGCAACTTCATCGGGGCGTTCACGCTCGGCACTCGGCAGCGACCCACGAACTACTACCAGCTCGTCATCGGCATCGGCGCCTGGCTCGGCACGATCATGCTGTTCAACGTCTGGGTCCTGATCTGGCCGAACCAGAAGAAGATCCTCGGCATCGTGCCGGCGACCGACGAGGAAAAGGCCAAGGCGCGCAAGGTCGCGCTGCTCGCCTCGCGCACGAACTTCGTGCTCTCGATCCCGATGCTGCTGTGCATGGGCGCCGCGACGCACGGCCTGCCGTTCTGATCGACCGGCTACGCTGAACGGCGCGGCCGGGTTCTCTTGCCAGCAGCCGATGCCCCTCGCCCCGCGACCAGGTCGGCCGCGCGCGCTCGCCGAGGACGTCGGCAGCGGCGACCTGACGGCGGCGCTGGTCCCGGCCGCGCGCACGCGCGGCGCGCGACGGTGATCACGCGCGAGCCCGCGGTGCTCTGCGGCCGGCCGTGGGTCGACGAGGTGTTCCGGCAGCTCGACCCGGCGTGATCCGCGTCGAGTGGCACGCGGCGCGACGGCGCGTCCGTCGCGGCCGGAGCAGCTCCTGTGCCGGCTTGCGGGCCCGGCGCGCTCGCTGCTCACGGGCGAGCGCACGGCGCTCAATTTCCTGCAGACGCTGTCCGGCACCGCCACGGCGACGCGCCGCTACGTCGACGCGCGTCGCGGGCACTGCCGCTGCCGGATGCTCGACACGCGCAAGACGATGCCCGGGCCTGCGCACGCGCGCAGAAGTACGCCGTGCGCTGCGGCGGCGGCCGCAATCACCGCATGGGTCTCTACGACGGGATCCTCGATCAAGGAGAACCACATCATCGCCGCCGGCTCGATCGCCGCCGCCGTGGCGACGCGCGCGCGCAGCCGGCACCACGCGTGCCGGTCGAAGTCGAGGTCGAAACGCTCGACGAACTGCGCCAGGCACTCGACGCCGGCGCCGACATGGCGCTGCTCGACGAGTTCACGCTCGACGACCTGCGCGCGGCGGTGGCGCTCAATCGCGCGCACGCGCGACGGTCCGATCAAGCTCGAGGCCTCGGGCAGCGTGACGCTCGAGACACTGCGCGCGCATCGCCGAGACCGGGCGTCGACTTCATCTCGATCGGCGTCGCTCACCAAGCACGTGCGCGCGGTCGACCTGTCGATGCGGTTCGAGTTCGCGGACTGAGCATCTGCAACCTGCAGACCGTGCCGCCGCCGGCGTCTGCGCCTGGAGTGCCGAGATTGCGGCGCGCCGGCCAGGTGGGGATGCGTCTGGAGACACGCGTGACTACATCGCTGTAGCGCTCGCACGCGGCGTCCCTGCCGCGTGACGGTCTCCAGGCCATCGCCCACCTGACCCGCACGCCACCCGGAATCGCGAGCACGCCCGTTAGTGACGTGAACGTTCGACGTCAGCCCGGAATGGTCACCGCGAGTCGCGACTGCAACACGACGCCAATGCGGTGCGAGCCGAGTCCGCTCGCGGGCTCGAAGTACCGTTGCACGCCGCTGACGCAAGGACGCGGGGATCGCTCGGGGTTCCGGGGACCGTCACGCGGCATGGATGCCGCGTGCGAGCCTACAACGGACGTACTTGCGGCGTGTCCCCGCGCACCCCGAGCGGTCGCCGGCGGACAAATGCGCGATCGCCGGATTTGCGCCGAAGCCGTAGTGGTCGCACGAACAGGCGAGTTGCTGGCTTCGGGATCGGCGCGCCGCTCAGCCGCCGACGGCGGCGATCCTGACGATGCGCTGTGGCGAGGCGATGCCGTAGCCCTGCGCGTAGTCGACGCCCAGGCTGCGCAGCATGTTGATGATCTCCTCGTTCTCGGCGAACTCGGCGATCGTCTGCTTGCCCGTCAGGTGCCCGATCTCGTTGATCGACCGCACCATTTCGCGATCGATCGGGTCGTGCAGGATTTCCTTCACGAAGCTGCCGTCGATCTTCAGGAAGTCGACCGGGAAGTGCTTCAGGTAGCCGAACGACGACAGGCCCGTGCCGAAGTCGTCGAGCGCGAACTTGCAGCCGAGCTCCTTCAGCGCCTGGATGAAGCGGTTCGCCTGCGAGAAGCTCGCGATCGCCGCCGTCTCCGTGATCTCGAAGCAGATCTTCGAGGCGTCGATGCCGCTGCGATGGAACTGGTCGATCACGAACGGCAGGAACTTGTCGTCGCCGAGGCTCTGGCCCGACAGGTTGATCGAGCACAGCGCGAGCCGCTCGCGCTCGTCCGCTTCCGAGACCAGCCAGCGCAGCGCGTTCTCGATGACCCAGCGGTCGATCGCGGGCGTGATCCCGTACCGCTCGGCTGCGGCGATGAAATTGTCGGGCGAGACGATCTTGCCGTTCTCGTCCTTCATTCTCAGTAGCAGCTCGTAGTGCGCGCCCGGGTCGACCTTCTGCAGCGGCTGAATCGTCATGCGATACAGCTCGAAGCGGGATTCCTCGAGCGCGTTGTTGATGCGGGCGGCCCACTGCATCTCGCGCCGGCGCCGCATCAGGTCGATGTCGTTTTCCTGGAAGCTGTAGACGCGATTGCGCCCGCCTTCCTTCGCCGCCTGGCAGGCGCTGTCCGCCGCGGAGAGCAGCGCCGCCACGTCCTCGCTGTCGCCCGTGATCGGCACGACGCCGATGCTGCAGCCGAGGCGGAACGTGCGCTCCTCCCACACGAACTTGTAGTTGCGGATCGTCTCGCGCAGCTGCTCCGCCATGCGCAACGCCTCGTCGAGCGAGCAGCTCTCGAGCAGCAGCCCGAACTCGTCGCCGCCCAGCCGCGCGAGCGTGTCGCGCCAGCGGATCTTGGTCTTGAGCAGCGCTCCGACCTGCCCGAGCAGCGCATCCCCGGCGCTGTGCCCGCAGGTGTCGTTGATGATCTTGAACTGGTCGACGTCGAGGTGGCAGAGCGCATACGCCGTCTCGCGCGCCTTGGCGCTGCGCAACGAGCGCTCGAGCCGCAGCTCGAACTCGCGCCGGTTCACGAGGCCGGTCAGGATGTCGTGGCTCGCGTGGTAGGACAGCTTGCGGTTCAGCTCGCGGCTCTCGCTCACGTCGTGGAACACGAGCACGCCGCCCGAGACGGCCCCCGAGCCGTCGCGGATCGGCGAAGCGGTGCTCTCGATGTACATCTCGTTGCCGTCGCGCTTGATCAGCAGCGTCGGCCGCACGGACTTGATCGCGCGCGCGCGGCGGATCGCCACCGACAGCGGGTTCTCCAGCGGCTCGCAGGTCTCCTCGTGAAAGCCGCGGAAGATGTCGTCGATGTGCTTGCCCTGCGCTTCCTCGAACCGCCAGCCGGTGAGGTCTTCGGCCGTCGGGTTCAGGTACTCGACGATCAACTGGCCATCGGTGGTGATGACGCCGTCGCCGATCGACTGCAGCGTGATCTGCGCGCTTTCCTTTTCCTTGAAGAGCGCATCCTCGTAGAGCTTGCGCTCGGTGATGTCGAATTCGACTCCGACCAGGCGCCGCAGGCGCCCCGTTGCATCCACGCGCGCCTTCGCGCGGCTCACGACCCAGCGCCACTCGCCCTTGCAGTGGCGCATGCGGTGCACGCTTTCGAACATCGGGATCTTGCCCGCGATGTGGTCGCGGATCAGGGCCTGCACCCGCGCCATGTCGTCGGGATGCACGAGGCGCCGCCAGTCGGGCGAGACGTTCGGATCGTGCTCGTCGAACCCGAGCATCTTGCGCCAGCGCGGCGAGAAATAGACGGTGTTGTGCTCGACGTCGAAATCCCAGAGCCCGTCGTTCGCAGTCGGCAGCGACAGCGAGTTGCGCTCCTCGAGCTTCCCCAGGTAGCGCGCGGCGCGCAACCGGTCGAGTCCCGTCGCGAAGCTCGCGCCGACGAGCTTGAGCATCAGGTGCAGGTTTGCGTCCCACCCGTCCGGGCGCGGCTGCGACGAGCAGAGCGCAAGGAAGCCGCAGACCCGGTTGTTGAGCGAAAGCCCGCAGGCGAGACTCGAGCGGACGCCGAGTTCGGCGAGGCGGGCGGCATCGACGGCGTGGTCGCGCCTCGGCACGAGGGTGTCGCGAAACTCCGCGATGCGCAGATGCTCGAGCTTCCCGGCGAGGAACGGCAACCGGTCGAACGAGTCGCCTTTCAGGACCTGCGGCTCGAACGGCGCCAGCAGGCCCGTCGCACTCGCCACGCGCTCGATGACGCGTCGCTCGTTGTCGAAGAGCGCGATGCAGATGGCGTCGACCCCGGTGATGTCGCGCAGCGCGTCGAGATTGCGCTTGATGCAGGAATCGCCGGCCTCGCTGGTCAGGCCGAGGAAATCGACCGCCACCTTGGTGACCAGCACATCGAGCCCGACCGCAGGGCGCCCGCCATTGGCGAACACCACTTGCGTGGCCAGGAAATCGGTGCTTTCCTGCTCGTCGCCCCCGATCGGCGGTGCGTCAGACATCGCGCTACCCAGCCCCCTGTGTTTTACCGCTCGGCGTTGCCCGGACGTCGCAGAAACTCGCTGCGTGCCAGATCAATCCGACGAGTGATTTGCCCTGTTTGAGGGCATGCGCCAGCCGGATTCTGACAGAATAGCTTGGGAGATCAAGCTAACCGTTTGTATTTATTGACGCATTTCGCGGAATGTACATGCGGGCTCGCCGCAGGTCCCCCGCCGCGATACAAGCGGCGTCAGCCGGGCCCGAAGTCACCAGGAACCACTGCTGCCGATTCGCACGGCCAAGCTCGGTCGCGGCGCCCTGCGCGAAACACAATTCGCGAGTCCTCGCGTCCATCAGCAACGCGCGCCCTTGACGGGCCGCGTACCACGCCGCCGCGTCGGCCGCTTCGTTCTCCTTCTCCCGCCAGCGCGCGTGCCCGAAGTTGACGCTTGGGCGGCGCAGCTCGAGCAGGTACTGCTCCTTTGCGCCGACGAGGCCGAGTTCGGCGATGCCCGCGCTCGCGGCCTCGACCCGCGCCATGAAGTCACGGCCGGAACGGTCTGCATCGATGCGCGGATACACGACGAGGCCGGCCGTCACGAGCACGGCCGCAAGCGTGCCGCCGAATGCCAGCCAGCCATCGCGCACGCCGAACACGCCCAGCATCAGTGCGCCTGCCACGCCGACGACGGCCAGCGGCATTGCGGGCGCGATCGCGTAGTCCGCTGCGATGCGTGACGCCGCGGTGCCATCGACCAGGAAGTAGCCGGCGCCGAGCAAAGAGCCCGCCGCAATCACCACCGCCAGCGCGAACGCGAGCCGGCGCGTAGCCGCAAGGCGCAGGATCTCCGGCAACCACGGCGCCGCGGCCATCGCGAGCGCCGGCACGGCCGGCAGCACATAGACGCCGCGCTTGCCGGAGCTCGCGGAGAAGAAAAGCACGACCAGCAGTACCCAGAGCAACAACACGGCGACGAACGTGTCGCGCGCCTGCCCGCCGCCGAGCGCCGCGCGCCAGCGCGGCCACAACCACGGCAGCAGCGCGATCAGCGGCAGCCACAGGACCGGGATGACCTGGACCGGGAAGAACCAGAATGGCTCCTGGTGATGCCACGAATCGGCATAGCGCGTGACGGTCTGGTGGAACAGGATCTCGTTGCGATACTGCAGCAACTCGCCGCCCGCGGCGGTCACGAGCATCATCGGGACGAACCAGAGCGCAATCGCTCCCAGCATGAACAACGGGCCGGCGAACCAGCGCGCGTCGCGGTGCGTCGCGGTCGCGGGCCAGCCCCGCGCGGCGAGCACGGCGAACGGGATCAGCGCGAGCAGGGGCAGGAATCCGACTCCCTTGGTGACGATTCCGACACCCGCGGCCGCCCAGCCGGCGAAGAACCAGCCGATGGACGGCCCGGCGCACAAGTGGCGCAACAGTCCGTACAGGCCAAGCGTCGTGAAGAAGCAGAGCGTGGCGTCGATCTGCGCCTGGCGTGCCTGCCAGACGAACTGGAAAGTGACCAGCAACATGAGTGCGCCCGCGAACGCGATCTCCCGGCCGCGTACGCGACGCAGCAGGTCGTACACGACCGCGAGCGTGCCCACGCCCGCGAGCAGCGACGGCAGCAGGAACCCGAGCCGCAAGGATCCCGTCATCGCCATCGAGGCCGCGAGCAGCCAGAAATAGACCGGGGGTTTGTCGGCGTAGGGATCGCCACCGACGCGCGGGATGAGCCAATCGCCGGAACGCAGCATGTCCTGCGCGACGAGCGCGAAACGGGGCTCGTCGGCGGGCCACGGATCGCGCAGGCCGAGTCCGGTCGCCATCATGAGCAGCCCGAGGCCGGCGAGCCACACGAGGTCGACGGCGACGTCGCGGGAACTGCTGCGGCCCGGCCGCAACCAGCGGTCGAGCAGCGATGGCGCGGGCGCGCCCGTCATCGGTCAGGCTTCCTCGTGAATGCCGACGCGCGGGGAAGCACGGCGGATCAGCCACATCACGCCGAACAGGTCGACGATGCCGACCCACAGCCGGTTGTGCAGCCCGTACTTGGACTTGCCCCGGGTGCGCTCGCGATGGTTGACCGGGAGCGAGACGACCTCGTAGCCCTCGCGCTGGAACAGCGCGGGCATGAAGCGGTGCATGTGGTCGAAGCGCGGCATGTGCATGAACACGTCGCGATCGAAGACCTTGATGCCGCAGCCGGTGTCCGGCGTGCCGTCCCGCAGCATCCAGCCACGCACGCCGTTCGCCACTCGCGACGACGTGCGGCGCAGCCAGGTGTCGCGTCGCGTCGTGCGGTTGCCCATCACGAGGCGCAGCCTGGCTGTTGCCCGGTGACGCAGCGCGTCGATCAACGACGGGATGTCCGCGGGGTCGTTCTGGCCGTCGCCGTCGAGCGTCGCAATCCAGGCGGCGCGCGCGTGGCGCACACCGGTCGCCACGGCCTGGCTCTGCCCGGAGCGCGTGACGTGTCGCAGCAGGCGGATCTCCGGCATGCCTTGTGCGCGCGCCTGACGCACGGCCTCGGCGGTGCCGTCGGTGCTGCCGTCGTCCACGAAGATGGTCTCGAACGAGTAGCGCCCGGCGAGTGCGTCGTGGATTTCACGTGCGAGCGGCAGCACGTTGTCCTGCTCGTTGCAAACGGGAATCACGACCGATACGTCGGGCGACGGGATCGCGTCCTGCAGTGAAGAGCCTGTCAAGTGGGGTCCCCGTCGTTGCCTGGTGGTCGGAGGCGGCCTCCGGCGAAGGGGCCGTCGGGTAGTATAAACGTTCCCTTGCCCGCGGCCCCGCCGGGGGCGGTCGAGGACCAGAGCCCGCATCGTGAAGGACCGTCTCGCACAATCGCACGTCCACGCAGCGGACAGCCAGCGCCTGGGGTGGGCACTGGCGATCACCGCCACGTTCATGGTCGTGGAGGTCGTCGGCGGCCTGGTCGCCGGATCGCTCGCGCTGCTGGCCGACGCGGGCCACATGCTGACCGATACGGCCGCGTTGGCGCTCGCCTGGGCGGCAGCCCAACTCGCGTCGCGGCCGAGCAGCCCGCGGCGTTCCTACGGCTATCACCGCGCGCAAGTGCTGGCCGCGTTCGTGAACGCGCTCGCCCTGCTTGCGGTGGTGGCCTGGATCGTCGTCGAGGCCACCCACCGGCTGGCCGAGCCGCAACCCGTGGCGGGCGCGACGATGCTCGGTGTCGCCATGGCGGGCATGGCCGCGAACGTCGCCGTCTATTTCACGCTGCGCCGGGGCAGCCCGGACAACCTCAACGTGGCCGCGGCGCGGTTGCACGTTATCGGCGACCTGCTCGGGTCCGTCGGCGCGACGGCCGCAGCGCTCGTGATCCTGGCGACCGGCTGGACACCGATAGACCCGATCCTCTCAGTGCTGGTCGCGCTGCTCATCCTGCGCAGCGCATGGTCGCTGCTGCTCAAGTCCACGCGCATCCTCATGGAGGATGCACCCGACTCGGTCGATCCCGACGACCTGCGTCGCACGCTGATCGCGAGCGTGCCCGGCATTCGCGACGTGCACGACGTGCACTGCTGGTCGCTCACGACGGGCCAGACGATGCTGACCCTGCACCTCGCGCTCGGCAGCGGCGCACAGCCCGCGGAGGTGCTGCGCGAAGCCAAGCGCGTGATCGCCCAGCGCTTCGAGATCGCGCACTCGGCGCTGCAGATCGAGCACGAAGAATGTCCCGACGAAGTCTGACGGCGCCTGCGGGATCCGCATGACGGAACCGACCGGAACAGAGCGCCCGCCGCCGGCCGAACCGGCGCCGCTGCGCAACACGCTCTATCGCAAGGTGACCAAGGGCAAGCGGCGCCTGACGCCCGGCCGCCTCTGGATGTATCGCGTCGCCGTCGTCGTCGCGTGGTGGCTCGTGCGGCTGATCTGGAGCAGCTGCCGCATCGAGCGCGTCATCGGCCGCGAGGGTGCGGCGCGCGCCGTGCGCGAGTCGAAGTCGCTGATCCCCGTGTACTGGCACCAGCACATGCTGTTCGGCGTGCACGCACTGCTCGGGCTGCGCGCCGAGGGTCTCAAGGTCGGATTCCTGATCAGCCCGTCGATCGACGGCACGGCACCCGCCATGCTCGTCGAGAAGATCGGCGCCCACGTGATCCGCGGGTCGTCGACCCACACGGGCGCGCGCGCGCTGCGCGACTACTACGAGACGATCGTGAAGCAGCAGATCTCGCCGGCCATCACGCCCGACGGCCCGCGCGGTCCGGTGCACGAGTTCAAGCCGGGCGCGGTCATGCTGTCGCAGATCTCGGGCAAGCCGATCCTGCCCGTGGCCGTGGCGGCGTCGCGCGCGTACAGGTTCCCGACCTGGGACAGGTTCGAACTGCCGTTGCCATTCAGCCGAGTTGCAATCGTGTATGGCGACCCGGTCAAGGTCGGCCGCGCTCTGAACGCGGACGCGCTTGCGGACCTGCAGCGGCAGATGGCCGCGCGGCTATTCGAGTTGCGCGCCACGGCCGAGGCAGCGTTGCAGGATCGCTGACACGCCGGGCGAGTCGAGGTCCATCGCTTCGACCAGAACGCCCCGCTGCTGCAGACTGGCCAGGCAGCAGACGGTTTCCGGCACCAGCGTCACGAACTGCAGCTCGTAGTGCGCTCCCAGGAATTCTGACGAGCGTGAATCGCCCGCGAGCCGGACGCCGCCGGCGTGCCTGACGCCTTTCCCGGCCGCCTTGAGCGTGGCTTCGATGGCGGTCCAGCGGCGCAGCTGGGCCAGCTCTGCCGCATCTGCGTCGTTCACGCGCTCGATGTCGAAACCCGGATCGATGTCCGCGCTGATCGCGCAGGCAGCGTGTCCCGCCGTATGCGCAATACTGAAGTGCGGGCCTCCGGCCAGGACAGGCTTGCCGCCGGGCGGGAACACGAGCTGCCGGACCGAGACCGTGCCGGTGCGCAATCGTTCGGCGCCGAGCAGCGCCAGCGCGATGCCGGCCAGGCTGGCGCGGCATGCGTCGCCGGCACGCCGCTCCACCTCGAGGCGCTTTGCGTAGGGCAACGCCTCCAGCAATGGCAACTGCCACCGCGCGTCGGTCACGAGCGGCGCATGTAGTACAATCACGGCCATCGAGATCGATTCTCGCTGCCCCGCACCGGACGCGCCAGTATTCCCGCTGTGAACAACCGACGGCCGCAACCAGCTGCCCCGCCGGCTCCTCCAGGTCCGGCCGCAGCCTACGATCTTGGCGCGACCGACGCGACGATCGAGCACCTGTCGCAGTGGTTTCACGAATTCGGCGATACCTACCGCGTCTACTCGCCGCTGCGCCGCGCGTGGACCTGGGTGATCCACGACGCCGACGACGTCCGGCGCGTGCTGGTCACGAATCACCGCAACTACACCAAGGGTGCGGGCATCGACCGGGTCCGGCTGCTGCTCGGCAACGGCATCATGACCAGCGATGGCGCGGTCTGGCGCCGCCAGCGCCGCATGATGCAGCCTGCGTTCCACCGGCGCGTGATCGAGCGGTTTGCGCAGGTCGTGCGCCAGGAAAGCGAGTCGCTCGTCGCCGACTGGCAGGCGGCCGCGCGTGCGGGCGCCAGGGTCAACGTCACCGGGTCGATGAGCCACCTCACGCTCCGGGTCGTGCTGCGGGCGATTTTCGGCGACGACCTCGGCACGCTCGTGCGCGACCTCGACGACAATCCCTTCATGCTGGTCACGCGCGAATCGAAGCGCGATCCGCGCTTCGCCTACGAATTCCGCCAGCTCGGCCGGCTCGTGTCCGACCTGATCCACAGGCGCGAAGACAGCGGCGCCGAGCATTTCGACTTCCTGCAGATGCTCATGGCCGGGCGCGATCCGGGCACCGGCACGCCGATGACCGTGCAGGAGCTGCTCGACGAAGTCCTGACGCTGGTGGTTGCGGGGCACGAGACGACGGCGAGCGCGCTCGCCTGGACCTGGTGGCTGCTGTCGCGTCACCCTGACGTGGATGCGCGCGCATACGACGAGCAGTCGCGGCTGGGCGACGTCGGACTGGCCAGCTATGCAGACCTGGGCCGCATGCCGTACACGCGCCAGGTGCTCGACGAAGCACTGCGGCTCTATCCGCCGGGATGGCTGCTCACGCGCCGCAACATCGGCCGGGACCGGCTCGGCGGGTTCCAACTGCCGCCCGGGACAGACGTCTTCATCAGCCCGTACGTCATCCATCGCCACCCGCGCCATTGGGAGCGTCCGCACGCCTTCGATCCGGCGCATTTCGATGCCGAACGAGTCGAGCGGCGGCACGCTTTCGCGTACATTCCATTTGCAGCCGGCCCGCGGCACTGCATCGGCGAGAATTTTTCGATTTACGAGATGCTCGTGCACCTGAACGGCGCCCTGCGACGCTTCCGGCTCGTCGATCCGCAACCGGCGCAGGCGCTCATCGAAGCACGCATCAACCTGCGCATCGCCGAGGACCTGCAGATGAGAGTCGTGACGCGATGATCAGGTACCAGACGCTGCCGGAGATGCTCGACGATCGCAGCCGCGGCGACGGCGCGATCGTGTACCTCGAGGGCGAAGGCGCGGAGAAGAGGCTGCAGCTGTCGCGAGCTGAGGCGCCGCGCGCTCGGCATCCTGTTCCACCTGCAGCGCATCGGCGCGCAGGCCGGGCGACAAGCTGATCCTGCACGTCGCCGAGCAACGAGCAGTTCATCGACGCGTTCTGGGCCTGCCTGTACGGCGGCATCGTGCCGGTGCCGGTCGCGGTCGGCATCAGCGACGAGCACAAGCACAAGCTGCTGCGCATCGCGAGGCAGCTCGGCCGCCGCTGCTCTACACCGACCGCAAGCTGCGCGACCGGCTGGCGGCGTTCGCGGCGACGAGCGGCGAAGCCGGCAGCGCGTGGACGGCGCTCGAGCGCGCGCACGTTCCTGGTCGACCAGCTCGACGACATCTCGCGCGCCGGGCACGCCGGCACGGGTGACCGCCGGCGACACGGCGTTCATCCAGTTCTCCTCCGGCTCGACCAGCGAGCCGAAGGGCGTGGTGCTCACGCATCGCAACATCCTCGCGAACGCCGAGGGTGCGCGCCAGGCGGCGGGCTTCAACGAGCAGGACGTGTCGCTGAGCTGGATGCCGCTGACGCACGACATGGGGCTGATCGGCTTTCACCTGATGATGATGTACGCCGGCGTGCGACAGCACCTGATGCCGACCGACCTGTTCGTGCGGCGCGCGCTGCTCTGGCTGAAGTGGTCGCTCCGGGAAGCGCGCCACCGTCACGTGCTCGCCGAACTTCGGCTACCGCCACTGCCTGCGCGCGCTCGGCGACAAGACGCTCGAGGGCGTCGAGCCTCGAGCCGTGCGCCTGATCTTCAACGGCGCCGAGCCGATCTCGGTCGAACTCGCCGAGGAATTCCTCGACCGCCTGGCGCCGTACGGCTTGCGGCGCACGGCGATGTATCCCGGTCTACGGGCTGGCCGAGGCGTCGCTCGCAGTCGCGTTCCCCGGAGCCCGGCTCGAGCTCCGCTACATCACGGTCGATCGGCGCTCGCTCGGTGTCGGGCGCGACCGCGCGGACTGGTCGCCGCGGACGATCCCGACGGCGCTGAAGCTCATGTGCGAGGGCCGGCCGATTCCGTTCACGAGCATCAAGCTCGTCGACGACGCCGGTGCAACCGTGCCGCCCGACACGCGTCGGCCACCTGCTGATCCGCGGCGACAACGTCACGCGCGGTTATTTCGAGAACCCCGAGGCCAATGCCGCCGCGATCACGGCCGGACGGCTGGCTGCGCACCGGCGATCTCGCGCTCGAGCACGACGGCGAGCTCTACGTCACCGGCCGGTCGAAGGAGATCATCTTCGTCAACGGCCAGAACTACTACCCGCACGACCTCGAGGCGGTGCTGCAGGACGAGCCCGGCCTCGAGCTCGGCAAGGTCGCCGCGGCGGGTGCGCGCGCCCGGATGCGCGCGGCCGACGAACTCGTGCTGTTCGTGCTGCACCGGGGCGACATGGCGGATTTCGTGCCGCTCGCCACCCGCGCCGTGCACCTCGTGAACGAGCACGCCGGGCGTCGAGGTGGCGCGCGTCGTGCCGGTCAAGCGCATGCCGAAGACCACGAGCGGCAAGCTGCAGCGCACGGCGCTCGCGCGAGGCTACGAGGACGGCGAGTTCGCGGCGGAGCTCGCGGAGTTCGACCGCGCCTGGGCCGCGATCCACGGCCACGGTCGCGCCGCGACGGGCCGTGTCGAGCAGCAACTGAAGGCGATCGTGGACGACGCGCTGCCGGGCAAGCACGTGGACGTCGACGACAACCTCTTCGACGTCGGCGCGAGTTCGCTCACGCTGATCCAGATCCACGAAAAGATCGACGAGCTGTATCCCGGGCCGGTCGACCTCACCGAGCTCTTCGACTTCCCGACGATCTCGCAACTCGCGCGGCACCTCGAAGCGAAGCTCGGGCTCGCCGGCTGACGCCGCGCCGACGCTATTCGCCGCGCGCGTGCGGCCGCGGACTTCGGAGCTTCCAGCGCCGGTGCGACCACCACCAGCCGGCGGGGTCGTCGCGGATGTCGCGCTCGAGCGCGCGCGCATAGCGCGCCGGTGATTTCACCGCTCGGCAGCTTCTCGCCGGGCTCGTTCAGCGGCTGCAGCTCGATTTCGTAGCGGCCGCGCGCGAGCCGGCGCATCGAGACGTAGACGACCTGCGACCGCAGCGCCCGCCCGAGCAGCTCCGGACCCATGTAGAACGCCGTGTCCTGGTGCAGGAACTCGAGCCAGTGCTTCTCGGGGCTGGTGCGCGGCACCTGGTCCGCCACGATGCCGATGGCCGCCGCCTCGCGGAATCGCGCCAGCTCGCGCAGCACCGATTTCGCCGGCACCAGCGCGCGCCGAATCGCGTGCGCCAGCCGCTTGAACAGCCGCTCCGCCCAGGCATTGCTGAGCGGCTTGTAGAGCGCGAGCAGGCGCGGCCCGAGGTCGAGCGAGACCCGCAGCAGCGACCCACTCGAAATTGCACTGGTGTGCCGCCGCCAGGATCAGCGGCCGCGGCCCGGATGCGGCCGCCAACAGGTCGTCGCCGACGATCCGGACTCGCGCCCGCAATTCGTCCGCATCGATACTCGCGCCGTACGTCATCTCGGCGAAGACCTCCGCCTGCCGCCGCACGAACTCGCGCTGCAGTCGCCGCAACGAGATCGCGTCCAGGCCGGGAAACGAGCGCTGCAGGTTCTGCCGCGTCACCGCGCGACGCAGGCCGAACAGGTGGTAAGCCACCGTGAACAGCAGCGAGGCGAGCGCATAGCGCAGGCGCAGCCCGGCGGGTTCCCGGATGCCGGGACCAGCCGCAGTCGCGGCGTTGCGCGATCCGGGCGCGATCTCACCCATACAGGGGTTTCTCGCGCTTCCAGCGGTTGTACGCCCAGAAGTACTGCCCGGGATATGCGCGCACGTGCGATTCCAGCTCCCGCACGTACGCCTGCAGGAGTTGCTCCGGCTCCCGGCGCGCGCCCGGCACCGCAAGCTCGACGAAACGCACGGCGTAGCGACCTCGCTCCTCACGGCGCATTGCCGCGAGGAACACGGTGTAGCCGAGCTTCGCGCCGATCCAGCCGGGTCCGCGATGGAACGAGGTCTGCTGGCCGAAGAACTCGAGCCACGCCTGTTCCTTGTTGCCGGCGGCCGGCGACTGGTCCGCGAGCATCGCCAGCAACCGGACCTGGCCGCGCTGTTCGAGCAGGTGCGGCACGAGTTCCTTCGCGGCGACCATGGTCCCGCCAAAGCGCTCGCGCAGCGCGCGCACGGTGCGATCGACGCGCGGATTGCGCATGCGCTTGTACGCCGCGGTCAGGGGCACGTCGAACGTCATCGAGCAGCGCAGCAGCAGCCACTCCCAGTTGCAGTGGTGCGACGACAGGATCAATACGCGCCGGCCGGCCTGCAGCACTTCGGCGACGACGTCGGGGTTGTCGAGCCGGACGCGGTCCGCGATCTCCTCGCGCGACATGGCCGCGCCGTGGCCGACCTCCGCGGCGAGTTCACCGAGATAGTCGTAGAAATCCGCGGCGATGCGGCGGCGCCGCGCTTCCCCGGCTTCCGGCAGGCAACGCTCGAGATGACGCGTGATGAGTCCGCGACGCCAGCCCGCCAGCCGCATCGCACCCGTGACGGCCGCCATCGCGGCGTACAGCCAGGAGAGCGGGAACCAGGACAGGACGCGTAGCACGGCGGAGGGATTTGTGGTGCCGGAGGAGGGACTCGAACCCCCGACCCATCGCTTACGAAGCGATTGCTCTACCAGCTGAGCTACTCCGGCACGGAGGGGCGCGCAGTATACGAATTCGCCCCAGTGGTTGGAAGCTAGCCCTTGCCGCGGACCCGTATCACGACGTCGACGCTTTCGATCTCGGTGCCGGGTGGCAGCGGCGGCAGCCGGGCGAACATCAGGTCTTCCGGCCGGATGTCGATCATTTCCCCCGTGTCGACGTTCTGGAAGTGGTGGTGCGGCGTCATGGTCGAGTCGTAGACGCAGCGGTCGGGATCGAGGTGGATCTGGCGCGCGAGGCCGTGCTCGACGAACAACTTGAGCGTGTTGTAGATCGTCGCCTTGGAAACGCGGCCAGGCGAGTTGCGCAGCGAGGCGAGCAACTGCTCGGCCGTCAGGTGCACCGGGGCCGCCAGCAGCACCTCGGCGACCTTGATGCGCTGCTGGGTGGGACGGATCCCGTGTTGTTCGAGGATTGCGGTGACGTCTGGCACGGTCGGGGTGTCTGCAGGTCGATTCGCCGGTTAGGTGGCCGGATTATACGTGACCGCCCGGCCTCCCCCGCAAATCAGCAAGAACTCCCGCATTTTGGCGGGTGCCAAGCCTGCGGCGGCGGCCCACTCTCGCTCCATGCCGGAGACGAGCCCGGAGCGCGGGTTCACTGGCTGATGCGAGGCAACCTGGCATGGACGTCGGCGAACGTGGCTACACCCTGATCGAACTCATGTTCGGGGTCGCGATCCTGGCCGGCCTGCTGGCCTGGAGCGTCCCGACCTTCGGCGACTTGCGGCGCAACGCCGCGCGGACCACCGAGGTCAACGAGTTCGTGCAGGCCGTCTATCTTGCGCGCAGCGAGGCAATCAAGCGCAATGGCGTCGTCAGCCTGTGTCCGAGCCGGGATTCCCAGGCCTGCGACGCCGCGGGCGCACCCTGGCACGCCGGCTGGATCGTGTTCGTCAACACCGACCGCGACACGCCTGCCGTGCGCGACGGCAGCGAGCCCCTGCTCCGTACACATGCGCCATGGGTGACGGGCCGCATCTTCGCCAACCGCGCGACGTTGTCCTTCAGGCCGTACGGGCAGGCAGGCGTCACCGCGACGCTTACCTTCTGTGACGACCGGGGCGCCAGGGCCGCCCGGGCCGTGATCATCAGCCAGACCGGCCGGCCGCGCGTCACTGGCCGCAATGCTTCCGGTGGCGCGCTGAGCTGCGCGTAGACGCACATGCCAGCACCAGGCCCTCATGCAGCCCGCGCGCAGGGCTTCACGCTCGTCGAATCGATGGTTGCTGCGATCGTGCTGGCCGTCGGCATGCTCGGCATGGGCGCCATGTTCGTCGAGTCGTTGCGTGCGAGCCGCACGGCGCTGTATCGCACGCGTGCCGTGACCCTGGCCGCCGACCTGGGCGACCGGATCCGCGCCAATCGCGATCCGGCGAGCGCCTATGACTGCAGCGATCCCTGCGTGCCGGGCAGCGCGGGCAACGCGATGGCGATCGCCGACCTCACCGATTGGACGGGAGCTGTCGCCGGGCAACTCCCTGCGGGACACGTGGGCATCGCGTTCAGCGCTGGCAGCGCGACGACGCCCGGTGCTTACCTGATCACGGTGCTGTGGACTGAATCCGGCCAGGCCGAACCGGCGCGCTATGAACTCCGCGTCGAGATCTGAGGACACTCCGGTGCTTGCATGCAGGGTTGCAGGCAGGCGCAATGAGGCTGGCATCAGCCTCGTCGAGACGATGGTGGCCCTCGTGCTGGGCCTGTTCCTGGTCCTGGGCGCCGTCACGGCGTATACCCGATGGCGCGATGCCTATGCCGCAGCGGAAGGCCTGGCGCGATTGCAGGAAGTGGGCCGGCTTGCGCTCGCGGTCGTGGCAGCGGATGTGCGCATGTCGAGCTACTGGGGATTGACCAGCGCCTCGCACCTCATCCTGAATCGCGCCGCACCCGGGCAGGCGACCTCGTTCTCCGCAGCGCAACAGGCCCGCATCGACTATTGCGGAGGTGCAGGCTCCAACTGGGCCATCCATGTCGACGAATACATCGGTGGGTGGAGCAACACCTACGGCCTTGCCTGCCCTGCGTACCAGGGCTCGCCGGTGGCGACGTCGGACGTGCTCGTCCTGCGCCGCGCCAACGAAACGCTCGTCGCGTCGATGACCGCCGGCCGCCTGCACGTGCAGAGCAATCGCGCGCTCGGCGCGTTGTTCGTGCCCGCGACCGGCTGCACGTCGGCCGCAGACAGCACCTGCCTGCCCGCTTCATTCGAGCCTGCGTCGTCGCAGACGCACGAACTCGAAACTCGGGCGTACTACGTCGCCACCGGTTCCACCGCGCGACCGGACGTGCCTTCGCTGCGGCGCAAGTCGGTCGGCAACCTCGACGCCGCGAGCGTCTCCAACTCCGTCACCGACGAGGAGATCGCGGCCGGCGTCGAGGACCTGCAGGTGCGCTTCGGCGTCGATACCGACGACGACGGCAACGCCGACGCCTACGTCGATCCGGGCGCAGCCACGGCGGCCGGTCGCGTGATTGCCGCCACGCTCTGGCTGCGAGTACGGGCCGAGGATCGCGACATGAGCCACGTCGACGGCGAGTCATACCAGTACGCCGACATGGTCGCTGCGTTCAGGCCACGCGACCACTTCCGGCGCATCGTCGTCTCCAGGACCATCCAGTTGCGGAACGTGCAGCCGTGAACGGCGGCGACATGCGCATGCGCGCCAGCGTTGCGGGGGAGCTGCGGCAACACGGTGTCGCGCTCGTCGTCGCGCTGCTGCTCCTGCTGGTGCTGACGATGCTCGCACTGTCCAGCATGACGAGCGCCGCTCTCGAGCTGCTGCTGAGCGGCAACGTGCAGTACCAGGAGCAGGCCTTCCAGGCGGCCGAGGCGGGCATCGAGCAGGCGCTCGCGGCCGGCGGCTTCGAGGACGGCACAGGCATCGGCTCCTACGACGATCTCGCGGCGGCGGATCCAATGCCGATCCGCGGCACGGGTGCTCCGATCGCCGGTTGCCAGGAAGAACCGGCTGCCGCCGATACGCGGCAATGCGAGTTTTTCCTGCGCTACGACGCCGTCACGGGAGCGACGCCGGTCCCGCCAGCCGGAGTCGGCACGGTCGACGAGAGTGGTTCGGGTCTCGCGGCCTACCACTTCGTCATCGACAGCTTCGGCGTATCGAACCGCGGTGCCGCCGCGGAACTCACCCAGGGCTTTTACGTGATCGGCGTCGATACCGGCGGCGCCGCGCTGCCCGCTGCGACGAGCGCACCGCAGCGTACGTATTGGCGCCAGCGCGGCGCCGACTGACCAGTCGACCGTCGCCACGGGAGCACACAGGCGTGACGTCCGTCGTTTGCCCGATGCGCCGCCCGCGGGGGACGACCCTGATCGAACTCGTCATCGTGGTCGTCATGGCCGGCATCCTGGCGGCCGTTGCGATTCCCGGTTATCGCCGGCACATCCTCAGGACGCATCGCACCGAAGCCATGGCGGCCCTGCTCAGCCTCGCGGCTGCGCAGGAAAAGTACTATCTGCAGCACGACACCTATGCGGGCCAGGGCGACCTCGCGACGGCCCCGCCCGGCGGCCTCGGACTGCAGGCAATGACCCGGCACGGGTGGTACGCGATCGAAATCGCTGCAGGCGCGGATGCAGAGAGCTTCGCGGCAACGGCGACGGCCGTCGGCGGCCAGGCCGCGGATACGCATTGCGCAGCATTCGCGCTCGACCAGGCCGGCACCCGGACGGCGACGCACGCCGACTGCTGGTGAGGCGCTGTGGAGGCGAACTCGACCGGCACCCGCACCTAGTCGCCGGTGTCGCTCCGGCGGGCACGACCTGCGGGGCGCAGTTCGCGCGGCAGTGCAAAGACGACGTTCTCCTCGCGTCCCCGCACTTCTACGGGCCCGTTCCCGCCCCATTCGCGCAACCGTGCGACGACGCGCTGCACGAGCAGTTCGGGCGCCGACGCGCCGGCCGTCACGCCGACCGCGCGCTTGCCGTCGAACCACTCGCGCTGCAGATCGTCCGGACCGTCGACGAGGTAGCCCGGCATCCCGGCTCGCTCGGCGATTTCGCGCAGCCGGTTGGAATTGGAGCTGCTCTGCGAGCCGACGACGACGAGCACGTCGCACTCCTCGAGCAGCTGCTTGACCGCGTCCTGCCGATTCTGCGTCGCGTAGCAGATGTCTTCCTTGCGCGGCGCTGGCCAGCACCGGAAAGCGCCGCCGCAGCGCCTCGACGCACGTCCGCCGTGTCGTCGACCGACAGCGTCGTCTGCGTGACGAACGCGAGCGCGCGCCGGATCGTGGACCTCGAGGCGCTCGACGTCGTCGACGTTCTCGACCAGCATGATGCGGCCGCCTCGCGAGTCGTCGAACTGCCCCATCGTGCCCTCGACCTCCGGGTGACCGGCGTGGCCGATCAGGATCACCTCGCGCGCCGTCGCGCGCGTAGCGCGAGACTTCCATGTGCACCTTGGTCACGAGCGGACAGGTGGCGTCGAAGACCTTCAGGCCGCGCCGCTGCGCCTCGGCCTGCACGGCCTTCGACACGCCGTGGGCGCTGAAGATGACCGTCGCGCCGTCCGGCACCTCGTCCAGTTCCTCGACGAACACGGCGCCCGAGCGCGCGCAGGCGGTCGACCACGTGACGGTTGTGCACGACTTCGTGGCGCACGTAGATCGGCGCGCCGAACAGCTCGATCGCGCGCTCGACGATGTCGATCGCGCGGTCGACACCGGCGCAGAAGCCGCGCGGATTGGCGAGCAGGATGCGCATGGGCACTGGCCTCCCGCGCGCGGCGGCTGCGCGGAACGCGTCCAGCATCAGCAGCACGGCGCCGATCGTGATCGCGGAGTCGGCGACGTTGAAGGCCGGGAAGTACGCGCCGCCCCAGTGCACGTGGATGAAGTCGACCACGTAGCCGTGCGCAGACGCGGTCGATGACGTTGCCGAGCGCGCCGCCGAGGATGAGCGCGAGCGCGATCGGCAGCAGCCGCTCGCCGCGCGGCAGGCGCCAGCAGCCACGCGACGAGATCGCGCTGACCGCAACGCCGAGCGCGATGAAGAAGCCAGCGCTGCCAGCCCGACGCATCCGCGAGGATGCTGAACGCCGCGCCCGTGTTGTGCAGCGCGTGATATCGAGCACCGGCAGCACTTCGACGCGCTGGTAGACGTCGAGGAAACGGGTGACCAGGCCTTGTCACCTGGTCCAGGGCGATGACGGACACCGAGAGCCAGAGCCACGCCGCCGGGTGCGTGCGCTCGTCGCCGAACATGCGCGCATGGTGCGGATGGACGGCTGCGGCCGCCGGCACCGCCTTGGCCTGTTCGCCGTCCGGTGGTGGCGTCATCGTGGTCATGGTGTCCATTCCGTCATGCGAAGCGCCGCGTTTCGCCCGGCCCGTCGACGTTGCCGACGCAGCGCGCGCACAGATCCGGGTGCGCGGCGTACGGCGCCGACGTCCGCGCGCTGGTGCCAGCAGCGCACGCACTTCGGCTGCGTCCGGCGGCGCACGTGGAGCCAGAGCCCGCCGCTCGGCCGTCGAT
Organism: uncultured Gammaproteobacteria bacterium; assembly: GCA_963786705.1. Classification (GTDB taxonomy): domain Bacteria; phylum Pseudomonadota; class Gammaproteobacteria; order Steroidobacterales; family Steroidobacteraceae; genus RPQJ01. The sequence continues at coordinate 81,876 of CAWBAG010000021.1, forward strand.
TCCGGCCGGCCACGCGTCGGCGCGGCGCGGCTCCGGCGTCGTGCGACGCGCGCCTCCGAGGTGATCAGCAGGAACCGCAGCTCGTCGCCGAGCGCGTGCCAGCGCGCTGGTCCAGCTCCGCAGTGCAGTAGAGCGTCCACCTCGGCGTCGAGCGGCGCTCCGATCTCGCCGGCGACGCGCAGGCGCTCGAGCTCGCGCGGCGACGTCGCCGCGCAGCGCCACCAGCACGCGTGTCCCAGTCGATGGCCGCGCGCAGCGCACGGGCACCGGCACTTCGGCCCACGTGCGACAGGAACACCGACTCGGCGCGCGCGCCCGGCAGGTCGCGCCAGATCTCCTCGGCCGTGAAGGACAGGATCGGCGCGAGCCAGCGCACCATCGCCTCGGCGATGCAGTACATCGCGGTCTGCGCCGAGCGGCGCGCGATGCCCGGCGGCGGCGTCGTGTACAGCCGGTCCTTGATGCATGTCGAGGTAGAAGCCGCCGAGGTCGACGACGCAGAAGTTGTGGACCTTCTGGTAGATCAGGTGGAAGTCGTAGTCTGCGGTACGCGGCGACGATCTCGTCCTGCAGTTCGCGCGCGCGCGCGAGCGCCCAGCGGTCGAGCGCCACCATGCCGCTCGACCGGCACGGCGTCGCGCGCCGGATCGAAGCCGTGCAGGTTGCCGAGCAGGAAGCGCACGGTGTTGCGCATGCGCCGGTAGGAATCCGCCATGCGCTTCAGGATCTCGTCCGACACGCTCATCTCGTTCGCGTAGTCGGTCGCGGCGACCCAGAGGCGCAGCACGTCGGCGCCGAGCGTGCTGACGCACCTTCTGCGGCGCGATGACGTTGCCGAGCGACTTCGACATCTTGCGGCCCTTCTCGTCGACGGTGAAGCCGTGCGTCAGCACGCCGCGTAGGGCGCGCGGCCGTTCAGCGCGACCGAGGTCAGCAGCGAGCTGTGGAACCAGCCGCGATGCTGGTCCGAGCCCTCGAGGTACAGATCCGCCGGCGCGCGGATCTCGGGCCGGCTCGCGAGACGCAGTGATGCGACACGCCGGAATCGAACCAGACGTCCATGACGTCGGTGACCTTCTCGTAGCTCGCGGCTTCGGCGCCGAGCAGCTCCGCGGCATCGAGATCGAACCAGGCGTCGATGCCGTCCTTCTCGACGCGCGCGCGACCTGCTCGATGAGCTCCGGCGTGCGCGGATGCAGCTCGCCGGTTTCGCGGTGCACGAACAGCGCGATCGGCACGCCCCAGGTGCGCTGGCGCGAGATGCACCAGTCGGGGCGGCCGGCGATCATGCCGTCGATGCGCTGCTCGCCCCAGTCCGGCGTCCAGTCGCACCCTGCCGATTTCGCGCGAGCGCCGCGGCGCGCAGCCCCGCCTGCTCCATGCTGATGAACCACTGCGGCGTCGCGCGGAAGATCACCGGCGTCTTGTGGCGCCAGCAATGCGGATAGCTGTGGCGGAACGCCTCGTGGTGCAGCAGCGCGCCGCGCTCGCCCAGGACCTCGATGACGTGCTCGTTCGCCTCGAAGACCTTCTCGCCGGCGAACAGCGGCGTCCCGGGCAGGAAGCGCCCGTCGCCGCCGACCGGATTGTCGACGGCGAGGCCGTAGCTGCCTGCCGACGATGAAGTCCTCCAGGCCGTGGCCCGGCGCCGTGTGCACGGCGCCCGTGCCGGCGTCGAGCGTGACGTGATCGCCGAGAATGACCGGCACCGCGCGGTCGTAGAACGGATGCCGGAGCTGCAGGCCCTCGAGCGCCGCGCCCCTGGCGCGTGCCACCTCGCGCGATTGCGGGATGCCGGCGCGCGCGAGCACCGAAGCGGCAAGGTCCGCGGCGAGGAGCAGCAGTTCGGACGGCGGGCTGGCGCGATGACCGCCCGCCGCGGTGTCCACGGTCGCCGCCGTGCCGACTTCCACCAGCACGTACTCGAACTCCGGATGCACCGCGACCGCCTGGTTGGCGGGCAGCGTCCAGGGCGTGGTCGTCCAGATCACGACGCTCGCGCGACCAGGCGGCAACGTCGCGTCGTGCATGCGATGCGCGAGGTCCGCGCGATCGACGACCTCGAAACGCACATCGATCGATGGCGAGGTGCGCTCCTCGTACTCGACTTCGGCCTCGGCGAGCGCCGAGCGGCAGTCGAGGCACCAGTGCACGGGCTTGTAGCCCTTGTAGAGGTGCCCGTTGCGGATGATCTGCGCGAACGCGCGCAGCTGCTCGGCCTCGTAGCGCGGCGCCATCGTGAGGTAGGGGTTCTCCCAGTCGCCCATGACGCCGAGGCGCTTGAAGTCCGCGCGCTGCACGTCGACCTGCTCGACCGCGAACTCGCGGCAGGCCGCGCGGAACGCCTTGGCATCGAGCTTGCTTCGCCACGCGGCCGCGCGTCTTCTCGACCTGGTGCTCGATCGGCAGGCCGTGGCAGTCCCAGCCCGGCACGTAGGGCGCGTCGTAGCCGTCGAGCGTGCGCGACTTGACGATGATGTCCTTCAGCACCTTGTTGACGGCGTGGCCGATGTGGATCGCGCCGTTCGCGTACGGCGGCCCGTCGTGCAGGACGAACGTCGGGCGCCCTGTCGCGACCTCGCGCAGCTTCTCGTAGATGTCCGCGCTCCTCCCACCACGCGAGCATGTCGGGCTCGCGACGCGCGAGGTCCGCCTTCATCGGGAAAGCGGTCTCGGGAAGATTGATGGTGTTCTTGTAGTCGGACATCAGGGCGCGGACCAGGCTGGCACGGAACCCGAAATTGTGAAGGGATTCAGCAATTTGTGAAAGGGCAATAAGCGCTGCGCCCGGCCGGGCCGCGACGCGTGCGCGGTCAGGTTTCGAGCGCCCGGCGCGCCTGGGCCGCATCGACGTGCATCTGCTCGACCAGCGCGTCGAGCGACTCGGAACTTGCGTTCCTCGCGCAGGCGACGCACGAAATCGACGCTCGAGGTACTGGCCGTAGAGATCGCCGTCGAAGTCGAACAGGTGCACCTCGAGCAGCGGATCGGTGCCGTTGATGGTCGGGCGCGTGCCGAGGCTCACGACGGCCGGATGGTCGACGAGCCCTGCACCGCAAACGCGCACCGCGAAGATGCCCCAGAGCGGCACGACCTTGCGGTGCAGCGCCAGGTTGGCCGTCGGGTACCCGAGCTTGCGCCCGAGTTGCTGGCCCCTGCGCACACGCCCGGTCATGCGATACGGACGGCCGAGCAGCCTGCCGGCGCGATCGAGCTCGCCGGCGCCGAGCGCTTCGCGCACGATCGAGCTGCTGATGCGTTCGCCGTCGCACGTGAACGGCTCGACCTCCTCCACCGTGAACCCGCCGCGCCGGCCCGCCTCGTGCAGCGTCTCCACGGTTGCCCGAGCGCTTGCTCGAGTAGTGGAAATCGTGGCCGATCGACCACGTGCCGCGCACCGAGGCCCCCGATCAGCAACTGCTCCTCGAACGCGGCCGCGCTCATGGACCGCAACCGGTCGTCGAATCGCAGCACGACGACGCGGTCGACGCCGTAGATCGCCAGCGCATCGAGCTTTTCGCGCAGGCGCATCAGGCGCGAAGGTGCGGCGTCGCCCAGGAAATATTCGCGCGGCATCGGCTCGAACGTCACGACCGTGGCCGGCACGCCGAGCTGCTGCGATTGCGCGCGAACGGCCGCCAGCATCACCTGGTGACCGCGGTGCACGCCGTCGTAGTTGCCGATCGTGATCACGCTGCCGCGGTGCCGTGCGCGCAGGTTGTGGAGGCCGCGGATCAGCTCCATGGCAGACGGTCCCGCGGCGTCACCTTGCTCGCGCAATGCCCTGCGGCGTTCATGTTGCCGGCCCGTCCCCGGGACGCGCGGGAATCACGACCGACCGCACGCGCAGGTGCTGCACGCGCATGCCGAGCACGTACAGCGTGCCGAAATAGATGCCGCCGCCGCCGACCACGAGCAGCGACATCCACGAGGCGCGCTGCCACGCGTTCATCGCGAGCCAGCGCGCCGTGTCGCCCGCGACGAACCAGAGGAACAGCCCCATGAGCACGTTGCCGGCGAGTATCTGCCACAACGTGCGGCGCCAGCCCGCCGAGTGGTGCAGGACGTGCTGCCGGCGCAGGCCGCGGTAGAGCATCGTCGCGTTGAACCAGGCGCCGATGCCGGTGTTGAGCGCCAGCAGCGCGTGCAGCCCGGGCCGGCCCGGGTAGATGAACGCGAGCGGCAGCACCACGGCGAGATTGAGGCTGATGTTGAGCACGAGCGACTGGATGCCGATCTTGACCGGCGTCCTGGTGTCCTGCCGCGCGAAGTACCCGGGTGCCAGCACTTTCACCATGCTGAAACCCATCAGGCCCGTCGAATACGCCATCAGCGCGAGCGTGGACATGCGCACGTCCTGCTCGTCGAACTTGCCATAGTGGAAGATCACGACGGTGAGCGGGCCGGCGAGCAGCAGCAGCGCGAGAGTCGCGGGCAGCACCACGATCGTCGTGAGCTTCACGGCCCAGTCGAGTGTCGAGGCGAATCGCTCGGGCGACTGCGACGCGTGATGCGCCGCGAGTCCGGGCAGTATCACCGTGGCCAGCGCGATGCTGAACACGCCGAGCGGAAACTCGACGAGCCGGTCCGCGTAGTAGAGCCAGGCGATGCTGCCCGTGGCGAGGAACGACGCGATCAGCGTGTCGAGCAGCAGCGCCACCTGCGACACCGACGAGCCGAAGATCGCGGGCAGCATCAGGCGCCCGATCTTGCGCACGCCCTCGTGCCCCCAGTGCCACCGCGGCCGGCGCAGCAGCCCGAGCTTGAGCATGAACGGCAGCTGGAAGGCGAGCTGCACCAGCCCCGACACGAACACGCCGATGGCGAGGGCGATGCCCGGCTGTTCGAAGTGCGGTGCGACGAATGCCGCGAACACGATCATGACGAGGTTCATGAGCGTCGACGTCGTCGCGGGCACGGCGAACTTGCCGTAGCTGTTGAGGACGCCGCCCGCCAGCGCCGCGAGCGAGATGAACAGGATGTAGGGGAACGTCCAGCGCAGCATGTCGACCGTGAGGTCGAACCGCGCGCCGTCGGCGCGGAAACCCGGTGCAAACACGAGCACCAGCACCGGCGCCGCCACGATGCCGATGATCGTGATCACCGACAGGAACCACGTCATCGTGCCCATCGCGCCGTCGATCAGCTCGCGCACCTCGTCGTGCTGCCGCTGGACCTTGTATTCGGAGACGACCGGGACGAACGCCTGCGAGAACGCGCCCTCGGCGAACAGCCGGCGCATGAAGTTCGGGATCTTGAACGCGACCAGGAACGCGTCCATGAGCAGGCCGGCGCCGAACATGCGCGAATAGACCATGTCGCGCAGGAGCCCGGTGACACGCGACAGGAGCGTAGCGGCGCCGACGATCGACGTGCTGCGGAAGAATCCGCCGCCGCTCAAGTAGCCAGGTCCGTGGGGTGCTGCATGGAGCGCGGATGATAGCGAAAAGCCCCCCGGCCTTCGGCGCACTCGTCTCCGGAACGCAGGCGCGGCGTGGCTGCGGGGTGAACTGGTGTGCCCACCCGCGTCGGCAGGCACGGGCCGCGGCCATGGGCGGTCCCGGCCCGCGGCCGCGCCGGGCAACCCCTTGGCCGGTCTCCTCCACCGTCACGAGGCAAAAAAGTTGACCTGCCGCCCATGCATCGCCAAAATACGCGGCTCTTTGATCAACCGATTTACCCGAGGTTGGCCTCCCTGCATTGCCGGGACGCCGGCCGCAGGAGACTGTAGTCCGTGGCGAACATCAAGTCCGCAGAAAAGCGCGCCAAGCAGGCCGTCAAGCGTCGTGAGCACAACGTGGCGGCCCGTTCGCGTCTGCGCACATCGATCAAGAAGGTCCTGGCCGCGATCACCGCCGGTAACAAGGACGACGCGACGGCTGCATTCAAGGCCGCGCAACCCGTGATCGACACGATGGTCACCAAGGGCATCATTCACAGCAACAAGGCCGCCCGGCACAAGCGCGAGCTGAACGCCCGCATCAAGGCCCTGGCCACCGCTGCGAAGTAGTCCGGCCCGCCTGCGGCCACACGCGCCGCGGCAGTCATGAAAAAGCCGGCTTCGAGCCGGCTTTGTCGTGTCTATGCTTCCTCGCCCGCCGCGTCAGCGGTCGCCGGCACCCGGTCGATCTCGTCGAGCCGGCGCATGAGCGCCTGGCACAGCTCCTGGGTGCCCTGCCGCGTGATGCCGGAGATGCGCACGACCGGGCCCTTCCAGCGCAGCCGCCGCACAATCTCCTTGCAGCGCTTCTCGGCCTCGGCGGGAGGCAGCAGGTCGATCTTGTTCAGCACCAGCCAGCGTTCCCGGCTGGCCAGCTCCGGGCTGAACTTCTTCAGTTCGGCGGCGATCGCGCGCGCATCCGTCACGGGATCCGCGTCCGGGTCGGGCGGCGCGATGTCGACGAGGTGCAGCAGCACCCGCGTGCGCTGCAGGTGCTTCAGGAAGCGAATGCCGAGCCCGGCACCACCAGCCGCGCCCTCGATGAGCCCCGGAATGTCGGCCATGACGAAGCTCTTGTGCTCTCCCACGTAAACGACGCCTAGGTTCGGGTGCAGGGTCGTGAACGGATAGTCGGCGATCTTCGGCCTCGCCGCCGAAACGACGCTGATCAGTGTCGATTTGCCGGCATTGGGGAGGCCCAGCAGACCGACGTCCGCAATCAGCTTCAGTTCGAGCCGCAGCTCGCGCTTCTCGCCGGGGATCCCGGGAGTTGCCTGCCGCGGCGTGCGGTTCTTGCTCGACTTGAAGTGCTGATTGCCGAGGCCGCCGCGCCCGCCCTTGGCCACCAGGATGCGGTCGCCGTCGGCCAGCAGGTCGCCGAGCGTTTCCTCGGTGTCCACGTCGTAGACGACCGTGCCGACCGGCACCACGACCTCGGTGTCCGCGCCGCCGCGGCCGCTGCAATCGGCGCTGCCGCCCGGCTCGCCGTTGGCGCCCTTGAAAGTGCGCATGTAGCGGAAGTCTGCGAGCGTGTTGAGGCCCTGCTTGGCGACCAGGTAGACGCTGCCGCCGTGGCCGCCGTCGCCGCCGTCCGGCCCGCCGAACGGGATGAATTTCTCGCGGCGGAAGCTGACCATGCCCCGGCCGCCGTTGCCGGCCTGGACCTTGATCGAGGCTTCGTCGACGAATTTCATGATGCTTGGATCGCTGCCTGGCCTGAAATGCAAAGGCCCCGGGTTCGCCGGGGCCTCAGCGAACCGCCGCGCCCGCGACCTTCGAGAAGGCCTGCGGCCACGACGGCGACGTCACGCGCGCGCTCAGGCGGCGGTGGTCGGCTCGACGCTGACGTGCACGCGCTGCTCGACGCCCTTGCGCTTGAACTGCACCTTGCCGTTCACCAGTGCGAACAGCGTGTGGTCGGTGCCCACGCCGACGTTGTCGCCCGCGCGGTACTGCGTGCCGCGCTGGCGCACGATGATGTTGCCGGCCAGCACGCTCTCGCCGCCGAACTTCTTGAGCCCGAGGCGCTTGCTCTCGGATTCGCGGCCGTTCTTGGTCTGCCGCCTGCCTTCTTATGTGCCATTTCATGACTCCTGGTCGATCTGGATGCGTTGCAGGGACCGCAGGGCTCAGCCCTGGATGCCCGTGATCTTGACGTCGGTGTAGAACTGGCGGTGCGTGCCCTGCCGCAGGTAGTGCTTGCGGCGGCGGAACTTGACGATCGGCACCTTGTCGCTCTTGCCGTGCTTCTGCACGACGCCGAGACCTTGCTGCCCGCGACCAGCGGGGCGCCGATCCTGACGTCGCCGCCCTGCCCCACCAGGAGGACCTTGTCGAACTCGACAGCGGCGCCGGGTTCGGCCGTCGAGCTTCTCGATGCGAACCACGTCGCCTTCGGCGACGCGATACTGCTTGCCGCCCGTCGCAATGACCGCGTACATGACTTCTACTCCAACGATGGGGGCCGGGAGCCCCGGCAGAAAGACGCGCGATTTTAGAGGCCGGCCCCGCACAGAATCAAGCGCTTACGGCGCCCTGCGCCATTCCCACGCCCACGGCTCGACGGGTACTATTGCTCGGTTCATGGGGAATCCTGGCGGCTTGTCGCGAGAATGCAACTCGAACGAGATCCGGGCGCTGGTCACGGAGGACCTCGAGCGCGTCGACCTGACCATCGTCGAGCGGCTTGCCAGCGACGTCGCGCTGGTCAACCAGGTCGCCCAGTACATCATCGACGGCGGCGGCAAGCGCCTGCGCCCGTTGGCCGTGCTGCTCGCTGCCCGGGCCTGCGGGCACGACGGCGACCAGCACGTCCCGGCCGCGGCCATCATCGAGTTCATCCACACCGCCACCCTGCTCCACGACGACGTCGTCGACGGCTCGCACCTGCGCCGCGGCCGTGACACCGCGAACGACGTCTTCGGCAACGAGGCGAGCGTGCTGGTGGGCGATTTCCTCTATTCGCGCGCGTTCCAGATGATGGTGGACCTGGGCGACATGCGGATCCAGGAAGTGATGGCCAACGCCACCAACACGATCGCCGAGGGCGAGGTGCTGCAGCTCATGAACGCGCACGACCCGGACACGACCGAGGAGCGCTACCTCGAGGTCATTTACCGCAAGACCGCGAAGCTGTTCGAGGCCGGCGCGCAGATGGCGCGATCATTTCGCAGTCGGGCCCCGAGGCGGAGCGGGCCATGATCGACTACGGCACGGCACCTCGGCACGGCGTTCCAGCTCGTCGACGACGCGCTCGACTACACCGCGAGCGCCGACGCACTCGGCAAGAACCTCGGCGACGACCTCGCCGAGGGCAAGCCGACGCTGCCGCTGATCTATGCGCTCGCCCATGCACCGCCCGCGGATGTCGCCAGGCTGCGCGCTGCGATCGAGAACGGCTGCGCTCGACGACCTGCCGCAGATCACTCGCGCGATTGAATCGACGGGGGGCCTTGAGTACACTGCGCGGCTCGCACGGCGGGAGAAAGATCTCGCCATCGAGGCCCTTGGCCGGCTGCCCGAGTCGGCGTATCGCAAGGCCCTCGGCGCGCTCGCGGAGTTCGCGGTGGCCCGGACGTACTGACTCACTCGGTTCGTTGCAGAACAGGCCGCTCGCCGCCGGACTTGGAACGGGATGTAGCTCAGCCTGGTAGAGCACTACGTTCGGGACGTAGGAGTCGGAGGTTCAAATCCTCTCATCCCGACCACCTGTCCCTGCTGCCTTCAAGAGGGCGCTGGGATCCAGACGATACGACGCCCACAGAGCCTCCCCGTCCGGGGTCAGTGTGATCGGCCCCAGCAGGTCGCGCAGGATCCCACGCGCCCTGTGTGCCGCTTCCACGTCGCCCTCCAACCCCGCTTCGATCTGCTTCCGATACAACGCCGCCGCTTTCGGCAGTAGCGGTAACACGCGCGCCGATGCCCGCGCTCCGGCCTGCATCGACTGCAACTCCGCGCGCTTCGTCTCGACCCGCGCGATGGCGCCCTGCAGCTCGTCCATCGTCAGATCCGGGTCGCCGTCGATGAGCCGCGCACGCAGGCGCGTCAAGCGGGCGTCGAGGTCCTGGAGCTCCCTCGGCGCTGCCTCGGTCCGTGCCGCGCCATCCCGCACCCGACGAGCGTACTGCGCCTCCATCTCCCTCGCCATGCGCGCGACCCGATCTGGTGCGAGCAGATCCTGCTTGATCGGATCGAGGATGATTCGTTCCAGATGATCGCGCCGGACGCGGACGTGGTTGTCACACGCCCCGCTCCGCGCGGCGCAGCCCGGCGGATTGTGCTCGATTCGTGAACAGACAAGTCCGCGGCGCCTCGTTCATCGAATCAATGCACCGGCGTAGCTTGGCCTCCGCACACACAGGAGGATCCAGTCATGCGTACCCAGAATGAATCGAGTCGCTACGCCGCCCAAGTGATCGCCGCCGCCGTCGCCACCGTCGCGACGCTCACCGGCGCTCTCGGACACGCCGTCACGAACGTACAGGCGTACCTCTGAAACGCGGGCGCCGTCCACCCTTGGGGCGAACCGTCAGCTGCTGACCCGGGACCGGGCGAGGCGACATGCTTCGCCAGGTCCCGAGAGGGGTGAGGGACGATCCCGTCACCTCCGTTGACCGACCCGGAATCTGCCGCCGCGAACGCGGCAGCGAGTACTTCGGCGGACGCCCAGCTGCACATCTGCGCCTGAGCCTGTCCCCTGCCTCGATCGTTCCCTGGCGACCGCCGCCCCGGCCGCCTGCTCTGCATTGCCAGTGGAAACCGGTTGACGTGACGGGCACTGCCCCGCGGCCGACGGCTGGCCAGAAGCGGGCCTTGCTATGGGCAGCGCGGTCTGTGATGCATAATAAATGTATAAGTTCTAATTGATCACAAGTGCAGTAAGAGCGGCACTAATAGCTGCTATTGACGTATTGCCGAAAATTATGTACAAGTCGTGCACAGTATTTGACATCACTTCCCGGAATCGCCTCCCCGTGACCCCGCTCGCGCGCCACTGCTACCTCTTCGTGCCCGAGGCGGCTATCCCTGCGGCCAAGGCCACCCCCCCGGCCTCGGTCGCACCCGCAGACCCGGCCAGCCGGCCCGAATCGGGCGCCGCCTCGGGCACACCTTTCAGAAGTTTCGCGTCCGGCGAGCCCGTCCGCGACGAACCGGAGGACCGGCCGGTGGCGCGCGCCGCTGAGCCGGTCCCGGCCGATTCGTTGACCGAGCTCTACCCGATTCGCACCGTCGCGAGTCTGACGGGCGTCAATCCGATCACGTTGCGTGCCTGGGAGCGGCGCTACGGGTTGATCCGCCCGGCGCGCACCGAAGGCGGCCACCGGCTCTACTCGCGCGTGCAGATCGCGCAGATCCAACGTGCGCTGACGATGCTCGAGAGGGGCATTCCCATCAGCCAGGTGTGCCAGCTGATCGAAGGTGTCACCGATCCATCCGCACGCGCGGTCGCGGCTGGGCCGTGGCACAGCCTGGTCGAACGCCTCGTGTCGGCGATCAGCCGTTTCGACGAGGCCGCGGTCGACGACACGTACAACGAGGCTCTCGCGCTCTACCCGTCGGACCTCGTCACCGCCAACGTGCTGCTGCCACTGCTCGAAGAGCTCGGCGAGCGCTGGAGTACCGCCGAGGGCAGCGTCGCCGAGGAACACTTCTTCTCGGTTTTCATGCGCAACAAGCTCGGTGCGCGTTTCCACCACCGCGCACGCGGCAACGCCGGGCCCAAGCTGCTGGTCGCCTGCCTGCCCGGGGAGCACCACGAGTTCGGTGCGTTGCTCTTCGCGCTGGCCATTCACGAGCACGGCTACCGGGTCGTCCTGCTCGGCGCCAACGTGCCGCTCGGCGACCTGCCCACCGTCGTGCGCCGCGCCGCCATCGACGCCGTCGTTCTGTCGGGATCGGTGGCGCCGGCGCCCGAGCTGCTCGACCGGGAGCTGCGGCAGCTGGTCGCGGCGGCCGGCGTACCCGTGTTCGTCGGAGGACTCACTTCGGTCTCGCACCGTGACGAACTCGTGGCCGCGGGCGCGCAGCCCATGGGCGCCGAACTGCGCCACGGCGTACGGCGCCTGTGCGAACTCCTGCCCACGTGAATGCACAGGACCCGATCCGAGAAATCCCCCGCATGAACCGCAACGGCAACCTCGCGATCGACTGGACCGAACAGGGCCTGCGTGCCCGACCTGGTGATCCGCGCCGGCATTCGACGCCTGCTGCGTGCACCGCCTGGCCGAGATCGAGTCGAACGACTGCCGAGGCGGCCGCGGCGTGGACCGAGGCGTTCGTCGCGCACATGCGGCGCGCGCCCGTCGCGCTGGTGCCGGAGAAGGCCAACGAGCAGCACTACGAGGTGCCGGCGGCGTTCTTCGGCGCAGGTGCTCGGCCGGCACCGCAAGTACAGCTCGTGCTGGTGGCCGCAGGGCGTCGAGACGCTCGACGAGGCCGAGGAGGCCGCGCTCTGCCGCGACCTGCGAGCGCGCCGGCCTCGCCGACGGCCAGCAGGTGCTCGAGCTCGGCTGCGGCTGGGGCTCGCTGACGCTGTGGATGGCCGAGCACTATCCGCGCGAGCCGCATCACCGCGGTCTCGAACTCGCAGTCGCAGCGCGCAGCTACATCGAGGCCGAGGCGGCGCGGCGCGGCCTCGCCAACGTGCGGGTCGATCACGCTGCGACATGAACGACTTCGCGACTCGACGCGCGCTTCGACCGCGTCGTGTCGGTCGAGATGTTCGAGCACATGCGCAACTGGCCGGAGCTCTTCCGCCGCGTGCGCGGCTGGCTCGAGCCCGAGCGGGCGCTTCTTCATGCACGTCTTCGTGCATCGCGCGACGCCTTACGCGTTCGATCGAGCGCGACGCCAGCGACTGGATGAGCCGGCACTTCTTCTCCGGCGGCATGATGCCGAGCGACGACCTCGCGCTGCGCTTCCAGGACGATCTGCGGCTCGCTGCAGCGCTGGCGCTGGGACGGCACGCACTACGAGCGCACCGCCAACGCCTGGCTCGCAAACCTGGACGCGCGGCGCGACGCGGTGCTGGCCGATCCTCGAGCAGACCTACGGCGCGCGAGCCGCCGCGCCTGTGGTGGATGCGCTGGCGCATCTTCTTCATGGCCTGCGCCGAGCTCTTCGGCTACGACGACGGGCAGCAGTGGTGGGTGAGCCACTACCTGTTCGAGCGCGTCGCGATGATGGCCTGCGCCGCCACGCGGACCGCGGCCGGTGCCCGCGGCGGGGAATCGCGATGTTCCAGCTGAACGCGTGTTTCGCCGGCCTCGGGGCGATGCTCGCGCTCGCCGTCGTCACGTGGCTCGCGAGCATCCCGCGGCGCGACGTGAGCATCGTCGACAGCGTGTGGCCGCTTTTCTTCCTGCTCGCCGCCTTCGTCTATCTCGGCGCCACGCCGGCGAGCAGTCCGCGCGATGCGCTGCGTCATGACGCTGGTCGCCGTGTGGGCGCTCAGGCTCTGTGCCTATCTCACGTGGCGCAACTGGGGCGAATCCGAGGACTATCGCTACCGCCAGATCCGCGCCCGCAACGAGCCGCGGTTCGCGCTCAAGAGCCTGTACCTCGTATTCGGCCTGCAGGCGGTCCTCGCCTGGATCGTGTCGTTGCCTCTCCTCGCGGCGCTCGCAGGCGATCGCCGCTCGGCTGGCTCGATTACGCGGGAGCGGCGCTCGCGGCCTTCGGCGTGCTTTTCGAGAGCGTCGCGGACGGGCAACTCGCGCGGTTCATGTCACGGCCGATCAACCGCGGCCGCGTGCTCGACTCCGGCCTCTGGCGCTACACGCGCCACCCCAACTACTTCGGCGAATGCTGCGTGTGGTGGGGCTCTGCCTGATCGCGCTCTCGGCCGGCGGGGCGTGGTCGGTCGCCGGGCCGCTGCTCATGACGGTGCTGTTGCTCAAGGTGTCGGGTGTGGTGCTGCTCGAGCAGGACATCGGCACGCGGCGTCCCGCTTACCGTCGTTACGTCGAGACCACGAGCGCGTTCGTTCCGTGGTTCCCGCGCTCCGGTGACGCCGCGCGCGCCGAGCCCACCCGCTGAACAGGAGAGGACGGACACGATGCGCATCACACTGCTGAGCGCGGCGGCATTGCTGCTCGCGGGTTGCCAGACGACGTCGCAGCCTCCGCTCGAGCCCGTCCGGAGCGTCGACCTGGAGCGCTTCATGGGCGACTGGTACGTCATCGCCAACATCCCGACCTTCGTCGAGAAGGGCGCGCACAACGCGGTCGAGTCCTACCGGCTCGCGGAGGACGGCACGATCGAGACGACATTCACGTTCCGTGCTGGCGGCTTCGACGGCGAGGCGAAGCGTCTACACGCCGCGCGGGTTCGTCCTCGACCGGCAACTCGAACGCGGTCTGGGGCATGCAGTTCGTGTGGCCGATCAAGGCCGACTACCGCATCGTCTACCTGACGACGACTACGGCCTCACCGTCGTCGGGCGCGAGAAGCGCGACTACGTGCTGGATCATGGCGCGCACGCCAGCGATCCCGGACGACGGACTACCGGCGTCTGCTCGAGTTCATCGCCGAGCAGGGCTACGACGTCTCGCGCGTCCAGAAGGTGCCGCAGCGCTGGGGCTGACCGCGCGACGCAGCGACCAGCGCCACCATGCAGAGGAATCTCGCCAGGCAGCGCTGGCTCGCTGGTTCGACAGCGCCGCCGCGCCGACCGCCCGCGACGCCGGCCGACGGCGACGCCGCATCGACTGGCTGCGCGTGCTGCCGTTCGTCGCTCCTGCACCTCGCCTGCCTCGCGGTGCGTCTGGGTCGGCGTGAGCGCGACCGCGCGTGGCCGTGGCGGTGGCGCTGTACGCGCTGCGCATGTTCGCGATCACGGGCTTCTACCACCGCTACTTCTCGCACCGCGCGTTCCGCACCTCGCGCGCCGCGCAGTTCGTGTTCGCGCTGCTCGGCGCCTCGGCCGTGCAGCGCGGCCCGCTGTGGTGGGCGTCGCATCATCGCCACCACCACGTGCACGCCGACGACCCGCAGGACGCCATTCGCGCGCTGCAGCACGGCTTCGCTCTGGAGCCACATGGGCTGGTTCATGTCGCGCGCGAACTTCGCGCCGCGCAGCGCGGCTGGTCGCGCGACCTGGCGCGCTATCCCGGAGCTGCGCTTCCTCGATCGCTTCGACGTCGCTCGTGCCGCTGCTGCTCGCTGTCGCGCTGTTCGTGCTCGGCGCGACTGCTCGCAGCGCTACGCGCCGGCACTCGGCACCAGCGGCGCGCAGCTGCTGGTGTGGGGCTTCTGCATCTCGACCGTGGCGCTGTACCACGCGCACCTTCACGCATCAACTCGCTCGCCCACCGCTTCGGGCGGCCGCCGCTACGACACGCGCGACGACGTCGCGCAACAACCTGTGGCTCGCGCTGCTCACGTTCGGCGAGGGCTGGCACAACAACCACCACCACTACCCGGCGTCGGCGCGCCAGGGCTTCTACTGGTGGGAGATCGACCTCACCTACTACGGCCTGCGCGCTGCTCGCCGCGCTCGGCCTGATCTGGGACCTGACGCAGGTGCCGCGCCCGGCGCGCGACGCGCGCACGCCGCGCAGGCCGGAGGCCGCGCATGAAGATCGCCATCATCGGCACCGGCATCGCCGGCAACGTCGCCGCGCACCGCCTGCACCGCGCAGCACGACATCACGGTGTTCGAGGCCGGCGACCACGTCGGCGGCCACACGCACACGCACGGCGTCGAGCTCGACGGCCGAGCGCTAGCACGGTCGACACCGGCTTCATCGTCTTCAACGACCGCACCTACCCGAACTTCATCGCGCTGCTCGACGAGCTCGGCGTCGCGTCGCAGCCGAGCGCGATGAGCTTCAGCGTGCGCTACGAGCGCAGCGGGCTCGAGTACAACGGCACGTCGCTGAACACGCTGTTCGCGCAGCGCCGCAACCTGCTGCGGCCGTCGTTCCTGCGCATGATCGCGCGACATCCTGCGCTTCAACCGCGAGGCGCCGGCGCTGCTCGACGCCGACGGCGACGAGACGCTGACGCTCGGCGACTACCTCGCCGCGCACGGCTACTCGCGCGCAGTTCGTCGAGCGACTACCTGGTGCCGATGGGCGCGGCGATCTGGTCGACCGACCCGGCGCGCATGCTCGACTTCCCGGCGCGCTTCTTCGTGCGCTTCTTCGCACAACCACGGCATGCTGTCGGTCGACGACCGCCCGCAGTGGCGCGTGATCCGCGGCGGCTCGGCGCGCTACGTCGAGAAGCTGGTCGCGCCGTTCCGCGACCGCATCCGCCTCGCACGCCCGGTCGAGTCGATCCGGCGCCTGCCCGACGGCGTGCTGGTGAAGGCGCGCGGGCGCGACGCCGAGCGCTACGACCACGTGTTCCTCGCCTGCCACACCGACCAGGCGCTGCGCGCTGCTGGCCGACGCCGTCGCCCGCCGGAGCGCGAGGTGCTCGGCGCGATCCCCTACCAGGAGAACGAGGCGGTGCTGCACACCGACACGTCGCTGTTGCCGCGCGCGCCGCTGCGCCTGGGCGGCGTGGAACTACCACGTGCTGCGCGATGCGCGGCCAGCGCGTGGCGCTGACCTACAACATGAACATCCTGCAGGGGCTCGATCGCGCCCACACGTTCTGCGTGACGCTCAACCACAGCGACGCCATCGATCCGGCGAAGATCATCGCGCGCATCAGTCTACCACCATCCGCTGTACACGCCCGCCGGCGTCGCGGCGCAGCCGCGCCAGCGCGAGATCAACGGCGTGCGACGCGCACGCTACTACTGCGGCGCCTACTGGCGCTACGGCTTCCACGAGGACGGCGTGGTGAGCGCGCTGCGACGCGCTGCGACATTTCGAGCGAGACGCGACCACGATGCACAGCGCGCTCTATCACGGGTGGCTTAGGCACCGGCGCTCGCGCCGCGCGCGCACGCCTTCCGCTACCGGCTGTTCATGGCTGTACCTCGACCTGGCCGAGCTCGACCACGGTGTTCCGCGGCCGCTGGCTGTGGTCGACGCGCGCGCCCGGCGCTCGCCCGCTTCGACCGCGCCGATCACCTCGGCGACCCGGCGGCAGCCGCTCGACGCAGGCGGTGCGCGACCTGGTGGCGAGCGCACCGGCCGCCGGCCGCGCGGGCCCGATCCGCCTGCTCACCCACCTGCGCTACTTCGGCTACGTGCTTCAACCCGGTCAGCTTCTACTACTGCTTCGACGCGGCCGGACGCGCGCGTCGAAGACGATCGTCGCCGAGGTCAACAACACGCCCTGGGGCGAGCGCCACTGCTACGTGCTGCACCGACGCGCGAGCGAGCGGCGCGCCGGGCGCGGCGTCCGCTTCGACAAGGCGTTCCACGTCTCGCCGTTCCTGCCGATGGACCTCGCCTACGACTGGCGCTTCGGCGCGCCCGGCGAGCGCCTCACCGTGCACATGGCAGTCAACCGCGGCGTACGGCTCTTCGACGCCACGCTG
>CAWBAG010000022.1:0-25110 GCA_963786705.1 uncultured Gammaproteobacteria bacterium
GGGTACGCCTGCAGCCAGGACAAGCTGGTCGCGCAGGTCGGCCGGGCGGACGCGAAGAAGATGTTCGACATTTCCGTCGACGCGCTCGACCTGCTCAAGCAGCTGGTGGAGAAACACCACATCGACTGCGGCCTGCACCTGGGCCACCTGCATACCGCCCTCAAGCCGCGGCAGGAAGCCGGCCTGCGCGCCTACAGGACGAACTCGAGGGCCAATACGGCTACACCGGCACGCGCTGGCTCGACAAGGCGGAACTGCGGCAGGTGCTGCTGACCGACCGTTACCTCGGCGGCCTGCGTGACGACCGCAGCGGCCACCTGCACCCGCTCAATTACACGCTGGGCCTGGCCGCTGCCGCGGAAGCGGCCGGAGTGACGATCCACGAACAGGCCATGGTCGTCGGCATCGAGCACGGGCCCACGGCGCGGGTTCGAACGGCGGCCGGCCCGTCGGTGCGCGCGCAGCACGTGGCGCTCTGCTGCAACGCCTTCATCGACGAGATGATCTCGAGGAAGCTGCGCGATCGCATCATGCCGGTGGGCACCTACATCATCGCCACCGAGCAGCTCGGTCAGGCGCGCATCGAAGCGTTGATGCGCGAGAACGTCGCCGTGTCGGACGTGAATTTCGTGCTCGATTATTTCCGCCGCTCGGACGATCACCGCATCCTGTTCGGCGGTCGCGTCAGTTATTCGGGCCGTGATGCGCGCAACACGGCGAATGCCACGCGCGTGCGCATGCTGAACGTGTTCCCGTCGCTCGCGGACGCGAGTATCGAATACGCCTGGGGCGGCCACGTGGACATCACGATGAGCCGCGCGCCGGATTTCGGCCGCCTGGCCCCGAACGTCTACTACCTGCAGGGATTCTCCGGCCACGGCATCGCGCTCACGGGTATCGCCGGCCAGATGGTGGCGGAAACGATCGCCGGGCAAGCCGGGCGCTTCGATCTTTTCACGAAGCTGCAGCACCGGAATTTTCCGGGAGGGCCGGCACTGCGCATGCCAGGCCTCGTGCTCGCGATGCTCTGGTTCCGGCTCAAGGACCTGCTGTAGCGCGGCAGCCCGGCGGTCGCCCGCGCAGAGCATCGGTTGCCGGCGCCGGCGCGGCCCGGCGCCCGAAGGCATGCGGGCAGCGACGGCCGCAAGTCAATCCTCGCCCGCGTAGTCGCAGCCGCTCGTGCACGTCTCGTGCACGACCACGCGCGCAAGCATCGGCAACGCCGGCTTGAGCCGGCTCCAGATCCAGCGCGCGAGGTTTTCGCTGGTGGGGTTCTCGAGCCCCGCGACGTCGTTCAGGTAGCGGTGGTCGAGTTGCTCGTACAGCGGTTCGAACGCCGCCTTGATATCGGCGAAGTCCATGACCCAGCCCAGCTGCGGGTCCACGGGCCCGCGGACGTGCAGTTCGACCGGAAACGAGTGCCCGTGGACGCGCGCGCACTTGTGCCCGGCTGGCACGTGCGGCAGGCGATGCGCGCACTCGAGCGTAAAGACCTTGAAGATGTCCAAGTATTCGTTCCGTTGTTGCAGGTGAGTCAGCCGGGGCCCTTGCCGAGCAAGTCTCGGGCGCGCGAAGCGCCGACCGGGGAACCATGCTTGCCGGTTGCCCCGGCGGCATCCCGCGTGCCGGCCAACGCGGCCGCTGCGCGACGCAACAGGTAGCCCACGTGGATCTTCGGGTTGCGCGCGAAATCCTCGGGAATGGTCGCGCGGGTCAGGTCCTCGACCTCGAACGGCGCCAGCGCCGCCGGCGTCGAGGCGGAAGCGCTGGAAGTTGTTCGAGAAGAGCATCGTGCCGCCGGGCTCGAGCAGCCGGCCGGCCGTCTCGAGCAGCTACACGTGGTCGCGCTGCACGTCGAACTCCTGCTCCATGCGCTTCGACCGCGAGAGCGTCGGCGGATCGACGAAGATGAGGTCGTA
Organism: uncultured Gammaproteobacteria bacterium; assembly: GCA_963786705.1. Taxonomy (GTDB): domain Bacteria; phylum Pseudomonadota; class Gammaproteobacteria; order Steroidobacterales; family Steroidobacteraceae; genus RPQJ01. Next base: position 1,920 of record CAWBAG010000022.1, read on the forward strand.
GCGCCGCGGGCGAGCCGTGCGCCTGCTCGTCGAGCCACGCGAGGCAATCCGCCTGCACGAACTCGTGCGCGCGGCCCGCGAGCCCGTTCAGCGCGAGGTTGCGCCGGGCCCAGTCGAGATAGGTGCGCGACATGTCCACGGTGGTCGACGCGCCGCCCCGCCGCCGACGGCGTGCACGGTGGCGGTGCCGGTGTAGGCGAACAGGTTCAGGAAGCGCTGTCCCGGCCGCCAGCTCCCCGATCCGCTCGCCGCGTGAGGCGGTGGTCGAGGAACAGGCCGGTGTCGAGATAGTCGGTGAAATTGACGAGGAAGCGGTAGCGGCCCTCGCGCACGACGTGAAACTGCGACTCCGCTGTCGAGCTTCTCGTACTGCTCGCCGCCGCGCTGGCGGCGGCGTACGCGCAGGGCGATGCGCTCCGCCGGTACGCCGAGCACCTCCGGGATCACCGCCAGCGCCTCGTCGCGGCCTTGCGCGCGCGGACTCCTCGGCGACGGTGGCGGCGCCGCGTATTCCTGCACGCAGACCCAGCGCTCGCGTTGCCGTAGACGTCGATGGCGAACGCGTACTCGGGCATGTCGGCATCGTAGACGCGATAGCAGGCGACCTCGTTGCGTCGCGCCCAGTCCGCGAGGCGGCCCGACGTTCTTGCGCAGCCGGTTGGCGAACATCGTCGACACCGGGACGCACGCGCGCCGCCTCGAGTCGCGCGGCCCTCACGGTCGCACGATCCGGCTCGACGGCCGTCTCGTCCAGCCGGAAACGCAGCAGGCGGCACTCGATCGCGCCGTTGAAGAACGTGTGCGAGCGATACGCGCGCAACCCCAGCGCGCGCCCGAGTCCCGGGTCGCCGACGATCAGCGCCCGCGTGCCAGCCGGGAAAGCACGCGAGCAGCTGCCGTCCGAGGGTCGGCGTAGACGGCCTCGAGCTCGCGCACGTCCCCCGAGCCGCACGCCGTACGGCGGATTGACGAGCACGAGCCCGTGCGCGTGTCGCGACGGCGTCAACTGCGCGACCTCGCGCCGGTCGAACACGAGGTGGTTGCCGAGGCCGGCGAGATTGGCATTGGCGATGGCCGCGCGGATCGCCGGCTGGTCGCGGTCGCTGCCGGCGCAGAGTCCCGGCCGCAGTTCGTCCAGCCGTCGCGCAGATTCGGTCTCCGCGCGGAGGCCGGTCCAGAGCGCGGCATCGTGCTGCAGCCAGCGCTCGAAGCCGAAACGCCGCCGCAGCAGGCCCGGCGCGATGTTGGCGGCGATCAGCGCCGCCTCGATCACGAGCGTGCCCGAGCCGCACATGGGATCGAAAAAGGCGGCGCCCTCGCGCGCGAACGCAGGCCAGCCGCAGCGCAGCAGCAGTGCCGCGGCGAGGTTCTCCTTGAGCGGCGCCTCGACGCCAGCCTGGCGATAGCCGCGGCGATGCAGGGGCGCGCCACTCAGGTCGATGCCGACGGTGACCCGGTCGCGCGCGAACCGGAGGCCGATGCGCACGTCCGGCGCATCGCGGTCCACCGACGGCCGCACCTCGTTCAGTTCGCGCATGCGATCGACGATGGCGTCCTTCGCCTTGAGCGCCGCGAATTGCGTGTTGCGCAACCACGCCGGGGACTCGCCCACGATGTCGATCGCGAACGTGCCCTCCGGCCGCACGTGCACTTCCCAGGGCATGGCGCGCAGTGCCTGGTACATCGCGTCCGGATCCGCGGCGGTAACCTCGCCGAGCGTCAGCAGGATGCGGCTCGCGGTGCGCGACCACAGGCACGCAAGGTACGCGCTGCGCAACGTGCCGCGAAAGCCGACGCCCGCGGGATGCTCGCGTTCGACCTCGAGGCCGAGTGCGCGCAGTTCGCTGGCCAGCAATTCGCTGACCCCGCGTGGGCAGGTCGCGAAGAAGGTCCTCTCCGGCGCAGTATCGCCGACGCTCATGCGAGGCTCGCGGGGCCGAGCATGACGAGGTCCTGCGGACGCAGGTTGGCGAGGCAGCGCCCGATGATGCGGTAGCTGTCGGCGTCGAAGTGCTGCTCGCGCGACGTACGCAGCAGCTCCGTCACCTCGTCCGGCCCGCGCGCCGTGCCGAGGTGCTGCCAGCGATCGATCACGTGCAGGCACGTGCTGCGCGTCCCGGGCTCCGGTTCGCGGATGCCGATCGCGCCGGCAAAGGGCCACGGCTTGATGCGCAGCGACGCCAGGGCGAGTTGCAGCCGCGCGTCGTGCAGCGCGCGGGGTTCCTTGCCGACGCAGGTGCCGCGGCACTTGTGCACCTGGTAGGCGAAGCAACTGCCGGCGCCCTGCTCGCGCCCGAGCGCCTTCAGGCACAGCGATGCTTCACGCGCCTTGCCCTCGACGGCCCGCCACGCATCGCGCCCGGTGTGAAATGGGCCGTATGCGATCGCGTCCGGGTCGAACGCGGCGGCGTCGAGCGGCGCCACTTCGGGAACGAACCCGGCGTCACCCGGCACGAGGCGCACGACGCAGTCGCCCTCGCCCTTGCGCAAGCGGCGATTGCCGCTCGGCGCGAGGTCCTTCACCAGGCGTGATTCGAGCAGCAGCGAGCCGAGTTCGCCTCCGGTTTCGACCCATTCGACCTGCCGCACCTGCTGCGCGAGCCGCGCTTCCTTGCCGGCGCGATGCCCGGTAGCGAAATGCCCGAAAACGCGGCTGCGCACGTTGCGGCTCCTGCCCACGTAGAGCGGGGCGCCGCCATCGCCGCGAAACAGGTATACGCCGTGGCCCTCGGGCAGGTCGTCGGCGAGTTCCGCCGGCAATTGCGGCGGCAGGCGTGGCTCGCGCAGTGCCGCCGTCACCGCGTCGTGCACGACGGCCTCGCCGCGACTCGCTTCCATCGCCGCGAGCAGCGCGGGCAGCACCTGCGCGTCGCCGAGCGCCCGGTGACGCGCGCTGCAGCTCAAGCCGAACCGATCGATCAACGTGTCGAGGTTGTGCCGCGGGTACTCCTTGAAGAGCGCGCGGGACAGCCGCACGGTGCAAAGCACAGGCGCCGAGAAGCGCTCCCCCACGCGTCGAAACTCGGTGCGCAGGAAGCCGTAGTCGAAGCGCGCGTTGTGGGCCACGAACAGGCGGCCGTCGAGGCGGCGCCGCACCTCGCCGCGCACGTGCTCGAACGGCGGTGCATCCGCCACCATCGAATCGTCGATCCCGGTGAAGGCCGCGATGGCCGCAGGTATGTGCACGCCCGGTTGCACGAACGTGCGCCACTCCTCGACGACCTCGCCGCGGTCGAGCAGCACGATCCCCACCTCGATGATGCGGTGCTGCGCCGCGAGCCCGCCCGTAGTCTCGAGATCCACGCAAGCCACCGGGCCGCTGAGCGCCGCGGAACGCAGCGTCACGGCCGACGTCGGGAAGACAGTCATCGCGATTTTCAGGCGGGGACACGCCCGTCGAGCGTGAGTATCGGCTGGTAGAGGTCCGGGCGGCGGTCCCGGAATACGCCCCAGGCGCGCCGCTGCTCGCGCAGCTGGTCGAGATCGAACGTCGCCGTCAGCACGGTTTCGGACGTGCGATCCGCTTCCACGATCTTGCCCCCCGTGGCATCGGCGATGAACGACGAGCCGTAGAAGGTCATCTCGTATTTCTCGCCGCGCTCCTTGCCCACGCGGTTGGAGGCCACCAGCGGCATGACGTTCGCCGCGGCGTGTCCCTGCATGCACCGCTGCCAGTGATCGCGCGAGTCGATGCTCGCGTCGTGCGGCTCGGATCCGATCGCCGTCGGGTAGAACAGCACGTCGGCGCCCATGAGCGCCATGCAGCGGGCGGCCTCGGGGAACCACTGGTCCCAGCAGATGCCGACGCCGAGCCTGCCATAACGCGTCTCCCAGACACGGAATCCGGAGTCGCCGGGCGAGAAGTAGTACTTCTCGTGGTACCCGGGTCCTTCCGGGATGTGCGACTTGCGGTAGACACCGAGCACTTCGCCGTCCGCGTCGATCATCGCGAGCGAGTTGTAGAACGCGTTGTTGGCGCGCTCGAACACGCTGAGCGGCAGTGCCACGGCCAGTTCGAGCGCCAGCATCTGGAAGCGGCGCACCACTGGGCTGTCCGCGATCGGTCGCGCCAGGTCGAAATGCCGCGCGAGGTGATCCTTGCAGAAATACGGGGTCTCGAAAAGCTCTTGCAGAAGAATGACTTGCGCGCCACGTGACGCGGCCTCGCGCACCAGCGCCTCGGCCTTGTCCAGGTTCTCGGTCGCGTTCTCGGAACACGCGAACTGGGTGGCGGCAACGGTCACTTGCATCGCTACTCTCCCGCATGGGCGCGACGGTCAGGGGCGCGAAGTCTAACGAAGCGCGCCCAGGCGACCAATCGGAACGCACAGGGCGACTCCGGCGCATCGGACTGCGGCGGTTCGCAGGCTCGATTCTACGACGGCGACGGCACCCAAAGCGCGCTTCTGGCCGTGACCGGCCGTCACGGTTCGGCCGTCGGTCACCGACTGCCCCGGGGGCGCCGTCACAGGCCGAGAGTCCTCACGACGTGCCGCGCGATCATCGCCTCTTCGTCGGTCGGCACGACGTAGGCACGCACGGCACTCCCCGGCGCGCTGATCGTCGGTCCGTGCCGCAGGTTCGCGTGCGCATCCAGTTCGAGGCCGAGCCACGCGGCCGCGCGGCAGATGCGCCCCCGCACCTCGGCCTGGTTCTCGCCGATGCCGGCCGTGAACACGACCGCATCCAGCCCGCCGAGCGCGGCGGCGAGCGAGCCGAGTTCGCGACCCGCGCGATAGACGAACACCTGCACCGCGAGCGTCGGCGGCAGGGTCGTCGCTCGCGAGCAGGTCGCGCATGTCGCTCGAGAGCCCCGACATGCCGAGCAGTCCCGACTCGTGGTAGATGAGCCGCTCGATCTCGCGGGGCCCGAGTCGCAGTTCGTCCATCAGGAACAACAGCACGCCGGGGTCGAGCGACCCGCAACGCGTGCCCATCGGCAGCCCCTCCACCGCGGTGAATCCCATCGTCGTCGCCACGCTCTGCCCGCCGTGCAGCGCACACATGCTGCACCCGTTGCCAAGGTGAAAGACGACCGTGCGGCCGGCCGCCGCGCGGGCGTCGAGCGCCGGCAGTTGCGTCGCGATGTACTCGTACGACAGCCCGTGAAAGCCATACCGCCGCACGCCCGCCTCGGCGAAGCGCGGCGGCAATGCGAAGAGCTGCGCCACTTCCGGGACGGTGCGGTGAAAGGCCGTGTCGAAGCACGCGATCTCGGGCACGCCTGGCAGCCGCTCCAGCATCTCGCGGATGGCGGAGAGGTTGTGCGGCTGGTGCAGTGGAGCAAGCGGCACGTACCGGTCGAGGCGCGCGAGCACCGGCGCGTCGACCGCGATCGGCGCCATGAACTCGAGGCCGCCGTGCACCACGCGATGACCCACGCCCACGAACTGCGTGCCGCGAAGCTCGCGGTGCAGCGCGTCGAGCAGGTGATCGAGCGCGGCCGCGTGTGCCATCGGCCCGCGGCCGAGGCCAGCGTCCACCAAGGTCTCCGCACCGCGCCGCAACGCGATGCGAGGCGCCGCCGTGAGCCCGCTGATCTGGCCGCGCAGGTCGCGGGCAATGGCTCCGGCCTCGAGCCGGAAGACGCAGAACTTGATGCTCGACGAGCCGGCGTTCAGGACGAGGATGGCCCGCCCGCCGGCGGCCCTCACCGTCATGGTTTCGGCGGGACCGCGAGCGCGGCCGCTGCGCGGCGCGCGTGCACGAGCAACTTGGCGACGGCGGCGGAACCGATCCGCATGCGCACGTTGTCGGCGCGGCTCGTCAGCACGACCGGCACCCGCGCGCCAAGCACGATGCCGGCGCTGTCGGCGCCCGCGAAGTAGAGCAGCTGCTTGGCGAGCATGTTGCCCGCCTCGATGTTCGGCACCAGCAGCGACGTCCGCGGCACCTGCCACCGGCGACTTGATGCTCTTGGTGCGCGCGGCGAACTCGCTGATCGCGTTGTCGAACGCGAGCGGGCCGTCGAGCACGGCACCCGTGATCTGGCCGCGGTCGGCCATCTTGCAGAGCGCGGCGGCGTCGAGCGTCGAGCGGATGTCGGGATTCACGGTCTCGACCGCCGAGAGGATCGCGACCTTGGGCAGCTCGACCCCGAGGTGACGCGCGAGGTCGATCGCGTTCTGCGCGATGTCGGCCTTTTCACGCAGCGTCGGCTCGATGTTGATCGCCGCATCGGTGACCAGCAGCATGCGGTCGTAGGCCGGCACGTCCATCACGAACACGTGGCTGATGCGCCGGTCGGTGCGCAGGCCGGTCTGCGCCGAGATCACCTCGGCCATGATCTCGTCGGTGTGCAGGCTGCCCTTCATGAGGGTCTCGACTTCGCCGCTCCGCGCGAGCGCGACGGCGGTAGCGGCCGAGGCGTGGCTGTGCGCGGTGTTGACGAGCCTGTACGGCGCGATGTCGGCGCCGTTCGCGGCTGCGATGGCCTGGATGCGTGCGGCGGGACCAACCAGGATCGGCACGATGAGCTTGCGGCGCGCGGCCTCGAGCGCGCCGAGCAGCGAATCGCGGTCGCACGGGTGGGCCACGGCGCAGGTCACGGGAGCAAGCGGCTCGCAGCGCCGCAGCAGCCGCGCGAACACGTCGTTGCGACGCAGGACGATCTCGGGCGTCGCGATCTCGGAATACGCGAGCCGGCGTTTCGGCGCCTCGACCACCACCGTGCCCCACAGCACGCGCGCTGGCCGGCTGCGATCACTTCGCAATCGAACACCACGCGGCCGGAATCGGCGAACTTCTCGCGGGCCGTCACGGTGGCCCGCACCTCGTCGCCCACGCGGATATGGCCGTCGAATTCGAGCTGCTGCGAGACGATGCGCGTGCCGGGGCCCGGCAGGCGCCGTTCGAGCATGCCGGAAATGATCGCCTCGGCCGCCACCGCGTCCACGCGGAGTTCGTCCGGCTCCGGGCCCACGTCGTCCTCGACGTGAAACGGCACGACGTCGCCGGAGACCAGCAGGAGCGCCTCGATCTCGGTCTGCGTCAGCACGCGCTGGGCGCTCGCGGTCGTGCCCGGCACGATCTCGTCGAAGGTGACGTTGCGATAGGCGCTCATCGCGACAGGTCGATCCAGGTGGTCTTCAGCTCGGTGTACTTGTCGAATGCGTGCAGCGACTTGTCGCGACCCGTGCCGGACTGCTTGTAGCCGCCGAACGGCACGGTGATGTCGTCGGCATCGTAGCAATTGACGTAGACCATGCCGGCGCGCAGTGCGCGGGCGATGCGGTGCGCCTTCGTGATGTCGCGCGTCCAGACGGCGGCCGCGAGGCCGTAGTTCCACGCCATTGCCGACGCGGACGGCTTCCTCCGCGTCCTCGACCGTAATCGTTGCGAGCACCGGCCCGAAGATCTCCTCGCTGCGCGATCTTCATGTCGTGGCGCACGCCGCGCGAACACCGTCGGTTCGACGTAGTAGCCACCCGTTTCCTGCCGTGCACGCGCGCCGCCCGGGCGACGACCTCGCGCCTTCGGCGCGGCCGGACTCGATGTAGCCGAGCACGGTCTTCAGCTGCACGTCGTCGACGATCGCGCCGAGCCGCGTTGCCGGGTCGAGCGGGTCGCCCGGCTGCATGTCGCGGCTCGCTGCCACGACCATCTCGAGCACGGCGTCGCGCACCGGCGCCTCGACGACGAGCCGCGAGCCCGCGGTGCACATCTCGCCCTGGTTGAAGAAGATCGCGGAGGCGGCGGCCTGCGCGGCGCGCTCGAGGTCCGGGCAGTCGGCGAGGATGATGTTCGGCGACTTGCCGCCGCACTCGAGCCAGACGCGCTTCATGTTCGACTGGCCCGAGTACTGCAGCATGAGCTTGCCGGTGCGCGTCGAGCCCGTGAAGCCGACGCAGTCGACGTCCATGTGCAGCGCCAGCGCCTTGCCCGCGGTGTGGCCGAAGCCCGGCAAGACGTTGAACACGCCGTCGGGCAGGCCCGCCTCGGCCGCGAGCTCGGCCAGGCGGATCGCCGTGAGCGGCGATTTCTCGGACGGCTTCAGGATGAAGGAGTTGCCGGCCGCGAGCGCGGGACCGATCTTCCAGGCCGCCATGATCAGCGGAAAGTTCCAGGGCACGATCGCGGCCACGACGCCGATCGGCTCGCGCGTAATCAGGGCGAGCGCGTCGTCGCCGGTCGGCGCGACCTCGTCGTACAGCTTGTCGACGGCCTCGGCGTACCAGGTGATGCAGCGCGCGGTGGCCGGGATGTCCACCGCGAGGCTGTCGCTGATCGGCTTGCCCATGTCGAGCGTCTCGAGCAGCGCGAGTTCGTCGCGGTGCGCGAGGATCAGTTCCGCGAAGCGCTGCAGCACGCGCTTGCGGTCGCGCGGGTGCTGGCGCGACCACACGCCGCTCTCGAACGCGCGCCGCGCGGCCGTCACGGCGCGGTCCACGTCCGCCTGGTCCGTCGCGGCCACGCTCGCGATCACCCGGCCGTCGATCGGGCTCACGTCGGCGAATGTCGCGCCGCTCGCCGCCGGCACGTAGCGGCCATCGATGAAGGCCTGGCCATTGATCGCGAGCGCGCGAGCGCGCCGGACCCAGTCGTGCGTCGTGGTCGCGTCCGTATTGGAACTCATGTTGCCTCGCGCCGTTTTGCGGCTGCCGGATCTTCGCGGGTGCGTGTTCAGAACGTCGGGGGCGTATTGGCCGAGATGATCTCGCACGATTCCGCGCCGGTGTTACGGAAACGGTGCGGGATCGCGCTCGTGAAATAGTATGCATCTCCCGGCCCGAGCACGCGCGTCTCGCGCGCCCACCGTGAGTTCGATCCGCCCGCTGACGACGACGCCGCCCTCTTCGCCCTCGTGGCGCAGCATGTCGCCGCCCGTGTCGGCGCCCGGGGCATAGCGCTCGTGCATGAGCGCCATCGCCCGATTCGGGCGGCGCGCCGCCACGAGGCGGAACGTGACGTCGCGATCGCCGAGCACCGCGAGTTCGTCGCTGCGGAAGAACACCTGCGGGCTCACGGTCAGGTCGAGCGTGAAGAACTCCGACAACGACATCGGGATGCCGTCGAGGACCTTCTTCAGGGAACTGACCGACGGGCTGACCCGGTTCTGCTCGATCAGCGAAATGAGGCCGTTGGTGACCCCTGCGCGCTTGGCGAGTTCGCGCTGGGAAAGGCCGTACATGGTGCGGACGGCGCGCAGGTGGGCGCCGACGTCGATGGTAGGTTCAGCCACGGGTGTTCAATATCCTGCACACTTGGGGCCAAAAGAGGGCCGAATTTCACGGCGGTTTGAGGCGTGTGTCAATTTTTCTTATCATCCGGCGCTCCTGCCGACCTTTTCCAGGACTCGAACCATGCCTGCCAGCACTGCACCGGACCGTGCGAGCCTCGAGGCCTTCTGGATGCCGTTCACGGCGAATCGCCAGTTCAAGGCCAACCCGCGCCTGCTCGCGAAGGCGTCCGGCATGCATTACTGGACGCCGGACGGCCGGCAGATTCTCGACGGCGTCGCGGGCCTCTGGTGCGTCAACGCAGGTCACGGCCGCAAGGAGATCGCGGCGGCGGTCAGCGAACAGGTCGCGACCATGGAGTACGCGCCGCCGTTCCAGATGGGGCACCGCGGCGCCTTCGAGCTCGCGAACGAGATCGTAGCGTCGCTGCCCGCGGGTCTCGATCACGTGTTCTTCACCAACTCCGGGTCGGAATCGGTCGACACCGCGCTCAAGATCGCGCTTGCCTACCACCGCGTGCGTGGCGAGGGCACCCGCACCCGGCTGATCGGACGCGAGCGTGGTTACCACGGTGTCGGCTTCGGCGGCATCTCGGTCGGCGGCATGGTCAACAATCGCAAGTTCTTCGGCGCCATGCTGCCGGGAGTCGACCACCTGCCGCACACGCACGACCTGGCGCGCAATGCGTTCACGCGTGGCGAGCCGGAGCACGGCGCGAACCTCGCCGACGAACTCGAGCGCCTCGTGGCGCTGCACGACGCGAGCAACATCGCCGCCGTGATCGTCGAGCCGGTTGCGGGATCCACCGGCGTCCTGATCCCGCCGAAGGGCTACCTGAAGCGGCTGCGCGAGCTCTGCACGAAGCACGGCATCCTGCTGATCTTCGACGAGGTGATCACCGGCTTCGGGCGCCTCGGTGCGCCGTTCGCCGCGCAGCACTTCGACGTGCTGCCGGACATGATCACGATGGCGAAGGGACTCACGAACGGCGCCGTGCCGATGGGTGCGGTCGCCGCACACAAGGAGATCTACGACGCGTTCATGCAGGGCCCGGAAGGCGCCATCGAGTTGTTCCACGGCTACACGTACTCGGCGCATCCCGTCGCGTGTGCGGCAGGCCTGGCCGTGCAGCAGATCTACCGGCGCGAGGGCCTGCTGACCCGCGCCCGCGAGATGGGCGACTACTGGGCGGACGGCGTGCATTCGCTGAAGGGCCTGCCGCACGTGATCGACCTGCGCAACCTGGGCCTGATCGGTGCGATCGAGCTCGAATCGATACCCGGCAAGCCGGGCGCCCGCGGCTTCGATGCGTTCGTGCGCGCGTTCGAGAACGGGCTGCTGATCCGCGTGACGGGCGACATCATCGCGCTGTCGCCGCCGCTGGTCATCGAGCGCAACCACGTCGACCAGGTGTTCGGGACGCTCGCGGACGTGCTGCGCACGGCAGCCTGAGCCGCGACCCGCCCCGAGCCGGCCACGAATTGCCATGCCTGCAAGCGAAAACGCCCGGGCTCCTCGCGGAGTCCGGGCGTTCGATCGATCGGGCTACGACCGTACTTTCTATGCGCGCGGGTGCGTCACTCGCTGGACCACGGGAACGTGGTCGAGACCGTGAAGATCGCGCGGGCTTCGCTGCTGAAGATGTCGTCCGGCGTGCCGTCGCATGCTTTCGAGGTCGCTGCCGTCGACCCACTTAAGGCCCAGAGTGAAATGGCTGAGCGTGTAGGTGAGGCCGACGGACCAGTCGGTGTACTCGGAGTTGTCCCAGTAGTCGCCGTCGCTGTAGCCGACGTGAGCCGTCGCGCCGAAGTTCGCGGGCAGTTCGAAGCTGCCGTTGGCCTCGTAGTAGAAGGCCGAGTCACCGACAGCTGCCGAAGTCCGGCGAATACGAGATCTTGCCGCTCACCCACTTGTAGCCGACGGACCCGTAAACCTCGCCGAAGTCGTACTGGGCGTCGGTGCTCGGGTACGAATACCAGATCACGCCGACGTCGTAGGTGATGTCCTCGCCGCCGCGGAAGCCGCCGTAGTAGTCGATTTCGATGTTCGCGTCGTCCCCGAAGTCGACGTTGGTGGCCCAGATGCCGGCGTAGAAGCCGCTGTCGTGGGCGTAGTCGAGACTGCCCTGGAGGGCGGGATCCTGGGCGGTCTGGGTGATACCGCGGAAGTCGTAGTCGCTGACCGCGGTGACGGTACCGGTGAATTCGGCATGTGCCGCCAGCGCTGAAAACGTCAGCGCAACTGCGGCCAGACCTTGACACAATTTCATTGTTGACACCTCTTGTTGCTTCATAACAACATTAATAACTCGGCCATAGCCGCAATTGTAGCAGAAGCGATACGCACCAGGAGCGTACCCTGCAGCTGGCTGTTGCACTGCAGGAAGTGTGCCAACGCGAAAACGGGTCTTTCGGGCCGATTGATGTGTTGCGGCGCACCACGGGCGCGCACGACAGTGGCGAGGCGCACTGCAATGGGTCAGCGATCAGGCGTTCGGTTCGTAGATCGCGTAGAACTTGCGGGCCGGCTCGAGCACTTCCCAGAGGCCCTGGAACCCGGCTGGCACCACGAAGCAGTCACCCGGACCGAAAGTCCACGAGCGTCCCGCGTCGTCGGAAATGCGCACCTTGCCCTGGGTGAGCACGCAGAGCTCGTTCTCGGTGTACGCGACCCGCCACGCGCCCTGGTCACTGCGCCAGATGCCGCCGAAGAACCGGCCCGTGCCGTCGGTGAACACATTGCGCACGTGCTGCCTGGGCATCGGACTGCCCGCCACGATCCGCGTGGGATCGAGTTCGAGCGGCTCCTCGCTGCCGGCGAAGTCGTCGATCCTGAGCACTTCAGGGCCGGTCGTCGTCATCGCAGTCTCCCTCGCGCTTGGGTCACCTCGATTATAGCGTCGGGCCTGCAGGGCCGGCCGGATGGCGCGTCGCGAACAGGGACAGCAGCCGCGTCACTTCCGCGTCGCTGGTCTGGTCGAAATCGCGATACCACTCGCCCACCGCCGAGAATCCCGGCGGCGTCGCCAGCGTCACGACCTGGTCGGCGACCGCCGCGATGCGCGCGTGCGCTTCCGGCGACGCCACCGGCACGGCGACGACGACTCGCGACGCCTGCAACGTGCGCAGCGCGCGCACGGCGGCCTCCATCGTTGCGCCCGTGGCCAGACCGTCGTCGATGATGATCACGGTTCGGCCCTGGAGCTTCAGCGGCGGGGCCGAGCCGCGATAGGCGCGCTCGCGTCGCGCCAGCTCGCCGAGCTCCTGCGCCAGCACGCGCTCGAATGCCGCCGTCGCCGCCGGCCAGCCGGCGAGCACTTCTTCATTGCGGACGACGGCGCCGCCGCTCGCAATGGCGCCCATCGCCAGCTCGCGCTGGAACGGCACGCCGAGCTTGCGCACGCACAGGACATCGAGCGGCAGCTGCAATGCCGCGGCCACTTCCGCCGCGACGGGCACGCCGCCCCGCGGCAGGCCGAGCACGAGCGCATCCTCGAGGCCCCGGCAATCCGCCAGCGCGGCGGCGAGCCGCCGACCTGCATCCTCGCGATTTTCGAATCGCGTCGTCACGAACGTAACTCCTAGTGGCGCCGAGCCTAGCGCGGCGCGCGCTCCATTTCACGCAGTGCCACCACGGACTCCCCCGCCTCGAGCCGACGCACGGCTTCCGCGAACAGCGCAGAGACGGGCAACACCGTCAACGCGTCGCGCAACGGGCCGCCCGGGACGAGGCGCGTCGGCAGGATCGAATCGGTGACGCAAAGCTGCTCGGGACCGTCCGGTCCGAGCAGGCGCTCGACGCCCGGCGCGAAGACGCCGTGGGTGGCGAACGCGGTGACCGACAGTGCGCCGGCTCCGCGGCACGCCTGCACGGCCCGCTGCATCGTCGCGCCGCTGCCGATGATGTCGTCGGCGATCACGGCGTGCCGGCCGGCGACCGGGCCGATCAGCAACTCGCCGCTGACACGGCCGCCGTCCCGCCGCTTCTCGTACAAGGCGAATCCGACGTCCGCGTCGGTGCGCACGGCAATCAGCTCCTGGAGTCGTTGTGCACGCTTGGCCGCGCCGAAATCCGGGGACACCACCGTGATCGCCTTGCCGCCGGCTTCGCGCGCGACGTGGTCCGCCAGGAGCGGCGCCGCCTCGAGGTGATCGACGCTGCAGCGGAACGCATTCTCGAACGCGGCGAGGTTGTGCGTGTCGAGCGCGACCAGGTGATCGACACCGACCGCCTCGAACAGCTGGGCCACGTAGCGGGAGTTGACCGGGTCGCGTTCCTTCGTGCGACGGTCCTTGCGCGCATAGGCAAGGTACGGCACGCAGGCCGTGACGCGCGCGGCGCCCGCGTCCTTGAGGCCCGCGACCAGGAACAGCATGCGGCAGAGCCTGTCGTTGGCGCTGCCCACGGCATCGCCGCTCAACGACTGCACGACGTAGACGTTGCGTCCACGAACGCTGACGAGGGGCCGGGTCTTGTGTTCGCCGGCTTCGTATTCGCGCTCCTCGAGCGGCGCGAGCTCGACGCCGAGCGCGCGCGCCATGCGTTTGCCGAATGCCCGCGTGGCGCTCGGCACGAAGAGCAATGGCGCGTTCATCATGGTGTGTGCAACGGGCGTGGACAACAATCTGCGCGGTGCGCCTGGGGCGCGAGCCGGGTCTGCGCCGCCCCGGCCCGGCGCAGGTTCAAGTCAGCCCTGGCTTTTCGTGGCGTTTCGATTCGCCGCGCAGCGACGACATGCGCTGCTGCAACTGGCGCCGGGCGGCGTCGAACGCGTCCCGCAGCACGACGTAGATGTCGTCGTGCCCGTCGCGATCCGGCCGTTCCATGTCCACCACCACGTCCTCGCCCGGCAGCACGAGCTGCACCTTGACGTTGAAGACCTTGCCCTGGTGCTGGTGCCGGTGCGGGGAATCCACCACGACGCGGCAGGACTGGATTTTATCGCTGAACGTTCCGAGGTGCGCGGCGAGCTCGTTGACGCGAGTCTCGACGGCGGCGGAGGATTCAATGTGCCTGAAGGTGATTTTCACGGGGATTGTCACGATTTCTTGTCCCTCTCTGCTGGGTGGCCCGACAGCCCGCTTTCATTGTCGAACGGCGCGCCGGGCGAACCATAAGTATTGATCGCAGGGACGCGACCCGCCGTGGTCAAGGGTACACTGACCGGAGCACCAGTCGAGCGCCGAATTGCTCGCGAATGCATCGGATCGTGCGCCCGCGGCGGTCGCCGCGCCGGGCCGGCGCGCCAATGCCCGCGAGCATGATTCACAGGCCATGAACACCGATTCCACTGCCCTCGACGAGCCTGCCTCGCAAGCCGCATTCGTCGCAGCCATGCAGGCGCCGGGCGCTTACCCGCTGCACCCCACCGACACGCCGATACGTTGCATCGAGACCCACGTGTCGTGGGTGTTCCTGACGGGCCCCTACGCCTACAAGGTCAAGAAGCCAGTGCGCCTGAGCTTCCTCGACTACTCGACGGCCGCGCGGCGCGAGGCGCTCTGCCGGGAGGAACTGCGGCTGAATCGCCGCCATGCGCCCGGCCTTTACGTCGACGTCGTGCCGATCGCCGGAAGTCCTGCGCAGCCGCGCGTCGGCGACACGGCCGGCGCGCCGTTCGAACATGCCCTGCGCATGGTGCAGTTCGACCGCCATTGCGAGCTGACGCAATTGATCGAATCGGGCAACGTCACGCTGCGTGAGATTGCAGCGCTCGGCGTGGATCTTGCTCGATCGCAGGACGCAGCGGCAGCCGCTGACGTCACGAGCGCATTCGGCGTGCCGCGGTCGATCCACGAAGTGACGCTGGCCAACTTCGCGGAAATCGCGGACGCGTTGCAGACCGCCACTGCGACCACCCAGGGCGCAGGTTCGTCATCGAGCCCGGACGTGAGCGACGTCACGCCGCAGCTGGCGCGACTGCGCACGCGCAGCGAGGCCGCGTTTGCGGCCGCATGCACGCTGATGCAGGCGCGCCGGGCAGCGGGCCGGGTGCGCGAGTGTCACGGCGACCTGCACTGCGGCAACGTGGTCCGCTGGCACGACCGGCTGGTGCCCTTCGACGGCCTCGAGTTCGACCCTGCCTTGCGCTTCATCGACGTCGCGAGCGATCTCGCCTTCCTGACGATGGACCTCGCGGCACGCAAGCGGCCGGACCTGCGGCGCAAGTTGCTGAACGCGTGGGTCGAGGCGTCCGGCGACTTCGACGCCGTGACGCTCCTGCCCTATTACGAAACGTATCGCGCGCTGGTCCGCGCCAAGGTGGCCGCTTTGCGGCGTGGACAAGACGCCGCAGGCGCGGCGCGCGCAGTGCGCGAGTCGCATCGCTATCTCGATTGGGCGGCGGCGCAATGCTCGCGCGACAAACCCGTCCTCGTGCTCATGGCCGGGCTGTCCGGGTCGGGCAAGACGTGGCTCGCGCGCCAGCTCGCGCCGCAGTTCGACGCGCTGCACGTGCGATCCGACGTCGAGCGCAAGCGGCTCGCGGGCCTCGGACCGCTCGACAGCTCCGAATCGCCGGCCGATGCCGGCATCTACACGCGCGAGTTCAACGAGCGCACCTACGCGCGATTGCTCCACTGCGCGCGGGCGTGCCTCGAGGGACGCGAGAGCGTGATCGTGGATGCGGCCAGCCTGCGGCAGGTCGAGCGACGTCAATTCGCCGCCCTGGCGCACGAGGCGGGCGTCGCATTTACGCTCGTGCATTGTTCGGCGCCGGTGGCGACGCTCAAGTCGCGCATTGCGGACCGGCGGCAGGCCGGTGCGGACGCCTCGGAAGCGACCGTGGAATTGCTCGATCGGCAACCGCGCTACTGGGAACCTTTCACGCCGCAGGAGCTCGGCCACGTGGTCGAGATCGACACGGCTGCCGACGCCGACATCGAAGTCGCGCTGGCGCAGGTTCGCGCGCGCTGGAGACGCGAGACCGGTTAGCCGACGAGCACGTGCCCGGTCGCGCGTTGCCTCGCGTCCACGACGGCGGTGGTCACGAGATCCGAGCCCACGTTGGTCATCGTACGGGTCATGTCGAGGATGCGATCGACGCCCAGGATGATGCCGATGCCCTCGGGCGGAATGTTGAAGGCCACCAGCAGTCCGGCAATCAAGGGCAGCGAACCGCCGGGAATCGCAGCTACCGCAACGGCACTCAGCACGGACAGGAACACGAGCGTGACCTGCTCGACGAGCCCGAGGTGCACGCCGAACACCTGTGCCACGAAGAGCACCACGCAGCCCTCGTAGAGCGCCGTGCCGCTCATGTTCATCGTCGTGCCGAGCGGCATCACGAAGCCCGCGGTGGACGGCGCGATGCCGAGGCGCTCGCGGCACACGGTCAGCGCGGCAGGCAGCGTTGCGCTGCTCGAACTCGTGGAGAAGGCCGTCACCAGCACGTCCTTGATCTGGCGAAAGAACTCCGCGGGGCTGCGCTTGGCCAGGAAGTGCAGCCAGATCGACATCGTGCCGAACAGGTGCAGCAACAGCATCGAGGCGCAGCCGACCACGAAGAGCCCGAGCGCGACCAGGATGTCGAAACCCACCTTCACGATGACGCTGAAGATCATCGCGGGCACCGCGTACGGCGCCAGCCGCAAGGCGAAATGCACGATCCCGGTCATCAGGTCGGAGACAGTCTCGAGCCCGTCGAGCAGCCGGCGCCTGCGCGGTTCCGCCAGCTTCAGGCCGGCGGCGCCGACCAGGATCGCGAACACGATCAGCGGCAACACGTCGCCCAGTACGTTGCGCTGGTTGCCGACGAAGGCGCCGAACAGGTTGCGCGGCATGAACATGTCCACGACGCCGGTCGGCGTGATCTGCGGGCGGGACTCTTCGCTCGCTACGTGGGCCTTGGCCTGGCCGCTGTATTCGTGCACGAGCCGCGCCGAGGTCTCGTCGTCGAGCCGGCCGCCCGGGTTCAGCATGTTCATCATGACGAGCCCGAGCGTGGCCGCAATCGCCATGTTGACAAAGAACAGCATGAACGTGCGTCCGGCGAGCGGCCCAAGGTGCGACAGCTCGCCCAGCTGCACGACGCCGCTCGCGAGCGACGCGAACACGAGCGGGATCACGACGAAGAAGAGCATGCGCAGGAAGACCTGCCCGAGCGGGTCGAACAGGTTCGTGGCCACCCAGCGCGCACCGTCCAGCAGGCCCGGCACGACGTCGCCGAGGAGCAGCACGAGCGTGCCCGCAACGGCCCCTGCCGCGAGCCCGGTCAGGATGCGGTTGGCCAGCCGTGCGTCGGTGTCGGCGGACATTCGGCCCCCCACGTAATGCGCAACAAGGCGCGCACTGTGTAGGAGCCCGTGCGCACTGGCAAGCGTGCCCCGGTTGCACTGGCTGGACCACGCAACAGCCGGGCATGCGGACCCGCGCCTGCTCCACGATCGCGCACGGCGGCAATGACCCGGATCACCGTGGTGCAGGTCGAGGGCGACCTGCACGACGACCAGGGGCCCGCAGCGCTGAAAATCCATTGAAATCCGCTTTATCCGACCGGTCGCCACGACATGGCACGGCCGTTGCTTGGGTAGTGCACCGACTGGCGGTCCCCTGCGAGCGAAGATGCCATCCACGAAACCGCTGACCCGGGAGCTCCTGGGCTGGAGAAACCAGCCTGGCATTCTCGGCAAGCACCCGTCGAGTTCGCAGTCCGTGCATGCACTGCTCGGCTATTTCCTGAAGGACCGGCTCTCGCCCACGCCGTTTCCAGGCCGCGACATGCTGGCCAACGAAGGGCTCTTCGACTGGGGCATCGCCCGGCCGCTCGAGAAGGTGATCGAAGGTCCCGAACACCTCCGCCTGCTGCTCGAGCGGCCAGAGTTGTACCGACAGAGCGTCGCCGTCGTGGAGCCGTGGGCGAACGTGGGCTTCAATCCGCTCGGCGAGCCCGTGCGCGCATCGAAGAACATCGCGTACCTGCTGCAGCAGATCGCCGACGCGGACACGATCCTGTTCCCGGTGTGGCAAAGCGGCGTGGAACACGCCGACCGACTCGCCAACGTCCTGAGCGCCGGCATTGCCACCATCGTGCAGGGCGGGAATCCTTCGGTGCACGACGCGGGCAGCTTCGATGGCTCGCGCGCCGGGCTCGACGATTTGCTTGGACTGATCTGCCAGATGCTGCTGCGACGCTCGAGCGGCAGCGCCCCGAGCATCTTCATCTGCCTCGGCCATCAGCTGGTGGCGGCGGCACACATCCAGTTGCTCCGGCGCGCGACCAGCGAGGTCCTCGCCCTGACCCGCCTGCCGCTCGACCCCGCGGGTCGCACGCTCTCGACCTTGCAGAAGCTGTGCAAGCAGATCGTCGAGGTGGCCGAGCACCTGCCCATCATCAAGAGCGGCTCGATCGTGGCCACCGGCTGGGACGATCCGGGTTTCGCCGTGGCGCGCAACGAGAGCGTCGAGGTGGGTACGCGCAAGCTCACGCCGTACTCCCGTCGCGGCCATCACGATCACGTGCCCGAAATGCTGCATGCCACGCACGCGTTGATCGCCGACGAGCTGGAGGGCGTGATCGACGTCGCGATGACGCAGGAACGCGAACTGCTCGTCGAGATGTTCCATCGCGACGAGGTCAACGAGGAAGCAGCGCTGTTCGCGAACTGGGCCTACAAGCGCCTGCACGACTGCATCGTGCCCGTGCGACACGAGCTGGCGGTGAGTACGGTCGGGTGGCTGCTGTCCCTGCCCTACGCTGTCGAGATCCTGGGCCAGACCCAGGTGGATGCACACGCATGGACGGAAGTGAGCACCACGGCGATCTACTACAAGGATTGGGAGACGCATCGCATCCGCCGCTCGTTCTCCTGCCAGTTCCACCCCGAACTCATGGCGGACATCCGCGACATCGGCGGCCGGTCGGGACCGCGTTATCACGAGCTGAAGGAGAACGACGGCGTGCGGCTCCTGGTTCGCCTGCTTTACCACGGGATGCAGGAGTAGCGCACGGATTTGGCGCAGGCCCGCGCGGTGCGGGATGTTGCGCATCGGCCCGGCCCGCCTCTCGAGCTGGCCGGGTCACGGTTCCAGGCAATCCGAGCCATGATTTGGCACCCGGTGCACTGAGCAGTATCCTGAAGCAGGCTCGGACTCAAGAAGTGAGGTAAATCCCGTGCGTTCGCGAGGCCGTCGAGATTCACCTTGAAGACCTACGTGAAGACGGCACACCCGTCCCGCCTCCTTCAAGTCGGGTGTTAGGCGTCCCAGGGCACGTCCCATCGCGCGATGTACGAGTCCAGGAATCAGCCGCCCATACCTCGCGCAAGCTTCGCTCGGCGACTGGCTGTGCATCTTGGGTTTGCAGGCTGCCTGCTGCTGGTGTCCCTGGGCGCAGGCATGTTGGGGTACGTGCACTTTGAGCAACTGTCCTGGACCGATGCATTCTTGAACTCCGCGATGCTCCTGGGTGGCATGGGGCCTGTCGATCCACCTCAAACAGAGGGCGGCAAGCTCTTCGCCGGCGTCTACGCACTCTATGCAGGCCTGGTCTTCATCGTCACCGCCGCGTTGGTATTCACGCCCATCGTGCATCGCGTCATTCATCACTTTCACTGGAGCGAGAAGGTCTAGGTCGAATGAAGACGCCGAACCCTTTCATCGAGCGGACCTCCACTGGCATGGCGGCCTGTTCCCTCGTCCTGCAATCACCCAAGCCATGCTGACAATTGACGACGTCCGGTCCATACCGCTGTTTTCGGCGCTCGCTGCTGCCGAACTCGAGCGTCTCGCGGAGACCTCCGCCGATTTGCATCTCGGTGCCGGAGAGTTCGCCGTTCATGAGGGCGGAGACCGTGCGCTCTACGCGGTCCTTAGCGGCAAGATCGAGGTCGTCAAGCTGTTCGACGGCATCGAACGAACGCTGGGCTGGCGCGTTCCGGGCACCATCTTCGGCGAAGTGCCGATCGCCTTCGGCACGGTGTTCGTGGGCGGATATCGTGCGTCGGAGCCTTCGCGCGTTTTCCGCGTGGATCCCAAGCAGTATTACGCCATTGCGGCGACGTCGCCGGAGATCGTGGCAAAGGTCGGCGCGCTCGCACGCGAGCGCATCGGAGGGCTGCAGGACCTCGCAGCCGAGCCGCCCAAGGCGCGCGTGACGATGGTCGGTAACCGCTGGGACGCCACCTGCAGCGCGTTGCGCCAGTTCCTCGCGCGCAACCAGATCACCTATGACTGGATGACGCCCGACGCGCCTGAACTATCGACGCGCTGGCCCGGATCTCGCCCGGCGGACGACGACTGCCCCGTGCTGCGCCTGACCGACGGGACGCTTCTCAGTCGACCCGCGACGCGCGACCTTGCCGAGCGCCTTGGCCTGCAAACGCGCGCACGTCTTCCCGAGTACGACACCATCATCATCGGTGGCGGGCCGGCCGGCCTCGCGGCTGCCGTTTACGGTGCGTCCGAGGGATTGCGCACCGTGGTGGTGGAGCGCGAGGCACCCGGAGGTCAGGCCGGGACATCCTCGCGCATCGAGAACTATCTCGGCTTCCCCAGCGGCGTCTCGGGCGACGAGCTTGCGAGCCGCGCACTCCAGCAGGCAAGGCGGCTCGGAGCGGAGATACTGGTCACGCGCTCGGTTGCTCGTATCGATCCGGCCACGCGTCAGGTTTGCCTCGATGGCGACGACATCGTCGGGCGCGGACCATCATTCTCGCTACTGGCGTCACGTGGCGTCGCCTGGCGATCGACGGCTTCGACCGGCTGATCGGCAAGGGCATCTACTACGGCGCGGCGCGCAGCGAAGCGAGCGCCACGCACGGACTCGACGTCCATCTCATCGGTGCCGGAAACTCGAGCCGGTCAGGCCGCTTTGTACTTTGCCAACCATGCGCGCACGGTGACGCTTGTCGTCCGCGGCGATTCCCTGGAAAAGAGCATGTCCCGCTACCTGATCGAGCAGCTCGGAACGAAGTCCAACGTGACGGTTCAGCCGCGTTCGGAGGTTGTCGCCGCGCATGGCGACACCCATCTGACCGCGATCGACATACGCGATGGCGCGACCGCAAAGGTGCGTCGACACGACTGCGGCGGCCTTTTCGTCTTCATTGGCGCCGACGCGGAGACCGGATGGCTGCCGGCGGACATCGCTCGTGATGATCGAGGATATGTCCTGACCGGCGACGACGTGGTGAAGGCCGGGCGCTGGTCGCACAACCGCGATCCTTTCCTGCTCGAATCGAGTGCCCCCGGGATCTTCGCCTGTGGCGATGTGCGGTTGAGCCCGGTGAAACGCGTTGCCTCCGCGGTCGGTGAGGGCAGCATGGCGATCGCTTTCGTCCACAAGTATCTGCAACAGGACTCGCGGCAGCATTGAGGCAACTGGCAGCATATGCGTCGACGCCGGGATGCGTCTTCGACGGCGGGCGCCCAGCCCCGGAATCCGGATGGCGCGGCCTGACCCAGCGCTCAACCGGGCGGGCCGGTGCGCGGCGTGTTTCTCCTGGACGACGGCGCGGCCCGCCGGATCGATTGAAACCTTAGCCGTCACGCGCGCACAGGAATCGTCTCATGCCACTACACATCGGAATCGTCGGATGCTCGGCCGAGGGTGCTTCCCTGTGCTATCGAACAATCTGCTCCGAGGGGGCGCGGCTACTCGGTCCGCACGCGCATCCCGAGGTGTCGATGCACACCCCGTCCTTCGCCGAGTACGTGGACTGCCTCGATCGCGACGATCTCCAGGGTGTTGCCGACCTGATGCTCGAGTCAGCTCGCAAGCTGGCTGCGATGGGCGCTGACTTCCTGATCTGCCCGGACAACACGATCCACTCGGCCTTCGGGCTGGTCGAGCCCAACTCGCCTCGCCCGTGGCTGCACATTGCTGCAGTAGTCGCCGACGAGGCTGTCTCCCGCGGATACCGTCGCGTTGGCCTCACGGGCACACAATGGCTCGTGGACAGCTCCGTTTACCCTGAGCAACTCACGGCAAGGGGTCTCGAGTTCGTCCGTCCAGGCGAAGCCGAGCGGCAGGAGATCCACAGGATCATCATGGACGAATTGGTCGCCGGTGTTTTCGAGGCGAGCTCGGTCGCTTACCTTCAGCAGGTCATCCGAGAGTTGGCGGGCCATGGCTGCGATTCGGTCGCCCTGGGTTGTACGGAAATCCCGCTCATCATCAACGATCGGAACTCACCGCTTCCCACATTGGACAGCACGCGCCTCCTCGCCAGGGCGGCACTCAGGCGTGCAGTGCAAGGCGAGAGTGCAAAGTGACGGCTGATACGCGGTTGCAGCGGATCGCGCGCAACAGCTTCTTTTTGGTTTCGTCCGCTGCCCTCGCGCGCGCCCGCTGAACCAGGCACCAGGTCACAAGCATGCCGCCAGTACCTGATTGGGCGATTCAGACATCCTGGTGAGCATCGAGTATCTTGGCGACCGGGGCCCTTTGGTATTTCCACTCCGTCAAGAGCTACTGGGGAGATCGCATACCTGACGTGCGCCGCCAAGCTGTCGCCCGCAGATGAGTTGAAACGTTCGAGGTCCCACGACTACAAGGAGACCCCGTGAACTATTGGGCAGTTCTGGTCGCCGCAGTATCGAGCTTTGTCCTGGGCGGCATGTGGTACTCGGCACGACTTTTTGGCCCGCTCTGGAACACGGAGAACGGCGGGCAGCCGCAAGCAGGACATCCCGCGAAAGTCTTTGGAGTCGGCTTCGTCTTCTCCCTCGTCGCGGCCGCATGCTTCGCGGCGTGGCTCGGCCCTTCGCCACCGCTCGAAGTTGCCCTGAAGGCAGGCGCTTTGGCAGGCCTTGGCTTTGTCGCGGCAAGCTTTGGCATCAACTACCAGTTTGCCCAACGCTCGTTCAAGCTGTGGCTCATCGACGGCGGTTACCACGCTGCGCAGTTCATGCTGTTCGGCCTGATCCTCGGCCTGTGGCACTGACACCTGAATGCAACCGACGGACCGCCAGTTCCAACTGTGTCGGACCAAACCTATGTCGCTCGAACAATTGTCCAATCTTGCCCAAGTTGTCGGGTGAAGTCCTAAAGTTGCTGTAAAATCACGACGGGA
>CAWBAG010000023.1:0-611932 GCA_963786705.1 uncultured Gammaproteobacteria bacterium
AAATTTGATGATTAATTAGTTGATTTTGCTATATAATTTTTTCTGTGCGGCACAATGATTGCCTTGGCGTCTGCTTCGAAATATATTTCGATTTGCACAGTCCCCAGGGGAAATCGCTTGTTCCATCGCCTGTTCCTGGGGATCTCACGAGGTCAGCATATGAGCGTCCTTGCTCCCAGCCTACCCAGCATTGCGATTTCCCGTCGCGTGAGTAGCGCTTTGCTTTGTTTGTGCATTCTCGCGGCTGCCGCGCTGATGCTCTGGCCGGACCTTGTTGGGCTGGCGCGGGAGATGTGTGTCATGTCGCACCTGGTGGACTCGAGTCGGTGCGCGAATGGGATGAACAAGCTTTTGGGATTCATAACAGTGACGCTGCCGCATTCCCCGGCTATTCTCCTGTTCGAGCGAATGTGGCCTGCTCGCGCAAGTCAAAACCGCTTGTCTGCCGCTGTGCTGGTCGATTTCTTTTGGTTCTTATTCACACCCCTGTTTCTGATCGTGCTGGTGTTGCCGGTCGACGACGCTTTGCGTTGGGTGTATTCCGACATCCTGGGGTTGCCCAAATTGGCGGTCGTTCAATCGCTGCCGGTCGCGGTGCAGATCCTCGTCGTGGTCTTGTTGGGTGACTTCATGGCGTGGCTGGCGCATGTCGTTCGCCACAAATCGTCTTTCGTATGGGAATTTCACAAGATCCATCACGCACAGGAGGAACTCAACTATTTCACCACGGCCAGAATTCATCCGGTCGACGCTCTGGTAATTATGTTGGTGCGGTTCCTTCCGTTTACGTTACTCGATACCCGCATTGCCGTACCGGCATTTGCGTTCTGGGTCGGCTTCTCTCGGATTTATACGTGCTTTACGCATTCGAGTATCCGAACCAATATGGGACCGTTGAAATATATTCTTGTGACTCCGCAATCACACAGAATTCATCACTCCGACCTGCCGGAGCACCAGGACAAGAATTTTGCGAATGTATTTTCGATCTGGGACTTCATTTTCGGGACTCAGGTGCTCGACTTCGATATCTACCCTGAAACAGGCGTAATGGATAAAGGCGTGCCGAGGCCCGCAAAACCGACATTTATCGACGCCTTGAAGTCGTATGGAGAAATGCTGATATATCCGTTCAGCTGCCTGTTGCGCAAAGCGAGTTAGGGCGACAACGCGGTTTCGAGCAGTGCCAACCGCTAGGCCTGCATGGTCCGCAGAGCAAAGTGAGTGACTGGACCTCTTTCAGGTACTCGTGTCGATCGAGCTCAGTGCGAGCGATGGGCATTGGCGCGACAAGGCGAGCCGCATGACGTTTCGAGTTCGAGTCGGGTCGGTGCCAGCGCTCCCAGATCCCGTTTCGTCGACGCCAATCTACGTTTGAGCAGCTGGTGGGTGCCGACAACGCCATCTGCGCGTAGTCGCACCCCACTGTCCTCTTAATCCAAACCAGCGCGCCGCCGCGCGATCGCGGCGAGGCGCCAAGAACCCGCCGGTTGGTGTCGTCATAAGCTCCGACTTTCCGGCGCGGAGCCGAATTCGAGAGTTGTTCGATAAGGCTAAGGACGATTCTCTCGCCTGAAGGGGCAAGTCCCAGCGTTTGTTGAACACGCCTCACCTGCCTTGGAACGGTTTATTTGGACGCTCATATGGGAACTTGATTACGTACGAGGCTGAGCCTGTGAGCCTGCCCCGGAGGAACATCGTCATTGCCTGATTTCATTGGGGGAACGGCAATGGCACGCAACGCGGTGCAGTTTCAAGAGGGCATCAGTCTGGTCGATTTCATGGCGCAGTACGGCACCGAGGCGCAATGCGAGCAGGCGCTCGAGCGCTGGTGCTGGCCGCGCGGGTTCGTCTGTCCCGCGTGTGGCACGGTCAAGCGCACCGCCTGCGCACGCGTCGCCTGCGGCAATGTGCCGCCTGTCGGGCTCAGACCTCGCCCACCAGCCAGACGCTGTTGGCCGTGAGCAAACTGCCCCTGACCGTGTGGTTTCTGGCGATCTATCTGCTCATGTCGTGTTGCCTCACGTAATTTTGTTACCGGTTGCCTCACCGAGGATGTTACTCGACACTTC
Source organism: uncultured Gammaproteobacteria bacterium (assembly GCA_963786705.1). Taxonomy (GTDB): domain Bacteria; phylum Pseudomonadota; class Gammaproteobacteria; order Steroidobacterales; family Steroidobacteraceae; genus RPQJ01. Next base: position 2,073 of record CAWBAG010000023.1, read on the forward strand.
TGCGACGAGCCGCTGAACGGCTTGTTGCCGCCACGTCCTCACGCGTTTCTGCAACGTATAGAGCTGTCGCAAGCTGTAGGTTCCGGGGTAACGGGCCTGGAACTCGATGAGAAGTTCCATGGCGGTCTGATCCGGGCGCTCCTCGAGACACTCGGCCATTTCGTCCCAGTGATCTGCAAAGACGAGCCGACGGCGTCCTCGTGGTCTGTCACTCAACCGCCGGTACTTCTTGCGGCCGATGACGACTCCGCGCGCACGAGCGTCTTGGCGCCAGAGATTGACACGTCGCAAGAGCGACTTGTACTGCCTGCGAGTAAATCGCCCCGGGAACTGGATACACAACTCGTCGAAGAGCTGCGTCGCGTTGATGTTCGGGAAGCCCTCGAGCCGCCGGCATACGATTGGCCAGGCCATCCGAAGCGCCTGAACACGAGCACGACCCGGCTTGGCGTAGGACGGTTGCGGCCTGCTCCCGCGGCTTGCTTGACGGCGCGCCGACAGCTGTCGGAGTTGCCGCTATGGTGGCGGCGACGGGAGTGCTGATCGGTGCTTGCTCGGAGATCCTCTGCAGACCTCTCAGATATCGCGGCTTGGCCTCGATGGAGAAGGTCGGACGGATCTCGCCCTGGTGCCAGGCGCTCGACAGACTTGCCACGAACGCGGCGAGGTTGGGCGGCTCGGAAGTCATCGGTGGTGGGGTCTCGCCATCTGCCATCGCGGCCAGATAAGCCTGCACCGCTCGCATTTCCTCCAGAAGCTTCAGGGGATCGAGGGTCGCTGCGATCTCCTGCAACTTGCCCTTGGTGGCTATCGGGATTTGCTCGGATGCCAACAGTCTCTCGCAGGGCGTCTGCGGCGGGTGATAGCGCTTCGTCACCTTGGCGCCGTCACGGTGCTTGGCCGCCAGCTTGAACGAGGGCTGGAAGAAGTTGACGAACAACCGAGCGGCCCCGTAGAGGCGCGTGATCGCCCGGGCGGCCGCAAGGCCCTCGAAGCGCCGGTAACCCAGGAGCTTTCGCACAATGGCGCCATTCTTCTGCTCGATCCATGCCTGGTCGTTCTTTCGGTAAGGCCGGGATCGGGTGAGTTCGATCCCGTGACTCAGGCAGTACTCGATCAGCCGGTCGTTCACGAACTCGCTGCCGTTGTCCACATCCAACGCATGCAGGGCGAACGGTAAGCCGGGGCGGATGCGATCGAGGGTCTCGACCACTAGCGAACCCTCCCGAACGACGATCGGAGCGGCCTCGGTCCATCCGCTCGCGATGTCGGTCAGAACCAGGCTATTGACGTAGCTACCGCGGTTGACCTCCCCGCAATGCGCGACCAGGTCCATTTCCATGCTGCCTGGCGGCGGCTCATTCCAGTCGGCAAAGGTGCGCATCTTGATGCGCCGACGCGGCTCCGGCGCGGTCCGCGGGACTCTTCTTCGTGTGCGTCACCTTTCTCGGCATCCGCAGCATGCGGTCGACCGTTGCCGCGCTCATCGACAGGATCTTCGGACGTATGTACCTCATCGAGCTTCAGGTGTCCGTTGCGCTCCAAGGCGGGCACCAGGATGGGCAGCAGAGCCTTGAGGCGCTTACCACACACCCGATCGGAGGCCTCCCAAAGCACAATCAGGGCACCCCGAACGGTTTCGTCATAGAGCGACGGTCGCTTGCGGGTCTGCGGGCGCTTCGAGGCCGGCGCTGTTCAATACTCGAATCGCAGACTTCTCGTGGTAGCCGGTCGCTGCGATGAACTCGTCCAAGATCCGGCGCTTATCCTTCGCCGTGGCTGCCGTGTACCGGGCTCGAATCGCATCGGCGAGTTCCGCCCGCGCCGTGTGGGTCATTTTTGTCATGATGCCTCCCTCGCGGTGAGAGCATCATCGTGACATGCGCCCTCACTGGTAACATTTCAGGTGAGGCAACGGACCCGCTCGGTAACATCTGGCTTGAGGCAACGCGACACTCCCGGCAGTCGCTGCTCACTGGAGTCGGCCGGTCATGCGATCGATTGATAAGCCAGCGCTTCGCTACAGTTTGATCGAGGCCGTTGTCGGTTGCCGCTGGACTGGGACGCGACGTCTCGCGACGTTGTGGGGCGCGACCAAACCGGTCGTGAACAGGTGCGGGACTGCGTGACATTGTCCGAACTACGAGTCGTCGTCATCGGTGGGATCGTCTGAGTCGTTATTGCCACATGTCGGTCCAGCGACGAGTTTCGAACTGCGTTCCCAAGCATGGCCGGACGGGCGCTGGAGTTCCTCCTCGACGAATTTCTCATCCGAACCATAGTAGGAAGAGCGCTCACGCTGCAGATCGAGGTCGCGCGGCTCACGGTGCAGCGGATCCAACTGATTCACGTAGTGCTCGGCCCAGGACAGGAAGTCAGTTGGCTGATCGTTGAGAGTCACCGTGATGGCGCGACTGCCGACGGCACGGCGCGCCGCGCGAAGGTAGCAGCGAAGAAACTGCGCGCGTGCCCACGCGCCGGCCTGTCGTTCCAGTGCCTCGATCAGTGTGGAGTTGTCGGCGCGGCGAGCCGACAACTCCTGCTGTAGACGCGCGGCTTCTTCGCGAGCGCGTAGCTCGCGCTCGTGTTCTTCATCCACTTCGTGCATGCGTGCGGCGACGGCGCGGAAGTCGGCGAGAATTTTCGGGATCTGTGATACGAGGGAGTGGTTGGCCGAGTCCCGCCAGCTCTTCGCGTCGACGTGGTACCCGTACGCGGGTCGTTCGCGCTTCAGACGCAGGACGCCGGACCAGACTTTCTCGGTGCGTCGTTCGAGTCCGAGGTAGGCATACTTCTTCTGCTCGGCGAGATCCGCGGCGGTCGGTGGCAACACGCGCAGCTCGAAGCGTTCATTGATGGCGACCTCGATGCGCTTGCCGTCGACCTCGAGGTCGACGAACTGTGGGTCGCGATGCTGCGTGGCTTCAGGTGCTCGTCCGTAGTAGTGGTGAGGATCCCGCGACAGCCCCCTCATCGACCAACGGTAGCGGCAGAAAGAGGGTTCCGCATGTCCTGCACATCTGAGCGGTTGTCCCAGCCCCCCTTCAGCGGAAAGGGCGGGCCCGGTGGAAAGCGGGTTCCCGTCGGGCGGCAGAATTTTTCAATGTGCCGGGGCCAATTACCGCGGCGCCCGCCATCCGGGCCGGATTTCCGATCGACTCAAATTCTGGTACCCGAATGGCTCAAGAAGGACTCTATAGTGCTAGGATCCGGGCCGTTTTCGTAGACCGCCGTACCGGGAATGGCTGAACCGAGAAAGGGGCTCGTCGAGAGATTGTTCGCGGAGCACCGCCGTGCCCTGCAGGCGTTCTTTTATCGGCGCATCAGGACGAAATCCGATGCACCGGACCTCGCGCAGGAAGTCTACGTGCGCATGCTGCGGGTGAGCGATATAGACGCGATTCGCAATCCTGAGCGCTATCTTTATACCGTCGCGAGCAATCTCGTGAAGGAATACGCGGTGCTGGATCGTTGGCAGGCCCGCGGCGTGGACCTTGATGGGGCGAGCATCCAGGAACGGCTGGGCGAACTACCGACACTCGATGGGCAACTCGACGTCACGCAACGTGTCGCGCGCTTGCGCACGGTGCTTGCGCAACTCTCTCCCAAGTGTCGAGCCGCGGTCATTCTTCAATATCGCCACGGCCTGACCTACCAGGAGATCGGCGAGCGTCTCAACGTGTCGCCGCACATGGTGAAAAAGTACCTGGCGCAGGCGCTCGCTCATTGCCGGCGTCGAATGGCGCGGTCGGAGTGATGTCGTGACACCAAGCGAAGAGCAGGTTCGCACCGCGGTCGCCCAGCAGGCGGGGACCTGGTTCATTGCCAACCAGTCCGGATCGCTCGAGCAGGCCGAGCGCGCGGCCTTCGTGGCCTGGCTCAAGGCCTCGCCGATTCACGTGGAGGAATACCTGGGCGTCGCGCTCGTCGCACACGATCTGCCCGCAGCCGCGGAAGATCCGCAGCTGCCGCTCGAGTCGCTGCTTGAATTGGCACGTGCCGACGACACGGACGGCGTCGTGCCGCTCGAGGCATCGTTGCCCGTGCGCGAACCGGCTCCGAAGCGCATGCGGGCGCCGCGCAGCTGGTCATTTGCCACGTCGATTGCTGCCGTGTGCTCCTGCTGGCCGCATCGGTGCTGTGGTGGGTGCACGACGGTGAATTCCTCGGGCTGCCGAAGACCTACCAGACGGCGCATGGCGAACAGATCGTGGCACAGCTCCCCGACGGCTCGGAGCTTCATCTCAACACGGATTCAGCCGTTACGGTTCGGTACACCCGCAGCGAGCGGGTGGTCGAGATTACGCGAGGTCAGGCGCTCTTCACGGTTGCGCGAGACGATCACCGGCGCTTTCGGGTCGCGGCTGGCGATGCACATGTACTCGCTGTGGGAACCCAGTTTGATATCTACCGTAAGACCCGATGCGACGATCGTGACGGTCGTTGAGGGAAGCGTCGCCGTGCTCGCTGGAAGGCCGCCGCCGCCGGGCGCGACCGGATTTCCGCCCGGTGCACTGCGCGTCAATGCGGGATACCAGGTGCACGTTGACACGGGCGGTGTGTCGGCTCAACCTATTCCCGTCGATGTGCAGCAGACCGTGGCCTGGCTGCAACGGAAGATAGCTTTTGAACAACGACCACTCGGGGAGGTGGCGGACGAGTTCAACCGCTATGGCTCAATCCCCATCGAGATCGATGACGCAGCGCTGCGTGCCCTGCCGATCAGTGGCGTGTTCGATGCGTACGACATCGACTCGTTCGTGGCGTTTCTGCAGACACTCGATGGAGTTCGCGTGGAAAGGACCAATGCGCGAATTCGTGTCTTCAGTGTGAAGTCACAGAAGGAATGAAACGGCCTCGACCGCTCACGAAGCCACCGCGTTGGAAGAGCGCCAATGACTCCGGTGCGCAACCTGCTCGCGATCTGCGCAACCTCGGGTTTCCTCGCGTTCTCACGCGCCGAGGCATCCGAAAAACTCTCGCATGACATCGCCGCTCAGCCGCTCGCACAAGCGCTGAGCGAGTTCGCCACTCAGACCGACCTGCAACTCGTCTACGTCTCCGGGATCGCGGCTACCCAGGCCTCGAAACGCGCGCCACGCGGTCTGCCGGCTGCCTGATGCGCTCCAGCGCCTGCTGGCGGGTACCGGGCTGCGCTTCGAGTTCCTGAATGACCGGACGGTCAGGATTTTTGCGGGGTCGAGCTGCGCCTTGCCGTCTGGCTGCGTCGGCCCGCCCTTCGGCGCGGCCGCGCTCGCGCCTGTGCGTCCGTCAGGACCTCCCTCGCCGCGTGATTCGCTGGAGGAAGTGATCGTCACCGGCTCGCGCTGGTGGCTGGATCCGACCGCCGCCGTGGCTCCCGTCACCGTGCTCGACCGCCGCGACATCGAGCGTGGCGGTGAGAATTCGATCGGCAACGTTCTGCAGGCGTTGCCGATGACCACTGGCTCGCCGCTCAATACCAACGCCAATGCTCCCGGCGCGGCGGAACCGCGCGGCCGCGGCGCGGGCAGGCGACGGATCCGTCCGCGTCCGACTGCACGATTTGCCGACGGTCGTGTTGCTCAATGGCCGGCGTCTACCGAACAGCGGTCTCGGCGCCGACGCCTCGGTCGATCTCAACACACTGCCGATGTCTTTCATCGAGCGCGTCGAGGTGCTGGCGAGCGGCGCTTCGGCAGCTTTCGGTGCGGATGCCGTCGGCGGCGTCGTGAACATCGTCACGCGACGAAACAATCATGGCCTCGAGCTCGGTGGAACGCGGACGATCACCGAACACGGCGATGGGGAGATCGTCACCGGGCAGGCGGCGATCGGCTTCGACCTGTTCGGGGGAACGTGGAGCCTCGGCGTCGACTACGTCGAGCAGGACGGGGTAACGATGGATCGGCGCGGCTACTCCGCGCATTCCGCTCGTCATCGTCGATCGCAACGGAACGACGGAGCCCAGATGGTCGGAATACCATGCCGCCCGACGGATACATTCGATGGTTCCGGAAGGAAACGCTCTGGGACTCGACGCCCGGTGAATACACACGCGTGCCGGGTGCCACCGGACAGACCGCCGCTGACTATCGACCGTACGTGCGCCCTAGCGACGGCTTCAATCCTGCGCCATTCAACTATTCGCAGACACCGAACGAGCGCGCATCACTCTGGCTGCTCGGCTCACGTCCGCTGGGCGAAAGCATGAATCTCTTCATGGAAGCATTCGTTCATCACCGGGAATCGGCACAGCAGGCCGCACCGGAATTCTACAGGACGGGCTTCGCCAGCCCGACGGAGAGGGGCCATCCGGCCAACAACTACTACAACCCCTTCGGGGTCGATTGCTGGCTGTTGAGCGCCGCCTGGTCGAGGCCGGCGAGCGCAGGACCGAGCGAAGAGTCGATCTTGGCGCGCGCTGATCGGGCTCGAAGGCAGCGTCGGTCGCTGGACGTGGGAGTTCGCGCTCAGAGCGCCAAGCCGAGGCGACCACCGTCGAGAGGGGCTTCTTCTCGCGGTCGCGCTTGGATTGCGCCTGGGTCCATCCGGGCTGGACGACTCGGGCCGCATCGTGTGCGGCCCGCCCGGACCCTGCAACCGGGCGCGTCCCGGCGGCCAGCATCATCCCCGATTGCGTGCCGCTCAATCTCTTCGGCGGTGCGGGGAGCATTACGCGAGGAGCAGCTGGCACTACGTGATGCCCAGGGACGCATGATCAATCGCGGCACGAACGAGCAGCGGATCGCGGAGTTCGTCCTGAGCGGCCCGGGCGGGCGGATGCTCGGCAGGGATCTGCAGTGGGTGCTGGGCGCAGACTACCGGCGTGAAGCGGGCAGCTGGCGCCGGATCCGCTGCACGCCGACTACGACAATGATCCGGTTTGGCCGCGACTGATGACCTGTTTCGACTACGTCGTGAGCCGGTGAGTGGCGCCTACGACGCGTAGGAGCTGTTCGCCGCAGTGCAGGTGCCTCTGCTGCACGATCGGCCCTGGGCCCGGGACATGGCGCTGAACATCGGCCTGCGCTGGTCGGACTTCTACTCGTTTGACAGCACACGACCTGGCAGGCAGGTCTGCGCTGGCAGCCGGCCGAGGAACTGACGCTGCGTGCCAACTACGGCGAGGTCTTTCGCGCCCCAAGCCTCGCTGAGCTCTACGAGCGACCCAGCTTGCGTGAGCAGTTTGACCTCGATCCGTGCGGAAATGATCCGACTCCCACGCAACAAGCGAACTGTGCGGCGAACGGCGTGCCGGGTGGCGCGTACGTCCAGGACGGCGGGGATTTCATAGCGGTCTATGGCGGTAACCCGGAGCTCGAACCGGAGACGGGGCACACCCTCGGCGCCGGCCTGATCTACACGCCAGTGTGGGCCAAGGGGCTTTCCGCAAGCGTCGACTTCTTCCAGGTGAACCTCACCAACTACATTACGCACGCGTATCCCCGACGAAGTGCTGTTCGAGTGCGCGGAGCGTGGCAGCAGCCTGTGCGACGCGATACGCCGACTTCCGGACGGCCGGGTCTCGCAGTTGGCGGCTTTCTACGACAACTTCGGGGAGTCGGAAGTCCGCGCGTTCGACTTTGCGATCAATTGGTCGGCAATGACCCGGATCGGAGAAGTGAATTCGAGGCTGCTCGCCACCTATCTCGATCGCTGGGACAGGCAGCCGTTTCCCGGCGGCGAGGTGCATCCGTACGCGGGCAATTTCGATGCCGGCGCCCGGCCACGCTGGCGCGCGTCGGGACACGTTGACTGGCGCTCCGGGCCGTGGATGGCCAGCTACGCGGCCGAGTACATCGGCAGCTACTCGGAACGCGTCGAGCCCTGGCCGCTGTTCGACATCGAATTCGATCCTTTGACCGCCGCGTCGATCCGGTTCTGTATCACGACATCGAAGCGGGATTCAGATTCGACACAGGCGTCACGGTGCGAGCGGTGATCACCAATGTCACCGACGAAGACCCGCCCTACCTCAACATCGCGCCCGCCAACACGGATGTCGCAACTTACCGGCTGCTGGGTCGCAGCTACTTTCTGGAGCTGCGTTACCAGGTCGAGTAGTCGCTGGTCGGCGAGCCACGCGTCGTTCTGCCCGAGTAGCGGGCGCGACGGCGGCCCTACCGGACGCTCGAGCGCGCGAAGCGCCCTGAGGGCCAGTTACGCCTTGCTGATCGCGTTCGGGGGCCCGGGCACGCTCCGTCGCCGGTGCAACCGGCGTTCGTCTCGCGCAGCGTCGCTGTCATGGCCACATCGTAACGACGCGGGATGCTGACTAAGACCCTATTGCAGTCAGATCGGGCACCGGATTTCCGATCGACTCAAATTCTGGTACCCGAATGGCTCAAGAGGGACTCTCTAGTAATCGTGGTACTTGATCTGGGCTCCTTCACTCTCACTTTGAACTTCGACCTGTCGTTCCCCGCGCCCGTTGAGAACCTGAAGGGGGCCAATCACGACGTAAACAGCGCGCCGTTCCCCGTCGCCCGCTGAGCGTACGTACCGCAACTGGACAGAAATTGCCTGGGATTCCCAAGGAGGCTCCCATGAACAGGATCACGCCAAGGCTCCCCGAGCGGCACAGGCAGGCGCATCGCCGCCTGCCAATCTGGCTTAACTCAACGAGGGCCGCGCTGGCGGCCGTCGCACTGACTATTGCGCGGTCCTGGCGTGGCGACTGCAGACGCCATTCAGGACTGGAACGTGATCGCGCTTGCGGCCACCAGCACCCAGAATCCGCTGGCGCAAACGCGCCTCGTGGCCATCACACATCTGGCCATGTTCGAATCGGTCAATGCCATCACCCGGCACTACGAGCCCTACCTCGGCACCGTTGCTGCCCCGCAGGGGGCATCCGCGGACGCGGCCGCCGTCGCAGCCGCCCATCGCGTGCTCAGCACCTACGTTCCCGCCGCCGCATCGACTCTCGACGCCGCGCGGTCCGCCTCGCTGGCTGCGATTCCGGACGGCCAGGCCGAGAACGACGGAATTGCCGTCGGCGAGGCCGCGGCCGCAGCGATGATCGCGAATCGCGCGGACGACGGCTCGGCGCCACCGCAGTTTTACCTGCCGACCACGGCGGAGCCGGGGGAGTGGCTGCCGACGCCCGGGTGTCCGGCTGCTGGAGGTGTGCTTCTGAACTGGCGAAACGTGAAGCCGTTCGGTATCGAGCGTGCCGACCGCTATCGCTTGCCGGTACCGCCGCGGCTCACGAGCTGGCAGTACACCCTGGCCTTCCTCGAGGTAAAGATCGTCGGCGAGTTGAACAGCCCCGTGCGTCCGGACGACCGGACGGACGTGGCGCGCTACTACGCCGCGGCCCTGCCCGTGCAGGTGTTCACCCAGGTACTCGCGCAGGTGGGCACGGCGGAAGGCTGGTCGCTGTCCCGGAATGCCCGGGCGTTTGCGCTGATGACGATGTCGATCATGGACGCGCTCATAGCAACGTTCGACACCAAGTACGAGTATCCCTTCTGGCGGCCGGTCACCGCGATACAGGCTGCCGACACGGACGGCAATCCATGGACCCGGCGCGACGCGACCTGGATGCCGCTGATTACGACTCCCTGTCACCCGAGCTATCCGTCGGCCCACGCCTCGGGCAGCAATGCTGGGCGGCGCATTGCCGAGCGGCTGTTCGGCAGCGAGCACAAGGTCCACGTCGTCCTGACCCACCCGGCTGTTCCGGACGTGACGCTCACCTATACCCGGCTCTGGCAGATCACGGCCGACATCGACGATGCGCGCGTCTACGGCGGAATTCACTTCCGCACCGACCAGGATGCCGGTGCGTTTCAGGGCCGGCGCGTCGCCGACGAAGTCTACTGGACGCAGTTGCGGCGCCGAACTCATTAATTCGGCTCGAGACTTCAATGACGGTCGGCGCGACCACCACGACACTGCGACTACAGGAGTTCCCAGAAGGACTCAAGCAAAGGAGATTCCAATGAAGCGAATGACAACAACGCCTCTCGGACGTCAACGGTAGTGGCGGCTCGCACCTCTGGCCCGTGCTGGTCCTGATGACACTGGCCCAGTCGGCCCTGGGACAGACTTACACCAGCATCGACTGCCCCAACTCGTTCTCAACCGCCGCACGAAGCATCAACGAGCGTGGCGACATCGTTGGCAACTGCGAGGACGCCAACGGAACGCACGCTTTTATGCTCCGCAAGGGTGTGTTCACGCTAATCGACGCCCCCGATGCGGCGGCGTTTACCCAGGGCAGCGGCATCAACAATCGCGGCGACCTGGTCGGAGAGTTACGAGGACGACGAGGACGTCGGCCACGGGTTTCTGCTCCGGCATGGGTACTTCACCACGATTGACGTTCCCGGCTCGCCCGACACTGCACCGGTCGGTATCGACGACCTCGGACGGATCGTTGGCTTTTACCTCGGAAGCGACGAGGTCTACCGCGGTTTCGTTCTGGATTGGCGCGGTTTCCGGGACATCGAGTTTCCAGACGCCGTGGCCACGGCGGCCTTGGACATCAACGCCCTCACGCGGATCGTCGGCGGCTACGTCGACACGAACGACGTCTCCCACGGGTTCCTCCTGAAGAAGGGAACCTTCTCGTCGATCGATTTTCCGGGCGCCGCGGGCTCCCGAGCGTTTGGAATCAACATCCTCGGTCACATCGTCGGCGGCTGGACGGACGACCCCGAATGTCCGGACTGCTTTGTAAACGCATTTCTTCTTACCCCGCGCGGGTTCACAAACCTCGCGTTTCCTAACGCGCTCGAAACCGTGGCCCGCGGCATCAACGCGGCCGGCCAGATCGTTGGCAGTTATTTCGGGGAAGACGAAGCCTTCCACGGATTTCTCCGCGAACCCAAAGACCAATAGGTTCGGTCGGGGGGTTCGGTTTGCAGCGGCCGCCGAGAAACAGGTGACACGAGTTAGAGGGTATCAGCAATGCGCAACACTCCGTCACACGACTCGCCTGCAGGGTCTCGCGCGCGCGCGACGGGCCTTGTTGCTTCGGCCTTGCTGCTCGTGATTAGCGTTGACTACGCGACGGCCGCAGGTACGGTACGGCCAGGATCTGACCGTGAAGATGTATCCGGCACGTTCACCCGCAACGATGGCGTTGCGGACGATAACCCGCTTACGATCAACCTGATCGATGATGCCGACGCGGAGCTTGATGGTCCGGGCAAACTGCGGTGGGCCGAATTTTCTGGGATTACATAGAGGCGACGGAAAAGAATGGAATTGTCAGTGCGCTTTCGGGAGGCTGCGGCGGCTCGACGGGTGCGGTCAGCGTGCATTACCAACGGTTGCGGCGGCACGGCGACGGCAGGAGTGGATTTCGCCGCCACGTCGGGCACGCTGACCTGGGCCGATGGTGATGCCAGCGTCAAGCGCATTGACGTAGAGCTCTTCGACGATACAGAGGTAGAGAGCGATGAAAGCTTCCGGATTCGGCTGAGCAATCCGACCGGGGGGGTCACGATCCACCACCGTGATCGAATCGTGGTGATTGAGGACAATGATATTCAGGGCCGACGTTGAGCCTCAATAAGTCGACCGTTGCAGGGTGCCAGTCCGTCATTGGCACGCTGCAGCTCCGCAATCCGGCTCCAGCAGGTGGCCGCGTTGTCTCCATAAGTGACACATTGGCGTCTGCAACGATGCCGGCCAGCGTTACGGTGCCGGGAGGTGCGACGACAATTACATTTTCCATCAAGACGACGCCGGTCACGACGCTCCAGAGCGGGACAATTACTGCAAACTTCGGCGGCACAATCCGAACCCACAAGCTGTCCGTGCGCCCGATCGGGATGTTGTCTGTCGCGTTGGTTCCAACCACGGTGGCTGGCACTAACCCAGTCGCCGCCACAGCCAAGCTCGAGTGCAAGGCGGCTCCCGGACCGATCACGGTCGACCTCGCGAGCAGCAATGCGGCTATCGCAAATCCGGTCGCCGCGAGCATCGTGGTGCCTCAAGGTCTGCAATCGGTGCCTTTCGACGTCACCACCAGGAAAGTCTTGAGCAACCGGACCGTTTGCGATATCCGGCACCGCAAATGGCATCAAGAAGTCCAAGACATTGACAGTGACCCCGAATTGACAGTGACCCCGTAAGTCCGACTGGCCACGGGTTCGGTACTGTGCCAGTCGGCACGTTCTGCAGTCCGACATTGACCAGCGCGAGCTTCCGAGGATTGACCGCAACATCAACCATGATCGCCCTCCGTGTTGGGGCGCAGCTCGGAAAAAGCTCGGTCGCTATGCCGCTAAGCCGTTGACCGCGTTGGGGCACCCAAAAAGTAGCGCCGGCTTTCTGGGTTCCGGTTCGGGATAGGGTCGGTCGGGGAGGATGGTTCGGTTGCCGAACGAGAAATCCCTTCGCCGTCTTCGGCTTGCTCGCGCCGAACCGAACAGTCCGTCGTACTGAAAATCCGCGTGTCGGTGGCTGATTGACTCGGGCCATCCATGGCCCTCGCCCTGCGGGCATGCTGCGCATGTCCAAATTCGCTCCCGGCGAATTGGTCCGCCCCTGGCCACCACTTCCATCTCACTGATTCCAGGAACGACTGGGCGCTTGATGTCGCAACTCAGATGGCCTATATTATAGGCCAAATGGCCTATTTGGTGCGCGAGCCATGCTGCAAGCGGTCGTCGGCAGTCCCACTGCGGAAAAGGTACTGCTCTACATGCAGAACTACGAGCAGGCCTATGGGCGCGAGATCGCCGACACGTTCGACATAGCCCAGAGCCAGGTCCAGAAACAACTGACCAAACTCGAGACCGGTGGGGTGTTAGTCAGTCGAATGATCGGCCGTACCCGGCTCTATCAATGGAATCCGCGCAACCCGCTCGTCCCATCGTTGCGAGAGTTGCTCAGCCTGGCGCTCGATAGCCTGCCCGCGGTCGAGCGGCAGCGTTATTACCGTCGACGGACGCGTCCGCGGCGCAGCGGCAAGGCGCTGTGAAGCCGCTGACGGCAGCGTCCTCGATCGAGGAGATCGCTGCGACAGTCTCGCACGTGCTTCGCGAGGCCGGCATCACGGCGGTCCTGTCCGGCGGCGGCGCGGTTCAGATCTACTCACACGGCCTGTACCCATCGAAAGACGTCGACTTCGTTTCGCCGGCGAATCATCGGGAGATTTAGGCTGCGCTGAACAAGACGGGATTCATCCGGGAGTCCGGCCGACACTTCGTGCACCCGAGCTGCATCTACACGCTTGAGTTTCCTTCGTGGCCGCTGGCCGTAGGGCGTCGACTGCTCCGGGAGTGGGGCGATTACGCGGTCGGGGAATTGAGCCTCCACATACTGACGCCTACGCAGTGCGTCATGGATCGACTGGCGGCCTTCTACCATTGGCGGGATCGGCAGGCGTTGGATCAGGCGGTTGTCGTGGCGAGCGCCCACCCCGTGGACCTCGACGCGATTCGCCACTGGTCGGTGGAGGAGGGGCAGCACGATCTGCACCGGGAATTCGAGCGGGCTCTTGCGCGACTCGGACCTGAGTCAGCGTACTGAGAATGCGCGTGTCGATGGTTCGATTACGTCCCTGGCCACCATCTTCCAACTCTATTACACCGCCCGACAATCGGGTCGGTCCTGGTGTTCAGTCGCGGGGCCGGCGCTAGGGGCTCCCTGCGTCCAACGCCTTCGCCATCTCGATCTCTCTGCGCGCCTCGTCCGCGCGCCCGAGGCTCTCGAGGACCTCGGCCAGCTTCTGGTGGGCAGTCGCATTCTTCGGGTCCGCCTCGATCGCGGCCTGCAGATTGGCGATGGCTTCGTCCGCGCGGCCCAGCTGCCACAGGACGATCCCGAGCCCGGTGTAGGTCTGGGTGTTCGGGCTTTTCTCGAGGGCGGCGCGGAGGTGGCGCTCGGCCTCGGCGAACTTGCCGCTCCGCGCCAGGGATGACCCCAGGTTGTAATGCGCCGACGCCGACTCGGGGTCCAGCTTGATCGCCTTGCGGTACAGCTCGACCGCCTCTTCGGTCAATCCCTGGCGTTCGAGCACGAAACCGAGGTCGTTGTAGATCGCGGGCTGCGGCTTGATCGCGAGCGACTCCCGATAGTGGGCTTCGGCCACCTCGAGCTCGCCGAGGTCGATCGCGGCGAGGGCCAGGTTGTTGTGCGCCTTCCAGTGCTTCGGGTCCACCGCGAGCGCCTTCTCCAGCGCGACGACCGCCTCCTGGCTCTTGCCCTGCTGGAACAACGCGAACCCGAGGGAGTTCAGGAGCTCCACGTTCTCGGGCTCGACGGCGAGTCCCCGCTCGTAGGCCCGGACGGCACCGGGGTAGTTGCCGGTCCGTTCGTTGGCCATGCCCGCGCGAAGGAACGAGTAGGCGTCGAGGAACTGCTCCTTGATCTTCGCGATCGCGTCGGCGGGCAGCGGGACGAACTCCGGGATGTTGGCGGCGCGGTCGCTCCCGGTGAAGCGCTCGAGCACCACCGGGGGCGTGGACTGGCCGTCCTCGTCGATGTGGGTCAGGAAGAGCTGCGTGTAGGCGGTGTTGGCCTTCGACGAGAAGACGAGCCAGCGGCCGTTGGACGACCAGCTGTGCCAGGAGTTCATGCGGGGCGTGTTCGCGCGCAGGCGCCGAGCCTCGCCCCCTTCGGCCGGAATGATGTAGAGCTCGCTGTCCGGCATCAGCAGCATGTAGTTCTCGGCCTTGCAGAAGATGATCCACTTCCCGTCCGGGGAGAACTTCGCGAAGTAGTTGCTCTTCCCGTTGTGCGAGGCGCCCTCGATCGGCTCGGCCTTTCCCCCGCGGCCGTCGTTGAACGGAACCCGGTACAGATCGAACTTGAACGGCTGCTTGTCCTTGACGAACTCGGGGACGTCCTTCTCGCTCAGCAGGACGCTCGTGGCGTTCGCGATCGCGTCCTTCCGGTAGGCCTTCGTCCGGGCGAAGACGATCGACTTTCCGTCGGGGCTCCAGGTCGGGTTGCTCTGGACGTACTCGGGGTCGTCGGCGCCCGGCAACGGCTTGAAGGTACCGGTCTCGGTGTCGTAGACGACGAGAATGCCCTTGATCGGGAAGAAGAGCTGCGAGAACTCAGATGTCGGGCGTCGCCACGAACACCGCGCGGTCCTTGACCGTGCTGATCACGTAGCGGCCGTCGGGCGAGACCTGGGAGAGGAGCCCGAAGGTGGCTTCGCCGTCGCCTTTCTTGTAGTCGCTCCAGGTGATGATCTTCTCGTCGTTCAGCACCATCTGCTTGGACACGGGGAGGATCGCGTAGGCTCCCTTGTCGTTGCCGTAGTCGACGTCGAGGCCCAGGACGCTGCCGTCGCCCGAGAAGGAGTGGCAGTTCCCGCAGACCGGCAGGTTCTCGAGCACGATGGGCGGCGCGGTCTGCGGAGTCGATCGACGCCGAAGCGCCAGCGGATGCGCGAAGGATCCTGGACGGCCGTGATGAACGGGAGCGGAACCTCGCGATAGAAGATCGAGTCTCCGACCGGGTCCGTGGACGTACGGATGCGGACGCTCGCGGAGGAGGCGGCCTCCGCCTCCGGGCCGACGCCGACGATCGCCACCTCGGCGTCGCGCGCCACGCTTCGCTGCTTGATCCTGGCCCAGTCGGCCTCCGAGGGGCGCCAGCGGGGCTCCGCCGTCGGGAACCGGAGCACCTCGTCCTCGGCGTCGAATCGCAGCAGGACCATCCACGCTGCGACGCCCTCGGTCTTGTCGCTCCAGACGAAGGTCGGGGCGACGATCTCGGGCGGGAAGAGCGTCTCGTCGAGGGGATACTTGATCTCGATGCCACCGGAGGGCTCGCTCGGGAACGCGAGCGGTGCCGGTCCGGACTCCTTTCCGCAGGCGCCGAGCGCCAGCACTGCAGCGAGCAGAAGACAGATCCCAGCGGGGGAGGTATGCCCTCGGCCGCTTGCGCGTGCTCGACCTCTGTATCGTGGGTTCATCGCTTCATTCGCGGGCGATTGTGGGTGACCTGTTCGAGCTGCGTCAAACGAGGCGCAGAGGACCGGCAGGCTCAGCCATGGCGGGCCGCGCGCCATGGCGATTTACCATGCGCTCGAAAATTGACAGACGAAGCCACCCGGGCAAGAATCCAGACATGCGGGGCAGATGCGCCACTCACACGCCGGGCCCGCAACGGATCACGGGACGAGCTCGGGCCACATGGGGCGAATCCAGGAGATGACCACAGAGTGAACTTGCGTCCCTTCTTCACGGCTGCTCGGAATCGCCATTTTCGCCATCGCTACCGCTGCCGATGCGACCGTCCATCGCGTCTTTCCGGGCGAGTCCATCCAGGCGGCGATCGACGCCGCCGCGCCGGGTGACACGATCCTCGTCGAGCCGGGGACGTATCACGGAACCGGACAGCACGATACGGCCTTCGCATCACCACCGACAACCTCCGCCTGATCGGCAAGGTGAATCAGGGCCACGGCGAAGCGGGCAAGGTCCGCATCCTTCACACCGGGACCCAGCAGACGGGCGTCTATGCGGCTCCTGAGGGTTGCGGACTCCAGGATGTGGTGGGTTGCATGCCCGAAGCCGAGCTCAAGGGCTTCTACATTCGTGGCTTCACCGTCGAGGGGTTTCCGGTCAACGGGATCCAGACCCGCTTGGTGGAGGGCTTCGAGTTCGTTCGACAACGAATCCGTCAGGAACCTCAACAACGGGATCTATCCGACCCTCTCGGCGAACGGGCTGGTGCAGAACAACGTCTCCTACGGCTCGCTCGACACCGCGATGTGGGTGGCGGGCTCCGAGAACGTTCGCGTCATCGGCAACGAGCTCTTCGGGAGCTCGATCGGCTTCGAGATCACGGTCTCCAACAACGTCTGGGTGACGCACAACAAGATCCACGACAACACCGTCGGCATCGGCCTGTTCCATCCGAACGCGGCCGGGAACCCGCCGAAGCCCGTCATGGCCAACTGGGTGATCGAGCACAACGACGTCCACGACAACAACCTGCCGAACCCCGCGCGTGCCGGGAACCTTCCAGGCGCGCGTGCCGCCGGGCATCGGGATCCTGCTGCTGGGCGTCTCCGACCACGTGATCGCGAAGAACACGGTCGAGGACAACGACTTCGTCGGGATCGCGGTCCTCGGCTGGTGTACGGCCAATCGCTCGGCGACCCCCAACAACTGCTCGAACAATCCGCCGATCGCGGATCCTGCCGCGAACAACAACCTGGTCTCCCAGAACAAGCGTGAGCGGCAATGGCAGGAACCCGCCGCCGATCCCCGTCGCCTTCCTGGCCGCGGACATCACCTACTTCGAGTTCGAGGGGTCGACGGGCAACTGCTTCGAGAAGAACAAGCCCGCGCGGCTTCACGTTCTTCTCCTCCCAGCCCGACGGGCAGCTGCCCACCGACGGGTGCAGGAAGCCGTGGCACAAGTAGACCTGAGCACTGGAGCGCATGTGACGCTGCGATCGATCCCGCGCAGCGGGATCGCGCGCGCGTCACGTGCTGCGGCTGAGCCAGCGGTTCCAGGATCGAAGTGTCTCCTCATCCCGTTGCCGAGACGATCGAAGCGCATGGCTGCTCGATCGTTCTCCGTCGGGTCGAAGGTCCCGAGGCCAGGGAGCTCTTCTTTCACTGCCAGCCTCCCGCCGAGACTGCGGAGGCGCACCGACAGGCCGAAGCGATCTATCGCGCGATCCTCCGCGTCCTCGAAGCCGAGGGAGGAAGCTTCGAGTCGGTCGTCTGCCGAGACGCTCTTCCTGCGGAATCTGCGGGCGAGCGTCGAGTCCGTCCGCGAGGCGCGCCACCGGGTTCTCGCGGCGCATGCGGAGACGACTCACAGGCCCGCCACGACCGAGATCGAGCAACCTCCGTTGAACGAGCGGGCCTGCCTGGAGGTCTCGGTGCAGGCCGTCCTGCCGAACGAGTCGCCGGCGCGGTTCGAACCGATCGAGGCCAGGCCCGCCTGCGGCTGTGCCGAGTGCGCCCGTGCGCACGGCCTGCGGATCCACGTCGGCGAGGAGGTCCGGTTCCACGCGGCCGGACTGTACGGACCTGGTGACAAATGCCTACGAGCAGACGCTCGGCATGTTCGGTCTCGCCGAAGACCTGCTGCAGCAGGCGGGGATGGAGTTTCGCGACGTGGTGCGCACGTGGATCCATCTGCGCGAGATCGACCGCGACTACGCGGATCTGAATCGGGCACGGCGCGCGTTCTTCGAGGCGCGGGGGATCGATCCGGCCCCGGCCAGCACCGGCATCGGCGGCGGGCCGGTCCCCGAGGCGCACGATCTCTGCCTGGGCGTGTACGCCGTGAAGGCGGGACGTCCGCTCGTGCGGACCGTGATGACCTCACCCACGCTCAACGAAGCCGTGCAGTACGGCGCCGACTTCGTCCGCGGAATGAAGATCGTGGAGACGAACAAGGTCGCGCTCCACGTCTCCGGGACCGCGAGCATCGACGAGCACGGCAGGACCGCGCACCCCGGTGATTTCGAGGCCCAGGCGGACCGCATGCTCGTGAACATCGCGGCTCTGCTCGCGGGGCAGGGCGCAAACTTCGGCGACGTGGTTTCCGCGATCACGTACTTGAAGCATCCCGCGCACGCGGGGCGCCTTCGGGAGAAGCTCCACGACGCCGGCTTCGAGGGCTTCCCCCATGCGTTGGTCGCGGCGCCGATCTGCCGGCCCGACCTCCTCTGCGAAACGGAGGCCCTGGCCGTGGTACTGACAAGTTGACGGCATCGGACGGGTACCACCAAAGCGGGTCAGGCCCAGAGGGATCCATTGCGAGGGTTCACATTCCAGCCCCGGAAATTTGCCCAGGTGGACAAGGAACGCGACACTGTCGACGCGAGATTCCCATCACCCGCCATTCACAGACAACCTCATGAACGCGCCCGTCACACGCAGGTCAGTACGGGCTCTCCTTGTCCTTGCTTCCTTGATCTGCGCTGGCTGTGAGACGACGGGAGGGGCCTTCGAGGAAGGAGAGCCCGTCTTCGTTGAGGAAGAATCTGCTCCCCAGGCGGCGCCGGAAACCCCGGTGGGAGAAGTGAGGGAAGAAGGGGAAGTGCCGCTCGTCGTTGCCGAGTCAGAGCATCCCGAAGATGTCCCTCCCGTCAATGAGCTCGAGGAGGTGGTCGTCGAGGCTCACCGCGACCGTCATGAAGTGATCCTGGATCTCGTGTCCGAAGCGAAGTCTCTTTTACGTGATGTCGAACTCGAGTATGTCTTCACGGGGAAGGGAAGGAGGGAAGTGCTTCGCGGACGTCCTGTCGTCTTTGCCTTGTGGAGCGAGGCAAAAGAGGAATGGTCCATCGTACACATCGAGATCCCCCGCCCTCCGATCACATGGAAGCCCGGAAGGAAGCCCTTTCCTTTCACCGTGCGCACACGAGGAGTCAAGGCACAGCATGTGAAGGGCACTGGTGCCGAACGGCTGATGTTCGCTTTCTCCAAGGATGGAGAGCAAATGAAGGTCTACGGGAGGAAATTCCCTGTGTTTGACAGTGCTCTTATTGCGAAGAAAAAGTGGAGAGCCGTCGTCGCGACCGCGGAGCCAATCGTCTATCTGCCGTCCAACGAAGACACCCTCGATCCGCTTTTTGTCAGTGGCGGGACGGAGTTCCTTCTTTCCACGGCGCGGAAGGCGATCGAGGAATTGCGTCTCGCGAAGGCGCCTTCGGTGGCATTTCCGGGAGAGCTGCTCGCAGATGTCGTGCCCGCTGAAGTCCTCACGACCCTGGCGGTGATCGAACAGACGGATGACGCCGACTTTGTGAAGAAGAAGGCCGGTGCGTTCAATGAAGTGCTGAGCCACTACGGCCTGAAACGGGAGGAGGCGTATCGGTACAGTGTCTCAAGCGCAGCGGCCCTCGGCCCCATGCAGTTCACGAACAGGAAGGGGAATGGGACCTATGCGCTCGTGGTCCGGCGATGCCCTGCGGCGAAGCTGGACTCGGACTTCGCGCGCGGCGCGACGGATCTTCTGAATGCCATGAAAGCAGCGATCTGCCTCTTCGACATCGAGCTGTCCCAGATGCGTCCGGAGATCCGGCGCGCGTATCGCGACAACAAGGAGGTGCTGGGCATCTTCCCGGTCGCCGCCTACAACGGTGGACCCAGGAATGTCGCGAAGCTCTACGGCGTCATCAGACGGATGGGGGTGAATCTGGAAGACCTGCGTCCCCCGGGAGAGCAGCCTCCAGGGAAGCAGGTGATCTGCCCATGTCTCTGGAAGGCAGAAGCGACGGGTGTGCGTCCCGTGGCAATCCCGAAATACAACAACGAGAATCGTTGGTACATCGAGAAGTACCAGAGCATTCTGGGAATGTTCGAGTGAGGGGACGAGCCGAAGACTTCGGTCTGTTCCGGACACATGGGAATTCCGTCGTGACCGGCGGACTATCTGACGTCGAATGGGGCTCTCCGCTTGGACTATGCAGCCCTGCCTCGAGGCGCCAATACTCGGGCGGCCGCGTCGGCGCTATCCTCAGGCCGAGTATTGAAGGCAATCGCCGCCCCAGGGGCAGCCCGGTGAACAGCGTTGATGACGGTTTCAAACAATGCGAGGCCCCGAGGCGGGAGGCGGACGCCAGCTCCGATGACAACACAATCGTAGCGCGCTGAACCTAGCTGACGCTCCACTGCCGGCCCGGCGCTTTCATCAGGCCGGATGAGACCAACGTCGGACTTCCATCCGCGGTCCGCGAAGTGTTTCAGCGCAACCGCAATGCCGGCGTGAACCTTCTCAGCCGACATGCCTGGCGGCAAAGCGGGGTCAGAGAAATCCACAGTTTCTGGATCGTAGCCGAGCAACAGAATCCGCGTCATGAGTGCTCCCTGTTCCAATGTTCAAATGCACGCGCCCGACGGAGCCGGTAGCGTATTGACAACTTAACTCGAAGGCCTGGGCCGCCGCCACTCACTCCGGCGCGTATTGCCCCATGACTCGACGACAACGCCCACGGCAATTCCGGTTGGAGTCATCCGTAGCACCGAATACCCGTTTTTTCAGAGCGCAAACAGTTAACTTGTCGGTACCCCGTTGACACCGGTGGCCTCCGGCGCAGACTCCGCGAACTGCCGATCACAAGCTGACGCAAACAGGGGAAGAGGGAACATGAAACATCTAATGCTGGCGCTTTTCTGCTCAATGGGTCTGGTTGCCACCGCGGGTGCGGCGACACCGGAGGCCGAACTGCTGGCACCCATTCATCAGTTCATCGACAGCTTCAACAAGGGCGATTCCGCAGCTGCCGAGGCGGCAAACGTATCCACCGGCGTCATCATCATCGACGAGGTGTCGCCGCATCTGTGGCAGGGTCCCGGCGCGTTCAAGGCGTGGGCCAAGGACCTGGACACGCACGACAAGAACGCGGGCATGACCGATCAGCAGGTCACGCTCGGCAAGGTGAGCCTGACCGAGTCCACGGGTGACAACGCGTACGTCGCGATCGCCGCTGTGTACTCGTTCAAGCAGAAAGGAGTCGCGATGAATGAGCCCGCGCACATGACGTTCGCCCTGCGCAAAGCCACTGGCGGCTGGAAGATCGCGGCGTGGACCTGGACGGCATCGCAAGCGCAAAAGGCGAAGTAACCCGTTCGGCGGATCCTGGCGGGCGGCGACTTACGACGCTGGCGCCGACCCGCGCGGACCCGCTGCGCACGACGACATGTCGGCCCAGTTCGATCGTGCGGCGCCGAGAGTAGCCCGGAAAGACGCGCTGTGTCAGGGCGACCATATCCGGCGCGTCCGCCGTGCCGAGATCGAGGATGCCGGACTGGTCGACATCGATGCGCGTTTGCCCATCCCGGTGCATCTGCACGATCGAGGCTCGGCCGAGCAGAGTCCAGCCCTCGAGGTCCTCCGGCCCGACGCGACGAAGTAATCCTCGTCACCAGGCGCGACAAGCGAGAGGGCGGGCGCGCGTGCTGTCGGCGTGTCACGCTCAATCGCTACGAACGGCGCGACATCCGGGTCGAAGCGCCGGGCGTCGTCGGCGCCGAGCGCAATGCCACGTTGCGCCGTCGTAAGCGACTGCCACACGGGGTTGTCCAAGGTGTACGGCATTTTCGGGGGCGACCCCGGCCTAGCCGAGGGTGCTGGGATGTTTCCCGGATCGGCCGCGCGGCTGGCGTTGCTCAGCGGCGAAGAGCTGATGAAGGAACTGAATGGCGATGGAGCCCTCACCGACCGCGGAGGCGACACGCTTGACGGCACCGTGGCGGACGTCGCCGGCGGCGAACACGCCTGGCATGCTCGTCTCGAGGAGAAACGGACTGCGAGCGAGAGGCGATGCGCGGCCTTTCGAGAGATCTGCTCCCGTGAGGACGAATCCCTGCACATCCCGTGCGATGTCCGGCGGAAGCCAATCGGTATTCGGCTGAGCTCCGATCAAGAGGAAGAGCGCGTTCGCTTCAACCGCGGCTTCAACCTGCGACCCGATGTCGCGCAGCACCAGGTGCTCGAGCCGTCCGTCGCCGCCACCACCCACCACCTGGCAACCGAGCCGCGCCGCGATGTTGTTGGTCGCCTCGATCTGGCGCACGAGGTACTCGGACATCCCGGCGCGGAGTGACATAGCACGCACCACCAACGTGACGGTGCGAGCGTACCGAGCGAGGTGCAGCGCGGCCTGCCCTGCGGAATTGGCGCCACCGACGATGAAGACATCGCGCCCAGTGAGTGCCGATGCCTCGGATGACGGCCCCCCGTAAAACACTCCGGCCCCGATCAATGCTTCCAGCGACGGCACGTCGAGCCGGCGATAGCTGGCGCCTGTCGCCAGGATCACCGCGGAGCTGCGCACCGATACGCTATCAGACAGCGTGACCACGAACTGGTCACCGTCACGTGCAAGCGTCGAGACCGGCTGAAAGAACGCGAACTCCGCTCCGAACACCCACGCCTGGTTGTACGCGCTCTGGGCCAATTGTCGGCCGCTGATGCCGCGCGGGAACCCGAGGTAGTTCCTGATGAGCGAACTCGACGTGGCCTGGCCGCCGATACCGCCCTTGTCAACCACCAGCGTGCTGAACCCCTCCGAGGCACCGTAGACCGCGGCCGACAACCCCGCGGGACCCGCCCCGACGATGACCACGTCGAATTCTCCCCGCACAGGGTTGACGGGGCCGCCAGCGGCTACGGCCAGCTCCGCGTTGCTCGGGTTCTCCAGGACCATGCCGTTGGGAAACACGACGAGCGGGAACTCGGCCCCTGCGGGAGCCGCGGCAACCAGCTCCCGGCCCTCGTTCGAATCGGCCAGGCAGAAGTTGTGCACCATCGCACACTGCTTCAGTGTCTCGCGCAGCTCGTGGGCCCGGCCCGTCCAGGAGTGGGCCACGATGTGCACTGTGTGCGGCGAGGCTCGGTTCGCCTCGCCCCACTCCAGCAGCATGCTCGAGATCGTCTGGTGGAACAGCTCATCGGGCGAATCTGCCGGACGGATCACGTAGTGATCGAATCGCCCGTCCGCCACGCCCTCGAAGATCTCGTCGCCGACCGACTTCTGGCCCCAGTCTCCAAAGCCCACCAGCAAGGCCCGCTTGGCACGGGGGTGGACATGCCGGACCCCGGTGAGCAGTTCGACCGAACCGGCCGACCGGCCGGCCAGCACCAGGGCGACCTCGACACCCGAGGCGGCAAAGTCCGCGAGGTGCGCACGCGCCTCCGCGGGCGATCTCACGCAGACCACCTGATAGTGCTGCGCATACCGTTCGCGCAGCTCGCGTTCGATGTCGCCTAGCAGGCTCTCATCGTCGTCGATGGCAAGGAGGACGGGCTGGCCCATGGCGCACTCCAAGTCACATGCTTCGAGCGATCGGGGATTGTCTATTCGCGGTCAGTCGTGGTCAATGAAGGATTTCGTGTTGAGAACCCCCCGGGAAATGGCAGGAATCGCTCACCTCGCCCGGCCAAATCACTCGCCCGATAGCAGACGGTCAACGGCAACGAACGGTCCGGAAGCAGTCTTTCAGGCTCATACCGAATACCCGGTCCCCAGAGCCGCAGGTTCGCGGACGGACTGACCTCGCGGCTGCGCCTCTATCAGTGTGGCTGCGAGAGGGGCGGTTCGGTCGGCCAACAACGAAACCCTTCCCGGTCTTCGTCTTACTCACGCCGAACCTGGCTCTCCGTCGTACTGAAAATCCGCGTGTCGGTGGCTGATTGACTCGGGCCATCCATGGCCCTCGCCCTGCGGGCATGCTGCACATGTCCAAATTCGCTCCCGGCGAATTTGTCGCCCCCTGGCCACCACTTCCAACTCCATGAATCGCATGCGGTTTCGGGTATCGCCCGCGCCCAGGACTCAACCAGTCGCAAACGACGCTGCCGGTACCGGCGGAATCGTGGACCTTGCTGTGCACTCATTTCAATGATGCCTAAAATGATGTCATAATTCATCAATTCTGATGACGAGGTTTCATTATGAGGACGACGATCACGATCGACGATGAGCTCTACCGTAAGGCACTGGAAGTTGCCGATCCAGGAATGGACAAGGCCGATCTCGTCCGTGAGGCGATGAGAGTCTTCGTTCGAGTGCAATCCGGGAAGAGGCTGGCGGCGCTGGGAGCGGCGGCGCCCGACATGAAAGACATTCCCAGACGGCGTCCGGTGGCACAGGCTCGCAAATGACGCTGGTGCTGGTGGACACGTCGCTCTGGGTTGGACACTTTCGTCGTGCCAACCCAGTTCTGCAATCGCTGTTGGCGATGGACAAGGTCCTTTGCCATCCTTTGATCGTGCTCGAACTTGCGTGCGGAACACCGCCAGCGCCGCGCGAACGAACACTCGGCGATCTCAGGATGCTGCGTCAGGCTGTCGTTGCGACGACCGAGGAAACGCTTGCACTGGTCGAGAAGGAGCGACGTTACGATTCAGGCTGCGGAGCCATCGATGTGGCCTTGCTCGCATCCGTCCTTCTGACACCGGACGCCCGGCTTTGGACGGCAGACCGAAGTCTGGACGCTCTGGCGTTACGCTTGGGCGTTGCCTGCAAGCCCACAGGTCGCTGAAAAGTCGGGGGCTTGATGATGCTATTCCGGCGCACCACGCCTACGCCGATGTAATCGAAGAGCGCCTGCGCGAGGCCAAGGCCGTCGTCGTCATCTGGTCGGCCGAAGCGGCGAAGTCCCAGTGGGTGCGTTCCGAGGCCGACCGGGCGCGCGCGGAGCACAAGCTCGTCCAGCTGACCGTCGACGGAGCCGCGCTGCCCATGCCCTTCGACCAGATCCAGTGCGTCGACCTCGCCGGCTGGCAGGGCGATCCGGCGGCTTGGATGGCGCGTCCCGTTATCATCCAACCGGGGCTCGGGGCAACGACCGCGACCAGGCTCCCGACACAGAAAAGCGAAGTCCCGACGAGGATGACCGGGCGTCGTCCGTAGCAGTCGGAGAGCGGGCCGTAGACCAGGGTCGCCACTGCAATGGTGGCGAACACAATGCTGACCAACGCCTGCGCCGTCGCCATCGTCACCCCGAGGTCCCGATGCACGAACGGCACCGCCGGTGTGAGAATTTGCGTGGCCATTGGGCCAAGCGCATACGCGATCACCAGGGCGGTGAGGGCGACGGCATTCAGGCGTTGCATGAGGCTTCCCCGGGGTGCCGGGCGCCCAATACGGCGCTCCGATGAAAGCCAGTCTACGGACACTCTGTCTCGCGACTATTTCTGCAGGACAGGGATTTGTTTCAATTCGTAACGATCAATGCGCAGCGGTCTGCGAATCCTGGGAGTTCACATGGCCGAGCGCTCGAGGTTTCCGACAGTCACCTGGGTCGGGATTTTGATCGAGCTGCTCGAGCGCTACGCGTGCAACGGCAACTACTTCGGGTTCGCCGCGGGGATCCTCCGGCCTCACCCGAAAGCTTCGGTCGGTTTTTCGCCCGTCAGGTTCGGGATGCACGTATTCATTGACGATCGGACCGTGCACGGCCGACACTGATTCCAAGACCTTTCGTCGCTGCGCGACACTGAATCAAGGAGCTGGTCGTGATCGAGTTCCCCTGGACCCAATCCTATCCCGCAGGCGTGCGCTGGGACGCCGAGTTGCCGCTGATGCCGGTGCATCAGATCCTCGACGAAGCCGTGGCGCGCTGGCCGGAGCGTCCGGTGCTGGACTTCATGGGCCGCGTCATCAGTTACCGGGAGCTGGGCGCGTTGGCGGATCGCGCCGCGGCCGGGCTGCAGCGGCTGGGGGTCGGTCCGGGCGTACACGTCGGTTTGTACCTGCCGAATTCGCCGCACTATCCGATCGCTTTCTTTGGCGTACTCAAGGCCGGCGGCACGGTGGTCAACTATTCGCCGCTCGATGCCGAGCGCGTGCTCGAGCACAAGGTCGAAGACAGTGAGACCGATATCCTCATCACGCTCGACCTGGCGGCGCTATACCCGCAGGTGGGGCGCCTGCTGGGCCGCTCGCGGTTGAAGAAGATGGTGGTCGGCAGCCTGGGCGAATATTCGGTCAGCCCGCCGGCTGTGCGCACGCAACTCGAAGGCGCCGGGCAGTTGTGCAAGGTGCCGATGGACGATCTGCACGTGTCCTTCGAGCAGCTTCTTGCCAACGATGGCATGTACCGGGCCCATGCCATCGCCGACCTGGGCCAGGTCAACGTGGTTCTGCAGTACACCGGCGGCACGACCGGCTTGCCCAAGGGCGCGATGCTCACCCATGCCAACCTGTCGGCGGCGTGTGCGCAGTACGTGGAGACCACACGCGGCGACCCCCCGATCCTGGCCGAAGGCGAGGAGCGCGTGCTCGTGGTGCTGCCACTGTTCCATATCTATTCGCTCACGGTGAACCTGCTGCTCGGCTTGCGCCTGGGCGCGCTGCTGGTGCTGCACGCGCGCTTCGACCTGGACACGGTGATGAACGAACTGGGGGCCAAGAAGATCACGGTCTTTGCCGGAGTGCCGACCATGTTCACCGCCATGGTCAACCACCCGAAGATGTCGGCGCTTGACCTGAAATCGCTGAAATTCTGCGGCTCTGGCGGTGCTCCGCTGCCAGCCGAGATCGAGCACCGCTTCTTCGAACTGACCGGCTGCCATCTCAACGAAGGCTGGGGCATGACGGAGACCTCGCCCACCGGCACTTTTACGCCAGCGCGCGGCCGGCGCAAGGACGGCTCCTGCGGCATGCCGCTGCCCGGCATCCGGCTGAAGTTCGAGGCGCTCGGACATCCGGGGCAGACGGCGGCGCCCGGCGAGCCGGGCGAGATGTGCATCGCGGGACCGAACGTGATGAGGGGCTACTGGAAGAACGAGGACGCCACCGCCGCGTCGATGACCGCCGACGGCTACTTCCGCACCGGCGACATTGCTTACATGGACGCCGACGGCTTCGTATTCATCGTCGATCGCAGCAAGGACATGCTGTTGTGCGGCGGCTTCAACGTCTATCCGCGGTTGATCGAAGACGCGATCTACCAGCATCCCAGCGTGGCGGAGGTCTGCGTCATCGGTGTGCCCGACGCCTACCGGGGCCAGTCGCCGAAGGCCTTCGTGACGCTCAAGCCCGGCGCGCCGCCATTCACCATCGACGAGCTGAAGTCCTTCCTCAAGGGCCACCTGGGCAAGCACGAGATGGTGCAGGAACTCGAGATCCGCGCCGAACTGCCGAAGACACCCATCGGCAAGCTGTCGAAGAAGGACCTGATCGTAGACGAGCAGCGCAAGCGTGCCGCGGCGGGGGCGGCCTGAACCGACATGAAACTCAACATCGCACGCACCGAACCGGCCGTGGCCCGGGCCAACGGCATCGAACTCGCCTACGACACCTTCGGCGACGCGAAGGCACCGCCACTGGTGCTGATCATGGGCCTGGCATCACAGATGATCGCCTGGGACGGCGAATTCTGCGCCGCATTGGCTGCACGGGGTTTTCGCGTCATCCGCTTCGACAACCGCGACATCGGCCTGTCCACCAAGCTCGAAAACCTGGGAATGCCCAACGTGCCGCAACTGCTGATGGCGCACTTTGCGGGCCAGCCGACGAAAGCCGCCTACACACTCGGCGACATGGCGCGCGACGTGGTCGGGCTGCTCGACGCGCTCGGCATCGACACGGCACACGTCGTCGGCGCATCGATGGGCGGCGCCATCGCGCAGACGCTGGCCATCGAACACCCGCAACGCCTGCGCAGCCTGTGCTCGATCATGGCCACGAGCGGCGATCCATCACTGCCGCCACCCACGCCCGAGGCGCTGCAACTGCTGATGACGCCCACGCCCGACCGACCAGGCCGGTTACTACCGACATTATGTGCGGATCATGAGGGTGTTGCGCGGTCCCGGCTTTCCGCTGGACGAGGCACGCGACCTGGAACGCGCTGCGCAGAACTTCGCGCGCGGCCTGTACCCGCCCGGCGTGGCGCGGCAGATGGTTGCCATCCTGGCGTCGGGCAGCCGCAAGGCGGCGCTGGCCAAGGTGCGAGTGCCGACGCTGGTGATCCACGGCGATGCCGATCCGCTGGTACCGGTGGAGTGCGGCGTCGACGTTGCCGACACCGTGCCCGGCGCGCAGCGCCTGATAATCGAAGGCATGGGCCACGCGCTGCCGATCACGATGTGGCCGCGCATCGTCGCGGCCATCGCGACACATGCGGCGCAGGCTTCGCCGGCCGGCTGATCCTGACAGTGTTGCGAGCCCCGCTTGAGGATCCTGTCTCAGGCCCGCCCGGAGCTCTCTCCACTGGTCACGCCGCCGGCAACCAGGTGAGCAGTGCGCAACGGCTCGGGCAGCTTGCCGTGCCGCGCATGACGGCGCAGGACGGCGGCGGCGTCTTGTGCTCCGACACCGGCGCACTGGACGTAGAGGCCGCCCAGCGGCGTGGGCTCGCCGGCACGCTCGATCGCGCGCCACTTGCGTTCGCCGCCGCGAACCTCGTGCAGCAGCGTGGCACGAATCAACGCGCGGTCCGGCCGCCGGCGACAGACGACCAGGACAGGTCGGGTCAGCATCGCTGACAGCGCCTGGATATCGACGACGTTGAAGCCGCCGAACGCAATGCCCTGCAGCAGCACCGCATGGAGCTGCGGATAGAAGCGCGATCGCGCAACACAGGCGGCGATCCTGGCCGTCGCATTGGCGCCGTCGCGACGGACGCGGCAGGAGAGGATGCCGTCGAGCCGTTCGCCCGCATACACGGCGCCCACGACCAGCACGTCGCCGCGGTAGCCGTGCGGAAACGGCGCATCATCGAACCCCACGACGTGTGACCAGCGGATACGCCGGCGTATCGGCGACCTCCGGGTCAGGTGCGGGCCGTGCCGATCAGGACTTGTAGCCAATCTTGCGCAACAAACCGCGGCGCCATTCGATGCCGTCGGCGTCCTCGATGCCCTGCGGGCGGAATCCATCGACGACGCCCAGAATCGCGCGACCCTGTTCAGTTTCCGCGATCACGACCTCGGTTGGATTGGCCGTCGCACAGAAGATCCGGCAGACCTCGGGCACAGCCTTGATCGCATTGAGCACGTTGATCGGGTAGAAGCCGTCGCCAAGGAATACGATGAAGCTGTGACCGGCGCCGAGCGCGAGCGCGTTGCGGCGCGCAAGCTCCTGGAGGTCGCCGTCGGTACCGGACCAGCGTATCAGGCACTGGCCCGAGGCCTCGCAAAAGGCGAGACCGAACTGGATACGAGGCACGGTGGTGACCAGGGTTTCGTGGATGTCCTCGACCGTCTTGATGAAATGCGACTGGCCGAGAATGAAGTTGGTTGCTTCCGGTTTGTCGATTCTCACGGTGAGGAGTTGCATGTCGATCACCTCGCGGATTGCCGTTCCGCCGGCGCGCGCCTTTCGAGGCGCACGGCCAGCCGCCGTGCGCCCCAGTCGCCGGGCCGCCCGGCGAAGACACCGGGCACACGTGCGCCGCAGCCGAGGCATGCGCCCTCAGCGTCGAGTCGCCAGCGCCCGAGCTCGTACCAGTCGCGCTCGATGAGCAGCTGCCCGCACGCGGGGCAGTACGTGCTGGAGCCGGCCGGGTCGTGGACGTTGCCTGTATAGACATAGTGAAGCCCGTTGCCGAGCGCGATGGCGCGGGCACGCGTCAGCGTGGCCGGCGGTGTGTGCGGCTTGTCCGTCATCTTCCAGTCCGGATGAAACGCGGTGAAGTGCAGCGGTACATCGTGTCCGAGCCGATCCACGATCCAGCGCGTCATGGCGTCGATCTCGTCGTCCGAATCGTTCTCGTCCGGGATCAGGAGCGTAGTGATCTCGAACCAGACATTCGTCTCCCTCTTCAGGTACTCGAGGGTCTCGAGCACCGGGGCGAGTTCCCCTCCGCAGATCTTGCGGTAGAAGCGCTCGCTGAACGCCTTGAGATCGACGTTGGCCGCATCCATGTGACGGTAAAACTCTGCGCGAGGCGCGGCGCACATGTAACCCGCCGTAACCGCCACGCTCTTGATCCCCCGTTCACGGCACGCGTCGGCGATATCGATGGCGTACTCCATGAAGATCACGGGGTCGTTGTAGGTGTAGGCGACGCTCGAGCAGCCGAGTCGCCGGGCTGCATCGGCGAGCATCTCGGGCGTGGCGCGGTCGGCGAGCGTGTCCATCTCGCGCGACTTGCTCATGTCCCAGTTCTGACAAAAGCGGCAGGCGAGATTGCACCCGGCGGTGCCGAACGACAGCACCGAGGTACCCGGCAGGAAGTGATTGAGCGGCTTCTTCTCGATCGGATCGACGCAGAACCCGCTCGACCGGCCGTAGGTGTAGAGGCGGACTTCGCCGTCCTCGACGCCGCGCACAAAGCAGAGTCCGCGCTGGCCGTTGCGCATCCGGCAGCCGCGCGGACAGACGTCGCATTGGATGCGACCGTCGTCGAGCACGTGCCAGTAGCGCGTGCTGATGGCCTCGATGGCTTCCATCGCTGACAGGGTGGGCGTATATCTTCGAATCATGCGCCGGGGTCTGCAGAATGCAAGCGTTCGTGAGCCTGCGGTCGCGGGAGCCTTCTACCCGGCGGACGCGGCGACCCTGCGCCGCGACGTCATGGACCTGCTCGACGCAGCCGCGCCTGTCAGGCTGCCCGCGCAGCTCAAGGCGCTGATCGTTCCGCATGCCGGGTACGCTTGTTCGGGCCCGGTCGCGGCGGCGGCGTACTCGCTCGTCCGGGCAGGGGCGGGCCGGATCCGGCGAGCCGTGCTTATCGGTCCAAGCCATCGGGTGCCACTACAGGGCATCGCCGTGCCGGAGGCGAACCACTTCAAGACGCCCCTGGGCTCGATGCCAATCGATCTCGCGCTGAGGGATGAGCTGCTGCGGCGCGGCGACGTCGTCGAATCCGACTGGCCGCATGCGTCGGAGCACTGCCTGGAAGTGCAGCTGCCGTTCCTGCAGTCGATCCTGCCGGAGAGCACGCTGCTGCTGCCGCTCGTGGCGGGTCTCGCGTCGCCACAGCACGTCGCCTCCGTGCTCGCTCAGGTCTGGGGCGGTCACGAGACGCTCGTGATCGCGAGCTCGGACCTGAGCCATTACCACCGCTATGAGGTGGCGCGCATGATCGACGCATCGACCTGCGCCTCGATACAGGCGTTCGACGCCGGGCTGTCCAACGAACAGGCCTGTGGCGCGGTCGGCATCAACGGGCTGCTGCGCCTGGCGCGCGAACTCGGTCTCGACATCACGGAAGTTGCGCGATGCAACTCCGGGGACACTACCGGCGATCGCACGCGCGTCGTCGGCTATGCCGCGTTTGCCCTGCACGAAGGCAAATCGTGACTCGGCTGGAGTTGTGTGGTCGGGTATCTGCAGCGCGGCTTCGTTCACCGAGCGGGGAGCTTACGGGCTACTGCGAGCCGAAGAACTTCTGGACCGCCAGCTTGCCGACCTTGCGGCCCATCGCCGAACCGACTTCCGTCGATGTGCGGTAATGCACCCCGTCGCAGCTGCGCGCCTCGCCCGTCTCCGGCTCGACCATTCGGAATCCACGGGCTGTCGTGTTAAATAGGAAGCAAGGGCTGCACTCCGGTTCAAGAACCACGTACTGCGAGGAGCGTAGAAGCCATGTCACTTCGGCGTCTCGTCGTCATCGCTCTCTCCGTCGTCGGAGCTGTGCTCCTCGCGATCGTGCTCTACCTCGGTTTGGCCGACTTGGGTCAGCACAAAGGCCGCATCGAGGCCCTTGTCACGAAGCAGATCGGCCGACCCTTCGCGATCGATGGAGTGCTCCAGCTCAGAGTGTTCCCGTCGATTCATGTACTCGCCGAGCGCGTCCGTGTCGGCAACGCGGACTGGGGCTCGAAGCCGCAGATGGTCGAGATCGGGCGCCTCTCGGCACACATCGGGTTGTGGTCGCTGATTTCGGGGCCCGTGGACATTCGCTCGTTTGAGCTGAGCGATGTCTCGGTTCTTCTCGAGAAGAACCGGGACGGCAAGGGCAACTGGGTGTTCGGCGGCGAATCCGAGGAAGCGCCTCCGCCCGACTCGGGCGCCACCGAGGTCCCGGCGGTCATCCAGCACGGCAAACTCGGCAACGTGAAGGTCACTTATCGCGAGCCCGGGAAGTCGGACCGCGTCGCGCTCGTTGAGACGTTAACCATCGAACCAGGGACCGACGGCCTGCTGGCGATCTCCGGGAATGGAAAATTCGACGAGTACAGGACTGCACTGGACGGACACCTGGGACCCATCGACGCCCTCTTTGCTGGACGGAACATCCGAGTCGACCTCCAGGCCGCGATCGAAAGACTGCAACTCGACATCAACGGCAGTCTCGGCCGTCTCGATCCGCTGGCCGGCGCGAATCTTTCCTTGAAGCTCCAGCATCCGGACATCGGGAAAATGCTCGAGAACCTTCGATTGCCAGTCGTCGCAACGGGCACGCTGAACGTCGACGCGCGGCTCAAGGACGCTGCCAGGTTCACCCAACTCGACGTCGATGCGAAGCTCGGCGACATCACGGCTAAATCGAATGGAACGCTCCGTAGTCTAGGACTGCCCGGCTCGGACCTGCGGTTCGAAGTCGCGGTCGCTGATGCGGGCCGCCTCGCGAAGGTATTCGAGGTTGCTGGCGTGCCGGCTGAGGCACTGACGGTCAGCGGGCGCGTGGCTTCAACGCAAGAGGAAATCAAGCTCGATGGGGTGAGCGCCACGTTGGCCGGGGCACAGCTGACGGCGGACGGTACGATCCGCGTGGCGCGCGAACGGGCCGCGGACCTCCGGTTTGAACTTGGCGTCGAGAACCTGATGAGGCTGCGCAAAGGGCTGCCAGAGCTCCCGTTGTCCATCAGTGGCAATATCGTCGACAGCCGCGACAAGGTCGAGCTGAAGAACTTGAAATCGCGCATCGGTAAGACCGAGATTTCTGGATGGGCGTCGATGGCCCGGAATGGCAAGAAACATATCGAAGCCGATCTCGCCTCGCCTCACCTCGACCTGACACCGCTTTCCAAGAAGGATGCGGACAGCAAGGCGAAAACGAAGCCGGCCGGCGAGGCGAGCGCCTCGCCCGCGGACGCGAAAGAGCCTGCGAAAAAGCCCAAGGGGAAGTACGTCTTCAGCGACGCGCCCATCAAGCTCGACGGACTCAAGCGTGCCGATGCGAAGCTGCACTTCGTCGCCGGGGAAGTGCAGCTCGGCACGGGAATGCTGAAGGACGTCGAGGGCACGCTGGTCGCCGACGCCGGTCAACTCGTGTTCGAGGGACACGCGCAGGGCAGCATCGAGGGTGACCTGAAAAGCACCGTCAAACTGAAATCGACGAGCGACGGCGCCGCCGACGTCGAGTTCAATCTGACCGCCAAGGATATGCGTGCTGGTCTTATGGCCGGCGAAGGGATCGATCCGCGACAGGTACCACCGACGAGCATTGACGCGAACCTTCGGGCGAGTGGGGCCTCGGCACGCAAGCTGGCGTCGAGTGCCAACGGGCAGGTTCTGTTGACGCAGGGGCCCGGCCAGACCAAGAGCGGTTTCCTCGGGATGTTCGGCGGAGGCATTTTCGCCCAGCTCGCGAGCAAGCTGAATCCGTTCTCGGCGCAGGACCCGTACACCCAGGTGGATTGCACTGTGGCGCGCGTCGACATCGTGGACGGCCGGGCGACGGTCGAGCCCGTGCTCATGCAGTCGAAGAAAGTTACCGTCACCGCAAGCGGCAAGGTCGACCTTCACACCGAAGAGCTCACAGTCGACTTCAACACCCGTCCGCGCGAGGGCATAGGTGTCAGCCCGGGAATGTTCACGAATCCTTTCATCAAGCTCGAAGGGACGCTCGCGAGCCCAAGAATTGCAGTCGGCGCCAAGGGCGCGGCATCCGGCGCCGTCGCCGTAGCCACCGCTGGCGTATCGGTGGTCGCGAAAGGAGTCGTGGACCGCGCCCGCGGAGAGGCGGACATGTGCAAGAAGACGCTCGAAGAGGCCTCGCGTCCTGCCGCGCAGGCGGATGAGGCGGCTCACTGATCGGTCGCAGCGCTGCCGTATTGATGGCGCCTGCGGGAACTCCTTCGTGCAAAGTGCGGGTCGTTGCGCAACTCTGGCATGCCTGCCTGGAACATCAGGCACGCCCCGGTCCTCGACGACAGATTCGAGGAGAGCCTGCGCGGCGTAGTTCCGTTCGATGCGCAGGTTACTGGTAGTGCAACACCGGCTCCGGCGTCCCGTCGCGCAGCCGGTGTTGCGTCATCGTCAGGGTTGGCCGCTGGGACTCGGCGCGTCCGCGGGCGGCCCGCAGTCCGTGCGGCGGATCACCGAGCGGCGATTGAGCGCCTTGCCTTCCGGCGTCGAGTTATCCGCGATCGGATTCGCCTCGCCGTACCCGACGGCCGTCATGCGTCCCGGCGCCACACCTTTCGACTCGAGGTACTTGAGTACTGACTCCGCTCGCGCCTGCGACAACTTTACGTTGTAGTCGTGTTCCCCCGTGTTGTCCGTGTAGCCGTCCACTTCGCCGCCGACGAACTGCAGCTCGTTGAGCCGGGCCGCGACCGTGTCGAGTTTCGTGATGTCCTCGGGCGACAGCTCGGCTGAATCGAGTTTGTACTGCAGCTGGACCGTGACGTCGCAGGAGCACCCGGCCGGCCCGACGCGGTCGCCCGGGGGCGTGTTCGGGCAGCGATCGGCGTCGTCCGTTACACCGTCTCCGTCCGCATCGGGTGCAGGCGGGGGCGCAACTGGCGTTGGCGTTGCGGCGACGGGTTCGGCCGTACCGCAGCACGCACCTCCCGACATTGCAAAGCCGGGACCCTTGCCGATGAACCAGAGAATGAGCAGCAGCAGTGCCAGCAGCGCCGCGACGATCGCATGCCACCGGTTCCACGCCGCATGTTGCTCAGGCGTTCGTCCGTTGATGAGTTTGGTCATGACAGGCCTCGGTCAAACGCGGGGCTCGTCGGTCGTTTCCTTCGCAAATACCTTCCCAAGCAGCCAGCTGCCAAGCCAGCCGAGCAGGACTCCGAGAAGGAACCACCAGAAACAGCATCCGAGTCCGGACATTTGAGTCTCCCTAGAGTGTCAGACCGACGGCTCCGGCCGATGAATAGTGTTGTGAGCAATCCTTGCTCTTCATGCAGCTCTCGTCAGATAGCGCATTCGCAGGCCGTAATCAAGTCCTGGGCAGACTCCCCGGGTCCCTAGGGTCATAGGACTGACTTACCGGCTTTCGTAGGACCAGTGGAAGCTTAGGAAATGGCGCGGCAGTCATTTCAGATTACACCGCACGTTTGATCCTTATCCGAGGATCGTCGTCAGCGCCGCGATCAGGCGGTCGACCTCGTCGCGCGATGTGTAGTGGACGAACGACGCGCGCACGACGCCGTCGCCGTCGGGATCGTAGCCCAGCGCGCGCAGCAGTCGATAGGCATAGAAGTTGCCCTGTCCGACGCCGATCTCGACCCGCGCGAGTGCGCTAGCCACCTCCGTGGCAGGCGTTCCATCCACGCTGAAGGCCACCGTCGGCGCGCGATCGACCGCGCGCGCGGAACCGATCAGTCGCACGCGCCGATGGCTCGCAAGAAAATCGAGCAGCGGCTGCAGCAAGTCCGACTCCGCTGCATGGAACAGCCGTCGGACCGCGTCGGCTTGAGCTGCGACCGGCGCGCGAGCGTGACCATGATGCGCGGCCACCGCTTCGAAGTAGTCGATGACGCCATTGACGGCGGCCACCTGGGCGTGGTCAGGCCCCGCAGGCGTGAAGCGTCCTGCCAGCGCGTCCGCCTTGAAGAAATGGGCCTGCGACGGCAACGCCCCGGCGAGTTCGCGGCGGACGTACATCGCCCCGAGGTGAGGGCCGTACACCTTGTAGAGCGAGAGCAGGTAGATGTCGGCCCCAAGTTCCGGAAGGTGCGGCAGGCCGTGCGGGCAATAGGAGACACCGTCGACGACGGCGACGGCACCCGATCGATGCACGAGATCCGTCAGCTCCCGGACCGGGTGCACACTGCCGACGATGTTCGAACAGTGCGTGAAGGCGACTAGCCGTGTGCGGGGACTGAGCTCGGCGACCAGCGCGTCGGGCCGCAGCGCGCCTTGAGCGTCGACCTGCCACGTGCGTACGACGATGCCGTCGTCCTGTAACCTGGTCCACACGCCGATATTCGCCTCGTGGTCCTGGTTCGTGACGACGATCTCGTCACCGGGCCGCAGGTATCCTCGAAACGCCTGCGCCAGCACGTACGTGTTCTGTGACGTGGAGGGGCCGACGTGCAACTCGTCGGTTCCCACTCCGAGCCACGCGGCAAGGCGCTGTCGCGCGCGGTCCATCTGTGCGCCGGCCGTCGCGGAGGGCTCGAACACGTAATAGGGTTGCACCTTGGTCCGCCGATAGTAATCGGCGAGCGCATCGATCACCTGGCGACAGGCATACGTTCCACCCGCGTTTTCGAAGTGGGCGAAGCGCGCGAGCGAGGGTTCGACGAACGCCGGGAATTGAGCACGCACGAAGTCGAGGTCGAGGTGTTCCATGCGACTACGATACTCCCGAGCGCGGTTCGCAGGTTGCGCCGCGCGACGCGGCGCGCGCCTCGAGTGCGCGCGCTTCATCTGGCGGTCCGGCTCGCTCGAGTCGGTTCTACGTTGTGACGCGCCCACCTGCGCCTCGGGCGGACGCCCGGAAAAACAGCATGGCCGGCAGCAGGGCCAGCAGCGTCAGGAACGCCGCAGCCGTGAATACCGCCGCGTAACCGAAGTTGTCGGTGAACAAACCGCCGCCAAGTGCAGCGGTGCCGGTCGCCAGCACCTGCAGCGATGCCTGGAGCGTGTAGTCCGAGCCCGGCGAATGCGGTCGGCAGCGATCCATCATCATCGTAAATAACGCGACTGTGGACAGCCCGTCTGCAAACTGCTCGAAAGATACTATCGCTCCCAGCGCATAGAGGTTCTGCACCCCGGCAACGACCAGCAGGTAACCGGCGAGGCCCAGGGCTTGCAGGGCGCCGAAGCCCAGCAACGCGTCGCGATGGCCGAGACGCAGCAAAGCCGCGCCACCGACGACAGCGCCCAGTACGCCAGCCGTTGCGCCCGCGAAACCGGTGATCACGCCGATCTCCGCGAGCGAATAGCCGCTGTCGGTGAGCAGCGGCCCCGTCATTCGCGACCCCAGCGAATCCCCGAATTTGTACATGGCGACGGTGAGCAGCCACCAGCCGAGCCCCGGGCGCGCGACGAATTCGCCGAATACGCCTGCATAACCGCGCCAACCGCGCCAGGGCGTGTGCGTTGCCGCTTGCCGCGCTGGCGTCGGCGGATCATCCATGAATAACACCGGCACGATCACGGCAAGCATCAGGCACGCGAGTCCGCCATAGCTCATCTGCCATCCGTAGCGCACGACCAGCCACAGCAATACGCCGCTGCCCGTCACCATGCCGAGCTTGTAGCCGATGACCTGGATGCTGTTACCGAGGCCACGCCACTCGGGTTTGAGCGTGGTGACAGCATAGCCGTCCGTGGCGATGTCCTGAGTGGCGGAGACGAGGTTCATGCAGAACAGCATCGCGAGTAACAGCGGCAGCACATCCACCCACGCGGCGAAGTCGCGCGACGCGACCAGCATCATCAGCACCATCGTCAGAGTGTTCAGGACCAGCAGCCAGTGCTTGCGGGAACCGTAGCGGTCGATGAAGGGCGCCCAGGCGAATTTCAGCGCCCACGGCAATGCGAGCAGACTGGTGAAGCCGATGGCTGACAGCGAGACACCTTGTTCGCGCAGCAACGGTGGCAATGCCTTGGCGATCAAGCCAGAGGGCAGTCCCTGTGCAAAGTACAGCAGTGCCAGCATTCCAAGGAGTCGCCGTCCGTTCACAGGTTGTTACCTATGGGCTCGGGATGGAATTTCGAAAGTGTCAAAGCGGATCGAGCCATTGATCGGGCACGCGGGTGTCGGACGGCACGCACGCTGCGCAAGGATACTTCGGATAGGATTCTCGTTACCCGAGGTTCACAATCGCGGCAGCTCCCAGCGCCCCCGTTGACCGGCCCACCCAACTCCATGGAGGTGCCGCGCGATGAACAGTCATCTTCGGCGATCGCTCGTTCTCACGACCCTTCTGGCACTCCTGCTCGGGGTGTCCGGCGCCGCGCGCGCCGATCGGCCTCGCGGCCAAACCCGCCAGACACCCGCGTCGCGGGCATCGACGTCGACGCGACCACGATCCCGGAGCTCCAGGCGTTGATGGACGCGCACCGGCTGAAGTCCGTGCAGCTGACCCAGTTCTACCTGCACCGGATCCGCAAGCTCAACCCGACCCTCAACGCCGTCATCACCGTCAGCCCGACGGCACTCGCCGACGCCCGCGCGGCCGACGCGGCACGCCGCCACGGCGATCGACCGACCGCTCCTCGGCATCCCGATCATCGTCAAGGACAACATCGACACCACCGGCATGCCCACGACGGCCGGTTCCTGGGCGCTCGCCGGCAGCACGCCCGACGACGCGTTCATCGTCCAGCAGCTCAAGGCCGCCGGCGCATTGATCATCGGCAAGGCCAACCTGTCCGAGTGGGCGAACTTCCGGTCCGGATCCGTCGTCGAGCGGCTGGAGCGGGATCGGCGGCCAGACGAACATGGCCTACGTCCTCGATCGCAATCCCTGCGGCTCGAGCTCCGGCTCCGGCGTCATCGCGTCCGCTGACCTCGCGGTCGCCGCCGTCGGCACCGAGACCGATGGCTCGGTCGTCTGCCCCTCGGGCGCGAACGCGACGTCGGCATCAAGCCGACGCTCGGGCTGCTGAGCCGGGCCGGCATCGTCCCGATCTCGGCCGACCAGGACACCGCGGGGCCGATCGCCCGCAACGTGACCGACGCCGCGGTGCTGCTCGGCGCGATGACCGGCGTGGACCCCGACGATCCGGCGACGGCCGAGCAGGTCGGCCACGCCTTCACCGACTACACGCAGTTCCTCGACGCCGCACGCGCTCCAGGGCGCCCGCATCGGCGTCTGGCGCGAGGGCACCTACGACCCGACGGCGTCGGTCGCCGAGGTCACGCGATCATGGACGACACGATCGCGGCGCTCGAGGCGGCCGGGGCGACCATCGTCGACCCGGCCGACATCCCGTTCGAGCGACTGCGCGAACGCCGAGTTCGCGGCGCTGCTCTGCGAGTTCAAGACCGACATCGCCACGTACCTGCAGACCTACACCGGCCCCGGCTATCCCAAGACGCTCCAGGACCTGATCGACTTCAACAACGACCATCCCGAGCTGGAATCCGGAGCGCCCGAGTCGAACTGGAACTCGCTGATCTTCGACCTCGCCCAGGAGACGGGCGGCCGCGACGCCGACTGCGCCGCGCAGCGCGCGATCGCGACCCCGGGCGCCCAGGCGGCGATCGACGACGTGATGGCCGCCAACGACCTCGACGCGATCATCGCCCCGACCAACGGACCGGCGTGGGTCACCGACCCGGTCAACGGCGACCTCGGTGGCGACTTCTCGACGTTCGTCGGTTCGTCGGGTCCGCCGCGCAGTCGCGGGCTACGCGAACATCACGGTGCCCGCGGGCTACGTCGGGCCGCTGCCGGTCGGTGTGTCGTTCATCGGCGGCCGCTGGGACGAGCCGACGCTGATCGGCCTCGCGTATGCGTTCGAGCAGGCGACCCACGTACGCGTCCCGCCGGAGTTCATCCCGACGATCGGTGACGACGCGCCGGCCTCGCGTCGGCCCTCTTCGCACGCGAAGCAGAAGGCGGTCGTCCCCGGTCGAAGCGGCACCTGGAGGATGCCGCCGCTGTGGTAGCTCGCCACACGCCACACCGCCGACCAAGGCTCCGCACCTGCCGCGCTGCATCACGGCCCAGGTGAGCCGCGATCGATCGCAAGCAGGGTACGCAGCAGCACGTCGACGCCGTTCGCGATGTCGGCCGGCGCGGTGTATTCCTGCGGCGCGTGGCTGATTCCGGCCTCGCTCGGCACAAAGATCATGGCCATCGGCGCGACGTGCGCCATGTCCTGCGCGTCGTGTCCGGCGCCGCTCGGCAGGCGCCGGTGCGACAGCCCGAGCGAGGCGGCGGCCGCCTCGATGACCTTGCGCAGCCGCTCGTCGGTTGGCGCGGGCGCGAGCGCCACGTCGATCTCGCTGAAGGTGATCGGCGTCCCGCGTGCGCCGGCGATGTGTTTCGCCTCGGCCTCGACTTCCCGAAATACGGCTTGCCATCTTTTCGGCTGCGAGGTCACGGATCTCGAGGCTCATCACGACGCGGCCCGGAATGACGTTCGGGGCGCCCGGTTCGGCGCGAATGCGACCGACGGTGGCTACCTGGGTGCCCGGCATCGTCGACGCGATTCGATTCACGGCGAGCGCCAGCTCGGAGGCCGCGAGGAGTGCGTCCCGCCTGCGATTCATCGGCGTGGTGCCCGCATGATTCGCCGTCCCCTCGACCGTGACATCCCACCAGCGGATTCCGACGATGCCCTCGACGACACCGATGTCGGTGCCGGCATCGTCGAGGACCGCGCCCTGCTCGATGTGCAACTCGACGAAGGCCGCGATGGTGCCCGGGGCGCGGCGCGCCTCGGCGAGGCGTGCAGGGTCACCGCCAACGGCGCGGATCCCGTCGCGAATCGTGAGCCCGCTGTGACTGACGACGTCGAGCGTACCGGGCGCCGACTCGGCCAGCCATCGCCTGGCTGCCGACGACCCCGCCTTCCTCGTCGGTGAAGACGACGAACTCGAACGGGTGTCGCGTGACGATGCCGTGCTCGCGCAGCAGCTCCGCCACCTCGATGGCGCCCAGGACGCCCACGTCGCCGTCGTAGTTGCCGCCCTGCGGGACGGAGTCGATGTGCGAGCCGGTCATGATCACGGGCAGCGCCGGATCGCGTGCCGGCACGACGTCCGATGATGTTGCCTGCCGCGTCGATGCGCACCTCGAGCCCGGCGCCCCGCATCAGCGACGTGATGTATTCGCGGCCGGCGATATCCGCGTCGCTGAACGCCACGCGGCTGACGCCGCCCGCAGGATTGGCGCCGAAGCGTCCGAGCGCGTGGATGCGTTGCTCGAGGCGTTGGGCCCTTGCCCGCGCGGCGGTGTCGCCGGCCTGGGCGGTCGTCGCCGTGGAGGCCGCAGACAGCGTCGCGGCGGAGATCACCGGAGCCACTGTGGCAGCGGCGGCTAGAACGAGTAACTTCAGGATCATCACCCATCATCGCGGAATGCCGGCATACAGGCAAGACGCGATCGAGGTCCCAGCAAGGCTTCGGACATTGACTCGTGCGGTGCGCCGAGGTCACCGCATGTGGATTGCGCGTCTGGCTCCGACTATGCAGCGGCCTTGAAATCCCGCATCTGGGCGTCGAACGCGCGCTTGAAGGCCGACCGGCCCGTGCATCGTTCGACGTAGTCCGCGAGACGCTTGTCGCTCGTGACGATATCGGTGTGTTTGAGGATTCGCAGCACTGTCGTCATCATCAGATCGCCGGCCGTGAAGCGGTCGCCATCGAGATAGGGTTTGTCGCCGAGAGACTTGGGACAGCGCGGAAAGACGTCGTTGCGCGAACTCCACGGCGCCGGGGCGCCGCAGTTTCGCCCATTCCTCGTTCGCATATAACAGGTCGATGAGTGCGACATTCATGACGAAGGGCTCGATGGAATTGAGCGCTGCGATCAGCCATTGCGTCGCGTGCGCGCGCCTTGTCACGTCTTGCGGCAAGAGTACTTCGCTGCGTTCGCCGATGTGCAATACGATCGCGCCGGATTCAAACAAAGTGAGGCCGTCCTCCTCAAATGTCGGCACCTGCCCGAAGGGTTGGAGCGCGCGATAGTCCGGTTTGTCCTGGTCGCCTTGCTCGAGGAGGCGCGTCTTGTAAGGCAGGCCCGCTTCCTCCAACGCCCAGCGCGCGCGCAGGTCGCGTACCTGGCCCTGCGCGAACTCCGGGACCCACTTGAACGCCGAGATCGTGATCATGCGAAGCGCTCCTTTGTCGAGGTCACAACGTCCCCCTTCTCGATTCAGCATTGGGCACCGAGTAGTCGAACGGGATGACGGTAGTTCGACAGGCCCCGACTTCGGAATTCAGGTCGAAGTGGTGTGCGGAAGGAACCAGGCGTATCTCTACGTCTGTCAACTCGCCAGACGTTTCCGCACTTCCTGCCGAAGCAGGTCTTTGCGCACTTTGCCGGATGCCGTCCTCGGCAGTGAGTCCCGAATCTCGATGCGTTCCGGCCATTTTTGCCTGGCCAACCGCACCTCGCTGAGGTATGGCTGCAATTCATCGATAGCCAGCGGTTTGCACCCCGGCTTCATGACCAGGTACACGCAGACTCCCTCGCCCAGACGTTGATGGGGCATCGAGACGACGGCGGCTTCCTGGATGTCAGGGTGCCCGTGCAGGACGTCCTCGATTTCCCTGGCACTGAGATTTTCGCCTCCACGAATGACCAGGTCCTTCTTGCGATCGGTGATGACGACCGCGCCCTGAGGAGTTAGGTGTCCGATGTCACCCGTGCGGAAATAACCGTCGTCGGTGAAAGCCTCGCGGGTTTGATCGTCGTCGCGATAGCCGAGCATCAGTGCCGCACCTCGGACGACGATTTCACCATCGTAACCTTCACTCAACACGCGGTCGCAATCATCCCGCACCTGGACATCCCAATCGAAGATGCGGCCATCCGTATTCGCAGCGAAATACTCGTCCTCAGGCC
Organism: uncultured Gammaproteobacteria bacterium; assembly: GCA_963786705.1. Taxonomy (GTDB): domain Bacteria; phylum Pseudomonadota; class Gammaproteobacteria; order Steroidobacterales; family Steroidobacteraceae; genus RPQJ01. Next base: position 45,060 of record CAWBAG010000023.1, read on the forward strand.
GCGGAAAGCCCGTGGTGACCAGTGGCGCCTCGGTGCTTCCGTAGGCGCGACAGGCCCGGCAATTCGCCAGGACGCGGTGTGCAGAGGAAATCAGGTTCGGCGGCACCGACGCACCGCCACAGACGAACAGGCGCAGGCTGGGCACTCCAGTGCCCAGTTGTTCGGCGCGTTGCACGAGTTCCTGCAGAAAAGGCGTCGCACTGATGCAGACCGATGCGCCGACCCGCTCGATGAAGTCAATGGCGCGATCAACCTGCCACTGGTCCATGAGGGCTGATCGCGTATCGGTCAGGAAAGGCAGTTCGATCCCGTTGGCAAAGCCGGTAATGTGCGTGACTGGCGATGGCATCAGCATGATGTCGTTGCGCGTTAATCCCCAGGCTTCGCAACCGTTGTCGATCGCCCGCGTCAGCGTGTTGTGGCTGTGCATCACGGCCTTGGGACGTCCGGTCGTACCGGACGTATACAGGAGAAGCTTGAGTTCATCCGGATCGGCCGCCGCCGGTTCGGCCTCGATCGGGTCAACACCGCTGACGAGTTGCGCGTAGTCCAGCATACCTTCGTGTGGTCGATCGGCCCGGGTCACAACGATCTGCTCGAGTAGCGGCAGATCGCCGCGCAACCGACGCAACATCTCCGGATAGTCGAAATTTCGAAAGCGGTCCGGGATGAACAGCACACGCGCGGACGCGTCGGCGAGAATGAATTGCAGTTCCCGGTCGCGATAGATCGGGATGACGGGATTGACGACCAGGCCCAGCAGGGACGCCGCGATGTCGATTGCCACGGCCTCGCGCCAGTTCGGCAGCTGAAAGCTCACGACGTCCTTGCGTTTCAGGCCCAGCGCTGCGAGCGCGCCCGCCAGGCGCCGTGCCTCGTCCACGATGCTGCCGAACGTGATCTCGCTGCCGTCATCGACGAAGATAGCGACCTCGTCGGGCATTTCCGTTGCCTTGTCGAGAGCGGCGCGTGCCAGGGTCTGGTGCCGGTACTTCAGCCGATATTCCGAGTTCATCAGGATACTTCCTCTGCAAGTGTCGCCGATCACTGCAGACATTCGGAGCCACTGGCCAACCGTCGGGCGCAACTTCGAGGTCATGCCTGCGCGTTGGTCCGACGGCGCTTCGCTGGCTTTCGACCGCTCCTGGTCCTCGTTGTCGCAGCGGCGGGCACTCGTCCTTGACAGGATTCTCCAGCAGCACGCGCTCGAGTTCCTCCAGGGCCTCGCCGGTGAATACAGCCAGTCGCTGCATTCGTGGCAGCGTGTTTCGACAGCCCGCAAATCCGAACGACAGCGTGTCGGCGTAGCTGTAACACGTGATGTTCAACGCTTGTCCGTGCGTAACGACGGATACCGGATACATCGCTTCAAGACGAGCGCCATGAAAATACAGGTGCTCGCGGGGGCCGGGCACGTTCGAGATCGTCAGATTGAACACTGGTCGGGTCCGGCCCTCGAGGCCGACCAGCATCTGCAGCGCGTAGGGCATCATCAATGCGGTGGTCAACTTCTCAACGTTCTCGCGAGCCATTCCTTGCATCATGGCTTTCGCGCGACGGGTCGACGCGGCAATTACGGCCAGTCGTCGCTCTGGATTGGCGATATGTGTCGCAAGATCTGCAATGACGAAACCGACGGCGGGGCTCGAGTCGTGGTCGTCAGCCGCGCGGAGCGCCACCGGTATGCCGGCGGTGAGCGCGCGTCCGGGCAACGCCCCAAGTTCCTTGAGGAATCGGCGCAACGCACCGCTGCACAAGGCCAGCACGATATCGTTGATCGTGCAGTCACCCTTCCTGGCGAGCAGGCGAATGCGCGCAAAGTCGTAGGTTTGAGTGGCAAATCGCCGCGCCCCTTGAATCCGATGATTGAGAATCGAGACCGGCGCTTGAAATGGCAATCTTGCCGGGTCATCTGAATCAAAGGCTGCCTGCGCGAGCTGTATCAAGGCGGTGGCCACGTCGCGCACGGATCGCACGGCGTCACCGAGCGATTCGAGGACGTCCCATTTGTCGGTCGCCGGCGTCGGCGACGATTCTCCTGCCTCAGTGGGCGCACTCCATAAGGCCGGCATGTCTACGTCCTGCTGGCGGGTCGACATCGAGCGCTGCAGCATGCGCACTCCGGCCAGGCCGTCCACCAGGACATGATGCATCTTGAAGTAGACCGCAAAGCGGTTCCCCGCGAGGCCTTCGATGATGTGGTACTCCCACAGCGGGCGATTGAAATCCATCGGATTGCTGTGCAAATCAGACACCAGCACGCCGAGTTCGCGCTCCCCGCCAGGGTAAGGCAGCGCCAGATGCCGCACGTGATACTCGAGGTCGAGGTCACGGTCCTCCACCCACATGGGCAGCCCAAGTCTCAAGATGGGGTTCGTCAGCCGAAGACTGAATGGCTCGACGAACTCGGTTGCATTTCGCAGCCTTGCAACGAGCGTCCGAACGAAATCGGCACTGGCGCCAGCGGGCAGGGAATAGATCAATAGCGTAGCCACGTGCATTGGACGTTCCCTGCTTTCCATCAGCAGGAATGCAGCGTTCGTCAAATTGGTACGCATATGACCTGACCTCGCTTGAGTCCGGTTGGGAGGTGGAGTCCGAGGTCAAAGATACCGCCTGCTCGGCCCTCCAGGCGAACTTCCACGGAGCCTCCTCGATCTGCCGGAGCAATGAACTTGTAATATAGAACGGAAGTGCTAGGTTGCCATCGAATCAACCCGGAGGGACCTCGATGAGCACGAACAGGGAACTGCTGCAGGCGCTGATGGCGGCCTCGAAGAAGAAAGACCACGAAGCATTCCTCGCCCTCTGGGTCGACGAGGACCTGGAGTATTACTGGTCGATGCATGCCAAGCCGATCACCTCCAAGGAGAAGCTGCGCAAGTTCCTGCGTAATTACGAAGGAATCTTCGACCAGCAGGACTGGACGATCACGCACTGCGTGGAGCAGGGCGACCTCATGCTCTGCGAGGGCATCGAGATGCTCTACGATCGCGCGAACCAGAAGGTGATCCGCAATCCGTTCATGCAGGCCATCGAATTCCGCGGCGGCAAGGTCGCGAAGATGCGCGACTATTACGACGGCTCCGTGGTCGCCGCACCCGAGCGCAAGCCGGCCGCGGGGTAGTCGACCGGGTAACGGTGGGTTCGCAACTCTGACCAGGGGACACCGATGCTGATCAAGTTCGACGACTACCCGGTACACCAGACCCACGAAGTGCTCTCGTACATGGCGACCAGCGAGCGCAATGCTTACGCCCGCTACTGGTACAACGCCTACGACTTCGACGGCGAGTTCTACTTCGGCATTGCTTTTGCGATGTACCCGAACCGCGAGGTGATGGATGGGGCCGTCTCCATCGTGCGCAAGGACGGAACACAGGATTCGTTCCGCGCTTCGCGCCGGTTGCGGGGCGATCGCACCGACATGTACGCGGGACCGATGCGTCACGAGATCGTCGAGCCGATGCGCACCGTGCGCGTCGTCGTCGACGAGAACGACACGGGCTTCACCTGCGACCTCACCTTCCACGCCAATACGATTGCGCACGAAGAGCCGGCCGACCACGTCCGGCAGGGCGTGCGTCTCGTTGCGCAGATGCAGCGGTTCACGCAATTCGGCCGGTGGGAAGGCCACATCACGGTCAACGGCCGGCGCCAGGAGATCCGCACGCAGACCACCTACGGAACGAAGGACCGCTCCTGGGGCTGGCGCTGGACGGGCGAGAAGGAAGCCGGAATCTCCCGCGAGATGGCGTCCCAGTTCTTCTGGCTGTGGGCGCCACTGCACTGGCAGGACCGTTGCACGCACTGGGGCCAGAACGAATACGCGGACGGCAAGCGCTGGAAGGCCTTCGCCCACATTTTTCCCACGCACCCGATCAAGAGCGGGTTCGACCCGCTCAATGATCCGGCGTTCGAGGAGGCACAGTGCGGCGAGCACCGCGTTGACCTTCGTGCCGGGCACGCGCATGCTCTCGACGAGCGAGATCGACACCATCTACAAGGACGGCCGCGTCGAGACTTTCAAGCTCGAGCCGATGCTGCGCTACCACATGTACGGCACCGGGTATAACCACCCGGAGTGGGGCCACGGCTTCTTCAAGGGAGACGAGGCGCACACGCTCGAGAGCTGGAACGTGAACGATCTCGACCTGCTCGCGCCGCAGTACCAGCACGTCCAGCACGTCGTGCGTGCGACCTGCGGCGACAAGGTGGGCGTCGGCGCGTTCGAGCAGTACATCACCGGCCCGCACGAGCGCTACGGGCTGAAGGGCTTTCTCGATCCCACCTGAGACGGCCGGCGCGGACCACCGTGACATGGGGCCCGGGCGACGGGCTGCAACCCAAGGAGGAACGACATGGGGCACGTCAATACAACGCTCGCTGACGGCATCCTGACGCTGACCAAGGTCAACATCGAGACACGGCAGGGCATCAGCATGTCGGTGCTTGCCGAACTCGGGGACGCCATGGACCGCGTCAGGCAGGACAAGTCGATCCGCTGTGTGATCATCGACGCGGCGGGCGACGGGTTCCACAACGGCGCCGTGATGCTCGGCGAAATGGCGACCGACTTCCACACGCTCAGTCGCTAAGGATTATCGGCGCATCATCGATCTCGGCCACGGCCTGGGCCGCAACATCGCCTCGATCGACGTACCCATCATCGGTGTCGCTGTGCTGGCACAAGGAGTGCTTGCGGGCCATCTGGCAGAAGAGCCTGACCGAGGGCGAGGCTGTCGAAGCCGTGGCCGTCGTCGAGGCGATGCACGAAGGCGTGTGGTTCGATCCCGTGGATGCGTTCTTCCAGGGCAAGCGCTGGGACTACCAGGCCGGCAAGGCGGTCGACGAATGAAGGCCGTCGTCTTTCGCAACAACGGGCCGGCGGACGTCCTCAGCTACGAGGAAGTCCCGTATCCCGTCGTTGGTCCCAACGACGTGCTCGTCGATGTCGAGGTGATCACGGTCGAAGGCGGGGACATCCTCAATCGGACGATCATCCCGCCGGTCACGGTGCCGCAAGTCATCGGCTACCAGGCGGGCGGCACGATCGCCGCGGTTGGCACTGAGGTCGCGAACCTGCGCGCCGGCGACCGCGTTGCCGCCTTCAATTTTTGCGGCTCGTACGCCCAGAAGTTCTGCGTGCCGGCTCATTACGCTTTTCCCGTGCCCGACGGCCTCGACATGCGCGTCGCAGCGACCCTGCCAGTCACCTTCGGCACCGCGGACGATGCGCTCTTCGAATTCGGCCGCCTCAAGCCCGGCGAGACCGTGCTCATCACCGGCGGGGCCGGCGGCGTTGGGCTCGCGGCCATGCAGCTCGCCAAGGCGGCGGGCGCGAGAGTGCTGGCTATCGCACGCGGGCGATCCCGTGCGCGGCGCCTCGAGGACTTTGGGGCGGACGTCGGCATTGCCTACGACGAAACCGATTTCGCCGACGAGGTGCTGCGGCTCACGGCAGGCCGCGGCGCAGACCTCGTCGTCGACATGGCCGGTGGCGGGCCGCAAGCCGTCGCGCGGCTCATCAAGTCGACCGCCTATCGGGGCCGGCTCGCGATCGTCGGCGCGTCGAGTGGCGAACCGCCCTCGATCAGCTTCTGGGACATCATCATGAAGAACCTCACCGTGCACGGCATCCTGTTCGGCGCGGAAATGCACACGCCGCGCGCGTACGCCCTGCTCGCCAGGCACATGGCCGGGGCGGCCGCGGGCCGTCTCAGGATGCCAATCGACCGCGAGTTCGCGCTGGCCGACGCCGCCGAGGCGCATCGGTATGTGGAGGGCAGTCGGCCGTTCGGGCGTGTGTTGTTGCGACCCTGACGGCGATCGTTGCCCGTCGACAAGGTGCAGGGACACCCGTGACGTGCGGATTAAAAATCCGCGTGTCGGTGGTTCAATGGACTCGGACCGTCCGTGGTCCTCGCCCTGCGGGCATGCTGCGCATGTGCAAATTCGCTCCTTGCGAATTTGTCCGTCCCTGGCCAACACTTCCAACTGGGTCCATTCCGGACACATGGGTAACGGCTTATTCCGAGGCCGCACCTGGACGCGGGAATTGGAGTGCCCGTCATCGGGTCGATTGCACGCCCTGCCACGTTGACGATGAACGCTCTCGCTGCGGACATTTCTCGAAGCGCATCACCGGGTAACCACTCGGCACGCTCGCCGGTGCAAGACGGCAGAGGTTCTGACGTTTGGCTCGCTTATCGAGCAACCCGTCCCGCACGAACGCCACAAGCGCCTGGAATTCCCGCGCGCTCAAGTCGATCGGAGCAGCCAGGAGCGCGTCGACGCGCTCGAGTACCGGCTCGATGGGTCCCAGGCGATAGGTGAGGTCCCGGTCGATGCCGGCGGCGACCGGGTTGTAGCCGCGTGCCGACCGGTACACGTTCAGGTGATGGCGGATCGCGTCCTCGAGTCGCGTGAACGCGCCATTGTGGAAGAACGCCGGCTGCAGGGCGACGTTGCGCAGTGGCGAGGTCCGGAATCTGTATCGATCCGCCGGGTTGCCGGTGATCTGCTCCAGGCCGAAATCCTCGTCCCGCCCGGGCCCGTCGAATATCACGTTGCCCGTTCCGGCGCCAAAGACCGGAGCGATCTGCGGGACACCGATCACGTGCATCTCGAAGTCGCTGAACATCTCCACGGACGCGCCCGAAACGGCGTGGCAAGACGAGCAGCGACCGCGACCGAAGAAGACCAGGGCTCCTTCTTTCTGCGGGACCGTCATGGCTTTGACGTCGCCGCGGGCAAACCGGTCGATCGGCGCGTCGGCGAACGTCAGGGTGAACTCGAATTCGGCAATCGCCCGACCGAACATCGTGAAGTCGATCGGCGCACCGGACGCAACCTCGGGGAAGCTCGCTCCGAAAAGTGCGCGGTATGCCGGTGTGCCGTTCAGTCGCGCGAGAACGGCCTGCCGGATCGGCTCATTGCGGAAGCCGCTCGCATCAGCCGGCGGAACGGCTTCCCCGTGGCCGTCGTCGAACTGGTCGAACTCCGCGCCGATGGTACCGGCGGTGCCGGTGAATCCGGCGACTTCGACGAGTTCCGTCGGTGGGATGTGGGCCTGGGCGATCAGCAAGTGAGTCACGGTCGGATGATTCGGCGGGAACGCCGTCGTCCCTTCGGGAGCCGGGAAGAGGTACCCCTGCGAATTGTCGAATGCGTCCCCGGACGGCGCCGAGAATCTGCCGTTCCACATGAGCTTTGGATAGAACGCGGTGTTGGCCGCCATCGGCGCGCGGCGCTGGTTGCGCGGACCACTGCGGTTCGGGCCAACCCGGTTGTTGTTCTGGACGCCGATGGCGATCGACTGGCTGTCTCCGAAACCGTTCGCCGGCGAGTGGCAGCCGCCGCAGGTATTGTCGTCGTGCAGTCCGCCTCCGGTGTCGAAGAAGAGTAGCCGTCCGAGATCCGCCAGATCGCGGTTGATCGGGCGGCCGAGCCGGTCCTCGATGGAGGATCCCACGGTCCCCGTAAAGCCGTGCTGCTGGAGAACGCTGCGAACCTGCGCGTCGAGATTGGCGACCGTCGCCCTGCGCGGCCTGCGCTTCGACCAGCGGAGGCGCCGCCAGAAGAAGGACGAGGAGGGCGCTTGGGAAGTGCTTGATGGCATGAAACATGGTTGCTGCTCGCGGCATCATCGTGCCTGACTCACGCGGGGTTGAAGGGCCGGTCAGCGCAAGACCGTGAACCTGACCGTCCTGGACGCGGTACGGCCACCGTTGTCTGTCACATAGAGAATCGCCGAGTTCTTGCCCGCGCTCGTGTACGTCCTGGAAAAGACCGCTTGAGTCGCGAGGGTTGTGCCGTTCGATCTGGCCCACCGGTACGCCACGATCGTCCCGTCTGGATCGTACGAGCCGGTGCCGTCGAAAGCGCAGATGCGGCCGGCCACACAGGTCACGACGGGAACGGGAACCGGCGCCTGATTAGGCGGAGGCGTCGTGCCGGGGATCACGTAGCCGGCGAGGGTTCCTCGGGTCCGATCGAAGCTGCGTGTACCGAGCGATGCCTTCTCGACCAGGAACGCGACCGCGCCCACGCCGCAGGAGCCCTTGTAGGTCCAACTCACGACGCCAGAAGCGTTGGTCGTACCGGTGACTGGGTGGTTGGTCCAGTAGTCATCCATGAACCGGCCGCTCACCTGCACGTTTGCAAGGGCGGCTCCCGTCTCGCTGGTGACTGTCACCTTCGCCGTGCTGAGGTTATACATCGTCCCGCCCTGGTAGCAGCTTCCCGGAGACTTCGGGTCCTGCACGAACTGCCCGGTCATCACCAGCGAGCTCGACACGAGGCAATTTGCCGCGCACGAGGTGACCGGCGTCATCTTCATCAGCCGTTGACTGCGGCCGATCATGACCTGGGTCAGTATCTGCCCTGAGGCATTCATTGGGCCGCCGGCGCCCACGGTTGTTCCGGCGTACGCCGGCGACACGAGTGAAGCGAGGGACTGGCCCAAGCCCGCGGGACCCGCGGCGACCATCCCGGTGCTGCCCACGGTGAAGGTGATATCCCGTGCTCCGTTGATCGACCCCATGCCAGAGCGCGACAAGTGGCCGGTGCCGAAGCTGGAAATCATCTGCCAGGTGCCGCCATTGGACAGCCGGAACGGGTACACGAGGTTTTGGGTGCTGGTGGAGACCAGGAAATGAGCCTGGTCGCCGGCGTCGTTGATGGCGCTGCCATTGGATCCCGCCCCGGCGAACCCTTGTGGCGGAGCCGGCAGCGGCACTGCGCTGGACGGATTGCCCAGTTGGTACCAGACATTCCAGGTCACGACCTTGCCGCCGGGGCTGATCGCCGCAGGGCGCTCATTGGGATAGCCAAAGGCCTTGAGGTCCACCATGCCGGTCGATTGGGACCACATGAATGGCGCTGCGGCCGACGGGATCGCGCCGCCGAGCGTTGTCCAACCGACCATCCGGCCCTCATCGTCGATGCCAGCTACATCGGCGCTCGACATGCCAGGCAAGACGCCCAGATCCTGGGCGGTGTAGCCGGTGCCGTTCCGGGTCCAGACCGCGGCGTGCGTGGTGCTGCCGATAATTCCGACCTCGCCGCCGATCATGCCCTGGTTGTTGATGAACAACGGATACTGGTAGCTGCTGGAATACCCCGGGACGAGAGGCAGTACGATCCGGTTACCGCCCCGCCACACGACGATTTCTTCCGGCGGCAGGCAGAAGGGGCCGCAGCCTGTATCGGTATAGGACTTGCCGACCACGTCTCCTGCATCGTTGAAGTCATAGCCGGTCGCCGCGGTGCCGACGAAGTCGAGGGCGTACATCTGGGCCACTTGACTCACCTCGGCGGAGGTGGCCGTGTTCGCAGTCACCAACAGCGAAAATCCGAGCAGGGCCGCACCGACGGAATCTCGACGATGTAATGTTCTACTCACGAATATCTCCTGAGGGGTGCGTTCACATTCAGGACGCATCCAATAGAGCAACGGCAAGTGCCGGCCTACGCAGGGAATCGCATCTCGAACAGGAAGGTGAGTGGCGAACCCCTGGCTTCGTATCGCATGACACTGCAACGGCAATTCAACGGCCTGTGTTACGTCTATACGCCTAATCTGGTTCAAGTTCGGTGATCAAGTTACTGTCGGCCAAAGCAGCGACGGAAGCCGACAACTTCGATGGCCTCTGCGGTTTCTACGTCTTGAACGCCTGACCAGTTCGGCGGAGGGTAAATTTCGCGCACCGACCCTGGAGCCATAGCACGGCGCGCATCAGACCGGCGAATGAATCTGGATCCGCACGTCCTGGAGACATTGTTTCCCGAACTCGAATGCTCGGGGGATGTGGTGATTGCGCAGGTGATCAAGTTGGCGCGCCGGGTCACGCTGCCGCCTGGTGCCACGGTTTTCCGTCAGGGATCCGCGTGCGAGCAATACCTGTTGGTTATCGATGGGAGCGTGCGAGTACTGATGCTCACAGACGCCGGCCACGAGGTAGTGCTCTACCGGGTGCGTCCGGGTGAGTCCTGCATGTTGACCACCTCGTGTCTGCTCGGCGGCGTGCCGTATCCCGCCGATGGAGTCACCGAGACTTCGGTCACCGCTCTGGCCATCGAGTCAGGCGAGTTCAAGCGGGCCCTCGGCGAGTCACCGGGGTTCCGAATGTTCGTATTTCGGAACATCGGCGAGCGGTTCGCAGAAGTCATCGGCCGCCTGACCGACATCGCCTTCGGCTCCATCGATCGGCGCTTGGCAACGGCACTGCTGCGGGGGCGCCAGTCAAGTCAACCAGTAGCACTCACGCATCAGGCACTCGCAGTAGAACTTGGGACGGCCCGTGAAGTGATCTCGAGGCATTTGAAGCGCTTCGAGCAACAAGGCTGGGTCAGCCTGGGTCGCAGCCAGATCGACCTGCTTGATCCGGCAGCGTTGTTGCGACTCAGTGGAACAACGGACGTATAGAACCTATGACGAATTGCAACCGGGACTGTCAAGAGCAGTGACGTCACGCCGAATTGTCGCACTTGTCTAATACCGGGATCTGGCACCCCCCAGCTGGCACTGCAATCGGGGAGCAGGTCAGTGTGTCCAGCTGACCCGTGGGTTATCTTGTCGCTTCAAGCAGCTGAACTAGCTTTGCGGTGGTGCCCCTGGCCACCACTCCCAGCTCCTTGAACCGCAAGCGATTTCAATTTAGTCGACGCGTCGCACGAATGGCGAGCAACTCCACGCAGTTGATCTCAAGCGAGACGACGACCAGCTTTCGATCGCTCCAGCCACCACGTCCCGCCCAGCGCGGCGAGGCATGCCAGTAGATACGGCCAGGGCGACCCGGGAACGCCGCCGATCGATTGCATGCCTTTTTGCGTCGTGCGATTCGCTGCGATCGCTGCCGTCGCCGTCCGCAACTCGTTGGCCGCCAGGGCCGGGGCCTCGTCGGCGGACCGAACGTGGAACGGCCAGTTACCCTCTCCCGTGCTCAATACGTGCCAGCCGGCGTTCTCGGGCCAATAGGCCGCGCAGCCTGACGTGTCGCGGAGCAGCGGAATGCGCTTGCCGTCGGGCGCCTGCACGATAGCGTCTGCATCGACTTCGCAAATAGCCTGCCTTTGATTCACACGCGGAGCGGCATCCGTAAACGCGGGTTCGCGCGTGCCGCTCGCATGGGCCACGGTGGTGAACGCGTGGCTCCAGAGTGAGCCGTAAGCGGCCGATGAACCGTCGAGTGCAATGCGGTAGCTGTCGCTCAGCCACCAGAGTGCAATGCGCCCTCGCCCCTCGGCGCGCCAGAGCGCCAACGGTTCGCCGCGGTCGTTGCTCAGCAGTGGCACGCCATCGGCAGCCGCGACCTGGAGCGGTCGCCGCGTCAGTGCGGTCGTTACGTCGGTGAGTCGCGTGTTGCGCGGCAGATCGGTGTTGCGCACATCGAAGCCCAGCGCCTGCAATTCGTCACGCTCACGCTGCGACAGGGTGCCGGTGACGCGAATCAAGACACCGAGCCCCTCACGCAACGCATCGGTGAGGTGGTTTTTATCGGCGGCTCCCAGCGATCGCCAGGCGCGTTCGTCAAGGATCGCCAGGTCCAGTTGTCGCAGCACGTCGGGCGCCAGCGATGCGTTGGATCTCAGCACCTGCACGCCCGGACGAACCAAAATCCCGCTCTGCAACTCGACGCCGGCGTCCAGCGCCCAGCGGCGCAGGTACTTGAGTTCCGGGCTCGGCGCGCCGGACAGCACGAGTACGCGCAACGGGGCGGCGGCCACGGTCAGCAGCGGCACGTCGATGTTTTCGACCACGCGTTGCGTGTCATCGATGACCCGCAAGTGGAACTGCGCTCGCCCGAGTGTCCGGGCGTCGGCCTGGAACGCGAACCGGCCGTCAGTCCCCGGTGAGGCACGTGCAATCCGGCGCTGCGACGGGTCCAGCAGTTCCACGGTGCCGCCAGGGACTGCGTTTACCACGCCGGTGATGCGCCATGACGCTCCACTCGGCACGCGCCTCGGAAACCACAACTGGACCAGGCTGCGCGGCAGGGGCGCGGGCTCGAACTCGACGCTGAGCCCTCTTGCGGCGTCGAGGTCACGCGGCCGCAGCCCGGCGCCGATGACTTTCAACCGCGTGACCGATGGATTGCGGCGCAAAATCGTTGCGAGGTCTGGAGCGCGTTCAGCCACAGCGATCGTCTGGGCTTCCGGCAGCGCGACGACGCGCTCCTGCGGGCCGATACGCGCGATCTGCTCCGCCGAAGCATTGGCCGTGATCACGGTGAGCGCATCGGACGCCGTGCGCGACGCCGGTGGAAACATCGCCAGGTAAAGCAGCACTGCCGCGATCGCCTGCCCGAGCAGCAACAGGCCCGTGCGCCAGGGTCGCGGTCGGATGTGCGACGTCGCCTGTCGAGACTGCCACACGAGTCGCGCACTCCCGACGAGGACGCCGAGCGCAAGCAACGCGGCGCACAGGATGGCGGCGCTCATCGGTGCGCCTCGGATTGCAGGGTATCCAGGTAGGCTGTGCCCGACGCGCTGGCCGTTGCGCGCGTGCCGGTCGCCGTGGCCGGCGTCGGCAGCAGTGTCCACAGCAGGGCACGGAGCTGCTGCCGGCATGCGTCGCACTGCGGGTCATCGCCCAGTGCGTCGATGGCAGCGAGCAGTTCGATGGCCTGCGGCAACCGGGCCTCCTTCGCACGAACCCAACCTGCAAGCGAATCCAGGTCGGACCATGGCGGACTCGACACGCCACCGCCGGCAGTGGGCGGCGCTTCGCCGAGCCTTTGCCACCACTCGGCCGGCAGCGCGTCATCGGTCGTGGACGCGGCCAATGCGTCGCCGCGGCTGCGCACTCCGCTCGCGTCGCCCGAAAGCCTGCGGCTCTCGTCGATCGGCGGCAGTTCGAGTCCCACGCGCGCGAGGTAGATCCGGCTGGCCTGCTGCACCTGCTTGATGCGCTCGAGCGCCCGGTATTCGTAGGGCAGGGCGCGCGCGGGCTGTCCCTGCCGCAGGTGCAACTCGGCCTGCCACATTTCGCCGAGCGCAGACCGCAGCAACTCCCGCGTCTCGCGATCGAGCAGTGTGGCGGCTTCCGGTATGTCGTGCGTGTGCCCGAATTGCTCGAGCACGGCGTTCGCTGCGTCGCTCTCCGCCTTCGACGACTCGTCCTTGTCGTGATGCTCGTCGCCTGCGGCATCGCCCGCTTCCTCGGCTTCCTCACCGAGAAACTGGCCGTAGCGCAGGCGCAGCAGGCGCTGGTCGACGCCGATTTCGTCGGACCGGCTGGCAAAGCGCGCGGGTGACAGCCTGGCGCGTTCCGCGACCAGTGCCTCGGTATCGATGATGACCTGGCGCTGGCTGCGGAAGTACGCGGGCAGCGTCTTCCGCACCATGCCTTCCATGCCGGTCGGTTCCACTCCGGCGTCGGGCGGCCAACGCAGGATCAGGCTCGCACTGCGCGTCGTGTTCGGCGCCGGACTGCGGTTGTCGACTACGACGAGGCGGACGATCACGTCGTCGCCCGCTGCGAGTCCCAGCGGCGCGAGATCCAGCCGGTGCGAGTACCGCCGCTGCCTGCGGTCACCGTCACCGCGAACCTGCAGCACACGCTCCGTCACGGCGACGTTCTCGCCGCCCCCTTGCGCCAACGTGACGTGCAGGCGCGCCGCCCCCAGGCCGTAATCGTCGCTCGCCTCGAACTGCAGTGGCCACTGCGACTGACCGGTCTCGTGCATCGTCACGTTCTGCGGCGGCGCCACAACGCGGATCGAAGGCGGCTGGTCCGCGATCACCTCGAGGCGGTGACGCGGTTTCCCCGTCGACGCGGTTTCGCCGTCCAGCTCAATGCGGTATAGCGCCGACCGGTCGATCGCGCGCTCTGCCGTCCACGCGCCGTCTGCGACAACGAGTGTCACGCGGCTCTGATCGTGAAACACGAGCTGCACCGAGGTGGGTTGCGGTTCGAACCGGAGGCGCCAGCGCAGCCGCGCACCCGCGGGCAGCTTCGCGTCGAGCGTGTGCTCGCTGCGGGCCGCCAGGCCTGTGTACGCCGGCGGCTCGATGTCCAGGTGCTGTTCGACGAGCCTGGGGCTGCCCGGTGTCGATGGGAGCTCCGGACCGGCAAACGGTTTGTCGGGGGCGGCCGCGTGCTGTTGTGGCGTCATGAACAGTGCAACCGCCGTGATCGCGGCGCCGAGCGCCCAGCTCAGCGCGAGGGCACGAACCGGCCACGACGGGCGCAGGTCCGGGGGCGGCGATTCAGCCAGGCGTCGCTCGACGCGCGTCCGCTGCAGGCGTTGCAGTGGGGTCACACCCGCGGCAGGCTGCAGCAGCAGGCCGGCGCTGTCCTCGACGTCCGGACGGCGAGCATCGAGCTGTCGCGCCACCCACGACGCGTCGAGATGCCGCGTTGCTCGGGCGACGATCAACATCATGGCCGCGATGCCGACAATCAGCACCGCGGCGGCTCCGCTGGTGCCGGCGACGCGCCATGTCACCGCGCACACCGCGAGCAGTAACGGTAGCGACAGCGCGGCCAGGCTCGAGGCCCGCCTGCGCCGGGCCCCGTTCCCGAGGCTTTCGAGCACGCTGATTGCGGTCACGTCGCGCGCTCGCGGCGGGGCGACGTGGCCAGCCAGCGCTCGGCAACGAACAGCATCGCAACCAGCAGGGCCAGCCACGGCTGCAGCGGCTGCGGCACGGGCGGCAGCCTGGGTCCGCCGGTAAGCGGTGCGTGCGTTTCGGCGAACGCACCTTGCGGTGGGGCCGGCGGGTCGAACAGCGCCCGCAGTCGATCCGGAAACGAGGGATCGAGCAGCTCCGGCAGCGCTGCGGGTGCCAGCTCGCGCGTCAGCTGCATCACCCGGCCATTGCCGAGCGCACGCCCACGCACGATGACGTTGCCTCGCATGTCGCGCCACAGCGCAATGCCCGCGGTTGCTTCCGGCGCCTCCGACGCCGCGCCCAGCAGCGCCGTGCCTCCCGCCTCGATCCATGCACGGATGTCCGGCGGCAACGCGCCGGGTGCGAGCCACACCAACCAGCGGGCGTTCGGAGCTAACGGCTCGGACACAGGTCCGATGTCGACGGGCACCCGGCTGCGTTCGCTTGCGGGCGCCGTTGCACTCCAAGCGGCGGCGGCTGCGCGCAGGTAGCGTATGCCGGCATCGTCGGCTTGCGCATGACGCACGACCAAGGCCGCTGGGGACGGCGACTGGACGGCATGCGGCGCGATCTCGGCATCGACGACTCGCCAGTCGACGCTGCGTCGCAGGACGAGGCGCTCGCCGTCGAGGCCGTCGAGTTGTGTCGGCACGAGGACTGTCAGGGCCGCGTCTTGCGGCAACTTCGCATCGAGCTCGCGCAGCAGGCTGCTGCTCGGCTGCATGCCTGCGGGCACGTCGCGATCGAACGCAGGGAAGCCGGGCGCCAGCCAGTGCCACTCTGCGTGCGGTGCATCGAGCGCTGCGCGTGCGATGGCGCGATCGATGCCCGGCGCGACCACGACCCAGTCCCGGCCGCCGAACACGCCGGACAGCACGGGCTGCGCGAGCAGCAGGGCCAGCGCGGCCAGCAGCAGCAGCCGCAGCGCAAGCAGCGGGAGTTCGTCGAATCGAACCTGCCGTCGCGGCCGCTGTGAAGCCTGCAGCCAGCGCAATGCTGCGAACACGGTCGGCTGCTGTTCCGTGCGACGCGCCAGGTGCAGCAGCAGCGGCACCAGCAGGGCGAACAGTGCCAGCAGGCCGGCCGGCAGCAGCAGGCCGAGACTCATGTCCTCTCCGGTGCGCCGCGGGCGGAGGACGGGCCGAACAGCTGTCGCAAGGGCGCATCCGGCGGCTGATCGAGGAAGTATTCGACGTGGCGGATGCCCTGGCCGGCCAGCCTCGCCGCGAGCGCGCGACGCGCCGCCACGAAGCGCTCGAGGAAGGCCGCGCGCGCGGACGCGCCGTCGGCCAGCAGTTCGTCGCCCGTTTCGGGATCCGTGAAGCGGTGTCCGCCCCGGAAAGGAAAGTCGCGCTCCTCGGCGGTCAGTATCTGCAGGGTGAGTACTTCGCGGCGCGCGGCCGCGAGCTGCTCCGCGAGTTCGATGCAGGCAGTGTCGAAGCAATCGCTGAGCAGCAGCACCAGTGCGCCCGGGCCGACGCGTTCCCCGACGGCGCGCAGGCCCGCAGGTCCGGGCCAGGTGCCCGCGGCCTGCAGCCGATGAAGGTGCAGGAGGCAGCGGTCGCGCTGGCGCGGGCCGGCCGCCGCCGGGACCATCGCCACGCCATCGCCGCCGATCGTCACGATGCCGAAACGATCGCCCTGGCGCAGCGCCAGCTCGATCACGCACGCGGCGATGCTTTTCGCGGCGTCCAGCCTCGACCATCCGGGCCGCGCGGCATCGCCCTGCGTCATCGACGCGGTCGCATCGATCAGCAGCCAGGCTTCGAGCGGACTGTCGCGCTCGGCCTCACGCACGAAATACCGGTCCGAGCGGGCATGCAGCTTCCAGTCGACCTGGCGCGGATCGTCGCCCTGCTGGTAGGAGCGGTACTGCGCGAACTCGAGGCCCGTGCCCCGGCTGTGACTGTGGTGTGCGCCGAACCCCGGGCTGGCCGACGGCCTGCGGGCCACCAGGCGCAGGTCGCGCAGCCGGGCCCGGACGGCTGTCGGGATGAACTCGGGAGTGCTCGCAGTCACGACTCGATCAGGCGCCGGGGAACGGCACGCTTGCGAGCAGTGCGGCAATCACGTCGTCGGTGCGTTTCTGCTCAGCCTCCGCCGCGAAGGACAGCAGCAGCCGGTGCCGCATGACCGGGGCGGCGAGGGCGCGCACGTCGTCGCGCGTCGCGGCAAGGCGTCCGTGCAGCAGGGCGCGCGCCTTCGCTGCCAGCACCAGCGACTGTCCTGCGCGTGGACCAGCGCCCCAGCGAACCCATTGCCGCACCTCGGGCGAGGCGCCGTCGTCGGGCCGGCTGGCCCGCACCAGGCGGTTGATCCAGTCGAGCACGCCGTCACCGACGTGCACTTCGCGCGCCAAGGCCTGCAGCTCGAGCACGCTCGCGCCGTTCATGACCCGCGGCACCTGCGCGCCCGGCGCGCCGGTCGTGTGCAGCAGGATCTCGCGCTCCTCGGCTTCCGTCGGGTACTCGACGCGAATATGCAGCAGAAAGCGATCGAGCTGCGCCTCTGGCAGCGGGTACGTGCCGGCCTGTTCCAGCGGGTTCTGCGTCGCGAGCACGAAGAACGGCTCGGGCAGCGGGCGCGTGACGCCGGCGTAGCTGATCGTGTGCTCCTGCATCGCCTCGAGCAGCGCGGCCTGGGTCTTGGGCGGCGTCCGGTTCAACTCGTCGGCGAGCAGCAGGTTCGTGAACACCGGACCCGGCTGGAACTTGAAGTGACGGCGGCCGGTGCCGTGATCCTCCTCGAGGATCTCGGTGCCGAGGATGTCGCTCGGCATCAGGTCCGGCGTGAACTGGATGCGCCGGAACTCGAGGTCGAGCGCGCGGCCGAGCGAGCGGACCAGCAGCGTCTTGCCGAGACCCGGCACTCCCTCGAGCAGGCAATGGCCGCCTGCGAGCAGCCCGATGAGGAGCTGCTCGACGACTGACTCCTGGCCCACGATCGCCTGCGCGATCGCGCTGCGCAGCGTGGCAAGCCGGGCGAGTTTTGCTTCGATGTCCGCTTCGGTGGCTTCTCGGTTCATCCCGGCTCCTGCCGCCGTGTCACGGCGATTCAGCTCGTCAACGCGTAGATGGCGATGTTGACCGCGAACTTCGTGTTGTCCTCGGCCAGCCAGCGCTTGTTGCGCCAGTCGTAGTCCCACTCGCAGCCGTAGTCCTTGTTGCTGTAGAGCACGCCCAGGCGGCCGTCGATCTCGATGCCCCGCAGGTACTCGTGGACGAGGTCGTCGCCCCAGCCATTCAGCTCGAACCCCGTCGCGGGTGGCCCGTCGAACCTGAAGAAGCTCGAGTACAGCGGATGGTCCTTCGCGCAGCTTGCCCAGCGCCGGCGCGCCGAACATCGCGGCCATCTCCGCCTCGAACGAGCGCGCGAACAGGCCGTCGATGTCGTGGTTGCAGTCGTCGACAAGCACGAAGCCGCCGCGCCGCACGTAGCGCTCGAAGTTGCGGCGCTCGTCGGCATTGAACTCCACGAGCTTGTGCCCGGCGAGGTAGCAGAAAGGCGCGGTGAGCATGCGCGGGTCCGCGAGCGCGAGCACGTGCTCCTTCGGGTCCACCCGCAGGCTGGTGTACTCGATCAGCGCCATGATCAGGTTCGCGGGCATGCGCTGATCCACGTCCCAGTCGCCCGAGTCGTACATCAGCCGCGTGAACCAGAAGTCGTAATCCGGTTCCGTGGCGGCCAGCGCGCCGGGCGGCAGCGCGTGCGCCAGTGCCGACGCAGCCAGTCCGCCGCACAGCAGCCGCAGGAACTGCGCGCGGTTCATGGCCGGCCGGGCGGGCGTCGTGGCGTCAGACGGCGTCCGAGAGCGACGTGAAGGTGAAGTCGCGCAGCTTCATCGGCGGGATCATCATGACGAGCGACGACTCGTCTTCGGTCAGGCGCACGGGCTTGCCGAGTTCCTCGACGTTGTTGAGCATGATCACCGGCGACTCGTTGAAGCGGAAATTCTTCACCGGGTGGCGGATCTCGCCGTTCTCGATGTAGAAGGTGCCGTCGCGAGTCAGGCCGGTCAACAACACGGTCTGCGGGTCCACCATGCGGATGTACCAGGTGCGCGTGACGATGATGCCCTTCTGGGTGCCTTTCACGAGCTCAGCCGTCGACTTGTCGCCCCCGGCCATGAGGATGTTGCCGGGCGTGCCCACGTCGCGCGCGCCCTTGAGCTTGGCCCAGTAGCGCGAATAGTCGAGAAAGGCGACCTTGCCCTTGTCCACGATGGGCGTCTTCTCGCGGGGCCTGCCGTCCTCGTCCCAGGGCAGCACGGGCACCGCGGGGTCCCACGGGTCGGCATGGATGCTGACACGCGGGTCGAACACCTGCTCGCCGAGCCGGTTGCCGCCGCCTTTTTTCGACAGGAAGCTGCGGCCCTCGTCAGACTGGCGCGCATCGAAGAAGAACAACATGTACGTGATCAGGCCGGCCGCCGCGGCGGGCTCCAGGATCACCGTGTACTTGCCGGGCTCCAGCGCCTTCGCGTCGGCGGAGCCACTGGCCTTGCGCATCGCCGTGTGAATGTCCGACTTCACGTCGAACTGGCCGGCGTCACCGACGTTGCGACCGACCCAGCCCGAGCCCCGGCCGTCGTCCGTGCGCACGGTGCAGGTGTAGTCGAGGCTGGTCGCCTGCTGGTAGCCGAAGTTGCCCTTGCTGTTGGCGAAGGCGACGAAACTCTGGCCGTCGGCCAGGAAGCCGGCCGCAACCAGCTTCTCCGCGCGGCACGGACCGATCGAGTCGGCCGCCACCTGCGCCCGGTACTCGGGCGTGATGGCCGCGACCGACGCGTTGAACGTCGGGCTCGGCCGGTAGGCCTGCTTCTCCAGGGCCGGCATGTACTCCGGGTTCTCGGGAGCCAGGCGGGCGAGTTCCTCGGCGCGCCGCACGACGCCCTCCAGGGAGGCGTCGTCGAACGCGTTGGTCGTCGCCGTGCCGGAGCGCTTGCCGTAGGCCGAACGGACGGCGAGCGTGCAGTCGCTGACGATACCGCTCGTCGACACGGAGTTCAGCGCAAATCGCACGTTGCCCGCGACCGAGCCCTCGAGGCTCGCCGTGCATTCGTCCGCCGTCGACCGCTTGATGACCTTGTCGAGGATCGCCCGCGCGTCCGCTTCGTTGAAGATGCTCATGGTGTGTCTCCTGCGACGGGGCCGCTCAGCCCAGCTTGCGCGCGGTGTTGATGACGTTGACGCCGTTGAAGCGCGCGGTGCTCGAGCCGTGCGAGACCGCAGAGATCTGGCTCGGCTGTCCCTTGCCGTCGAAGAACGACCCGCCCAGTCGATAGTCCCCCTGGTCGCAGACGGCGACGCACGAGTTCCAGAACTCCGGCGTGCGCATCTGGTAGGCGACGTCCTCGAGCATGCCCGTGATCTTGCCGTTCTTGATCTCGTAGAACAGCTGGCCGCCGAACTGCGCGTTGTAGCGCTGCTGGTCGATCGAGAAGGACCCGTCGCCGATGATGTAGATGCCGTTCTCGACGTCCTTGATCATGTCCGCCACGCTCAACTTCTGCTGGCCGGGCGTGAGCGAAACGTTCGGCATGCGCTGGAACTGCACGCTGGACCAGGAGTCGGCGTAGCAGCAGCCCTGCGAGGACTGGGCGCCGATGATGTGGGCCTGGTCGCGGATCGCCTGGTAGTTGACCAGGATGCCGTCCTTGACGAGGTCCCAGCGCTGGGTGGCAACACCCTCGTCGTCGTAGCCCGCGGCCCCGAGGCTGTTCGGCTGGGTCCGGTCGGCGAACAGCGTCACCTTGTCGCTGCCGTAGCGGAAGTGCGACTTCAGCTTGTCGAGGGTCGCAAAGCTGGTGCCGGCGTAGTTGGCCTCGTAGCCGAGCACGCGGTCGAGTTCCAGCGGATGCCCGACCGACTCGTGGATCGTCAGCCAGAGGTGCGAGGGGTCGAGCACCAGGTCGTACTTGCCGGGCTTCACCGACGGCGCCTTCAGCTTCTCACGGGCCTGCTGCGCGGCCGCGGTCGCGTCCTGCACCATGTCGTAGGCCGTGCCGTAGTTGATCACCCCGTTCGGCGCCACTTGTTGCCCGGCCGGGTCGCCGCTCATGAACTCCCAGCCCATGCCCATCGGCGACGACAGGCCGTCGCGAGTGCGGAACTTGCCGCTCGCCGTGTCCACGGCGGTCACCGTGAACGGCGCCCAGATGCGGTGGATGTCCTGGTCGATGTAGGAGCCGTCCGTGGAGGCGAAGTACTTCTGCTCGTTGACGACGAACAGGTTCGAGTTCACGAAACTGGCCCCGGCCTTCATGGCCGCGGCGTTGACCGCGAGCAGCAGGTCGGCCTTTTCCTTGACCGGCACCGCCATCGCGTTCTTGCGGATGGGCGTGCTCCAGGCGACTTCGCCTGCGCCCTTGACCTTGGCCAGCTGCACGGGCTCCGTCTGGACGCGCGAATTCGCCTTTGCGATGGCCGCGGCCTGCGTCGCCGCTGCCGCCGCGCCCGCCTTCGTGAGGTCGCTGGTGGCGGCGAAGCCCCAGGTGCCGTTCAGGATCACGCGCACGCCGACGCCGGTCGACTCGGTGTTGACGACGTTCTCGACCTTGTCCTCGCGCGTCAGGACGAACTGGCGCAGGTAGCGGCCGACGCGCACGTCGCAGTAGCTGGCTCCCGCCCTGGTCGCGACCTCGAGCGCCGCGTCCGCGATCGCCTTCTTCAGACTGAGGTCGATCGTGCCGAGCAGTTGCTCCGCAGCCACCGCCCGGGCACCGAACGGGAGTGCCAGCCCGGCGAGCCCGAGGCCGCCGATCTTCAGGAAGTCACGTCTGTCCATTTAGTGCTCCGGCTGTCGGTATGCATTTCGAGGCATTGCCCAGGTGCCGGGACGGCGCGGCGGGCCTCGAATCCGGGCATGTTGATGCGCGTGTCCAACGTGCGTCAAGCCGGGTGAATTCGTGCGGGGTGCTGGTCGAGCAACCCTGCGGAGTCGCTCGAGGTGATGTCTTCCCGGCCGCCTTTTTTGGACGCCGAGCGAACTCACGACCGTCGCGAACGGTTCGAATTCACACGCACTGGCCGCACTGCCGGACAGAGCGGGCTGGTCGTGGCCCGATTACTCGGGTGATGGTTGACGGCGCGCCGCTAAACCGCGAGGCACGAGGTGTCGCTCCGCGAACTCGAACAGCCACTGCACTCCGATCGCCAGCAGGGCCGCGGGCACGGCACCCTCCAGGATCAACGCAGTGTCGTCGAGGCGGATTCCGGTCAGGATCGGCTGTCCATAGCCACCCGCACCCACCAACGCCCCCAGCGTTGCGCCACCGACGTTGATGACCGCCGCGGTCTTGATCCCGGCCAGGATCGTCGGAGCGGCCAGCGGCAGTTCGATGCGTCGCAGTCGTGCACTTCTCGGCAGGCCGAGCGCGTCGGCCGACTCGAGCAACTCGATCGGAATTCCGGTGAGGCCGGCGTGCGTATTGCGAACGATGGGCAACAGGCTGTAGACGAAGAGTGCGACCAGCGCCGGCCCCGCGCCGATGCCGACCAGCGGCACCATGAACACCAGCAGCGCGAGCGCCGGAATGGTCTGGCCGATGCCGACCAGTCCGAGCAGGAACTGGCCCGCGCGCGGGCGACGCGCGGCGAGGATGCCGAGCGGCACGGCAACGCAGATGGCGGTAGCCAGCGATAGCGTGACCAGCAGGAGATGCTCGCGCGTGTGACGCATCAGGCGCTCGATCCGCCCCTCGGACCGCAGGGTCGCCTGCAACCCCACCCCCTCGGCCAGGAATGTCGAGGCGACGTCGGATTCGCTGCGACGATCGATCTTCACGGCAGCGTTGAGACGGATCATGGTGGGCGCGTCGATGATGCCGAGGATGCGCTGCAGGGCTGCGACGGCGCCCGGATTGCGCTGCGCAAGATCCGCCCGATACAGCAATACCGCCTCGTAATGCGGGAAGAATCCACGATCGTCCTCGAGTGTGCGCAGCCCGTAATAGGCGATCTCGGCGTCCGTGGTGTACAGGTCGGTGATGTCCGCGTCGCCTGCCGCGATGGCGCGGTAAGCGAGGTCGTGCTCGACGCCGAGCACATCGTGCTGCGGCAACCGGTAGGCGGCCTGCAGGCCGGGCCAGCCGTCGGACCGATCCATGAACTCGCTACTGAAGCGCAGCCGCAGCTCCGGATGCCGGGTCAGGTCGGAAATCCGTTCGACCCCGAGGCGCTGCGCCTCGCTTGCTCGCATGCCGAGTGCATAGTTGTTCTGAAAGCCAACCGACCCGGCCAGGACGATCCCCCTGGCCGCCAGCAGTGCTGCCAGGTCCTGCAGGCCCCGCGGCCGCTCGCTCGCAAAGATCTCGCTGCTCAGCGTGCCGCTGTACTCGACGTACGCGTCGATCTCGCCGCTCGCGAGCGCATTGAACAGCAGTCGCGTGCCGCCGAGGGCACGCTCGTGCCGCGCCGGCAGCCCGGCATCCTGCGTCAGCGCGCGCAGTGTCTCGCCGAGGATCACGCCCTCGGTGAAGCTCTTGCTGCCAATGACCACTGCAGCGTCTCGCCGCTCGCAGGCCGCCAACATGGTCAGCGCCGACAACAGCAGCAGTAATCCCGCGCGGTTCATGGCGTGTGAACCGGGGCGAGATGACTGCGTTGTGCACGTACGAATCGCGTGACGAACTCGTCGGCCGGCGTCTCGAGCATCTGCGCGAGGGTCCCCTGCTGGACCAGCCTGCCCTGGCGCATCAGCACGATGGTGTCCGCGAGATACGCCGCTTCCGCCAGGTCATGGGTGACCATGACGACGGTGCGATCGAGCGTCTCGAACAGCGATTGCAGTTCCTCCTGCAACTCGAAACGGATCATCGGATCGAGCGCGCCGAGCGGCTCGTCCAGCAGCAAGACCGCCGGATCCAGCATGAGCGCCCGCATCAATCCCACGCGCTGGTTCTGGCCGCCTGACAGTTCTCCCGGGTACCGGTCGAGCTGCCCAGCGGGAAAGTGCGTGAGCATGGCGAGATCCTCGAGACGCTGCGCGGTGCGGGCGGGGGACCAGCGGAGATGTTCGGCCATCAGGCACACGTTCTGGCGAGCGGTGAGGTGCGGGAACAGGCCGCCCTGCTGGATCACATAGCCCACACGGCGCCGCACCTTCATCATGTTGGTGGCGTCGAGTACCGCGCCGTCGACGCTGACGGTCCCGGTGTCGGGCGAGACGAGGCCGAGCAGCAGGCGCAACAGCGTCGACTTGCCGCACCCCGAGGGACCGATGAGCACCGTGGTGCGGCCCGGCGCGATGTCGAGCGATACGTGCTCTACGGCAGCCAGCCCCTGGTAGGACTTCGAGACGTTGTCGAGCCGGAACACGACCGGGCCCCTGGCGGCGGTCAGGTCGGCGCTTGCCGCTGGGCGGTATCCCATGCATTGCCTCCGCGCAGCTCCCTCGGGTCGAAGCACGCCTCGAGCCCGGCCGCACGCGGCGCGTCGCAGATACGTTGGCTGACTTCCGCGTCCTGCGAGGCGTAGCTCGGGAAGATGGATGACGTAACGTTTCTTTTGTACATTTCGGGGTCGTGGCCTCGCTCTGGTTCAATAGTAACTGCCAAGCAACCACGACACATCACGCAGGCGGCGTGCGGGCGGCCAGGCGCCATGTCATCCCACGGAATTCGGGCCAGTGCAATCGATGGATTGGATGAGCGGCGTTCATGACTTCTTCATTTCGGCTCGACGTAGCAGCGACACTGATGCGGCACGAATGATGCCCCGTTCCGCGCTAAGCCAGGCCGGCTGAGGAGCGACGGGACAACCCGCTACCGTGACCACATCGGGGGCATTCCTGCGGAGGCCGACGGTGGCGCAAACGACGTTGTCTGTGCGCAAGATTCGTGAGGTGCTGAGGCTCAAGGCCGAGGCACGACTGAGTGACCGGGAGATCGCCGCCGCGATCGGTTCGACGCGTTCGACGGCGCAGGAGTGCCTGCGGCGGGCGACAAGCTGTTCGTCGACTACGCGGGGCTCACGATGGCGCGGATTGACGACTGGCGCCGGCGCCGTACCTGCTATCTAAGCCTCAGCACGAGGACGCACGATGATCCAAGGTCAGTACCGGACTTCGCAGGACTCGCGGGGCGCTGTAACCGTCGCCGAGCGTTTCAGACTCAGACTCCTGTTCTGGACTGCTGTGGGCACGCTGCTTCTGGCGGAGCTCGGCTTGTGGTTCGCTGTTCCGCTTGCCGACCCGTACGAAGCAAGCCGCTGGGATCGGCACTACATTCGGCGGGAGCACAAGCCTCATATGGCCCTCAGCCTCATGCCGGAGCCAGGTTTGCCGGGCATGGCCGGTGTAACCCGGTGGACGACGAACAATCTCGGCTTCCGCGGCGACGAGTTGGCATCGCCCAAGCCCGAGAACGAATTTCGAATCTTCCTGATCGGGGGCAGCACTGCGGAGTGCGCAGTCCTCGACGATGATGACTCGTTGGATGCCGTCGTGCAGCGGTCGATCCAGGCCAGGATCCACGATGGGACGCGGGTAAAAGTCTACAACGCCGGCGTCTCTGGCGACCGTAGCGATGATCACGTGGCCATACTCACCCAGCGAATCGCTCAACTGGAACCGGACATGATCGTCGTTTTCGCCGGCATCAACGACCTCGTTGCCACCATCGGCGGACATGACTATTTGCACCTCCCGACCCAGCCTCGCAAACCGCAACCCTGGAAGCTGGTCGCGACGCAGAGCCAACTCGGGCGGCTCGCGTATTACCTGGCCAAGATGCAACGACCGGCCAAGACACGCACTGCCGCGGGCCCGATGCAGACCAACTATCGATCGGCTGTTGAGTTCGCGAATGCCATCCCGGAGACTTCCACGCTACCTGCCGTCGATACCAGGGCCTATGCCAACAATCTTCGAACGCTCGCCGGCGTTGCGCGCGGCCACGGGATTCCCATCATCTTCATGACCCAGCAAACGACGTGGGCCAGCACAGTGGATCCGGCGGCAAGGGAGTGGCAATGGCTATTGCGAGTAGGCGAGGCGCGTTATCCGGAACAGGCGATGCACGAAGCCCTGGAGCACATGAATGACGCGATGCGTGAGATTGCCGTCTCGATGAAGCTGCCGTTGTACGACCTGGCGAAGCAAATGCCGAAGACGACGGAATACTTCTACGACGACGTACACTTCAATACGAATGGAGCGCGCGTTGCCGGCACCGAGCTTGCGGACGTGATGTACTCCCACTTCGATGATCAGGGAGACGCCAGAAGCGCAATCACGTCCGTCGCGAGCTCGTCGCGCGTGATCGCCCTTCGACGGTAATGACGGAGCTCCTCCGCGGTCGCGCACGCAGCGGCAGGCGCCCTCGCGATGCGTCGAACAGGTGCGCCACATCCACGACGAGCTGCGCGCGCTGGTCGATCAGGTCAAGGCGCTGGTCGCCATGCGGCAGGTGTCGTAACGCCTGACGCCTCCGTCGTGGCGCACGCAATCACTCGCCCGGCACCGCGACCCGCACCTGCGTGCCATTGCCGAACCCGCTGAAGCGCAGCGCATAAATGCCGGCGGCGAGATCTGTCGCCTGCAGTGTCGGTTGCGCGCCGCTGCCGTGCTGCCACTGCGTGCGCTGCACGACATTGCCGCTGCTGTCGAGCAATTCCACCTGCAGGGCGTTGCCTTGCATGACGGCGATCGGCAGCGACAGCTCGCCGCCGCGGAATTGGAAGTAGTGCTGCTGCGGCGCCACGAGTTCCGGCTGGCGATAATCCGGGTCGAGAATGACTTCCTCGGGGCGGGTGAACACGGTGACGTCGCACATCGGACAGTTGCGAATGCGTTCGAACACCGTCGGCGGTTCGGTCTGCCAGCAATGCGGATCCACGCTCTGGAAAAAACCGGCCTTGATGCCGTAATCGAGGATCAATCCCGGAAATGGCGACTCGATTTGCAGCGCAAAGTTGCCGCTGGTGAAAGGCGCCTTGATGCTGCTGACATTGTGCGCGCCGTCGACTACCTGGCCGTCGACCAGCACGCGCACGTCCAGCGGTGCGGAAAACGAAAACGCGATGCCGGACGGAAAGCAGGCGCCGCCGAGCAGCGACACCGACGGCAGTGCGATCTGAAAGTAGTCCCTGTCGCCGACACCGAACACGCTGAGTTCGTCGATCGACAGCGTGGGCCGCTTGCCGGGTATCCATTGCGCGGCGGTGATCGGCGTTGCGCCGGCGAGACTATTGTTGTTGTTGGGCGAGGCGGGATTCGGATTGCCGCCGGGCCGGTCGAAGCGGTCGGGCTGCGTGGGAATCGTGTACGGACACAGTTTCACCGCGCACCACGCCTGCGTCACCGCGGCTTCCTCGGCGGAGCCCGGACCGAACAGGTCGACCGCGGCCTGAATCGAGCCGTCGCGTGCGGCGACATAGTCCGAGCTCGACACCAGATACCGAGTCAGTGTGCGATACGCGATGCGCTGCGCCTTGGCGATGCCGATGCCGTTGATGTTGTAGGTCTGGCCGGTTTCGACATTGGTGCCGTTGCCGCCGGCGGCTACCAGCGCGTACCAGCGATTCTGCACCGTGCCGTTCACATGCGGATCGGGCGTGGCGCCGGCCTGCCAGAATGTGCCCTTGTAGGTGTCCGGCTGCGAAAACGCTTTCGGGTTCTGCAGATTGCGGCAGATCGCGGCGCCGGCGCAGCCCTTGTCGGCGGCGATCACCCAATCGGGTGACGTGGTCTGCTCCTCCCACGCTTCGGTCATCTCGCCGAAAATGTCGCTGAAGGATTCGTTCAGCGCGGCCGACTCCTTACTGACGTCGTAACTGAGCTTGGCGGAGGTTTCGATGACATTGTGGGTGTATTCGTGGCCGACGACATCGGTAGTGTTGTAATCATCGCCGCTGCCGGGCCCGGCGATACCGATGGTGATGACGCCGCCACCACCGGACGCGTTGTTGCCGAGCGTAGGGTGATTGATGCTCACCATGTTCGCATTCTTGTTGTCGTAGCCCTTGCGCTTGTGCACCAGGTCGAAGAAATCGTAGGCGACGCCGAGTGCCCAGAACGACGTGACCAGCCCGCGGTCCTGATCGGACCAGTTGTTGTCGCTGTCGAAAATCTCCTTCGACGAGCCACTGGTGAAATTGAATGACTGCTGGCGCAATTCGTTGCCGTGGCAGTCGTCGACCAGCACGAACCGATCGCCGAGTCCGGGAATGTTGCGGCGCGCTGTATTGAAACTCTGGTTGCCGCGGAACGACGTCGCGGCATTGGTCGTGAAGCAGTTTGGCAGCAGTGGCACCTCCTTGATGATCGCGCCGCTTGCCGCGTCGACGTACAGCCGGAGCGAGCGATCCACTGGCGCAACATAGGCATCGAAACGCCACGCCAGCACATACTGCGGCTGCGGCCCGATCGCTGCGAACAGCAATTCACCGCGCGGCGTCGTGGTCGTTCGGTCATCGCGGAGCGCATCGGCCAGCGGGGTGCCCGCATAGAACACATCGGTCTGCATGCGCTCGCGCACCACGGCGAGCGCACGGGCCTCATCGAAGGCCGGTGCCACCGTGGCTGGCGCGAACCGGTGGGCGAGACGGCCATTGGCCGACAGCAGTTTGTCGCCTTTTGCGTGCAGCAGAAATTCCGCGCCTTCGACGTCGATATCGCGAAAGCGCTGCTGATAGCGGTGGTGGGTGATGCCGAGTTCGTCGGTCTCCGCCGCCAGCGCACGCATTTCGGTACCGGGCGCCAGTTGCAGCGCGTCGGCGTAGCGCGCAAAGAATTCGCCGGGCTTTACCGTGGCGTCGGCGCGGAAGTTGATCCAGCCCGGCGAGGCGATGGGTTCAGCCACGTCGGACAGCGGTGCGGGTTGGGGTTTGTGGTTGCAGCCCGTCAGCAGGGCCAGCACGGCCATCAGTGCAGCGAAACGGGCAATGAATGCACGCTGCGTTGCCATGATTCCTCCTTGAGGGAGAAAGACATCAGAACGCGTCGGTCGGATGGTAGCGCAGCGGACGCAGTTGCCGACAGCATATTGAAAGAACAGTGCGCGAAGCCATGCCGTTCGGACGGCAAGCGATGGAGGTGAACGGCGTTACTGGATCGCGCGGTGCTGTCTTGACGGGCAACGGTCAGTCGTCGCCGAGGGCCTTCATGCGCGAGGGCAGCACACCGTCAAAGCGTTTGAGGGTCTTCGTGAAATACGCAGCATCCGAAAAGACCACCACGAACGCGATATCGATGACCTGCGGCATAGGGATTTCAAGAGCCCCCATCGAGCTGGGTATCGGTGGATCAGCATAAGGGAAAGGTGGCTTGAGTCGGCCTGGAGAGCCGCGGCGCGTTGAGGCAGGCCTTGGCGGCCTGACTCAACCCCGGAGCTCTCCGGAAGTCCCGGGGCGATTCAGAATGCCGCGACCTGGGTAACCCTAAGTCATTGTTTAACAGATATTTTTTACCTTGCAGTCAGCCCAGCCGAGCCCGGCGACGACATCCTGAGTTTGTTCGACGACCTTGGGAGGGTACGGGACCGACGCCCGTCGCAGCGCGCGGTCCACGTGATGCACGCGCTTGTGATGCCACGCATGCCCATCGAAACGCATCCGGTCGTAGCATTTCCAGAAGCCCCCGGGCGGTCCTCGGACGACGATCTAGTTCCTTGATCAGCTTCAGCTCGTTAGCCGTCACGCCGCCGCGCTTCGAACGCCGGATCAATCAAGTCGCGCAACTGATCCCGTGCTTACGCGAAAGGTCCCCAGCCGACACGCCGGCTTCGCCTTCCGTCAGGATCGCCACGATCTGCGATTCCGTGAATCTCGATTTCTTCATGTTCTTCTCTCCCGTTCTCCGCGCGAGAGACCAACATTACACTCTTCACCGATCGGGGAAGCCCGCCGGCCAGTGCGCGAATGGGAGCAACCGTGAACTACGAAGCGATCATCTACGAAAAGAAAGACCGCATCGCGGTCGTCACGCTGAACCGTCCCGACAAATACAATACGATCCGGCCGCCGATGCCGGACGAAATTGAGCATGCCATCGGTCGCGCAAACAACGACCGCGAAGTTCGGGTGATCGTACTTCAGGGCGCCGGCAAGTCGTTCTGTGGTGGATTCGATTTCTCGGACGGATTGCAGCACTTCGAGACGTACGGGATCAGCGCGGACCCGAGCCTGTACGACCCCGGCATGGACATGATGACGAGCTTCAATCCCCACGCCGGACCGACGCAGCGTTTCATGAGCATCTGGCGCAGCCCCAAGCCCGTGGTCGTCAAGGTCCAGGGCTGGTGCGTCGGCGGAGGGTCGGAATACGCGCTGCTTGGCGACATCGTAATCGCCTCCGACGACGCGCGATTCGGCACGCCGTACTCGCGGGTGTGGGGATGCCACCTGACCGGCATCTGGATCTACCGCCTCGGTCTTGCGCGCGCAAAGCACTACGCCCTGACCGGCCGCTCGATCTGCGGCAAGGAAGCCGCCGCAGTCGGTCTGATCAACTTCTCGTACCCGGCCGGGCAACTCGACGCCGAGGTCTGGGACTACGCCGGGAAACTCGCGCAGATTCCGGTCACGCAGCTTGCCGCGATGAAGTTCGTGACCAACCAGGTGTTCGAACGGATGGGTCTCGAGCACACCGCGCAGATCGGACCGATCCTCGACGGGATCATGCGCAACACACCAGAAGGACGTGAGTTCGTGCGCACCGCCGAGGAGGACGGGGTCGGCGCAGCGGTCAAGAAGCGAGACGCTCCATTCGGCGACTACAGCCAGGGCGATGCGACGATGAAGCCGAAGATTTACTGAGATTCGCGGAAGCGACGAAGTCCCTGGGAATTGAAAGCCTGCTGCCCCCCGGTCGGCCCATTGAGCATCCAGCCCTGACGTCCACGCAGTGCGTCATGGATCGCCCCGCGGCTTTCTAGCAGTGGCGGGATCGGCAGGCCCTCGATCCGGCGATGGCAGTGGCGACGGCGCACGCTATCGATCTTGTCGAAATTCGATGTTGGTCGGCGGTGGAAGGGCGGGCCTTCCGTATTTGTCCCGATGTATCCGAAGGTCGAGAGGGTACGCTGGAATAGCTAAGGTCACTGGTTCTGCAGACATGAAGACTGCCGAATTCGCAATCGACCTGCCTGCCGCGCTGCAGTCCGTAGTCCCTTTGGCTTTCAACCTGCGCTGGGCGTGGAACCACGGCAGCGACTTTGTCTGGCAGGCGCTCAACGCCGACGTCTGGCGGCAGACGCGCAACCCGGTCCTGGTGCTCCAGAACACGCCGCGCAGCCGTCTTGAAAAACTTGCATACGACGGCGAGTTCCTCTGGCATCTGCAGCACCTTGAACGCAAGGAGCAGGAGCACCTGACGCGCGAGAGCTGGTTTCAGCTCACCTACCCGCTCGAGCCGACGCTGCTGACAGCCTACTTCAGCATGGAGTACGGGATCACCGACGCGTTGTCCCTCTACTCCGGAGGGCTGGGCGTGCTCGCGGGCGATCACCTCAAGACCAGCAGCGATCTCGGCGTGCCCTTGGTGGCGGTCGGGCTCTTCTATCGCGAAGGCTATTTCCGGCAAATGCTCGATGGGAACGGTGAGCAACAGGAGTTGTACACCATCAACTCACCGAGCTCGCTGCCGGTAAGGCTCGTCATGGACGACGATGGGGTCCCGTTGCAGGTCGCCATCGAACTGCCAGGTCGCGACCTGCGCCTGCGCATCTGGCGCGCGGACGTTGGACGCGTGCCGTTGTTCCTGCTGGACAGCGATGACGCGCGCAATTCGACCTTCGATCGCGGCATCACCGCGAAGCTCTACGGCTACGCTGGGGAATCGCGGCTGGTCCAGGAAATCGTCCTCGGCGTCGGCGGCTGGCGGGCGCTCGAAGCGCTGGGGTACGTCGTCGACGTCTGCCACCTGAACGAAGGCCACGCTGCCCTGGCGACGCTGGAGCGGGCGCGGCGCTTTGCCGAACACAATGCCTGCGACTACTGGACCGCGCTCTGGGCAACACGCGCCGGCAACGTGTTCACGACGCACACGCCCGTCGCTGCCGCCTTCGATGTCTATGCGCCAGCAATGATGGAGAAATATGGCATCGAGTATGCGAAGCGCTGCGGCATCCAGCCCGGCCGGATGCTTGCGCTCGGACGCGTGAACCCGCCCGACCCGGCCGAGCCGTTCAACATGGCGTACGTGGCTGCTCGCTGCTGCGCGCGCATGAATGGCGTGAGCGAACTGCACGGACGCGTCAGCCGCAGCCTGTTCGCACCGCTATACCCGCGCTGGCCGGCCGCAGAAGTGCCGGTGACGCACGTGACGAACGGAGTGCACGTCCCTTCCTGGGATTCGGCGTGGGCCGATCGCCTCTGGACCGAGACCTGCGGCAAGGAGCGCTGGCTCGGCGCGCCGGAAGCCCTGCCAGAGGCGGTCGGGAAACTGAAGGACTCGGAACTCTGGGAATTCCGCTCGACCGAACGACGCGAGCTCGTGGAGTACGCGCGGCAGCGTCTTGCGCGCCAGCTCAGTCAGCGTGGCGAGAGCGACACCGCCGTTGCGGCGGCGCGGGACGTGCTCGATCCGAACGTGCTCACCCTGGGTTTCGCGCGGCGCTTCACCGAATACAAGCGTCCGACGATGCTGCTCTCGCAACCCGAGCGCCTGGCGCGGCTGCTGGCAGACGAGTCTCGTCCGGTCCAGATCATCATCGCGGGCAAGGCGCATCCACGCGATGCAGCCGGCCGCGATGCGGTGCGTGAGTGGGCACAGTTCGTTCACCGGCCGGATCTCTGGACACGGGCTGTCTTCATCGAGGACTACGACATGGCCCTGGCCGAGCAACTCGTCCAGGGTGTCGACGTCTGGATCAACACGCCCCGGCGGCCTTGGGAGGCGAGCGGCACCAGCGGCATGAAGGTGCTGGTCAACGGCGGGCTCAACGTTTCCGAACTCGATGGCTGGTGGGCCGAAGCGTACACACCCGAGGTGGGCTGGAGCGTCGGCGACGGGCGCGAGCACGCCGAGCCGGGCTGGGACGCTGCGGAAGCGGAGCAGCTGTTCGCGCTGCTCGAGCAACAGGTCGTGCCGCAGTTTTACGAGCGCGACGCCGATGGCATTCCACTGCGATGGGTCGCGCGCATACGTGCAAGCCTGACCCAGCTCACGCCCCGCTTCAGCAGCAACCGCATGGTTGCGGAATACCTCGAGCGGCTCTATCTGCCTGCCGCCACGAGCTACCGCCGGCGCTGCGAGATGGGCATGCACCTGGCGGTGGAACTGCAATCGTGGCAGGAGAGCCTCGCGCGTCACTGGGCCGAGATCCACTGGGGCAACTGCCAGGTCGAGAGCGTGGACGATGGCCACGTGTTCCGGGTGCAGGTCTACCTGGGCGGTGTTGCACCGGATGCCATTGCCGTGCAACTGTATGCCGATGCCGGACGAGGCGAGCCCCCGCGGATCCATCCGTTGCGCCGCGAGCACCCGCTGAGCGGCGCGGCCAGCGGATACCTGTACGTGGGCCAGGCCCCGGCGGACCGTCCGGCCCGGGATTACACGCCGCGGATCATTCCGGCCCACCCCGATGCGGTCATTCCCGCCGAGGCGCGACGCATACGCTGGTATCCGTCGTGAGGCGGGGCACCAGACAGGAGCAGCAGCCATGAGAATCGAAGTCACTGCACACGGCTTCACCATGAGCGACGCCTTGCATGACACCGTGCTGCAGGAGATTGCACGCCTGGCGCAGGGAGTGCGCAGGCCCATCGACCGTATCGTGGTCGACCTGTTCGACGAGCATGCAGTGGTCCCGCGCGGCTGCGACAAGCGATGTTGCGTGAGGGTTCAATTCGGGGACACGATGTCGGTGGAACGGGACGACACGGAGAGCGACTTCCAGAGCTCCGTCGCGGAGGCGTTCGCCCGGGTCTTGAGCGAGCCACGACCGCTCGTGACGAGCAGTCGGGTGAAGAAGGTTGCTCAATGACCAGGGGGATTCGATGAGGACCACGAACCCCGGCGACCAGATGCTTGACCTGCAGCAGGCACGCACGGCCGCCGACCGTTACCGGACTGTCGCGAATCCGCGTGCCGTCGTCGCCGACGCGCGCGCGAGGGTCGTGCTGGACAACCGCAAGCAGTACCTCAAGGCGACGCTCACGCACGAGAAGGCGCGCGCGGCCGTCGTCGAGGCAGAGTCACGTGGTGCCGGGCGCAGCGCCGCTGAGACCCTCGCCAGCCTGGCACACGAGCGCATCATCGGCTCGAGCGACATGCGCGACATCAACTACCTGGAGTTGGCGATCGCCGTCGCGCGCGGGATCTGTCGCATCCGGATCGGGTCGGGCGCAGGCAGCGGGGTTCTCGTAGGGCCGCGGCTGCTGATGACGAACCACCACGTGCTGCGATCGATCGACGACGCGATGCTGGCGGAGGCGCAGTTCGATTACCAGGAGAATGTCTCGGGCGACCTGTTGCCGGTGCACGCTTACCGCCTGGACCCCGCATCGTTCTTCATGACGGATGAGGTGCTCGACGTTACGATCGTCGCACTCACTGAACTGTCCGCGAAGGGTCAGCCGATCTCGAATTACCCGTGGATGAAACTCATTCCGACGCTTGGCAAGGCCGAGACAGGCGATCCGGTCAATATCATCCAGCATCCGCGCGGCGGCTTGAAGCAAATCGCCCTGCGCAACAACGAAGTGATCGCCATCCCCGCTGGGAAGCCGGACTTCCTGTACTACACGACGGACACCGAGCCTGGTTCATCGGGGTCACCGTGCTTCAACGACCAGTGGGAGTTGATCGCGCTGCACCACTCAGGCGTTCCGCGGATGGACGGCGACAGGTTCCTGCGCAAGGACGGCACGCCGTGGAACCAGGACGAGGACGATCCCGCGCTGATCGACTGGATTGCCAACGAAGGTGCGCGGGTCTCGGCCATCGTCGGAGCACTGAACGCGGCGCCGCTCGAGCCGGCTGCCCGGGACATGCGGGATGCGGCGCTCGAAGGTGCAGGGCCCAATCCCGTCGAAGTCGCGCGATCCTCCGGTGCGTCATCGACTGCCTCGCCTGTTGCCACCCGTGGCGGCAGCGCCGTGGCCAAGTCCGGGTCCGTGTCGTTCTCCGTGCCGCTCACAATCTCCGTGTCCCTCGGCGACCTGGCGGGGCAGGTGGCCGTTGCGAATGTAATGGTCGCGGGCGCAGGCAATGGCGATGCGGTCGCGGACGCACTCGTCCAATTGGCGGAAAAGCTCGAGGTGGATCCGGACTGGTCCACCCGGGAAGGCTACGACCCGGACTTCCTGGGCATCAAGGTTCCGTTGCCGAAGCTCTCGGATGCGATGCAGGCTGACTCCGTCGAAGTCCCGGCCAAGTATCGGGTGAACAAGGACAAGCACGTCCTCGCCTATCATCACTATTCACTCGTGATGAACCGGAAGCGGCGATTCGCGTGGTACAGCGCCGCGAATGTCGACGGCAAGCGCAGGCCGCAACTCCCGGAGCGGAAGGACGACGCGTGGTTCATCGATCCCAGGATCGACGACCCGGACGCGCCGGTCTTCCAGTGTGGCGAGGACCTGTACGCGACTGCGAAGACCGACCGCGGGCACCTGACGCGATACCTGGACGTGGCGTGGGGCACCAGGCGGGAGGCGCTCGCTGCATTGGCGGACACATTTCACTTCACGAACTGCTGCCTACAGTTGTCCGAATTCAACCAGACGCAGGCGCGGTGGCAGGGCATCGAGCAGTTCCTCCTGGAGCGCAAGGCGAACAAGGACAAGATGCGGATCAGCGTCATCACGGGACCGCTCTTCAAGAGGAATGATCCGAAGTACCAGAACAAGTTCATGGACCAGCCAGTCCGGATCCCGCTCGAATTCTGGAAGGTTTGTGCGCTCATTCGTGACGACGGCACGCTGTCGGCCACCGCGTTCATCCTCAGCCAGAGCGACATCACGTCACTTCCCGGCTTCGAAGCGTTCCTGGATGTGAAAGAGGTGCAGACGACGATCAAGAATGTCGAGCAGCGCACGGGCCTCGTGTTCCCGGTGCTTCGCGACAACGATCATCTTGCGAGCGGGGGAAGTCCCGGCACCTTGGAGCTTGACGGCCAGACTGTCATACCGATTCGCTCTTACGAAGACATCGTGGCCTGACATCGATCGGTGGCAAGCTGGGAACGAGGCTGTTTCGTCTGAACTTATCGGCAAGTCCTGATGAATTGCTGCGCTGCTCCGTGGCATAGTCGGCAGAACGTGCCGGTGACAGGTACCGCTGCCAATGACAGCGGCGAGAATCGCTGCGTTGAGGGGAAGTCGCCATGCGATACAGTCGTCTCGTCGGGTCGATACTGCTTCTCGGCGTCGCAATTTCGGCGACCACGATCGCCTCGCCACCGGCGGCGGCGCCGGGCCAGGGCACGCTGCTCGTGGGAGCTGCGTCCAGGACGATCCTGCCGCTCGTGAACGGCAGCTACGACTACCTGAAGGCCCGTTCTTCCTGGCACCACGATGACAGCCGCAACGGCGGCCGACGATGGCGGCCACGATGGCGGCCACGACGATCTGAAGACGGGTTTTCCCGGGCGCCACGATGTCAGCGACCCGGGCATCCTGGTGCCCGAGTGGGACGACGGCCGCATCGCCGTGGGCAACGGCGAGCCGGAGTCCTATTGGGTGCACGACGATCTTCGCGCCACGGCCCTGGCGATCGACGACCCGCGTAGCCGGGACATCGTCGTGATATTGGCGACCGACCTGTACATGGTCTTCCGCCAGGACGGCGACGAGATCCGCGCCAGGGCAGCGGCGCTGCTGCCTCCTGGCATCGCGAAAAAGATCAAGGTTCTCGTCACCGCGACTCACAATCACCATGGACCCGACACGGCGTTCGACGTAAATCATTCGTGGTATGAGCACATGGCGAACCAGGCGGCGGCGGCCGTTGCCGCGGCCGTGCGGAACCGGCGTCCGGCGCGACTGCAGGTGGCGGCGGGCGAGCATTGGTTCGGCATGCGGGACGGAACGGATCCCCAGATTTTCGATCCGCGCCTGAACGTGCTGCAAGCGATCGACGTTCATGGGAAGGTCATCGCCACCGCCGTGCAGTGGAACAACCACCCCGAGAGCACGCTCAATTGGTCTCCACCCCTCGACGCGATACAGGCCGACTGCATCAAGCTCGGCCTCGTTGGCGCCGACTGCAGTGCCAAGGGGCGATATTTCACGTCGGACTATCCGGGTATCGTGCGTGAAGACCTGCACGCACGTTACGGCGGCGAGGTGCTTTACCTGAACGGCCCGCTCGGCGTGATCATCGGCCCGGGCGGTGCGGAGGTCTGGGAGGTCGACGCGGCCCACCCGCTCGGCAACCAGATGCAGGCGCCGGCCGGCGCCGTCGGCCCTGCGGCCACGGATGACTACACGGCGAAGAACTTCCGTCGTCCCGGAATCATCGGCGAACAGATCGCGCTCGCAGCCAGGCGACTGCTCGGCTCCGCCCGGAAGATCACGGATCCGCGAGTCTCGTATGCGGTGCAGCCCTTCTATACGTATCTCAGCAACTTCGGGTTCCGTGTCCTGTTGGTCGTCGACCCCGCGACCGGACGGACGGGCCTTGGACACGAGCCCGCGCCGCTGTTCAACTG
Source organism: uncultured Gammaproteobacteria bacterium (assembly GCA_963786705.1). Lineage (GTDB taxonomy): Bacteria > Pseudomonadota > Gammaproteobacteria > Steroidobacterales > Steroidobacteraceae > RPQJ01. Next base: position 82,273 of record CAWBAG010000023.1, read on the forward strand.
CCCGCTGACCGGGCCGAAGACCGCAGCGACGTGCACGTCGGATGAGTTCGAGAGTGCAACGGATCCGAACCTCGGCACGGATTACCGGGTTGGCGATCACCTGCGCAGTGCGGTCGAGTACGTACGCATCGGCCCGGTCGGCATGATGTTTCTCCCCGGCGAGCTTCCGGGCGAGCTGACGTTCGGATTGCCGTCGGCGTTCCGCTCGACGCCTGCGAACTGGTACGAAGAGCTGGCGGGCACGCACGCCTTCGGCAACGCCTACCAGACGCCTGGCTACATCGTCCGGCGCATGTCGGACACGTACAAGTGGACGATCGGTCTTGGCAGCGACCAGATCGGCTACTTCGTGCCGCTCTCGAACTATCGCGTGCTCTGTGTCGCCGATGCGTTCGTCGGCCCGGGCACCTGTGCCGCGCTGAACGCCGGCGGGCTGATCGAGTATCCGGACTCAGTCGCCGGCGCAACGTGCAAGCGCATCACGGAGGACCCGAGCCAGCTGGCCCCGTATGGCGACTACGCCCCGCTCATCGCGGCCAGCTGCCGCTATGGACAGGCGCTCGGCCAGGCGAATGGGCACTACGAGGAGACGAACTCCGCTGGCTGGGACATCGTGCAGGACATGCTCGACGCGGTCGGAGCCCTGACAGGGAACGCGGATGCCAGCCAGGTGAATCCCGTCTTCCCGGGATGGTGGCAAGGCTATTTGCCGCCGGGAGCTCTCCCGTAGGCTTCATCCTGCGGGTGACGTGCGGCCATTGCCTCGATTTCCACGAGGGCGCCCGCGCTGGGGAGTCCTGCCACCTGCACCGTCGTGCGGGCTGGCAGGTTCTTCTCCATGGCCCGCATGCCGTAGAGCCCCATGTACGCCTGCATCAGCCCCTGCACATCGGCCTCGCCCTTTCTCCGCGGGTCGGCGACCAGGAAGACGTTCAACTTCACGACGTCGTCCATCGTGAGTCCATAGCCACTGAGTTCCCTGGCGAGCTTGCCCAGCACGCTCTTCGCCTGAGTCGCCGTGTCGCCGAAACGTTGGGGACTGCCTGCCGGCGCTGACGGGTCGGCGACGTCCGGGAGAATGCCGCTCACGACGATCAGGTCCATCCCGGCCGGTATGAGCACGCTGGTGGCAACCGGGACGTTCGGGTTGGCATGGCGAATGATGTCGTGCGCACGTGCCGGGAGCGTCGCCACGCCGCACAGCACGGTGGTGAACAGGGTCAGCAACTTCATCGCGATCTCCATACTGCGAAGCACACCCAGGCACGGGGCGGTGCGGAAGCCATCGAGGCGGTCAAGGCCATCCAGATCGACGTGACGATCGAGGAGCCCGAGTTTACGGTGGACGGGCAGTACCGTGCGACACGGGACGGCTCCATGCGCATCGACGTGCGGGCCGAGGGCGAGTGTGCATTCACCGATTAAAGCCTCGGCCGAAGCTGACGTCGCTCATTGGTGCGCATTGAGCAGGGCATTCGACTCGGCGCGCCACAAGTCGCGGCTCGGCATATGATGCCGATCGCGACCGTCGGCGAGGCGTTCGTCCGAAAATCAACCAATGCGCCCACTGGAGGAAACACCATGAGTGAGCTGCAGGCGACACGAACTGTCCGCACGCCCTGGCACCTCTGGGTGATTGGTATAATTGCAGTGCTCTGGAATGCCATCGGCGCATACGACTACGTGATGACGCAGACGAGGAATGCAGGTTACATGGCCGCGTTTCCGCCCGAACAACTGGCGTTCTTCTACGCGTTTCCGGCCTGGGTCGTGGCGGCCTGGGCGATCGCAGTCTGGGGCGGCGTTCTAGGCGCGTTGTTGCTGCTGCTGCGCCGCGGTCTTGCGGTGTGGGTGTTCCTCATCTCGCTGGTGGCGCTGGTCGTCACAACCTTTCACAACTACGTGCTGTCCAACGGACTCCAGGTCTTCTCGGATACCGTGTCGCACGTCTTCACCGTCGTGATCATCGTTATTGCACTGGGATTGCTGCTCTATGCGCGCGCCATGCACCAGCGAGGCGTGCTGGTTTGACGGTATGCTGAACAGCCCTTCCCCGGGCGATTTTTCAACAGCCTGCGATCCAGGTCGGCAGCCCGGTCGATGACATCGGCTGAAGGACGATCGTGAACGAGATGATTACGTGCTCCATCCTGGATCTGGTGCCGGTCACCGAAGGCAGCAATGCACGCCAGGCATTTGCCAACATGGTCGAACTGGCGCGACTCGGCGAGCGCCTCGGGTACCGGCGCTACTGGCTGGCCGAACATCACAACATGCCGGGCATTGCGAGCGCGGCAACGGCCGTACTGATCGGCCACGTGGCCGGCGCGACATCGACGATCCGTGTCGGCGCCGGCGGAATCATGCTGCCGAACCATGCGCCGCTGCAGGTGGCCGAGCAGTTTGGCACGCTGGCAACGTTGTATCCGGGGCGCATCGATCTTGGGCTCGGGCGGGCGCCGGGCACCGACCAGGCGGCCACGCGCGCGTTGCGGCGCTATTACCATGGGGCCGAGGAGTTCCCAAGCGACGTGATGGAGCTGCTGCAGTACTTCGAGCCCGTGCAACCGGGCCAGCTGGTGCGTGCCGTGCCGGGTGCGGGGGTCGAGGTGGAGGCGTGGATCCTCGGCTCGAGCCTGTTCGGCGCACAGCTCGCCGCGCAGCTGGGGTTGCCGTATGCGTTCGCGTCGCACTTCGCGCCCGACATGCTCGAGCAGGCGCTGTCGGTGTACCGCCAGACGTTTCGACCGTCGGTTCGCCTCAAGCAGCCGCACGTGATGCTGGCCGTGAACGTGGTGGCGGCGGACAGCGAGCGGGAAGCACGACGCCTGTTCACGTCGCAGCAGCTCGGTTTCATCAACCTGCGGCGCGGCCGCCCCGGACTGGTGCAGCCTCCGGTAGAAGACATCACTGCAGTGAGCACACCACAGGAGCGCATGGGCGTGGACCAGGCGCTGGCCTGCTCCGTGGTCGGCGCGCCTGCAACCGTGCAGCGCGGAATCGAGGCGTTCGTCGAACGGCACCGACCGGATGAACTGATGGTGACGGCGAATGTGTTCCACCACTCGGCGCGGCTGCGCTCGTTCGAACTGGTTGCCGGGGCACTGCGGCAGCTGCGCATGACGGCACCGGCTTAGCATCGTCCGCGCCACCCGGAGTTGCAGACGGGGCCCGAATGCTGTGGAACAAGAGCGCTTTCGGCAGTCTAAGTGTAGACACGAGGGGAGCAGGGCACTCGCCACCCCGAAGGAGACGCGCCATGAGCACCCGTAAGCGAGCGAGCACGATCGTCGATCCGGAGGCCGCTTATCACGAGCCCCACCTCATTCTTGAAGATGGAAGCCGGTCCGACGCCGAGAAGATCCAGCTTCTGCTGGACTGGCGGCAGGATCTGCTGGAGCTTCAGACTGCCGCCGAGGAGAACATGCCGAACCAGCGCGGTGACGCCAACGGGGCCACGCGGCTGCAGGCGGTCATGGATGCGTTGATCACGCTGGGCTACAAGTCCGAGTGAACTCGAAATCGCTACCCAGGGCTGCCGCGCGCCCGCTGACGCGGTAGCCGCCGACGGCCACGGGCGGCACGTCTATACTGTTGGCCGGGATGCTGGATGGGCTAACGCGCGCAGTTGCGTTACTGTCCGTCGCGTTGCAGCCGATTCGCCAGGGACAGGTCGATCGAAAGCCACATGTCGACAGCCACTCCTGTCGCTCCGACCGCGAAGTCCACGGACGAGCGGATGTTTCCGCGCCTCACGTCGGCGCTGGTCGCCCGCGTCGCCGCGCATGGGCGCACACGTCCGATGCACGACGGAGAGGTGCTGTTCGACGCCGGCGACCCGGCCGCGCCGTTCCTGCTGGTGCTGGCCGGTGAGATCGAAGTGGTGCGACGCACGGCCGATGGCGAGGAACTCATTGCGGTCTTTGGTCCAGGGCAGTTCACCGGGGAGGTGAACCTGCTCTCGGGCCGCCGCTCGCTCGTCCGCGCGCGGGCGCACGCATCCGGCGAAGTGATCGAGATCGATCGTGAGCGGCTGCTGGGCCTCGTGCAGACCGATGCCGAGATCAGCGAGATCCTGATGCGCGCATTCATCCTGCGTCGGGTCGAGCTGATGGCTCGCGGGCTCGGGGACGTCATCGTGATCGGCTCGAGGCATTGCGCCGGTACGCTCCGGGTGAAGGAGTTCCTGGCGCGCAACGTGCACCCGTTCACCTACGTCGATCTGGACGCCGAGCCGGACGTGCAGGCGATGTTCGATCGCTTCGGCGTGACGGAAGCGGACGTCCCGGTCGTCGTGTGCCGCGGCGAACTCGTCCTGCGTCATCCAACGAATGCGGAAATTGCCGACTGCCTCGGGTTCAATCCGGCCGTCGATGCTGCACACGTCCACGACGTGGTCGTCGTGGGCGCCGGTCCGGCGGGGCTCGCCGCGGCGGTATATGCGGCCTCGGAGGGGCTCGACGTCCTCGTGATCGAGGCACAGTACCCGGGCGGGCAGGCCGGCTCGAGCTCGAAGATCGAGAACTACCTCGGCTTTCCGACAGGCATCTCGGGCCAGGCGCTGGCCGGCCGGGCTTTCGCCCAGGCGCAGAAGTTTGGAGCGCAGGTCCTGATCGCGCGTAGCGCTGCGCGACTGGAGTGCAACGACACGCCATACGTCGTCCACGTCGGGGACTCGATGTCGATCAGGACCCGCAGCATCGTGATCGCGACCGGAGCGGAATATCGCAAGCCGCTGCTCGCCGATCTGCCCCGCTTCGAAGGCGTGGGCGTGTATTACGGTGCCACCTTCATGGAAGCGCAACTGTGCGTCGGCGAGGAGGTCGTCGTCATCGGGGGCGGCAATTCGGCGGGACAGGCAGCCGTGTTCCTGGCGCAGACGACGAAGCACGTGCACATCCTGGTCCGTTCGAACGGGCTCGCTGACACGATGTCGCGTTATCTCGTCCGGCGCATCGAGGAGCACCCCGCGATTACGCTCCACACGCGCACGGAGCTCGTTGCGCTCGAGGGTCGTGATTCCCTCGAGCGCGTGTCCTGGCGGAACGATGCGACTGGCGAAGTCGAGACACGAAACATCCGCCACGTGTTCGTGATGACGGGCGCAGTCCCGGCGACGCAGTGGGTCGACGGGTGTCTCGCGCTGGATTCCAAGGGCTTCATCCTGACCGGGTCCGAGCTGTCCAACGATGCGCTCGCCGCTGCCCGTTGGCCGCGGACTCGACCACCCTTCCTGCTCGAAACGACCTTGCCCGGCGTGTTCGCGGTGGGCGACGTTCGTGCGGGCAACGTCAAGCGCGTGGCGTCCGCCGTGGGCGAGGGCTCGATCGCGATCTCGTTCGTCCACCGCGTGCTCGCGGAATAGAAGGAGAATCGGAGATATGTCCCAATCGACATGTGCCCACCTCGCCGCGATCACCGAGCTGAAGCCGTCCAGGCGCCGCGTGTGCGAGGAATGCGTCAAGACCGGCGATACCTGGGTGCACCTGCGGACCTGCCAGGAATGTGGCGTGACCCTGTGCTGCGACAGCTCCCCGAACCGTCATGCGACCAGGCACGCGCACGCGAGCAAGCATCCCGTCGTCGCGTCCGCGGAACCGGGCGAGCGCTGGCTGTACTGCTACCCGGATGACCAGACTGTGGAGTACTGAAGGACGACGTTGCGCCTTACCAGATGCCTTTCAGTCGATGGACATCACCGCGCAGCAGCCAGGCATCGCCACCTTCGGAGAACAGTGACACGCGGTCGAAAGGCTCGGACGGGAAGAAGATGTCCGTGAGCGTCGTGGCGCCGTCGTCGGCGAAGAGTTCCACCGAGGCGACGTCGACAAAGAGCCGCATGCGCAGGATGCTGTCACTGGAAAGGCGCGGAGCCCGGTGCACCCGGTCGGCGAACTTGTCCGAGAATGAATGGTCTCCGGCGCGCCTGCGGTCGCTGTAGAACTCGTTCGACGCGCCGTCGAAACCGATGCGATAGCTCTCGCCGCGAGCGTTCGAGAGCATGACACCGAACCGGCTTGCGCCCGCACGCCGGGCATCGAACTCGAGCAGCAGCTCGGAGGTCGCCATGGGGCGCTTCACGTGCTCGCCGAGGTCCACCGTGCCGACGATCTTCATGCCCGGCAGCGACGCCGACTCTGTCCTGAGCCTCTCCAGCTCACGCACCGGCTCGGTGAACAACCGGTACCCTCCTGGCGTCCGCACCAGTCGCAGGCTGCGAGGCAGCGTCATCGCGCTGCGCCATGGCTGGGTCGGGACGTGCTGCGCATAGTCCCAGTTGCTCATCCAGCCGATGAAGAGCCGCCGGCTGTCGTCCTTCGGCACATCAGACCAGGTCACGCCGGCGTAGTTGTCGCGTCCCCAGTCGAGCCAGGCCGCCGGTTCCTGCCGCAGCGTCTCGCGGAAGCCTTCATCCAGCGTGTACGTCTTGCCGTCGAAATGGCCGACGAAATACTGCGTGCCGGAGCCGCCCTGGGGCCCTCCCGGATTCAGGCTCACGATCAGGACCCACCTGGTCTCGTCGCTGCCCGCAATTCTCAATGGAATAAGGTCCGGGCACTCCCAGGTCCCGCCATGTGCGCCCCATTCCTTGCCGAAGGAGCTGAGGTACTGCCAGTCCTTCAGGTTCGGCGATCCCCAGAATTCCACGTGATCGGAGACCGACAAGGCCATGATCCAGCGGCTTGACTCCTGGTGCCAGGACACCTTTGGATCGCGGAAGTCTCCTTGCTTGCCTGTATTCGGCAGCACGGGGTTGCCCCGGTACTTGGTCCACGTGCGGCCCCGGTCGTTGCTGTAAGCGATCCCCTGGGACTCGTCGTCGTTCGTGCCGGCCTTGTCGCGCGCCGGATCGTGATACGTGAAGATCGCCACGAGCGGCGGCTTGCCGGCCCTGCCGAAGCCGCTGGTGTTGTTCCAGTCGACCACCACGCTGCCGGAGAAGATGTACCCGAGTTCGTCGGGGTAGAGCGCGATCGGCAGGTGCTCCCACGTGACGAGGTCGCGACTGACGGCGTGCCCCCAGTGCATCGGGCCCCAGACCGTGGCGCCCGGGTAGTACTGGTAGAAGAGGTGGTACTCACCCTCGTAGTACACGAGCCCGTTCGGATCGTTCATCCACATCGAGGGCGGCGAGAAGTGAAACTGCGGCCGGTGCGGCTCCGCGTAGCTGACGGGTATTCCAGCCGCGGCCTCGGGTTGAGTGGCGCTTCGGCAGACGGGACCAAACAGCAGGGCAAGGCACGACACGGTCCATGTCGCGCGCCTCACGATATTGCCATTCATGCCGCAGCCTCCCTGGTCCCCGCCGCACGGCCGGTCACCGCAGGGTCAAAGCGCGAATCGTATCGCTGCTCACGAGTGGAAGGACGTCGTCTGATCCAGGTCGGGTGACGGAACGTGATTGACGCCGACATTAAATGTAGCTACATTAAATCGATGCGCATTGCCTGCGATGGACGCATCGCCAGCACGAGGCATTGTGATGAGCGTGAAGCGAAAAGGCTCCGGCCGCACAGCAGCAGTCTTGAGTACTCCGCCCGAGATTACCGGTGAGTTGATCGCCAGCGCCGATGTGCATCGCGGGACGAATCGCATCCGCCGAGGCCGCCCGAAGTTGCAGCATCCACGCCGGCTCTTGTCGCTGCGGTTGCCGCCGGAAGTGATCGCCAAATGGAAGGCGACGGGCCCAGGCTGGCAGACTCGAATGGCCGAAGTGCTGGCGAAGTCCACCCCGAAGCCACTTCGATCCAAGAACAGTCGCGAGGCGACTTGTAGCGTCCGAGCAAGAAATTCATGAGATCCGGCCACACCCTGCAATCGTTGGCAATGCTGCTCATCGCAATGACGATGACGGGCTGCGGGGGCGGTTCCGGCAATGGTGGTGGTAGCGCGCCACCACCGCCACCACCTCCACCTCCACTGGAACCACCTGTAGTCGCGACGCCGACAGCCGTCCGGCTCTCGGGGGCAACGACTTTCAGCGCGGCATGCCTCGTCGTGCCGGCGGGAGCGACCGTGTATGCGAACGCGGAAGTGGAACCGCATCTTGCGATCGACCGATCGAATCCGAACCACCTCGTGGCTACCTGGCAGCAGGACCGGCTGTCCGACGGGGGTGCGCGGGGAATGGCGACCGCTGTGTCGGTTGACGGTGGAACAACCTGGAGTACGCCGCAGGTCTCGCCGTTTTCGCAGTGCGCGGGCGGCTCGTTCGCTCGAGTGTCCGACCCGTGGGTCGCCGTCAGCGGTTCCACGGCCTTGCAGATCGGCATCGGCTTCACCGGTGCAGCACTCGCGGTGGGGGCGCGCAGTGCGGTGGTCGTCAGCCGTTCCGTCGACGGAGGTGGTAGCTGGGGGCCCACGGTAATCCTCGTCGATGACGACGGCAACCGGCTGTTCAATGACAAGGAGAGCCTGGCGATCGACTCGACGGATCCGCGCTACGTGTACGCCGTCTGGGATCGCATCGACACGAGCGACCACGGTCCCACGCTCCTTGCTCGTTCCGTGGACGGCGGTGTGACCTGGCTGCCGGCGACGACGATTTACGATCCCGGCAACGCCCGCCAGACCCTTGGCAACGTCGTGGTGACGACGCCGGACGGTGTCGTCCACGTCTTCTTTACGGAACTGGGTCCTGCACCCGGCAACCCGTCGGTGACCGAGGGGAGCCTCGCCGTCATTCGGTCGCCCGACAAAGGTGTCACGTGGTCGGCGCCCACGCGTATTGCGCAACTCCTGGCGGTGGGAACGCGCGTCCCGTTGCAGACGTCGGTCACGGTGCGGGCCGGCGAGGGCCTGGGCTCGTTCGCCGCCGATCCTGGTGACGGCACGTTGTATGCGGTTTGGCAGGATTCCCGCTTCACGGGCGGCACCCACGATGCGGTCGTCCTGGCGAAGTCGACGGACGGCGGCGGCACCTGGAGCGCGCCGAGCCGCGTCAACGCGGATGCAGCGGTTCCCGCGTTCACGCCGACGCTCGCCGTGCTGCCGAGCGGCCTGCTCGGCGTGACGTATTACGACTTTCGCCAGGCCGGAACGCAAACCTACCGGCCCACCGACCTCTGGCTGGCCGTGACCCGCGACGGCGCGGCATGGCGGGAGACCCGACTGGCCGGGAACTTCGACCTGCTGGACGCCCCGAATGCCAACGGCCTGTTCGTCGGCGACTACCAGGGGCTGAGCGGCGACGGCTCGACCTTTGTCGCCTTGTACGCGCGCACCAACAATGCTGACATGTCGAACCGCACCGACGTGTTTGCAGATCGGGTGAATGCCGATTCGATAGCGGCACCCGCAGCGGCGTTCAACGGCGCGTCGCGCAAGTCCGAAGTGCCGGCGTGGACCGCGCGTGCCGAGGATCGTGTCGCCCGACACTTGTCGCAGGTTCGCGAAATGCGGCGGGCACAGTGGCGCGCCTGGCGCGAGGCTGCGACGAAGCAATCGCCGGATTAGCGACCAGATGCTGATTTTGTGACGTTGGTCGCGACTGGTGCGGTGGGCGGGCTAGACTCGGCAGGGGCGACACGAATATGCGCGGACCGCTTGACAGCCGAGTTGACTGAAGAGACCTTCCTGGGAGAGCGGGCATGGACGAATACTGGTCGACACGCACGGGACGATGGCGGCATGCACTGCAGGGCGTCGCCGCGACCTCGCTGTCGGAGCGGCTCTATCAAGTGATTCGCGCGGATGCGAAGGCGAAGCAGTTGCCGACGGGCGCAGTGCTGCCTGCGGGCGAGCGCGTTGCAGCAGAGCTTGCGATCAAGTTGCAGGACGTGCAGGCTGCCTATGCGCGGTTGCTCGCGGAAGGCCTGCTCGAGGAACGGGACGACGGTCGCTTGTGCATTGCGGGTGACGATCGCGACCGCGGTATCGGTGACGCAACGCAGATCCGTTTCGAGGCGGCATTGCTCAAGGCGGTACGTGAAGCTGCGGCGCGCGGGCTGTCCAGCTCCGAGGCGACGGGGATGTTCAAGGCGGCACTCATTCGCATGCAGGGGATGGAGGCGCGGTCGAAGCCAAAAGAGTGAGGCCGTCGCATCGGTCAAAGTCACTCCTTGATCCGGAAGGGAATGTGCGCGTTGAAAAGGGCGAAATCGACGCGGTAGAAATTGCGGATGTAGCGTAGGTATTCGGCGCGGTTGCAGTCGTGGCCGACCTGCGTGACCCTTGTCCAGGGGTGATCGCACTTTGGTAGCCAAGTACGGCGTGTGAGGTGAATCCCGATGCTTCGCTTGGATCCGGCCGCGTTGCGGAAGTCGCTGGAGCAGCTCGAGCAGGCAGTGCACGACCATACCCGCTGGCACGAGAACCTCATCCGCTCGATCGTCTGCCGACAGCCGTGCGATCCGAACGACCTCGAGGACGATGCGCATCGTCAGTGTCGCTTCGGTCGATGGTATTACGAGCAGGCATCGGTCGAACTCTGGGAGCAGCCGGCGTTCGCGGCGATCGAAGCAGAGCACAAGGGGATGCACCAGGTCGCGGCACAGATGTTGCGACGAGGCGGCCGCCGATGTGCCGGTCTCCCGTGAAGTCTATGACGACCTCGTCACCGGCCGCGAGCGTCTGCACCTGGAACTGGATTCGTTGCGACATGCGAATCGCGGGGTCGCTGCGTGACCGCGACGCGCTGACCGGAGCCTACGGTCGCGTCGAGATGCTGCCCACGTTGCGCGAGTGGCGCGAGCTGGCCCGACGCAACGTGCAGCAGTGCTGCATCGCCTTCATGGACCTGGACCATCTCAAGGATATCAACGACACGTATGGGCATGCCGTCGGCGACCAGGTGCTGGCCGGCGTGGTGCGACACGCTCATGGAACACCTGCGGCCGTACGACAAGGTGTTTCGCTACGGTGGCGACGAGTTCCTGATCTCGCTGCCAGGGGCGGACCTGGCGATCGGGCAGAAAGTGATCGGTCACCTTCGCGAGCGTATCGTCGAGACGACCGATCATCACGAGTCCCGCCGGCAATCCGATTCGCACGACGGCTTCGTTCGGGCTCGCACTTGCTGGAACCGGACATCAGCGTGGAGGAGTCCATCGACCGGGCGGACAAGGCCTTGCTGGTGGCCAAGGCCGCCGGGCGCAACCGCGCGTGCAGCTGGGATCCGGCGATCACGACCGGTACGATGCGGCGGCGAGTGATGGAGGATGATGGGTCGGAATGAGTTGAGCCGACGCGTGAGCGATGGGTGGAGTCGGCAGTCGCAGACGTGACACGATGACTGTGGCGTCGATGGGTTCGCTCAATCAGGTCGAGTGCGGGGGAGAAAGATGGCGATCCGAATGCTGCTCCAAGCATGCATCATGGCAATCACCGTTCTTTCCAGTCCGATGGCGCGGGCCGATGGATTAACGGACTCCGTGTCCAGCGACGAGCAGCAGGTCGTTGCGACTGAAGACGAGTGGGTGCAGGCGGAGATCAATCGCGACGCCGTGGTACTTGGGCGCGTGCTCGATGACCGCTTCCTGGTCAACTCCACCAAGGGCGAGCCGAAGGACAAGGCGACCGTGATCGCCGACGTGCTCAGCTGGAAGATGATTGACCAGACGATCACGGATCGAACGGTGCTGGTCGACGACGATACGGCCATCGTGTTCGGCACCGCAAACTTTCGCTTTGCGGTCGAAGGCAAGAGCGACGAACTTTCGACTGCGCGGTATACGACCACTTACGTCAAGCGCAACGGGAAATGGCGCGCCATTGCCCTGCACATGACATCCATTTAAAGCGATCCGCGGTGTCGATTGCGCCAGGTCGACTGGATGCAGGGGAGGTGGCATGTTCGTCGGCCATTACGGCCCGAGTCTCGCAATCCGCGCACTGCGTCCAGAGATTCCATTGTGGCTGTTGTTCCTGGCGGCACAGCTGGTCGACATCGCCTGGGCGCTGCTCGTACTCGGCGGCATCGAGAAGCTACGGATTGTCCCGGGCATCACGGCAGCCAATCCGCTCGACCTGTACTACATGCCGTACACGCACAGCCTGATCGCTGCCCTGCTGTGGTCACTCGGCGCCGCCGTCGTTTGCCGTCGCGTGTGCCGCTGGCGAGGCTGGAGCGCCGCCCTGTGGGTGGGCGCCGCCGTCCTGTCGCACTGGGCTCTCGACTGGCTCGTGCATCGCCCGGACCTGCCGCTCTACGACAATTCCGCGAAGGTTGGACTCGGGTTGTGGGACTTCATCGGACTGTCGCTCGGGCTCGAGGTGCTGGTGCTGGTGGGCGGCTTGTGGCTGTACCTGAAGCAGTCGCGCGGGCTCACGACAGTTGCTCGATACGGACCGATCACGTTCGCGGCGCTGATGATTGCGATCCAGGTGGCCTCGCTCGTAGGGCCGCTGCCGCCGTCGCCGGACACGGTGGCGGCGAGCGGACTCGGTGCCTACCTGATGTTCGCGGCGGTTGCAGCCTGGCTCGATCGGCAGCGCACGCCGCTGAACCACGCTCGAGGCGATGAGCGACCGGACTGAGCAGGGATTGGGTACCGGACGGCTGTCAGATGCCGGTGAGCAGCAGGTCCAATGCTTCGATGATTGCCTGGCGGTGGCGCGACAAATCTGCGACGGGCGGCCCCAGTTCCTTCGCGGCAATTCCGGCGAGTTGCGGGGTGACGAGCACGTAGTCCCTGCCATCGACACCAAAGACAGGAGTAAGTGTCCGCATGGCCGTGCGTCTCGTGACAATCGAGGCGGGGGTCAACGGAATCACGACGCGCGTGCCGAGTTCCTCGAGCAGGTCGGCCTGCACGTCGAGCAACAACGGGAAACGCGCCTTCGTGGCGGCGTTGCGATTGCGGTGCACGGCGAACTGCGGCACAGGCCTGGCCGCGCGTCAGAAGCTGCGCAGGGTGTCGGCGAAGGCGCCGTGCGCATCGACCTGCTCGTTGTAGGCGGCAATGCCCCGCTTGTTTTCGGCCAGCCAGCGTTTGCGCCGATCCTGGCGCAAGGCTTCCTCCAGCGCACGCTCGAGCGTGGCCGACAGGTTGATGTCGCGCTCCCGCGCTTCGCGCAACAGCGCGGCATCCACGCTGAGATTGACGGCTTTCTTGCTGGCAGACATCTGGTCCTCGGGGGGGGCGCACTCTGCCGCCTGCATGACGTATGCGCATAGTCTATGCGCATGTAAGGCTTTGTGCAATCGACTCCTGACTCAGGGCGCGCGCCCACCTCCCGCCGGCCGCCCCTGCACGAGACGTGCGTAGCCACGCATGCCGAAGAACAAGCCGACGAACAGCGCTGCACCGACCCCGAGCGCGTACGCGACGACCGCGTGACGCAGGGCCATCGGGTCGTGGCCCCAGAACTCTGCGATGAGCGGCGGCGCCAGCGGCCCCACGCCGGAGCCGATGAGACTCGCGGCCAGCAGCGCCATCGCCATGAGCCGCGCATGCATCTTGGACGGCGTCGCATGCTGCACGATGATCGCGCAGATGGGTGTGAAGCCCGCGGACCCGCCGCATATCAGCGCCGCCGCGGCGACGAGCGCGGTGCTGCCTTCCAGGGCCAGCGCGCCGAGGCCCGCGGCGAGCACGACCGCGACGCCGAGGAGCATGGTCTTGAGCGGGCCGATGCGGCCAGCCAGCCAGCTCCAGAACAGAGTGCCAGCCGCAATGGCCGGTATCGCAGCCAACCCGAACGTGTAACCCGATTCCGCGACCTCGAAGCCATAGGCCCGGACCAGTATCGTGGGCACCCACGAAAAGCCGGCGAAGCCGAGCGATACGCCAAAGCCGATACACAGGAAGAATGGCAGGTAGAAGTCGGCGTGGCCGCGCAGGTGCGAAGTGAAAGTCGCGGTGTCCCACGGGTCGGGGTCGTCGAGCCTGGCCACGGCGGCGGGCCGGCGACTCGGCTCACGCACGGTCGTGAGCAACAGCAGCGCGAGGAATATTCCAGGCAGGCCGACCATGAAGAGAGTGATCCGCCAGACTGGCCAGTCCGTCATGACGCCGTGGATCAAACCGGCCACGTCGACCGCGATGCCCCCGGCGACGAAGGCCCCTCCCGACATCAACGTGCCGATCACGAGATAGATGGCGGTTGGCCGGCCGCGCTCGCCGGGCTCGAACAGGTTGGCGATCAGGGACACCATCGCGGGCGTGAGGACCGCCTCGCCGACGGCGACGCCGGCACGCAGGACGAGCAACTGGCCATAGGAGTCGGCGAAGGCGGAGCTGATCGTGCCGACGCTCCAGACCAGCGCGCCCACGACGACGCCGCGCACGCGGTTGCCCCGGTCGAGGTACCAGGCGATCGGCAGGCCGGCGAGGCTGTAGACCATCGCGAACCCGAATCCCAGCAGGAGTCCCATCTCCGGGTCCGTCAGGCCGAGGTCCTGCGAGATCGGATTGGCCAGCAGCGCAAGGATGAACCGGTCGAAATACGACATCGCGAGGAGCGCTGCGAATACTCCGACGATGTACCAGGCGCCTGTCGTGGTCGCCCCGCGCGTGCCAAGCCGCATATTCACTCCAAGGACCGCCGGGCCCGGTCGACGAGCGAGAATAGCAGACCGGCGCCAGCGGGCGGGTCGCAGCGTAGACTGTTGACAGCCGGTCGGAGCGACTGCAGCATTCGAGTGCTGGAGAGAGCGAGAAAAGGAGAATCCATGGACCACGAGCTCCGCTATCGTCCGAGCGCCGACCAGCTGGCGCTTGCCGGCACGTTCAGCGAAGCGCTCGAATCGTTGCTGCCGCTCTCCCGGCTGCATCTCTCGCAGGAGGAAAGCGACTCGACGTGGTCGGAGCTGGAGTCGCTCGGGCTGTTCGGGATCGGTGTCAGCGAGGAGGATGGAGGCAGCGGCCTCGGGGCGGTCGAAGAGACGTTGATCGTGATGACCCTCGGTCGGTGCCTCGCAGCACCCTCCGTGCTCGCGACGATCGGCGCGACGCACGTTGCCCGGTCAGGAAGCACGGATCCGGTGACTGCTGGGCGTCGGATCGCCGCCGCGTATCAACGCGGCGACCGGACCGTGATCGTCGCAGACGAAAAGGCCGACCTCGTGCTGTTGCGCGCCGAGGCCCGGACCGCTCTATATAAGGGTGCCTTCCCGTCGCAGCCGCTCGACGACCAACTCTGGGTGGCCCGGCTGCGCGAGAGCCGATCGCGACCCGAACCCGCCGCGCATTTCGACGCATCGGGGCTCATGCGACTGAGGCTGATCGATGCGGCTGCGCTGGCCGGCATCGCCGAAGCCGCGCTCGGCATGAGCGTCGCCTATGCCGGCCTGCGGAAGCAGTTCGGCCGTCCGATTGGCAGCTTCCAGGCAGTGAAGCATCACTGCGCCAACATGGCGATCGCGGCGCGTTGCGCGCGGGACCAGGCAGGTTTCGCCGCCGTCGCGGTCGACGATCGCCGGGAGGACGCCGCGTTCCAGGTGGATTGCGCGCTGCTGGCCGCCGGTACTGCCGCGCTGGAGAATTCCGGCATGAACATCCAGGTTCACGGGGGTATCGGCTTCAGCGACGAGGCAGAGCCGCATCTGCTGCTGAAGCGTGCGCAACTCCTGGTCGCGCTGGCCGGCGGCATGGAGGCGGCGAATTCCCGCGTCGCCGACGCAAGGGCCAGCGCGTAGCCGACCGCTGCGGCCACCACCGGGAAGGTGAGCCGGTTCCGGTGTTCCGGCGACGGCTGTCTACGGCGAGCGAACGTGCGCGCAGCGCAGGCACAGGCGCAAGGCGCTTGTTGACTTTAGGGACGCGCGTGACAATATCTGTCCACGGTTTTGTTCAGACAGTTCATATATGTGGATTGCAAGTTCCACAGGCATCGCGCCCGTCGAGGCGGTGACCGATACTTCGGGGGAGATTCATGAGCGATCTTGCCGGCTATGACACGCTGAGCGTCGAGGACCGCGTCGCGCTGACCACGCTGATCATGGAGTATGCCTGGCGGGCGGATCACCCTCATGAACACGCGGATTCGGTTCCCGAGCTGTTCACGGACGATTGCGTGTGGGAACTGCCGCCGGGACACCCCAGCGGCACGATCAGGGGCCGCGGCGAGATCGTCCAGTACTGGCGCGGCCGCCTGGACCCGGCGAAGTTTCCCTATGTGTCACGTCGCCTGATCTCGAACCTGCGCTTCGTCCAGGACGGACCGGGCACGGCGCGCGGCTGGATCAGCTTCACCGAGTACGGTGCCAAGATCGGTGGGCCGACGCCGGCCACGCCGGTGATCATCGGCGATTGGCTCGACAGCTATCAGAAGGGCGCCGACGGCAAGTGGAAGATCAAGGCCCGCAAGGTTGAGATCAAGTTCGGCAGCCTGCCCTGACAGGCATCCCTGTCCGGTGAACGGCGTCGTTCGTGAGACTGCGCCTGCTCGACCAACCGCAGAATCAAGGGAAGCACCGTGGATCTAGGCCTTACCGACAAGCATGTATTCATCGCCGGCGCCAGCCGCGGTATTGGACTGGGAATTGCGGAGGCCTTCCTGAATGAAGGCGCGCGCGTTTCGCTCACGGCTCGCGGCGCTGAAGCGCTCGACCGTTCCTATGAAACGCTGGCAGCGCGCTACGGAAGGGAGCGTCTGTTCCGCAAGGCCGGTGACATGACGCAGACGGAGCCCATCGTCGCCGCGCTCGAACAAGCTGAAGCCGCCCTGGGCCCGATTTATTGCGTGATCGGAAATGTCGGTATCGACGCGACGGCCCCGGGCTGGAATGTCGACGACGAGACGTTCGATATCGGCTTCGCGCAGAACTGCCTCGGCTCCTATCGCCTGGCTCGCGAAGCCATCAGTCGTGTGCTGCCCCGACCGCCAGAGAGCCGCGAAGGCTTCAACATCCTCTTCGTTTCGTCGGGCGCCGGCATCGAAGCCGTCAAGACCCCGCTGACCTATGGTTCATCGAAGGCGATGCTCAACCACATCACGAAGGAACTGGCCAAGCTGCTCGGGAAGGACGGCATCCGTGTCAACGCTGTCTGTCCGGCCATGACCGTCTTTCCCGGAGGGGGCTGGGAAAAGCGTCTCCAGTCCGCCGAACGTGAGTACTGGCTGCAGTACGCCCAGCGCGAAACCGCCCTGCAGCGCTTTGGCACACCCGAGGAAGCCGCCGATGTTACGGTCTACCTGGCCAGCAGGCGCGCCAGCATCATCACAGGTTCGATAGTCGTCGCGGACGCCGGTCAGATGCGATAGCGAGCGGAGCGCCAGTGCAAGGAGCTGTCCGAGTGTTGCGCCTTGGAATAGTGCGACATGCGAAGACGGCCGGCCGCGTGCCGTCCGGGGAGTCATTCGTTGTTGACCGATGAACACATCCCAGGACGCAGGCTGATCGGCGGTCGTTCGATTCGCTGGGACCCTGCTCGCGCGAGCGCAGCCTACGCCGACGGGTGGTGGGTCACGGAAACACTGGTCGACGCCTTGCGCCGCGCTGCCACGAACTCGCCGGAGCGCGTGCTCGTCGTGGACGGAGAGATGCGGCTGAACTGCCGAAGCCTCCACGCGCAGGCAAGCGCGCTCGCTGGCGCGTTGCTCGCTCGCGCGCCGGTCGGCAGCGTAGTCTCGTTCATGCTGCCGAACTGGTTCGAGGCTGCGGTGATCTACCATGCGATCACCCTGGCCGGGATGGTGGCGCATCCCCTCCTGCCATCGCTCCGTGACCACGAACTGCTGTTCCAGTTGCGGGACGGCCGCTCGCGCCTGATCTTCATTCCGGCCGAGTTTCGCGGCCACGACTATGTCGCGATGATGGACCGCGTCGTCCCGAAGCTGGATCCGCATCCGGAGGTCGTCGTGGTGCGAGGCGAACCGGGATCGCATGCAGCCTATGCGGACCTGCTCGCGTCGGAGGTCGTCGGCGAGCTGCCGTCGCTGGATCCCGATGCGGTGCGCCTCGTGATGTACACGTCCGGCACGACAGGCAGTTCGAAGGGCGTGCTGCACACCCACAACACCATTCACGCGCTGATGCGCCAGATCGGGCAGAACTGGCTCGTGGAGCCGGGCGACACCTTCCTCGTGCCTTCCCCGATCAGCCACATCGGCGGATCGATCTACGCCTTCGAAGGCCCGCTGCTGCTCGGTACGACGGCCGTGCTGATGGAGCGCTGGGATCCGGAGGCAGCCCTTCGACTGGCGGCTTCCGAGCCTTGCACACACATCTGCGGGGCCACTCCATTCCTGGAGCAACTGCTCGACGCAGCGCGTCGGATTGACGAACGCCTTCCGGCGCTGAAGCTGTTCGTCTGCGGCGGGGCGTCGGTGCCGCCGTCCCTGATCCGAATTGCGGCGGCTCACTTCGAAAACTCCGTCGTGACCCGTGTCTACGGGTCGACCGAAGTGCCGGTCACCACCGTCGGTTGTCCGGACCGCTCAGAACTGGCGCATGCCGCGGAGACCGATGGCCGGCCGGGCATCGCAGAGGTCAAGCTCGCGGCCCTGTCGCCTGAAGTGGACGGAGAGGAGGGCGAGGTTCTCGTGCGCGGCCCACAGATGCTCGTGGGCTATCTCCACGCGAAGCACGAATCTGGCGTGTTCGACGAGGAAGGCTACTACCGTACCGGTGACCTGGGGCGCTGGGTGGACGGTGACTACCTCGTGATTTCCGGACGGGCGAAGGACATCATCATCCGCAATGGCGAGAACATCTCGCCGAAGGAAATCGAGGATCTCCTGAGCGATCACCCGCAGATCGCGGAAGTCGCGGTCGTTGCGGTTCCTGACCGGCGGACGGGCGAACATGCCTGCGCCGTGATCGTGCCGGCAGCGTCGACCGGACCCGACGTGCCAGGGCTGCGCGCATTCCTGACCGAAAAAGGTGTCGCTGCCTTCAAGTTCCCGGAGGAGGTCGTCATCTGGGACGCCCTGCCGAAGACCGATACCGGCAAGGTGCTGAAGCATCGTATACGCGCAGCGCTGAAGGAACAGCGCGACACTCCCAAGACATAGGCCGCATCGTGAGCATCGAGGGCGTCGATATGGAGCATGCGACCGGGGCCGCGCGGCAGGTGGCCGTCATCACCGGCGCCGGAAGCGGGATTGGACTCGGTTGCGCCCGGAAGCTGGCCGAAGCCGGCATGTCGATCGTCGGCGTCGGCCGGGACCCCGAGAAACTCAAGATCCTCGAGCGTGCGATCGGCGATCTCGACCGGGTTGCCACCCTGGCCGTCGACGTCACGGAGGACAGCGCACCCCGGCGGATCGTGGAACTGGCCGTCCAACGCTGGGGGCATATCGACTTCCTGATCAACAACGCGGGCATCGGGCGTCCCCAGCCGCTGCACGAAACCGACGATGAGTCTCTCGACCATTTCCTGGGAGTCATGTTGCGCGCGCCGTTCCGCCTCTCGCGCGAGGCACTGCCGCACATGCCGCCGGGCTCGGCCATCATCAACATCTCGTCGACCTTCGCCGTCGTCGGCGGGCTGCGGGGCGGCGCCTACTCGGCCGCGAAGGCCGGGTTGCACGGACTGACGAGGCACATCGCGTGCCAGTATGGCGCGGCGGGCGTGCGCGCCAACGAAGTCGCCCCCGGTGTGATCCTTACCGCGATGACGGAAGGGCGATTGCAGGACGAAGCGTTCCGGAGGATGAACGTGGAGATGACGCCCCACACGCGCCTGGGCACGGTGGACGACGTGGCCAGCACGGTCGCGTTTCTCTGTTCGCCGGGCGGGAGCTTCATCAACGGCCAGACGATCGTCGTCGATGGTGGCTGGACGTCGACGAAATACCTGTCCGAGTTCGGACGTAACTCGGTGTGGACGCCTCGAGGCGCCTGACGGCAAGCGTTCCAGCCGGGCCAGTCTCCGCGGCCGCTCACAGTGTTCGACTGCAGTACCGAGACGCTTCGGCGTCACCGATGCTGGTGACGGCGGGCTCGCAGAGTGAGTCCAGTTCCTGATATCGCGATGCCCTATCGTCCGTGCGCGGCGCCATGCCACCTGTTGCGCCGATCACACAGCTCGGACCCTGCCGTATTCCGCGACACGCCGGTGAACACGAGCGCCGCGCCGCACTGAAAACAGGAACTCGGCTGCACCGGATCGCGATGACCGCACGCTCGTCGTCGATGACCTGTCGCCTGCAAGTTGCATGTTGACAATGAAATAGCAGGTGTCTATAAGATTCATAGGACTGTTCTTATTGTCCATGTATATGGACGCGCGAACGAGGCGAGATTCAGGGGGATACATGTCCATAAAGGCAAAGCTGCTTTCCGTGATCGGCATCAGCCTCGCACTGCAGGCTGCTCCAGCTGCGGCCCAGGAGGTCAGGGTGTCGGGGACGTCGCCCGTGCAGTTGGAAGAAGTCATCGTCACGGCGCGGAAGCGGCAAGAGTCGCTCATCGACGTGCCAGTCGTCGAAACCGTCATTTCGCAGGAAGTCCTGGAGCGAACCAAGACGGATAATCTTTACGGCCTGATGACTCGTGTTCCCAGTCTCCTGTTGGGGAATGCGGTCAACTCGACAGGCACGCAAGTGTCCTTGCGTGGCGTTGGCACGACCGCACTCAATGCCACCATGGACCAGTCGGTCTCGCTCAATATCGATGGTCTGACGCTGACCCAGGGCGTCGCCTACGGGATCGGCATGTTTGATGTGGCTCAAGTCGAGGTGTTGAAAGGCCCGCAGTCACTCTTCTACGGCAAGAACAATACGGCGGGCGTAATTTCTCTTACCAGCGTTGACCCGACCGACAAGTTCGAACTGATTGGCCGCGCAGGCTACGAATCGGAAGCCTCGGAGCTACAGACCGACTTCATCATTTCCGGACCGGTGACGGACTCTCTCAAGCTCAGGTTGTCCACCCGGTATTCGGAGGCGGACGGGTTCTTCAGGAACAACGCCGTCGCAACCCCCGGACTCGGCGGCCGAACGCCGAAGTACACGAATTACGCGCCCAGCCAAAACCTGATCCTCAGGGGCACGGCCCTCTTCGAGCCGGGCGATGCGTTTACGGCGCGTCTGAAGCTGGGTTACAGCCACTACCGGATGGACGGAGGCGCGTCACCCCTTCAGGTCGCCTTGTGCCCGGATGGGACAGGCCCGGTCGCCCCTGTCGCGAATATCGCGTTCATCGCCGGGGACGATTGCCAGACAGGCAAGTCCGTCAGACTCTCGTGGGCGGATCCGGCCGCGTTCCCGGCAGGCGTTCCGAATAACGGGGTCCAGTTCGAGGACACCGATCAAATGCTGGGATCGCTGGACCTGAATTTCCAGCTTTCCGATGCCTTGACGCTGAGTTCGTTGACCAGTTACTTCGACAGCGATTTTTCGACCTCCCACTCCGGAAGTACGACCGGAACGACGGTTCCGTTCCTGAACGTCATCAACTTCGACAATACCCAGTTCACCGAGGAGTTACGGCTGACCTCGGACTTTGCCGACAGCGCGCTGAATTTCATGTTGGGTGCCTACTATCTGGACGGCGACCAGGAAAACGACGTACGAATTCCCTTCAATAGGAGTCTCGGCTTCCCGCTGTCCCCGCTGCTGGTTCACGTCGTTCACGACGTGGACATCGAGTCGATTGCAGTATTCGGTCAGTTGATCTGGGACATCACCCCGGAGCTGGAACTTGCGGCCGGTGCCCGGTGGACGGATGAAGAACGTCATCATGCCCAGACCAACCTCAATCCAGGCAATGGTCCGGTGGGACCGACGACGTTGCTCGTCCCGGAAATCAGTTCGGACCATGTCTCGCCCGACGTGTCGTTGACCTACAAGCCGACCGAAGATTTCACTGTTTTCGGCTCCTACAAGACGGGGTTCAAGTCAGGCTCGTTCACTTCGCAGACTTTCGTCCCTGCCAACCGGGATGCGTCGTTCGGTGATGAGGAAGCGAAAGGTGGCGAGGTGGGGATCAAGACCCGCACGGCGGATCGCAGGCTGACGGCGAACGCCGCTGTTTATTATTACGAATATAACGACTTGCAGGTCGGTGGCCTCGAACTGACCCAGTTGCCCGGTGGCGGGTTCGTCTTCGCAGTGCGCACCCTCAATGCGGCCACGGCCACCGTCAAGGGCGTCGATTTCGACGTCAACTACGCTCCCGAAAGTCTCGAAGGGCTCACCCTGACAGGTGCGGTGAATTACAACCGCGCGCGTTATGACTCGTTCCCCAATGCACCATGCGGCAACGGTCAAACGGTCTCGCAAGGATGTGACCAGATCCTCAACCCTCTGACCGGCAGGTACCAGGCGCAGGACTTGTCGGGACGGCCACTCGTTCGCGCGCCGGAGTGGTCAGCCTTCATCGGCTTCAACCACTCGATGCCTGTCGGAGACAACATGACGTTGGATTTCGGGGCGGGTGGAAATTACATGGACGAGTACGTCACGACGCTGGTCGACCTGCCGGGCTACGAGCAGGATGCGTTCTTCAAGTTCGATGCCAACATTGCCCTCAGAGGCGCAGACGATTCCTGGGAGCTCGCCTTGATAGGGAACAACCTGTCGAACGAGCTGACCAGGGGTTGGTGCGTCAACTCGAACGTCCAGAACGGAACCGTATTCGGCGGCCAGGTTTCCGGCGCAGCATTGCCCGGCCCGGCGGGCGATGATGAGGCGGTCTGCATGATCGAACGCGGGCGTTCGATCTGGGCTCGCGCTTCGTTCAAGTTCTAGATCCACATGGTGTCGGCCCGTGCGCCCGGCCCGAGCCGGGCGCACCGGGTGCCGGCTCGGCAGTTCCAGTGCATCCGACGCAAGAGCGGTTTGGCGTCGGCAGCACCCTCTCCATTACGGGGGATTTTTCAGCGTGTCCGTACTCGTTTCTGAACGCATCCTGCAGCTCCTGGAAGTCGAGGGCGTCAAGACGCTGTTCGGCATTCCGGACCCGAGTTTCTTCCACATGTTCGCGACCGCCGAGACGCGCGGCTGGCGCGTGATCGCGCCGCACCACGAGGAAGCGGGCGCCTTCATGGCGGAAGGCATGTGGCGCATGTCGGGCAAGCCCGGCGTGATCGTCGGCAACCAGGGCCCGGGCGTCGCCAACCTGGTGCCGGCGGCGATCAACGCGCCGAAGGAGAACGCGCCGGTGATCTTCATCGGCGGCCAGCGCAAGCAGATCGCCGCGCAGCGCGTGCGCCGGGGCCGCATTCAGTACACGCAGCAGTGGCGCAACTTCGAAGCGGCGGTGAAGTACATCGGCATCATCGAGTACCCGGAGCAGACGGACGAGATCGTGCACGAGGCGTTGCGCCGCGCGCTGTCGGGAGCGCCGGGGCCGGTGTACATCGAGGTGCCGATGAACTCGATGCACGCCGAGGTCGACCTGCCGCCGCCGCCGGCGCCGGAGACGTACCGGCTGGTGCACCAGGCAGCGAGCCAGCAGTCGATCGACGCGGCCGTCGACCTGATCCGCCAGGCGAAGCTGCCGATGCTGCTGGCGGGGCAGGGTGCATTCACGGCGCGCGCCCACGACGCGGTTGGCGGCGCTCGCGCGCGGCGCTCGAGTGCCCGATCCTCCACACCTACCCGGTGAGCTCGTTCCCGGAAGGCCTCGAGGACCGCACGTTCCCGTTCGGCTTCACGCCCGCGAGCATCGATGCGGTGGCGAAGTCGGACCTGGTCATCGCCATCGGCACCGAGATCGGCGAGACGGTGCAGAGCGGCGTGGGCGGTCACTGGGCCAAGGGCAACGTCGACCGCAAGTGGATCTACGTCGAGCGCGATCCGCAGGCGATCGGCGTGAACCGGCACATCGACGTGCCGCTGGTGGGCGACCTGCGGGACATCGTGCCGCAACTGGTCGCTGCGCTGAAGGGCTCGAAGCGTGCGCGGCCGCCGGAACTCGACACCTGGGTGAAGATGCACGCGGACTGGAAGGCGAAGTTCGTCGCGGAGGCGCCGACCCGGTCGAGCGCCGATCCACCCGGCGCGGTTCATGATCGAGGCGACGCGGGCGATCCCGAAGGACGCGGTGTTCGTGCGCGACGGCGGTGCGATCAGCATCTACACCTGGACCTATGCGCAGGTCGACGCCGCGCGACTCGTTGTGGAACCAGAACTTCGGCCACCTGGGGACGGGCCTGCCCTATGCCATCGGCGCGCAGCTCGTGGTGGGCAATAAACGGCGCGTGGTGCTGGTCACGGGCGACTCGGCGTTCCTGTTCCACACCACGGAGCTGGAGACGGCGGTGCGCAAGAACCTGCCGGTCGTCTGCATCGTGGGTTGCGACTATGCCTGGGGCCTCGAGGTGCGCGGCTACCGCGCGCCGTGCTCGGCCCGGAGTCGCCGGAGACGGAGGCGCACTGGGGCAAGCAGCTGCGGCTCGACAAGGTCGCCGAGGGCTTCGGCGCGCACGGCGAGTACGTCGAGCGGGCGGAGGATATCGGCGCCGGCCATTGCACGCGCGCTCGCGAGCGGCAAGCCCGCGGTCGTGCAGGTCGTGATCGACGGCGTCGGCGAATGCTGCCGACATCCCTGGTCACCAGGAATTCAGCAAATGGTACGTCGACTTCACGTAACGGACAGGCTGCCCGTCATCGTCGAGAGGCGACGCTGGCAGGCGGCGTGATTTTGGGCGACGTCGTCGCACGTCGATCGAGGAATTTCGTGGGTGCATAATCGTCTCGGTCGGCGCCCGGGTGACCTTTCGAGGCATCGGAACGACCACGCTCCGCGCGATTCTGGACCGGTCGATCCCGCTTCATCGACGCTTTGCAGCCTGGCCGGGGCGTGGCCCCTTGGGGGCTCAATGAGCAGCCGCCTGGAACGGCCCAATTCAATGACCGGATCGCAATGGAGGAAATATCCGTGAGCAGCGAGACCTCTACGCAGGAGTTCAATCCCAAGCTGTGGAATTGGGGCACCGATGACCGCAAGCCGCGGTTCCTGCACACGATGATCCGCGTCCAGGACCTGGACGCGGCATTGCGCTTCTATACAGAAGGGTTGGGCATGAAGCCGATGGGCGACCGGTTCGACGTGCCGGTCAGGCGCGTGACCGCGATCTATATCGGCTTCGAGGACTATGCTGCCGGCGGGTGCGTGGAATTGGTCAAGAGGTGGGACGACGTGGGCCCGTATACGCATGGCACGGGCTATGGTCACTTTGCGATCGGTGTGCCGGACATCGAAGCGACGATCGCAAGGCTCGAGGCCCTGGGAGCGGAGGTCACCTTGCGGCCCACGGTACTGCTCGCGGGTGCGCCTGCCGTTGCGTTCGTGAAGGACCTGGACGGCTACGCGGTGGAACTCATACAGACGAAGCGGAACTAGGAACGGCTGGCCGCCCTTCCTGACAGATGGTCCGCGCGACGGACGTCCGCATCGCGATGACGTTTTGGAGAGTCAAACGTGGCAGACAATACCGAAGCCGTGCGTGGCCGGCTTCTGATCGACGGCAAATGGCGGGATTCCGAGCGCTGGGAACCGAACCGGAATCCGTCCGACTTGAGCGACCTGATCGGTCACTACGCATGGGCGTCTGTCGCCCAGGCTGAAGAGGCGCTTGCGGCGGCGCGACGGGCCTTGACCGGCTGGTCGCGCAGCAATCCCCAGTTGCGATCGGACGTCTTGCGCAAGGCTGCAAATGCGATCTACGAAAAGGCTGATGTCCTCGCCATGCTGATGGCGCGCGAGGAAGGGAAGATCCTCAAGGACGCCAGGGGCGAAGTGATCCGCACCGCACAGATTTTCCACTATTACTCGGGCGAGTCCGTCCGCCATCACGGCGGCTTCTTCCCCAGCCTCCGGGACGGCATCAACATCATCGTTGACTACGAGCCGGTCGGCGTCGTTGCATTGATCACGCCGTGGAATTTCCCGCTCGCGACCCCGGCGTGGAAAATTGCTGCGGCGCTCGCCTACGGCAACACGATCGTCTTCAAGCCCTCCGAGGTCACGCCCGGTTGCGCCGTCGCCCTGACGGAAATCCTGATCGAGGCGGGCCTGCCCCCTGGCGTGTTCAACCTGGTCATGGGATCAGGCGTGGAGCTCAGCGATACGCTGATTGCCGGGGCCAATGCGGTGAGTTTCACCGGCGCGACGCCGATCGGGCGCACGGTCCTGGAACGCGCTGCCAGGACCATGACGAAGGTGCAGCTCGAACTCGGCGGCAAGAGCCCGCTGGTCGTGCTGGACGACGCCGATCTCGACCAGGCGGTCCAGGTCGCATTCGACGGTGCGTTCCCGCAGACGGGCCAGCGCTGCACGGCTTCCAGCCGTCTGGTCGTCACACGCGGCATTCACGATGCCCTGGTCGAGCGGCTGGAGAAGAAGGCCAGGGCGGTCCGCGTGGGACACGCGCTGGAGCCGAGCTCCGAGATCGGGCCCGTCGCCTGCGAGCCGCAACTCGCGAAGGACCTGCGCTACGTCGCCGAGGCGAAACGGGAAGGGGCGGAGCTGCTGTGCGGCGGCGAGCGCCTGGAGCGCCCCACGGAGGGCTACTACTTCGCACCGGCGCTGTTCGCGAACACGACCAACGACATGCGGATCAACCGCGAGGAAGTCTTCGGACCCGTCGCCGCCGTCATTCGCGTCGACGACCTGGACGAGGCCATCGCGGTCGCCATCGACACGGACTATGCGTTGTCTTCGGCCATCTGCACCAGGAGCCTCGTGGCCGCCGAGCGTTTCAGGCGAGCATCAAATTCGGGGATGGTCGTGGTGAACGCGCCGACCTCTGGCGCCGAGTACCACGTTCCATTCGCCGGGCGTGCGCCCTCCGGCTTCGGCGCTCCTGAGCAAGGCACCGCGGCGGCGGAATTCTTTACCGAGGTCAAGACGACCTATATCAATCACGGCGTGATCTGAGCGGACGTGGCGAGCGTCCATCGACCAGAGCGAGCGAGGTGAAAAAAATGTCCGTTGAAGAGAACAAGCGGCTGGTGTTGCAGTTCATCGAGTACCTGGAACTGCAGGACTACGACAAGCTGGCGGACATCATGTCCGAAACCTTCACGTGGGTCGTTCCTGCGAGGGGGGAGGCCCTCAAGGACGTGCCGAAGGTCAGGGACAAGGCGTTGAGCATGTTCCGAATGAAAGCCAACCGCGAGTTGATGCGCGGCGGCATGCGGCTGACGCCGCTCGAATGGACGATCCAGGGCGACCGGGTGGCCCTCGAGGCCGAAGGCACCGTCGTCTGGAACACGGGCCAGGTCTACAACAACCTGTACCACCTCGCATTCGTGATCCGCGACGGCAAGCTCGAAAAATTCACGGAGTACTGCGACTACCTGTACGCATGGGAAACGAACCCGCTGCTGCCAAAACCCGGCAACAAGTCCTGACGCGACGAGGGAAACCATGGATCTTGGCATCAAGGGTCGAGTCGCGCTGGTCGTCGGCGCGAGTGATGGAATGGGCCGGGCAATTGCCCTGGCGTTCGCGCGGGAGGGCGTCAACGTCGCCCTTTGCGCCCGCTCCGATGACCTGCTGCAGCAGGTGGCGGAGCAGGCCCGGAAGTCCGGCGTATCTGTCTTTGCGCAACGCGTGGACGTGACTGACGGAAAACAGGTTGCGGACGTTGCGGAAGCGGCCCGGCAGAGCTTGGGCAAGATCGACATCCTCGTCAACTGCGTGGGAGGCAGCACCAAGGTCGGCCCATTGGTCGACATCGAGGATGCCGACTGGCACGACAGCCTGGACCTCAACCTGTTGAGCGGAACACGATTCGCGCGGGCGGTCCTGCCCGGGATGCAGGAACGCAAGTGGGGCCGGATCGTTTTTATCTCGTCGATCGCCGGCCTTCAGGTCACTGCGGCACCGGCCAACAGGTTCGTCGAATACGGTACCAGCAAGGCCGCAATCATTGCGCTCACGAAGTACGCTTCGGAACACGTGGCGATCGACAACGTCCTGATCAACTGCATCTGCCCCGGGCCGATCGTCACACCGCGCTCGTGGGGCGGCATGCTGCCCGACGAAGTCGTCCGGCAACGGATCGAAATGGTTCCCATGAAGCGCCTCGGGACCATGGACGAAGTGGCGGACCTGGTGTTGTTCCTGTCCTCCGAACGTTGCACGTTCATTACCGGCGCAGCCATACCGATCGACGGCGGGTTGTCGAGAGCGATTCCCTGAATACCTGCTGCGCTGGGTGGCGGGCGCGATCGGGAGTGGAAATCAGGAAACCATTGATTACGGAAGGACCTCGACCCGGGCCGGACCCGCGCGAAATTCGCCGATACGCACCGCGTGCGTGAATCCGCGCGCTTCCAGGAGCTCGAGGACGGCAGCCGATTCCTCCCTGGCGCAGGCAATCAACAACCCACCACTCGTTTGCGGATCACAAAGCAGGACACGTTGCCAGTCAGGCATGTCCCCGGGCAGGACGACATCGCGACCATAGCTGGCCCAGTTGCGCTTGGACGCGCCGGTGCCGACGCCGGACTCGGCCAGGCGAGCAGCGGCCGGGAAGATCGGCAGGCCACGCCACGTGATGTCGAGCGTCAATCCAGCGCCCCTGCACATTTCGAGCGCGTGACCGAGCAAGCCGAATCCGGTCACGTCGGTCAGGGCGTGCACGCCCCGGAATGAAGGCAGCTCGGCGCCGACGCGGTTGAGCTGCGTCGTCGAAGCGATCATCTCCGAATAATCCGCCGGGTCCAGAACTCCACGCTTCAAGGCCGCGCTGAATATCCCTATGCCAAGGCGCTTGGCGAGGATGAGCTGGTCTCCTGGCTTCGCGGTGCTGTTGCGCAAAATGCGCTCGGGATCGACGAGACCCACGACGGCCAGCCCGTAGATCGGCTCCTGCGAATCGATGGAATGGCCGCCCGCGACCGGTACGGCTGCGTCGACGCACACCGACACACCACCCGCCAGGATGTCCTGTGCCGTCTCGACAGGAATCCTGTCGACGGGAATGCCCACGATCGCGAGTGCCAGGATCGGCGTGCCGCCCATGGCGTAGACGTCCGAGAGCGCGTTGGTTGCGGCAATGCGCCCGAAATCATAGGGATTGTCGACCACGGGCATGAAGAAGTCCGTGGTCGCGACGACGGCCTGGCGGTCATTGATCCGATAGACGGCGGCGTCATCCGACGTTTCGGTGCCGACGAGCAGGTTCGCAAACTGCTGCGGTACTGCAGTCCTGGCGAGAATTTCCGACAGGACGGAAGGTGCGAGCTTACAACCGCAGCCACCGCCGTGGGCCAGCGACGTCAATCGAAATTCGCTGTCGGGCATCTGTTCGGGGTGTCAGGTGAAGTTGGCGGAAGAGGTGGGAGTCGAACCCACCAAAGGCGCCTGGCGCCTTCCACCGGATTTGAAGTCCGTGCGTCCCACCGGGGTACGATTCTCTCCCGCGTCCATGCTAACGCGCGCGGTCCCGGCTATCAAAGGCGATCCGCTTCGGATACCGCGGTCGCGGGCTTGAGCACGCGCCTGAGATCACCGACCCGCTGGGTAAAACCGATCCGGTCGAAATACTCCAGCAGTTCGATCGAAATATTGCGTCCGAGGTTGGACCGGTCGCGAAACGCCGCCGCATCGAACAATCCACCCGTGGAGCTCGCAGCGAGAGCTTCCGCCGTTGTTGCGAGCTCCTGAAATGCGGACTTGTGCAGGAACCGGCCGTCGGCAATTCGCACTGCGTAGCCGGCCCGGCTGGCCCGCTCCAGCACCCGGTTGACCACCTTGAAGTCGAGCTTCTGCTGCTTGGCGATGTCGTGTGCGGTCATTGGTCGGCGGTCCGGTCCGAGCAGAGGTGCAAATCGCCGCCAGAGCAGGGTCTCGGACGCGGACAGCTCGATCTCGTGCGTGGGTCGGCGAACCTGGGCGCCCTCGCGAACCAGCTCCTTGTCGTGGATCAGGCTGTCGAGAATCGCACGCCGGAATTGATACCCCCCCGGCAAGGCATCCGCGCGCAACAACTGTGCTGCCGACGGGCCGAAGCTCTCGGGGTGCGCGGCATGGAACCGCGCGACTTCCGCCACGAGGGCCTCACGGCCCCGCCGCCATTGCGCGGCATCGTAGCCCCGCCCATCGAACCGAACGAGCCCGGCACTTCGCCACAAGGTCTCCGCCACGTCCCGCCGCAGGTTCCAGGCCTGCGCAAACCGGTCGAGCTCGATCCCATCGGGAGCAACGGTCAACAGGTTCGCGAACGCACTCGTGGCATCAGGCTGGTCGATCGCGGACAGCATCGCGGTCCGTTCGGGTCGTCGCCGGCCACGGATCGGCGGGAACGGATCGAGCACGATCCCGCCGGCCAGGGTCTTCTGCCCGCCGGCATGCCGCAGGATGAAGGCATCTTTCGCGAGCGCATGGACCGGTGCGTCGAGGACGATCTGGACATAGGGCCGGTCCACACCGCGGGACAGGAGCACCAGATGACCGCCGGTGCTCGCCGCGCCGTGGCAGAAGAGTATGCGCGCGCCATCCTTCAGCACGGCACCAGCAACCGGCGTCAGGCGCGCATCGAGATGCCGGGTCGCGACAGCGAGTTCCGGCGCGACGATCCAGTCGCCGCGCCCGACTTGCGCGCGATCGAGATCGGTCGCAACGACGTTGAGGGCGCAGCGTTCGCCCGCGCCGAGAGCTTCGACCGCGTTCTGGTGCGTATGCAACCCGCGCACGCGGATCGGCTTGCCCGACGGCAGCAAGGTCAAGCGATCACCGACGGCGACCTTGCCCGAGGCGATCGTGCCGGTCACGACCAGGCCGGCTCCCTCCACCACGAAGCATCGGTCGATCGGCAGCCGGAACAGGGCGCCATGCCGATGCCTGCTCACCCGCGTCATGCACGAAACCAGGTGATTGCGCAGCTCGGTCACTCCGACATGGTCCGGAGCCGACACGGGAAAGATCGGCGCGCCCGCGAGATGTGTCGGCGCCAGCAGCGCCGCTATCGAGGCGGTGACTTCGGCAACCCGTGCCGCGTCGACGCGATCGATCTTGGTGAGCGCAACCGCACCGGCAGTCACCTCCAGCAGGTCGAGCAGCTCGAGGTGTTCGCGGGTCTGCGGCATGATCCCGTCGTCGGCCGCCACGACCAGGAGCGCGAGATCTACGCCGGTGATGCCCGCGAGCATGTTGCGCACGAATCTTTCGTGGCCGGGCACGTCGACGAAGCCGATGAAACCCCCATCCGGCAATGCCAGTCCGGCAAAACCGAGGTCGATGGTCATCCCGCGCTTGCGCTCCTCCGGGAGATGCGTGGTGTCCGTACCGGTCAGCGCCTTGATGAGCGTCGTCTTGCCGTGATCGACGTGTCCCGCGGTCGCGACGATCATCGCTTGGGTTCGACGACGAGACAGTCGAGTTGCGCGACGAACGCCGCTTCGTCCTCGAGGCAGCGCAGGTCGAAGACGAGGGCGCCGTCCTGCAGCCGCCCGATCACCGGTACCGGCAGCGAGCGGAATGCACGGACCAGGGCTTCCAGCCGCGCTGCGCCGCCGCGCCTGGAGCCGGCGGCACGGACGACGAGCGACCAGCTGCGCAGGCGATCGACCGGCAACGAGCCGCTGCCGATCTGGCTCGAGCAGGGTTCGATCGTCACCTGGGCGACCGCACTGAGCGCGTCACTGATCGGTTGCACGATGCGACCCGCGAGGTCCCGGATCGCATCCTCGCCGCGCGCAAGGAGGCGCACTGCCGGGAGTCTCTCGGGCAGTCGTTCGGGGTCGTCGTACAGGCGCAACGTGGCAGCCAATGCTGCGAGGATCACCTTGTCGAGTCGCAACGCGCGCTTCAACGGATTCCGCTTCAGCTTGCGCAGCAGGTCTTCGCGCCCGACCACGAGGCCTGCCTGCGGTCCACCCAGCAGCTTGTCGCCGCTGAAGGTCACAAGGTCGGCCCCGTGCTCCAGCACCTGCCGGGGCGTCGGTTCAGGCGGCAAGCCGAACTGAGTCAGCTCCACGAGGGTGCCGCTGCCCAGGTCCACGATGAACGGCAGTTCATGCCGGCGCGCGAGCGCGGCGAGGTCGCGCTCGGCCACGACCGCGGTGAAGCCGGTGATCGCGAAGTTGCTCGGATGCACCTTCATGAGTGCGGCCGTGCGCGGGCCGATGGCATTCTCGTAATCCGCGAGGTGCGTGCGATTCGTGGTGCCGACCTCGACGAGCTTGCAGCCGGCGCGCGACATCACGTCGGGCATGCGGAACGCGCCGCCGATCTCGATCAGTTCGCCGCGCGAGACGACGACTTCACGCCGGTTGGCCAGGCTGTTCAACGTGAGCAGAACCGCCGCCGCATTGTTATTGACGACCAGGGCGTCCTCTGCGCCAGTCAGGCTGTGCAGCAGGTCTGCGACGTGGTCATCCCGCTCGCCACGACTGCCATCATTCAGGTCGTATTCGACATTGCAGGCGCCTGCCGCGTCGCCGATTGCCGCAATCGCCTCGCGGGCCAGCGGCGCGCGGCCGAGGTTCGTGTGGAAGACCGTCCCGGTCAGGTTGAACACACGCCGCAGCGACGGCGTTGCGCGCTGCGCCAGCCATGCAAGCGCGCGCATTTCCACCTGTTGAGCCACTGCATCCCGGTCGGCTGGAGGCGAAGCGTCCTTCGCGAGGATCGCCTGGCGGACGTCGGACAGTCCCGCACGCACGGCCGCCAGCAGGCTGGCGCGCCCATGCGCCACGCCGGCCGCGACGAGGGCCGGTCGGCGCAGCAGCGCGTCCACGGAAGGCAATAGGCTACTCAGGAATGATTCGTCGGCCATCTCGGAGATTATGCCGCGATGCAGGCCGCGGCGACTCATGAGTGCGTCGACGTGTCATCAGGTTTGCAATTGCTCATGACCATGCCTCGGCGGTGGAAGGCGGAATGACCTTCGGCCATGTCCGCAAACGTTGCGGCTGACAGGATGGAAAAGGTCCCGGTCATGCCGGGTCGGCACTGCACCTCGTGATTCGGCGCGGTCGCAATACCGGCCGGGAGGGGCCACCTGGACCACCGGTTGAGCGGGCCGGGGGCGCCTCCGTCGCCATGGGTCAACTGTTGACAATATAAAAGCTCATGTTTATAAGATTCATAATACTGTAGTGAGTGTTCATGTATATGGACAAAAACCTCTTCGCACGCACCCCGACGAACGGCAAGCCGGCAGTGGCACTGGTGGTAATCGACTGCTTGGCCAACGCGGCCGGTGTCCGAGGCCACGCAGCATGAATTCGCTGGTACACCGGCCACCTCCGATGCGGGCGCTGATTAGGTGAACGGAGACGGTTCGTACGGAACTCGCCAGGCAGAAGTGGCCTGCGGCTTCCCGAGGGGGAAGTTGAATCAGGCGTCGCCTGGGCAGGTCCGGGCTGCAACTCATCGTCGATAGGGGGAAACGTATGCAAGCTCTTCATGTCAAATCCGGTCTGGTCGCTGGCGCTGCCATGGCCGTGGGCCTGGGCGGCAACGTCGGACTCGCTCAGGCGCAGATGGACACCAAGGCTCCGCTGGAGGAGATCATCGTCACGGCGCAGAAGCGTTCGGAGCGCCTGCTGGACGTGCCGATGTCGGTTGCGGCGATCTCCGGCGACGAGCTGACCACGTCCGGCGTTGGCTCCACGATCGACCTTGGGCAGGTCGCTCCCGGTCTGTTGGTGACCATGGTCGGCACGGGGTACACGCCGGCGGTTCGTGGCGTTTCGTCATCGGGCACCTCGGTCGGCGACGAGAGCAACGTTGCGCTCTACATTGACGACGTCTATGTCGGCAACACGCTTGCGGGCCTCTTCGACCTGCCGGATATCGAGCGGATCGAGGTGTTGAAAGGGCCGCAAGGCACTCTATTCGGCCGCAACGCCACCGGCGGCGCGATTCGCATCGTGACGCGCGCACCATCTTTCGAGCCGGTTGCGAACGTCAGCGCAGACTACGGTTTCGATTTCGAGGAGGTGAAGCTCAGCGGATATGCATCCGGTCCGATCACCGACCGTGTAGCCGCCTCCGTCAGCGCCTTCTGGCGCAATGGCGACGGCTTCGTCGAGGGCAGCGCCCAGAACGAAGGCCGCCGCTACGCCAAGCCGGACAATTACGTGTATCGGGGCAAACTGCTCTTCAAGCCGTCCGATACACTCGAGGTGACACTCTCCGCCGACACCTCGCAGAGCGACAACTCATCCGGCGCGCTGCCGACGGCCCAGGGCCAGAATCCCTATCCGGCGATTCCGGGCTCGGTCCCGAACACGCCATATCATTACGCCGGCAAGACCCAGCCGATGCAGGTCAACGAGAGCGACAGCGCCATCCTGGATGCCACGTGGAGCGCGACGGATTGGCTGACGATGCGCTCGATCACCGGCTACCGCGACTTCGACCTCACGTATCGGGTCGACATCGACCGGACGAGTGCCAGCGTGTCCGCCCTGACCTTGAAGGCCGAGCAGCAGAACTTCACGCAGGAATTCAACTTCTTCGGTCCGGCCGACCAGACCATCTCGTGGCTGGTCGGCGCTTTCTACTACTCCTCGGATGCAACCAACCCGTATTTCAGGTCGTTCGTCGGCGACTCCCCGGGCGTAGCTCCCATTGCGGAATTTTCCCCCGACGTGGAAACGACTTCGTACGCGGGCTTCGCCGACGTGACCTGGAACGCCACTTCCAATCTGCACGCAACACTGGGCGCGCGCTACACGACGGAGACGAAGAAGTACCACTACGAAGATATCATCCGGCCGGGCGGTCTGCCGCTCAGGGACGTGCGCGACGAGGAAACCTGGAACAGCCCGACCTATCGTGGTGTGCTCCGCTACGATTTCTCCCCGGACGCCAACGTGTACGTTTCACTGAGCAACGGGTTCAAGAGTGGCGTCTACAACGCGTTCAGTCCCTTGCCCATCCCCGTCGACCCTGAAAAGATCGATGCGCTCGAGCTCGGGGCCAAGGCGCGGCTCGCGAGCGGATACACCTTCACGGCGGCGGCCTATGCCTACAACTATGACGACCTCCAGGTGCAGGCGCAGACCATCGTGAACGGCATTCCGTTGCTCACGCTGAGCAATGCGGCGAGCGCGGAAATCCGTGGCGCGGAGTTCACCGTCGACGGCAACATCACCGACAGCCTGTCGTTCTACCTTGGCGTCAACTGGATGCCGACGGCCGAGTACACGGACTTCAAGACTGCATCGATCACGGTGCCGATCACGGGCAGCGAGCCGATCGTCGGGCGAACCATCGTCCCTTACGACGCTTCCGACAGCCGGCTGGTCAAGTCGCCGGAATGGATGGTCAACGTGCGCGTTACATACTCGGCGGAACTCCTGGGGGGCCTGTTCGCAGCCACCGTCAACGACGGCTTCACCGACAAATACAACTGGCAGGCCGCCGACCTGACCGAGGTGCCAGGCTACAGTATCGTGAACATGCGGGTATCGTGGACCGATCCGAAGGATCGCTACACGCTCTCGCTGTGGGGCACCAACCTGACGGACGAGGTCTACAGCACGTACACGTCCCCCAACGTGCGCGGCAATACCCAGACTTTCAATCAACCGCGTCAGATCGGCGTCGGCGTAGCGGTAAACTTCTGACCGTGATTGCGTAAAGTCAATGGGAGTCACCCCGGCTCGTCACCGGCTCCGTCCGGTGCGGCCGGGGGCGGACAAGGGGTGTCCGGCTCGACACGACGCGAATGATCGTGGGCGAGATGCAGCTGAAGTCCTGGTCGAGGACGGGTTGAGATCGGGTCGATGCAGCGACCGACGTCTGTCGCCGAGAGTCTGGCTCGATCAAGGCTGTTTGTCGTCCCGAATATCGTGCGAGGTCGAATGACGTACTTTGGCGAGCTGCGCACGAACTGGCGTTTCCTGGCGGCTGCAGGCATAGGGCAGGCCGCGGGATACTCCATTGTCAATTACATCAACAACCTCTTCACGCCGCACCTGATCAAGGAGTTCGACTGGTCGAGGTCTGAAATCGCCCTGATCGGCACGACGGCCCTTCTGGGGATCCTGGCGCAACCGATCGCGGGGCGCCTGGCCGATGCCTACGGCGTGAGGCGAATGGCAACGATCGGAGTCGTCTGCGCACCTCTCGCATTTCTCGGCTTCAGCGCCATGACCGGCGCACTCTCGCAGTACTTTCTCCTGACCCTCATGCAGATCGTCATCGTTGGCGGCACGACGACCGCGGTGATCTACAGCCGGCTGATCGCCCAGCGATTCGACCGTGCGCGGGGCGTGGCTCTCGCCATCGCCGCCTGTACGGCCCCGGCTGCAGGCGCGGCCTGCGTCCCGTTCCTGTCCGGGTACATCGATGCGAACGGCTGGCGCGCAGGCTACGTGGTCGTCGCGGCAACGATAGCGATCGGCGGGGCAGCGACGCTGTTGTTGATTCCACCCGGTACGGATGTCCGGCGAAGCGCCGGACTCGTGGGCCGCAATCCGGCGCGGGACTACCGCGAAATCGCGCGGGATCCAGCGTTCAAATTTATCATCGCCGGGATGCTTCTCTGCAATCTTTCCTTTTCGATGCAGACGTCCCAGCTCAAGGTGATCCTGCTGGACAGGGGCGTCGACTCGGCGACCGGGTCACTGGCTATTTCGCTGTTCGCATTCAGTGTCATTGTGGGGCGGTTGCTCTGTGGCGTCGCCCTGGACCGATTTCCCGCATATGCGGTTGCCGCGATCTCCCTGGGACTGCCGGGCATTGGCCTGGGTCTGCTCGCGACGGGCTTGTCGACGCCCGCGGTGGTCGCCCTGGCCGTTCTTCTGCTCGGACTCTCGCTGGGAGCTGA
Source organism: uncultured Gammaproteobacteria bacterium (assembly GCA_963786705.1). Classification (GTDB taxonomy): domain Bacteria; phylum Pseudomonadota; class Gammaproteobacteria; order Steroidobacterales; family Steroidobacteraceae; genus RPQJ01. The sequence continues at coordinate 118,848 of CAWBAG010000023.1, forward strand.
AGGGGACGTCCTGGCCTATCTCGTCATGAGGTACTTCAGGCTGGAGATCTACAGCACCGTTCTCGGCCTGGTTCTCGGCGCACTTGCGCTCTCGATAGCAGTCGGTGCGTTGCTCTTGAGCTTCATGCTGAAGATGACTGGCAGCTTCACCATTTACCTGGTCTTTACGGCTGTTGCTGCGCTCGCCGGCAGCGGAATGCTGACGATGCTCAGGCGAGTGCCGGCTGTTGCATGACGTGACTTCGAGTTTCCGGCGATCGGCCGGGTTGGCAATCCTGGGGAGAAACGACGATGGCAGCGTATGTGGTCTTCATCCGCGACAGGACGAAGGATGCCTCTGGAATGGAGCAGTATGCGGCGCTCGCGCGCAAGGCGCCGATCGACAAGCTCGAGATCCTCGCGTCCAAGACCTGCAAGTTCGAAGTCCTGGAAGGTCCATCGGCCGAGGCCGTCGTCATCATGCGTTTTCCGACGATGGACGACGCGCTCGCGTGGTACCGCAGCGACGAGTATCAGAAGGCGCTGCCGTATCGGCAGGCCAGCGGGGACTTCAGGGCGTTCGTCGTCGAGGGCGTGAACTGATCGTTCGAGTCAGTTCTCGACGACGATCTCGCCGGCGTGCCGCTGCACCCAGGCGGCGAACGACGTGAGTGGAATGCCGTAGGCCGCAAGCGCGGCGATGTCGACGCGATAGCCGACCTCGTTGATCCATTCCTGCGCGCGAACCCACGATGCGAAGATCCCCGCCTGTTGCGCCTCGGCAGGGCTGACCGACTGCAGCACGACCGTCCTGCGCAGCGCTTTGCCGAGCACCGCCGCGACTTCGCTCATCGTGAGCGTATCGCCCGCGAGGTCGATGCACTCGCGGTCGAACCGCGAGGGACTCGCGAAGGCCGCCTGCGCGATCGCGCCGATGTCGTCGCCGGCGATCAGCTGCAGCCGGGTATCCGGCCGCACCGGAGTGATGATCCTGCCCTGCCGCAGGTGCGGGAAGAGGATCTTCGCCTTGGGTTCCGCGAAGTTCTCCATCATGAACGCAGGCTTCAGCACGGTCCAATGCGCGAAACCGGCCTCACGCACCGCCTGCTCGACGTCCCACTTGTCGGTCCAGTATTTCTGCGACCAGTAACCGTCGTCCCAGCGCGGAAAGCTCGCGTGCTGGCCCGACTGGCAGACGGAGGCGTGGACGACGTGACGCACGCCGGCCTTGCGCGCGGCGTCGACGAGCGCGAAACCATGCCGGCGCTCGCTGTCGGTGCCGTCCACGTCGGGTCGCTGCATCGAGAAGACACCGTGCACGTCGCGCATGGCGGCCGCGAGCGAGTCCGGCTCGCCCATGTCTCCCTTCGCGACCTCCGCGCCTCGCTGCGTCAGTGCTATCGCCGGGGCGGCGTCTGGATTGCGCGTCAGGATGCGCACGCGGTGTCCGGCGGCCAGCAACGCGCGCGCCGTTGCGCCGCCCTGGGTTCCAGTGGCGCCGGTCACGAGATACAGCAAGTCATTCCTGGCCATCGTGGGTTCCTCGCGTCCAGCCGCCAATGAACGCGGCGCCGGGTCAGTAGCTGCCGCCGCCGCTGCCGAGGCTGTCACCTTCCTCGCCGTACCATGTCCTGAACTCGGGCAAGCCGGGGAGCGCCGGCCATGTTGTGGTTGGCGACCCGGTCGATCACCACGTGCACGACCGCTGGCTTGCCGGAGGCGAGCGCGCGCTCGACCGCGGGCGCGATGTCCTCCGCGCGCTCGACATACTCGCCATGTGCCCCGAAGGCCTCGGCGGCCTTGTCGAGTCGAACCTGCGTGCCCCAGTGGGCCTCGGTCTCCGGGGAGTCCGGGCCGAACCCGGCCTTGTAGGAGGCGGCCTCGATGCCCCACGCGTAGTCGACGCCGACGATGCAGACGACCGGCAGCTTCTTGCGCGCCGCGGTCTCGAGCTCCGAGATGTGGAACAGGAAGGAGGAGTCGCCCGTGAGCAGCACCACGCGCCGCGCGTTGCCGACCGCAAGCTGCGCGCCGACGGCGTAGGGCAGGCCGGGGCCGATGCTGCCGTAGTTCTGGTTCCACATGAAGTCGCGCGGCGGATGCTGCAGGAACGTCGTGAAGAACATGCTCGTCGCGCCGCCGTCGCGCACGATCACGGCATCTTTCGGCAGCACGCGCGTTGCCTCGACGGCGAGGCGGGCGGGATGGATCGGCGAGGATGTGGTCGGCACGGCGTCCAGCATCTCCTGCGTCGTCTTCGCGTGGGCCTTGCCCCAGCCTTCGAGTTCCGGCGGCGCCGTGCGCGCCAGCGGCTTCACGGCCGCCGTGAGCTGCGGCACGACGTCGCGCAGGTCACCCACCAGCGGCACGTCGATCGGCCGATTGACGCCGATGGCCAGCGGATCGCGCTCGATGTAGATCCACTTGCGATCCGTGTTGCCCTTGCTCCAGTGGCGGCCCCGGCCGTAGTGCAGCGTCTCGCCAAGCTCGGTGCCGACGGCGATGACGACGTCGGCCCGGGCGACCGCCTCTGTGGCGACCGGCGAGCCGTAGGGGAACGTGCGGCCCTCGAGTCCCGCGAGGACGCTGCAACCGCCGCTCGTCTGGATGATCGGACAGGCCAGCGCGCGCGCCAGCGCCGCCACCGAGTCATGCGCTCGCGACACCAACGCGCCTTGCCCCACGAGCAGGATGGGGTGGCTGGCCGACTTGACGAGCATCACTGCCTCGGCGATGGCATCGGCACTCGCTTCCTGGTGCACCAGGCGATACTTGTCCGGTGCGAGCGCGGGCGGCAGGTCGAGCTTCGCCTGCTGCACGCTCGCGGGGTAGTCGATGTAGACGGGGCCCGGCACGCCGCCGAGCGCACGGCGGAACGCCTCGCGCACGATTTCGTCGGTCTGTTCGGGATACTCGATGATGCCCACATACTTCATCGCCGCCTCGAACAGGCGCGGCTGGCTCAGGTACTGCATCTTGCCGCGGCGCACGCGCTGCTCGTAGAGACGGTGGCGCTGGCCGCCGATGAAGATCGTCGGCGTGTTCTCCTTCGCGGCGTGGATCGCGCCCGCCACCAGGTTGGCCACGCCTGGCCCCTTGTTGCCGACCATCACGCCCGGTTTGCCGGTCATGCGCCAGTAGGCATCGGCCATGAAGCAGCCGGCCTCCTCGTGATGCGGCGCGACCACGCGCATGCCGCGCTTCTCGGCGGTGATGAACATCGCGAAGAAGCTGGGATCGGGAATGCCGAAGATCGTGTCGATGCCTTCGGCTTCGAGCAGCTCGATGATGCGCTCGTGGGTCTGCATGGTCATCCTGGCGTGCCTCCGCAAGCTGTCATTCCGCAACGGTCCGGCCGCTGTGCGCGGTGCGTTCCCGCCGTGCGTGGAACGTGCCCGGTCGGGTCATGATCCGCACTGCCGCGCAAACTGTCAACAGTTGACTGTGCAATGCCAGCCCGGCGCCGGCCGATGCGCCGGCCTCGACGTCCATGGCCGTTCGAACCGACGGGAATCGTCGCGAGGGGCCGGGGCTCAAGACCTAGTGACGGGCTGCCAGTGACGGCCTGCCGGCCTTGACGTCGCTTTCCGCCTGCGCGGCCGTCAGGTCGGCGAGGACCGGTCCGACGATCGGATGGCTCTTCATCCGGGCGTAGTAGGCGACGAGCGCGTCGTGAGGCGCCAACAGGTCGTCCTGCAGCCCCAGCATCATCGCGATGCGCGCGCTCAGGTGCAGCGACGGCGGCAATACGCAATCCGCCAGCGAGACACCTGCGTCGGTTTCCGGCAGTGGCACTCTCATAAAATGTGCGAGCGCAGCCAGACCATCCTTCCAGCGCAGGACCTCGTGCTCGACGGTTCGCTCGTCGCGCTTGTCCGGGTACAGGTGAGGGAACAACCGGATCACGGGCGCCATGACGTACGTGTCCATGACCCGGATCGCGACATTCACGCGTGCGCGCTGCGCCGGATCCCGCGGTCGCAACGACGGCGTCGGGAAGCGATCCTCGAGATAGTCGAGCACGGCCTCCGACTCCGGGATCACGTCACCGGTTTCCGTGAGAAGGACAGGTATCTTGCCCATCGGATTGATCGCCAGGTACTCGGGCGACTTGATCCCCGCGGCGGGCGGGCGCACGAACTGGATGGCAAGGTCCTTGGTGCGCGCCGCGATCGTGATGCGTGCGCCGAACGGCGAATTCGGGCTGGTATAGAGCATCATGCGAAATCCCCCGCTTGTGGGGCGTCGACGCCCAGCTGTCAAGACCGTGGAAACTTAGGGCAGTGGATCGTAGTCTGTCAACAGTCGACTATATCGTGAGCGCGGGAGGTTTGTTGCTGCGCCGCACCGACGCGCTGAATCGCGCGATGCCCTTGGATATTTTCCGGCTCCGCGTACGATGTGGCGCGTCTCGAGTCTCGAAGCCCACGAGGACAAGATGGACGATCTCTCACCGCTCCTGTTCGATGTCGACGAAGGTGTCGCTGTCCTGACGCTGAACCGGCCGCACGAAGGCAACTCGCTCACGCCCGAGCTGCTGCTTGCGCTCGAGGAAGCCTGGCATCGCGTCGAAGGCGACGCGGCGATCCGGGTGGCGATCCTCACGGGGGCCGGGGAGCGCCACTTCTGCACGGGTGCCGCCGTGGGCGCGCTCAAGGTCGGAATGGGAACCCTGAACAACAGGCCCAATGCGGCCGTGAATCGCTTCTCCCCGCGGATGTGCCACGTGACCAAGCCCGTCATTTGCGCCGTCAATGGCCTCGTGAATGGCGGTGGCCTGCATTTCGTGGCGGACAGCGACATCGTCGTTGCGTCCGCGCAGGCCGCCTTCATGGACTCCCATGTCAGCGTCGGCCAGGTGTCGGGCCTCGAATCCATCGGCATCGCCCGCCGCGCCGGGCTGGGCGCCGCGCTCCTGATGGGACTTGCGGGCCGCTCGTACCGCATGCCCGCCGAGCGTGCCTACCAGCTCGGCATGGTCGACCTGCTCGAGGCAAGTGCCGCCGATACGATCAAGCGGGCCCGCGAACTGGCGCGGGACATCTGCGCAAACTCGCCGCAGGCGATGGCGTTGACCAAGCGCGCGATCTGGGCGTCGACCGAGTTGCTGGATCCCGCAGCGCCGGATCATGGCTGGGAGTTGCTCAAGTCACATTGGTCTCACCCGGACTTTGCGGAGGGCCCCGCGGCATTCGCCGAAAAGAGGCCGCCTCGCTGGGATCCCGATCCCAACGCGCGCAGGTGACCGGAGCCCTGTCCCGGGACCCGATCCGATTGATCAGGTCGGGGCGGTCGAGGCCGTGGGTGAGTCCGCGCCCCTCGTGCTTCGTTGCGCCTGCGTCGTCCGCTGCGCTACATGGTGAAGCCCGGGCGGCGCAGGCTTGCCAGCAATAGGCTGCTCGCGGTCATGAAGACCATTGTCAGCACGAGAAATGGTGCATAGCTGTCATACAAGTCAAACGTCGTGCCAGCGGCGAGTGGGCCGAATGCTGCGCCCAGGGTGAGCGCGGCGACAAACCCGCCGAAGAGCCCGCCGAAGTTCTTGAGCCCGAAATGTCGCGTTGCGAGATAGGCAATCACGTCGACCTCTGCGCCCAGCGTGAGCCCGAAGATTGCAGCGGCTGCGGCCTGGCTGATCGTGCGGGCACCGTCGAACAAGAGCAGCGCACACGCGACATTGGCGAGCAGGAAGACGCTCGCGCCGACATAGCGCGCCGGCAACCAGTCCAGGAGCAGGCCCGTACCGAGCCGGCCGACAATGGAAAAGACACCGACCAGGGAGGCGATTCCCGCTGCCGCGAGCGGCGCCGCGCCACGATCCGTCAGGATAGGGACGAAATGAACGACGATGCCGATGACGGTGAATGCGAACAGGCCGGCAGCTATCAGCAATTTGTAGAACGCGGGCAAGCGCAGCCCTTCGGATAGACTCACCCCCGTCAGCGTCCTCGTCGTAACAGGTGTCGCCACACGCTTGCTGCGACCCTCGTCCCTGGCACCGCGGAAAAACAGGCAAAGGACCGGGAAAACCAGCGCCGCCCAGATCCCGCCCATTGCGACCAAGGCCACCCGCCAGCCGTGTGCGCCGATCAACCAGGTCGCGAGCACCGGGAAGATCGCTGCGCCCACCGACGCGCCACATAGCGTGACCGCAAACGCAAGTCCGCGTGATGTCTCGAAGCGGCTGGCGACGGCGCCGGTCCAGATCGTCGACTGCACCCAGATCGCCCCGAAAGCGATGACACCCCATAACACGACCCAATTACCAATCTGGCCCGTCGCCGTACTCAGCATTGAATATGCAGCCGCAATCAGCAGTGCGCCGATCAGGCCAATGGGGCGCGGCCCCAGTCGATCGACGAGCATGCCCATGGGAAAGCAGAAAATTGCGCTGCCGAGATTGGCGATGGTAAGTCCTAACGAAGCTTCCGCGCGAGACCAGCCGAACTCCTGCTGCAACGGCTCGATGAACGGGCCGATCGAATAAACGTGAATCACGGAGATGGAATAACCAAGTGCAGCGGCCAGGGGAAGAGTCCAGGACCTTCGCCACTCCGCCGCCGCCTTGCTGCCAAACACGCCCATCCGTCCTCCCCCGCGATGAGCCCGGCAGGCTCATTGCCAGCATTTCGAAATCGTCACGGGTACATCGTTTCCCTGCCGTCGCGACTGCGCGCGACATCAGGCACGTCTGCGTGATGTCCAGAATTCTCACTGCAGGTCCATGCTGCTCCAAGAACGTCGAGAACGACTCGCTGCGACTCTTGGCGGGTGATCCGTTTGCTCACGCGCCCGATGCATCGCCTCTATGTGAGAAGTCCGGGTTAGCGCTGCTCTTTCGGCAGGCCGAGGACGCGCTCGGCGATGATGTTGCGCTGGATCTCGGCGGTGCCGCCGGCGATGGTCTCTGAGAATGCGTGCAGGTAATCGTGGCCCCAGCCGTGCGCGCCGACGACCTCGGGCGCGTCGATACCGTAGAGTTCGATCGCAGCCGCCGTCACGCGTTGCGCGAATTCAGCAAAGGCGAGCCGGACCATCGAACCGCCGGCGTCCGGCACGACGTTCTCGGAGTCCAGCGCGAAGCGATAGTTCATTGCGACGATCGATTGTCCTTCGGCGCGCAGCCTCGCGAGCCTTTCGCGCAACGCCGGACGGCTGGACGGGCAGTTGGCGAGCAGGGTGCCGACCTTCGACAGCGTCTCGAGCAGCAGCGCCAGCGACGCGGTGCCACGCTCGAAGCTGAGCGTCGACATCGCGGTGGCCCAGCCGTTGTTCAGGCCGCCCACGACGTTGGCCAGCGGTACGCGCACGGAATCGTAGAAGACCTCGAAAAAGGTCACCGAGCCCGCCATGTTCCGGATCGGCCGCACCGTGATGCCCTTGGCATCCATCGGGAGAATGATCCAGGACAGCGCCGCGGAGGTCCTCGCCTCGGGATCGGTGCGGACCAGCAGCTCCTGCCAGTCGGCGATGTCTGCGTAGCTCGACCAGAGCTTCTGACCGTCGATGACGAGCTCGTCGCCGTCCACCCTGCCACGCGCCTTGAGACTCGCGAGATCGGAACCGGCGTTCGGCTCGGAAAAGCCCTGGCACCAGATCACTTCGCCCGCCAGGATCTTCGGCAGGTGCCAGGCCCTCTGCCCTGGCGTGCCGCAGGCGATCAACGTGGGGCCGGCGTGGTTCAGCGCGACGAAGGTCGGGCTCAGCGGCGAGGGGCCGTTGGCCCGGGCGTATTCCTCGTACCAGACGATCTGCTCGAGCACCGACAGGCCGCGGCCGCCCACGTCTTTCGGCCACGAGAGTCCGGCCCAGCCGCCCTGCGCCTGGCGTCTTCTGCCAGGCGAGCGCGTATTCACGCGACTCGGGACCGTCGTTCGGCGCTGGATCGACCGGCACGTGCGCCTCGAGCCAGGCGCGCACCTCCTTGCGGAATGTCGTGATCGAGCCGCTCATGCCGCTGCAACCGGCCAGGTCGTCGTGGCGGCGTGGCGCGCCTGCATGCTCGCGCCGCCGAGTTCGCCGGCGAGTGCCCGCAGCCGGTAGGTCCAGAGATGCAGCGGATACTCGAGCGTCAGGCCCATGGCTCCCGTGAACTGCTGCAGGTCGTAGGTGATCTGCGCAATCCGGCCCTGGGCGAAACCCGCGGCAATCGCGGCATCGCCATCGCTATCGGACCACGCCGCGCGAAAGGCGAGCCACTTGCACGATTCCACCGTCTCGGCCGCCATGGCCAGGCGATGCTGAATCGCCTGGAAAGCCCCCAGCGGCCGCCCGAAAGCGTGACGCGTCGTGACATGGTCGACGACCAGGGCCAGCGCGCCTGCCATGCAGCCAGCGGCCTCGATCGCGATCGCGATTCGCCAGCGTCGCCGCAACGTGGCGACATCCTCGATCTCCTGCGTGGCAAGGCCATCCAGGCTTTCCAGCCGCCCGTACGGATAAGCGAACAGGCTGTCGACGGGGACGACCTTCGAGGGATCAACCTCGATCATGAGCGCGCGGCTGCCGAGGTCGAGAAGGAGGAGGCGAGCCTTCGGCAGAAACCGCGCGGGTTTCGTTCCATCGCCTGCCAGCATCGCAATCGGGCGCACGCCGGCTGGAATGGCAAGCGCGGGCGCCACGATCGCGGACGCGGTCGCCTCGACGATGTGGGGCAGGCGCGCGATGCGTTCGGCCACGAGCGCCGCGTCCAAGGGACCGAAGCCGTCCTCGCGCGCGATATCGAGGAAACCGGAATCGCCAATGGCGCGGTCCAGTTCGTCGCTGTACGGAGCGACCACTGGCTGCGTATGCGGGGCCAGGGACAATCCCGCCAGCAGTCGTTCGACCTCCGTCAGTACGCTCGCCTGGTCGTCCGTCAATCCGAAGTTCATTTTCTTGCACGCTCCCCTGGAAGCTCGAGCCAGCGCCGAGCTATGAGATTGAGCTGAATCTCCGCCGCACCCGATGCGATACCGGCAGCAATCGCGCGCTGGTGATGCGCCTGCTGCACCGGGTCTTCGCCAAGCAGGCCTTCCGGCAGAAACTCCGTCAGGAAATCGTTGACACCATTGTCGGCCACCACGACGGCCCAGCGCGCCACGCTGCCGAAGTCGTCGGGCGGCAGCCCGCGGGCTTTGCCGTCGACGACCCGGTAGACCAGCATGCGCGCGGCCTCGCACAGCATGAGGGCGCGGCCCGCCTTCTCCTGGACCACGGGGTCCTGCCAGCGGCCGGACGCCTTCAGTTTCGCCACGGCCCGGTCGAGCATCCGGCGGGAGAACTCGTAGCGCGCAATGCCGACCCGCTCGTTCTGCAGCGCGAAATTGATGATCTCCCAGGCCTGGCCTTCGGCACCGAGCCGACACTCGCGCGGGAACGAAGACGTCGTCGAAGAACACCTCGTGGATGTCGCCCTGGCCGATCAGCGCCGGTATCTGCTTGACCTGGATCCCGGGTGATTTCATGTCGGTCAGCAGGATGACGATACCGGCCTTGCCCTCCGGGCCGCCGTCCGACGGGGGCACGCGCGCCAGCAGGAAGCAAGTGTCGGCATGCGTCGCATAGGAGGTCCAGATCTTGGCGCCGGTGACCCTGTAGCCGCCCTCGACTGGAACGGCGCGGGTGCGCAGCGCCGCAAGATCGGAGCCGGCCGAGGGTTCGGAGAAGCCCTGGCACCAGATGGCGTGACCGCTGCGGATCGGCGGCAGGAATTTTTCCAGCTGCGCCTGCGTGCCGAAACGAATCAACACCGGCCCCACCCAGTTCACGTTCATGTACTGGGGCCCGCGCGGCTCGCCGGCGGCCCACATCTCTTCCCCGAGGATGAACTGCTGCCAGACCTCGGCATCTTCGCCACCGAACTCGCGCGGCCAATGCGGCACGAGGAGACGCTCCTGCTGCAACGCGGCGCAGAACCCACGCGAGAAGGCCGTCTGCTGGTCGCTGCCCGGCCCGTGGACCGAGACCTGCTCCCAATCGGGCGGCAGATTCCGTTCCAGCACGCCGCGAATGCGCGCACGGTGCGCTACTTCGTCCGCAGACCATCCGAACTCCATGGTGCCAGGTCTCCTGCATCAGGGCCGCGCGACGCCGACTGTCGACAATAGCGCGAGCCGTTCCGGAAGGCATGCCCCCTGGCGGTGAACCCGTTCAAGGAAGCCCTTGCAATCACCGGACGGCTCCGACATTATCCGTCGAAGGTCCATATTGAAAGCAGTTTTGTCCATATATGTGGATATTGCAAGTGGACTGCGCTTCCGGAAAGCAACACTTCGTCAAGACTCCGCTCATGTTCGGCCCCGCGATCGTTGCGGGTCGTCTCTACGACCTCTCGGGCGGGTACGCCTCGACCTGCGTTGTCGTCGTCACGGGCATGTTGCTGGCGGCGCCGGTGACGATCGCACTTGCCGTCGATTGTCACCGGCGCAACGCGGCCCTGACCGCACCGGCGGGCATTCCGAACATCACTCTCGAGACCCAGGAGGCAGGATGAGCGCAGCAGGCGACAACACGAAGCAGGGCACCGAACCGACACGACAGGTGGCGATCGTCACCGGTGCCGGCAGCGGGATCGGACTGGGTTGTGCCGTAAAGCTGGCCGAGGCCGGCATGTCAGTACTCGGTGTCGGTCGCGATCCGGAGAAACTCAAGCGCCTCGAGGGCGAGATCGCGGATCGCGATCGCATCGCCACGCTCGCGGTCGATCTTGCCGCGGACGATGGCCCGAGGCAGGTCGTCGAGGCGGCCGTGAAGCGCTGGGGGCACGTCAACTTCCTGGTCAACAACGCCGGCAGCGGCCTGATCCGGGCGCTGCACGAGAACGACGACGAGTCCCTCGACTTCCTGCTGCGGATCATGCTGCGCGCGCCGTTCCGCCTGGCGCGGGAGGTGCTGCCGCACATGCCGCCCGGGTCGGCAATCATCAACATCACCTCGACCTTCGCCGTGGTCGGAGGCCTGCGCGGCGCCGGCTATTCCGCCGCCAAGGCCGGGCTGTCCGGACTGACGCGGCACATCGCCTGCCAGTACGGCGCGTTGGGCGTGCGCGCCAACGACGTCGCCCCCGGCGTGATCCCGACCGCGATGACCGAGAAGGGACTGGCGCTCGAGTGGTTCCGGCGCATGAACGACCACATGACGCCGCACACCCGCATGGGCACGGTGGACGACATCGCGAGCACGGTCGCGTTCCTCTGTTCGCCGGGCGGCAGCTTCATCAACGGACAGACGATCGTGGTCGACGGCGGCTGGACGTCGACGAAGTACCTGTCCGAGTTCGGGCGCAACTGCGCCTGGACGGATCCAGGCACCTGATGGCGTACGCGATCGCTGCCGACGTCCTGCCCCGCGGCGCTGCGCGCGAGCGTGCCGTGCATGACGGCGACAGGCCGGGGCGCCGGCGCGTGGCTGCCTGCCCATGGCATCAGTTAACTGTTGACAGATGACGCTGCACCTGTGCGATCATCGGCATCGAGGTCCGGAACCGGCAGAGCGGGGTCGCCGGAGGGCCGGCGGGAAGCGGCGGTCGGCGCGATCGCCGGCAGGTTCAGCGGCCGGGCCGGAGCGGATTCCGCGTACCGACGACAAGCAGCATCATTGGAGGGGATAGTGATGTACAGACGTGTCCTGCCGCTCTTCTGCGGCGCCATTTCGTTGTTCGACGCGACACCTGCGATGGCGCAGAACCCTCCAGCCGGCGCGGCGCCTCCCGGCACCCAGGCACAGCCCGCCCGCCAGGCACTCGAGGAGATCGTCGTCACTGCACGTAAGCGGACGGAGTCGCTGCAGGACGTACCCGTGGCCGTTTCGGCCATCTCGCCGATCCAGCTCGAGAGCAACCTGGCGACCGATCTCAACAAGGTCGCCGAGCTCGCACCGCAGGTGATGATCGGGCGCGCGACCAACGGCACGGGCGGCTTTCTCACGATCCGCGGAATCAGCTCGTCGGCAACCGACGCCGGACTCGACCAGAGCGTGGCCGTCGTCGTCGACGGGGTGCCGCTGAGCCGCGGCCGCGTCATCAACTCGGCCATTTACGACTCGGCGCAGGTCGAGATTCTGCAGGGTCCGCAGTCGCTGTTCTTCGGCAAGAATTCCCCTGCCGGCGTGATTTCCGTCCGCAGCAAGGATCCGACCGACACGTTCGAAGGGTATGTGAACGCCGGTTACGAATTCGAAGCTGATGAGCGTTACCTGCAGGGCGCCGTTTCCGGTCCACTCACCGACACTTTGAACGCACGGCTGGCTGTTCGTGCCAGCATGATGGACGGCTGGATCGAGAACGTCGCTGGGCCCGTACAGGATCCCCGTGGCGTCTGGGTTCCCGGGGCCACATTTGGCGAGACGGGTCCCGACGGCGACAACTATGCCGCGCGACTCAGCCTCCTGTGGTCACCCTCGGAAGACTTCGACGCCAACCTCAAGCTGACGTGGGACCAGCAGACGATGAACGCCATGGACGCGTACGTCGAGCTGTTCTGCACCGGCGGCAAAAAGGTACCCACGATGCTGGGCGCTGTCTTGCCTGGTGCCGACTGCAAGAAGGACCAGGTGAAAGCCGAGTCTTCGCTGGCCCCGATATACGCCGTCAACTGGCCAGGGGGGAATGACGGCGTACCATACTATTACTCGAAGTTCGTCCTCTCATCGTTGGAACTCAACAAGAGGTTCGACGACATCACGCTGACTTCGACGACCGGGTACTACGACCAGATCATCGCCGGAGGCAACACCGCCGACTTCAGTCCGTTCGCCCTGATCTGGAGCACGCAACACGAGGACTACGAACTGTTGACGGAGGAGTTGCGCGCGACCAGCGACTTTTCGGGACCCCTCAACTTCATGGCGGGCCTCTATTTCGAGACTTCCAGCCGCACGTGGTGGAATCTTCCGGACATCTTCCACGCTGGATTCAATACCGCCGCACAGAACTGGACGACCGTCGAAACATGGGCTTCGGCTGACAGTGACAGCATTGCCGCGTTCGCCCAGGTGCTGTGGGGCATCACCGACACGCTGGAGTTGGCTGCCGGCGCGCGCTATACGGATGACCAGAAGGACGGTGAGTTCGAGAACGTCGCGATCGGGGTTTCGGGCACCGCATTTTACCCCGCGGGCCAGGTACTCAAGTCCAGCTACAGTGACGACAATGTTTCGCCGGAAGTGACGCTCACCTGGCAGCCCTCCGATGGCCACACTTTGTACGGTGCGTACAAGACCGGCTACAAGGCGGGCGGCATATCCAATGGGGCCCTTCTCCTGGCATCGGCTACCCCTGACAACCTGAAGTTTGGTCCGGAGGAGACCGACGGCTTCGAGGTCGGCTACAAGGCGCTCCTTTTCGACGGCACGCTGCGGCTGGACCTCACGGCCTACAGCTACGACTACGACGGTCTCCAGGTAGGGTCTTTCAACTCGTCGACCTTCACGTTCACGATCGGGAATGCCGCGAAGGCCAGCACCGAGGGCGTCCAGGCTTCATTCGACTGGATGGCTACGGACAACCTCACGTTCAACGGCAACCTTGGCTACAACAAGGCACGCTACGAGGACTACGAGAACGCCCCGTGCTACGTAGGCCAGACCGCGGCGACGGGCTGCAACGTCGTCGGCGGGGTGCGCAGGCAAGACCTCTCCGATGAGCCGCTCCCTCGCGCGCCGGATCTCATGTTCAGCCTTGGCGCCGACTACCGGGCGACGTTCGCGGGCGGTTGGACCGCCGACTTCTCGGCCGACGCCGCGTACACCGACGAATACATGACCGCGACCGACAATACTCCGGGTGGCATACAGGAGGACTTCTGGCGGTTCAATGCCGGTGTGCATGTCATGCCGGAGAACGAGAAGTACCGGGTCTCGCTGATCGGCCGCAACCTGACGAACGAGTTCTACCTGCTGAACACGGTCAACCATCCTGGCGGCACTGCCGACCAGTTCGTCGGCGTATTCAACCGTCCGCGAGAGGTCGTATTGCAGGCCGAGTATCGGTTCTAGACCAGGCGAGGCGACGAAATGGCAACGGCGGCGGACTGCGTCGGGCGCGAGACTCTGCCGCTCGCGTTCGGGAGCGGCTGTCACCCTCGCTGCTGAAAGTCGAATACTTCGCACAAGCAAAGGAATTGGAGCATGGCGCGCGTAAAACTCGTGATGAAGCCCGGTGATTTTCCCGGCACTCCGGATGAAGCGACCAGGAAGGCTCTCGACGAACTCTTCGAACACATGTTTCCGGGGCAGCCGAACCCGGAGATTCCAGGGAAAAGTGGCGCCTTCGGGGTGGTGGCCCGGGATCCGCGATTGGCGCTGCGGCTGATCAAGGTCAGCGACTACATCCTGCGCGAGATGCCCTGGACGTCCCAGCGGCAGGACATGAAGCAGCTGGCGATCCAGACGCTGAACTGGTACTTCAAATGCGATTTCTCGTTCCAGTCGCACATCCGGCCGGCGCAGGCGCTTGGCATCAGCGTCGAGCAGCAGGCCCTGATTCCGTTCTGGCGGACCGCGAACGCGTTCAGCGACGAGCAGCGGCTGGTGATCGAGTACACGGTGGCCGTCTGTGCCGGCGAGGTGCCCGACGAACTCTTCGCCCGGGTCGTCAAGCAGTACGGCGAGCAGGAAGCGCTCGAATTCACGGTCGGCATCGCTTGGTGGTCCTTCTGGGCCATGCTCATCAATGCGACCAGGACGGACTTCGACTTCGGATACGGAAAACCCGGCGCGTGAGTTGAGTGTCACGGAATTCGTGGCGGCGTGACTTCGTTCGGGCAAGCAATGCGAGTGACACATGGCGCGTGTAAAGCAAGTGTTCAAGCCGGCGGATTTTCCCGGCAGTCCGGATGAGGGAACCAGGCGGGCCCTCAGTGAACTCTTCGAACACATGTTTCCGGGGCAGCCTGATGCCGAGATTCCGGGAAATCACGCTGGATTTGCCACGGTCGCCCGGGACCCGCGACTGGCGCTGTGTCTCATCGAGCTCAGCGACTACATCGTTCGCGAAATGCCGTGGACGTCCCAGCGCCGCGATCTGCGGGAACTGGCCATCCAGGCACTGAACCTGCACTTCAAGTGCGACTATTCGTTCCAGTCGCATATCCGTCCTGCGCAAGGACTCGGCGTGACCGTCGAGCAACAGGCCCTGCTGCCGTTCTGGCGGACAGCCAATGCGTTCAACGACGAGCAGCGATTGGCTATCGAGTACGCGCTGGCCGTCGTTGCCGGAGACGTGCCCGACGAGCTTTTTGCCCGGGTCGTCGCGACGTATGGCGAGCAGGCAGCGATCGAATGCACGGTTGGCATTGCGTGGTGGTCCTTCTGGGCGATGATCATCAATGCCACCCGGACGGACTTCGACTACGGATACGGCAAGCCCGCCGCGCAAGGTTGACGTAGAGGAAATCGAGGCGACGTGATTTCCGCATGCGGCACGTCGCGAAGTTGGTCAAGTCCATTGCCAGGCGTCGAACCACCGCCGTGTGGCAGGAAATCGGGGAGGTTTAATCATGTCGATACTTGTAGGTGAACGCATCCTGCAGTTGCTGGAAGTCGAGGGCGTCAAGACGCTGTTCGGCATACCGGACCCGAGTTTCTTCCGCATGTTCGCGACGGCGGAGGCGCGCGGTTGGCGCGTGATCGCGCCGCACCACGAGGAAGCGGGCGCCTTCATGGCGGAAGGCATGTGGCGCATGTCGGGCACGCCCGGCGTGATCGTCGGCAACCAGGGGCCGGGCGTGGCCAACCTGGTGCCGGCGGCGATCAACGCCTTGAAGGAATACGCACCGGTGATCTTCATCGGCGGCCAGCGCAAGCAGATCGCCTCGCAGCGCGTGCGCCGGGGCCGCATCCAGTACACCCAGCAGTGGCGCAACTTCGAAGCGGCGGTGAAGTACATCGGCATCATCGAGTACCCGGAGCAGACGGACGAGATCGTGCACGAGGCGTTGCGCCGCGCGCTGTCGGGAGCGCCGGGGCCGGTGTACATCGAGGTGCCGATGAACTCGATGCACGCCGAGGTCGACCTGCCGCCACCGCCCGCGCCCGAAACGTATCGGCTGGTGCACCAGGCGGCGAGCCAGCAGTCGATCGACGCGGCGGTCGGACCTGATCCGCGAGGCGAAGCTGCCGGTGCTGCTCGCGGGGCAGGGCGCATTCACGGCGCGCGCGCACGATGCGGTTGGCGCACTTGCACGCGCACTCGAGTGCCCGATCCTGCACACCTACCCGGTGAGCTCGTTCCCCGAGGGCCTCGAGGACCGCACGTTCCCGTTCGGCTTCACGCCCGCGAGCATCGATGCGGTGGCGAAGTCGGACCTGGTCATCGCCATCGGCACCGAGATCGGCGAGACGGTGCAGAGCGGCGTGGGCGGTCACTGGGCCAAGGGCAACGTCGACCGCAAGTGGATCTACGTCGAGCGCGATCCGCAGGCGATCGGCGTGAACCGGCACATCGACGTGCCGCTGGTGGGCGACCTGCGGGACATCGTGCCGCAACTGGTCGCTGCGCTGAAGGGCTCGAAGCGTGCGCGGCCGCCGGAACTCGACACCTGGGTGAAGATGCACGCGGAGTGGAAGGCGAAGTTCGTCGCGGAGGCGTCGACCCAGTCGGCGCCGATCCACCCGGGACGGTTCATGATCGAGGCGACGCGGGCGATCCCGAAGGACGCGGTGTTCGTGCGCGACGGCGGTGCGACCAGCATCTTCACCTGGACGTGTGCGCAGGTGACGCCGCGCGACTCGGTGTGGAACCAGAACGCCGGCCACCTGGGGACGGGGTTGCCGTATGCCATCGGTGCGCAGCTGGTGGTGGGCAACGAACGGCGCGTGGTGCTGGTCACGGGCGACTCGGCGTTCCTGTTCCACACCACGGAGCTGGAGACGGCGGTGCGCAAGAACCTGCCGGTCGTCTGCATCGTGGGTTGCGACTACGCCTGGGGCCTCGAGGTGCGCGGCTACCGGGCCGTGCTCGGGCCGGACTCGCCGGAGACGGAGGCGCACTGGGGCAAGCAGCTGCGACTCGACAAGGTGGCCGAGGGGTTCGGTGCGCACGGCGAGTACGTCGAGCGGGCGGAGGACATCGCACCGGCCATCGCGCGTGCGCTGGCGAGCGGCAAGCCTGCGGTCGTGCAGGTCGTGATCGACGGCGTCGCGAATGCGGCCGACGTCCCCGGCCACGAGGAATACAAGCACTGGTACACCGACTTCTTCTGATGTTCGCCGACGGGCCGGCTGCGCGAACCTGGTGGCGATACCGCTATGACGGCGTATCCGTCCGGATGTAACCATGAGATACCGAGCGTTGGGACGAAGTGGCCTGGCGGTGTCCGAGCTGTGCCTGGGTTGCATGACCTTCGGCGGCAAGGGTTTCTGGAAAGTCGTGGGCGAGCAGGGCGAAGACGTCGCGGAGCGAGTGGTGGGCACCGCGCTGGATGCGGGCGTCAACTTCCTGGATACCGCAGACGCGTATTCCGAAGGCGAGTCCGAGGTGCTGCTGGGCAGGACGCTCAGGAAGCTGGCGCGACCGCGTGACCAGGTGGTGGTCGCCACCAAGGTACGTGGACGCATGGGGCCGGGACCCAACCAGACCGGGCTGTCGCGCCTGCACATCATGCACTCGCTGGACGAGAGCCTCCGGCGCCTGGGACTCTCCCATGTGGACCTCTACCAGGTTCACGGCGTGGACCCGCTGACGCCGTGGGACGAGACGCTGCACGCGCTGCATGACGTGGTGCAACAAGGCAAGGTGAGATACCTCGGCTTCTCGAACGTGCCGGCGTGGATGGCCATGAAGGCGTTGGCCATGCAGGACGCTCGGGGCTGGCACCGCTTCATCAGCGCGCAGCTCTACTATTCGATTGCCGGTCGCGACATCGAGCGCGAGCTGGTCCCGCTGGCAGCGGACCAGGGGTTGGGCATCATGCCCTGGAGCCCATTGGCCGGCGGCCTGTTGAGCGGCAAGTTCGACATCGAGGGCGGCGGACCGCCGGATGCCCGCCGCAGCCAGTTTGATTTTCCGCCGGTGGATCGCACGCGCGCCCAGGCATGCATCGACGCCATGCGCGAGGTAGCCCAGGCACACGATGCCAGCGTGGCCAGGGTGGCGTTGGCGTGGATGCTGCAGAAGCCTCACGTCACGAGCATCGTGATCGGAGCCAGGACGGAAGCGCAGCTGCAGGACAATCTTGCTGCCACCACGTTGACGTTGACCGCGGAGCAGATGACGGAGCTGGACCGGGTCAGCGCGCTGCCCGCGGAGTACCCGAGTTGGCAAGTAGCCTGGCAGAACCGCGAACCCAGGCTGTAATTGCGCGGGAGGAGGGAGCGATGGATGCAACACCGCCAATGAATCCGACCCTGCAGGAGATCATCGACCATCACGAAATCAGGAAGCTGCTGAGCGTGTACTGCCACGGCTGTGACCGTGGCGATGAGCATCGCATGGCGAGCGTCTACCTGGACGCTGCACTTGACGATCATGGGTCATACAAGGGTCCAGGCAAGGGCCTCGCCAGGCGCGTGATGAACAACCTCGTTACCCTGGGGCAGAAGCTGAGCCATCTGCTTGGTCAGTCCCTGATCAACGTCCACGGCGACGAGGCAGGTGCGGAGACTTACTTCATGGCGACGGCCGTCACGACAAACCAGGACGGCCGCGAGGTCGTGAACCTGATGGGCGGACGATACGTGGACACGCTGCTGCGCGAGGACGGCCAGTGGAAGATCTCCAATCGCATCTGCATCCGCGACTGGTCGATCTCCCTCGATGTCGAGCAGGACTGGCTCAAGGACATCAATTTCGTCCAGGGCCAGACGTCGGGCGCAGATCCGTCTTATGCGGTGCTCGGCCTGAAGCATCCCGGATTGCCGGCAGGGGGCTGACGCCGGCCCGTACGTCGAGCCCGGCCACGGGCGGGCTCTGCCAGCGCCCGACCGTTTCGCCGCCGGCGCCGCCTAACCACGCTTGCCATCGGCAAGGCGGTCCTGCCAGCCATCCGGCAGGGCGATTTTCCTGCTCACTGGCGGTCCTTGCTCCTGGTTGTTCAGGTAGATCTTCGACTGGTTTCGGGCCGGGTCCCCGGCAACGACGATGTCCGTGCACGCTTCATCGAGCAGCATGGGTACCAGTCGCGCAGGATCCTCTGAACGGGTGAAGTCCGGGTCCAGGTTCAAACGCTTCGCCAGGTCCGCAATGCTCATCCGGTTGCCGAATACTGCTTCCGAGTAGCGCTCCAGCGTGCCGGCCGCGATCTTCGAGTTCTCGAACAGGTGCTTCCTGATCTCCTGCTTGCTCCATCCCGCGCGGGCGAATCCACCAGCCACCGAAGGGCTCATCTGGATCAGCGGATGCCATTGGTTGAAGTACAAGGCAACGATGGACCAACCCCACGTCGTGCCGGCGAGATTGTTGAGCAGGGGCCATATGAGATCGAGGGGGTCAGGTCCCCTGCTGTAGACCGGCGGACTGACCGCGAGGACGCTGCGCACGGTGACGACGTCGTCCTCGGGGGCGAACCCGCGATCGACGCGGTAGGAGGGCCATCCGATCTCGGCCACGGCCTTGTCGTTCTCCGCCATCGCGACGTTGAAGCCAAGACCGATGCTGCCCTTGTCGGTGCCGCCTGGACGCAGTCCCGCCACGTTGCGGAAATAGAGCCGCAGGAAACGGCCGATCGACGTGTTCGCGCGCCGGCCGACCCTCATGTTGCCCACTTCGCTGTTGAAGCCAAGCCGGTCGACGATCGAGCCGCTCACGACCACCAGCGGCTCCCATCCCGGCGTCGAGCCCGCGTCCTCGATCCGGAAGAGGGGGTCGGCAATCGCCTCCACGGCAGCGACCAGGACCGGCATGTAATCGGGCCGGCATCCCGCCATCACCCCGTTCACGGCGACGGACAGGACGCTGGCCTCCCGGTACTCCGGCGCCAGGACGCCGAGCACCTTGTGGCGGTCGTATCCAGTCCACTTCAGGAAAGCCTCGACGCGCTCCGGGGTCGGCGGGACGAACGCGGCGCCGTCGGACCACTCGCGCGCGTGGAACTCCTCCTGGACCTCGTCGAACGTGCCGCGAAACACGATGTCCTCGGGGACCGGTTCCGCGGCGACCTTCGTCTCCACGATTTCCGTCCGCAGGTGATCGAGCACGACGCGAAGCACGTCGTTCCGCACCTTCGCCGTGAACTGCTCCTGCGAATCGAGCGGTATGACGCCCGGGTACTCGGCAATCTGCAGGTCCGGTGCACCAAGCGCTTTCTTGATCGCGCGCGCCTGGGCCATGAAACCTGCGCTGACGATCGCGACCGCGGGGACGCCGGCATCCTCGACTGCTTTAGTGGCCCGCAACACGGCGGGCGTACAGCTGCCTCAGGCGCCTACGCCGACGATCGCGGCATCGACCTTCTGGGCCCGCAGTACTCCCGGCAGTGCAGCCAGCACCCTGCGCTCGTCGTGCCCATGGATGTTGCCGAACGTGGCAGCGGGAAGGAAGGTCGCGCCCGGGTACTTCTCGGCGAGCCCCGGTTGCATCAGCGAGAACATCTCGTCGCCGCGGAACATGTGGTCCCAGATGAAGCCGATGCGCTTCGCTTCGCCTTCCTGCAACCGCGTGTTCATCCGCAGCGCCTCGCTCGTCGACCGGCCGAGAGGCCAGAGGACTTCGAATTTTCCTTCGCTCATCTTTCCTCCCGGTGAAAAGGTGCTGCTATGGGGAGAGTATCTTCAGGACACGCGCAAGGAAAGCAGGAACACCCGCTCGTGTAAATTCAGCTTGCATGCCGCTTCGTGGCGCAGCAATTGGCACGCGCGTCGTCAGCCATGTCCCCGATTGCCGCCGTGCGGGGAGGATTTCGCAGGACGAACCCGCTCGACTGGGGCGGCGCCCGAGCGCTGCAGGCGGGATATTTCGGCATCGCTGAATCCAAGTTCCTTCAGCACGGCAACCGCGTCCTGGGAGAAGGCAGGCGGCTTGTCCCCGGGCACGCCCGGCGTGCCGTACAGGCGCACGGGCGAACGGACGCCGATGTAATCGTCCCGTTCGATGAGCGACTGCCGGTGCTTTGCGTGGGGCTGGTCGAAGGCCTCCGGAACCGAGTTGACGACGCCGGCCGGCACACCGGCCTTCATCAGCGCCTCACAGACTGGCCCGGCAGAGGTTTCTCGCAGCGCGTGCTCGATTTCCGCTTTGAGCGCTTCGCGGTTCTGCAGTCGATGCGAATTGGATACGAATCGCGGGTCGGTGCTCAACGCTGGACGACCGACGTGGTCGCAGAATCGCTTGAACTGGCTGTCGTTGACGATGCCGATGAAGATCTCGCCGTCGCTGACGGAGTACTTGTCGTAGGGAGCGATGTTCGGGTGTGCGCTTCCCAGCAGTCCCGGGGCCTTGTCCGACGCCAGCCAGTTGGCCGCCTGCGGAATGAGCAGGCTCAGCGCCGTGTCGAACAACGTGGCCTCCACACGCTGGCCTCGCCCGGTCTGTTCACGCACCCGCAACGCCATCAGGATGGCGGTGAGCGCCACGTAGCCCGTCAGGTGGTCGACCAGCGGTATTCCGACGCGTGTGGGCCCGGACCGCGAATCGCCGTTCACGCTCATCAGGCCGCACATCGCCTGGAGCACTGCGTCGTAACCAGGCAAGCCGCCCAGGGGTCCGTCTGCGCCGAAGCCGGTGATGCTGCAGTAGATCAAACGCGGGAATCTCGCTGCGAGGCGCTCCTCGTAACCCAGGCCCCAGCGTTCCATCGTGCCTGGAAGAAAATTCTCCACGAGGACGTCGGCCTTCGCGAGCATCCGCTCGAGGACATCCCGCCCGTCTGGAACACCGAGGTCCAGGCTCATTGCGCGTTTTCCGCGATTCAGCGCGGAGTAATACGCCGCGTCACCTGTCGCGTTGAACGGTGGCCCCAGCCCGCGAGTCTCGTCGCCGATCGGCGGCTCGACCTTGATCACCTCGGCGCCGTGGTCGGCAAGGATCTGCGTGCAGAGCGGGCCCGCGAGCACGCGCGACAGATCGACGACGAGGAGCCCCTCCAACGCGCCGTGTGGGCCGCTGGACACGTGCTGTGTCGACGTGCGCATGGCGGGAGATTGCATCAATAGCCCCTGCGCAGCAGCTCGTGGGCGCCGTGCTCCAGGCTCTCGCGGAATTTCGGGTGGGCGATGGCGATCAATCGGCGCACGCGCTCGCGCAGCGGCTGCGCGCGCAGGTCCGCAGCTCCGTACTCGGTGATGATCACGTCCGCGTCGCTTCGCGCGGTCGTTACCGGTCCGCCCAGGCGAACGCAGATGCGGCTGACCTCCTCGACCCTGGCCGTCGCAGCGAATGCGATGATCGAACGACCGCCACTGGATCGATGGCCCGCGCGAACGAAATCGACCTGGCCGCCGGTGGCGCCGATATAGGACTCGCCCGCCACTTCGGCATTCACCTGGCCGGTCAGGTCGACCTCGATCGCCGAATTGACGGAAACGAGGTTGTCGAGCCGGGCCAGGGTAGCCTCGCCGTGGGTGTATGACGATTCGCGCATCATCAGGGAATTGTTCCGATGCGCGAAGTCGTACAGGCGCCTGGTACCGATCAGGGCTCCGGTAATTGAGATCCCGCGGTCGATCGGCTTGCGTGCATTCGTCAGCGCACCGGATTCAACGAGGTCGACGACGGAATCGCCGATCATGCCCGAATGCACGCCGAGGTCCTTGCGATCTCCGATCGACTGCAGGATCGCATCGGGAATGCCGCCGATCCCGACCTGCAGGACCGTTCCGTCCCGGATATAGGTGCCGGCGTGCCGGGCGATGGCCCGCTCGACGTTCCCGACGGTCGCGCGCTTGACCTCGAGCACAGGCCGGGAAGTCCGGACCAGGAAGTCGATGTCGTCGATGGCGAGCGACTGGCCGCCGAACGTGCACGGAACCTGGTCGTTGACCTCGGCTACGACCACGCGCGCGACCGCGACGGCGGCCGGCGTGTAGTCATGTATGACGCCGAAGCTGTACCGGCCGTCTGGACCCGGCGGACTGACCTGGACGAACGCAACATCGCAGCCGATCCGGCCTTCGGAGATGTACTGCGCGACCTGGCCTACATGGCAGGGCACGATTTCCAGCACGCCGGCCCTGGCCAATGCGCTGGTCGAGCCGATCGCGCCAAAAGCCGAGATCCGAATGCAGTCGGCATGCTCGGGCTGCAGTGTCTGCGCAAAGCACGCGGCGACGAAGACGCTCACGTTGCCGAGCTCCTGCCGCTGGCGGACAAGTGCCTCGGTCAGGGTCTGCGGTTCGCCGGTCGCCTGGCCCCACATGATGTGATCCCCGGGCCTCACGACACCCTTCAGGTCGAGCGCCGCGGCGTCGAGTTCGCGAGCCATCAGGACGCTTGCCCGGCGGCAGCCAGCACGGAGAGCGCGGTCTTGAAGACTGGACCATCCACCATCCGGCCTTCGAAATCGATCGTCGCTTCACCTCGGGACCGGGCCGCCTCGTAGGCGGCAACGAGCCGGCGGGCTTGATCGATTTCCGCCAGAGTCGGAGCGAACAGTTCGTTCGCGAGGTCGATCTGGCGAGGATGGATGCACATCTTTCCGTCGTAGCCGAGATCACGCCCCATCGTCCCATCCCGGCGAAACAGCGCGTCGTCCTTCAGGTGCAGCACGACCTGATCGAGAGCCTTGATCCTGGCGGCCTTGGCCGCGAGCACGACCTGTGATCGCGCGTACAGGACTTCCAGCCCATCCGGCGTCCGGCGTGCGCCCATGTCGGCCGCGAAATCCTCGGCGCCGAAATACACGGCGACGACGCCCGGACCAGCAGCGATCGCACGAGCATTCAAGACGCCGTCAATGGACTCGATCCCCGCGATCACCGGCAGGTCGGTTCGCAGCGACGCGATGTCTTCGGCGCGGTCGGCCTTGGCAAGTACTATTCCGTCGGCGCCCGATCCCGTCACGGCGTCGAGGTCGGCGGCGAAATCAGGCGAGCCTGCAGGATTGATGCGCACGAACAGATTGCCGTTGTGACCACCCCTGGCCGCACGAATACTGTCCTGCAACCTGGCACGTGCCGCCGGGCGCTCCGCCGGCGGGGTGCCGTCCTCAAGGTCGAGCGCGAACAGGTCCGCCTTGAGCCGTGGAAACTTCCTGAACAGGTCCGGACGATTCGCTGGTGCAAACAACAGGCTTCTGGCGAGCATGTGTGGTGTGCTTCAGTAGGATTTCGGGAGACCCAGCGCCTTTTCACCGATGAAGTTCAGGATCATCTGGTTGCTGATCGGCGCGATTCGTGGAATGAGGGACTCCCGAAGCAGTCTTTCCACGTGATATTCCTGAGCGTATCCCATGCCCCCGAGGGTCAGGACGGCACGCTCGCACGCGGTGAACGCCGATTCGCTGGCCAGGTACTTGGCCGTGTTCGCTTGAATCCCGCAGGGTTGCGCCTGGTCGTAAAGCCTGGCGGCTTCGAAGGTCATCAGGTTTGCCGCTTCCAACTGCGCCCACGACTGCGCCAGGGGATGCGCGATGGCCTGGTTCTGCCCGATCGGGCGACCGAACACCTTTCGATCCTTTGCGTACTGCGTCGCTCGCTGGATCGCGGCCCGGCCGATTCCGATCGCCTCGGCCGCCAGCAGGATGCGCTCGGGGTTGAGTCCGTGCAGGAGATACTGGAATCCCTTTCCTTCCTCGCCGATCCGGTCCGCCTCGGGGACGACCAGTCCGTCGATGAAGAGCATGTTGGAATCGACCGCGTGGCGCCCCATCTTGTGGATCAGCCGAACCTCGACCTTGCTGCGATCGAGGTCGGTATAGAACAGGGACAGCCCGTCCATTTTCCTCGCGACTCGATCCACCGGTGTCGTGCGCGCCACGATCAGCATCTTGTTTGCGACCTGGGCGGTCGAGATCCAGATCTTCTCGCCGGACAGGACGTAGCTGCCGTCGGGTTGACGGTCAGCATGCGTCGTGATCTCCGCGGTGTTATGCCCGGCATTCGGCTCGGTTACGGCGAAACACGCCTTGTCCGTGCCCCTGACCAGCGGCCGGAGCATTCGTTCCTTCTGCTCGCCGGCACCAAACACGACGACGGGATTCAGGCCGAAGATATTGATGTGGACCGACGACGCCCCGCTCATGCCGGCCCCGGACTCCGCGATCGCCTGCATGATCACGGCTGCCTCGGTGATGCCAAGTCCGGAGCCGCCATATTCGGCCGGCATCGCAATCCCCAGCCAGCCAGCGTCGGCCATCGAGCGGTAGAAGCTCTCCGGAAAGGTCGCGTCGCGATCACGCGCGAGCCAGTACTCGTCGCCGAAGTCCTTGCACTGCCTGAGTATCGCGTCGCGAAGCTGCTGATGATCCGCGTTCAACAAGTTCATACTCCAACGTTTGTCAGTCCAGGCTCCAGCGGACATGGCCCCTGGAGCCGTCCACTCGTCAGGACACCCGGATTCGGTGGCGAGAGGAGGTCGACGCTTGCTGGGTTCTCTTGCACTGGAGCATGGGATATCCCGGTTTTGACGACCCTGGCAGTTCGTGGCAAGCGGCAGCGACGATTCCCGGAACAGGGCACTTGTCCCGCAGCGGGTCATGTCCGAAGAAACGTCCATATATATGGACGACATTGACAAAGACATGAACTTTATGGGCATGATGTATGACCCTTTCCGTGTTTGCAAGGCCCCCGTTGCAGGTGGTCATGAACGAACCCCGGTCCCGACCGGAACGTGCCCAGACGCAGGAACAACCGGTTAAAGAAGAGTTGACATGGCATTGCCCCAGGAGCTTCGCGACCGCCTGACCTTGCCCGCCTTCGCTGCGCCAATGTTCCTCTGCAGCGGCGTCGATCTTGCCGTCGAGTGCTGCAAGGCCGGGATCGTCGGCTCGCTCACGCGCAATCACTGCCGCGACCTCGAGGAGCTGGAATCCCAGCTCAAGGTCGTCAGCGATGCACTTGCCCGCTTTGCCGGCGAGAGTGCGGAGCGCAGGATCGGCCCACTTGCGGTCAACATCTCACCGACCTTCGGCAGCGACGAGATGACGGCTCATCTGGACACCTGCCGGCGCTACGACGTGCGGATCGTCGTGACGTCGGTCGGCGATCCGACGCTGAATGCGCCGCTGATCCATGACGCTGGCATGTTCCACTTCCACGACGCCACCACGATCCGCTTTGCCGAGAAGGCGGTGGCGGCGGGAGTCGACGGCATCGTCGCGATCGGAGCGGGCGGCGGCGGCCATGCCGGCACGATCAGCCACCTCGCCTTCATTCCGCAGGTTCGCGCCATGTTCGACGGGACGCTGGTGATGGCCGGTGCGGTCACGAGCGGCGCGACCATCCGCGCCGCCGAGATACTGGGGGCGGACCTTGCCTACATGGGGACCCGCTTCATCGCGACGCAGGAGGCCTCGGCTCCGGATGCCTACAAGGCCATGCTGGTGGAAGGCGACGTGACGGACGTGATCTACACGAGGGGCGTAAATGGCTTGCCGGCGAGCTGGCTCAAGGCCTCGCTGCGGTCGATCGGACTCGATCCGGACAACCTCTTCATACCCGAAGGGCCGCAGCACCGACCACTTGCCCGCGGGCAAGAAGCCCTGGCGCGACATCTGGAGCGGCGGCCAGGGCGATCGGCCTGATCCACGACATCCCGACAGTTGCCGAGCTCGTCCGCCGGCTGCAGGCGGAATATGTCGCGGCTTGCGCCATTCCCGACATGGCCGAAGCGGCACGAGCTGCACTTGGAGCCTAGGAGAGGCCGATGTCCGACCGCGTGACACGCCATGACACGACGGGCTTTGCACCCTGATGCTCAACCGCCCGGACAAGCTCAACGCGCTCGACACACAGGCTTTCGAGGAACTCGACGCGCATCTCGCCGCGCTGGAGGGCGAGACCGACCGGATCGGCTGCGTCGTGCTGCGCGGGGCAGGACGCGGCTTCTGCGCCGGCGCCGACCTGGACGCCATCGGCAAGGCGCCGGTGCCGCGAGCCTTCAAGCCGCGGCGTGATCGAACGGCTGGGGCGCCTGCCCCAGCCCGTGATCGCCGCGGTCCATGGCGTCTGCTACACCGGCGGACTCGAACTTGCGCTGGCCTGCGACTTCATCCTCGCTGACGCCACTGCGCGATTTGCCGATACCCACGGCAAGTGGGGGCTGGTCGGCGCCTGGGGCATGTCGCAGCGCCTGCCACGGCGGATCGGTATACAGGCTGCCAAGCGGATGATGATGACCGCCACGCCGGTGGCAGCAGCGGAGGCAAAGGCCATCGGCCTGGTCGACCTGCTGGCGCCGGAAGGAGGACTGGACGAGCTGCTTTCTGCCTTCGTCGCCGATGTGCTTGCCAACAGCTGGCACACCAATTTCGCCACCAAGCGGCTGATGCGCGAAACGGATGGCATGTCGCTGGCCGAAGGCCTTGCACACGAGCACTACCGCCACCCCGGCCATGCCCCGGATTCCCAGGAGCGCATCGCCCGCTTCAGCAGGAGATAGCCGGCCGACATCCGCAGCGTTATGCTCCTGGTTGTACATAGACAATGCAGGAACCGTAATGGCAACGTCGGAACGAAAAAAGACCGGGGCGCCGCGGCCGCGCATCCGCCAGGTTCCAGCCGTGTCCCGAGCCATCGCGATACTGCGATTGCTGGGCAGCTCGCCCGATCCCATGGGCGTCAAGGCGATCGCAACCTCGCTCGCGCTCGTCCCCAGCACTTGCCTGCACATACTGCGCGTCCTCGTCGCCGAAGGCCTGGTCAAGGCGGACACCGACACCAAGCGCTACGCACTCGGCAGCGAGATGCTGAGCCTCGCGCGCAGCGTGATCGAACGCAGCGGGTTCGCCACCCTGGTCCAGCCGGTGCTGGATCGCCTGGCGCAGGCCTGGGGCATCACGACGATGGGCGTGGAAGTGCAGGACAGCGAGCACATGATCGTGCTCGCGATCTCGCGCTCGCGCATGCCGTTCGGTCTGCACGTGGAAGTCGGCAGCCGCTTTCCTTCGCTCGTGAGCGCCACCGGACGGCTGTTCGCCGCGTTCGGGGACCAGCGCTGGCCACAGCTGGAGAGGCGCTTCAAGACCCTGCGATGGGGCAGGCCCATGGACTTCGCCACGTGGAAGAAGGAGGTCGAGCTTGCCAGGTCCAGGGGGTTCGGCGTGGACCGCGACCGGTACATCAACGGCGTCACAGTCGTGGCCGTGCCGCTGCTGAACGCCGCCGGCAGGATCACGCATACGCTCGTCGGCGCCGGACTTTCCGAGCAGCTCGACGCGTCCCGGATCGCCGCTCTCGCCGCGGACATGCGGCAGGAGGCAAGTCGCCTCGCGATGACGATCCTTCCGAAAGGGTGATTCGGACGGGCGCGGCCGGCTGCCCGACCCGGGTCGTGCGCGGCGATTCAAGCGTCGGTTGCTGTCGCGTCAATGGTTGTACATATACAAAACAATGTCGTATTTGACAACTATCGTCCATGCCCGGCATCATCTGGTCTCGCAAGACCGGCGCGACCAGAATGGCGAAACTCACGGACCTCACCACTTACGCTGACGCCCACGCGCAGTTCTCGCGGGACAAGCTGTGGGAGTTGTTCGACGGCGGTGTCGAGTCCTTCAACATCGCGCACGAGTGCGTCGACCGGCACGCGCAGTCGGCGCGTGACGCGCTGATCGTCGTGCATGCCGACGGGCAAGACGAGGTCGTCCGTTACGACGAGCTTGCCGAGGACTCCTCGCGGTTCGCGCACTACCTGGGGGCGAACGGCGTCGCTTCCGGCGACCGGGTCGCCATCATGCTCGAGCCCTCCCGGGCGTTCTACGTAGCCATGTTCGGCGCGCTCAAGGCCGGGGCGATCGCGGTCCCGCTCTTCACATTGTTCGGGCCGGACGGGGTGCGCCTGCGAGTCGAGGACTGCTCGCCGGTCATGCTGGTCACCAACGGGGAGGGTGCGTCGAACGCGCGGGCCATGATTGGCCTGAAGGTCGTCGTGTTCGACGCGGAACTGTTGCGCGCGCTACGAGATTTTCCTGCGGCTTACCCGGTCGCAACGAAGGCGGACGACCTCGCGGTGTTCCAGTACACGTCGGGCACTACCCGGGAACTTCCCGAGGCGGTGAAGCACAGTCACCGCACCCTGGTCACGCTGATGGTCGCGGCGCTCTATGGCACAGGCCTGCGCCCGGGTGATCGGTTCATCTGCCCGTCGTCGCCCGCCTGGGGCCACGGCCTCTGGCACGGGACCTTCGCCCCTCTCGCGCTCGGCCTGACGGTCGGCGCCTATGCGGGGAGGTTCGACCCGACGAGGCTGCTGCGGGCGCTGCAGGATCACCGGTTCACCAACATGTCCGCGGCAGCAACCCACTACCGGATGATGCGAAATTCCGGGCACGGGTCCGACTACCGGTACTTCCTGGAGAAACTCTCGTTCACCGGCGAGCCGATCGATCCCGAAACGGCCGACTTCGCGCGCGAGACCTTCGGGCACGAGGTGTGCAGCATGTACGGCACCACCGAGATCGGCGTGGTGCTGGTCAATTATCCCGGAGCGCGCGATTTCGTCGTCAAGTCCGGCTCGCTGGGCAAGGCAACGCCCGGGTGCAGGGTCGAGGTGCAGGACGACGCCGGCGCGCCCTGCGCGGCGGGCGTCACCGGGCACCTGATGGTTCATCGACGCGACAGGTGGATTCCGACCCGCGATCTCGCGCGCGTCGATGCCGACGGCTATTTCTATCACGCTGGGCGCGCCGACGACGTGATCATCTCGGCTGGCTGGACCATGAGCGCGGTCGAGATCGAGAACGCGATCCTCGCGCACCCCGATGTCCGGGAAGCCGCCGCGATCGGCGTCGCAGATGAACTGCGCGGCCAGGTGGTCAAGGCGTTCGTCGTCAGCGACCGTCCCGGCGGCGACGATTTCTCGAAAGAGATACGGGACCTGGTCAAGGCCCGGTTGAGCCAGCACGAGTATCCACGGCACGTCGCGTTCGTGCGCGAACTGCCCAAGACCCCTGCCGGCAAGCTGAACCGCAAGGTGCTGCGCGAGCTCGAGCAGAAGGCCGCTTCCGTTTCCTAGGATTCCAGCAGCGAGACAGCCATGACGACGATGCCAAGAGAGTTTCCCAAGATCACCGACGGCGGCCTCGATGACCTGCGCAGGCGCATCGGCGTCAACATTGGAGATACGCTCGAGCCCTGGTGCCACGAGGCCACGCGCGACAACATCCGGCACTATGCCCACGGCATCGGCGATGACAACCCACTGTGGTGCGACCCGGGGTACGCGGCGCAGACGTCGTACGGAGGCATCATCGCACTGCCCAGCTTCCTCTTCTCGACCAGCCGCATCATCTCCGGCTACGTGGGCGGCTTGCCCGGCGTGCATGCGATGTGGTCCGGTGCGGACTGGAACTGGTACAAGCACGTCCGGCGTAACGACGAGATCTCCACGCAGGCGCATCTCAAGGACCTGATCGAGCACCAGACGCGGTTCGCCGGCAAGGCCATCCAGCAGATCTACCACGTCGATTTCTTCAACCAGCAAGGCGACAAGGTCGCCGACGCGGACAGCTGGTGCTTTCGCACCGAGCGCGACCATGCACGCGAGCAGGGGACGAAATACACGCACGTGCGCGGCAAGGCGCCGCGGCGTTACTCCCGCGAGGAACTCGACGAGTTCTACAAGCTGTACAGGGACGAAGAGGTCAGGGGATCCAAACCGCGCTACTGGGACGACGTCAATGAAGGGGATGCATTGCCTGTCATGCTCAAGGGCCCGATGACCGTCACCGGATTCATCGCCTACGCGCAGGGCTGGGGCGGCCTCTACATCCGCGCCAACAAGGTGGCATGGAAGATGATCGACGCTCACCGCGGCCTCGGCATCGAGAACCGGTTCGGGATCCCGGACGTGCCCGAGCGGGTCCATTGGGAAGAGGAGTTCGCGCTCGAAGTCGGCGCACCCGGTGCGTACGACTACGGTCCCGAGCGGGCGTCCTGGCTGACGCACCAGTTGACCAACTGGATGAGCGACGAAGGATTCGTACGCAAGGCCAGCAGCAAGATCCGCCGCCACAACCCCGAGGGCGACGTGCTGTTCATCAAGGGCAAGGTCGCGCGGAAGTACGTCGAAGGCGGCGAGCACCTGGTCGAGATCGAGCAGGAAGCGCACAACCAGGACGGGGAGCTTTCCGTCCTGGGGCGCGGCGTCGTGCGCCTGCCGACGAAAGGCTGAGCCGGCGGCCATGTCCGAGGTGAGCGAAGGCGCGTTGCCTGGTCGTGAGGAGACGGTCGTATGACGGACGCGATCCTCTTCGAGCGCATGGACGAGATCGCCATTGTCACGATCAACCGTCCCGACCAGCGCAACGCCATCAACACTGCCGTGCGGGAAGGGTTGTTCGACGCTTTTCAGCGCATCGAAGCGGACGGCGATGTGCGAGTGGCGATATTGACCGGCAGTGGCGACATGGCGTTCTGCGCCGGGGCCGATCTCAAGGAAATGTCGGAGTTGGGCCTGGCGACCATCCCGCCCGGCTACTTCCCCGTCCTCGGCGACAATGTGCACCTGTCGAAGCCGGTCATCGCGGCGGTCAATGGCGATGCGTTCGCCGGCGGCTGGATGTTCGCGCAGATGTGCGATCTCTGCGTGGCCAGCCGGGCTGCACGATTCGGGATCACCGAGGCGAAGGTCGGGCGCGGATTTCCGTGGGCCGCGCCGCTCATTCACATGATTCCGCAGCGAATCATGGCTGAAATCCTGATGACGGGTAATCCGATCCCGGCCCAGCGCGCGTATGAGATCGGATTCGTGAACAGGCTGGCCGAGCCGGGCGACACATTGAGCGAGGCGCTCAAGCTGGCACGCGAAATCGCCAGCTGCGCCCCACTCACCGTCGCAGCCGCAAAGCAGCTCATCGCGCTATCCACGGACATGGGCCGTTCGGCTGCGCTGCACGCCGCACCATTTGTCTTCGATCGCGTGTACCGCAGCCAGGATGCGCAGGAAGGGCCGCGTGCGTTCAAAGAAAAACGCAAGCCGGTCTGGAAAAACCGTTGAACCGAGGACACCTGGGGTCCTGCAGGCAACCCTGCTTGATCTGCGCCCTTCGACGTACAACCCCGGTTGTCAGTCGATTTCCGATTCCTTCAGCGCAGGAAGGTGGCGCTTGAGTGCGCGCTTGAGCGTGGCGGCAATCTGCGGAATCTGGCGGCGCATCCGGCTGGTGGGCCCGCCGACGACAATGGACAGACGGCGTTCGCGGAATGCGACAGGCAGCGCCACCCCGGTCAACTCGGCGCTGTGACCCTCGATGTTCTCGTGCCAGCCGCGCGTGGCGGCACGCTTGATTTCCGCTTCCACCTGCTCGGCGTTCATCAGTGACCGACGCGCGTACCTTTCAAATTTTGTTTCTTGAGCACCGACGCGCGCTCACGGGGAGGATATTGCGCCAGCAGAGCGCGCCCAGTCGAGGTTGCGTGCATCGGTATCTGGTAACCGACTTCCGCTGAAAAACGTATAACGGCGGGCGATTCCACGACGTAGAGCAGGACGGCGTTCGTCCCGGCGGGGGCGGCGATCGCGACCGTTTCTCCGGTTGCCTTCGCCACTTCGTCCGCCGCGTCGCAGAGACCTTCCGGAAGCAACTCACTCTCGGCAATGCCCTGGAGCAGCGAACTCCACCGTGGGCTCGGGTAATAGCCGCCGCGTGGTCGCGGTTCATACAGAAATCCGCGCTGCGCGAGCGTCGTCAAGAGGTTGAATGTGCTCGAGCGCGGCCATCCCAATGCCGCCGAAATCTCGGCCAGGTTCGACGGCTTCTTCACCCGTGCGAAGTACTCGAGCAAATCCAGGACATTCGCCGCCTGCCGGACGATCATCTAGAACCTCTGTACGCAGTGGCCTGTGAATCACACGCTGCCCAGCAGCAGACTCAAGCGCATTTCAGGCCAGCATGCCACGGGATGGCGGCCCGAGGGGACGGGACGCAGGTACTGTCCTTTAGCGCCTGCTTTTCGTCAAGGGCCCCTGCGGCCATAACCTGCGACGCCGACGCCACTGGCACGCGCGGCGAGTCCATTGGGTCCGTCGGCCGCAGCGACGGAAACCGGGTGCCGCCGTCGAACGAGAGATCCGTCCAAGGCCACGAACGATATGTACATATAGGTGGACATATGCGACAGTTGGGTTACGAGTCCGGGTCGGCGAGCGGGGATCATTGGGAATCGCCGGCTGCCGATTGACCTGCGTGACGCCCGGCGTGCCTGAAGAGGACGACCGCCCATGAACGATTTCCATGCGAGCGCCGATGAGCCGACGCGCAAGGGCCCGCTCGCCGGCATCCGGGTGCTCGATCTCACCTCGACCCTGATGGGTCCGTACTGCACGCAGATTTTCGGCGACATGGGCGCGGACGTGATCAAGGTCGAAAGCCCTTACGGCGACACGACGCGCTACCTCCCGGATGGGCAGAAGCCCGGAATGTCCGGGATGTTCGTCAATCTCAATCGCGGCAAGCGAAGCATCGTCCTCGACCTGAAGAACTCCGCCGGTCGCGACGTCCTGTCGCGACTGGTGCAGCAAAGCGACGTGTTCGTCCACTCCATGCGGTTCGAGGCCATCAAGCGACTCGGATTTTCGTACGAGGAAGTCAGGCAACTTCGCGCAGACATCGTTTACGCGAATCTATACGGGTACAGCCGGCAGGGTCCGTACGCGCACTGGCCCGCCTACGACGACACGATCCAGGGCATCTCGGGGCTAGCGATGCTGCTGGCCGAAGTCACGGGCGAACCGCGTTACGCTCCGACGGTCATGGCAGACAAGGTCGCCGGGCTCACCGCATCGTATGCAATTGCGATGGCGCTGTTTCATCGCGCGCGCACCGGGGAAGGCCAGGAGATCGAGATCGGAATGTTCGAGACCATGGTCTCCTTTCTCCTGGTCGAGCATATCGGCGGTTCGCTGTTCGATCCTCCCATCGCCGACCCGACGTATCGGCGCGCCGTCACGCCGCACAGGCGGCCGTACAAGACCGCCGACGGCTACATTTCAGTCCTGATCTACAACGACAAGCAATGGAGCCGTTTCGTCACGATTGCCGGAAATCCGGTCGAGTTGCGCGACGAGCGTTTTGGCTCGCTCGAAACGCGCGCGCGGCACATCGATGATGTTTACGCGGCCATTGGCAAGGTGATGCCGACACGTCGAACCGGCGAATGGATACAGGCATTGCAGGAGGCGGGCATACCCGCGGTTCCGCTGAAGAGCCTGAAGGAGCTCATGAGCGACCCTCACCTCGAGCAGATAGGCTTTTTCGTGAGCAAGCAGACCAAGGAAGGCAAGCTGCGGTTTCCTGGAATCCCCACGCACTTTTCGAGAACGCCCGGGCAGATTCGTGAGGCCGGGCCTCTCCTCGGCGAACACACGGTTTCGATCATGCAGGAAGCTGGCTACACCGCCGCGGAGATCGAGTCGCACCTGGAGACGGGCGCTGCGCAAACTACGCACACGATTCCCGAAGAAGACCAGGGCCCCGTGATCGTGTAGGCGCCCGACCTGCTGTATCCAGGTCAGGCGTCCGGAATCCGGCGAGTGACCGAAACCGTCGCGCCGAAGCTTGGCAGGGCCGCGGAATGCTTGCCTTCGCCGCCAGCGACCAGCACCAGGATGTCGTCCGGGCCCGGGACCGCGGGAATGAGCGCGTCGGGAGCCATGCTGTTCAGTTCCGGCGGCCAGTCGCGCATGCCGTACATGCCACCCAGGGCAAGCTCGTCGCGCCGCCGGCTGGTGGCGTGGTAGAGGTACTCGCGCACCTGGCGCCGCGACCAGCCCGTTGCCGCGATGCTCGCCGCATGCTCCGGGCCGAGAACCAACATCAGTTCCTTCTGGCCATGCCAGGCGATATACCAGATGTTGCTGCCAAGCGTCCTCAAGACATCGGCCGCGACTCGCAGGATACCTTCCGCATCGCCGTGCTCGTGGTCGTTCACGTTGTGCGGCGGCTCGCATCCGAAGACCGTCACGGCGTTGGCGCCGTCGGGCAGGCCGCGGTCCGTGACGAACGAACCCCAGGGTGATGCTGCGGAATTCTCCGCGATGCAGAAGCTGTACTTGCTCGGCGCGCCCTGGGTGGCGCGATCGACGGCGCCCGGGAAGGCGCCGCCGATGTTCCACAGGATCAACCGGATCGCGCGACCAATGACGGCATTGGCCAGCGAGCTGGGCCCGAAGGTCCCGGCGCCTGCGTTCATGCCGAGTTCTTTCACAATCGATCCGTGCACGATCAGCAGCGGTGCGACGGAATGGGTCGTGGCTTGCAGCGAAGCGAGATTGAAGCGCGGCTCGAGCATCGCTGCGACTGCAGTGACCAGGACCGGCATGTGCTGCGGCCGGCATCCGGCCATGACGGCATTGACTGCGATCTGCTCCACCGTTGCGACGCCGCCGCGCGGCGGCACCACTCCGACGAGTTCCTGTCCGCGACGTCCGGAGCCTTCGACCATCTTCGCGACGGCCTCCGGCGTCGGCGCGATGACCGGAAATCCGTCGCTCGACCGGCGCTCGAAAAACCATGCCTGCAGCTCGGCCGGATCGGCCGGCGCGAGCACACGCTGCGCCGTCGGTGGCTGCGGAGCCGCGGCGGGTGCCGGTGCCTTCGCCAGCGCCGCACGCAGGTTTTCGTACAATTTCACCGCACGATCGGCGACCTGCTGGTCGGAGAGCCCGCCCAGCGGATGCGTGAACGTGGCTATCCGTGCGTCCGGCAATCCGAGGGCACGCCCGTCATGCAGCGCCTTCGCATGAAAGGCGGACGAAGTCAGCACCACGGTCGGGACGCCGCGACGCTCCAGCTCGGCGAGGTCATGGAGACTCCACGACGTGCACGAGCCTCAGTCGGCTGAGCCGGTCAGTACCAGGTCGGCCGATTGGGCAATTTCGTCCAGGAGTTCGGCACTCGCCCCGACCGCCGGGTTCTCCTTGCGGTAGTAGTCGATGCCCTCGAGCGAACAGTCGTCGCGCAGTTTCCCGGCCACCAGGTTCGCGAGAGCATGAAAATTCGGCTTCGCGTTGTCCAGGATTGCCAGCCGACGGCCCGCGAGCGGACCCACCGGATTGCACTGCAGCGCGGCCAGCTTCTGGACCTGGCCCGCTGGATCGAGCACTTCGATCGTTGTCATGGTGTATCCCAGCCTGCGTGAGTTCGCTTACCCCGTGATGTATATATCGTCCTCACAACCCGCACAACACGCGCGTGTTGCTACGGCCGCCAACAGCTCGCCGCGCTCTTGAGCGTTCACGGGCGATATGCTATATCGTCCGGAAGTCAACTGTTGACAGTCCCCGGCGCGCAGGCCGGCCGGTGGCCGCAGTCGATGGGATCGGCTGGTTCGAGGCCGGGGGAATCGTGCATACTGCCCAATGAATTTCCGTCGATGGACGGCGCAGGGTGCCATTCCATGTTGTGCCCTGCTGTTCGCTCCGGCAGGCGCGTCAAGGTCAGGCGGCGCCACACACATGGCAGGTAAAGGGATTCGATGAGAGGTTTGCTGGACAACAAGGTGCAGGCGCAGTCGCTCGTCGATGCCGTGGCGGAACGACTCGAGACCGCCATCGTCAGCGGTGTGTTCGAGCCGGGAACCAGGCTGAGCGAGCAGGCGCTGGCGAAGTCGCTCGGTGTAAGCCGAGGGCCACTGCGGGAGGCGATTCGCCGGCTCGAGGGGCGCAGGCTGCTGCAACGCACCCCGAACATCGGCGTGCGCGTGGCAACCCTTTCCCTGACGGACCTGAGCGAGATCCTCCAGGTGCAGGAGGCGCTGCAAGGCATGGCCTGCGCGCTGGCTGCCATCAACATGGAGGATGAAGAGATCGCGGCCCTGAAGAAGCTGCTCGACCAGCACAGGAAGCAGAAGTGGGTGCCGGCGGGCAATGGTCATGAGCGCGGGCCCAGGGATCTCGACCTGGACCTTGATTTCCATTTGCGCATCGCCAGGGGCAGCCGGAACAAGCGACTGTCCGAGATGCTGTTCGAAGATCTCTCCTATCTTATCTGGGGCTACCGTTACAGATTCGGATCAACCGCCGCGCGCGGCCGCTGGATGCAGGCCCTGCAGGACCACAAGGAGATCGTCGCAGCGCTGGCACGGCGCGACCCGGTCGCGGCCGAACAGAAGATGCGCGAGCACATCCGGGACGGACGGCTGTACATGGAAGAGCAGCTCAAGGCCGCGGAGTCCGGCCGCGCACTGGACACGCCCGAGCCGAAGAGCGGCGCCACTCGCAAGGCCCGGCCCGCGAAGAAACGCGCGCGCTCCCTCAACGCGGCACTCAAGGAACAGCCGACCAGCGGTGGCATCAGGGCGGCGCCGCAACTGCGGGCAGCATCGCTGCCCACGCGGAGGTCCACGCGTCGCGTGCCAATGAGTAAACGACTTTAGGTTTTCGCTTCCCCTGGAAGCACGCCGAGGTCGCAGCGCTGTGGGCGGCACCCAGCCGCCGCGCTGCGGGATTTTGCACACGGAATCGCCCGCAGCAGCAAGTCGGGCGCGGAGTCGCACATGAAGAGCTGCCTCAAGTTCTACATCAATGGCGCCTGGGTCGAGCCCAGCGATCTCAAGCCGTTCGACGTCATCAATCCCGCGACCGAGAAGCCGATCGGCCAGATCGCGCTCGGCAACGCCCGCGACGTGGACAAGGCGGTAGCAGCGGCCAAGGCGGCCTTCCCGGCATATTCACGCACGAGCCGCGAGAAGCGCATTGCGTTGCTCGAGGCGATCCTGGCGCGCTACCAGGAGCGCTACGACGAGATGGCCGAGGTCATCTCCCTCGAATTGGGCGCGCCACGGTCGTTGTGCCAGGCCGCGCAGGCTGCGCTGGGCCCGGCACACATCATGACGACACTCGAGGTGCTCCGGAACTATCCCTTCGAGGAGCGGCGTGGCAACGTGACGCTGCGGCGCGAGCCCATCGGTGTCTGCGGCTTGATCACTCCCTGGAACTGGCCGGTCAACCAGATCGCCTGCAAGGTGATCCCCGCGCTTGCGGCAGGTTGCACGGTGGTGCTCAAGCCGTCGGAGATCACCCCGCTCAACGCGATCCTCTTCGCCGAGATCCTGCACGCCGCGGGTGTGCCTGCGGGGGTATTCAACCTCGTGAACGGCGACGGGCCGACGGTCGGCGCTGCGCTGTCCGCGCATCCAGACGTCGACATGATGTCGTTCACGGGATCGACCCGCGCCGGGGTCCAGGTTGCGAAGGCCGCAGCTGACACGGTCAAGCGCGTGGCCCAGGAACTCGGCGGAAAGTCTCCCAACATCATCCTGGACGGGGCTGACTTCGCGGCCGCTGTCGAGGGCGGCGTGCAGGGCGTGATGCTCAACTCGGGTCAGACGTGCAGTGCCCCGACGCGCATGCTGGTGCCCGCTTCGCGCCATGATGAAGCGGTGGCGATCGCGAAAGCGGCCGCAGCGGCCGTCAAGGTCGGGGACCCCGCAGCAGCGGACTCGACGATCGGCCCGGTCGTCAGCGAGGCACAGTTCGACAAGATCCAGCGACTCATCCAGAAGGGCATCGACGAGGGAGCCACGCTCGTCTGCGGAGGCACCGGCCGCCCCGAGGGCCTCGACAGGGGCTACTACGTCAGGCCGACGGTGTTCGCCAACGTCAACAACGGTATGACCATCGCGCGCGAGGAGATCTTCGGGCCGGTGCTGTGCATACTGCCATACACCGATGTCGAGAACGCGGTGGCTGTCGCCAATGATACGGTCTACGGGCTGTGCGCCTACGTATCCGGCGGCGATCCAGCATTGGTGCAGGATGTCGCCAACCGCTTGCGTGCCGGCACCATCTACGTCAACGGCGCCGGGCCCGATTTCGCTGCACCCTTCGGCGGCTACAAGCAGTCCGGCAACGGACGCGAGTGGGGCGAACTTGGGCTGGAGGAATACCTCGAGGTCAAGGCCGTGACCAACCCCGCCGCCGCCGCCTGATCGTCCACCGGGGGTCGCACGGGAAGCGCGAGGCAATGCAGACGGCGCCATGAAGGGCGTCGTCTGCCGGAGCGCCAGGTTCCACGTCGACGCACTGCCCGAGCCCGGGCGGCGCGGACCGGCATTACAATCCTCCTGTCGCGCGGCCACGAACAAGGAGAGCGTTCATGGAGTCCAGGCACGATCCCGCCGGCTGCCGGCTGCCCATAAAGCTCGACTCGACGTCCAACGGCGAATACGCGCCGATACCGCTCGAGCCGGTGCACCGCGAAGCGCGACACGAGGCAATGGCAAACGCCACTGCGAATGCCCGGCGTCTCGGACTGAAGCGACGCGAATTCCTCGTTTCCGCCTGCGGTGCGGCGACCGCGCTGCTCGGCATGAACACGGCTTTCGCAAGGGCCGGCCGCACCGGCGGTCATTACGACGTCCCGCGACTCGCGGCGCTCGAAGACGCGGTCGCGCGCTCTGCCGTCGACGGCAACGAGTTCATCTTCGACGTGCAGGGCCACTTCGTGAACCCGACCGGCGCGTGGCTCAAGCAGCTCGAGCCCGGCGCTCGGCCGTTGCGATTCGCCACCGATGATCCGCGCTGCAAGCCGCACGAGGGCCCGGGCGAGCTCGATTACCTGCGTTGCGTCGGGCCCGAGCAGTTCGTGAAGGACGTCTTCCTCGACTCCGACACGGACCTCATGGTGCTCTCGTTCGTGCCGTCCACGGCCGAGGGCGAGCCGCTCAGGATCGAGGAGGCCGAGGCGACGGCGAGCATCGTCGAACGCCTCGAGGGCACGCACCGGCTCTACCTGCACGGTCGCGTGAATCCGAACCAGCCCGGCGATCTCGAGCGCATGGACGCTCTCGCGCAGCGCCACAAGGTCGCCGCGTTCAAGACTTACACCCAGTGGGGCCCGGACGGAAAAGGGTTCTGGCTCGACGACGAGCCCGGCCTCGCGATGATCGAGAGGGCCCGCAAGCTCGGCGTGAAGAACATCGCCGTGCACAAGGGGTTGCCGTTCGGGCAGAAGTCCTACGAGCACTCGACGTGCCGGGACATCGGTCGCGTCGCGAAGCGCTACCCGGACGTCAATTTCCTGGTCTATCACTCGGGCTTCGTGCCGAAGGCAGAGGAGGGGCCTTACGACCCAATGCGCATCGACGGCGTCGATGCGCTAGTGACGAGCCTGGCGGAGAACGGGATCGCTCCCAACTCGAACGTCTATGCAGAGCTGGGTTCGACGTGGCGGCTCTGCATGCGCAACCCGGACACCGCGGCCCACACCCTCGGCAAGCTCGTCAAGGCGTGCGGCGAGTCGAACGTGCTCTGGGGCACGGACTCGATCTGGTATGGGTCGCCGCAGGACCAGATCCAGGCGTTCCGCACCTTCCAGGTTTCGCCAGAGTTGCGGGAGCGGTACGGTTATGCGGAGATGACGCCGACGCTGCGCGCAAAGATCTTCGGTCTCAACGCGTTGCAGATTTACCCCGTCCCCGCCGACGTCCTGCAACGGCACGTGCGCGCCGACAGGGTGGCCAGGGAACGCATGGAGTATCGCGCGGAGCGCCCCGATCCGTCCTTCGCGACCTACGGGCCGAAGACGCGGCGGGAGTTCCTGAACCTGCGCAGCCGGGAAGCGTGAAACTGTTCGAGCGCGGGACCGAACCGATCGATCGCTATCGAGTCGTCATCAACACCGTTGATGCGTGCGTCCCGCGCCAGCTCATCGAGCTGATCATGCTGGCTCTCGTCCGCCGAAATGGCGCGGCCGGCGAGCGAGCTGCCGCCATTGACCGCGCCGGTCAGTGAGGGTGGTAGTCCCGCAGCAGGTACCCGGGAAAGTGCGAGCTGCAAGCCATCACATGCGTGATGGCTTCGCGATCGTATTCGTCGCCCGATCGATAGCTCTCGAAGAACGCATGGAGTTTGTCCACCCGTTCAGGCATCGCGCCCGACGGCCTGCAGCCCGATCGAGACGCCGTAGTTGGTGAAGGCGAACTTGACGTCGGGCAGCCCAGGCTCGCGGCAGAAGTAGCCGTCTCCACCCACATCCGCTCGAGCGTCGCTGATGCCGCGGCTGCGCTGCGTGATCGCCCAGCCCTCGTCGCGGGAAGAACTGCGTCATCCACAGCATCATGCCGATGCCGAGATCCTGGGTGATCACGAGCGTCCGGGTTGCTCTGCTCGATCAGGCGGCGCATGTCGGCGATCTGTGGCGCCAGCGCGACTTCGTCGAGCAGGCGGTACGAGACGTAACCATCGAAGGCATCGAGCGCGCCGAAACCCGCTGAAGCCGGGGTAGGGGCCGCTGAGATCCTCGCGCATCTTCCACCACACGCCGCGCGCCGGGACGACGAAGGCATCGTGGACATCGCGCGCGAGTTCGACGCCCTTGGCGTGTAGCCCGGCGCGTATCGTCCGAGCACGGCGAGCGCATACATCCACATCGCAAGGTAGTGAAAATACTGTCCGTCGCGGTCGGCGGCCTCGCCGATGCGGAGGCCGCGGGGGCGGCCGAGCACGCGCTCGACTTCGGCGACGAGCGAGCGCGCCTGCGTCGAGGTACTTCGCGATCCTTCAGTTCCGCGTACAGCGAAACCAGCAGCACGACGCCGAATGCATCGGTCCACAGGTAGCGCCGGCCATTGGGCCAGATGCCCTCGGCGCGCATCCACGCGAGCTTGTCGAGCACGTAGCCGATGTCCCTGCAGGCGGCCAGTGATCCGCTCCGTCTCAGAGGCCGAACGGATAGGTGTCCGGCATCCCCTTGCAGTTCGTCGCGTGGCGAGCGGCGTGACGGCACGGGTCTGGTCGAACCAGATGTACTCGTCGAACTGCTCCGGGCAGCACGGCCTGGAAGTAGTGGCTCTGCAGTTCGGTCTCGGGACGGTAGATCACGCCGATCGCGCGCTCGAGCCGCGGACTGCGACAGCGCCGCGCGCACCTCCTCCGAAGCGGGCCTGCTGCAGCGGCAGCAGGAACTTCGGTTCGCCGCTCATCGTGGAACAGCCGCTCGTAGCTGCTGCTCGAGCGACGGGCGCACGTTCTTGATCAGCATCGGACCGTCCCAGTCCGTGGCGGCGGCGACGGTGCCGCTGTGGGTGCCGAAGCCGATCGAATACGCGCCATCGCCGAACTGCTTCCCTGCACAGCTGGCCGATGTTGTGCTCGCCGCGCTTGGACATCTCGGTCGCGCCCGCATTGCCGACATGCGAGTTGTGCGCCCACACGACGCCACGGCTCTCGGGCCCGTGATGCTTCAGCAGGTTCATCCAGCGTCTCGAACATGTGCCGGTCGCGCAGGTTCCAGCGATGGCGCGTGAGCCGTAGTACATGATCCGGTAGTACTGCTCGGCGTTGGTCACGAGCAGCGCGTTCTGCGCCGCATCCAGGAAGCGCTCGCCATCGTGCTCGGCATAGGCTTGCTCTTTCTGCTGCAGATCCCTGAGCACCGCGACCACTGACGTCCTCGCAACTGCGATAGTGACCGGTCAGCGCGGCCTGGCCGTAGGTGGCCGGATCGGTCTGCCAGGGCGTGAGGCATCCGTAACGCAGCCGCGCGACCCGCGCGGTGTGCGGGTCGACCTCATCGAGGTAATCCGAGCACCGAGCGGATCGAGCTATAGCAGGCTGTACAGGTCGAGTCCATGAAACGCCGCACGCCTTGCGGGCGCGAGGCCGGCATTGCGCGTGCGCAACCAGTCGACGAACTCGCGCGTCTCGCGATTGCGCCACATCCACACCGGGAAGCGGGCGAACGCGGTCCACTCCGACGGCGGATATTCCGCGTGCCGCACGTAGTGGTCGACGCGCGCCGCGTCCGGCCAGTCGCCTTCGATCGCGACGAATGAAAACCCCTTGCGCTCGATCAGCTCGCGCGTGATGCGCGCGCGCATGCGATAGAACTCCGAGGTGCCGTGCGAGGCTTCGCCGATCAGCACGACGCGCGCAGCGCCGATGCGCTCGAGCAGTGGCGCCAGGTTCGCCGACTCGATGTCCGTGAACGTCTCGCAGGCGCGAGCGATCGACTTGCGCGATGCCCGGCGTCGTCCGCCGGTTCGGGCGGCGCACGGCGCGGCTGCGAGCGGCTGGTCGTCCGGACGGTCTGGCGCCCAGCCTTCCTCGCCTACCAGCGGCACGAAGCGCACGTCCAGCAGTTCTTCGGTCCGGAATTCGTGTTCGGAAACGCGCGTGACGCGCAGCAGTTCCTGCATTCGCCGGTCTCGCGCCGACGGGAATGACCAGCCGCCCGCCGATCTTGAGCTGGTGTCTTCAGGGCCTCCGGCACCTCGGGGCCACCCGCCGCGACGACGATGGCGTCGAACGGCGCGTGCTCCGGCCAACCGAGCGTGCCGTCACCGTGCAGCACGTGGACGTTGTCGAAGCCCTCCGCTACGAGCGTGTCCGCAGCCTTGGCGGCGAGCTGGCTGTAGCGTTCGACGGTGTAGACCTGCTTGGCGATCCTTGCGAGCACCGCCGCGGCGTAGCCCGATCCGGTGCCGATCTCGAGCACCGTCTCGCCACCCTTCGAGCTGCAGCGCCTCGGTCATCAGCGCGACGATGTACGGCTGCGAGATCGTCTGGCCTGCCTCGATCGGCAATGGCGTGTCGTCGTAGGCGAACTCGCGCAGTTCCGGCGGCAGAAACGCCTCGCGCGGTACGCTGCGCATCGCGTCGAGTACCAGCGGGTCCCGGACGCCCCGTTGCATGATCTGTCGGTCCACCATTGCCCGACGTCGTGTGCTGCGGTCCGAGTACTTTTCAGCGCGCCCGTCCATGGTGATTCACATTGCTACGCCGCGACGTCGGCCGTGCACATCCGTGCATGCACCGATGCAGGCCTCGGTCGATCGATAGGCCCGAGGTCGCCAATCGCTACTCGACGGACGCAACAGGACGAGTCCGTCCCGTCGTTCCGCCGCTTTACCGTCCTGTCGTTTCGTACGTGCCAACGAGTTGCGTGTGCGCGAGCACGTGGCCCTTCATCGCGGCCTCGACCTGTGCCTTGGGCGGGTGCACGAGCCCGCCGGGCACGTTGGCGAGCACCCAGTGGACCAATGTCATCTTCGGCGCACGCGGATCCGGCGCGTCCGGATCGTCGACGATCAACACGAGAGA
This sequence comes from uncultured Gammaproteobacteria bacterium, assembly GCA_963786705.1. Lineage (GTDB taxonomy): Bacteria > Pseudomonadota > Gammaproteobacteria > Steroidobacterales > Steroidobacteraceae > RPQJ01. The sequence goes on from CAWBAG010000023.1 coordinate 162,880, forward strand.
CTTCGCTCCAGCCCGCACGCCGCGCTACTGCAGTGGGGGCGACATGTCATTGCCTTCGCAGGTGTAGCGCCTTGGGATCGCGCCGACGGAGTCGAATGCGTTTGACGAGAATTCGACTGCAAATGCTGCATCTCCACCGGCATAAGATGTTTGAGACGGATCGGCGGCACAGCAAGTCCGGAGGACGACTCGCCGTGCGGTAGTTTCACAGGAGCTATTGCACGCCGGCAAGTTCGCGGGCGCAGGTCTGGAGTCCGGCCGGGATCGTAATGGCCTTGGTGGCCAGTTGCCTTGCGTACTGAGCCGGTGTCAGCCCGCCGCTGAACACGGCCAGACTTCGGCTGTCCGGAAGCGGCCGGTGGCCGTGAGGTTGGCCTGGGCAGCACGTTCCGCCCGCAGCCGCGCACGGCGTGCCATGAACGGTGTCGTCGCGACCACATCGAGCGAACTCGAGCTGGCAAAGAGGAATCCCTGGCCCGCGACGCAGCCGAGGTTGAGCAGCGTCGCCGCCTGGTCCTCGTTCTCGATGCCCTCGGCAATCGTTTCGAGACCGAGCGTCGAGCCGAGCATCACCACTGCGCGGGCAAGTTCCGGGCCGCCGTCCTGCTCGGTCAGCCGGCTGACGAACGCGCGGTCGATCTTCAGGATGTCGATGGGGAATCGGTGCAGGTAGGAGAGCGACGAGTAGCCTATGCCGAAGTCGTCGATGGCGAGCCGGACGCCGAGCGCCCTCAGCTCGCGGAATCGTTCCAGGTTGACCTCGGTGTTCTGCATGATCGTGCTCTCGGTCAGCTCGATCACCAGGTTGCCAGGATCGAGGCCGGAGACCTCGAGCGCGTTGCGCACGTCCGCAACCAGGTTTCCCTGCTGCAGGTGACGGCCTGAAATGTTGACCGCGAGGCGCAGGCCGCTTCCGGCGCCCACCGATTCGCTCCAGGCACGGACCTGGGTGCACGCGTCGAGGAGAACCCAGCGACCCAGCTCGACGATCCGGCCGGATTCCTCGGCGATCGAGATGAAGTCCCCGGGCATGACGATGCCCCGCTGTGGATGATTCCACCGCACCAGGGCTTCGACGCCGAGCAATTCGCGGTGCGTCAGGTCGACGACCGGCTGGAACTCGATGAAGAACTCCCTTTGCGCCAACGCCAGGTCGATGTCCTGCTCCAGCAGCAGGCGGTCGTGCAACTGTTCCTGCATGTGCGGCTGGAACAGCACGTAGCGCGCCTTGCCGGCTGCCTTCGCGTTGTACATGGCAATGTCGGCCTTGCGCAGGAGCTGTTCGGCGTCGTCGCCGGGCTTCGAGCAGGCAACGCCGATGCTGGCCGACGTGTCGATTTCCCTGCCATCGAGCAGCAGCGGCCCGTTGAATGCCACCGTGATCGGCGTGGCGATGCGCTCGACGTCCGCCTCGCTGCGAATGCCTTCCAGGAGGATTGCGAACTCATCACCGCCCAGGCGCGCCACCGTGTCGGACGGCCGGGTCGCCTTGACCAGCCGCTGCGCCGCGGCCTGGAGCAGGCGGTCGCCGGCATCGTGCCCGAGCGAGTCATTGACGTACTTGAAGTTGTCGAGGTCGAGGAACATGACCGCCACGTGCTTCTGCGAGCGTTGCGCCAGTGCCAGCGCGTGCTCGACCCGGTTCCAGAACAGGCTGCGGTTGGCAAGCAGGGTCAGCGGGTCGTGGAACGCCAGCTTGCGCAATTGCTCCTCCAGCACCTTGCGCTCGCTCACATCGCGGAAGTTCAGCGCCAGCCCGGCAATTGCCGGGTCGTCCACGAGGTTGCTGCCGACGCACTCGAGGGTACTGCGCCGGTCGCCGGTCTCGACCGCCAGCTCGATCGGTCCAATGACGCGGCCGCGCGTCGCGGCCACCTCGGCGAGGAACGCCGCCAGCCGTTCGCGGTCCCCTTCGGCCCAGAGCCCGGAGAGATTTCGGCCAACGAGCTCGTCCGGGTGGATCGCAAAGGCGCGCTCGGCGGCCGGCGACGCGAACTGCAGCTGTCCGTCGACGTCGGCGATCATGATGACGTCCGAGGCGTTCTTGATCAGGGATGCGTAGCGAGCCTCGACGATGTCGGCCGCCCGGCGTTCCCGCAGCAGGGCGTCGTCGCGCGACAGCACGCCCTGGCGCACCATGACGAGCGAGGTCAGCACGAAGATGATGACGGTCATCGTGTTCACGGGGCTCGCAGCCGTGCTGCTCTCGACGTACACGAGCACCATGAACGAGATCATCATCGCGATGTACGGCATTCCCTGCACGAACGTGCCGCTGAAAGCGCCGGGAGCGCGTCGCACGGCGGGCGCACCGCGCAGTTGCTCGCGCGCGGCGGCCGCGAGCCAGACGTAGCACGACAGGTAGATCACGTCCGAGACGGCGCCCGGAATGTAGCTGCCGTCGACCTTCGACATGCCCCAGACGATGTCGGCAATGGACATCGACGAGAAGCCGAGCGTGAGCAGCAGCAGTGCCCGGCGCTGTATCGGCGTGGCGCCGGAGTGCATCAGCAAGCACGCCGCACGCGAGCAGCATGATGCAGTTGAGGGCTATGTAGCTCTGCGCCAGCACGTACTTGAGCACGTCCGGGTCGCGCTGGGCGGCTGCGGTGGGCGCGATCACGCAGAACCAGAAGAATGCGCCGAAGCCCAGCAGGAGGATCGTCGTGTCGAGCCCGAGCCGCGCCCATTGCACGCGAACGGCAGCGGTGCGGATGACCGTCAGCACCGCTGCGAAGACGAGCGGGTAGAAGCCCAGGAAGAACACGTCCCCGATGGACGGGAATGGATCGACGCCGAACAGCCAGTAGGTTGCGTGCAGCAGGTTCCCCGCGCTGTAGACGGACAGCGCGGCCGTGAGAAGCCACCAGGTGCGTCGCGCGGCGAGGTCGGACGAGCCCCGCGCCGCGGCCGCCGCCAGGATGGCCACGACGATGCTTGCAAGCGAGTCGGAATACAGGTTGAACACGTCGAGGGCCGGCCATCGGCTGCTGTCGACGAGAATCAGCAGGATCGCGACCGCGATGTACGCGAACAGCGCGACGGATACAGCGCCTGTCCAGCCTGAACTGAACCGCTCATTTCCAGTCATGCCGTCGCTCGTCTGGTGCATTGGCGACATATTCTTCTGCGCGCATCTCCCACCCGCGGCGTCTCTTGATGGACCAGGCACATATAGCCTCAGTCAACACGTGTCTATCCGTGAACGATGTGCGAAAACCTCGGCCAGGCCCGTGACGCGGGTCACATTTCGACCCGCCTGCGGCCGCGGTCAGCCGGGTCGCGCCGCGCGTGCAACGGGTGCCGCCAGTTGACCTGCCCGGCCACCATGTCAAGCCTGGGCGGGGTCGCCGGGGCGCCGGTGTGGTTGCCGTGCACGAATTCGCCTATCCTTGCACATTGTCAGCCACTTGAGACGCCAGCTTGGCGAAACGTTCGACACGGCCCCGGGGATCCGCAAGTCGGCCGGGCGCCAGCGCCGACGCGCCGTCTTCGCGTACTCCTGTGTCGCCGGTGGCGCAGGCAGCCGATTCCCCGATCACCTTGAGCCCGATCGTAGGGATCAGCCGCGAGGACGTATTGAAGGGCGTCAATGCCCTGGTGGCCGCCGCGCTCCGGCAGCCCGCTCTTCTCATGAAGCATACCGGCTCGGCCGGCCGTGCGGTGGCCGACGTCGTCGCCGGCCGGTCGACGCTCGACGTGCCCCAGAAAGACCGGCGCTTCGCGGACCCCGCCTGGCAGACGAGCCCGGTCCAGAAGCGTCTCGCACAGGGCTGGCTCGCGCTGGGCGATGCGGCGCGAGGCTACGTCGCCGACCTGCAACTGGACGCCCTGGCACGCACCCGCGTCAATCTCTTCGTGAGCCTGGTCACTGACGCATTCGCGCCGAGCAACCTCCTGTTCACGAATCCGTCCGCCATGAAGCGCGCCATCGACACGGGTGGACTCTCGCTCGTCAGGGGCCTGCAGAGTCTCGTGCGCGACCTGCGGGAGAACGGCGGCATGCCGTCGCTGGTCGACAAGCGCCCATTCAGAGTCGGCGAGAACCTGGCCTGCACGCCGGGCGCGGTGGTGTATCGCAGCGATACGCTGGAGCTGATCCAGTACCAGCCACAAACGAAGCTTGTGCACGCGATACCGCTGCTGTTCGTGCCGCCACAGATCAACAAGTACTACGTGCTCGACCTCGCGCCGCAGAAGAGCCTGGCCCGGTACCTCGTGTCGCTTGGCTTCCAGGTCTTCATCGTGAGCTGGCGCAACCCGGCTCCCGCGCAGCGGGACTGGGGCATGGCGCATTACGTGCAGTCGCTCGTGGAGGCGAGCGACGTCGTGCGTTCGATCACGGGTTCGAAGCGGCTCAACGTGTCGGGAGGCTGTTCCGGCGGAATCACGACCGCAATGCTGCTCAGTCACCTCGCTGCGCAGCGTGACCGCCGGTTCAACTCCGCGACATTCTGGGTGTGCGTGCTCGATCCGGTCGCGACCGACAGCGACGTGGGTGCGCTCCTCACGCCGCAGAGCATCGCAATCGCGCGCCGGCGGTCGGCGAAGACGGGGATCCTGCCCGGGGCGGAACTCGCGCGTGTCTTCGCCTGGTTGCGGCCGAACGACCTCGTTTGGAACTACGTGGTCAGCAATTACCTGCACGGTGAGACGCCACCCGCGTTCGACGTGCTGTACTGGAACGCCGACTCGACGAACCTGACGGCGGCGCTGCACTCCGACTACCTCGACTTGTACCTGAAGCGGCCATTCGCTCGCCCCGGAGAAATAAACCTGCTTGGCCGGCCGATCGATCTGCGTCTCGTCGATGTCGATACGTACATCGTCGGTGCCACGACGGACCACATCACGCCGTGGAAGGCCTGCTACCGCACGACCGGCATGCTCGGTGGCGAGAGGCAGTTCGTGCTCTCGAACAGCGGGCACGTCCAGGCGATCGTGAATCCGCCGGGCAATCCGAAGGCCCGCTATTTCACGAACAGCGCGCTGCCGCCATCGGCCGACGAGTGGCTGGCCGGCGCACGTGAGAACGAGGGCTCGTGGTGGGAGCACTGGGCCGTGTGGCTGCGCGAGCGCTCAGGTGCCGAAGTCGCCGCGCCGCGCCGCCTCGGATCGCGCACCCATCGGATGCTGGCTCCTGCGCCCGGCGAGTACGTGCACGCGTGACCGTGCCCAGGAGCGCTACAGCACTTCTGCATGGCCGGGAGCCGCACTTCCGGCACCTGAAGCTCTTCGGGCACCGCATCCGGGTCGCGGTGTGGCACGGCAGCACGCAGCGCACACCGCTCCTGCTGTTCAACGGCATCGGCGCCAATCTCGAGCTGCTCGCGCCCATCGCGGATTGCCTGGCCGACCTCGAGGTGATCGCGTTCGACGCGCCTGGAGTCGGCGGGTCCGGACCGGCCTACCATCCGTACCGGCCCTGGCAGTACGCCGTTCTCGCAACCCGGGTGCTCAATGCGCTCGGCTACCGGCGCAAGGTGGACGTGCTCGGTGTCTCCTGGGGCGGAGCGATGGCGCAGCAGCTTGCATTCCAGGCTCGCGGACGCGTACGGCGCCTCGTGCTCGCAGCCACCTCGGCCGGCGTGCTCATGGTGCCGGGGCATCCACGCGCGTTTCTCAAGCTCGCGAGCCCGAGGCGCTACCTCGACGCCGACTACCTCGAACGCCACTTCGAGGCCTTGTATGGCGACGAGACAGGCAGCGGCGACCACGCCGCGCGGATCAAGCCGCCGACCCCCGCGGGTTACCTGTTCCAGCTGCTCGCGGGCACGGGCTGGACCAGCGCACCGTTCCTGCCGCTGATCCCGCACGAAACCCTGGTCCTGGCGGGCAGCCGCGACCGGATCGTGCCGGAGGTCAACGGGCGGTTTCTCGCGAAGCTCATTCCGCGCGCGCGGCTGCGTATCGTCGACGGCGGGCACCTGTTCCTGGTATCGCAGGCGGCGCAGGTCATGCCGATGATCGACGAGTTTCTCGCTGCCGACTGAACGGCCCTGGTGCTCAGGGTTTCCAGTCCACCGAGTGCTCGTCGAGATACGCATCGACGGCGGCGCCCAGGGTGGGGTGGAAGTTCGCGGCGCCGAGGCGGTCGAACAACTCGAAGCGCTTCAGCTTGTCCTTGACCGGGTCCTTCATTTCCGCGAAATGCAGTTCGACTCCAGACTCGCGCAAAGTCTGCGCGAGTTCGGCAAGCATGTCCGCCGATGTCACGTCGATGCTGGTCACGGGCTCGGCGGACACGATGATCCGCCGCACCGGCGTTGGCGATCGCGCAATGGCCTCGAGCACGTGCTGGTGGAACAACTCGGCGTTTGCGAAGAACAGCGGCGCGTCCCAGCGGAACAGCACCAGGCCGGGAATGAGCCGCGCCGCAGGGTAGCGTCCGATGTCGTGATAGCCGCGAATACCGTCGACCCGGCCCAGCACCGCGTGGTAGGGCCGCCATCCGTCCCACAGGAACTCGACGACCGCGATGACGATTGCCAGGCCGATACCCGGAATCACTCCCAGCACGGCGACGCCGACGAAGCAGGCGACGGACAGCCAGAACTCCCAGCGCTGGATGCGAAAGATGCGGCGGAGGTCCTTGAATTCGAACAGGCCGATGGCCGCGGCGATCACGACCGCCGCCAGCGCGCTGTTGGGCAGGTGCCGCAGCAGGTCGGGTGCCAGCACCAGCAGCAGTGCCACCGCCACGGCGCCGACCACGCCCGTGAGTTGCGTCTTTGCTCCTGCTGCCTCGGCGACCGGCGTGCGCGAGGAACTGCTGCTGATTGGAAAACCCTGGAATAGTCCACCGGCCAGGTTGGCGGCACCCAGGCCGATCATCTCCTGGTTCGGGTCCACCTTGGAGCCGGTCCTGGCCGCATACGTGCGCGACAGGACGCTGGTGTCGGCAAACGCCACCATGGCGACCGCGCAGCCACCGATCACCACCTGGCCGAAGTCGGCGAGGCTGATCCAGGGCAGCACGAACGACGGCAGGCCTTGCGGCAGCGTACCGAGTACCTTCACTGCGGCGCTCTGGTCGAGCCCGAGCGCACCGACCACGAGTGTCGCGCCCACGACCGCAATAAGGAGGCCCGGAATTCGCTTGAAGGGCTTGAGCAGCAGGATCGCCGCCAGCGTGCTGGCGCCCACCGCGAATGCAGCCCAGTTGGCCTTGCCACCGAGCACGGCTGCAACGATGTCCAACAGGTCGCGCACCGGCCCCGCGCCGTCGATCGAAAAGCCGAACAGCTTGGGCAACTGGCTGATCAGCACCGTGAGCGCGATGCCGTTCATGTAACCGTAGCGAATCGGCTTCGACAGCAACTCCGTGACGAATCCCAGGCGCATCACGCCGATCAGGATGCACACGAGCCCCGACACTACCGCCATCATGCTCGCCACGGTCACGGCACGCACCGGGTCGCCACCCGAGAGCGGCAGCACCACCGCGAGAATTACCGCGGCGAGCGAGGAGTCCGGCCCCAGCACCAGGATGCGGCTGGGACCGAACAGCGCGTAGGCGAGCAGCGGGACGATCGTGGCGTACAGGCCATAGATTCCCGGGACGCCCGACGCGACCGCATACGCGATCCCTACAGGCACCAGCATCGTGGTGAGCACGAGGCCTGCCATCAGGTCGTGAGGCAGCCAGGCGGCCTCGTAGCGGTGCAGGACCTGCAGTCCGGGCAGCCATCGTGTCCAGCGGTTCATGATCTGTCCTGTGTGGTCCTGCATCCTGGGGCATTGGAAGTCACAGGCACCCCAGCTAACCTGTTGATGCCATTATCTTGATGCCATTATCGATTCCACCATCGGCCCGGGACTGAAGATCCGGGCCTTTGTCGGCAATGAACTCATGATGACATTGAAGCGATTCATGCAATTCAAAACCAGACGATTCTGCGCTGGCTTGGTGGCGGCTACCCTGGGCCTGCTGCTCGGTGGATGCAATGCGCGGTTCACGGCCGATCTCAGCACGGATGCTCCGGCCGATACCGGAATCAGCGGCGTGCAAGTCAACCTCCTGGGGCTGGATTTCCGCAAGGCCGATGGCACCACCTCGACGTTGGAGTTTCGCAGGGGCGAACTCGTCGACCTGCTCGATCTTCGGGATGGCGATCCCCTGCGACTGTTTACGGACGAGCAACTCCCGGCGGGCCGGTATGCCGGCGTGCGCCTGCTCTTTGACGACGATAAAGGCGACAACGCCGTAACGACCGTCGCCGGCAAGTTTCCGCTGCTCCTCGCGGACGGGGACTTCGCGGTCGTCGACTTTCTTGTCGAGGACGAGGAGGCCAGCCAGGAATCACTCACGCTGGTGCTGGACCTGCGTCAGTCCCTGAGTTTCGACGAGGCGAATGACGAATACACGCTGAAGCCGCGGTTGCGAGCGGTCCGCTCCGGCGACGCCGCCGGGATCGAAGGCAACGTCGCGGCCGCCTGTCCTGAAGGCACTTTGTTGACCCCGGGCGCAGCGATCTACCTGTTCTCGGGCACGGGCGTAGCGCCGGACGACCTCGATGGCGCCACGGCAGAACCGTTTGCGACGACCGGAGTGGTCGGTTCGGCAACTGCGGGGTTCCGGTATGCAATGCGGTTTCTCCCGGCCGGCGATTACACGCTCGCGCTGACCTGCAACGGCAATGAGGACGTCCTGAGCGTCGACGACGACCTGGCCTTCCGCAATGTCCAGGATGTCCAGCTCGACGAGGGTAACGTGCTGCAGCGCAACCTCGATTGACCGTCCGTTGGTTAAGAAGGCGCGTACAGCTGCGAGGGACCGGACAGCGAATACAATGTCGGCGTCCGATTGTCCCGTCCAGGCCGACGAACCTGAAGGAGCTCCTCATGAGCACGATGCGCGTTGCGCAGGTCGCCCGTCCAGATGGTCCGTTCGAGCTTGTCCAACGCACCGATCGCCGAGCCCGGTGCGGGCGAGGTCCGACTGCGCGTCGAGGCGTGCGGCGTCTGCCACAGCGATGCCTACACCAAGGGCGCAATGTTTCCGGGCATCGTGTTGCCCCGAGTGCCGGGTCACGAAGTCGTCGGCCGGATCGACGCGCTCGGGTCGCAGGTGCAGGGCTGGACGGTCGGCGATCGAGTCGGCGTCGGCTGGCACGGCGGTCAGTGCGGGACGTGCGATTCCTGCCGCCGCGGAAATTTTTTCGCCTGCCAGACGTTCCATCGAATCACCGGCATCACCGCCGATGGCGGCTACGGCGAGTACATGCTGGCGCCCCATTCGGCGCTGGCCCGGGTTCCGAGCGGGCTCACCGCGGAGGAGGCGGCGCCACTGATGTGCGCGGGGGTCACGACCTTCAATTCGCTGCGCAACAGCGGCGCGCGCCCCGGCGAGCTGGTCGCGGTGCTCGGTCTCGGCGGCCTCGGACACCTGGCGGTGCAGTACGCCGCGAAGATGGGATTCCGCGTCGTCGGCATCGCCCGTGGTGCCGACAAGGCGGCGTTTGCCGCGCAGCTGGGCGCGCATCATTACGTCGACAGCCAGGCGCAGAACCCGGCCAGGGAACTGCTCGAATCTCGGCGGCGCGAAGGTCATCCTGGCCACGGCGACCAGTGCCGAGGCGATGCAGGCCTGCATCGGTGGACTCGGTCCTCGCGGCACGTTCCTCGTGGTCGGCGCGGTGCCGAAACTCGAGGTGCCGCCATTGCAGTTGATCGGCGGCAACCAGTCCGTGCGTGGCTGGTATTCGGGAACCGCCATCGATTCGCAGGACACGCTCGAGTTCAGCGTCCTGACCGGCGTGCGCTCGCTCAACGAGGTCTACCCGCTGGCTCGTGTCGGTGAGGCGTACGAACGGATGATGAGCGGCAAGGCACGATTTCGGGTCGTGCTGAAGATGTGAAGGCTGCACAGTTGCGACAATCCGTGCGGCCGGTCGATGACCACCTGCTCGCGGCATTGTCCATTGCGTTGGTCTGGGCGCGCCGCACCGCGCCTTGATGCTCATTCATCGGTCAACGTTGCGGCCCGCACGTACGAGTCTCGTTCTGCGAGTTATGTCACATCACCGACCTGGCATGACGGGCTACCGTTATCGTCAGTTCCGGTCCGTGCGACGTGTGCGCGGACTCGGCGTGCGACATCCTGTGAGCGAGCGACCTCATGCACTGGTGCAGGACAGTTGATTCGATGGTGCGGGCCTTTTTCTTGCTGGTCTTCCTGGCGCCCGTTGCTGCCTCGGCGGCCCCGCAGGGGGCCGTGCGGCCGTCGGCCTACCCGGACCTGCGCTCCCACGCTTTCTACATCCTCGACGAGTCCGACTCGTCGGTGCTCGCTGCCCGCCACGAGCGCGTTCCCGTTCCGATCGCTTCGATCACCAAGCTGATGACCGCCCTGGTCGTGCTCGAGGCCGGTCAGCCGATGGACGAGGTGCTGACCATCACCGCCGATGATGTGCGCGCTACGGCTGGCGGAGGCTCGCGCCTCGCGCGGGGCACCCGGCTGAGCCGCGAGAACCTGCTGCGCCTCGCGCTGATGTCGTCCGAGAACCGCGCCGCACATTCGCTGTGCCGCTCATATCCCGACGGCCTGCCTGCCTGCGTGCAGGCCATGAACGAGAAGGCCGCGGCGCTCGGCATGACCACGGCGCGTTTCGTGGAGCCCACCGGCCTGTCAAGCCGCAACGTGGCGAGCCCGGTGGACCTTGCCAAGCTCGTGCTCGCGACGGCCGAAAACCCGACGATCAGCGAATACTCGACGGCTGCCGGCCACACGGTCTACGTCAATCGCCAGCGACTCGAGTACCGCAACACCAACCTGCTGGTCGCGAATCCCGCGTGGCACGTGAACGTGCAGAAGACGGGCTATATCTCGGAAGCCGGTCGCTGCCTCGTGATGCAAACCGTCATCGACAGCCGCCGCGTCGTAATCGTGCTGCTCAATTCGTCGGGCAAGCTCACGCGGATCGCCGATGCCAAGCGGGTCCGGACCTGGATGGAGTCGAGGCGCCGACTCGCCGCGATCTAGCCTGCCTCGCCGCAGCACACGCTCAATTCGTCCAGGGCTACTGCGGCTGCATCAGCGCGACGAATTCGGGATGATCGCGCAACGGTATGAGATCCGGATCGTTGCGCATCCAGCCGAAGTTCGTATATCCCGCCTCGAGGGCCTGGCGCAGCGCATCGAGGGCGCGGTCGGATTCGCCGAGACTCACGTACATGCACGCTGCGTTGTACAGCATCATCGGATCACCGGGACTCAACACGAGTGCTTTCGTGCTTTCGCGGATCGCGTCGTCCCTGCAGTCCGGCCCGACCGAGCTGGTTCGCGTAGATCAGTCGCGCACGCGCATCGTCCGGGTTCTGCAGCAGGTAGTTCGGCATGATCTCGAGCAGCCGGCGATAGACGACATCCGCCTCCTGCGGTCCGCCCAAGCCCGAGGCAGGTCTGCGCCACGTCGAGGTGTCCCGCATAGAAGCCCGGCTTGATTTCGGCGACCCGGCGGAAGAGTTCCAGCGCCTCGTCGAGCTTGCCCTGCGTGAAGTAGATCCGCCCGAGCGTCCAGTGCGCGATGAAGTCGTCTGGATCGATCTCGATGGCCTTCGTGCACGACGCGGTGGCTTCGTTCAGCTTGCCCCAGAGAAAATAGGACAGTCCCATCGCCCGGTACGCTTCGGCCAGGTTGTTGTCGTACATCAGGGCCTTGAAGCTGAATTCCTGCGCCAGCTCGCGGTAACGCTCCTCGCGCGCGATCAGCTGGTACATCTGGCCGTAGGCGCTGGAGCATCCCGCGTAGGCGGCCGCATAGCGCGAGTCGAGCTCGATGGCCTTTTCGAACAGCTGGATCGCGTACTCGACGCTGCGCTTGGTCAGCCGGTAGAGCTGGTCCTGGCCGCGAAGATAGAGGTCGTACGCCTCCGCGTTGAGCGTCTGCCGCTTGGTCAGCGACAGCCTTCTCCGAGAAGGTGAGCTTGAGCTTGAGCGCTTCGACGATCTGCTGGGCGACCTGCTCCTGGATGTCGAAGATGTCGTCGAGCTTGCCCTTGTAGGTGTTGCCCCAGAGCTGCAGGTTGGTCGCGACGTCGACGAGCTGGACGGTGATCCGCACCGAGTCCTGGAACCGCCGCACGCCGCCGCCGACGATGTAGCGCGCGCCGAGGGCGTTGCCGATCGCGTGGATGTCCTGCCCGCGCCCCTTGTGCTGCATCGAGGCCCAGCGCGAGATCAGGTTGATTTCGCTCACGAGCGACAGCCTCGCGATCAGTTCCTCGGTCAGCCCGTCGCTGAAATAGTCGGTCTCCGGATCGGGGCTGATGTTGTCGAACGGCAGCACGGCCACCGCTCCGCGCTCGGGGAGGGGCTCGGCAGCATGCGCCGCGTGTCCGGCGGCGGCAGTGGCGGGCCGGGCCTCGGTCGCCACTTGCGACAGCGGCCTGCGGCGGCGTGATGCTCACGCCCAGCGTCTCCAGCGAGCGCAGGATGGCCTGCAGGTTCTCGTCCGGGTCGCCGTGGTAGATACTCGATGTGCTGGATGCCGGCGAGCGGGTACTTGAGGCTCAGCGGGATCGTGGTCGGCTCGAGATGCACCGGAAGGATGTGCCCCTTGCGCTCGCTCGTCAGCATCGACTTCCTTCGCCACGTTGTGCGAGCCGACGGCCGATGGCGTGACCATCAGCAGCAGGACCTTGGCGCTCTCGAGCGCACGGACGATGGACTCGCCCCAGAGCGCGGCGCCGTCGATGCCGCCCTGGTCGATCCACATGTTCACGCCGGCGGCGCGCAGCTTGCCCGCGAGGTCGAGCACCCGCGTCCTTGTCGTCGCGCGAGTAGCTCAGGAATACGTCTGCCGATTGGGTCAAGGTTGTGCCCTGATGCGTCCAATATCCTGTGGACCGGGCAGGTGGGCGCTGGAGCCTCTTCTAGCGGTCAAGGCTAGCGGATCCTTGGCGACGTGAGAAGGATCGTGCTGGAGCAATGCGGCGCAAGTAGTGCCGTTGAAGACCCGTTCGCGCATCTCACGGCCCCGGCGGCTGGTCGTCGCGCGGAGCCGCAACCGCAGCGTCGTGCGCTCTGCGGAGCGCTGGGCTGGATGCATAACCATTTGATTATATTGCTTAATTAGATCGCCCGAGGTTGGGAATCCGCGTCTCTGGCTAACGCTGCTGCGCTACCCACTCTGGACTCGACTGGCACTGTAGTCGGGCACCAGGTCAGGGAGGTCCAGTGCGCGCCTGCAGGTCGCACTCCAGGGTCTCGGCGTCGACATGACAGCGACGAACAGCAGAAACGAGGTGCACGTGAGTCCGATACGAATCCGCTTGTCCGCGAAGGGCTGCGTCAGCTTCGTCTGCAGCGCCGCGGCGAGAAAGGGCGGATAAAGCGCCAGCATCGAGCAGTCGCCAAGCGCGTGGACGGCGAACTGTCCATCGAACCAGGCGCGATACAGGCGATGCGCATGGATCGCCGGAGTCAGCATGAGATCGAAGTAATCGCTGCTGACGAGGGTCACACCCTCGACGACCAGCAGGAGTGCAGGTTTGCGCGCCACGCTGCCCGGCGCCCCGACGCGGTGGGGCGCCACCGCCAGACTCAAGCACATCGCAACGGCAATGAGTGCCAGGATTCCGACCGGGCTGGCCTGGAACATGCGCCGATCCTATCAAAGCCACCGATTCCGCCGGATTGACCTGGCGGCCGTCGCACCCTTGAGGACCGCGACGGCGGCGGCGTCGAGGTCTACGTCGATGTGCTGGACGTGTGGCGACGATAGCCGCAGCGTGTTGCGCAGTTGATTCCGCTTCGAGCCGTAGCCACGCCCCGCACGCCGCGGTCAAGATGGAGCGCGAACGCCGCTGGCGATGTACGCTCCGCCGAGCAGTCTGGACTCGACGTGCATCGGACCGAGCTGGTCCTGCAGCAGCCGCCAGGGCTGGTCCATACCGTCGAGCGACGTGACTGAGTGCAGCGCGGCAGACAGAACCAGCACATTGACCGGCCGCATCGGCCATGATCGCGCCCATTTCAAGCCCGACGCCACCACGCGCCCGCCAGGCTTCAGGTGGCCGATGACGTTGGCTATCGCCTCGGGTCGCCGAAGGATGTCGTGCGTGAAGTGGAACAGTGCAGCGTCCGCGTAGACGCGGATGTCGGCTGTTTCCACTGGGGAATACATCAGCGTCACGCGTGCCCAGCGCGCCCGTGCCACGCGCCGACGTGCCTGTTCAACCATCTCGAGGGACTGCTCGATGCCGACAATGCGGCCTCTGGGGCCGACGCCGTGCCTGAGCATCGACAGGCTCAGGCCGGTGCCACAGCCCACGTCGAGCACGACGTCCCCCGGGCGCAGCTCGAGCCTCGAGATGGCGATGCGCCGAATGGGCTCGAGCAACGCCAGCTCCCGGTCGTAGACGCCGGCGCGCCGGCGGTACTGCTCGAGGGCGGCGTCGCGATCAGGCCCTCGGGGCGAGAGGATGCGTCGTGGCATGGCAGACCATCATCGTACGTAAAACCTGTTCTGGAATCCCACGGCACCGCTCAGGAGACGCTCGCGCATCGAGCGTCGAGGGGTCGTTTCGACCGGCTCGGCTAGCGGCCCGTCTTCTCGTAGGTGCCGATGAGTTCAGCGTGCCCCAGCACATGGCCCTTCATGGCAGCCTCGACCTGCGACTTGGTCGGACGCTCGAGTCTTTCGAGCACCGTGTCGAGCGCATAGAGCTTGTGGAAGTAGCGGTGCCGGCCGATGGGCGGGCACGGCCCGCCGTATCCAGTGCGTTTCCAGTCGTTGACGCCTTCCGTCGTTCCGGGGGGCAGCGCGCTCGGCGTCACGCCCGCGGGCAGGCCATGGATATCGGGTGGAAGATTGGCCAGCACCCAGTGCACCCAGGTCATCTTCGGTGAGCGCGGATCCGGCGCGTCGGGATCGTCGACGATCAGCACCAGCGATTTCGTGCCGCGGGGGACGCCCTGCCATTCCAGCGGCGGGGAGGTGTCCTGGCCTTCGCAGGTGTAGCTCGCGGGGATTGCGGCGCCGGCGCCGAACGCGGGGGATGAGATCTCGAGTGCCATGGATGGACCTCCGCTAAGCAGTGCGACCAAGGGCAACACGCGCGTCGAGATTGTCATCGGACCAAGATACCGCCTGATCGGCGGCGCGGCTATCCAGGCTGGCTCTAGCCGCGCGTCCCGGTGTCGGCCGGCTCGCGTTGAGCGGCGCGGAATCGAACGGGCGAGGCCACCGGAAGCCGTGCGTTCAGCCAGTCGCGGAACTCCCGCGCCGGGAGGGGTCGCGAGAGCAGGTAGCCCTGCGCCAGGTCGCAGCCGAGCGTCCCCAGTGTCCGCAACGCTGCTTCGTCCTCGACACCCTCGGCGACCACTTTCAGCCCCATCGCGTGCCCGAGGTCCACGGTAGAGCGCACGATGACGCCGTCGTTGGCCGCTGCGCCGAGTTCCCTGACGAATGCGCGGTCGATCTTGATCTCGTCGACCGGCAACCGCTGGAGGCTGGCAAGCGACGAGTAGCCGGTGCCAAAATCGTCGATCGCGAATCGCACGCCCAACGACCGCAGTTGTTCCATGATCCGGATGGCGTTCGCCAGCTCGCGCATCACGGTGCTTTCGGTGATCTCGAGCAGCACTCGCGTGGGGCAGGCCCGGGTTTCTTCGAGCAAAGTCATGATCTCGAGGCCGAGGCACGGATCGGTCAGGTCCGCTGCAGACAGGTTCACGGCGACCGTCAGGTCGAGCCCGGCATCCTGCCATGCTCGCAGCTGGTTAAACGCTGAACGCAGTACCCAGGCCGTGAGCAGACGGATGACACCCGTGCGTTCCGCGTACGCCACGAACTCGGACGGCGCGATGTGCCCGTGCTGCGGGCTGTGCCAGCGCACCAGGGCCTCGCAACCCACGATCCGGCCGGACCGCACATCGGCCTTCGGCTGGTAGTAGACCTCCAGTTCGTCGTTTTCGATGGCGCGCCTGAGGTCACCCAGCACGGCCAGGCGCCGCCGGTGCTCGACCTCGTCGCCGGGCTCGAAGACGCAGACGGCGCTCATCGACTCCTTGGCCTTGTGCAGGGCAATGTCCGCACCGCGCAGCAATTCTCCCGCCGCAGCGGCGTGCTCCGGATACGACGCCACGCCCGCCCTGGTCTCCAGCAGTATCGACACACCGCCGGCATCGAGGCCTTGTCTCAGGCGTGTGCCGAGGTCACCGACAGCACGGCAAGCGGCGGCCGAGTCGGCGGCCAGTATCACCAGGAACGTGTCGGCCCCGAGGCGTGCGACCCGGTCGGGTCCCGGCACCTCGATCACAAGTCGGCGGGCCATCTCCTTCAGGACTTCGTCACCGACGTCGTGACCAAGTGAAGCATTGACGTCCCGGAATCGCTGCAGGTCGACGATGCACGCTGAGATGGGCCCGCCCGCGGCGCCACTCGTGATCATCCCGTCCAGCACCAGCGCCGCGCGCGTGCGATTCGCGAGGCCGGTCAGCAGGTCGTGGTGGGCGTGAAACAAGATCCGGTCCTCGCGTTCGGCGACGGCGGAGCGCATGGAGTTGAACGCCGCGGCCAGTCGCGTGAACTCGCGAGTGGAATGTCCGTTGACCTCGAAGGAGTAGTCGCCAGACTCGATTCGGCGCGCGGAGTCGGTCAGCACCTTGACCGGGCGGGTGGCACTGTTGGCGAGCAGTGCGGCGAGTATCACGGCGGCGAGCAGGATCGAACTGCCGATGCCGACGATTGCAAGTCGCAGTTCCCGGTACGGTCGCAGCGCGGCGGCGGTCGAGCTGGCGAGCACCAGGTGCAGCTCACCGCCGGCGGTCGGCAAGTCCTGGAGCAATCCGAAGTATTGATCCTGTGCAGACCGGGCGACGAAGATTCGGTTCGCCGCCTGGCCACGGATTCCGTCCAGTGCCTGCCGATCCGCGCGACCCATCGAGCTCGCAGCGAAGGCTGGCTCGCCAGGCGAGTCGCCGAGGAAGGACACCTCGACTCCGGCCAGCCGGGCGACGTCGGCCGCGAGACCATCGTCGACGACGAATCCCATCGCGACCCAGGCGATCGTCTCCGGCGCACGAACCGGCGCCAGGACGAGCTGATAAGGGCGGCCGGCGACGATCCGTATCACCGGGCTGTCGTTGCGTGCCGGACGGTGCTCGAGCATGTCCGCAAAGCCGGCACGCGCGTCGCGAGACAGGTTCGAAACGGTGCTGGCCGTGACCTGCCCGTCGAGGTCCATCAGCACGACGAGTCCGGCCCCGATGCGTGAGCCGTGATTCTCGATGGCCGAGAGGATGGTCGGCGTGTCCGCCGAAGCAACCGCTTCCCGGAAGCCGAAGTCGGCCGCCAGGACGCGCACGGCGCCGTTCAGTTGCGCGCCGCGAAAGCGCAGGACCTCGCGCGCGATCTCCGCGCCCGCGCGCAGTTGCTCGGCAGCACGTTCGCGCACCTCCTGCCGCGCCTTGATCACGACGGCGCCCACGGTCGCGAGCAACGTCACGGTCACCAGACCGAGAACGAGTGCAAGGATTCGGGTGCGGAAGCTCTGCATCATCGGTTACATCGGGTACTCCTCGACGATCATAGGGTCATGCTCCGAATCAGCCTTGCGAAGGACAGGGTTAGTGCGACGCGCTTCGCGGACCGCGCCCATGGCCTTGCGACCTGCGTCACAATCGCCGTCTGCGTGCTCGGCGTGGTCGCGAGCATCCAGGGCGCGTCGGCCGGCGACCTCGGCCTGCGCGTCCTGGATCGCGCCGGGCGCGGCGTCCCGGACGTCGTCGTGGTCGCCATCGCCACCGACCCGTCGCAAGCTGCGCCGATGCGTCCCAGGCGCACTGCGGTCATGGACCAGCTGAATCGCAGGTTCGTGCCGCAGGTACTGGCGGTCCAGGCGGGAACCGTGGTCGCGTTCCCCAATAACGACATCGTCAGTCACCAGGTCTATTCGTTCTCGCCGTCGCGACGATTCCAGTTGCCGCTCTACAAGGGCGAGGCCCATTCGCCGGTGGCATTCGGCACGGCTGGCCTCGTGGTGCTGGGCTGCAACATCCACGACGAGATGGTCGGCTACATCTACGTGACCGACTCGCCGTACTTCGCCACCACGGATGCGGAAGGAAACGCGTCGATCCACGACCTGCCTGCTGGTGGCTATCGGCTCGACGCCTGGGGACCACGCGTTGCAGATCCCGGCGACACGCTCGTGCGCGAGATCACGCTCGAACGCACTGGCACGGACGTCGTGGAGTGGCGCTTGCAGAAGTCCCTGCGGCCGCGTCCATCGCCGGGGCCCAGGGACGTTGACTGGGACTACTGAGATGAGTCACCTGCGCACGGTCGCCGTGCTGCTGTCCCTTGGGCTTCATGCACTCGCGTGCCGCGCCGGAGATCGGCTCGAGGTACGCGGCGAGCTCGACTTGCGGCTCGTCGACAGCGATGCCTCGCCTTCGTTCCTGGAAGGTGGTCTCGGACGGCAACGCTTCGATCCGGACCACGACGGACTGCGGCTCGGCCGCGCCTTCGTCGTCGCACGCCTCAGGCTCGCCGATACAGTCACCGCCAACATGGTCGCCGGCAGCTATGGCGATCACGACAAGAACCCCGTGGACCTGACCGAAGCCTACGTCGACTACCGCCCGTACCCGGACGGTCCGTGGCGCTGGCGCTGGCGTGGCGGCCTGTTCTACGCGCCCATCTCCCTGGAGAACCGCGGTCCGGGCTGGACCAACGTCTACACGGTGTCGAACTCCGCGGTTGCCACGTGGATTGGGGAAGAGATCCGCACCGTGGGGCTCGAGGGCGAGACTCGCTGGCGCGGCCAGGCGCTAGGCCGCGCCGATGAGGTCGCGCTCGTACTCGGGACCTACGGCTGGAACGACCCCGCCGGCGTGCTCGTCGCAAAACGCGGCTGGGCGCTGCATGACCGGCAAACTGCGGCGTTCGGACAACTCGCCCGCCCGGGATCGACAGGCGAGGGCGGGCAGCCGGCGCTCGAACTCTTTCACGAGATCGACGACCGTCCGGGCTACTACGCCGGGGTGACGTGGCGGCATGGAGAGACACTCGAGCTGCGTGCACTGCACTACGACAACCGCGGCGATCCCACCGCTCTCGACCAGGTCTTTGCGTGGGACACTGATTTCAACGTCGTGGGGCTGCGATTCGAGCCGGACGCACACTGGTCGGTGATTGCGCAGTTGCTCGACGGCGTGACCATCGTCGGTGGTGCCGGCTCGTTCCTGCCGATGAACGACTGGGATCTCCGGGCGGGATTCGTCCTGGCGAGCTACGCGTGGGGTCCGCACCGGATCAGCGCCCGCTACGACCGGTTCAAGACCCGGCAGCAGCACGGCCGTGGCATGCCGGACTACGACGATGACGGCGACGCGGCGACGATCGCCTATCTGCGCGACCTGGGGCAACACTGGCAGTTTGCCGCGGAGTGGCTGCGCATTCACAGCACCTTCGCAGACCGGGAAGACCTCGGCCTGCCGCCGACCCTCGACGAGACGCAGGTCCAACTGGTGCTGCGTTACCGGATCAAGTTCCAGCGCTGACGGCCGGCGCGGAAGACGCCGCGTGGGCGTAGCCCTGATCGTCCGCCAGGTCCCGCGTCGGACGGCTACTGGCCAAGCGCACCAAAGACGTTCTGCAGGATCTTGCTCGACTGACCCATCGGATTCTTGCGGATCGCCCGCTCTTCCTCGGCGATCATGAAGAAGAGACCGTCGAGCGCCTTGCGCGTCACGTAGCTCTCGACGTTCGCATCTTTAGCATCGACGAGCCCGACTTGCGCAGCCTGTCCGGCCAGCTCGTTGTATTGCTTCGCAAGTTGCGCGTGGTCCGTTTTCTGCTTCACGATCGGGAGGAACCGTTGCTGGAGCTTGTCGTAGGAGACTCTACGGAAGTACTGGGTTGCGGCATCATCGCCGCCGGTCAGGATCTGTCGTGCGTCGTCGAGCGACATCTGCTTCACGGCATCGACAAGCAGGACCTTCGCCTCCGGTACCGCCAGTTCTGCAGCGCGATTCATCGCGACGACGAGCTCATCGGCCTGACCGCCCATGCCGACCATGCGCAGCGCCTTGTCCGCCTTCTTCAGCGCAGGCGGCAACGGAATCTTGACTTTCGGGTTGCCAAGAAATCCGTCGGCAGCGCCAAGTTGTGCGACGGCCCGTGCGGCGCCCTGGTCAAGGGCGGCCTTGAGCCCCGAGACGCTGTCTTTGGGTGCAATGGCGTCGATGCCTGCGAGGGCGACTGGAGGCAACACAAGGAGCAGGAGCGCCAGAGTGCGGAGCGTTGACATCGTTGGTCTCCGGCAGGGTGTCGAAACCAATCGTACGCCAGGTCATGGCTTTCAATGAGAGCGGACCCGTGCTCGCGGTTCGACCGTATGAGCACGACGACCATGATTGGCAGGTGCCTGGCTCAAGTCGATTCCTGACGCGAGGTTTTCGCGTCGACGCACGCGTCGTCGATGGCAATAGTCGTTCCCACGCGAAGCGCTTTGCAGGACCGGGCGACGAAGCAGATGATTGCACTTGTCTCGACACAGACCCCGGGGAGTGAGTCATGAACATGTTTCGGCTCGTCCATTCCGCATCCGCCCTCGTCGTGCTGACAGCGTCCGTGTCCAGCCTGGCCGCCGCGGCCGTCGATCCTTACCCGAACGCCTGCATCGACTGTCATGTCGTCCAGAAAGACAAGGGGTCGGATCAGCGGCTCAGCGTAGCCTTGAAGAGCTGGACCGCGGGCAAGATCGACGCCGGACTGCTCGCGAAGAGCAAAGCCAGTGCTCCCGCGGGCCTCGTGCTGAAGGGCAAGCACCCCGCCGCCGAGGACTCCCTCGAGGACATTCCGGGTGCGTGCCTCGATTGCCACAGCGGCGGCTCCAGCAAGGCGCCGCCGTTCGGCCGCCTGCTGCACCTCGTTCACCTGACGGGCGGCGCAAATAGCACTTTCGTGACTGCGTTCAAGAGCGATTGCACGGCCTGTCACAAGCTCGATTCGAAAACCGGGGAGTGGTCGCTGCCGAGCGGACCGGAAAAGAAGTAGATCTCGAGGTGCGGGGTTCCAGGTCTTGAGGGGCGATTCAGCCAGGATGAACATGTCGCTGCACAACATCGTGCTGACGAAGATTTTCGACAACGGCGAAAACATTTTTTCGTGTGCCGTCAGTGAGCAGTACGGAAAGCTCACCTACACGAAGAGTCGCGTTTGGATGACAAGTGTGCGTACGGCGCGGTCCCAGAGTGGTTCGAGTCCACTTTCACTCAACCAGGGACGAATATGGCAAAGGCAAAGTCAAAGCGCGGGTCTTCAAGAGTCCGCAGCCGGGCCCGCTCTTCCGACGCAATTTCGCTGCTCAAGGCAGATCATCGGGAGGTTGAAGGCTGGTTCGATCAATTCGAGAAGGCGCGCTCCGCGGACCGCAAGCGAGACCTCGCAGACAGGATCTGCACGGCCCTGAAGGCACACACGACCGTCGAGGAAGAAATCTTCTACCCGGCATTCCTCGAGGCGACGCAGGACGAAGAGATCCACCACGAAGCCGAAGTCGAGCACGATGGGGCCAAGGCGTTGATCAAGAAGATCGAGGCGTCGGGGCCCGGTGACGAGTACTTCGATGCGCGGGTCAAGGTCCTCGCGGAGATGATCAAGCACCATGTCAACGAGGAGGAACAGCGAGGCGGCATGTTTGCCGAGGCGCGGCAGTCGGAGATGGATCTCGAGACTCTTGGAGAACAGATGAAAACGCGCAAGGCGGAGTTGCTGGACGGGATGAGGAGTGGAGGATTGCGGCCCGGACGCCGGCTGGCAGGCGCGGCAGCCGGCACCGGAGCATAGGCCCCGCAGGGTGTCTGCGCGCGTGCGCATGACACCCGATTACGCAAGGATTCAAGGGCCGAATCGTGCATTGAACGAACCGCCGCGCCGCGTCCCTGCAGCGCATTTCGACACGCGCTCAGTCCCGCGCGAGTGCCGCCACCGCTTCCCGTCGCGCCGCCATCGCCACCGCGTTCGCCTTCACCAGCGCGTCCCGCGGCGAGTACGACCTGGCCGCCGCGAGATCGGCTGCCGCGGCTTCCCGGTTTCCGGCCAGCCATCGGGTGACGGCGCGATTGGCGTGGACCCATGCCAGCCTGGAATTGCGTTCCAGCTTCGTCTCGCCGATCTCCATGCGCGTGCCGGCGAGTTCGACGGCCTGGTCGCAGGACGCGATGGCCGCATCCAGTTGCCGGGTCAACGTGTGCGCCACGCAGAGGTTCGTCAGGCGCGACAGCGTCGACGCTGTGTGCGACGTATTCCTGGCGCCTGCGATCAAGTCGACCGCCGCGGCGTATTCGCCGTCCGCGATCTGCTGGCTGCCGGGTGCGTCGCTCGCCGCGTGCATCTCGAAGGGCGGCAGGGCCTGGCACAAGGCCGGCAGGGCGACGCAATACAGCAGCGCGAACGAAGCAGCACCCGCGTGCGGCGCAATGGCCGCCCCGGAGCGCCGGGCTTTCGAGTTCGTGACGAGCGTGTTCATTCGGATTCCTCCTCGTGCAAGGGCCGTTGGTGGCCCCGGTCGTGATCGACGGTAGGAGGATTGTTGCGCCGCGACAAACGCGCAGTTCTCGCGTTCACGCGCGAGCAAGTATCTTTCAACGACCGCTGAACTCCATCAGCGCCCAGTCGCGAAACGCGCGCACCTCCCCGCGATGGAGGTCGGACTCGCGCGCGGCGAGCCAGTAGGTTTCACCGATCGCGACGTCGACAGCGTCGAGCCGCATCAGTGCGCCGCCCTGCAGCCACGGCTCGCCGAGGTGCGTGGGCGCGAGCGCCAGTCCAAGCCCGTGCTCGGCGGCTCGCAGCAGCGAGAACGTGTTGTCGAACTCGACGAAGGTCGTGTGGCGCGCCAGGTCGGTCCCCGTCGCTTCCGCCCAGCGCAGCCACCCGTCCGGCCAGCTCTTGTGCACGAGCAACACGGCTTCGGCCGGCAGCCGGCCCTGCAGCGGGCCGAGCGTGGAGCGATACTGCGGCGAACACATGGCGGCGAGACGAAGCTCGAACAGCGCGATCGCGCGCACGCCGTCCGGCCGCTGAGCTGAGATCAGGATCGACGCGTCGGCGTGCGCCGGGTGCTCGCTCGGCCGCGGCTCCGACGAGTCGAGTCGCAGGTCGACCTGCGGCCAGCGCGTGCCGAAACCAGGCAGCTTCGGGATCAGGCTCTCGCTCGCGAAGAACTGCGGTGCGGTCACCCGGAGGCGCTTTCTCTGCAGGCGTTGCGCAACATTGGTCAGCGATTGCTCCACGGCGTCGAGCAACGGGGCAACCTCGGTGAACAACGTGTGTCCTGCCTCGGTCAGCTCGACCGCGCGCGTGCGGCGCTCGAACAGTTCGACGCCCAGGCTGCCTTCGAGTTCGCGAATCCGATGGCTGACGGCCGAGGGCGTCAGGTGCAGCTGCTGCGCCGCGTGCTTGAAGCTCAGGTGTCGCGCTGCGACGCAAAACACCTGCAGATGCCGGACCGATGCAGGCCGAACCTTGGCCATGCCCGGATCTTGGCAAGTGCCGTGCCACGGACGTCGGACTCTGCAGGCCCCGCAAAACGCGGCCACGGCGACCGCTCCCGCATGACGCGACGCGAAAACGCAACGCCGGCACGCGCCCCGACAGTGCGAACGGCTGCGAGCGTGTGCGAACTCAGTGCACGATCGCGATGACGCGAGACGTGCGTCGACGGGCGCCCAACCTGGCAGTCATCGAAAGCTCACTGCGTCTGCGAGGCATTCCGTGCGGCTCAGTCCGGTTTCCCGGGGGTGAAGCGGCCGATCACGCGTCCGAGGATGCTGCTGACCCAGACCTGGTCGCGGACCTGCAATGCCGTCGTGCCGAGACCCAGCGACTCCCCGGCATCGAGCTGCCATTCATTGACGACCGACATGTCGCCAGGGTCGATTTCGCTCACGATGACCTTCGCTGGACACGGGCCGGATCCCCTGACGCACGCGAGGAGGCCGTCCGGCGTGGTCAGCTGCCCGGTCGCCAGCACCGTGCCCCGATCTGTCCAGCGCAGATTGTCGGGCAGGTAGGGCAACGAGACGCTCGCGCTGGTTACGTCGTTCCTGGCGCTGCAGCCGAGGGGTGCACGCACGAGTCGACGTTCCGCCCAGGCAGCGACGAGTGCGTAACACCCGTCCGCCGAGACGACCACGCCATTCGGCCCGGACAACGACGTGCCTGGCACAGGTGTCCAACCCGACTCGCGGTACCAGCGCCAGAGCTGGCCCGTGACTTCGCCGCGCTGCTGCCTGGCCCAGGAATCCTTGACGCGGGCATCGCTGTTCTGCGTCAGGACGATGCCGCCATCGGGCACCGATGCGAGACTGTTGGCCGTGACGTCGGGCGGCATCGGCAGGCAATCGCGCCAGCGCAGTACTGGCCCTGCGGGCGCCGTCGTGATCGAAAAAAACTCGATCGCCTTGCGGCTGCCGCGATTGATCACCATCAGTTCCCTGGCGCCGTCGCTCGATACGCGCCACGCCATGCCGAGCGGCGAGAAGCCCTCGACCTCCAGGCGCGCCGGGCACGTGCCCTTGCCATCCGGCGATCCCGCCAGCTCGACGACGAGCTTCTGCAGGTGCGGAGGGTCGTTGCCGACGACGTAAATGCCCGGCACCGCTTCGGGCCCGACACTGATCGCACTGACCAGGATCCAACGTGTGCCGGGAAGTTCGAGCAGGTCTTCCGCGGCCGGCGGTCCGGCGACGTGCTGCATGCGCGTCAGCGCGGGTTCCGCCGTCGCAATTGCCAGCCACAATGACAGGGTGCAGGCCAGGCCTGTGATGGCACTCCGTGGAATTCCAGGCAGCATGGGCTCGTCCCCGGGGCGGTCCAGCGAGGGCCTCGCTCGACTCCAAGCGAAATCGAACACTTAGCTTGCGCCGCCGCATGGCTTCGCGGAAGACTTCAGGGGGGCCGCTGACGGAGGACACCCATGACGCTGCAGGACTGGGGAGCAATCGGTGAGGTCGTCGGAGCGCTGGGCGTGGTCGTCACGCTGATCTATCTCGCCAAGCAGATCGGCCAGAATACCCATGCGATGGAAGAGGCGCGCAAGCTCGCGCTCGCGCAGACCTACCAGGTGCGCTCCGATGCCTTGCAGGCCATGCTCGTGCACGCAGCCGATTCGGAGTACATCGGACCGATCATCATCAAGCTCACCGAACTCGGCTATCCGGAGGACGTCAAGGCTCTGGACGGGTTGAGTGACGCGGAGCGGCGGCGCTTCAGGATGTGGCAGATCGCCCAGCAGACGCACTGGGACAACATGCACTACCAGTACCAGCAGGGATACCTCGACCGGGAGTACTACGAGGACGCGTTCAAGGACCGCGTCGTGCGGCTCGCGCCGACGTGGAAGGCGCTCGGATTGACCAGCGGGCGCCGGAGCTTCTTCGCCGAGATCGAACGCTTGTCGCGCGAATGAGCGCACGTCCGTGCCAGCGCCGCGCCACAGCAGCGAGCCAGGCGAGATGGCCCGTCATCGAGTAGACCAGGGTTGCACGGCGCATTGCGTCATGGCCGTTCCGTCGCGGCTGGATTTGATGCTGGTGGGACGGGAGGAGTATCGTCTTTGCGCCGGCCGGATTGCATGGACACGGCCGGGGGAACCGCGTCCACCCCATCGCCAGGAGGCACCATGGCTGCGATCTCCATTCACCCGTCGGTCGACGGCGGCAAATCGCCCGGCAATGCCAGCTTCGCCGGCGGCACCTTGACCTGCCATTGCGCCAGGGATGCCGTCACGGTGTCCATCGAAGGCAACGTCGCACACAATCACGCGTGCGGCTGCACCAAGTGCTGGAAGCCTGCGGGCGCAAGGTTCTCGGTCGTCGCCGTCGTGCCACGGGACAAGGTCACCGTGCGGACCAATGCCCAGAAGCTGAAGATCGTGGACGCCAGCGCGGCCATACAACGTCACGCATGCACCGGTTGCGGCGTGCACATGTTCGGCCGCATCGAGAACAAGGCGCATCCCTTCTACGGGCTTGACTTCGTACACGTGGAACTGTCGAAGGAGAAGGGCTGGGCGCCCCCGGAGTTCGCTGCGTTCGTGTCGTCGATCATCGAGGCCGGCACCGCCAAGCCGGACGAGATGCCTGCGATTCGCGCGCGACTCAATGAACTCGGCTTGCCGCCGTACGACTGCCTGTCGCCGCCCCTGATGGACGCCATCGCCACGCACGTTGCGAAGTCGAAAGGCATCCTCTGAGGCGTCGGTTCGGTCGTTGACCAGTCCGCAGGCGTGGTCTGCGGCGACGCAGGTCGAGCCGGGATTGCGCGTGACCGTCGTCGGGTGGTGATCCCGAATTACCTGCTCCCGCCCCCGCTGCCGTGCCCGGCACGAGACGCATCGAGCTTTGCCAGCCAGTCGGCCGCGCTGACCGGCCCGATGGTCTTGGTGTCCGTGTGCGCAGCGATCATTTCGCGGATTGCAATGAAATACGCGGACCCCGAAGGCAGCCCCAGGGCCTTGCGCCTGGCCGCCATCGCGGCCTCCTGCTCGGGTGTCGCATCGTAGTCGCTGGACGGCTTCATCAGGAGCACGTCCCAGTCGGCGCCATTCGAGTGGATGAACAGCTTGATCGGCGGCTGGCCGCCAGCCTTCAGCACCTCGTCCTCGAGCGCGATCATGCGGATGAACGGCTCCTGCTTGCCCGGTGCGAGCTTGAAGATCTCGAACCAGGTGGTCGGCTCGTCGTCGGCCAGCGCCGATGTCGGTGTACCGCTCCCGATCATCATCAGCAATGCGGCCGCGACCGCGGCGGTGAAGGATTTCGACATGCTGTGGGCTCCGTCGTGAGTATGTGGCGCGTGGCCGGCCACGATCCTAACGCATCGCCCGCCACGGGAAAGCATCGAGTCCCGACCGAATGGGTAACGTGCCCTCCCGCGGCAGTCGACCCGCCGGTACGGCGCTATGCTGCGTCGCACCTCAGGTCCAGGGAGTGCAGTCGATGAATTCGCCCACGCCGGCCAGGTTCGCGCCGCCGTCCGACCAGGACGTGACGCGGCTCGTGCGCGAATACCCGTTCGCCTGGCTCGTCACCATGGCACCGGAACGATTCGCGGCCACGCCGCTCCCGCTGATCCCGCGTGTCGACGCGCAGGATCGCATCGTCGAACTGCGCGGGCACTTCGCGAGATCCAACCCTCACGTGCAGCTGCTCCGCGAGTTGCCCCGGACACTGATCCTGTTCATGGGCCCCCATGGCTACATTTCGTCGTCGTGGCTCGCGGACCGCACGCGGACGCCGACGTGGAACTACGCGACGGCGCAGTACCTGGTCGACATCGAGTTCATCGAGGGCCCGGACGAGACGAATGCGCTGATCCACGAACAGGTCGGCACGATGGAGGCCGGGCGTGCCAACGCGTGGTCGGCGGCCGAGATGGGCGAACGCTACGATCGCCTGGTGAGCGGCATCATCGGCTTCCGTGCCCACATCCGCGAACGGCGCGTCAAGTTCAAGCTCGGACAGGACGAGCGCGATGCCGAGTACTCGGACATTGCTGTCGCGCTGGCTTCCGGCAACGCCGGCGACGGCACGCTGCTCGAATGGATGCAGCGCTCGAACAGTGGCAGGGCCGGCTGAACGCAGTCGTGGCGGGGAACGGCCGCCCGGCCTGGCATGGCCCGTATCCGACGACACGATGCCCGGGCGTTGTGGTTGGCGAGGACATGTTTGCTAGGATCGACCGGTAGGTCCTGCGCGAGACGATCCCGAATGCGACCACATGACTACGAGTTCGCCACTTTCCGGCGGCCGGCTCCGCGCGCCGGCGGGCACGCCGCGAGACTCGCGTTCGTCCTGCTTACCGCAACCCTCGGACTTGCCGCGTGCATGTCCGACCCTCGCCGGTCCGACGCTGCGGCGGCCGAGCCTGCGACTGGTGAATCCGGAGCCAAACCAGGGCCTGCCCCGGCGAAGAAGGCCGCCGCGACACCCGCAGAAAAACCACGGGTCGCAAACCCGATCACGGCGGCCACGGCCTACCCGAGCACGTACCAGCCGCTGCCCAGGCGCGATATCTTGATCCGCGGTGGAACCATACTCGACGGGGCAGGACATCGCCTCGACAACACCGACGTGCTGTTGCGAGACGGCAAGGTCGTCGCGGTCGGCCCGGCACTCGCCGCGCCCGAAGGAGCCACCGTCGTGCCGGCCGCCGGGCGCTGGATCACGCCGGGCATCGTCGATCCGCACTCGCACCTCGGCAATTTCCCCACCCCGTACACGGGCGAGGACGCGTCGCACACCGACGTGAACGAGGATTCCGACCCGAACACCGCGCACGTCTGGGCGCAGCACTCGATCAACGTGCAGGATCCTGGCTTTGCCCGCGCGCTGGCGGGTGGTGTCACGACCCTGCAGGTGATGCCGGGCTCGACGAACCTGTTCGGCGGGCGCTCGATCGTCCTGCGCAACGTGCCGGCGTCGACGGCGCAAGGCATGATCTTTCCCGGGGCCCCGTTCGGTCTCAAGATGGCGTGCGGCGAGAACGTCGTTCACGCCTACGGCGACAGCGGGAGATTCCCCGTCAGCCGCATGGGCGCGGTGGCCGGCCAGCGCATGGCCTGGCAACAGGCGCGCCGATACCTCGACAACTGGCAGAAATACGAGCGCGGTGAATCCGAAGCGCCGCCCGACCAGGACCTGAAGCTCGACACGCTCGCAGGAGTCCTGCGAGGCGACATACGCGTGCACGTGCACTGCTATCGGGCGGACGACATCGCGCAGATGCTCGACATGGCGCACGAGTTCGGCTTCAGGATCGACGCGATTCACCACGCGACCGAAGCCTACAAGATCCCGGAGCTGTTCGTGCGCGACGACGTCTGTGCGGCGGTGTGGCCCGACTGGTGGGGCTACAAGCGCGAGGCCTACGACGCGATCCGCGAGAACGCCGCGTATCTCGACGCGGCCGGTGCGTGCGTCGCGATGCATTCGGACTCCAGCATTTCGGGCCAGCGCCTGAACATCGAGGCGGCGAAGTCCATGGCGGCCGGTGTGCGGGCGGGACTCGCCATCGCACCGGAGCACGCGATCGAATGGATCACGCGCAACCCGGCCCGGATGCTCGGTCTCGCCGACCAGATCGGGTCGCTCGAGCCGGGCAAGCGAGCCGATGTCGTCGTCTGGTCCGCCGATCCGTTCAGCATCTATGCGCACGCCGACCAGGTGTACGTCGACGGGGCTCTCGCGTACGACCGCTCTGATCGCACGCGGCAACCGCAGTCGGACTTCGAACTCGGGCAGCCGAGCGTGGGTCGCCGGCCATGACCGACACGACACGTTCGCGCGGGTCGATTCCGCTCATCGCAGCCCGCGCCTGGTTCTGCGTGCTTGCCGCAATGACAGCCGCCCCGGTCGCCTGGTCCGAGGGCACCACGGCGATCGTGCATGCGCGGCTCTACACGATGACGTCGGTCGAGCCGGTCGACGACGCGACGATCGTCCTGCGCGATGGCGTCGTCGAGTCCGTCACGTCCGCGACGTCGCCGCCCGCCGGCGCACGCGTCGTCGATGCCAGGGGCAGGACCGTGACGCCGGGCCTGATGACCGGCGGCTCGCAACTGGGCCTGATCGAGGTCGCGAGCCTGCCCGACACGCGCGACTATTCGCTGGCGAGTGGCCAGCTCGGGGCCGCCTTCGACGTGCAATACGCGCTCAATCCGAATTCCACGTTGCTGCAGGTCGCGTTGAGCGACGGCCTGACGCGGGCCGTCGCGAATCCCGAAGGATCGGCCGGCGCGCCATTCCTCGGACAGGGCGCACTGCTGCGCCTGGGTTCGGCAACCGGGCTGCTCGAGCGAGCGCAGGTCGCAATGTTCGTGCGCATCGGCGGCGGCGCGGCGGCCGGCGTCGGCGGATCGCGCAGCGCGGCGTGGGTGCTGTTGCGCAATGCGCTGGAAGAGGCTCGACGCTACCGCCCGCCGACGGGCGTCGCCGGACCCAGGGACCAGCTCCTCAACCGTCTCGATGCGGAGGCGCTGCGGCCGGTCGTCGCGGGTCGCATGCTCCTTGCGATCGTCGCCGATCGCGAATCGGACATCCGCCAGGTCATCCGGCTGCACGATGAACTGGACCTTCCGGTCGTCCTCTACGGCGGAGCCGAAGCCTGGCGGGTCGCGGACGACCTGGCCCGACGCGGCATCCCGGTCGCGCTCGATTCGACGCTGAATGTGCCGGCCAGCTTCGACGCCATGGGTGCGCGTCTCGACAACGCCGCGATCCTGCAGCGGGCCGGCGTGCGCATCGCGTTTGCCGTGTCCGCATTCCATCGCACGTACAACGCTGGGAGCGGGGCACGGCTCGGTGCGGGCCTCGCGGTTGCGAACGGGTTGCCGTGGATCGAGGGGCTGCGTGCGCTGACGGTCGGCCCGGCCACGATTTTCGGCATCGAAGCGCACTACGGCACGGTGCAGAAGGGCAGGGACGCGGACCTCGTGATCTGGGACGGCGACCCGCTGGAGCCGACGACGTCGGCCGTGCAGGTGTGGGTGCGCGGCGTCGAAGCGTCGCTCGAGTCGCGCCAGAGCGAGCTGGCACGCCGCTACTCGCCGCTCACGCGCCACGAACTGCCACCGGCCTACCGTTGAACCCGCCCGGCATGGTTCACCGGCGTAGGGTTCGGCACGGTCTGCTTTGCGTTCCCATCCTGACCGGTGCGACGTTCCTGGCGATCGCAGGCGCCGCAACAGGGGCACCCGGGGAACCGCTGCCGCTGCAACCCGCCCGCACGATCGCCTTCGAGACCGACCAGGGCACCTGGCTTTCGGCCGCCGTCGCGCCCGACGGACGCACGATACTCTTCGACCTTCTCGGCGACCTGTACCGCATGGATTCCGCTGGAGGCGAGGCCACGCGCATCACGCAGGGCATGGCGTTCGATTCGCAGCCGGCATGGTCGCCCGACGGCGCGCACATCGCGTTTCTCAGCGATCGATCGGGCGCCGAGAACGTGTGGATCATGCGTGCCGACGGTTCGGACGCGCGCCAGCTCACTGACAACGACGGTCCGAACGAATTCGTTTCGCCCGCGTGGTCTGCGGACGGCACCGCACTCTTCGTGTCGCTGTATCGCTCCGACCGCAATGCGATCGAGCTGTGGCAGTACGACGTGGAAGATGGAACCCCCGAGGAACTGTCACGGCGCCCGTCACGGCCCGGCCGGGGGCGGGTGCCCCAGGTGCGGGGACAACTGCGCGACGAGCGCGGGTCGAACGCGCTCGGCGCATCACCCTCACCGGACGGACGCTACGTCTATTACGCGAGGCGTGGCGGACCGGCATTCGAGGACGACGTGCGACTGCCGCTCTGGACGATCGACCGTCGCGAGCTCGCGTCCGGCCGCACCGAGACGATCGTCGCAGACCAGGGCAGTGCGATGCGACCCGTACTGTCGCCGGATGGTTCCCTGCTTGCGTATGCCGTGCGCAAGGACGGACGCACGGGACTGCGCGTGCGCGACCTCGCGACCGGCGCGGACCGCCTGCTTGCATTTCCAATCCAGCACGACGCACAGGAG
This sequence comes from uncultured Gammaproteobacteria bacterium, assembly GCA_963786705.1. GTDB lineage: Bacteria > Pseudomonadota > Gammaproteobacteria > Steroidobacterales > Steroidobacteraceae > RPQJ01. The sequence continues at coordinate 194,415 of CAWBAG010000023.1, forward strand.
TCGCTGCCCACTCGTGATCTCGTGCCGGGGTACGCGTTCACGCCCGATGGCGCCGCGATCGTGCTCACGCGTGACGGAGGCTTCGCGCGCATCGACGTCGCCACGGGAGCGTCGCAGGCGATCGCGTTCCGCGCCAGGGTGGAGCTGGCGCTCGGACCGCAGTTGCGCCAGGAAATCGTCGAGCCGAACGGCCCGGTGCGGGCGCGCCTGATCCAGGAGCCCCGCCAGTCACCGGACGGCAAACGACTCGCGTTCTCGGCGCTCGGACGCATCTACGTGATGAGCCTGCGCGCCGGTGCAACGCCCAGGCGTCTCACCCGGGCCGACGGGCCGCCGGAATTCCAGCCGGCATGGTCGCCGGACGGACGCTCGCTCGCCTACGTGAGCTGGACGGCGGCGGATGGCGGTGCGATCTGGCTCGCCGATGCGTCGACGGGCCGGACACGCCGCGTGACGCGACCGCCTGCCTTTTATTCCGATGTCGTGTTCGCGCCCGACGGCACCCACCTCATGGCGCTGCGATCGAGTGCGCACGATCGTCGTCACACGATCCAGGAGCCGCAGTGGACCGGGCGCTCCGGCGGGTTCCTGCGGCAGGCGGAACTCGTCGAGGTAGCGCTGGCGGGCGGAGCCGGGCGCGTCCTGGCCTCCGGACTGATGAGCGGCGCGCCGCAGTTCGCGAATGATCGCGAGGACATTTACCTCAATACCGACGCAGGACTCGAGGCGATACGTCGCGACGGCTCCGGCCGCTCGCTCAAGCTGCGGGCCACCGGCCTCCCTTATTACTTCATGCACGGCCCTGCGCCGGTTTCCGACATCAAGCTGAGTCCGGACGGGCGGCACGCGTTGATCCTGCACACGCAGCAGCTCTACCTCGTCGCCCTGGACGGCAAGGACGGCAAGGACGACGCGCGCGAACCAATCGACCTCACGGTGCCCAGCGCCCGCGTGCAGCGACTCACCAGGGTCGGCGCCGACTTCTCAGCGTGGAGCCAGGACGGGCAGACGATCACGTGGGCGCTCGGGTCGACCTTTTTCCGCAGGTCCCTTGCAGCGACCGGCGTCGCGCCCGACGCATACGACGCGCGGGTCGAGCTGCCGCGCGACACACCGACGGGCACGTGGGTCCTGCGTGGTGCCACGCTGGTCACGATGCGCGGCGACGAAGTCATCGCGAACGCCGATCTCGTGGTCCGCGACAATCGCATTGCGGCACTCGGTCCGAGCGGCGCGGTCGGCCTGCCGCACGGCGCCCACGTCATCGACGCCGCCGGGCAGTACGTCGTGCCGGGCTACATCGACGCGCACATGCACATCGGCGGAGTCCGGCGCAACGTGCTCGAGTTCGACGACTGGGGCGTCCGGGCCGCGCTCGCTTACGGTGTCACCTCGGCGCTCGACCCGTCCTCGCTTTCGATCGACCTGTTCGCGTACGAAGACATGGTCGACGCCGGCCTGATGACGGGCCCGCGTCTCTATACGACCGGCACCGCGATGTTCTCGTTCAACCACCTCGTGTCGCTCGACGACGCGCGCGACCTGCTGCGGCGCTACCGCGACTTCTACCGCACGCGCAACGTCAAGCAGTACCGGATCGGGTCGAGGCGCGCGCGCCAGTGGGTCGCGATGGCGGCTGGTGAACTCGGCGTGATGCCCACCTGCGAGGGCGCGCTCGACATGAAACTCGGCCTGACGCAGGTCCTCGATGGATTCGCGGGCAACGAGCATTCGCTCGGCGTATATCCCCTGTACCGGGACGTGGTCGAACTGCTGGCCCGCTCGCAGACGAGTTCGGTGCTGACCCTGATGATTTCCCACGGCGGGCCGCCGGCCGGCGCCGACTTCGTCGCGCGCGAAGCGGCGATCGACGATGACCGGATCGCCCGGTTGTTCCCGCCGCACGTGCGCGAGCGTGCGTTCGCGCGCGTGCCCTGGGTGACGCCGCGCGATTACGTCTACGGGCCGATGGCGCGCGACGCGGCGGCGATCCAGCGCGCGGGCGGCGTCGTCGGCATCGGTTCGCACGGCAATTACCCCGGGATCGGGACGCACTGGGAGATGCGCGCGCACGCGGCTGGCGGCATGACGCCCCACGAGATCCTGCGCGCCGCGACCCTCGGGTCGGCCACCACCATCGGTCGTGCTGCCGAACTCGGCAGCCTGGAGCCCGGGAAGCTGGCGGATTTCGTCGTGCTGTCCGCGAACCCGCTCGACGACATCGGCAACGCGGTGTCGATTCGCCTCGTCGTCAAGGACGGGCGCGTGTACGAGGCGGAGACGCTCGACGAGGTGTGGCCACGCCAGCGCACAGCGGGCCGGCCGTGGTGGGTCGAGTCGCCCGCCGGGACCGGGCGGGGCGACGCGCTCCGCTAGTGCGGGGCGGACTCGACGAGGTACTGCGTCGGCGGCACGCCGAACGACCGGCGGAACATGGCCGTGAAGGCGCTCGGGCTGCTGTAGCCCACTTCATAGGCCACCGTCGTGACCGGCTGGCCCAGCGCAAGGCGCGACATCGCCTCCATGAGCCTCGCGTTCTGGCGCCAGGTCGCGAACGTCACGCCCGTTTCCCGGCGAAACATGCGCGTGAACGTGCGCCGGCACATGCCCGCGGCCACCGCCCAGTTGTCGAGCACGTCGTTCTGCGCGGGATCCTTCAGGATCGCGTGGCAGACGCGCACGAGTTGCGGATGCCGCGGCATGGGCACCTGCAGCGCAGCCCGGCGCGCTCCGCAGATCTCGTCGACGATCAGCGTCATGAGCCGTCCGTCGCGCGAATCGAGGTCGTACTCGATCGGGATGCGCGTCGCCTCCACGATCAGCTCGCGCAGCAACGCGGAAACCTCGATGGTCACGCAGGACTTCGGAAGTTCGGCGCCGATCGAATCGTCGAGATAGAGCGTGCGCAGCGAAACGTGACCGCGCGTGCGCGACTCGTGCACCACGCCTTTCGGCACCCAGACCGCGCGCTGCGGCGGGACGATGTAGGTGGCGTCGCGCGTCGAGCAGACGAGCACGCCACTCGTCGCGTAGATCAGCTGCCCGCGCTTGTGGACGTGCGGAGGGTCGTAGGAATTCGGGGGGTATTCGTCGGCGAGCGCCGCGACCGGACGCGGCACGTCCTGGTAATCGGCTCCGCGCGTGCTTCGTGCCATGTAGCGTGCGTGACCCTCTCTGGCCCGTGCAAGACGGAATTTGTTCCGACCCCGACAGCAGGTGGTTCGCGGGCAGCGTATCAGTTGCACACGGCCCGGAACAAGGCGAGCCGGGACCACGACAGGACGGCCCGACCGGGCAGCAACCGAACCTCGAGGTGCGCATGGACCAGATCGATCCGGACATCCGCCGATTCGCGGCGCAAGTGAACGCCGACTACGCGCGGCTCACGGGCGGCCGCGAGCTGACTGTCGATGAGATGCGGCAGGTGGCGGAGGAGGTGCGTGCACCATGGCGCCAGGGCGGCCCCGCCATGAAGGCCGTGTCGGAGCAGCTCGCCCAGACATCGGCCGGCCCCGTCCGCATCCGTGTCTACGACCCGGGCGTGCGGCAGCCTGCCCCGGTGCTCGTCTACCTGCACGGCGGCGGCTGGACGCTCTTCAGCCTGGACACGCACGACCGCGTCATGCGCGAATACGCCGCGCGTGCGGACGTGATCGTCGTCGGTGTCGACTATGCGCTCTCACCCGAGGCGAGATTCCCGGTGGCGCTCGAGCAGGTCGTCGCCGTGGTGCGCTGGCTGCGCGAGCACGGCGCCGGCCTCGGCATCGACAAGGATCGCATTGCGCTCGGCGGCGATTCCGCGGGCGGCAACCTGTCGATCGGCGCCGCGCTCGCCTTGCGCGACGCGGGCGAGGCGGGACACGTGAAGGGCCTGCTGCTGATCTATCCTGCCTTCGACAATTCGTGTTCCGACGAGTCCCTGCGCCGCTATGGCGGGCCGGACGCAGTCCTGACGGGCGAGGAGGTCGAACTGTTCTGGGGCAACTACGCGGGCAGCGTCAACGTCCGGGACAATCCGCTCGCGTGCCCGATCCGGGCGCGGCTCGAAGGCCTGCCGCCGGTGTGCCTGACCATCCCCGAATGCGACGTGCTCACCGAGCAGAGCCTGGTCATGGCCGAACGCCTGCGCGCCGCGGCCGTGCCGGTCGCACTCACCGTGTATCCGGGCGCCACCCATAGTTTCATCGAGGCTGTGTCGATCGCGCCGCTCGCCGACCGGGCCATCGCCGATGGCGCTCGCTGGGTGCAGGACACTCTGGTGCGCGGGCACTGATTCATGGCCGCGATTCCCGTCGCCTCGCTGAAGCCACAGCTGCGCAGGATTCACCGCTACGTCGCGCTGACGCTCGCGGTGCTCTGGTTGTCGCAGGCGCTGACCGGGCTGCTGATGGTGTTCCGCTGGGAGGTGGACGACGCGTTGTTCGTATCGGCCGGCGATTCGCCGCGGCTCGACCTCGCAGCCCTCGGGTCGAGCATCGCCGGCATCGAGGCAGGTCCGCCCGCACGCGACGTTTACCAGCTCTACCCGACCGGCGGCCAGGTGGGACGCTATGACCTCTACGTGCGCGACGTGGCCACCGGCCGCTCAGAAGTAGTCCGCGTGGACGGTGCAGGTCACGTGCTGCGCAGGTTGTCGAACGACGATATCGTCGGCGGCGGCTTCATCCAGGGCGCCGCGTCGCTGCACCAGACGCTTTTCGCAGGCGACACTGGCAAGCTGATCATCGGCCTGAGCGGCCTGCTGCTGCTCTCGAGCATCGTACTCGGAATCGTGCTCGCCTGGCCCGCGCGGGCTGGCCAGTGGCGGGCGGTGTTGATCCCGCGCGCCGCAAGGCCGGGCGCCGCGCGCCGCTACGCATGGCACCGTGCGGCGGGCCTGTGGGTCTCCGTGCCGGCACTCGTGCTGCTCGGCGCGGGCGTGCTGCTCACGTTCGAGTCGTCGCTCGAGCGCTGGCTCGGCCAGGACGGCGAGCCGCCCGAACTGCAGGCCGCGCCGCCGCTGACCGGTGACCCGATTGCCCCGGCGCAGGCGCTCGAGATCGCGTTGCGGCGCTTTCCATCCTCGGAGCTGAGCGGCGCGGCGATGCCGACGGCCGAACGACCCTGGTACCGCATCCGCGTGCGCCAGCCGCAGGAGGTGAGGCGCGTCTACGGCACGACCGTCGTGTACGTCGCCGCGGCCGATGGCCGCGTGCTGCTTGCGCAGGATGCGTTCGAGGCTCCAGCGGCACGCAGTTTTCTCAACCTGCTGTATCCGGTCCACACCGGCGAGATCGGCGGGCTGCCGGGCCGGCTCGTTTCGCTCGCGTGCGGCGCCTGGCTGCTCACGATGCTGATCCTGGGGCTCGGCCTGTGGTGGATCCGACGGAGGTGACGTCATGGGAACTGCATTGAACCTGTCGACGACCGGCTGGCGGCGTTGCCTCGACCGCCGCAGCATCGAGTCCCTGCAGGCCGACGCGAATTCCCATGGGATGCCACGCACGCTCAGTGCACTGAACCTCGTGCTGCTCGGCATCGGTTGCATCGTCGGTGCCGGCATCTACGTACTGCCGGGGATCGCGGCCGCGAATTTCGCGGGTCCCGCGGTGATGATCTCGTTCCTGCTCGCGGGACTGGCGTGCGCGATGGCCGCGCTCTGCTACGCGGAACTCGCGTCGACGATGCCGGTCTCGGGATCCGCGTACGCCTACAGTTACGCCGCGATCGGCGAGGTGTTCGCGTGGTCGCTCGGCTGGCTGCTCCTGTTCGAGTACGGCATTGCGGCCGCGCTGCTCGCGGTGGGATTCTCAGGCTACCTGGTCAGTTTCACCGGCGACTTCGGCGTGACGATTCCGGCGGCGCTCTCGACACCGCTCGTGCAGGCCGCCATCACGCCGCAAGGCGTGACGTTCTTGACGGGAGCCTCGGTCAACCTCGTCGCGGCGATCGCGATCGGCGTGGTGACGTTCGTGCTTGCGCGCGGCGTGACGACCTCGGCGTTCGTGAACAACATCCTCGTGCTGCTCAAGGTCACCGTGCTCGGCGCCCTGGTCGTGGTCGGCGTGAGCGCGATCGATCCGGGCAACTGGACGCCGCTCGTGCCGCCCAACGAGGGCGGGTTCCACTTCGGCTGGCAGGGCGTCATGCGCGCCGCGTCGATCCTGTTCTTCGCGTACATCGGATTCGAGACGGTCTCGACCGCAGCGGCCGAGGCGCGCAATCCGCAACGCGACCTGCCGATCGGCATCCTCGGCTCCCTTGCGGCGTGCACGTTCATCTACATCGTCGTGGCAGCGGTGCTCACGGGCATCGTGCCCTACCGCGAACTCGGCGTGCCCGATCCGATCGCGGTCGCGATCGACCGCCTCGGGATGCCCGTGCTCGCGAGCGTCGTGAAGGTCGGCGCACTGTGCGGCCTGGCGTCCGTGCTGCTCGTGAATGCGTTCGGCCAGTCCCGCGTGGCGTTCGCGATGTCGCGTGACGGCCTGCTGCCGCCGTTGTTCAGCCGCCTCGGCGAGCGCGTGCGCACGCCGGCCGCGGGCATCCTCGTGTTCGGTCTGTTGTCCGCCGCCGGCGCCGCGCTGATTCCGCTGTCGCTGCTCAGCGACCTCACGAGCCTCGGCGTGTCGCTCTCGTTCGCGACGGTCTGCCTGACGGTGATCTGGTTGCGCAACACGCGCCCCGATCTCCCGCGGCCGTTCAGTGTGCCGCTGGGTGGCATCACGATCGGCGGGCTCTGGCTCGGCTGGGTGCCGATGGCCGGCATCCTGCTCTGCCTGTGCATGGCGGCGCCGGTCGCAATCGACATCGCGTCGCAGGCGGCTCGCGGCCAGTCGCTCCCACTGATGATCATCGGCGGCTACTCGCTGCTCGGCGCGTGGATGTATTTCGGCTACAGCATCCGCAACTCGACGCTGCGGCGCGCAGCCGCGCCACTGCGCGCGTCGTGACACTGCCCATCGACGTACCGATGTACGACTACATCGTGGTGGGCGCGGGATCGGCCGGTTGCGTGCTGGCGGGCCGGCTGAGTGAGTCCGGCCGGCATCGCGTGCTGCTGCTCGAGGCGGGTGGCCGTGACCGCAATCGGTACCTGCAGGATGGGTCGCGACGGCCAGGCCGTGGTCGACCACGAACTCCGGGTCCACGGTATCGACGGGCTGCGCGTGGTCGATGCGTCGGTGATGCCCGTGATCACCTCGGGCAACACCAACGCGCCGGTCATCATGATTGCGGAAAGGGCGGCCGACATGATCCTCCGGGCGGCCGCCTGAACGTCCCCGCCTGCGCCATCTCCTCACGCCGAGGGCCAGCATGAAACACGCTTCCAATCTGCCGACGCCGCGCAACGAACCAGTGCAGGACTACGTCCCGGGCAGTGCCCAGCGTGCCCGGCTCAAGGCCGCCATCGCCGAGGTCGAGCGTACGATCGAGGAGATTCCCGGGCTCGTGGCGGGGCGCGAGGTGGCGACCGGCAGCACGGTAACGGTCAACGCGCCGCACCGTCACCAGCACGTAATTGCCCGGCTGCACCAGTTGGACACCGGGCAGGTGCGGGATGCGATCGACGACGCGGTCGGGGCACAGAAGGAATGGGCCGCATGGCGGTTCGAGGACCGCGCCGCCGTGTTCCTCAAGGCAGCCGACCTGGTGGCCGGGCCCTGGAGGGATCGCCTCAACGCCGCGACGATGGTGGGGCAGAGCAAGACCGTCGTGCAGGCCGAGATCGACGCCGCCTGCGAACTCGCGGACTTCCTGCGCTTCAACGTTCACTTCGCCGAGCGCCTCCATACCGAGCAGCCGGATTCGAGCCCCGGTACCTGGAATCGCGTCGACTACCGGCCGCTGGAGGGATTCATCTACGCGATCTCGCCGTTCAACTTCACGGCAATCGGCGGCAACCTCGCCACGGCGCCGGCGCTGCTAGGCAATACCGTGCTCTGGAAACCCGCCGCCTGCGCGGCGTTGAGCGGCTGGCGCGTCATGGAGTTGCTGCGTGCCGCCGGTCTGCCGCCGGGGGTCATCAACTTCGTCCCCGGAGACGCAGTCACGATCACGCGGCAGATCCTCGACGATCCGCGCCTGGCCGGGGTGCATTTCACGGGATCGACGCCGGTGTTCCAGTCGCTGTGGCGCGACGTGGCCGCACGCATCGACAGCTATCGCACGTATCCGCGCCTCGTCGGCGAGACCGGCGGCAAGAACTTCGTGCTGGCGCATGCGACCGCGGATCCTGCCGCACTCGCCGTGGCGCTGGTGCGGGGGGCGTACGAGTACCAGGGGCAGAAGTGCAGCGCGGCTTCGCGAGCCTATGTGCCCCGATCGCTCTGGCCTGCGGTTCTCGAGCGCGTGCTGGCGATGATCGCGGACATCCGCATGGGCGACCCAGCGGATTTTCGTAATTTCATGGCGGCCGTGATCGACGGGCGGGCATTCCGGCGCATCGAGGGTCACCTGGCTGCTGCGCGTCGCGAGTCGAATGTCCAGGTGCTCGCCGGCGGCCACGGCCACGGCGACGACGGGTGGTTCATCGAGCCCACGCTGGTGCAGGTCGACGATCCCGGGCACACATTGATGCGCGAGGAACTCTTCGGGCCGGTGCTTGCCGTCCATATCTACGAGGATCGCCGCTGGGCTGAAACCCTCGAGGTCGTCGACGGCACGGCGGCCTACGGACTGACCGGCGCCGTGTTCGCGCAGGACCGGCGGGCGGTGACGGAGGCTGCGATGGCACTGCGGCACGCGGCCGGGAACTTCTACGTCAACGACAAGCCGACGGGCGCTGTCGTGGGCCAGCAACCGTTCGGTGGTGCGCGGGCCAGCGGCACCAATGACAAGGCCGGATCGATCCTCAACCTGTTGCGCTGGGTGTCGCCGCGGACGGTGAAAGAAAACCTGTCGCCGCCGACCGAGCACGGCTACCCTTTCATGGCGGCGGAATAGGCCTGGTTACGATGATTTCCGGCCCTAAATCGCAGGCAGGCCATCCTGCCACCGGATCAAGCTAGGCGCGCGGGCAATGGTTCGGGGTAGCGACCATTGTGCCTGGCGCAGGTCTCGTGACGTCTCATCCTCTCAGGGGAACACCATGTACTCGAATCGATACTCGCGAAGGGAGACCGTGCACCAAGCGGCGGCCAGGCGCGACCTGGCTACCAGCGCGAAGACCCTGCTGGCGACCGCGTGTGCGATCGCCCTGGGCTCGGGCGCAGCCGCGGCACAGGAGGCGACGGTCAAGAAGGACGCGTCCGGGCTCGAAGAAATCATCGTGACGGGCTCGCAGCTGCGACTGCCGGCCCCCTACGCCGGCGGCCAGATCGCCCGCGGCGGCCGGGCCGGCATCCTCGGCAACATGGACAGCATGGAGACCCCGTTCGCGAGCACGAACTACACCGCGGACCTGATCCTCAACCAGCAGGCGAAAAGCGTTGCGGACGTGCTGCTGAACGACCCGGTCGTACGAGTGGCCCGCGGCTTCGGCAACTTCCAGGAAGTCTTCGTGATCCGCGGCCTGCCCGCGTTCTCGGATGACATGACCTACAACGGCATCTACGGAATTCTGCCGCGCCAGTACGTGGCGGCGGAATTCATGGAGCGGGTCGAGTTGTTCCGCGGTGCCAGCGCGTTCCTGAACGGCGCCGCCCCGGGCGGCAGCAACCTCGGTGGCACTGTCAACCTGGTGCCGAAGCGCGCACCCGACGAACCGCTGACTCGACTCACGGCCGGCTACGAAAGCAGCGCGGCTGCGTACCTGGGGCTCGACGTGGGCCGCCGGTTCGGGACCGACGACAGCACCGGCATCCGCGCCAACGCGGTCTACCGCGACGGCGAGACCTCGGTCGAAGACCAGGACCGCGAGTTGACCGTGCTGTCGTTCGGCATCGACCATCGGGGCGAGAACCTGCGGCTGGCCGCCGACGTGGGTTACCAGGATCATCACATCGACTCCCCCCGGCCCAGCGTGACGCCCTTTGGCGGCATCGCGGACCCGCCCGACGCCGACAGCAATTTCGCGCAGCCCTGGACGTACACGGACGAGGAACAGTTCTTCGGCGTGGTTCGCGCCGAATACGACGTGACCGATGCCGCGTCGGTCTGGGCGGCGGCGGGTCTGCGCAACGGCGAGGAGCACAACGTCCTCGCGAATCCGAACGCACTGGAGGATGGCTCGACGACCGCGTACCGGTTCGACAACGCGCGCGAGGACGAGATCTACTCGGGCGAGATCGGCGTACGGTTCGACTTCGCCACGGGGCCGGTCAACCACCGCGTCATCGTGTCCGGCTCGATCTTCTCGCTGGAGTCGAAGAATGCGTACGCGTTTTCGAACTTCTTCGCGCCGTTCGCCGGCGACCTGTATCACCCCGTCGCGGTTGCTCCACCACCCGCCGATTTCTTCACGGGCGGGTCGCTGTCGTCGCCCCGCGTCACGCAGACGACCGACACCATGAGCTACGCGCTGGCGGACACGCTGTCGTTCGCCGACGACAAGTTCATGCTGACCGTCGGCGCGCGCGAACAGAACCTCGAGACGGAAACGTTCGACTACAACTCGGGTGATTCGATCTCGAAATACGACGAGAGCAAGGTCACGCCGGTCGGCGGCATCGTCTACAGGCCGACCGAGCAGTGGTCGTTCTACGCCAACTACATCGAAGGCCTGATCCCCGGCGACATTCCTTCGACGGTCGTCGGTGGACTCCCGGTCGTGAACGGGGGCGAGGCGCAGGACCCATACCAGGCGGAGCAGATGGAGGCCGGCGTCAAGTTCGACGGCGGTTCGTTCGGCGCAACGCTGAGCCTGTTCAACCTGGACCGCCCGTTCGGCGTCTACGAGCCGTACGACGATCCAGCAACGGTGGGTAACGACCTGGTGTTCAGGGTGGACGGCGAGCAGCGCAACCGCGGCGTCGAATTGAGCCTCTTCGGGCAGCCGCACGAGCAGGTCCGCCTGATCGGCGGCCTCACTTACCTCGATGCGGAGATGACGCAGACCCAGGATGGGTTGTTCGAAGGCAACACGGCGGTCGGCTCCCCCGACTTCCAGGCGAACTTCAACGTCGAGTGGGACATCGCGCCTGTCGAAGGCCTCACGCTGGATGCACGCCTGATCTACACGTCGTCGCAGTTCGCGGACGCCGCCAACGACACCGAGGTTCCATCCTGGAACCGCTTCGACATCGGTGCGCGCTACAGCATGGAGCTCGCGGGCAGGCCGTTTACCGTGCGTGGCCGTGTCGACAACGTGACCGACGAAAACGAGTGGGTCTCGGTCGGCGGCTACCCGGGCTCGAACTACCTGGTCCTCGGCGCGCCGCGCACGTTCATCCTGTCAGCCTCGATGGACTTCTGACCTGGGCACGGCGCCCGTCGGGTGCGTACCGGCGGGCGTCCCTGGGCGCCAGATGCGCTCGGCCAGGGTTCAGGCCACCGCCCGCTGGACCAGGTCCGCCTGGGATCTATGGCGCCTTCGAGTTCAGTTGCCACAGCTCCTGCACGCGCCGGACGACCGCGCCCTGGGCGGCGACACGCAGGTCGAATCTCGATCCCTCGAACGCCGGTGTCTCGACGACGATCACGGTCCGGGCCGCGGGTCCCGCGACCTTCCGGCCATCGACAAAGACATCGGCGGCTGCCAGCAACTCGTCGATCGATCCATCGCGGATCGGCAAACCGTGGTCGTCGCGGCTGATCACGCCCCCCACGATCGGTTCACCGAACCGCGTCTGTCCGGACTGTCGAATCGGGATGCCGGTGGCCTGCAGCAGCCGGACGATCTCGCCGCCGACGGGGTTGCTCGATGCCGCGCTGCCCTGCGAGTAGATATAGCCGCCGTCCTTCGAGAGCTCGTCCTCGTGCAGGTCGAGCACGAGTCGCGGCGGATGCGATGCCGCCAGTCGCAGCACGTATGCCGTGAGCGCTCGCGTCTCGGGCCCCGGCGCCGCCGCCGCGCGCGGCCTGGTGCCGGTCTCGAGGTCCGGCAGCAGGTATTCCGCGTCACCGACACTGTAGCCGCCCTTGCGCCAGTCCCGTTCCGCTGTGTTCGGATAACGCCAGTTGTGGCGATAGGCCTTCGGATTGCACAACGGGATCACGACCATGGGCACGCCGGACTTGGCCAGCGACACGAGGCTCGCGAGGTTGCCTGCGACTGCGTTCGGTCCCGCCGGCTCCTCGCCATGGATGCCGGACAGGATCCAGAGCGCCGGGCCGCGTTGCGGCGTGTGCCAGGCCTTGATCGCGAGATCGCGCTCACCGGCATACGAATAGATCGTCTCCGCCTGCCAGCCGTGGCCGGTCGCCAGCGTCTCGAACCGGCTCGACAGTTCCCGCAACGGGCTGCGTCCGTCGGCCGTGAATTCCGCGATCCCGGGCGCAGGCGTTTCCGCGGCGATGGCCATGGGGCCGGCGCAGAACGGTAGCAACAGGATTGCCGCCGCGAGGTCGCGCCGGACATGCCGCAAGCGTGGACGGACGTTCAGCACCGTGTAGCCCCCTCTGTCGTCACCCTTCCCGCGCATGTGCTCGCCGCGCCGGCTCATCGACGCGGGGCCGCGCAGCGCCGGATCTCCCGCAACAACGCGGCGGATGATACGGGACGGCCGAGCAAGTCCGTCATGAGCGAGAGCGTGTCACGCGCCGACCCGAACTGCAGCAACCGTTCGCTCTGCCACCGATACCACTGCGGATTGCCCGCGTCGAACGCGCCAAGCGACTCGATAGTACGCGCTCGAATCTCGGCGGTGAGCACCGCTCCGAGGCCGTAGTTCACCATGTACCCGGGATTGCCGGCCAGTTGCACGCGCATGGCCCACCACGGCAGTTCGGGGTGCGGAACGATGCGCAGGTAACGGTGGGTAATGTCGGTCCACAACGCGTTCGGGTCAGTGTCCGGAGCCCGCAGCAGGCGCAATTCGAAGAGCGACCAGGCCACGTCCAGCATCACGTTGCTGAACAGCGCGCGCATCGACACGTGCTCCGGCACTTCCGTGCCCAGGTACCGGCGCTGCCACGCCGGTTCGTGCACGCTCCACGCAGGCACGTCGGCGAATGCTTCCGTGAAGAGCGTGTCGGGCCAGTCCATGTAGGCCGGGCGGGTGCGAATGGCGCTCACGTGCACGGCGTGCCCATTCTCGTGCACGAGTTCGTTCAGCGAGAACAGGCCGCCAGCGGGATACGTGCCCAGCACGCGGGCCCGCGGGCGATGCCATTCGTTGCCCACCCATCGTCCCCGCGCCAGGAAGTCGGAGTAGGCCAGCGGCGATTTGCCGGGGCGCGGCGCCAGGTCGAAAAACACCCCCAGCAGCCCCAGGTCTGCGCCCAGGTCCCGGTAGAATCGCTCAGTCACCGGCAGCAGCGCCTGCGCCGGAATTTTCGCTTCCAGCTGGCGATTGGCCGCGCCATTCCTGTAGCGAAAGTCCCACGGTTCGATGGGGTCCGCCGGGTTCGCATCGCGCCACGCCTCGAGCATCTGCACCAGCCAGCGCTCGATTTCCGCCGTCCCGACGCCGATGGCACGCGCTGCCGCGTCGATCTCCGAGCCGTGTTGCTGCGCATCGATCGTCGCCATCGCGATCATGCGGCGATACGGGCTGTCGGCCTCGTTGCGACCGTTGAGCGCCGTCCAGAGCGGACCGAATGCGTCGAAGATCGCCTTGCGACGCGCCGGCTCGTCGACGACGTGCAGCAACTGCAGCGCCGTGCCGCGATCGATCGTGCCGCCGTCGTACCGGAGCTGGTTGCCGTGCTCGACGTAGCAGTCGACCAGCGCGGCGCGCATGGCGGAGTAGTCCAGGTCGCGGCGCTGCGCGTCGCGGCACACGTGCGGACGAGCGCCCGATGTCGTGTCGTCCGAGTCGAGTGCGTCGACGGTCTTGTGCATCGCCGCGACTGCACGCTGGTCGGCCTGTGCCAGGCGTTCGGGCTGGATACGCGCCAGCGCGGCATCCATCAGGCGTCGACGCTCGTCCAGCAGGCGCTGCCAGTCGCTCAAGCCCTTGGCTTCGTAGCGGTCCGTCCCCCCGGACTCGATGAAACCGACCGCGCCTACGGCGTCCAGATAGTCGAGAAATGCGAGCTCCGGACCGGCCAGTGGGTGGCGTTCCGACGTATCGGCCAGGGCCGTTGAGCCGGCGAGCAACAGCACGATCAAGGCGAGTGTGTTCAGGAGGCGACCCATGACCGGGATCATAGCCAATTGCAGGGCTCGGCCAGTTGACGACAGCAACCCTGGCCACCATCGCAACGCGCCTGTCGAGTTTCTGGATGCTGTGCTCGCAACGTCGCAGGCGAGGCCGTAGCGCCGCTGCACGGTGCGGGCGGAACGAGCGCATCTGCAGGCGCGAACCCGGCCGGTACCAGTCCGGCATCGTGCGTGGCCGGCCGCCCGCGCCGGCCGCGGGTAGCACTACGCCTGGCGCGGCACGTCGTCCTGCACGCGTATGAACAACCACAACATGGCGCCCACGATGGCGAACCCCGAGCCGCTGGCGAACGTGGCCAGCCACCCGAGGTGATCGACCATCATCCCGACGGCGGGCGCCAGGAATCCCGCGGCATTGCCGCCGGTATTCATGACTCCGGTCGACGTGGACGTGTGGGCGCCCCCCGCGAAGGTCGCGGCCGACCAGAACGCGCCCTCCGTGAACTGCGTGCAACCGAAACACAGCGACAGCAGGCCGACGGCCATGTACGGGTTCGCCGCGTTCGCGCCGGCCAGCAGGAACACCGCCACGAGCGAGAGGCCTGTCATTGCCGTCACCCGGCAGCCCCAGCGCGACCCGATGCGCCGGCACAGGGCGTCGCACGTGAGTCCGCCGCCGGCCGCCAGCGTCGCGCCGGCCGCGAATGGCAACACGTACAGCCAGCCGCTTTCCAGCAATGAGAACCCGCGCGCTTCGACCAGGTAAGTGAACAACCATTGCGCGAACATGTAGAACACGTAGTTCATGCAGAAGTAGCTGGCGGCGAGCAGCAGCACGTCGCGCTTGACGAGCACCTTGCGCCAGGCCCGGTCGGCTCGCGAGTAAGGCCTGGGCGGCGGTCGGCCCTGCGTGATCAGCTCGACCTCGGCGCGCGAGATCCTCGGGTGCTCGGCAGCGGTGTCACGCCCGTACCAGTACCACCATGCGCCGACGACCAGCCCGAGCGGCGCGAGGATGTAGAACGACTGGCGCCAGCCGAACGAGATGATCAGGAACGTCACCAGCGGCCCGAGCGCCGCCTGGCCGAGCACCAGGCCGACGCTGCTGAAGGCATTTGGAAACGCCCAGCTGCCGACCGGGAACCAGTTCGCAATCGATCCGGCCATGACCGGAAACAGGGGCGCATTGGCCAGGCCCATCAGCAGCCGGACCACGATCAGCGACACCATCGCGCCAGTGGCCGACGCGGCCATGAGGTTCGGCGCGAAGCCGGTCAGGAACGTCAGCAGTCCCCAGGTGACGGCGATGATGGCGAGCGCACGCCGTGGCCCGTACCGATCGCCGAACACGCCCCCCGGGATCTGGAACAGCGCATACGTGAAATTGAAGCTGCCCAGGATCCAGCCGAGCTCGGTGCTGCTGAAGCCGTACTCCTGCCGGATGCTCGGGATCGCGATCGACAGGTTGTTGCGCAGCACGTAGTTGACGAGGCTCATGACGAAGAGCAGCGCGAGGATCCGGAATCGCACCGGCACGGCTTGCGGGCTGTTCATGCGAGTCTCACTTCTCGTTGGTCTTGCGCAGGCCGCGATCGCGGCGCAGGTCGTCGAGGATACGCTGCGCCGCATTGAATCCCGGCGCGCCCGTAACGCCACCGCCGGGGTGAGTACCGGCGCCGCAGAGGTACAGCGCGCGCAATGGGCGTCGCGTAGCGTGCGTACTGCGGCACGGGACGCATGAAGAAGAGCTGGTCCGGCCGCAGGTCGCCGTGAAAGATGTTGCCTTCGGTG
Organism: uncultured Gammaproteobacteria bacterium; assembly: GCA_963786705.1. Lineage (GTDB taxonomy): Bacteria > Pseudomonadota > Gammaproteobacteria > Steroidobacterales > Steroidobacteraceae > RPQJ01. Next base: position 210,331 of record CAWBAG010000023.1, read on the forward strand.
ATGCCGAAGACGCTCTCGAGGTCGAGCGGCGTGTACAGCCGGCTCGCGACGACTGCGCGGTTCACCGCGGGCACGAACTCGCCGAGCTGCCGCAGGATCTGCGCCGTGCAAGTCGTTCGCGTTCCACGCTCCAGTCGGAGGTCGCGAGACGGTAGGGCAGGTACTGCACGAAGCAGGTCATCACGTGGCGGCCAGGCGTGGCCAGCGACGGGTCGACGAGGGAGGGAACCAGGCAGTCGATCCACAACTCGCGCGGTATCGTGCCCTGCCGTGCCTGCTCGTAGCAGCGCTGGGCGCCGGCGAGCCACGGCACGAGCGTGAACTGAGCGCGCTGCAGCGCATCGGCATGCGGGTCGACGCCGTCGAGCCGAGGCTCGTCGTCGAGCACGAGGTTCAGCTTCGCGCACGGCCCGTCCATCTTGATGCCGCGCACCGCGGCCAGGAATTCCGGCTCGAGTTCCGCCTTCGGCACCAGCCCCAGGAACGTGCGCCTGGGGATCGGCATTCGAGACGATGACGCCCGCGTCGATCTCCGCGCCGTCGTCGAGCATCACGCTCGTCGCGCGCCCGCCACGCACGACGATCTGCCGCACGGCGGTGCCCGCTCTCAGTTCGACCCCGACCGAACGGCAGGCGGCGGTCATCGCCCCGGTGATCGCGCCCATACCGCCCATGACGTGGCCGACGAAACCCTGCTTCGCTTCCTGTCCACCGCCGAGCAGGTGGAAGAGCAGGCCGAACAACGTGCCCGGGTCGTAGGGTCCGCCATGCTTGCCGTAGAGGCTGTTCGACAGCACGAGCGACTTGAGGTGCGGTGAGTCGAGCGAGCGATCGAGGAACTCACCGAGACTGCCGGTGGCGAACGCGACCAGGTCGGCAATCTCGCGGCCGCGCACGCGCCGGAACTTGACCGCAAAGCGCAGCAACTCGCGCAGGCCCGCCAGCCCGCCCTGGTTCAGGTCCGGCGGCGCCTGCATGAACAACGGCTCGAGATGACGCGCAAGTCTCGCGAGACGACCGTCGAGCGCGAGAAATCGCTCGCAGTCGGCCGGCGCGAACTGCTGCAGGAATTCCCGCATCCGCGCGCGATCGCTCCACCACGAGAGCACCGTCCGGTCGGGCGTGACCGCCTGCACCGTCGGTTCCGCGGCGACCATGCGCAGGCCGTGACGATCCAGTTGCAGGTCCCGGATGATCTCCGGTCGCAACATGCTCGCCATGTACGACGCGGTCGACACGCGGCAGCCCGGCGCCGCGACCGGGTCGATCTCTTCCGTGACGCAGCAGCCGCCGAGGATCTCGCGCCGTTCGAGCACCAGCGTCCTGAGCCCGCCGCGCGCCAGGTAGAACGCCGTCGTCAATCCGTTGTGGCCGCCGCCGATGACGACGGCGTCGTAGCGCCGTTGTGCCACAGTCGGGTCGTGATGCATCAGGCGATCTGCGACAGATCGCCGAGGTGCTTTTCGAGATAGCGCCTGATGTCGAGACTGGGATCCTCCATCGGCGCATAGAAGCCGCCGCGAAAGCCGCGCGACCGCATGCCGTCCTGCACGGATTCGCAGATCTGCCAGTCCTGTCGATTCACGACGTCCCAGAATTCGACGACGTCGCTTGCGTTGAACCCTGGCTTCGACACCTCGGTGACGTGAAACAGGAATTCGCAGGCGATGCGCGTCAGGTCCGGACCCATCGGCCAGAGCATGAACGCGGCGACGTGCTCGGCGGCCGCGCTCAGCAGCAGGTTCGGGTACGCGACCTCGCCCTTGTGGCTGACCTGCTCGGCGGGTGCAAGCCCCGGAAACGGCGCCCGGCTCGAGGTGCCTGAAGTCGTGAACGTCCAGGCACCCGGGCGGTGTGGTATGCCGTCGGCCCAATCGAGGCCGGCGCCGCCGCGTTCGCGAAACGCGGGCACGAGCGCGCACAGTTCCGGATGCACCGGGCCGCAGTGGTAGCACTCGTTGTAGTTCTCCATGATCACTTTCCAGTTGGCACGCACGTCGTAGACCAGCTGGGCACCGCGCCGCAGGTCCTGCAGCGGATAGCGGGCGAGCATCTGCACGGGTGCAGCCAGCTGCTCCAGCAACGGCGCGGGCGCCCGCGCAGCGAGATTGACGAAGATGTACCCGCCCCAGGTGTCCACGTGGACGGGCACGAGCGAAAAGCCCTCCTTCGGGCATTGCTCGTCGAAGCGCACGTAAGGTGCCGCGCGCAGACGTGCCATCGAGGTTGTAACTCCAGGCGTGGTACGGGCACACGACGGCACCGCCGAACTGGCCCGAATTCGCGGCCTCGGGCGCGGTCACGTCGGGCAGCGCCGGCGAGCGAACCAGCCGGCTGCCACGATGCCGGCAGACGTTGTAGAAGCCGCGCAGCACGGAGTCCCGCCCACGCAGCACCAGCAGGCTTTCGCCGGCGACGGCGACGTGCAGGCAGTCGCCCTTGCTCGGGAACCTGCTCGGCGCGGCCGACGCAGAACCACTGGCTGTGGAAGATACGCGCGGTCTCGAGGCGGAAGATCTCCGGACTGGTGTAGAAATGCGACGCCAGGGCAGGCTTCATGTCCTGTGCCGAGTACCGAGTGGTCGTCAGCAGTCATGCGGGCGTCCATACCTCAGATCGCGGGGCCCGGTCGAATGGGCGACCCATCGAAGAACCGGCTCAAGCGGAACGCGTGAATCTCGGCCGCATCCGCCGTGCCGCTCACCAGGTCCGCGACGAGTCTACCGGCGCCGGGCCCGATCCCGAAGCCGTGACCGCTGAATCCCGTTGCAATGTAGAAGCCTGCCGGTCGGTCGGCTTGCGCGATGATCGGCAGTACGTCGGGCGAGGTCTCGATCATGCCGCCCCAGGTTTCGTCGAATGGCACGTCCGCGATCTCCGGAAACCACCGCTGCAATGCGGCACGCAAGTGGCGGAGGTCGCGCTGCGAGGGTGCCGGGTCCAGCACGCGTTCGCGCTCGAACGGAGTCGGGGCATCGAGATCCCATCGCGTCGGTGTTGCCAGGGCCTGGAAGAATTCGCGTCCGACTCGTACCCGCAGCGAGTCGTATCCTTGTCGCAACGCCGGCAGGAACTTGAGGGCGAACCGGAACGTGTCCGGCGTGAGCGAGTGCGTTGACGATCCACCGTGCGCAATCGAATACCCGCCGTCGGCACGGCGGCGGATCGCGATGGCCGGCGACCACAACTCGCCCTCGAGCAGTGCCCGGCACGGCGCCATGCGGGCAACCGTACCCAGGACCGTGAGTTGCGGCACGGTGATGCCGAGCGAGCGGCAGAACAGCCGCGTCCACGCACCGCCGGCACAGACGATGGTCGTCGCGGTCACGACGCCGCGTTCGGTGACCACGGCGCGCGCACGGCCCGCCGCGGTCTCGATGCCGCGAACCGCGCATTGGCTGATGATGTGTGCACCGGCGCGCCTCGCGCCGCGCGCGATGGCCGGGACGGCACGACTGGGCTCGGCCCGGGCATCGCTGGCCGTGTAGAGCGCACCGGCCCACTTGCCGGCATCCGCCCGGAGGACTCCGCCCAGCTCACGCGCCGACAACACGCACGTGTCGAGACCGTGCTCGCGGGCGACCGCCAGCCATTCCGACAGCTTCGAGAGCTGCGCGGCGTCTTCGGCGAGATACAGGCAGCCGCCCTGCGTGAACCCGATGTCTTCGCCGAGATCCCGCGACAACTCCTGCCAGAGTCGCAGGCTGCGCATCATCACCGGCAGTTCTATCGGGGATCGTCCTTGTTGCCTGACCCAGCCCCAGTTGCGCCCAGATTGCTCGCCGGCGACGCGGCCTTTCTCGAAAACGGCCACGCGGACACCTTGTCGCGCGAGGAGATATCCAGTCGAGCAGCCGATGACGCCGCCGCCGATAACGGCGACGTCGACGGAATCGGGCAGGGGGTTGGCGACCGCGTCCCACGCCCATTCGTCCGTCAGCGCCTTGCCGACCTGCTGTTCGCCTGCCATGTCGCTACGCATCAAGCGCCAGCGCCGCTCATGGCCGGCCCGCACCCGGCGTCTCGACCTGCGCGCACAGCACGTGACCCTGCCTCGATGCCGACGCCACGTCGGCCACCGACGTCGGCGCGGTCAGCATGTACAGCGTGCGACGATCCGTGCCGCCGAGCATGCACGCGTAGCAGGGCTGGTCCGTCTCGATGGTTGCAACGACCTGGCCTCCGGGCGCGAACAGCACGCACTCGGCGGCAATCGCATTTGCGATCCAGACGTGGCCGTTCGCGTCGAGGCAGATGCCGTCCGGGGCCCTCATGCCCACCGGTGCCCAGGGCCGGCGATTGGACAGTTCTCCGTCACCGGCAATGTCGAATGCCGTCAACTGCAGGGCCAGGGTCTCGGCGACGATCAGCGTCTTCGCGTCGGGCGTGATTACGCAGCCGTTCGGGAAATGCATGTCCCGGCTCGCGACGTGCACACTCCCGTCCGGGTCCACCCGCGCGAGTACGGCCGTGGGATGGTCGGCCAGCACTCCTTCGACGCCGCGCGTGTGCAGGGCCTGATCCAGGTCAAAGCCGAAATTGCCGACGTACGCTCGTCCCTGCTGATCCACGACCATGTCGTTCGCGTGGAACGTCGCCAGCGCCGCAAGATCGGCGTGCACCTTCACGCCGTCGGGATCGACGCGCAACACCTGCCGCCGACGCATCGCAACCACGAGCATGCGCCCGTCGGGCAACCAGCCGAGCCCGCTCGGTTGGTCGTCGATCTCGAGTTCCGTGCGCATGGCACCGGCCGTGTCCATCGACTTGACCGCGTGGTCGTAGAAGTCGCTGAACCAGAGCCGGCCCTCGTGCCAGCGCGGTCCTTCGCCAAAATGCAGCCCGTCGGCGATCGTGGTCGCGCGTGTCATGCGAGCCCCCTGTTGTCCGTTTCGCGCGACCGTACGCCGTGGACGGCCCGTCCGCAACGGTGCACTGCAATCGACGAACCCGGCGACGAGCCGTTGCGGAGCCATCCCGTTCCCGGCACGTAGCGGCTAAGATGCCGCGCGGAGGAGGAACCGATGTCATGAGAATTCCGCGACTGCCGACCCTCGCCTGCGCGGCACTGCTCCTGCCGATTTCATCCGTCGCGGTTGGCGACAGCGCGCCCGCTGCGCCGTGCCGGTCGACCGTGAGCGGCGACCTGCGGCTGCACGAGTTGCAGAGCCGGATCTTCGGCAACACGCGCACGATCCGGGTGCTGCTGCCACCTGGCTACGATGCGGTGGAGAACGGCACCCGCCGCTATCCAGTCCTCTACATGCTCGACGGCCAGAACCTGTTCGACGCCTGCTTGAGCGACGTGAGCCATCACGAATGGGGTCTCGACGAGACCGCCTATCGCCTGATCGCCGAGAAGAAGATGCCCCCGATGATCGTCGTGGGGGTCGACCATGCCGGCAAGGATCGTGCGCACGAGTACCTGCCATACAAGGACTACGTCAGCAATCCCGACATGGACGAGCCCGCCGGCAAGCGCTTCCCGGACTTCCTCACCAGCGAAGTCATGCCGCTGGTCGACGGCAAGTACAGGACCCTGCAGGGACAACCCAACACGGGCATCGGCGGTTCGTCCTATGGTGGCGTCGCCACGCTGTACGCACTGCTGGCAAAGCCGGGCCGCTTCGGTTACGGCCTGATCGAGAGCCCGACCATGTGGATCGGGATGGGACAGCTCGTGCGCGACACGAGCCCGCTCGTCGCGATGCCGGCCCGGGTGTTCGTGGCCTTCGGCGGCAAGGAAGCGGACGACCCGGTGATCAGCGCAAAGATGATCGGGCTCATCCGCCAGGTCGAGTCGAACTTCCACGCGGCGGGCTACGACGCCACGAATTTCCGTTTCGTCGTGGAACCAGATGCGCTGCATACCGAGACTGCGTGGGCGCAGAGACTGCCCGGGGCATTGGTGTTCCTGTTCGGGGAGTGGAAAGAACTGCCGCAGCCCGAGCGTTGAGCCTCCGGCCGCGCGGGACCGGGCAGCCAGCCGTGCGGGCAGGGCGGTGTCGCAATCGCGCGAGGCTGGCGCGACGATGCTGCACGAGGACGATGACACACCACGAGGCCGGGACATGCCACGACTACGCGCAACACCGGTCATCATCGAAGCAGCGATCAACGGCGCAGCGACCAAGGCTCGCAATCCGCACGTCCCCACGACGCCGGCCGAGATCGTCGACGACGTGCTGCGCTGCCTCGACGCGGGGGCCGGCATCGTTCACGCCCACAACAGCGACATCAGGCTCACGGGGCGGCTCGCGGCCGACGATTACCTGGCGGCCTGGAGTGTCGTGCTCGCGCAGCGGCCCGACGTGCTCTGGTACCCGACGATAGCGGGCGGCGCGACCGGCGCGTGCTTCGAGATGGAGCACGTGTCGATCCTCGCCCGCGAAGCAGGGTTGCGCATGGCAAGCGTGGATCCGGGTTCCACCAACATCGGCAAGCCCGACGACGCAGGCCTGCCGGTCGGAATCGCCTACGTCAACGACTACGCCGCAGTGCGGAGCGCATTCACGTTCTGCGAACAGCACGGCATCGCGCCGTCCATGGCGATCTACGAACCGGGCTTCCTGCGCACCGTGCTCGCGTATCACCGCGCGGGTCGATTGCCCAGGGGCGCCATGGTGAAGCTCTACTTCGGCGGCGACTGGGGCATGTACGCGACCGGTCGCGGCGTCTCTTTCGGCTTGCCGCCCACGACCCACGCGCTCGAAGCCTACTGCGACATGCTGGAGGGCGCCGACCTGCCTTGGTCCGTCTCCGTCTGGGGCGGCGACCTCATGTCCACTCCGGTGGCGCGCATGGCCGTCGAACGCGGCGGCCACCTGCACGTCGGCCTCGAAGAGTTCTACGACCCGCAGCGATTTCCGACCAACGAGGAGTTGGTGCGGGAGGCCGTCGCGCTCTGCACGCAGGTCGGCCGCCCGATCGCCGACACGCGCACGACCAGGGCATTGCTTGGGATCGCATAGCGACGGGCTCCGCGTCATCGCGACGAGCGGTGCAGTGGCAGCCGGACCCGACGCGGCGGTGCGGCATCTGCTGCGACATGAACGAACGTCTGTTCGTCATGAAATAATCGTCGTAATGCATTGAATTAATTACAAAAATAGAACAAATCGATTGACTACCCGCCGAACGATCCAGGCCCGGACACAGACGCTGACCCGACATTGCCGTCGAGGCCTTGCCACTGCCGCGCGTCGGGCGGCAGGTGCGGTGGATGCATTACCTGTCCGTATGGACCCCAATAGTCAACTCGAACCGGGAAGCTATTCTGCTCCGCAACGTTCGAGCTTTCCGCGCCAGTGCATTTGTGCACCACGAACGGCGCAATCGATCAACAAGCGTCAATCAACTCCCCCGGAGATCCTGCGATGAAACACCTGAAATCAGCAATGTCACTCGCTCTTGCTGCCGCGGCCTGTCTCATGGCCAGCGCCGGCGCGAACGCACAGTCGATGGAAGTCGTGACGGTCGAAGCCGTACGCGAAGTCATCGTCGGCAAGTCAACAATCGGCGCGCCGATCAAGGAAGTGACCATTCGCTCCAGGGTGAGCTACGCGGATCTCGACCTCACCACGGAAGCCGGTTCCAACGAACTCACCAAGCGCATCAAGGACACGGCGACTTCGACCTGCGGGGAAATCAAGGTCGACGTCCCGGTGGCCGGCTGGACCGAGGAGCGTTGCATCAAGGCAGCCATCGACGGCGCAATGGGGCAGGCAAAGACCGCGGTCGACGCTGCCAAGGCGGCGAAGAAGTAACTCCAAGCGGATTCTCCTTCGCTTCGGAAAGCGAACGGCATCGCGCCGTTCGCTTTATTTGTTTTCTGGCTCTGTCACCGAATCTTGTTGGTGCGCTTTTTTTCCACGCCTGCGTCGTTCCCGAAAACAGACATTGAACGGGAAAGAACGACCCGAAGCAGTCCTGCGAGGCAGCTGAAAATTCGCGTTGTTACATTACGACCGTGACGGATGAAATCTGTGAGTGTCCGTTTAGCTCGCATCCGCCCGTCACGTACACGCGCACCTTCTTTCCCGAGCTGATCGCTTCAAGAAGTGCACGGTACATCTGGTCGGCGCCCCTGTCGCTGTAGTCCTGATAGAACACTTGCTTGTCTCGACACCCGCTTTGGTTTTGCGTCACGCCAATCTTGACGACATAGCGACCCTGGATACTGGGTGTCAGTTCCAGTACGGGACCCAAATCAGTCCAGCCGGCATCTGCGCGGGCGCTCGGGGCCACGGCGAAGAGCAGAAATGCCGAGAACGTGGCTGAGCAGAGGGATCGCGTCATCATTCGCACCTTGCCTGACCCCTTTTGTTGTTACAAATCGGCCGACGGTGACAGCGTGCCTCTCCGCTACATCAACGTAAAGGCTGGCATTTTCCCGCACGATGTGTCTCCGTCCGCTCATGGCAGGACCTTGCCCTTCGCGATTGGCCGCTTTCGAGCCCATCTTCAACCGGAGACCAACACGAATCGGTGACAAGACATATCTTGACGCCGAGCGATCGTCAGCGCCATTGCATGCGACATTGCCTTGGCTCCGACCCTCGGGGGTCGCAGCAGGGGATCGGCCTGCCGCTAGGCCAGGCGTGCGATCACCTCGCTGGCCGCGCGCGCACCGGATTCGAGCGCGCCTTCCATGCCGCGCGCCGTCACGGAGGTCTGTTCGCCGCAGAAGTGAATCCGGCCGTGCGGCTGGAACATCGCCGGCAGGAATCTCGTCACCGTGCCGGGGTTGAAGTAAGCCCACGCGCCTGCGGCGAAGGGATCCTGCTCCCACGAGTGCTGGGCGGTGACTTGCAGCGTGCCTCTCGCAGCCGGGCGCATCTGCTCGATCTGCGCCACGACGAACGCGGCCGCGGCTTTCTCGCCCAGGCGATCGAGGTGAGCCGCGCCCGGGCCGAATGCGGTGACGAGCAGGCTCGAGACCTCGTCGTCCGAGGCGCCGTGGTAGACGGCGGACACGCGACCGATGGGGGAGTCGGTCCACATGGACGGCTCCATTTCGTCGGCTTCCCAGAAGGGGCGGGCGACATGCAGCGCAGTCTGGTGGACCTGCTGGTGCGGCAACGTGCGCACGGCCGTGGCCTGCTCGCCGACCAGCTTCGGTGCGAGGTCGATGCGGCGCAGCGTCGAGAACGGGACCGCACAGATGACTGCCTTCGCCGCGTAACGGCCGCCGTGGCTCGCGCGCACGCGCACGCCCGACCCGTCGGCAACGATGGACTTCACGGCCTGCCCGAAGCGCACGCCTGCCTTGAGCTGGTTCGCCATGGCTTCCGGCAGTCGCTGGTTGCCGCCCTTCACCTGGTACAGGGCTGGCTTCACGTCACGTTGTGCGCGCGTGAACGCAGAGACGTACGCCATCAGCAACGCCGAGACGTCGGCGGCGCTCATCCCGTAGGTCGGGATCGTGTCGTAACACAACTTGATCATCGCGTCGGTCGCGCCCTGCGCGTGCAGGAACGTGCGCATCGACACGTCGAGCGGTGCGTTCTTCGACGAGTACCAGTCTTCCCAGGTCGTCAACGGGTTGGCCTGGCTCGTCACCGTCGGCACGTATTGCCACGGCAGCAGTTCTCGCAGCGTGGCGGGAAACGGGTTGCGCGGCGAATCCTGCCATTGCGCGCGCGGGACGGGCGCGCCGTCGAGCACGAGTGTGAAGTCCGCGTGCCGGGCCAGCCGCGGTACCTGGTCTTCCAGCGGCACGCCGAGACTCCGGGCCAGTTCCATGAGGCGCTTGTAGCCACCGCCGATGGTGTTGGCGCCGGCCTCCGGGTATCCGTGGACGCCGGAAAAGGTCAGGACCTTGCCGCCGACGCGGTCACGGCCTTCGAGCACGAGTACCTTGAAGCCGGCCTGCTCGAGGCGTCGCGCCGCTTCGAGGCCCGCGAGTCCCGCACCGACGACGATCACGTCGGCCGTGTCGGCTGCCGGCCACGCGCGGGCTTGCGGCAATAACGCGAGGCCGGCGGCGGCGGCCGAGCGCAGGAGGAAGTCACGACGGTCGTTCGGCATCGGGTTCACTGCTCGCGAGAGGCCAGGATGCGCAGGACGCCGGAGGGCCTCCGGCGGGCTATTCAACGTGCCGCCGCCGCGCCGGACAAGCGCGTATTTCTACGTGTCCATGCGCGTGGACGCACGGCGATCCGGGGCGACCCCGGCGTCGCGCACGACTGGCCAGATGGATCCTCGAGGAGTATCTAGGCAATTCATGCGCAGGGAGCGCCGTCGACGCCGGGCGGCTCGACGCGATCCGGCCCAGCTTCATCAAGGACAGACTGGAGGCCCGTCAAAATGAACGCAGTCATGCAAACCGGTGGACCGGTCGAGGAACGCATTGCCACGAGCGGCGGCATCACGGTCTTCGTGCGGTCCTGGCGCCCCGACCAGAAGCCGCGTGGCGTGGTCGCGATCGTCCATGGCTTCAATTCACACAGCGGCTACTACCACTGGGTGGCGGAGCAACTCACTTCGAAGGGGCTCGCGGTGTACGCCGTCGACCTGCGCGGGCGCGGCCTGTCGGATGGCGAGCGCTACTACGTCGAGAAAGTCGCGGACTACGTCAACGACGTGCATGCGCTCGTGACGCTCGCCAGGACGCGCGAGCCCGGCTTGCCCATCTACCTGCTGGGCCACAGTGCCGGTGGCGTCATTTCCTGCACGTACGCGCTCGAACGGCAGGCCGGACTGGCCGGTCTCATCTGCGAGAGTTTCGCCTACCAGGTGTACGCGCCCGATTTCGCGTTGGCCGTTCTCAAGGGCTTGAGCCACCTCGCCCCGCACGCCCACGTACTGAAACTGCCCATTGCGGACTTTTCGCGCCTGCCCGACGTGATCGCGAGGATGCATGACGACCCGTTCGTGGCCAACGAGGTCCAGCCGACCCACACGGTCGCGGAAATGGTCCGCGCCGACGAGCGACTGAAGCGTGACTTTCCGCTGCTCAAGCTGCCGTTACTGATCCTGCACGGCACTGCGGACAAGGTGACCCGGCCGGGCGGCAGCCAGTTCTTCCACGACACGGCGGGCTCGGCGGACAAGACCCTGAAGCTGTATCCGGACCACGTGCACGACCTGCTGAACGACCTCGACAAGGAGGTCGTCATGGGCGACATCGTGGACTGGATCGAGGCGCGGCTGCCCGTCGCGTGACGGTCGTTGCTGATCGAGTCGTTACCCGTGCTCGACGACGTCCTGCGCGTGCACGCCGTCGCGCTCGGCCAGGATTTCGCCGCGTACCGCAATCACTCGTATCGAGTCGTGAACTTCTGCGCCGCATTGTGCCCGCTCGATGCCGGCCAACTGCGGAAAGTGGAAATTGCGGCCGCATATCACGATCTCGGAATCTGGACGGGACGGACCTTCGACTACCTCGCGCCCTCCATGACGCTCGCTTGCGCCCACCTCGAGATGGCCGGGCTGATCGACTGGCAGCCCGAGGTGTCGGGAATGATCCAGGAGCACCACAAGTTGCGGCGCTACCGCGGCGATCCCGGCTGGCTGGTCGAACCCTTCCGGCGGGCCGACTGGGTCGACGTGTCGAAGGGACTCGTCGATTTCGGGCTCCCCGCCGACTTTCTCCGGCGCGCGTACGATGCGTGGCCGACGGCCGGGTTTCACAGGCGCCTCGTGCAGCTGGCGCTGCGGCGGGCGTCGACGCACCCGCTCAGCCCGTTGCCGATGGTTCGATTCTGACGCGAGCGATTCAATATCATCGGGCTCACCCGTGAGCCGGAGGTAACCCCTGTCATGACGATCTCCGCCGATCTCGAGGGCAAGGTTGCGTTCGTCACGGGTGCCTCCAGCGGCCTCGGCGAGCATTTCGCGCGCGTGCTGGCGCGCAGTGGCGCCGCCGTGGCCGTCGGCGCGCGTCGTGTCGACCGGTTGCAGCCGCTGGCCGACGCGATCAACGCGGCGGGTGGGCGTGCATTCGCGGTGCCGCTCGACGTGCAGGACGCCGCGTCGGTGCACGCGGCGGTGGCGGCCGCGTCGGCGGCACTCGGCGTCGTCGACGTGCTGGTGAACAACTCGGGCATCGGCAGCAGCGGCTGGGTGCTCGACCAGACCGAGGCGCAGTGGGACTCCGTGCTCGACACGAACCTCAAGGGGTCGTTCCTCGTCGCGACCGAGGTCGCGCGGCGCCTGCGGGATGCGAAGCGCGCCGGCAGCATCATCAACATCACCTCGATCCAGGGACTGCGGCAGGGCTCCTTCGTGGCTCCTTACTCGGTTTCAAAGGCCGGGCTCGTGCAACTGACCAAGGTCATGGCGCTCGAACTCGCGCGGTTCGAGATCCGCGTCAATGCCCTCGCGCCCGGCTTCATCCGCACGGACGTCAACCGCGAGTTGTGCGACGGACCCGTAGGAGCGGCGATGCTGAAGCGCATACCCCAGCGGCGGTTCGCCGAACTGGCGGACCTCGACGGTCCGTTGCTGCTGCTCGCATCCGACGCGTCTAAGCTCATGACAGGTACGGTCATACCGATTGACGGCGGGCACCTGGTCAGCGAACTCTAGCCGCGGTCCCGCGGAGGATCCTGGCATGGGTGATCCGGGAACAATGCTCGTCGTCGGCGCCGGCGACGCCATCGGCAGCGCAATCATGCGTCGCTTCGCCGACGCAGGATTCGTCGCGTGCGGTGCCCGACGCAATGCCGACAAGCTCGATCCCGTCGTGGCCTCGATTCGCGAAGGCGGCGGGCACGCCCATGGCTTCGCCGTCGATGCGCGGCGCGAAGAGCAGGTCGTGGCCTTGTTCGACCAGGTCGAAGGCGAAGTCGGTCCCCTCGAGGTCGTGGTGTTCAACGTCGGCGCGAACGTGCCGATGACGATGCTCGAGACCTCGAGCCAGAAGTTCTTCAAGATCTGGGAGATGGCCTGCTTCGGCGGCTTTCTCACGGGACGGGAAGCGGCCCGCCGCATGCTGCCGCGGGGCCGCGGCACGATACTGTTTACGGGCGCGACGGCGAGCCTGCGCGGCGCCGCCGGATTCGGCGCGTTTGCGAGCGCCAAGCACGGCCTGCGTGCGGTCGCGCAGAGCCTTGCGCGGGAGCTGGGGCCGAAGAACATCCACGTGGCGCACTGCGTCATCGACACGCCCGTCGATACGCAGTGGGTGCGCGCGAACGTGCCGGGCATCGACACGCGGCCGCCGGATGGCATCACGCGACCCGAGAGTATTGCCGACTACTACCTGTTCCTGCACCGGCAACCGCGCGATGCCTGGACCTTCGAACTCGACCTGCGGCCGTGGAGCGAAACCTGGTGAGGATCACACCGTGAAGAAAACAGTGGACTTCTATTTCGACTACGGCAGCCCGACGTCGTACCTCGCCGACACGCAGCTGCCTGCGATCTGCGCGCGCCACGAGGCCGCGCTGAACCACGTGCCCGTGCTGCTCGGTGGCATCTTCCAGGCCACCGGCAACCGGTCGCCGGTGGCCGTGCCGGCCAAGGGCGCGTACATGCTCGCGGACATGCAGCGTTTCGCCGACCGCTACGGCGTGAAATTCGTAATGAACCCGCACTTCCCGGTCAACACGCTGCACCTGATGCGGGGCGCGGTCGCGGCGCAGCGTCTCGGTTGTTTCGACGCCTACCACGCTGCTGTTTTCCACGCGATGTGGGCGACAGGCGCGAACCTCGGCGACTCCGTCACCGTCGGCGCCACGTTGCAGCGAGCCGGGATCGACACCGCGGCGCTCCTGCCGTTGCTCGACGATCCCTCCGTCAAGGAGACGCTGAAGACAAACACGGCGCGCGCAATCGAGCGCGGTGCGTTCGGTGCACCGACGATGTTCGTCGGCGACTCGATGTTCTTCGGGCAGGATCGCCTGGACTTTGTCGAGCAAGCCCTGTCGGAGCGTTAGGGGGAGCTTTCACCACTCCGACACCGACAGACGCCTGAGCAGTGCCATACGCTTGTCGTGGTGTTCCTCCATCCGACCGAGTATGTCGGCCAGGAACGCCACGGTCTCGACGATGCGTGGCCCCTTGTTCAGCATTACGCACTCGGCGCGGCTGCTCATGACGGCGTCGCTCACTTCCGCGCGGGTCGGCGCACCGCCCTTGGCCAGGCCTTCGAGCACCTGCGTGGCCCAGATGACTGGCACGTGAGCGGCCTCGCAGATCCAGAGGATCTCCTCCTGGACCTCCGACAGCCGTTCGAAACCGATCTCGACGGCGAGGTCGCCGCGGGCGACCATTACCCCTACGGGAGGGGATCGCAGGCTGGCCAGCAATATCCGCGACAGGTTGCGGAATGCGGCGGCGTTCTCGATCTTCAGCACGATGCCGAGCTGGCCGGCGCCGAGCCTGTGCAACCGGTCCTCGAGCGCTTCGACGTCCTGCGGCGTGCGCAGGAACGATAGCGCAACCATGTCGGCGAACTCCACGACCGCGCGCAGGTCTGCGAGGTCCTTCGGCGTGAGCGCGCTGAGCCCGAGTTCGGTATCCGGAAAATTGATGCCTTTTTCCGCACGCAGTTTGGCACCGGTGGGTGGGGCATGGGTGATGCTGACGTCGATGTGCGCACCGTCGTTCGCGATCACGGTGCCGCCGATCTTGCCGTCGTCGAGCCAGACCCGATGTCCGGCCCGGGCATGATCGAAGGCGGCCGGCAGCGTGCAGTGGATGTGTGCCGGGCGCACCAGACCCGACTGCAGATCCAACGCTGCCGCGGCGCCCGGCGCGTCGTCGCGCGTCAGTACGAGGATGTCGCCGTGCTTCAGTGGAATCGGTGCGACGACACCTGCCATCGGGCCTGCCTCGCCCTCGAGCATGACTACGCCGTCACGCAGCAACGCGCAGCCGGCACCCTGTTCGACGTAGAGCGTCCGGTGACATCGGCACACGCAGCTGCCGTCCGACAGCTTCCAGACGCCGAGGTCGCGTACCTTGCCCCGCAGGTCCGCGATCCGCAGCACGTCGCCGTCGGTCATCTGCTCGAGGAATTCCGGTGGCAGGGGCAGAGTCGCCTTGCCGCCCGGAGCAGGCGCGGCGTCGGCAACGGCGGACACATGGATCTCGGCCGGTGTCGTCACCCGTCCCATGGGGTCACGCGCAGGTTTCGCGACGATGAAGTGACCGATCGGTCCGATCGGCCCCGTGCGCAATTTGGGACCGGCCAGGTCCGCCTGGATGCGGCACCTGCGCCCCACGACACGTTCCGCCTTGCGCAGGTTCCCGGCCATGCGGCGCCAGGCATCCGCGTCGTCGTGAGCGCAGTTAATTCGCATCACGTCCATGCCCGCCCGCAGCAGTGCAATGATCAGATCTTCGTCGTGCGCAGCCTCGGACGGCATGGTGACCATGATGCGCACGGACCGCATGCGCCGTGTCGGGCCGAGCAGCTGCCGCGCGTGATCGCGCAGCAGCAGCGGCCCGGTGCGAAAGTCGATGGCCGACACCGGTGCAGGACCGATCTCGTCGCCGGCGAGCTTTTCGATGACGCCGATCACGGCGTTCAGGCTCGCGAGAACGTGGGACTCGAGCACGCCCAGCGATGACAGGCCCAACGACTGCAGGTCCTGCTGCACGGTGCGGATGTCCTGCTGCCGCACGCTCAGGTAGTGCAGCAGGTTGCGCGCGCTTTCCCGGAATCGCGGTTCGATCGGGTCGAGTTCGGCCCGGTGCTCGGCTTCGAACGCCAATGCACGATCGCGCAGGTCCCGTGTCGCCGCCAGCGTTCGCTCGATGAGTCGATCCAAGGTCATGGGGTGGCCGCGAGCTGAATCCACAACCATAGGTGCCCGATGTGACAGGCATATTGCGCCGCCCGTGACGCCACGGTAGGCCACGAGGTCAATCCAGCGATCGGGACCGCGCCAGGCCTGCCAGCGCGACCAATTGTCCTTGGTGTCGGCGGTGCGCGTCGCCGTCACGCCGCCGGCTTGATGTTTGCATTCAGCCGGAACAGGTTGCCCGGATCGTACTTGTACTTGATGGACTGCAGCCGCTTCAGGTTGCCCTGGTAGTTGTCGTCCACGACGCCCTGCGCCTCGTCCGCGACCTCGTTCGTGTAATAGCCGTCCGAGTACTTCTCGAGCGACTTCCAGAAGTCCTTGACGTAACGCACGTGCGGCGCGGAGTCGGCGGCCAGCGGCCACGACACGGCCGCAAACATGTTGTGCGACGAGCGGCGATGCGGAAACGCGGTGGCATCCGTCGCCACCTTGCCGATCGCGCCACCGGAGTGCTGGAAGAACACTGTCGTGCCGCGCTCTGGGTGCGGCTCGAAGCCATCCATGATCGCGCCGGTCAGCGCCGCGGGGTACGTGTCGATGAAGCCCGACGTCAGGTAGCGGCCCTCGCCGCGAGGGTCGGTCCGGTCCGAGCTCCGTTGCAGCGCGACGTAGTCGACGGCCTTGATGTTGTCCACGAGCGGCGTGCCGAGCTTGCGCAGTGGCGCGAAGGCCTGCTCGGCCCGTTCCGCCGGGCCCGAATAGCAGGTGCTGAACATGAAGGCACCGGGCTTCCCGCCCATCGGCGAGTTCATGACCACGTCGACATAGAGATCGTCGGGCGCGGTTCGCGAGTAATCGGCATAGAAGTCGAGCAGCTCGCGGGCACGCTCGATCGGGAAGATCATCGCGCCGCCGATCACCTGCCGTTGCATCGGGTGCACGCGCATCTCGAATGCCGTGACCACGCCGAAATTGCCGCCGCCGCCGCGCACGGCCCAGTACAGGTCGGGATTCTCGCTGGCACTCGCATGCAGGGCGCGCCCGTCCGCGGTGACGATGTCCACCGCCTGCACGTTGTCGAGCGCGAGGCCGAAGCGCCGGGCCACCCGGCCGAATCCGCCGCCGAGCGTCAGGCCGCCGACGCCCGTGTGCGACACCGTGCCCGCCGTCGTCACGAGGCCATACGCCATCGTCTCGTGATCGAGTTCGCCGAGCAGGCTGCCGCCCGCGACCTGCGCGATGCGGGCCGCGGGATCGACGCGCACGTTGCGGAACCGGGACAGGTCGATCTGCATGCCGCCTTCGCACGTCGACTTGCCGGAATAACTGTGGCCGCCGCATTTCACGGCGAGGAGCAGCGCATGGGTGCGTGCGAAATCGACGGCTGTGCGTATGTCCGCCACGCCGCTCGGCTGCACGACGAGCGCGGGATGCCGGTCGATCGACTCGTTAAGGACGCGTCGCGCCTCGTCGTAGCCGGGATTGCCGGGCAACAGCAACGCGCCGCGCAGGCTGGCCTTCAGCTGCTGGAGATCGCTCGCCGCGAGCGACGTGGCAACGCCATCGCCCGTAACGGCCTTGATGTCGCTGACCACCTGCAGCGCGGCCTGCGCGGCTGCGTTCGACCAGCTGTATGGCAGCGATGCGGCGACGGCCGCACCAAGGGACAATCGTACGAAGCTGCGCCGATCCATAGTGCATTCCCCCATTATTTTATTGTTGGCTGCGCGAACGGTGCCGCGCAGCATACACCTGCGCCGGGGCCTGCGAGGCCGGCCAACGGTGCGGACGGCGGCTCATGCCGGTGCTGGCCGGCGCTGACAGCGGAGCGGGGTTTTCTCCGGCAATGGCCGGCGTGGTTGGCTGCCGTCGCCGCGCGAGGCTTTCCGGCAGCCTGCCGTGGTCATGAACAAGAACAACGCCCCCCACACGTCGTGCCGGGCGATGTCTCGACGCCGTGCACCGCGACGGATGCTTGCCGCGTTGCCGCTGTCGTGCGTGCTGTGGACGGCGGTCGCGTGCGCACCGCTGGAGGTCCGGGCGGGTGGACTTGCGGCGGCCGACACTGCCGCGCCGAACGACCCGACTCACCGCTGGGTGGCCGGAGACACGACGAACCGCGACGCCGGCTGGAGGCTCGCGATCGACAACGACCTGCTCACGCCGACGGACGGCGACCGCGATTACACCGGGGGTATCGCCGTGACGTTCGCTGGCCCGCGTGCGCTGGAATCGCCGGTGTCCCTGGATCCCGCCGTGGCGTGGCTCGATCCACTGGTGCCGCGAGGCCGCACGATCGCCGCAGGCGAGGCACCGGAAACGGTGTTCCGATCGCTGCAGTTCGGCCTGATTGCCTTCACGCCGGACGACCTCGAGGATCCCGCGCCGATTCCGAACGATCGCCCGTACGCGAGCCTCGTATTCGTGTCGAACTCGCGCACGTACGTCGGGCATCCCGACGGGCCGGTCTACGACACGTCCCTGGCCGTCGGCATGCTGGGGCTCGATGCCGCCGAACTACTGCAGCGCGGCATCCACGAGGCCGTGGATTCGCGCGAGCCCGCCGCAGGCTGGGACCACCAGATCTCCGAGGGCGGGGAGCCGACGCTGCGCCTCACGATTGCACGGCAGGCCCTGCTCGCGACCGAGCACGATGCCGGCCGCTCGCACGCCGACCTGAAATGGCGTCTCGAGGCCAGCGCCGGCTACCTGACGGAGGCGAGCGTTGCGATCTCGGGCCGCTGGGGCTTGATCAACACGCCCTGGTGGAGCACGAGCCCGGAGCGCGCCGATTACGTGCTGCAACCCGCGCCGGTCATCGCCGCGACGCCCGGCGGAAATCGCAACGAGTTCTACATGTGGGCAGGCCTGAAGGCGCGCGTTCGCGCCTACAACGTATTCCTGCAGGGACAGTTTCGCGACAGCGACGTGGAACTGTCGCAGGACGAGCTGGAGACCGTGATCGGCGAGGCGTGGTTCGGCGTCACGTGGCAGTTCTCGCGGCACTACTGGCTCAGTCACGTCGTGCGTTACCAGACCCGCGAGATCGAGCGCGGTCCCGGGAGCCGCGACCTGCTCTGGGCCGGACTCATCGTCACGCACGATTTTTGACGCAATCCCCGCGTCGCCCGGCCGCCCTCGCGATCGGGCCGGGCTCCGGACGCGCGGAACCCGCGCCTCCGGGCGCACTGGCGCGCCGCGGGAGCGTCAGCGAACACGAGCCGGGTCGGCTAAACTCGCAAGACCGGCGAACTTGCCGCCCGCGACCCGGAATCGATGCCCGTGCAGACCGCCGCAGACATCTATCGAGACCTCCAGCAGGCGCTGGGGGACGTGCTTCCCGACGCCGAGCTCTTCATCAAGGCCGAGGTGGCGGCCGAGGTGCTGCAACTCAAGGCCGAGCGGAACGCCGTGATCCTCGGCCACAACTACATGGAGCCTGCACTCTTCCACACGGTGCCGGACTTCCGGGGCGATTCGCTCGAACTGAGCCGGCGCGCCGCCGAGACCGACAAGCCGGTCATCGTGTTCTGCGGCGTCAGGTTCATGGCCGAGACGGCCAAGATCCTGAATCCGACCAAGACCGTATTGCTGCCGACGGAGAAAGGGGGGTGCTCACTCGCCGAGAGCATCACGGCCGCCGACGTGCGCGCGTTGCGCGAGGCGTATCCCGGGGTGCCGATCGTCACCTACATCAACACATACGCGGACGTTAAGGCGGAGTGCGACATCTGCTGCACGTCGAGCAATGCGGCGGCCGTGGTCGAGTCCCTGAAGTCGGACACGGTGATCTTCCTTCCGGACGAGTACCTGGCCCGCAACGTCGCGCGGGAGACCGGCCGCCACGTGATCGTGCCGACCGTGTTGCCGAAGAACGGCAGCGCACCGCGGGGCACCGACGTCGAGCACACGATGGTCGCGTGGAAAGGCCGCTGCGAGGTGCACGAGTTGTTCACGCCGGGCGACATCGACGCGGTACGCAAGCAGTTTCCGGACGTGATGATCCTGGCGCATCCCGAGTGCAGCCCGGAGGTCGTCGCCCAGGCGGACTTTTCCGGCAGCACGACGGCCATGATCAAGGCGGTCGAGCGCTCCACCGCGCGCCGCTTCCTGCTGCTGACCGAATGCTCGATGGGCGACAACATCGTCGCCGCCAACCCGGACAAGGAGATGCTGCGGCTCTGCAGCCACCGTTGCCCGCACATGCACGAGATCACGCTCGAGCAGACACGCGACTCGCTCAAGTTCCTGCGCTGGCAAGTGGACGTGCCCGAGCCGATCCGCGTGCGCGCACTGCGCGCCGTCGAGCGCATGCTGGCCGTCGGGCCGAAAATCGATTGAGCGAACCGCTCCGCAGCGATGTGCTGATCCTCGGCTGCGGCATCGCCGGCGGCACGGCGGCGCTCGAACTCGCCGAGGCCGGCCTGCGTGTCGTCATCGTCACGCGCGCGGAGCGCGCCGAGGAGTCGAATACGCTCTGGGCGCAGGGCGGCATCATCTTCCACGGGGGCGACGGTGATTCGCCGGACCTGCTGGCGCGGGACATACTCGACGCCGGTGCGGGCCTGTGCCACGACCAGGCCGTGCGCGTGCTGGCAACGGCCGGCCCGCCGCTCGTGCAGTCGGTCCTGATCGACCAACTCGGGGTGCCGTTCGACCGGGCCGCGGACGGCACGCTTGCCCTCGGCCGCGAAGGCGGGCATTCGGTCGCACGCATCGCGCACGCGACCGACGCGACCGGGCGCGCGATCGAGAATGCACTGATCGAAGCACTGCGCCGTCAACCGAACGTAACGCTGCTGACCGGGCACACGGCGGTGGACCTGCTGACGCCGGCGCACCAGGGCCGCGACCGGCGTGCCGTCTACGAACCGTTGTCGTGCGTCGGCGCCTATGTGCTCGACCAGGAGAGCGGCCAGATTGGCCGGTGTCTGGCCCGCGCCACGATCCTCGCGACTGGCGGACTCGGGCAGATCTTCCTGCGCACCACGAACCCGGCCGGCGCGCGCGGGGACGGGCTCGCGATGGCGTATCGCGCCGGCGCGCGCGTGATCAACACCGAGTACGTGCAGTTCCATCCGACTGCGTTCTACCACCGCACGGCGCCGTGCTTCCTGATCACGGAAGCAGTCCGCGGCGCGGGTGCGCGACTGGTGGACGAGCAGGGCGTCCCGTTCATGGAGCGTTACGACGCGAAGTGGCGCGACCTCGCGCCACGCGACGTGGTGGCGCGCAGCATCCACTCGGAGATGTTGCGTCGGGGCGTGCCGAACGTTTACCTGGACGTGGCGTCCAGCATGCCGGCGGAGCGCATTCGCGCCGAGTTTCCGGAGATGCACCGCGGCTGCCTCGAGTACGGGATCGACATCACTCGCGACCTGCTGCCCGTCGTGCCGGCGGCCCATTACAGCTGCGGCGGCGTCTGGGTCGACGGCCATGGCGAGACGACGGTCGAACGCCTGTATGCCGTCGGCGAGGTGGCCTGCTCCGGGCTGCACGGCGCCAACCGGCTCGCGAGCACGTCGTTGCTCGAGGGGCTCGTGTGGGGCCACCGCTCCGCGCGCCGGATCGTCGAACGGCTCGGGACCACGGACGGTGCGCGGGTGGATGAAATCCCGCCATGGCAGCCGACCGGCATCGAGCCGCCCGACCCGGTGCTGATCGCGCAGGACATGAGTTCGATCAAGCACATCATGTGGAACTACGTCGGGCTCGTGCGCACGACGCACCGGCTCGCGCGGGCGATCGAGGCACTG
The DNA here is from genome assembly GCA_963786705.1 of uncultured Gammaproteobacteria bacterium. Taxonomy (GTDB): domain Bacteria; phylum Pseudomonadota; class Gammaproteobacteria; order Steroidobacterales; family Steroidobacteraceae; genus RPQJ01. The sequence goes on from CAWBAG010000023.1 coordinate 231,785, forward strand.
CGCAACCTCGAGGTCGAGGTGGAGCGTTTCTATCGCGTTGCGGCGATGACGGACGAACTGATCGGCTTGCGCAATGCCGTCCGGGTCGCGCTGATCGTCACGCTCGCGGCGTGGGCCAACCCGGAAAGCCGCGGCTGTCACTACCGGGAATAGCGCCCGCGGGGCGGGGGCGGCGCGGCACCGCGCGGCCGTGCATCGAATTTCGCAGGACTTTGGTGTAATAAACCGGGTTCCTCGAACGACTCTGGTAGCAGCACGGACGGCTGCATGGCGGGCGTTCCGTGCCTGCCAAACCCATGAGACAGGAGACACACATGCACATTGCGAAGAAAACTCGCGGCCCGCTGGCCGCCGCCCTCGGCATGGCGATAGGCGCCGCCGTCACCCTGGCCTCGGTCCCGGCCATGGCCGGCGACGCAGCTGGGAAAGAGATGGAGAAGTGCTACGGCGTTGCGCTGAAGGGCAAGAACGACTGCGCGGCCGGGGCCGGCACCACGTGCGCAGGCACGTCGGTGAAGGACTACCAGGGTAATTCCTGGAAGCACACTCCGAAGGGCACCTGCGAGAAGACGGCCTCGCCGAGTTCCCCCACCGGCTTCGGGCAATTGCAGGCCTTCAAGGAAAAGCCTGCCGCGTAGTGCAGGCGGCGCCTCTCCCGCTCGCGCGGGAGGGGTTGCCTCGCCTGGCGTCCAGTGAACCACCCAGGAAGGATTCCATGACATCGACGTCCATGGCCGACGCGTCGGGCACGCGTGCTCCATTGCGCTGGTTCGCGCAGCGGTTCGTGAGCGCCTGCGAACGCATTCCGCACTCGTTCATCGCGCTGCTGGCGCGATTCTCGCTCGCGGCCATCTTCTGGAAGTCCGGGCAGACCAAGATCGAGGGCTTCGCCCTGGACCTGGTCTCCGGGGAGTTTCAAGCTGGCTGGCCACGCCTCGCAGAGTCGACGATTCCACTGTTCCGCGACGAATACGCGCTGCCGCTCGTGCCGCCGGAAATCGCAGCCGTCGCTGCCGCCACGGCCGAACACGTGCTGCCGTTGCTGCTGCTCGCCGGCATCGCGACGCGCTTTGCGGCGCTTGGCCTGCTGGTGATGACGCTCACGATCCAGTTGTTCGTCTATCCGGCCGCCTATCCCACGCACGGCGTCTGGGCCGCTGCGTTGCTCTACCTGGTCGCCCGCGGGCCGGGGCATGTCGCGATTGATCACTGGCTCGCGTCGTCGTCCGTCGCGCGGCGAGTGTAAGCCCGCGGCGCGCTGCGCAGGAACCCGACCTGCTGCTCGAAGCGCCGGCAGCCGACGCAGAATGCGAGATGCATCCGCAGCCGTGCGCGTTCGGCCAGCGTCAGGACGCGCTCCTGGGACTGGGACAGCAACTGCGTTGCGTCGCGGCAATTCAGCACGTGCCGGCTCCGGGCGCGAACCATCGATGTTCGAGGCAACGCCTGAGGCGCAGCCGCGCCCGGTGCAAGGTCACGTTCAGGTTGGCGAGCGTGATGCCGGCCGTCGCGCAGATCTCTCCCGACTCGAGCTCGACGAACTCGCGCATCATGAACAGGCGCGCCTGCTGGCCCGGCAAGTGATCGAGACAGGCTTCGAACACGCGCCAGAACTGGGCCTCACGCAGCGCTGCCTCCGGGTCGCCCCAGGAGCCGGGCTGCGCCTCGGGTCGCCAATGCCCGGAGTCGTCGAAAAACGCCGTCTCGTCCGTCGCCTCGGGGGCCGGTTGCAGCGCAACCGGGGCGCTCGACGTGCGCTGCCGGTCACGCAGGACGTCGGCGATCTTGTGCCGCAGGATTGCGAACACCCAGGTCCGGTAGGCCGCGCGGCCGGTGAACGAGCGTGCGTTGCGCAATGCGCCGACCAATGCGTCCTGGACTGCATCCTCGGCGAGGCTCGGATCGGACAACTGCAGCGTCGCGAAGCGCAACATCCTGCGCCGCAACTCGGTGACGAAGGCCGGGTCGGAGAGGTCCACCGCGTCGGGGCGACCTGCGTCGGAAGGTGGGGCCGGCTCGTTCGTGAGTTCGGGCATGCGTCGTCCGGCTCGGCTGCATCTGCAGCGGCGTAGCTGAACCGAAACCCACGACGATTGCAACGCGGGTCGCCGCTGCAAGTCGAGGTCGAGGACCACGACTCCAGGCCTGCAGGCCATGGCCAGTTCGAGGGCCTGCCGCCCCGCGTACGCAACTCGTACGTCGTTCCCGTCGAGACCGAGTAACAGGTTCAAGCTCTCGGCCTCGTCACGGTTCAAATGTCCATGCCCCGGCGAGGCGCGCTCGCAAACACACCGAACCGACAAGCTGCGCTACGATTGGTTCGCACGTCGCACGTCCGCGACGCGCCGGCGCGGTCATGCGCCACGTCGAACCTGGACCGCGCACCGACAGGGGATGAACATGCCGGAGTTGCACGCGCTCGTGCTGGCGGCGGGGCGCTCGCGACGTTTCGGGTCGCCGAAGCAGCAGGCGCGGGTCGACGGCGTTGCGCTGCTCGAGCGCGTCGTGGCCGTCGCGGTGCGGACGCTTCCGGCCGCGCAGGTGACGGTCGTGCTCGGGCACGACTCCGACACGCTGCGACTGGCTCGTGGCGCCGCATGGGGCACACGTCTGCCGCAACGACGACTACGACGAGGGAATCGGCTCGTCGATTCGCGCCGGCATGCGGTCCTTGCCCGCGACGGCCAGCGGCGTCCTGATCCTGCTCGCCGACCAGGTCGCCGTCACCGTGGCCGACCTCGCGATGCTCGTAGCGGCCTGGCGCTCGCAGCCCGAGCGTCGCGTGGCGGCCGCGTATGGCGGCACTGCCGGCGTGCCTGCGATCTTCCCGGCGAGCGATTTCCCCGCGCTGGCCCGTCTCGCCGGCGATCGCGGGGCGCAACGATTGCTGCATGCGGGTGAGTCGAGCCTCGTGACCATGCCGATGCCGTCGGCGGCGATCGACATCGACACGACGGCGGACCTCGAGGCGTTTCGCACCGCGCGCGAGTTCAAGCCGTGATGCGCAGCAGCTCCTTGAGCGTCAGCGCGACGAGCACGAGCGATCCCAGCGCAAAGACCGTGAACCGCAGCGTCACGCGATTGATCGTCGCCTGCACCAGCGAGTGCACGATGCGGATCCCGACGTAGCCCCACGCGAGCATGAGCGCCAGGCCGTCGGCGCCCCCGGTCAGGGCCGCAAAGAACATGAGCGCGTAGAAGATCGTCGGCTGTTCGTGCAGGTGGTTGTAATTTTCGGCCACCGACCGCGTGCTGTCCGGCAAGCGGTCGTCCCAGTTGCCCGGGTGCGCCGCTGCCTGCGGCTGGATGCCGGCGCGTTGCATGGCCGGTATGCGAGTCGCATACATCCAGACCCACATGACCAGCGTCCACGCGATCAGCGCGAGCACGGGCGTCAGGAATTCGGTGGTCCCCGGCATGGTGTTTCCTTGTCGTCGAGCGGTTGGAAGTTGCGAGCGGCGTCCGCTTTCAATCGATGATCTCGAACGTGAGTCCCGAGTGCCGCTGCAGGCGCTCGACCAGGCGGTCGCCGAACAACGTGGCGGGTGTCCAGAAACCGCCCGCGACGTCGCGGCCCACGTCGAGCGCGAGACAGGCGCCCGCCTGGCCCAGGATCCTGGCGGTGGAGCCGTATCCCGGATCGCGATCGCCGGTCACGCGGATTCTCAGGGCCTTGCCCTGCGCGGTGCGTCCCAGGAAACGCAGGTCATAGTGGCCCTTGCGTTGCTCTTCCGGGCTCGGTCCCTCGCCTGGTGCGGGCAGCACGAAGCGCTCGAGGCCGCTGCGCAGCGGCCCGACTGCGCCCGCCACCATGAAGCTGCCGAGGGCGGTGCTGATGCCGGCCGCCGCGAGCCGTCCGCTCAGGCCGCGGCCCGTCATGACCGCCTCGTCGTACTTGAAGTCCGCCCCGTAGGATTGCCCGGACAGCGCGTTGGAGCGATGCACCACGCGCGTGTTGACGGCGCTCATGACGAATGGCGCGACCCAGCTGTCGAAGTCCGGGTCATGCGCTGCGAACTTCACGGCCGGCTGGCGCACGCGCGGACCATGGCCCGGCGGGCAGAGCGAATACGGATCGGCGAGTTCCCGGCGCAGGGCCGGGTCGGCCGCCGCTTCCTTCACGACGTTCAGGATCGAGGCGACGGTGCCGCCGGAGATGCCGCCGCGCATCTTGCGGACGCGCATCTTCACGGCGGTGCACGGCTCGCCGTAGCGTTGCCGGGCAGCCTGCTGGAGAAAATGCACGCCGGCGTCGAACGGGATGGAGTCGAAGCCGCAACTGTGCACAATGCGTGCGCCGGACTTCTTCGCGGCCGCTTCGTAGGTTGCGATCATGCGTCGCATCCACTGCACTTCGCCGGTGAGGTCGCAGTAGTCCGTCCCGGTGCCTGCGCAGGCCTTCACCAGCGGCTCGCCATAGAGCGCATACGGCCCGACGGTCGAGACGATGACGCGTGTCCGCCCGCACATACTTTCGAGCCCGGCCGCGTCGCCGGCATCGGCCTCGATCAGTTCGAGGCGGGCGGCCGCCGGACCCAGCGAACGCCGCAAGGCCTCGAGCTTGTCCCGCGAGCGCCCGGCCGGCGCCCAGCGCAACCTTCCGTCCACGCCGAACTCCTCCAGCAGGTAGCCCGTGAGGATCCGGCCGACGAAACTCGTGGCGCCGAAAACGACGAGGTCGAAGCGCTTGTTGCTCATGGGAGCGCATCTTAGACCAATGTCGGAGTACGGCCGCCATGCGTCCTTGCTAGATTCGGCAGCAAGCCTAGACGAGGGGGAAATCCACATGGCCACGCCGACGTCCGCCGTCAACTGGAACGCAGTCATCGCCGATCCGCGATTCCAGTCGCTGCACCGCAAGAAGCAAGGGTTCCTCACCGGGCTCATGATCTTCTCGGTGGCCTTCTATTTCCTGCTGCCGATCGGCGCCGCGTACTTCCAGGACCTGTTCAAGGTCAAGGTCTGGGGCGTGGTCAATTTCGGCCTCGTGTTCGCGCTCAGCGAATTCGTCGTGGCCTGGGCCGTGGCGTTCTACTACTCGCGCCGCGCCGGCGCCGAATTCGACCGGCTCGCGCGCGAGATCGCGGCCGACTACGAGAAAGGGAAGGTGGCTGAGCATGAACATCCGGAACCGCAAGTGGATCGCCTGGGGCCTCGCGGGCCTGCTGCCGGCCGTCTGCACGACGGCCTTCGCGCAGGGCGCGGTGGCGCCGGAGTACCGCTGGCTCACCTTCACGGTGTTCGCGGCGATCATCAGCGCTGACGATGTACGTCACCTACCTCGCCGCCAAGCGCGTCAAGTCGGCGTCGGACTTCTACACGGCGGGCGGCGGCGTCACGGGCCTGCAGAACGGCTGGGCGATCGCGGGCGACTATCTGTCGGCCGCGTCGTTCCTCGGCATCGCGGGCTGATCTCGCAGTACGGCTACGACGGGTTCATGTACTCGGTCGGCTGGCTGGTCGCCTACATCACGGTGCTGCTGGTGATCGCCGAGCCCTGCCGCAACATCGGCCGCTACACGCTCTCCGACATCCTCGCGTACCGCAACGACCCGAAGGCGATGCGCATCGTCGGCGCGATCTCGGTGATCACGGTCTCGACGTTCTACCTGACGGCGCAGATGGTCGGCGGCGGCGTGCTGGTGAAGACGCTGATCGGCATCGACTACGAGTATCTCGGTGATCGCGGTCGGCGTGCTGATGCTCGCCTACGTGCTGTTCGGCGGCATGGTCGCGACCACCTGGGTGCAGATCATCAAGGCAATCCTGCTGGTGATCGCGTCGCTCGTGCTCGTGATGCTGGTCTGGACGTCCGTACGGGTTCTCGTTGCCCGCGTTCCTTGCGCGACGTCGTGGCGGATCCGAAGGTGCAGGCCAGGGTCGCGTCGCTGCTCGGCGACCCGGCCAGGAACATGACCGCCGCGGAGCTCGGCCAGCGCTTCCTCGAGCCGGGCCTCTACTTCAAGGCGCCGATCGACCAGATCTCGCTCGGCATGGCGCTCGTGTTCGGCACCGCCGGACTGCCGCACATCCTGATGCGGTTCTTCACGGTGCCGACCGCGCAGACGGCGCGCAAGTCCGTGGTCTGGGCGATGGGCATCATCGGCGGTTTCTACATCCTGACGCTGTTCCTCGGCTTCGGCGCGGCCAAGCACGTCGGCCCGGCAGGCGATCGCGGCGGTCGACGCCGGCGGCAACATGGCCGGCCCGCTGCTCGCGCAGTACCTCGGCGGCGGCGCGAACTCGTTCCTCGGCAATTTCATGCTCGCGTTCGTTTCGGCCGTCGCCTTCGCGACGATCGTCGCGGTCGTGGCAGGCCTCGTGCTTGCGGCGGCCTCGGCGATCGCGCACGACCTGTACGTCGGCGTGTACCACGGTGGCGACACGGTGCCGCCGCAGCAACAGGTTCGCGCGGCGCGCATCGCAACGGTGGTCGTCGGCGCCATGGCCATCACGATCGGCATCGCGGCCAAGGGCCAGAACGTGGCGCACCTGGTCGCCCTGGCATTCGCGGTGGCTGCCTCCGCCAACTTCCCGTGCGTGCTGCTCACGCTCTACTGGAAGCGATGCAGCACGGGCGGCATCGTGCTCGGCATGATCGTCGGCACCGTCGTCGCAGTCGGCCTCACGCTCGTGTCGCCGAACGTCACGTATCCGAAGGCGGTGCGCGAGGCCGCCTCGCAGAAGGTGCTCGACGGCGAGGCAGCGAAGCGGTCAGCGCGATCGAAGCCGCGCTCGCGTCGGCCGATCCGCTCGTCGCGGCGGCAGGCGAAGCTCGACCTCGCCGGCGCTCGACAAGGCAGTGACGAAGGCCAAGGACGACATGACGAAGGTCGAGGGCAAGGAGCGTCTCGATTCTGGGTCTCGAGAGAGCCGCTGTTCACGCTCAAGAACCCGGGCATCGTCTCGATCCCGCTCGGGTTCCTCGCCGTGCTGCTCGGCTCGCTGCTGTTCCGCGACAAGCGCTCGGAGGAGTTGTGGCCGGAGGTCTACGCGCGCCAGAACACGGGCATCCTGGCCTCCAAGGCCACGCAGCTCACTGAGGTCGGCGCACTCTGCGATCGGCACGAGGCGCCATGGATGGCCCTCGCGCGCGCAGGTGCCCCGCGCGGACGGCCCCCCGGGGCGCCAGCGATGGCGCGGCAGCCGGTGTGGCTAGAATGACCGCATGACGTACGCCGGCACTCTCGCCGAGTCGACGATCCGCTTCCTGCGGGCCCACATGCCGTTCTCGCGGATGGCCCGCGGCGACCTCGAGTTCATCGCCGAGCGGCGTCAGGCTCGCCTACTTCCCGGTCGGCACGACGATCGTCGATCCCGCCGCCGGGATCGCGCGAGTACCTGCACATCATCCAGCGCGGCCACGTCGCCGTGCGCAACATCGTGCCAGCGGATCGGACGAGGAAGTGCGCGGGCGCCGGCGAGTGCTTTCCGGTCGCCGCGCTCGCCGCCGGCGTGGCGGGCACGCGGCGCTTCGAGGCGACCGAGGACGTCTTCTGCTTCCAGCTGGCGCGCGACGACTTCGAGTCGCTGCGCGCTGCGTTCCCGGCCGTTCGCCGAATACTGCACGTCGATCCTCGAGAGCATCGTGCAGCAGTCGCTCGGCCAGCTGCGCCAGCAACTTCAGCCAGCGCGCGGTGGAGCAACGCACGCTGCTCGAGCCCCTCAAGGACCCTGGTGCGCCGCGCGCCGGTGTACTGCGACACCGGCGCGACCGGTGCGCGAGGCGCTGGAGGCCATGAGCCGCGAGCGCGTCGCATCGATCGCAGTGGTCGATCAGGAGCCGCCGCCCGGTCGGCATCTTCACGCTCACGGACCTGCTCGACCGCGTGGTGCTGCCGGGCCTCGATCTGGCGACGCCGATCGCCGACGTCATGACGCCAGCGCCCGGCACGCTCGACGAGCTGGCGACGGCGCAGGACGCGCTGTCGTTGATGGCGCAGCTCGGCTACCACCAGGTGATGGTCACGCGCGGGGCCGGCTGATCGGCGTCGTCTCCGAGCGCGACCTGTTCGCGCTGCAGCGGGTCACGATGCGCAACATCGCGCAGTCGATCCGGCTCGCTCGCGACCTGCACGGCGCTGCGGCGTGCTCGGCAGGACATCGACGGCGCTCACCGACAACCTCATCGCGCAGGGGGCGGCGGCCGAGCCGCTGACGCACACGATCACCGCGCTCAACGATGCGCTGACCGAGCGGCTCTTCGGGCTGCTCGTGCCGCGCTTCGACACTCGACGGACCTCGACTGGTGCTGGCTGTCCGTGGGCAGCGAAGGCCGCCGCGAGCAGACGGTCGCGACGGACCAGGACAACGCGATCCTGTTCGAGTGCGCGGCCGGCGAGGTGCCGGCCGCGCGACCGCGGCTCGCTGCAGTTCGCGCGGGACGGCGAACGAAGCGCTGGCCGAACTCGGGCTTTCCGCTCTGCGCCGGCGACATCATGGCGCGCAACCCGGAGTACTGCCTCACGGCCGACGGAATGGCGCGACCGGTTCGCCGCGTGGATGCGCGAGCCCACGCCGGAGGCACTGCTCGCAGGCAAACATCTTCTTCGACTTCCGTGCCGCTCTACGGCGACCTCGTGCTGGCGGACGACGCTGCGCAGCTGGCTCAACGGCGTACCCGCGGCGAGAACCGGCTGTTCCAGCGCCTGCTGGTCGCCAATGCACTGCAGGCCGAGCCTCCGCTCGGCTGGATCCGCACGTTCCGCACCGACGACGGCGAGTTACGCCGGGACGATCGACCTCAAGACGCACGGCACCCGCATCTTCGTCGACGCGGCGCGCGCGTTCGCGCTTGCGCTCGGCATCGGCGAGACGAATACGTCGCAGCGCCTGCGCCTCGCGGGCCGGCGCCTGACATCGCGACGACCGCGAGACGCGGCTCCGACCGTCGACGCCTACCACTTCCTGCAGATGCTGCGCCTGCGGGCCCAGCGCGGCGGCCTCGATGCCGACGCGCCGCCCGCAGGAAGCGACGGCCGAGCGCACGCGGAGCGCGCTCAACCGCTCGATCCCTATGCGCTCAACGAACTCGACCAGCGCATGCTCACGGAGGCTTTCCGCCAGGCGCGCGCGCTGCAGCACGCACCTCGAGCAGACCGTGGGCCACTGACGCCCGTGGCCGGGGCCTGGTGGCCGTTCCAGCGGAGACGTTGCGGGCGCGACGCACGCGGCGCGCGCTGCCCGCGGGAGTTGCGTGCGCGCCTGCAGGCGCGTGCGCCGTGGTTGTGCCTCGATCGGCCGGGTCTCGACGAGCCGATCGCACTGGCACGACTTCGTGGCGCTCGATCTCGAGACCACCGGCCCGCGACATGCTGACCGATCGCATCATCTCGATCGGCGCGATTGCGGTCACGGCCCGCACCGTGCGGCATGACGACGCCTTCGAGGTGGTGTTTCGCCAGCAGCAGTCGAGCGCAACCGACAACATCCTGGTTCACCAGATCGGCGGGCAGGAGCAGCGCGGCGGGGCCGATCCGGATGAGGGCGCTCGTGGCGTGCCTCGAGTATCGTCGGCGACTCCCGGGTCGTCGCATTCCGCGCGGAGTTCGACGCCACGGTCTTCCGGCGCGAAGTGCGGCAGCTGTCTCGGCATGCGGGCCTGGCCGCGCTTCCTCGACCTGGCCAACGTGCTGGCCGCACTGTTCCCGGAATACCGAGAGCGAGTCGCTCGACGACTGGACGACGCACTTCGGCCTGCCGCCGATCGGCCGCCACCACGCGATCGCCGACGCCTACGCGACCGCCCAGTTGCTGATGATCGTGCTCGAACTCGCGGCCCGGACCGGCGTCACGACGTCACGCGACCTGCGCGACGTCGAGCGCGCCCAGCGCTGGCTTGGCCGTCGTTGATACTGTCCGCTTCGCCTGTTTCACGGTGCAAGGTCGATACCGATCGGGAAAAGTGCACAATGCCGGCAATTCCCACCGATTTGAACATGGATGAGGTGCCCCGGGGAATTGTGACGCACGTCACGCTTTAACATGGTCCGCGCGTCCTCGACTGCCCCGCGGTCCGCCACTCGAGAACCACCTTGACTGCAATGTCTGCAACGGCGCCGCGCCTGCTGGTCATCGACGACGATCCCGCCGTGCTCGAGGTCGTGGCCGGGATCGGCCGGTCTGTCGGCTTCAATGTCAGCGAGTGCAGGGGCGACCTTGAACTCGACTCGTGCCTCGACGACGAGGCCGACCTGATCATCCTCGACCTCGTGATGCCCGTGGTGGACGGCGTCGAGATCATCGAGCGCCTGGCCGGCGTGCGCTCCCCGGCACGCCTGGTGCTGATGTCCGGCCAGGACCGGCGCGTGCTTGCGAGCGCGTCGCGGCTCGCGACGGCGCACGGGTTGAAGGTGGCGGCCACGTTCCTGAAGCCGTTCAGCAACAGCGAGTTGCGGAACTGTCTCGCGGAGCAGAAGACGGCGCTCAGCATCGGCACGACCGCGCGCCTGCGACGCGTGCCGGTCGAGGCGCGCAAGGCGCGCATCGAGCAGGCGCTGCAGGACGGCGAAATCGTGATGCATTACCAGCCCCAGGTCAGCGTCGACACGCTGGCCTGGGTCGGCGTCGAGGCGCTCGTGCGCTGGCGCCATCCGGAACTCGGCATGTTGCCGCCCGACACGTTCGTACCGGTGGCCGAGCGTCATCCGGACCTGATGGCACGCCTGACGACGTACGTCATTGCCGCGACGTTTCACGACATGGCGGAAGCGGGGGTCGCCAGCCACTTCAAGGGCCGCATCGCCGTCAACGTTTCCGCGGACGCCGTCTCGGCCGCCGAATTCACGAACAGCCTCATGGCGCTGGCCGCCGAGGCCGGCATCCCGCACGAACGCATCGTGCTCGAAGTCACGGAAACGACGTTGCCTGCGGAGCCGGTCAAGGCGCTCGCGATCCAGACGCGACTCCGCATGCGCGGCATATCGCTGGCCGTCGACGACTTCGGCACCGGCCACTCCGGGCTCGAGCGCCTGCACACGTTTCCGATGGACGAACTCAAGATCGACCTGAGCTTCGTGCGCGAGTCCACGTGCGACCCGGAAGCACGAGCCATCGTGCAGAACTCGATTGCGCTCGCGCGCGACCTGCGCGTGCGGTGCGTTGCCGAAGGCGTCGAGGACGTCGAGGCGCTGCGATTGCTGGCGGCTTTGCGTTGCGGTTACGCACAGGGCTTCTTCGTGGGCCGGCCCATGCCGTCGAGCGAACTCTGCGGCTGGCAGCAGCAGTGGCAACTCCGGGTCGACGAGATCCGGCCGATGTTGCGCTGAGCCCGTCGTGAGCGCCGCGTGGTTGTGCGGCGCGCTCGCCGTCGCCCTCGTCGTGCTGCTGGCGATTGCCGTCGCCCGTAGCCGTCGCGACCGGGCACGGATCACCCGGCTCGAGCGCGACGCCGCGACGATCGCAGTCCTGCGCCGCGCGCTGGCGGCGAGCCAGGACGCGGCCACCGTGGGATCGACGACGGAAGCGTTCGTGCATGGTGCGAACAATCGCATGACGGTGATCCTCTCGTGTCTCGACGTGCTGTCGAGCGTCGGCCTGCCGAGCGCCGATTCGCGCCGCGCGCTCGAACTGGGCGAAGGCTCGGCGCGCCAGCTCGCCCAGGACCTCGGTGCGCTGTTCGCGGGCATCCGCAGGCAGCCGCCGGAGCCGCGACTGCTGGACATTCCGGAATCCCTCGCGCAGGCACGGCAGGTTTTCGCGCAGTTGCCGGGACACGTAGTCGACGTTCGCTCGACGGTGCCGCCGGGGTCGCTGGTCCAGGCCGATGCGGCACGGTTCGAAGCGACGCTGGTGCGGCTGCTGCAATTCGCGCGGCGCCGCGGCGCGACTTCCGTGGCGTGCACACTCTCCGCGCTCGAGGTCGAATCGCGCGCAACGCCATCGCCGGTGCTGAAGAAAGGCCGCTACCACTGCGTCGAGTTCGAACTCGAGGGTGCGACGATCGGCGACGACCTGCTTCGAGGGCGCGCCGAGGCGGGTGTTGCATTCGACCGGATGCACGACCCGGACGGCCTGGAACTCGCCGCAGCGGAGGCCTTTGCGGTTGCACAGCGGGGCCGGTTGGTCCTGGATTGCGCCACCGGTGCGAGTCCGCGACTGCAGCTGTACCTCCCGGTCGCGCCCGCCGCCTGATCGCCATGCCGGCCAGTTCGACTGCACTGGCCGTGTGATGGTCGCGTGATGGCGCCGGGCCGCCTGGCCTGCACCGCCTCTTTACGCGGGTCATCCGCGAGGGCACCATCCGGCCACAACGACTACAAATCAGGCGTAAGCATGACGATGAGGCACCCAGGGACGGCAGCGTGGCTGGCTTTGGCCGTCGCCGGACTTCTCGTGTTGACGGGCTGCGCGCAAAAGAGCGGCACACCGCAGGCGGAGCGCGCGCCGCCGGCGGCGGTTCCGCCCACGCCGCAGCAACTGCTGGGCGCGAGCGTAACCGGTGTGTTCGATGCCCCCGTCACCCTCACCGACGGATCGTACGCGGGGCCGCCGGCCGCAGGCGGGTCGTCACGCCCGACACTGCAACTCTGGCTGCCTTCGGTCACATTCGGCGACGTCGTCGATTCGAGCGCGGGCAACGAGGCCGTCGCGTTGCTGAGTTCGAACTCCGGCGGCAGTGGCGAGTTCGTGCACGTCGGTGTGTTCGCCATGAGTGACGGCCAGGCGCGCTCCCTCGCAGTCGCGCCGGTCGGCGATCGCGTCCAGCTGCATCGCATGTGGGTCGAAGGCGCCAGGATCGTGATGGACGTGATCGAGGCCGCGCCCGGCGATCCGGCGTGCTGCCCGACGCAGGTCGCACGCAAGTCGTACGCGTGGCAGGACGGCAAGCTGGCGCAGCTGAGCAGCGCAACCGTCGGGACGCTTGCGGTGAACCTGCTTGCCGCCACCGACTGGGTGCTGGTCGCGATGGACGGGCAACCCGTGCCCGAAGGGGTAATGCCGCCGACGGTGATGATCCAGTACGACAGGCTCGTGGGCTTTGCCGGCTGCAACCGTTACACCGGGTCGTTGTCGGAATCCGCGCCGGGCGCGATCAAGGTGGGCGCCGTTGCGGCGACCAGGAAGGCGTGCGAGGGCGCGGCGACGGACGTCGAAACGAAGTTCCTCGATCACCTGTCGCGGGCCGAACGGTACTCGCTGCAGGCGGGCCAGTTGCTGATCACGGCCCCCGCACGGGGTGCAGCGGCGCCGCTTTCGCTGCTTTTTGCGCGGTGATTCGCCCCGTTTTCCGAGGGGTGCCGTTTGCGACGGCCTGGATCTGCCGGCACTCCTGGTGGTTGCCGGGGTGACGGACGTCGACAGGAGGACTCGGATGCAGCGTCCAGACATGTTCGGCGTGAGACTGGTGCTCGCAGCGATGCTTGGCGTGGTTGCCGCGTCGGCGGTGACGCCGGCGCATGCGGCTGACTGGGTTTCGGTTGCGAAGTCGGATCGCACGGAAGTCTTCGTCAACAAACTGTCCCTCGCGCATGCGGGTGCCTATGTCGTCGTGCGCACGCGGCAGAATTTCGCCGAGCCGCAACCGGCGGCGCGCAAGGGCAGGACCTTCCTCTCCGCCCGCAACGAGTATCGCGTGGATTGCGCGACACGCCGCCTGGCGTACAGCGAGATCCACGCGTACGCGCAGCCGGACCTGCAGGGCGACGAGGTGCAGAAGACGCGCATCGGCGACAAGAACCTCAAGTGGATGGACGCCCCCGCAGGAACCGTGTTCGGCGAACTCCTCGACTACGCCTGCACGAACATGCCCGCCGCTGCGCCTCCGCCCGCAACCTGACCCCGGCGCCCACGCTGCCCGCGCCGCGCATGCGCAACGTCACGCGGATCGCGGTGTCCAACGAATTGACCAGCGACCTGGGCGTCACGGATCATCGCAGCGGGCGTCTCGCACACGGGCCCTACGGCGGCAACTTGGGTTCCACACCGACTGTCAACTGGGACGAATTGTCCTCGAAGCTCGGCAATGAGCCGGGCTTTGTGCAGGAACTGCTCGGTGTCGTCCTCGAGACGAACCGCGGCGTGCCGGCCGCACTGCGCGAGGCGGCTCGGACCCGCGACCTGCCGTCGATCGAGAGACTCGCGCACCGCGTAAGAGGCACCGCCGGCGATCTCGTGGCTCGCGCCTGTCACGATCTCGCCCGGCAAACCGAAGAAGCCGCGCACGAGGCGGCGCCGTCCGCTCCCGGGCACAGCCTGCAACTGGCGGACGCACTGGACGCCGTGCTCGACGAAGTGCGGGGCCACCTCACGCGTTGAGGACGCACACGCACGGTTGGCCATCCGCAGACCGCGTCCGGATAATGCATGGCAGGACCAACCGGGTAGGAGCGACGATGGCGACACGAATTGCGGCGGTGCGGACGCCCGACGAGCGCTTCGCCGGATTGCCTGGCTGGCCGTACGAGCCGCACTACATCTCGGACCTGCCGGGATTCGACGGCCTGCGCATCCACTATGCCGACGTGCCGGCGCGCGGCGACACGGGGCGCACGGTGCTTTGCCTGCACGGCCAGCCGACCTGGTCGTACCTCTACCGCAGGATGATCCCGGTGTTCGCCGCGGCAGGTCATCGCGTGATCGCGCCCGACCTGCTCGGCTTCGGCCGCTCGGACAAGCCCGTCGACGATGCGGTGTACACGTTCTCCCTGCATCGCGAGTCGCTTGTGCGCCTCTTCGAGCGCCTCGATCTCGAGCGCGTGACGCTCGTGGTGCAGGACTGGGGCGGGCTGCTCGGATTGACGTTACCGCTCGAGTTTCCGGGGCGCATCGACCGGCTCGTCGTGATGAACACGGGGCTCGCCGTCGGCCGCTCGCCCGGACCGGGTTTCGACGCCTGGAAGGCTTTCGTCGCGAGCAAGCCGGATTTCGATATCCCGGCACTGATGCAGCGCTCGTGCCCGCACCTGCGTGCGGACGAGGCTGCTGCCTACGGAGCGCCGTTCCCGGAGCGCGCGTACCGGGCCGGCGTGCGTCGCTTTCCAGCGCTCGTGCCCGTCGAGCCGGGCATGGACGGCGTCGACGTCTCGGTGCGGGCCGCCGCGTTCCTGCGCGAGCAATGGCAAGGACAGACTTTCATGGCCATCGGCATGCAGGACCCGGTGCTCGGGCCGGCCACGATGCACGCACTGGCGCGCACGATCCGCAACTGTCCGCCACCGCTGGAACTTCCCCGTGCGGGACACTTCGTCCAGGAGTGGGGAACAGTCGTTGCCGAGCGCGCATTGGCCGCCTTCGGTGATACAGTCCAGATTGACGGGGGGCCGTGACCGAGGATCACGAATCGATCGAACTGCCGGCACGGCGCCGCAGAAAAAATACGACAGGCGCGAAGATACAGGGGGGTACACATGAGGCATCGCGAGTTCGCGATCACGGGCATTGGCGGTGTCGCACTGCAGGGGCAGTCATGGTTGCCCGATGCGACGCCCATCGGCGTCGTCGTGATCGCGCACGGCCTGGCAGAGCACTCCGGACGCTACGACGAACTTGTGGCCGCGCTCGTTGCGGAGCAATACGCGGTGCACGCGATCGACCATCGCGGCCACGGCCGCTCGGGTGGGGCACGCGCCAACATCGATCGCTTCGCCCACGTGGTGTCCGATTTCTGCGCGTTCACTGGACACGCTTCACGCCAGCATCCGGGCGTACCCGTGTACCTGCTCGGGCACAGCATGGGCGGCGCGATTGCGTTCGCGAGTGCGCTGCGCCTGCAGAAATCACTGCGCGGCCTGGTGCTGTCGGCCCCGGCACTGGCGGCGGCCACCGGCATGCCCAGATGGAAGATCGTCCTGGCGCGCGTGCTCTCGTGGCTCGCGCCCAACGTCGGCGCACTCAAGCTGCCTGCCGCCGCGATCAGTCGCGACGAGTCGGTCGTGCGTGCGTACGAGACGGACCCGCTCGTGTTCCACGGCTCGATTCCGGCGCGGACGCTCGTCGAACTGCTCGATGCGATGCACGGCTTTCCGTACCAGGCATCCGAACTGCAGTTGCCGACGCTGATCCTGCACGGCACGTCCGACAACCTCGTGCCCGTGTCCGCCACGCGACCCGTCTACCAGGCGATGCCGGCGAAGGAACGCACGATCAAGTACTACGCCGGGCTGTATCACGAGGTGTTCAACGAGCCGGAGCGGGCAACCGTCGTGGGCGACGTGCTGCAGTGGCTGCGTCGGCCCGAACCAGCGGCGTGAGCCCGTCGCGCACCCGCACCTGCACGTCAGGCCTCGCTAGCGTCGCCGCGGCAGGAATTTGCGCGTGGGCCCCGCCGGTTCGCCCGCGCGACGTCAGTGCGTGCGATGCAACTTGACGTAACACTGCGACAGGGCGCAGCGTACCGAGTACCGGGTCACAGAACCTGACGATGACCGCCGGGCGCTATTTACGGGTAGCGCATTCGGCGTAGCGTTTCGGCAAACGCGAACCCGCCGCGGGGTGGGCGCGCAGAGCCGCCGGTCCGGGCGCGTGTCGCGCGCAGGGACGGCGGAGTTGCCGGACGTCAGGGGGTGCCCGATGGCCGTTCAGGACCAGCCGACGATTGCAGCGATTTTCGCGCTGTGCGGCCTCACGATCGCATGCGCCATACCGCTCGTGTGCCATGCCGACGACATGACGCCGCCGGATAAGGACGCAACCCGCATCGGTGGCCTGGTCGAGGACGCGCGAGCGCTCTGGCACGAAGGCGCGTCCCGTCTCGAGGACGCGTTGAGCGGCATGCGCCACAAGGCTCATCGCAACTCGCCCGACTGGCTGCAGCGCCGCTCCGGCACTGACCCGCTCGAGTTCACCGTGCCCCCCGAGGGCGAGGACGCGCGGCTCGTGCTGCAGGAAGACCGCCCGGACGGCACCGACCTGGTCACCGTGCGTTACGCATTCGACGATACCGGCGCCTTCCGCACCTACGCCGGTGCGGGCATGAACCGTGCCGTTTACTTCATGGACGGCGCCGACCCGGGGCCGTCGCTGATGTCGCGCCGTAACCGGCGTTCGTCGATCGGCGCGGCGGCGGAGTTCGGTGCCGAGCTGCGGTTCAGCGAGCACCTGGCCCTGAACGCCGACTTGCGCTGGTTCGACCTCGACGACCGCGCGTACGCATTGCGCAGCGCTGCGGGCCCGGTGGGTGCCGATCCCGTGATGCTGGGCCTGACCGTGGGTTACCGGTTCCACTGAACCAGCGGCATTGAGTCCGTGCGGCTGATCCGCCGTCGGTTGCGCGGGCCTGTTCAGGCCGAAGGGATGAACTCGTCGTCACCCTGCTGGGCGCGCTCGAACGTCAGGAACTGGTAGTACCCGCACACGCGGTCCTCGGGGTAGATCCTGCAGACCGATGGTCTCGCTGCGTAGACCGTGCAGCGCCGCTGGTCCTGGTCGAAGAACTGGCACGTCGACTTGAAGATGTGGTCCTTCTTGTGCCGCAGCAGTTGCTCGTCGAGTTCCTGCGTCCGAGCAGTGATACGTGAACTTGCGGCGTGCGGCCGCCACGCTCAGCCCGAAGTGGCGCGCGAGGCGCTCGATGTCGAACTCGCTCACGGGGATGCGTGGATAGCTGCAGCAGTACCCGGGGCACCTGGCACAGTCGTAGAGCGGCTTGCGGGTCGACTTGCTGGTCACGCGCGGCGCCAGTGGAACAGTGGGGCACAGTGTAGCGAGGCTCGATCCGGCGCGCACCGGTAGGTAGTAGCGCGGATACGGCCGCGCGCCCGCCGCAAGACAATCGCGGCGAGGGCCGCGCATGGACCAGCGAATAGCAGACACGCGCCGCGGATCGGCGACGTCGCCGGATTGGCATGCCGTCCCGGCGGCCGACGCCGCGCGTGTGCTGCGCGCAGACACGAAGCATGGCCTCGAGGGTGTCGAGGCCAGGGCCCGGCTGCAACGCGACGGCGCAAACGAGTTGCCGGCGGCACCCCCTGTTCCAGTGTGGCGGATTGGCCTACGCCAGCTGCACAGCCCCCTCGTCTACGTACTGCTCGCCGCTGCGGCGGGCTCGGTCGCGCTCGGGCGCCTCTCGGACGCAGGCTTCATCGGTTTCGTGCTGCTGGTCAATTCCACGCTCGGCGCGTGGCAGGAATGGCAGGCCGAGCGGCACAGCGCCGGATTGCAGCGACTGCTGCGCGTCCGTGCGACCGTCGTGCGCGACGGCTGCACCCGCCAGGTGGACGCTGCCGAGCTGGTGCGGGGAGACGTGGTGCTGCTCGAAAGCGGGCAGTCCGTGCCGGCGGACCTGCGCCTGCTCGACGCCCGCGGCCTCGAAGTCGACGAGGCCCTGCTGACCGGCGAGTCGCTGCCGGTGACGAAGGAGGCGGCGTGGCTCGGTGACGCCGCTGCGCCGCTCGGCGACCGGCGCAACTGCGCATACGCCGGGACGACCGTCGCGCGCGGGCGCGCGCACGGCATCGTCGTGGCCACCGGCGCAGCGACCGAGATCGGCCGCCTAGCGCGCACGATGGCCGCCACGCGCGGCGGGAAGCCGCCACTCATCGAGCGCATGGAGCGCTTCAGTCGTGCGATCGCCGTGACGGTCCTCGCGGCGGCGCTGGTCATTGCCGCCGCCGCAATCCTGCTGCACGGCCACCCGGTGCTAACGATGTTCACGTTCGGTGTGGCACTGGCCGTCTCGGCGATCCCCGAGGGGCTGCCGGTGGCGGTGACCGTTGCGCTCGCGATCGCGGCGCGCCGCATGGCCGGCCGCGGCGCGATCGTGCGTCAGCTCCCGGCTGTCGAAGGGCTCGGCAGCTGCACGCTGATCGCCAGCGACAAGACCGGCACGCTGACGTGCAACGAACTCACGGTCCGCGAAGTGCAGCTCGCCGACGGGTCGCGCTGGCAGGTATCGGGTGCGGGTTACGCGCCCGTCGGCGTCATCGCGCCCGTCGCACCGGTGCCCGACACCGCGACCCCGTCACCACTCGCGGAGCTGTTGCGCATTGCGGTCGCGTGCAACGAAGCCGAGCTCACGCGCGTCAATGGACGCTGGCACACCCGCGGCGATCCGACCGACCTGGCACTGCTGGCGCTCGCGGGCAAGGGCGGCCTCGCGCGGGAAGCACTGTTGCTCGAGCGCCCGCAGGTCGATGCGATCGCGTTCGAGCCCGAGCGCCAGTACGCGGCGTCGTTTCATGCACATGACTCCGGCACCTGGGTCGCGGTCAAGGGCGCCCCTGAGCGCGTGCTCGCGATGTGCGACATCACGCCCGGGGATCGTGCCGCGGTGCTCGCGCAGGCCGAGCACATGGCGGCTGCCGGAATGCGCGTCCTCGCGCTTGCGAGCGCATGGAGCCCGCTGCGACCGTCACTCGACGCAGCCAGCGCGACGCCGGCGGGCCTGGCATTCTGCGCCCTGGCCGGCGTGATCGACCCGCTCCGCGACGGCGCGGCTGAAGCCGTGCGGCATTGCACTGAGGCGGGAGTGCGCGTGCTGATGGTCACGGGCGACCACCCGCTGACGGCGCTCGCGATCGCGCGTGAGCTCGGCATCGCCGCAACACGGGAAGACGTCGTCACCGGGACCGAACTGCGCGCGCAGCATGGGGCGGGAATGGCCGGCGTCGTCGCGCGGGCCCGCGTATTCGCCCGGGTCACGCCGGAACAGAAGCTGGACATCGTCGAGGCCGCGCAGGCGGCGGGTCATTTCGTCGCGGTGACCGGTGACGGCGTGAACGATGCGCCGGCGCTGCGCCGCGCCAACATCGGCGTGGCGATGGGGCGTGGGGGCACGGACGTCGCCCGGGAGGCGTCGGATCTCGTGCTGAGCGACGACAACTTCGCCACGATCGTCGCGGGCGTCGAGGAAGGACGCATCGCGTACCAGAACATACGCAACGTCGTGTACCTGCTCACCGCCGCCGGCATCGCCGAGGTGTTGACCGTCGGCATCGCGATCGTCGCCGGGCTGCCCCTGCCACTGTTGCCCGTGCAACTGCTCTGGCTGAACCTCGTCACGAACGGCATCCAGGACGTGGGACTCGCATTCGAGCGCGGGCGGGGCGACGAGCTGCAGCGTCCGCCGCGGCCTAGCGGCGAGGCGATCTTCAACCGACTCATGCTGCAGCGCGGCCTGCTCGCGGGGCTGTGGATGTCCGCGCTCGGCCTCGGCACGTTCGCAGCCCTGCTGGGCGCCGGCGCGAAGCTCGAACACGCACGCAATGCGCTCCTGCTGCTGATGGTACTGATGCAGAACGTGGACGCGATCAACGCGCGCTCCGAGACGGTCGCCGTGACGCGGCTGCCGTTGCGCCACAACCCGTTGCTCCTCGGCGGCGTGGCGCTTGCGCTTATGCTGCACATCGTTGCGACGCAATGGCCGTGGTTACAGCGCGTGCTGTCGGTGCAGCCGCCGACGCCAACCGAATGGCTGGTGCTGCCGCTGCTTGCGGCATCGCTCATGATCGTGATGGAACTTCAGAAGGCCGTGCGCCGGCGCGGCTCGCACCGATGACCGGACTGCTCAGCAGGTCGCCGCGCTAATGCCAGTCGCTGCGGCGCCGAGCAGGAGCCCTGCGCCTTCCAGCCACAAGGCGCGGGACAACCGCAGGCGGCCTTGCATGACCGCGCCGGTCAGCCACAGCATGCCGATGATTGCGGCCGCCCAGAGCCCGACGACCAGGTCCGGCAGCTGATCGGCATACCAGAGCAGGGGCAGCGTGGCGGCGATCGCGAGCGCCAGGTGCACGAGTGCGTGGACGCGCACGCCGCGTGACATCGCGGGGTCGAAGGTGCGGACCTGCGCCAGGTCGAACGCCGGCTTCGATGGCGCATCCTGCGCCGGCCCGGCGGGTCGCCAGCCCGGCGGCTTGATCCACACCAGGCACTTGTCGCGCCAGCGGGCGTGCGCCCGGGACTTGCGTGCGAGGTTCGCGTAGACCTCGAGGTTCGCCCAGAGCGGATCCCAGGACTCGAGCGGCGTGCGCGTGCCATAGACGCACTTTTCGCGTTCCTCGACGAACGTGCCGAAGATCCGGTCCCACACCACCAGGATGCCGCCATAGTTGCGGTCGATGTAGCGTTCGTTGACCGCATGATGGACACGGTGATTCGAAGGCGACGCGAACCAGCGATCGAACCAGCCGAGCGAGCCCACGAGTTCCGTGTGGATCCAGTACTGGTACAGGAGGTCGACCACCGCGGCGACCGCGAACATCGCCGGCGGCACGCCGGCCACCGCCATCGGCACGTAGAACATCCAGCCGAGCAACGCGCCGCTGCTCGTCTGGCGCAGGGCCGTCGAGAGGTTGTAGCACTGGCTCTGGTGATGCACGACGTGCGACGCCCAGAACACGGCGCTTTCGTGGCCGAACCGGTGATTCCAGTAGTAGCAGAAATCGTAGCAGACGATCGCCAGCAGCCAGGCCCACCACTGGTCGGTGGGCCACGCGCCGAGAGCGACGCGGTCGTAGACCCATGCATAGATGCCGATCGCGAGCACGCGCACGAACAGGTTCAGCACCTGGCTCATGACCCCGAGGCTCAGGCTGTTGACCGCGTCGTTCAGCCGGTACGTGGCCGTGAGTCCGCGCACGCGCGCCACGACGAGCTCCAGGCCGATCAGCAGGAAGAAGATCGGCGTTGCCAGTGCGATCGCCTTGCCCATGCGCTCATCCTAATCGGCGCGATGCCAGTCGCGCGAGCGCTCCACCGCCTGCGACCAGCGCCGCATCCGGGACAAAGCCTCGTCCCTCGACATCGCGGGCGCAAAGACGCGGTCGGTGCGCCAGTTCGCGGCGACCTCGGCCTGTGAGCGCCAGAAGCCGGCACCCAGGCCTGCCAGGTAGGCGGCGCCGAGGGCCGTGGTCTCCGTCACCTGCGGGCGCACGACCGGTACGCCGAGCAGGTCCGCCTGGAACTGCATGAGCAGGTCGTTCGACGTGGCGCCGCCGTCGACACGCAGTTCCACGAGCGGCCGCGCGGCGTCCTTCTGCATCGCGGCGAGCACCTCGGCGCTCTGGAACGCGATGGCTTCGAGCGCCGCGCGCGCGATGTGCGCCCGGGTCGTGCCACGCGACAGGCCGAGCATCGTGCCGCGGGCGTAAGCGTCCCAGTGCGGGGTGCCGAGCCCGGTAAAGGCCGGCACGAGGTAGACGCCGCCGTTGTCGGGCACGCTCCGTGCCAGCGCCTCGACATCGGTCGAGCGTTCGATGATGCCGAGCCCATCGCGCAGCCACTGCACGACGGCGCCGCCCACGAAGACGGCGCCTTCGAGCGCATAGCGACGCGAGCCGGCCGTCTCCCAGGCGATCGTCGTGAGCAGGCGATTGGACGAGGCGAGCGGCTCGGCGCCGGTGTTCAGCAGCAGGAAGCAGCCGGTCCCGTAGGTGTTCTTGGCCATGCCCGGCTCGAAGCAGGCCTGGCCGAACAGCGCGGCCTGCTGGTCGCCGGCGATGCCGCTGATCGGCACTTCGTGCCCGCCGATCTCGGCGATCGGCGCGTCGTCCCGCAGCGACGACGGCACTACGGTGGGCAGCAGGGCGCGGGGAATGCGCAGCAGTTCGAGCATGAACGGGTCCCAGGCCGCCGTCCTGACGTCGAGCAGCAGGGTCCGGCTCGCATTCGTGACGTCGGTGACGTGGCGTTGCCCGCCCGACAATTTCCAGGCAAGCCAGCTGTCGATCGTGCCGAACGCGAGTTCGCCGCGCTCCGCGCGCGCGCGCGCGCCGGGCACGTTGTCCAGCAGCCACGACAACTTGGTGCCCGAGAAATAGGGATCGAGCAGCAATCCAGTGCGGCGCGCGACGTCGGCTTCGAGGCCGTCGGACTTCATGGCCAGGCACGCGTCGGCCGTGCGCCGGTCCTGCCAGACGATCGCAGGTGCCACGGGCCGCCCGGTCGCGCGGTCCCACAGGACAGTGGTTTCGCGCTGGTTGGTGATACCGATCGCCGCAACGTCGCGGGGCGTCGCACGTGCGCGCGCCAGCACTTCCGTAATCGTCGCTGCCTGCGTCGCCCAGATCTCCTCCGCGTCGTGTTCGACCCAGCCGGAGTGCGGGAACGACTGCGTGAACTCCCGCTGCGCCGTCGCGACCGGCTGACCTGCGTGATCGAACAGGATCGATCGCGAACTGGTCGTGCCCTGGTCGAGCGCGAGGATGTACCGGCTCATGTTCGCGCCAGCCACGCGTCGAGCCGGGCCGCACTGCCGGCAGGGAGATGCAGCGCAAGCTTGCTGCGCCGGTACAGGATGTCGTCCGCGGTCCGCGCGAACTCCTCGCGCCGCAGGTACTCGATCTCCCGCGCGTACAGTCCCGGCAGCACCTCCGTTCCCAGGTCCTGCATGGTCTCGCAACCGTCGAGCAGGCGTTCGATCCGAGTGCCGTAGGCGCGCGCATACCGGCCGAGCAAGGCGCGGTCGAGCCAGGGGAACCTGCGCAGCTGGCGCCGCCTGAACCTGTCGAAGTCGCCGTCCGGCATGTCGCCGCCCGGCAGTGACGCGTGCTCGGTCCACGGTCCGGCCCGCAGCTGCAGCGCCGGCGCCAGCCGGTCGACCACGTCCTGCGCGAGACGGCGATAGGTCGTGAGCTTGCCGCCGAACACGGACAGCAGCGGCGGACCGCGCCGGTCCAGGTCGAGCACGTAATCGCGCGTGATGCTCTTCGGGTCGGCGCTCGAGGACGCGAGCAGCGGACGCAGGCCCGCGAACGACCAGATCACGTCGCGGACGGTGAGGTCACGCTGGAAATACCGGTTGACCGTCGCCACCAGGTATTCGATCTCGGCCGGATCGATCGCGGGCCTCGCCGGGTCGCCCTTGTACTCACGCTCGGTCGTGCCGACGAGCGTGAACTCGCCCTCGTACGGGATCACGAACACGACGCGCCCGTCGGCCGTCTGGAACAGGTAGGCGTAGGAGTGCTCGAAAAGCTTGCGCACGACGATGTGGCTGCCCTGGATCAGCCGCGGGTGCCGCCGGGCCGCGACCGGAGTGGCTTCGTCGAGGAATTGCGCAACCCACGCGCCCGCGGCGTTGACGACGGCCCGGGCTTCGATCGTCTCGCGCGTGCCGTCGCCGTGCTCGATCGTCGCGAGCCACGCGTCGTCCTTCGCGCGCAGGCGGACGCAGCGCGCGCGCGTCAGCACGCGCGCCCCGTGCTCGCTCGCGTCCATCGCGTTGGCGACGACGAGCCGCGCATCGTCGACCCAGCCGTCGGAGAACAGGAAGCCCCGCCGGTAGCGCTGCTCGAGCGGCTCGCCGGCCGGATGGCTGCGCAGGTCGATGGCCGTCGATGCCGGCAAGCGGCGCCGCAACGCGAGATTGTCGTAGAGGAACAGCCCGGCGCGGATCATCCAGGCGGGCCGCAGGTGAGCGTCGTGCGGCAACACGATGCTGAGCGGCCACGCGAGATGGGGTGCGGACGCCAGCACGATCTCGCGCTCGCGCAGCGACTTGCGCACCAGGCCGAAGTCGAAGTGCTCGAGGTAGCGCAGGCCGCCGTGCACGAGCTTGGTGCTCGCGGAGGAGGTGTGCGCGGCGAGGTCGTGCTGCTCGCAGAGGACGGTCCGCAGCCCGCGGCCCGCGGCATCGCGCGCAATGCCGGTGCCATTGATGCCGCCGCCCACTACGAGCAGGTCGCACTGCGAGGTGCGCGCGCTCAATGGTAGATCAGCGCCGTTGCGCGCCGCTCGAGCCATGCCCGTTCGTCCGCGAGCGCGGCGGCGTCGAGGTCGGCCGGTGCCGCGTGCGCGTCGTCCACCCAGCGCCGCAGGTACTCCCCGCCATTGATGAGATCGATCGCGAGCCGCCCCTGCTCGTACTCGTAGGGAAAATCACGCCACAGCGGATAGTCCGGACGCAGGCTCCGCAACGCCTTGAAGCCGAGCGCCTGCAGACGCCACGGGCGGAAGGCGGCGTGGCCGTAGGCGGCATCTTCGACGTGCACCTGCAGTCCCGCGCAGAGCTGGCCGACGTGCTTGTGAAACGTCGGCTCGAACCAGCACTGCCGCAGCCGGCAGCCTTGCAGCCAGTCCGGAGCCAGGGACCGCATGCGCGACACCAGTGCGCCGACGTCGAGATCCGGCGCGCCGAACAATTCGAGCGGACGCGTCGTGCCGCGCCCCTCCGACAACGTCGTGCCTTCGAGCATCACCGTGCCGGGGTAGCAACGCGCCATGCCCAGGTTCGGGGCGTTCGGGCTCGGGTTGATCCACGCGCGCTCGCCGAGCGGCCAGCCGAAACCCGGTGCCGCATCGGGCTGCCAGCCGGTCATCTCGACGACGCGGTACTCGACGTCGAGCTGCAGGTCGTCGACGAACCAACGGCCGATCTCCCCCAGCGTCAAGCCGTGACGCATGGGCATCGGTCCCGCGCCGACGAAACTCTCCCAGCCGGGCAGCAGCGTCAGGCCCTCGACGGCACGCCCGATCGGATTGGGACGGTCGAGCACCCAGACCGACTTGCCGTGCCGGGCAGCAGCTTCCAGCACGTACCGCAGCGTCGTGATGAACGTGTAGATCCGGCAACCGAGATCCTGCAGGTCCACGAGCAATACGTCGAACGTGTCGAGCATCGCAGCCGTCGGGCGTCGCACCGCCCCGTACAGGCTGAAGACCGGGATACCGTGTGCCGGGTCGAGGAAGTCCGGCGACTCCACCATGTTGTCCTGCTTGTCCCCGCGCAGCCCGTGCTGGGGCCCGAACGCCGCCGTCAGCTGCAGGTCGGGAAGCGCCGCGAGCGCGTCGAGCGAATGCGTGAGATCGGCCGTCACCGAGGCCGGGTGCGCGAGGAGCGCAAGCCGCCGGCCGCGCAGGTCCCGGCGCGACGCAGCGTCCTCGAGCAGGCGATCGATGCCGAACTTCACGTTGCCGGATTCCGCACGACCTCGAACAGCACATCCCCGATACCGGTCGCTGCCGTGCCGATCTGCAGCGCGAAGCCGAGCCGGTTGTGAAAATCGGGCAGCTCCGACGGATGCGCGAGCGCCCAGTACGTCAGGCGGCCATCGGTTTCCTCGACCACGGCCGCGACGCCGGCACGCAGCGGCGCACCGGGCTGCGGCAGCGGCAACTCCTCCAGGTACGTGATGGCCTCGAGCACCAGGCCGCGCGTCGTCGGTCGCACGGCGACACGAGGCGCCCGGCGCACGATGATCGGCGTCATGCCGCGCCGGTAGCCTACGAAGCCGTACATCGCCCACTCGGTGGAGGGTGAGAAATTCAACTCGCAGTAAGCGTCGCCCTCGGGCAAGGCCACGAATACCTCGAAACACGTCCGGCGCCAGAGTTCGTCGGCGCGCGCGGGCGTCCGCAGTCGCGGCATCACCACGCGCGACATGTCGGCATCGAGCACGAAGCGCACGGCGAGCTTGCCCGCGCCGCCCACGCGGGCGCTGGCCGTCAGGCCATGCACGGCTGTGCTCGGACTCGAAGGGTGGCAGGTCAGGGCGACCGTCCGGGGCTGGTGTCGTTGCGTCATTGCAGTGGATTGTAAGGGGCCGGCCTCAGATTGGCTTGATCAAGCTGGGGTCGGGACGCTCCAGCCACCGCATCACGGCCTCGGCGAAGCGCCCGCACTCACCGATCGCCTTTTCCCAGGCGCGGATTCTTGCCGTGTGGTCGGGCCCGTAGCGATAGAAATCCTGGCGGTCGGGGAGCTTGCCGTCCGGCAGGCCGGCGAGAAACGAGCGCGACGGGGCGACGAGCAACAGGTCCTCGAGCCATGGGTGCGGGCCTGCGGAGCGCCGCCAGGGCAGGTGCTTGTCGAGCCAGCCGGGAGTCACGAAATCATTGAAATGCGGATACAGGACGATGCGCCGTCGCGGACCGGAACGCGTCAGGCGGGAGTACGGCAGCAGCAGGTGATAGTCGATCAGCGCGCCGTCCCAGTAGTTGCCTGCAGGCGCCCCCGCGATGTCGCGCACGGGCGCTGCGATCAGCGGAATCGTGCCGGACGCGAGCAACGCGTCCTCGGCATTGGCTTCGTCGAGCGCGATGCTGACGCGCCCGAATTCGTCGAACGGCTCCGCCGCGAGGAAACTCGTGGTCGCCCCGGCGTGGAACAGCACCCGCTCGAGGTAGCCTGCCAGCCGGCTGCGGGAAATCGCATTGCTCAGCACCGCCTCCGCGAACGCCAGCTTCGATTCACGGTCGTGCAGGCGACCTCGCGCGCGCGCCGTGATGATCGTGAGCACGACGCCGTCGCGTACGTCGAGCGGCAAGCCGCCGCGCGCGGCACGGGCAATGCGACGGCACACGAGGCTCACGTCCGCCGGCGTTGGCCGCGCGTCGTAGCACTGCTCGTGTACATACGCGTACTGGACGCGGTCCAGCGCAGCAATCGAATCGCGCTGGGCGAGCGCGGCCATGCGCCAGGCCCCCACCGATGCGCCAATCAGTTCCATATGCGGCGCCCGTGGCAGCCAATCCCGTGCCAGGCAGCGGTCCAGGGGCAGCAGTGCCAGGCCTTTGGGTCCACCGGCGGCGGCCGGCATGCACGCGACGTCGGCAGGGTCGAGACCGTTCTCACGGACGTGCTGGAGTGCGCCGGGGCCGGCGCGCAGTTCGAAAGACGAGTGGGGGGTCATGGCGATCGGGCCGCATCGTAAGGCAGTTCGGCTCCGCTGGCATCAGGTGCATCCTGCATGCCAGCGGCGTGACGCACCCGGCTTCGCGTCATGCGCTAGCATCGCAGGCCGCCGGGCCCTGGAACACCGGCAGGGGAAGCGATGGGTCCGGGACTCCCGATCTTGGCGTGCGCGCTCGCGGTGGCGGGCCTCCTCGTCGCCGAACGCCGCGATTCGCAGCGTGGCAAGTGGATAGCCAAGCCGTTGGCATCGTGCGCCTTCGTCGCGACCGCACTCGCCGCCGGCGCACTCCACGGCACCTACGGGCGGTGGATCCTGCTCGGGCTGGGCCTGTCGCTGGCCGGTGACGTCCTGCTGATTCCTACCACGCGACCAAAGGTATTCCGCGCAGGGGTGTTCGCGTTCCTGCTCGGGCACGTGGCCTTCATGGCCGCATTCCTGACGCAACCGCTCGATGCGAGGGCGCTGGCCGCCGCGGCCGTGGTGCTCGGACTGCTGCTGCTCGTCGTCTGGCGCGCGCTGGCCCGCTCGATACCGGCCGACATGAAGGGGCCCGTGATCGCCTATTTCGGCGTGATCGGGACGATGGCCGTGCTCGCCTGCGCGGTGTCCGGTGCCGGCGGGCCGCCGACGGTGGCGCTCGGAGCCCTTGCCTTCGCCGCCTCCGATGTCTCGGTCGCTCGCGATCGTTTCGTGCGGCACGAGTACTTGAATCGTGCGTGGGGCCTGCCCCTGTACTACGGCGCGCAGGTCCTGCTCGCGCTGACGACGGCGGTCATCCAGTGATACCCGGGGACACGCTGGCCGGGCGCGCGCTGGAACTGCCCGAGGTGCCGCGCGTGCTGCCGCCGTGGTCGCTATGCGGGCACGGTTGGATCGTCGCGATGCGATGGCCCGCGCGCGTCGCCGGTCGTGCGGCGTTCGTGCCGCAAGCCCTGCAGGCAACGCTCGCCGGGCCCTTGTCGATCCTGGCGCTCGTCGATTACACCGAGTCGCCGTGCGGCCCTTACCGCGAACTCCTGTTCATTCCCGGGTCGATGCGCTTCGAGGACGGCCGGCGTCATCTCTCGATCAGCCGCATCGTCGTCTCCACCTGGGACAGCGTCGTCAACGGACGTGCCAACTGGGGCATACCGAAGGATCGCGCGGACTTCCGGATCGATCGCGGCGCCACCGACCGCATCGCGGTGCGATCAGGAGCACTGGAGGTGTGTGCGCTGGAGTTCGGCGCCGCGTGCGGCCCGCGCCTGCCTCTCAGTACGACCTGGCTGGCGCAGCGCTGGCTGACGCTGGCGCAGGTCCATGACGCACACACGTACTACTACACGCCCGCGGCGCGCGGCAGGATCCGTTGGTGCCGGCTGCTCGACTGGCGCTTCGGCCCGAGTTTGTTTCCGGACCTGGGCGCGGCTCGAGTCGTCGCTGCCTTGCGCGTCGAGGATTTCACGATGCTGTTTCCGCAGGCACGTGTCGAGGCGCGCATTCACGGCTGAATCCAAGCTCGCCGCAGCAGAGGTGTGCCGCCGGCGCGCGCGGCTTCGCCGTCCAGGCGAAACCGCGGCGCAATACCCCGGGCACCTGCCTGAGGATCAGCCGACGTTGCGCGCGCTCACTCTCGCGTTGTGCAGCGCCTGCAGTTGCGGGATGCCCACCTGCTGCACGGCGTCGTTCATCGTGTCGTCGAAACAGGAGCGAAACCGCTCCTTGCCGCCCAGGTCCTGGTAATAGGGCTGGCTGCCGCACGCGCGCTTGGCGGCCATCGAAATGCGCCCGTAGAGCGCCTTGGTGCCGGCGGCCGTGTCGAGGTTGAGGTCGGCATACCGCACGACCACGCTCTTCTGCGCCGGGGCCGGCGTCTCGCCTGCCTGCGCCGCGAGCGATACGCACAGCGCGCCAGCAATGCCGAGCATCGTGCCGATGGCGCGAACCTTGATCGTGGGAGCGTTCATGACTTTCTCTCCTGTCCTGCATGTTGGCGCGTTTCGTTCACCGCGCAGACATTGTGATACCCGGCAAGGGTCTTGGTTCGTCGCTTCGTCGCGCATGCAGGGCGATTCGTCGCAGTCCTCGTGCTTTGCACCTCGCGACCAACGTCAACGTCGCTGGCGCAGCAGTCGCTCGAGCGCAGGCGACAGCGCCGAGGGCTCCGTCACCAGCGTGCTCGCCTCGCGAGTGATCGTGACCGCAGGCGAATCTCCTTTGCCCTCGACCAGTTGCCCGAGGGCCTCCTGCTTGCCCGGGCCCGTAACGAACCACAGGCGCGCGCGGGCACGATCCAGGGCGGGGAAGGTCAGCGTCATGCGCCGCAATTCGTCATACGGCCCGCTCAGCGCGACGTCACGATTGCGGACCGAGAGGACTGCGTCACCGGGCACCAGCGAAGCCGTGTGCCCGTCCGGCCCGAGTCCCAACTGCACCAGGTCGAGACGCAGCGGGGCACCCGCGACGGACTCGAGTGTCGATTGATACGTCGTTGCCGCGACCTCGACCGGCTCTCCGGTCACGGGCATGGCGAGCAGGTGCGAGCGCGGCAACGGACCCTGGTCGACGAAGATCTCCTGGATACGCCGCAGGTTGCGCCGCGGATCGGCGGCAGGGACGATGCGCTCGTCGACCTGTGCGACGAAGACCCTGGGCCACGGCACGACCGCCGTGCGCAACAGCTCGAAGAGCGGCCAGGGCGTGGCCCCGCCGCTCAACGCGATGACGGCACGACCGCGCTCGTGCGCGGCCGCCCGGCACGCGGCCACGACGACATCGGCCGCACAGCGCGCTGCCGCCGCGGCATCGTCCGCGACGACTATCCGCAAGGCGCGGCGCCTTGCACGTTCGGCGCATGCCAGCCGCCATAGCGCTCGATCATGCGCCCCGCTGCCTGCGGGCCCCACGAGCCTGCGGCGTAGCGTTCGGCCTGCGGCCCGCTCGCGAGCAGGTCGTCCACGATCCGCCATGCGACTTCGACCGAATCCTGCCGGGCGAACAGCGTGGCGTCGCCCCGCATCGCGTCGCCGAGCAGCCGCTCGTACGGCGTCATCTCGTCGGCCTGCGCATTGCATGCGAACAACTCGGTTTCCTGGCCGCGCATCGACTCACCCGCGCTCTTGACGCGCGCCCCGAGCGCGATCGCGACGCGGTCGGGCCCGAGCCGGAAGCGCAGGTAGTTCGCGTGCGGCGGCACGCTCTCGTCGAAGAGGCGTTGCGGCGGTCTGCGAAACACGGCGAGCACTTCCGTCGCGGTCACGGCCAGTCGCTTGCCGGTGCGGACGAAGAACGGCACGCCTGCCCAGCGCCATGAATCGATCTCGAAGCGCAACGCCGCGAAAGTCTCCACGTCCGAGGCAGCCGCGACGCCGTCCTCGTCGAGATAGCCGGCATACTGCCCGCGGACGATGTCGCGCCGTTCGGGTGCGAGGATCGCGCGCAGCACCTTGGCTTTCTCGTCGCGCATCGCCTCGGCGTGCGTGCCGACGGGCGGCTCCATCGCGAGGATCGCGAGCACTTGCAGCAAGTGGTTCTGCACGACGTCGCGCACGGCGCCGAGTTCCTCGTAGAGCCGGCCGCGTCCCTCGACACCGAACGATTCCGCCATGGTGACCTGCACGTGGTCGAGGTGCGTGCGATTCCAGACCGGCTCGACGAACGAGTTCGCGAAACGGAAGTACAGCAGGTTCTGTACTGCTTCCTTGCCGAGGTAGTGATCGATGCGGAACACCGCGCGCTCGTCGAAGGCGGCGTGCAGCGCGTGATTGATCGTGCGCGCGCTCGCCAGGTCGCGCCCGAGCGGCTTTTCGACGACCACTCGCGCGCCCCGGGCACACCCGGAACTGCCGAGATGTGCCGCCACGGCCGCGAACAGGCTCGGCGGGATGGCCAGGTAGTGGCACGGGTGTTGCGCGTCGCCGAGCGCGGCGCGCAGGGCCTGGAACGTGCCGGCATCCCGGTAGTCGCCGTCGACATAGTGCAACCTGGCGGCGAGGCGTTCGACGGCTGCCGCATCCACGCTCGCGTCGTGTTCGGCGAGGCTCGCGCGCATGCGTGCGACGACGGCGTCGCGCCCGACGCCGCCCCGGGCCACGCCGACCACGATCGCGGGCAGCCGGCCGCGCCGCTCGAGGTTCTCGAGCGCGGGAAAGATCTTCTTGAATGCGAGGTCGCCGGTGATTCCGAAGATCACGAGCGCGTCGGCGGGATCGCCCGCAACGTTCGATTCCAGCACGGCCGGGACTCCGCAGTCGCAATGCCCGGACGATACGAGAAATACCGCGGGCTTACACGTCTGCTATCGTGCGTCCTCCGCGTCGGCGGTCCGCAGGCATGCTCTGGAAGATCGGTTACACCGCGTTCGTGATCCTCGTCGTGCTGATCTGGCGCCGCCACTACGGCTGGCGCAACTTCCTCTGGCTTTCGGACATCGCATTCATCGGCGCCGTGCCGGCGCTGTGGCTCGAGAGTGCGGCGATCGCGAGCGTGCTCGCCGTCGCGGTGCTGCTGCCCGAGATTCTCTGGAACGTGGACTTCGTCGCGCGGCTGGCGCTGCGGCGCCGGATCACCGGCCTGACCGACTACATGTTCGAGCCGGAACGGCCGCGCGTGCTGCGGGCGCTCTCGCTGTTTCACGTGCCGCTGCCGCTGGTGCTGCTGTGGATGGTCGCGGCCTACGGCTACGACGCGCGCACCGGCCTGTCCGGGGCGCTCGTGCTCGCGGCGCTCGTGCTGCCCTGGAGCAGGCAAGTGAGCTCGCCGGAGAAGAACATCAACTGGACGCACGGTCTCGGCGCGGCGCGCACCAAATTGCGCCCGGCCGTCTACCTCGCACTGCTGTATGCGGGATTCACCATCGTCGTCTTCATCCCGACGCACCTCGCGCTGCAGGCGGTGTTCCCGGCCAGGCCGTGACCACCCGGACCGCGGCGGCCGCCGCGGGCGATCCTTGTGCCGGAGGCCGATGCGGGTGGTCCTCAGTCCGGTGGCTGTTGTGGATGGTCCGCAGGCCTTGGCCCATTGCGGATCGTCCTTAGTCCGGTGCCGTTGATTTCCGGCATCGCTCCGCGAATAATCACGCCCAGCATCAAGACACGGGGCTCACGCCCCCGGCCAACCTGCCTTCCCGGGCAAGGTGGCTCGCACCGCAAGGTGCGGATGCGGCCGGCAGGCAACGAAGCGGGTGCAGACTCATCGAACCCTCCGGCGCGTCATGGCGACGGAGGTTTTTTTGCATTCAGCCTCCGGATTCTCCTCGCGCGCCGTCGTTGAACCTCGGCCAGGTCGGTAACGCCCTGTGAGCCCTGGAGGTTGGATCGTGACGACGAATAATCAGCATGCGAACACAGTCCCGGCGCGAGACATCGCTCCGGGCGTCGATGCGAACGACGCTGCCCTGGCGTGTTTCGCGCGCGCCTCGGCTGCCATCCCGGCCTGTGCGCGGCGGGGTGCGGGCCCTGAAACCCTGGCGCGGGCGCTCGTGGCCTACTGGCTGGACCTGCCGTCCTGCACGCTGGCCGATCGCAGGAACGCGCTGCGTGCAGTGCGGCAGCGCGTGCGGCACGCCGAGCTCACGGCCCGCGCGTTCGTCGCCTGGGCGCTCTGCGAACCCGACGGCGAACTGGTCCGCGAGGCCGTGCTCGACTACATCGGTGCCGTCCCGGTGAGCATCGAGCGCCGGGAGTCGCTCGTGGGCGATGCCCTCGACTGGATACGCCGCAGCCTGGCGCTGAATCGCGAGGCCGTCTTCGCGGCCCTCCTTTCGCTCGACGATCCCGCCGTGCTCGAGCGGCTTGCACCCTTGCGGCTGCGGCTCACCTCGGCCGAGCGTACAGCCGTGCTGCGCCACGCCGGCTCGCTGCCCGCAACCGGACCGGCCCATGAATTCCTGGTCGAATGGCGGGACCTGCTCGACGCGTGATGCGGCGCCAAGGGGTGTGCCGCAGTGTTCGACGCGGAACTCGCCGGCTGCGACCCGCCGCGGCAATCTCAGGGCGCGTTCGCGACCTGTGCGGCGGCAATCGACCGCCGCCAGCCAGCGACCTCGCGCGGCTTGCGCCCGTCGAGCCAACCGAAGACCAGCGTGTGCCAGGCGACGCGTTGCACGTAGGCACGCGTCTCGTTGAACGGAATGTTCTCCACCCACACGTCGAGGTCCATCGGCGCGTCCGGCAACCAGCGGCGCACAGCGTTCGGCCCGGCGTTGTAGGCGGCCGTGGCCAGCGTCCGTTCGCCGTTGAACGCGGTGGCGAGCGACGCGAGGAACGATGCACCGAGGGATACGTTCACGGCAGGCTGCAACAGTTGCGCGCGCGTCGGCACGGGTAGTCCCGCGCGGCGAGCCGTGCTGCGCGCGGTCCCCGGCAACAGCTGCATGAGGCCGAGCGCGCCTGCACTCGACCGGGCGTCGGGGCGATACAGGCTTTCCTGGCGGATGATCGCGTAGATGAAGTCGGCATCGAGTCCGGTGCGGCGCGCGGCGGCCTTGACCTCGTCGTCGTAGGTTCGCGGATAGAGCAGTGGGTAGTCGTTGAACAGTCCGCGCCGCGCGGCCGCCGCGATCGCCTGCATGTGCCAGCCCCAGCGCGCGGCGAGTCCGATCGCCTGCAGCTGGCGGTCCGGCGGCAAGGCCTCGTAGGCGGTGCGCCACTCCGCGGTCGCCTCCGGCTCCAGGTCGCACAGCATGAGTTCCCGCGTCGTCACGAACGCGGGCTCGAGGGCCAGCCTGGAAATCTCCGCATCATCCAGCGTCAGTGGCTGCAGCGACGGTGTGAATGGCAGGCCGAGTCGTGCCGCCGCATGCACCGCGTACCAGTTGTCGGTGCCGATCACGCTCGCGTACGCCGTGCGCGCGGCCGCCACGTCGCCGAGTTGTTCGCTTGCCCGGCCCGCCCAGTACCGCCAGCGCGGCTGGTTGCGCAGCGCCTCGGGCATGGCCGCGACGGCGCCTGCGACTTGCTGCCAGTCGCGCGCCCAGAGTGCCGCGCGGACGTGCCACTCGTGTGCGCGCTCGTCGAAATCGTCCTCGTGGACGCGACGGAAAAAGTCGAGCGCGCCGGGAGCCCGGCCCCACGACAACGCCAGGGCGACGGACAGCGCGAAGGGACTCGCCGCCCGCGCGTCAAGATCGCGTGCGGCCGTCAAGGCCGGAAAAACCGCAGCCGCGGTTTCGGCATCGGCGCGCGCATACCGCGTCCACCCGTCGAGCAGCGCGTCCACTTCCACGCTGCGCTCGGGATGCGCGATCAGTGCTGCCACTTCCGCCGCGGGCCGCTCGATCAGGGCGGCCCACTGCAGGATCGGACCCGCGGACTGCGAGGGCAACGCGCGCGCGAGGTAGCGCGCGAGCGAACTTTCGCCCTGTCCGAGTGCGAGGCGCGCGCGACGCTCGGTGAGATCCGGGCCGGCGCCGCCGCGCGCCCGCCACCAGTCGATCGAGGCGTTGCAGGCATCGGGCAGGCTCTTCGGCGTGAGCCAGGTGGCGGCGACCTGGTCGGCGAGGCCATCGGTCTGGCCGAGGGCGATCCGCGCCGTATATGAGTGACAGCGCAACGTCTCCGACACATCGCGATCGGGCTGGTAGTGCTCGAGGTAGCGCGACCACGCCTGTCGTTCGGCGAGACTGCCGAGCCACTCGCGCCGCAGGTCGCTGGTGACGGGCCGATCGCCTTCGCGCGCAAGAAATGCAGCGATGGCGTCGTCGATCGGCAAGCTCTTGCCCGGTGTCACGGCGCCGGCCGAGGCTGCCAGGCCGAGTTGCCTGCGCAGCCTCGAGGCCGCCAGGTAGGGATACAACGGGTACTGGCGCAACACGTCCGGATCGCCGCCCGCCGGCTCAGTCGGGTGAGCAGGCACGGCCGCCATGGCCTCGATGAACGTGCGCCGGCCAGCCGCAAGGACGTCGTCCGCCGCGCACACGGGGCCGGCGGAGGCGCACAGCAGGAACGCTGCCAACACACGTCGAACGATCGGTTTCATGGGATGCAGTCTAGCGGCGCGACGCGTCGCAATCGCGGAAAACCGGTATAGATGCCGGCGCAGTCGTTCGACGAGTCCTTAATAATCAACGCGATAAGGTGCAGTCATCAATCAATTCTAGACGTTGCGGTCGTCCGTCTTCGAATCTCGGGCCGACGGCAGGTGTCACGAATTTCACGTCGCGACCCGCCGTGCCTGCAGTGTTACGTACTGACAAGTTTGGTGCGGTGCCGCAAACTGCGTAACTGCCTGTACGAACAGAATGATGGGAGACGACCTCATGTTGCACTCCGGACCGGCCTTCAGCGTCACCGCGCTGGGCGATGGCATCGTCGAACTCAAGTTCGACCTCACCGGCGAATCGGTCAACAAGTTGAACGCGGCTGCGTTGCAGGATTTCGCCGCCGCGACGCGCGCGATCGCGCAGCACGCAAGCGTGCGGGGCATCGTGCTCACGTCCGGCAAGGGCGTCTTCGTGGTCGGCGCCGACATCACCGAGTTCGGCCGCTGGTTCGCCGGGGGGCCGGCCGCAATCGAGGAACACCTGCAGGGTGTCCACCAGGTCTTCTCGAGCTTCGAGGACCTGCCGGTGCCGACGGTCGCGGCGATCAACGGCGTCTGTCTCGGCGGGGGCACGGAACTCGCGCTGACCTGCGATTACCGCGTGATGTCCACGGCAGCGAGCATCGGCGTGCCCGAAGTGAAGCTGGGCATCTTTCCCGGGTTCGGCGGCACGGTGCGCCTGCCCCGCGTCATCGGCCTCGACAATGCCGTCGAATGGATCGCGACCGGCACGGACCGCAAGGCCGACGCTGCGCTGAAGGAAGGCGCCGTCGATGCGGTCGTCGCGCCGGAACAGCTGCGTGACGCTGCGATCGAAATGGTGAAGCAATGCATCGCCGGGCGGCTCGACTGGAAGGCGAGGCGTGCGGAGAAGCAGGCGCCGCTCAAGCTCAACAAGCTCGAGCAGACGATGGCGTTCACGACCGCAATGGGCATGGTCGCGGCGCAGGCCGGCACGAACTATCCCGCACCAATGCTGGCGCTCAAGAACATGCAGGAAGGCGCGACGCTCGGGCGCGACGCGGCCCTTGCCGTGGAGGCGAAGTATTTCGCGCAGGCGGCGGCGACACCGCAGGCGACCGCGCTGATCGGCGTGTTCCTCGCCGACCAGGTGGTGAAAAAGGCGGCCGGTGCCTGGGAAAAGAAAGGGTCGAAGCAGATCGGCCAGGCCGCGGTGCTCGGCGCCGGCATCATGGGAGGCGGCATCGCCTACCAGTCGGCCGTGAAAGGCACGCCGATCGTCATGAAGGACATCCGCGAGGAAGCCCTCACGCTCGGCATGACCGAGGCGGGCAAGCTGCTGTCGAAGCAGGTAGAGAGGGGCAAGACCACGCCCGAGAAGATGAGCCAGGCGCTCGGCCGCATTCGCCCGACGCTCAACTACGGCGACTTCGGCGGGGTCGACATCATCATCGAGGCCGTGGTCGAGAACGCCAAGGTCAAGAAAGCGGTGTTTGCGGAAGTCGAGTCGCTGGTGCGCGACGACACGATCATCGCGTCGAACACCTCGACGATCTCGATCTCGTACCTCGCAGAAGGCCTGGCGCGGCCGCAGAATTTCGTCGGCATGCACTTCTTCAACCCGGTGCACATGATGCCCCTGGTCGAGGTGATCCGCGGCAGGCAGTCGTCTGACGAAGCCGTCGCAGCGACCGTGAAGCTCGCGAGCAGGATGGGCAAGACGCCGATCGTCGTGAACGACTGCCCAGGGTTCTTCGTGAACCGGGTGCTGTTCCCCTATTTCCACGGCTTCCACGCCCTGATGCGCGACGGTGCCGACTTCCAGGCCATCGACAAGGCCATGGAGAAGTTCGGCTGGCCGATGGGCCCGGCCTACCTCATGGACGTGGTCGGCATGGACACCGGCGTGCACGCGGCGGCGATCATGGCGGAAGGCTTCCCGGACCGCATGAAGCCCGACTGGAAGAACGCGACCCAGGTGCTCGTCGAGAACAAGCGCTATGGCCAGAAGACCGGCAAGGGTTACTTCTCGTACGCGCCCGACAAGAAGGGCAAACCGAAAAAGAGCGCGGACCCCGCGACCTACGAGCTGATCGCGCCGGTCGTCGGTCCGCGCAAGGAGTTCGCAGCCGACGAGATCGTCGCCCGCTGCATGGTGCCGATGATCAACGAAGTCGCGCGCTGCCTCGAGGAGAAGATCGTCGCCTCGCCCGGCGAGGCCGACATGGCCCTCGTGTACGGCATCGGCTTTCCGCCGTTCCGCGGCGGCGCCTGTCGCTACGTGGACCAGACGGGTGTCGCGAATTTCGTCGCGCTCTGCGACAGGTACGCGTCGCTCGGCAAGGCCTACGAGGCGCCGCAACTGCTGCGCGACATGGCTGCCGGCAACAAGAAGTTCTTCGCGGCCTGACGGCTCGCCCCACTCACGAATCCTGGAGAGTCAAGATGAGTCTCAATCCCCGCGATGTCGTCATCATCGATGGCGTACGCAGCGCCATGGGCCGCTCCAAGGGCGGTATGTTCCGCAACGTCCGCGCCGAGGTGATGTCGGCCGAGCTGATCAAGGCGCTGTTCGAGCGCAATCCGCAGGCGCAGATGGACCAGGTCGAGGACGTGATCTGGGGTTGCGTCAACCAGACGCTCGAGCAGGGTATGAACGTCGCACGCAACGCGCTGTTGCTGGCGGGCATGCCGCACACCGTGCCGGGCCAGACGGTCAACCGGCTTTGCGGCTCGTCGATGCAGGCGCTCCACAGCGCCGCCGCGCAGATCATGACGGGGCAGGGCGACGTGTACGTGATCGGCGGCGTCGAGCACATGGGCCACGTCGGCATGATGCACGGCATCGACCTGAATCCCGCGTCGTCGAAGCAATACGCGAAGGCGTCGAACATGATGGGGCTCACCGCCGAGATGCTCGGCCGCATGCACGGCATCACGCGGGAGATGCAGGACAGGTTCGCCGCGCGTTCACATGCCAAGGCGTGGGAAGCGACGCAGACCGGGCGCTTCAGGAACGAGATCGTCGGCATTGAGGGCCACGACGCCGCCGGGACCCGCGTGCTGTGCGATGTCGACGAGGTGATCCGCCCCGAGACTACGGTCGAGGCGCTGGCGGCGCTCGCTCCGGCGTTCGATCCGCGCAACGGCACGGTGACGGCGGGCTCGTCGTCCGCGATTTCGGACGGTGCGGCCGCGATGCTCGTGATGAGCTATGAGCGGGCCAGGGCGCTCGGCCTCAAGCCTCGCGCCCGTATCGTGTCGATGGCGGTGGCGGGTTGCGACCCGGCGATCATGGGTTATGGTCCCATCCCGGCCACCAGGAAGGCACTGGCGCGCGCGAAACTCGACATGAAGAGCGTGCAGGTTGCGGAATTGAACGAGGCGTTCGCCGCGCAGTCCCTGCCCGTGATCAAGGACCTGGGACTGCTCGAGGACTACGACACCAGGGTCAACCTGAACGGCGGCGCGATCGCGCTCGGCCACCCGCTCGGCTGCTCGGGCGCGCGCATCACGACCACGCTGCTCAATTCGATGGAACAGAACGACGCCGAGTTCGGGCTCGCGACGATGTGCATCGGCCTCGGCCAGGGCATCTCGACGATCCTGCAGCGCGTGTAGCGAAAACCGGGGCCGCGCCATGCCGCAGTCGCGGCTGGCGTGGAATCACCGTAATGGCGACCCGGGCGCCGCCGCCGGCGTCGAGGCAACCTGCCAAGCCGGACGCGCTGTCGCCAGGACGAACCCCGGCATCGTCGACGAGAGGCCGGCCCCGGCCGGGCGGCGCACGCACGTTCCTCCCTGATCCGGATACGCATTTCCGCGCTACCGGGCAGTGCCCGATTGGGTGATAGTCGACGGCGGCGCCGGTGCCGATCGCCGCCGGGCGATCGATACCGCCGGCCGTTCCGTCTAGGCGAACTGATCAACCGGGCAGCGCCACCTTACGAGGAAGACTCATGGACACCAAGGCGAAAGACATTTCCATGCAACTGGCCGAGGACGCGCGCCAGGCCGACTGGGAAAACGTGAGTTTTACCGCGGAGGTCTTCAAGGGCACGTTCCGCTGGGACCTCGTGCACCCTTTCCCGGCGCAGTCGCCCGAGGACAAGCGAATCGGCGACGAGTACCTCCCGAAGGTCCGTGAAGTGCTCGAGAAGCACGTCGACCCGTATGCAATCGACGAGCAGGGCGAATATCCCCGCGCAGCGCTCGACGCCATGGCGGCAATCGGCCTCTTCGGCATGAAGATCCCCAGGGAATACGGCGGTCTTGGCTTCTCCGTCACGAACTACGCGCGCGTGCTCGGGCTCATCGGCAGCTATTGCTCGAACACGGTCACTTACCTCTCCGCGCACCAGAGCATCGGCGTGCCGCAACCGCTGCGCGAGTTCGGGACCGAGGAGCAGAAGCGCAAGTACCTGCCGCGACTCGCGCGCGGCGAGATTTCCGCGTTCGCGCTGACCGAGCCCGACGTGGGCTCGGACCCCGCGCGCATGACGACGGTGGCCACGCCCATCGAGGACGGCCGGGCATATCTGCTGAATGGCGACAAGCTCTGGTGCACGAACGTCACCGATCCCAAGACGTCCATGATCGCAGTCCTCGCGCGCACGCCGGACAAGGTGCTGCCCGACGGCAGGAAGATTCCACAGATCTCCTGCTTCGTCGTCGAAACCGCGTGGCCGGGCGTCGACCGGGCGCGGCGCTCGACGTTCATGGGCCTGCGCGGCATCGCGAACGGGGTCGTGACGTTCACGGACGTGCGCGTCCCGGCCGAGAACATGATCGGCAAGGCTGGCGAGGGTTTGAAAATCGCGCTCGCCACGCTCAACGTCGGCCGCCTCGGCCTGCCGGCCGCCGGCATCGGCGTCGGCATGGCGTTCGTCGAGGATGCGCGCTGGTGGATCACGACGCGACAGCAATGGGGCCAGCCCGTAGGCAAGCACCAGGCGATCGCGAAGATGGTCGGGAACTACGCGGCGCACCTTTTCGCGATGAAGAGCATGGTTTACCTCACGTGCGCATTCGCGGACCACAAGAACGCGGACATCCGCCTGGAGGCCGCGGCTGCAAAGTACTTCTGCTCCGAAACGCTCTACCGCATCCTCGACGATTACCTGCAGGTGCGAGGGGGCCGCGGGTACGAGCGCGCGACGTCCCTGTACGCGCGCGGCGAGCGGCCGACCAGCATCGAGATGGCGATCCGCGACATGCGCGTTGGCCGCATCTTCGAGGGCTCCTCGCAGGTGATGCACCTGATCATGGCGCGCGAGGCGCTCGACACGCACTTCAAGCTCGTGATGCCCATCCTGCAGCCGAAGCCGGGACAAAAAGCCACGAAGGGCGAGGCGATGTTGAAGGCGGCGGGCTTCTACTCGACCTGGCTGCCGAAGCTCTTCATGCCGGACACGGGGCATCCGCTCGCGTC
Organism: uncultured Gammaproteobacteria bacterium; assembly: GCA_963786705.1. Lineage (GTDB taxonomy): Bacteria > Pseudomonadota > Gammaproteobacteria > Steroidobacterales > Steroidobacteraceae > RPQJ01. The sequence goes on from CAWBAG010000023.1 coordinate 272,705, forward strand.
GTCGCAGCTCAACGAGGCGAATCGCAAGCACCTCGCCTATGCGTCGAAGACCAGCAGGCTGCTTGCGCGGCGGCTGTTCGGGACCATGGCGAAGTACGGCCCGAAGCTCGAGAAGGAGCAGTTGATCCTGGGCAACTTCGTCGATATCGGCGTGGACCTCTTCGTCATGGCGACGGCCTTGTCGTATGCGGATCACCTGCTCGTCGAGAATCCGGCGGACGCCACCCCGCAGGAACTCGCCGACCTGTTCTGCCGGGAAGCCCGCCGTCGCATCGAGTCCAATTTCCGCGCCGTGAAGTCGAACAACAACCGGTCGTACCGCAAGCTCACGGGGCTGCTGATGGACGGGAAACTGGGCTGGCTGGCCGACGGTTCGATGGATCCGATTCCGCCGCGATACCGGGACTGGGCGAAGCACGACACTGAGCATCCGGCCAGGGACGCCGATGCGCGCAAGGCAGCCCGCGACAGGAAGAGCGCCGCCGCCTGATCGGCATCAACTGGTCCCTGCCCCAGGCGGGGCGGGGACACCGGATTCGACGCGCTGCCTGCGTGGGGTGGCGCGCCTGGCCGAGTCCGGCGCCAGTGCGCGGTAGACTGGCGCGCATGCTGCGCCGGTCCCACGGTTTCCCGCCGATCGCCGCGCCGACCGCGCGCGTGCTGATCCTCGGCTCGTTGCCAGGCCAGGTTTCGCTGCAGCGCCAGGAATACTACGCGCAGCGGCAGAACGCGTTCTGGCGGCTCATGGGTGCACTGTTCGACGCCGGTCCCGAACTGCCCTACGCAGAGAGGGCCGCGCGCCTCGCCGGGCAGCATGTCGCGCTCTGGGACGTGTGCCGCGCGGCGGTGCGCCCGGGCAGCCTCGACACGTCGATCGACCCCGCCAGCGTAGTGCCGAACGAGTTCGACGCGTTCCTCGCCGAGCACGCGCGGATCGGCCTCGTCTGTTTCAACGGCGCGACCGCCGCGCGCCTGTATTCGCGCCTGGTGCTGCCGCGCCTGTCCGTGGCGGCACGGGACCTGCCGCGCGAGCAGTTGCCGTCCACGAGTCCCGCGCACGCCGCACTGCGATTCGAGCAGAAGCTCGAGCGATGGCGGGTCGTGCGCGCGTTCCTCGCGAGTTGAAGCGCCTCACGGCAGCGTGTGATGCCTGGCCTGGCCGATCCCCGTCGTCTCGCGAACGACGTCGACGACTTCCTCGACCGAGTCCGCAAGCTGGAGGAACCGCATTTCCGGCGGCGTCACGGTGCCTTCGTGGACGAGCGTTTCCTCGATGAACTGCATGAGCGGCCGCCAGAACTCGCGGCCCACCGCGATGAGCGGGAAGCGCTCGATCTTGCCGTTCTGGATCAGCGTGGCGAGCTCGAAGGTCTCGTCGAGCGTGCCGAATCCGCCGGGCATCACGACGAACGCGGACGAGTACTTCACCAGCATGACCTTGCGCGCGAAGAAGTGCTCGAAGTGGATGAACTTGTCGAGGTACGCATTCGGTTGCTGCTCGCGCGGCAGGCGGATGTTGCAGCCCAGGCTCAAGCCCCCGGCCTCCCGCGCGCCGCGATTGGCCGCCTCCATGATGCCGCCGCCGCCGCCCGTCATCACGGCGAAGCCCGCGCGCGCAAGTCCCGCCCCGATCGCGCGCGCAAGCTCGTAGTAGCGATGTCCCGTGCCGAATCGCGCCGATCCGAACACGGTCACGCATGGCTGGTCGAAATCGAAACTCTCGAATCCGTGCAGGAACTCGAGGAAAAAGCGCACGGCGCTTTCCAGGTCCGCGGCCCGGTTGCGCCGCCCGGACAGGAACAGTTTCTCGGCGCCCTCGACCTGCTCCAGCAGCGAGCGCTCCTGCAGCAATGCGGCCGCGGCGATCGAGTCAGGTGCCCCGGCAACGTCCGGCGCGTTTCCATTCGTTCGGTTCGTCACGCAGAATCCCCTGTCGGCCGCCGCTCGGCGGCGCCATCGTCCGGAATGATACCCAAGGGAGGATCGACACCCATGATCGGTTACGTGACGCTCGGCTCGAACGACATTCCCCGAGCCGCGGCCTTCTACGACCAGCTGCTGGCACCGCTCGGCGCGGGACGCTACATGGAATCGGAGACCTTCGTCGCCTGGGCCGTCGCACCGGACAAGCCGGCACTCGGCATCACGCGGCCGTACGACACGAAGGCCGCAACCGTCGGCAACGGCGTCATGGTTGCGCTGGTGGTCGACAGCAACGAGAAGGTCGACGCGGTGCATCGCAAGGCGCTCGAACTCGGCGGCAAGGACGAAGGCGCGCCCGGGCCGCGCGGACTCGGGGGCTTTTATGCCGGGTACTTCCGCGACCTCGACGGCAACAAGCTGAATTGCTATTGCTTGAAACAGGGCTGACCGGCCCGCGACGCCTGGCGGCGCGGCCGGCGGCGTTCGTCGCCGGGCTCGTCGCCGCCATGGTCGCGCGAGCGGACCCGGTGCCGGCACCGGCGCCGCCGGACACAACGTCGGTGCGGGCGATTGCAGTCGGCGACATCGCGGATTGCAGGCGCGACGCGGCTCCCGATACGATCGCGCGGCGCACGGCCGGCCTCGTGCCGCCGGGCGCGCTGGTGCTCGCCCTGGGCGACGTGGCGTACCAGTACGCGGACGCCGCAACGCTCGCCAGCTGCTACGAACCGACCTGGGGCCGCCATCGAGCGACGACGCTCGCGATTGCCGGTAATCACGATTACAAGGACGGCGACGCGAGCGACTTCCGCAGGTACTTCGGTCTCGACGGCGACGGCGATGCGCGTTTCGTCGCATACGAGCGGTGGCTGAACGAGCACTGGTTCCTGGTCGCGCTCGACAGCAACGTGACGGGCGCGGCCCTCGACGCGCAATTCGAATGGTTGCGGCGCGTGCTGGCGTCCGAGTTCGGGGCACCCGGCGCGCCCGCCACGAGAAAGCGCTGCATCGCCGCGCTGTGGCACGCGCCGCTCTTCTCGTCGGGGATGCATCGTGGCGGGGGTGAACACATGCGGCGCTTCTGGGAATTGCTCGACAGCTACGGCGCGGACCTGCTGCTGAGCGGCCACGAGCATTTCTACGAAGCCTTCGGGCCGATGGACAGCGCCGGTGTGCCGCACCCGGATGGCGACGGCATCCGGCAGTTCGTCGTCGGCACGGGTGGCGCGCGCCTGTATGGGTTCTGGAAGCTGCCGTACGCGAGCCGCGCACGGGTCCTGCGGCACGGCGTGCTCGACCTCGAACTCGAAGAAACCGCGTATCACTGGCGATTCATCGGCCTGGACGGCCGCGCTCACGACGCCGGCACAGCCCCCTGCCGTCACGGCTCCTAGAGTCGGGAGCGGCCCGCCGGCAAGCAGGTCCGCATTGCGACTGGCCATGTAACGGGCGCATTCACTCGGACGCACACGGACGACGATCCTGGGCTGGACGTATTACGGCGAACGCCGCTGGCCTTGTCGTCGGGTCGTCGTGCAGTTGACCCGTGCGGGACTATCCAATGCGTTGTCGGGTTGACCTCGACGATTGACCTATACTCCGTGGCGCAGGGCACGAGGCCCGACCTCGCCGCGGAGGGCGCAGCCTGACCGTCACGTTGCCATTGCCGTACCGGAATTCGCGGCACCTTGCGGGCGAGGACTCGCGCCTGCCGGCGACTGGTGTCGCGCTCGAAGTCGTGGGCATCGAGGTCGACGATGCGCTGCGCGAGGCCTGGCGCGGCCGCGTCGAACGGGTCTGCGCCGCACTCGGCTGGCCAGTCGTCGCACCGCAAGCTCACGTGCACGCCTGCGGCGTCACGCTCGCGTTCGCTGCCCCCTCGAATCAATTGCGCGCCGCCTGCGCCGCGAACGAATGGGCGCTCTGCGCCGCGCTCCTCGAACGCGATCCCGGGCATTGGGGCAGCCTGGCCGAACTCGTTTGCCGGACCGCACCAGTGGCGGAACCCGGCCCCGGCGTTGCGTCGCGCGCAATCAGTTAAGCCGCCGTGCCGAAGCGATTCAGCGCGCCCGCGTCGACCCGGGGCCGGCGGGATTGATCAGCGCGCGAGCCAGGTGCCTTCACGGCGTCGATCCGCCGCGGTCTCGAAACGGCCGTCGCCGCGCACCGCGACGCCGTGCAGTCCAGACTCTTCACCCCGCCCCGCCTTCAGTTCGATGCCGCGCTGCGCCAGCCCGGTGAGCACCTCCGGATCGAAACGCGCGACCTCGCCGTAGAAGTCGTTGCCGCGCGCAAATACGTTCGGCAGGTCGAAAGCCTCCTGCAACGTCAGGTCCCACGCCAGCAATCCCACGATAGCCTTCGCGTTGTACGCCAGGATCGCCGATCCGCCGGGGGAGCCGAGCGCCGCGACGAACGCGCCGTCGTGACGACGCAGCACGATCACCGGCGACATCGACGATCGCGGCCGCTTGCCGCCCGCGACCGCATTCGCGACCGCGCGGCCGGACTCGTCCACCGCTCGAAAGGAAAAATCCGTGAGCTGGTTGTTGAGGAAGAAGCCGTCGACCGCGCGTCCCGAGCCGAACAGCGATTCCACCGAGGTCGTCATCGAGACGACGTCGCCCTCGTCGTCGACGACGACGAAGTGACTCGTGCCGGGGACGTCCGCCGTGGCATCGTGTCCCGCGCGGATCAGCACCGCGCCAGGCGGCGAGCCCGCCTCGGGCGCGGCCGTCCCGGCACTCGGGCCGATCAGGGCCGCCCGCGCAGCGACATAGCGCGCGTCGAGCAGGCCCTCGGTCGGCACGGCCACGAATTCGGGGTCTGCGACGTACTGGTCGCGGTCCGCGTACATGAGGCGGCTCGTCTCCACGAACAGGAACCATGCCTGCGGGTCCTCCGGGCGACGCACCGCGATGTCGGTCTGCTCGAGCAGTTCGAGCAACTGCAGCAACGACACGCCGCTCGACGGCGGCGGCGGCACGCACACGAGGTACACGCGATATGGCCGGCAGAGAGGTTGCACTTCACGCGGCTGGTATGCGGCGAGATCCGCCATCGTCATCGTGCCCGCCCGCGGCTCGTCGTGGGTGCGCGCGACGATCTGCCGCGCGAGAGGTCCTTCGAGCAAGGCCCGCGGTCCGCTCGCGGCGATGGCCTTTAACGTGGAAGCGTAGCCGGGATTGCGGTGCTGGTCACCCGCCTGCACTGTCGTGCCGTTCGGCCCGGCGAAGAGGGCGCGGGCATCGGGCAGCGTTGCCTGCGGAAACTTGCTGTTCGCGAAGCGCGCCAGCCGCTGCGGTACCGTGAACCCTTGCTCCGCCGCACGGATGGAGGCGTCGAACAGCGCGGACCAGGGCAGGCGGCCGTATCGGCCGTGCACGCGGCCGAGCATCGCCACGGCTCCGGGTACGCCGGTCGCCCGCCCGCTCGTCACCGCGTCCGCATACGAGAGCGGCTCGCCGGCCTCGTTCAGGAACATGTCGGGGGTAGCCCCGGCGGGTGCGGTCTCACGACCGTCGAAAGCGCTGACCTGCCCCGTCTGCGCGTCGTAGTACAACAGGAACGCACCGCCGCCGAGGCCGGAACTCTGCGGCTCGACGAGACCGAGCGCGGCCTGTACGGCGACCGCTGCGTCCGCTGCGCCGCCGCCAGCGCGCAGTATTTCCACTCCCGCGGCCACGGCCAGCGGATTCGCGGCGGCAACGCCGGCCGTCGTACGCGTCTGCGCCGCCGCGGTTGCCGTGGCGGCAGGCGATACGCCGGCGGTCCCGGCGCCGGCCGTTGCTTGCGGACCCACTGCAGGCTGGCGGCACCCGGCCACGCTGCCCGCCAGGACGATTGCGAGCAGGAACGCGCGCCGGCTGGCGGTACTCAGGCAGGACGAAACGGGATGCATGCGCGGGAGTTCTTATTCGTAGACGATGGATGGTCCCGACAATAGACTGTCGGGCCTCCGTCCGTCGAGACGCAGCTGCAGGGCGTCATGCACGCCGCATCAGGTCGCTTTCCGCCGCAGGTCGTGCGCGCAGACTGCGCCCGCACCGTCGTCGTGATCGAGCACGACGCACGCGTCGCGAGGGACGACCGCAGGGCGCACGCTGTGCCCGACTGAATCAACCAGGGCCCGACATGGAAGACAGGCCGACGACTTTCGTCCAGACACTGCCGTTCTCGGAGGCCTGTGAGCGCAACAAAGGGCCGATCCTCGAGGTGCTGGCGCAGTGGCTCGCCGGTGCGCCACGGCTCGTCGTCGAGATCGGTTCCGGCACCGGGCAGCACGCCGTGCATTTCGCCCGGCACCTGCCGCAACTCACGTGGCAACCCACCGACATCGCCGAAAACCTGACGCGCCTCGAGGCGCGCATTAGTGTAGAAGGCCCGCCCAACCTGTTGCCCCCCCTCGAACTCGACGTGCAGCAGCACGCGTGGCCGCTGGGAGCGGAGGGCGCGGATGTGGTCTTCACCGCCAATACGCTGCACATCGTGTCCTGGCGGCAGGTGCAGGCGTTCTTTCGCGGCGTCGGTCGCCTGCTGCGCGAGGATGGGCTGCTGATCGTGTATGGCCCTTTCCGGTATGGCGGACAGTACACGTCGCACAGCAACGCGGCTTTCGATGCCACGCTGCGGGCGCGCGATCCCGAAAGCGGCATTCGCGAGTTCGAAGCCGTCGACGCGCTGGCGGCGAGCAAACGCCTCGTGCACGTCGCGGATCACGCCATGCCGGCCAACAACCAGACTCTCGTCTGGCGCAAGTCCTCGTGAGCGGCGCCCCTCGCAACCGGCAATGGGTGCTCGCGAGCCGCCCAGGTGGCCGGCTCACTCCCGACCAGTTCGCGTTGCGCGAGATGCGGCTCGCCGCCGAACCGCTGCTGCCCGGCCAGGTCCTGGTGCGCAACCTCGCGTTTCTCGGCGCCCCGACGCTGCGCAACTGGATCAGGGAGCCCGGCCGCAGCTCACGCGTGAACATCGGCATCGGCGAGGCGATGCGCGGGCCGGGCGCGGTGGAGGTGATCGAGTCGGCCAGTGCGCGCTGGCCGGCGGGCAGCCGCTTCACAGGCGTCACGCCATGGCAGGACTTCGCGGTGCTCGAACCCGATTCCGCCACCTCGCCCGTGATACCGATTCCCGGAGGCATGTCGGCCATCGACGCGCTGGGACCATTCGGCGTGAATGCGCTCACTGCTTATTTCGGGCTGCTCGACGTCGGCCAGCCCAGGCCCGGCGAGACCGTTGTCGTCTCCGCCGCGGCCGGATCGGTCGGCTCCGTGGCCGTGCAGATTGCGAAAATTCGCGGCTGCCGTGTCATCGGCGTCGCCGGCGGCCGGCAGAAATGCGAGGACTGGGTCGTCGGCGCTTGCGGTGCCGACGCCGCCATCGACTACCGGCACGACGACATTCGTGCGCGCCTCGAGCAGCTGTGCCCGGCGGGCGTCGATGTCTTCTTCGACAACGTCGGCGGCGACATCCTGCAGGCGGTCATGGACTGCACGGCGACGCACGCGCGCATCGTCGTGTGCGGCCAGCTCGCGGCGTACGATGGCGATGCTCCCGCACCCGGGCCGCAGGACATGATGCGCGTTGTGTACTGGCGCATCCGCATCGAAGGATTCCTGGTCGGTGACTACCTGGACAGGGTCCCGCAGGCACGCAGCGACCTTGCCGCCTGGACCGCCGCAGGGCGTCTGCGCCAGCGCGCAGACGTGCGCCCGGGCCTCGCGCAACTGCCACGTGGCTTGTGCGATGTACTGCACGGTGCGAATTCCGGCACGCTGATCGTGACCGCCGACTGAGCGTGAAGTTCCTCTGCACCAGCGAGCCGGACCATTGCGATGGCCCGTATGCGCAGGCACGAGTTCGATGCGCGCGCACTGCATCCAGAGCGGTGTCATTCGCACCGCCGGCTGCCGCACGATCAGGCAAATTCTGCGAGCCGGTTCCGTGCGCTGCAATGCGACCGGGAAGAGGATGCGCAGTCATGGACCTGGACCAGTTGGTGGATGCTGCCCGCAACGGCGACCGCGATGCGGCGTGGCAGATCGGAGACCTGTACCGCACGGGCGCGGACGGCGTGAGGTACAGCCCGAAATCCGCTTTTCGATGGTATGCGGAGAGCGCGCTCGCGGGGTCTGCGACCGGGCAGAACAACGTCGGGGCGGCCTTCGAAAACGGTGTCGGCTGCGCACAGAGCTACACCAGGGCGGCCAAGTGGTACCGGCTGGCTGCGGCCCAGGGCTTCGGCCTCGCGATGGCGAATCTCGGCTTCCTGTACCTGAACGGCCTGGGCGTGAAGGCCGATCGCAAGGAAGCGCTGCGCTGGTTCAAGCGGGGCGCCGCCGCCGGCTGCCAGAAGTCCCGGCGCATGGTGAAGAACGTGCTCGCCGAGGAACGCTGACGTTGCGACGCGCGAGGGGCACCTTGCGGCGCCCCCGCGCCCCGCTCGAACCGGTTCAGAACGCGTAGGTGACCTTGGCGTACGCGAACCGTCCACGAGGATCGTGCTGGCTCGACACGTATCCGTAGAGGTCCGTGTCGCCGTCGCCCACCGCAAACGGCGGCGACTCGTCAAGCGCGTTGTCGAGACCGACCGCGACCGTCAGGCCTGCGAATCCCGTGTAACGGCCCTGCAGGTTGAGTGTCACGAACGCATCGACGTCGCGGGACTTGTGCGTGTCGTAGTCGAGTATGCCGTCGAAGTCGAAGTCCGGCGTGTCCTCGAAGGCGCCGATGTAATTCACGGCCGCGTGGAGGCCCCAGTCCGCGAGCGCCCAGTCACCCGTCACGACGAAGCGGTCCTCCGGATACTCGTACTCGCCCGTCAGCTCGCGCGTCACGAACGCGTCGCCCGTCGCGTTCAGTTCCACTTTCTGGAACTCGAGCATGTGCGTGTAGTCGAGGCCGAGGCTCAAGTCGCCGCCACCGAGCGCCATCGTGTAGTAGACGCTCAGGTCGACGCCGTTCACCGACTGCTCGCCGATGTTGACGAAGCCCGAGTTGACGGAAATCAGCGGCCCGAGCGTGTCGCCAGGCAGCGGCGCACCGCGCACGCAGACGGTGCTGGCCTGGACGTTGCACGATTGCGTGTACAGGTAGCCGAACGGCACGTCGTCGATCTTGTCTTCCTGAGTAATGTCCCAGTAGTCGACCGCGAGTTGCAGGCCGTCGGTCGGCCGCCACGCGATGCCGACATTGAAGTTCTCGGATTCCTCGGGTTGCAGGTCGGGATTGCCCGCGAACACGATGTTGTAGTCGGTCGCGGTGCAGTACGCGGGATTGTCGGCGCAGCCGTAGGTGTCGATGAAGAACAGCGATTCCTGCGACGGGCCGAGGCCGATCTGCGCCAGCGACGGTGCGCGGAAGCCCGTGCCCCACGAGGCGCGAAGCGCCAGCCCGTCGAGAGGTTCCCAACGCACTGCGAGCTTCGGGTTCGTCGTGTCGCCGAAGTCGCTGTAGTCGTCGTAGCGCACCGCGAGGCTCAGTTCCAGGCTCTCGATCACCGGGACCGAGAACTCGACGAACGCCGACCAGTTGTCGCGCGACGCCTCGGCGGAGATCGCCTCGGTGCCGAAGATCAGCCCGCGCTGGAACTGGTCGTCGGGGATGTCGCTGATCGCTTCCTCGCGGTATTCGAGCCCGAACGCCATGCCGACGCTGCCGGCCGGCAGGTCGAACACCATGCCGGAGATCTGGGCGTCGTACGTCGTCAGGTCCGAACTGCCCTGGCGCACCAGGCTGGTCGTGATCGCGTCGATGACCGAAGCGGGATTGTAGGTGCCGCCGAACGGGTTGTAGCCGCCCGGCGTTGATCTCGCTGCTGCAGGAAATCCGTGCGGACCCAGCCCATCGTGCGGTCGCCGGTCTGCTCGGACTCGCTGCGGCCGCGCTGTGCCGCGACTTCCCAGTCCCAGTCGTCCGCATACGGCCACGCAGTCCGAGCACGCCGCGCAGGTTGTCGGTCTCGATGTCCCATCTGCGCGGGCCCGCGTCGACGGTGCGGAAGCGTCCGACCGCGAGCGTCGTGGCGCCGGGATAGGGGTTGCCCGGATGGGTCACCGGTACCGTCAGGTTCGCGCTCTCGTCGAGCGGTGTCGGTGCGCCCTGCGCGATCGACGTGTTGTGCTGTGCGCCGATCTCGGTGAACAGCTCGACGCCGTCGTCGAAGCCCATGTGTCCGAGCAGCATGAGGCCGGTGCGCTCGGCCTCGGGAGCGAGCAGGTTCCACGGGCCGTAATCGTAGACGCAGGTCTGTCCCGCGACGCTGCCTGGCGGGCACGCCGGGTCGATCGTGGTGACGCCGTTCACGATGAAGCGGCCGGGGAATCCGCGCGACGAGCGGAAGTCCTCGCCGCCGCGCGGCGACTGGTTCGCCGTGCCGAGGTAGCCGCGCTCGGAGTTCTTGAGCGTGCTGTTCTTGAAGTAGTCGAGGATCATCGTCAGGTTCGAGTCCTCGCCGTTGATCCCCCAGATGCCGGACAGGGTCATCTCGTCGTTGCCGCTCTCGGTCGTGCCGCCGTAGCCGGCGGACATCTCGACGCCTTCGAAGTCCTTGCGCAGGATCACGTTGACGACGCCCGCGACCGCGTCGGCGCCATAGACTGCGGAAGCTCCGTCCTTCAGCACCTCGAGGCGCTCGATCGCCGACACCGGGATCGTGTTGATGTCGACGAAGTTCGTCGTGACGCTCTTCGGCGAACGAACTGATGGCGACCCGGCGGCCGTTGACGAGCACGCAGCGTCGCGTCGGCGCCCAGGCCGCGCAGACTGACCGACGCTGCGCCGTTTGCGGTCGAGTCCTGGTTGTTGCCGCGTGTCGAGAACGTGCCGTTGCCCACGAACGGCTGCTTTTCGAGCAGTTGCTGCAGGTTCGTGTAGCCGGACTGCTGGAGCGCGTCCTGGTCGAACGTGACGACGGGGGACGGGTTCTCGAAGTCCGACGTGCGGGCGATGCGCGAGCCCGTGACGTAAACCGTCTCGAGGCTCCTGTCGTCGGTTTGCGACTGAGCGAAGACAGCAGGTGTTGCAAATATGGTCGCGAATCCGAGCGAGCCGCCGAGCGCAAACCGGACGGCGCGCGCGATACCCTGGGTGCCGGTCTTCATAGGAAATCCCTTCCGCGATGCCAGTTTAGGTGGCGCGATATTCCGACAAGGTGACGGTCTTGTCAAAGCCCGGCTGTTGCCTTTCAGCAACATGTGAATGTGCGGACTGTTGGGAAAAAGCACCGGACTGGCGTGCGCCGCATCGAGCATTGATCGCGCCCGGCCGGGCGCCAGTCGCCTCGCCGTGATCCTTCAGTATCGCGGGTCGTACATCTCGCTGCGGACGAGTTCGCGGAGATCGTCCGGGCGCTCGATGGTTGCAAGGCCATCGCGGAACGCGATTTCCGCGACCGCGACTGCAATCTGCGCGGACACGTCGCGCACGGCACCGAGCGGCGGATACAGGCTGCCTTGTGCGAGGTCGGCCGCGCCGGTGCAACTCGCAAGCGTGCGCGCCGCCGTCATGAACATCGCGTCGGTGACGCGCGTGGCGCCGACCGCGACGACGCCGAGCCCGACGCCCGGAAAGATGTAGGAATTGTTGCCTTGCCGCGGCACGAAGTGACGGCCGTCGGCGAGCGTCACGGCGTCGAACGGGCTGCCCGACGCGAACAACGCCCGGCCGTCGGACCATTCGTAGGCCTGCTGCGCGGTGCACTCGGAATTGGCGGTCGGGTTCGACAACGCGAACACCACGGGACGCTCGTTGTGTCGCGCCATCGCGCCGACGACTTCGCGCGTGAACGTGCCCGGAGTCCCGCCGACGCCGATGATCGCGGTCGGCCGCAAGGCCTGGACGGCCTCGAGAAAGCCCGTGACCGGCGCGTGATCGTGCGCGTACGGCCGCTTGTGCCCGGCGAGGCCCGTGCGGTTGCGCACCACGAGGCCTTTCGAGTCGACCATCCAGCAGCGCCCGCGCGCTGCGTCGGGCGCGAGTCCTCCTTCGACCATCGCCGTGACCAGCAGGTCGGAGATGCCGGTGGCCGCCTCGCCTGCGCCGAGGCAGAGAAACGTCTGGTCGGGCAGGGCGCCGCCCGTGACACGCAGCGCGGACATGATGCCGGCGACGCAGACCGCGGCGGTGCCCTGGATGTCGTCGTTGAAGCAGCAGATCGCGTTGCGATAGCGCTCCAGCAACCGGAAAGCGTTGTGGTTCGCGAAATCCTCGAACTGCACGACCACGCCCGGAAACACGGACTGGGACGCGGCGATGAACTCGGCCACGAGTTCGTCGTAGGCAGGCCCGGCGAGGCGCTTCTGTCGCAACCCGAGGTACAGCGGGTCCGCAAGCAACGCCTCGTTGTTGGTGCCGACGTCGAGCATCACCGGCAGGCAGCGCCACGGATGCAGGCCGGCGCAGGCGGTATAGAGCGCGAGCTTGCCGATCGGGATCCCCATGCCGTTCGCGCCGAGGTCGCCGAGGCCGAGGATGCGCTCGCCATCCGTGACGACGATCATCGAGACTTCGCGGTGCGGCCAGTTGCGCATGACCTGCGCGATGCGCCCGCGATCCGCGGCCGTCACCCACAATCCGCGGGGCCGGCGGTAGATGTGCCCGAACTGCTGGCACGCCAGTCCGACCGTCGGCGTGTAGATGATGGGCATCATCTCGTCCGGATAGTCCGTGATCACGCGGAAGAACAGCGCCTCGTTCCGGTCGAGCAGGCTCTCCAGCATGATGTACTTCGAGAGCGGCGTCTCCAGCCGGCGGAAATTCTCGAGCGCGCGCTCGACCTGCTGGTCCTGGGTGGATACGTGCGCCGGCAGCAGTCCCCGCAGCCCGAGCGCGTCGCGCTCGCGCTCGGTGAACGCCGTGCCTTTGTTCAGCGTCGGGTCGCGCAACAGGGCGCTGCCGCGCGGGAACCATTCCGGCAGTGGCGGCAACGCATGCTTGGTCATCAGGGTGGCCGGTCGTGGGACACGCGGGCGATGCTAAATGTCGCACCGCAAGCGTCAACGCGGAAAGTCCCTAGGCCGCGCCCGGGAGCGTGGCGCGGCGCGGGCTCAGGTTCCCGGCTTCATCTGCGACTGGCAGTAGTTCTGGATGCCGACCCGCTCGAGCAGCGAGAGCTGGGTCTCGAGATAGTCGATGTGCTCTTCCTCCGACTCGAGGATCGTCTCGAGCAGTTCACGGCTCACGAAGTCGCCGACGCGCTCGCAGTGCACGATGGCCGCCTTGAGATCGGGATGGCCGAGCTGCTCGAGCTTGAGGTCGCACTCGAGCAGTTCCTTGACGTCCTCGCCGATCATGAGCTTGCCGAGGCTCTGCAGGTTCGGCAGCCCTTCGAGGAAAAGGATGCGCTCGATGAGCCGGTCGGCGTGCTTCATCTCGTCGACCGACTCGTGGTGCTCGTAGTCGCCGAGCTTCTCGAGTCCCCAGTTCTTCAGCATGCGGGCATGCAGGAAGTACTGGTTGATCGCCGTCAGTTCGTTCTTGAGGATCTTGTTGAGATGGGTGATGACGTCGACGTCGCCCTGCATGACTGGTGCTCCGCTGGCGCGGGCCGCGCTGCGGCCCCCATGTCAGGAAGCCTGCGGGTCGGACTGCCGGGAATCAAGGGCGCCGTCGCCGAGCATGTCCCTGGCGCAAGGCTCGCACGCGCCGCAACAGGTGGCGACGCCGGTGCAGGACTGCAACTGCTCGAACGACCGCGCACCCTCGTGGATGGCCTGCTGCAGCCGGGACTCGGAAATGCCGTGGCACACACACACGTACATGTTCATTGCACCTCGTGTCCCGGATCTTAAGCCAGGCCAATACGGAATGCAAATGATTCGCATTTAGGTATTTACCGAAAGTGAATCCGCATTCGAGGCAGGCGTACTTTTCTTGCTGAAAGTAACGGCTTCTCTGCTGCATCGCGGCGGGCCGGTGGTCAGGCGGCCGATGGGACAAGCCGTTTCGAGCTTGCCACCGTTGCGGAGATACTCGGTGATCCCGGTCGCGCGGAACGTGTGATTGCCGATCTGCGTGCGGATGCCGGCGGCGAGCGCGCGGCGGCGGATCATCCGATACACGTCGGCCTGGGAGAGGGGATTGTCGGTCAGCTCGCCGGTGCGGGCCCGCGTGCTGCGAAACAGCCAGCCCTTCGGATCGTCGGCGACGCCGGCCGCCTCGATGTACTCGGCGAGGTAGGCATCGAGCGAGTGATGGCAGGGCATCTCGTGCCGCTTGCCACCTTTTTCGTGCAACCGGACCCAGGTGCGCCGACCCTGCACGTAGACATCCTCGGACCGCATCTTGATGACCGCGCCGACCCGCGCGAACGTGTAGACCATCAGGGCAATCAGCGCCCGATCCCGCATACCCACGACCGTGTCGCCGGAATCGAATCCAGCAGCGACCTTCCCGCCGACAGGAAACGCCCGACGGTTTCCTGACCCGCCGCAGGCGGGCCCAGTGTGTTGACCGAGCCGTGCATGGCACCGCCGACTGCGGCTCATGGTCGTCTCGCCAATACTCTGGTTCCGATCGTCCCTCCCCGTGAATCCCACGGTGAACCGCCTTCGTTCCGTCACAGCACCGGACCTGCTGTGACCCGGCGTACGCCAGCACGCTGACGCGCTGGCTGGTCCGCAGCGAAGCATGGACTGCACAGCGTCGCGGCCCCGAGTAAACCGAGCAGCTGCCTGACCTCTCCGGCTACCTGAAGTTTGCGACTCACCCGGCGTGGCTCAAGATCCGCCTCGACCTCAACTGACTGAGTCCATTGGAATACCACTCCCGGGCGCGATCAGTGATCGCGCGAGGCGGCACTGCAGCCGTCTCTACCCTCCGGCAGATTCCATCCACCGGAAAACCCCCTGGAGCGCGGCTTCATCGCATGAATTGGCGCAGCGAGTGACCGACCGAAAGGAGTTGCGGACCATCCATGCGCGCGATGATGTTGCGGATGACAGCCGCCATGACCTGTTGCACGCCCGTCATGCCGATGCTCGCCGACTGTTCCAGGATGAAGCCAGCTCGTGCAACCTTGAGCGGCGTGACGAAGTAGTAGTGCAAACCACTGTTCGTCAGCTCTATGGCGATTTCTGCAAGAGCGTCGCGGTGCGCGGTGGGATCCCCAGCACTCTCGAGAGCAGTGAGCACCAGAATCGTCTTTCTGTGCAGCTCTTCGGAGTGATAGAAGCGCAGGAACGGCCTGGCCAATGGCCCCGAAGGATCTGCGACCGGCCTCGTGGACTTTGCGCCTCGGGTGTCGGACCTGCGCTTCGAGCGATTGGCCATGCTCGACATGATACCCGGAGGGGTGTCGACCGCGACTGCACCGGCCGGCAGACCCCCAGTGCTCTGCGCCTGCCAAACCAGCCGCCGACAGACGGCGGCCTCATAGGACGCACCCACTGAGCCGTCGAGGGTGAGAGCGCTCGAACGACGGCACATGGGTGAGCGTGGTTCCTGACCGACTGACTCAATGTCAGCCGGTCCACGCGAACGCTCGCACACTGACGTGCGAGCTGGTCCTTAGCGCAGCAGGGACAGCGAAGCGTAGCGGTGCCGGTCGGATCGCAGTGGGGCGTGGATGGCGGCATGTCGCGACAAGACGACCGTCCCCACATTCCCCGATCGTCCCCGCCGACAGGAAACTCGGGAACGTGCTGAGCCGCCGCACCCGAGCCCACTGGGCGAGGCCCGCCACGGGCCGAGTAATTTGAGCAGCTGCCCGACTGCGGTGCCCGGCCGCGTCTCGCCAACGCCGGTGCGTTCGGAGTACCGTGCGCGCTCCGCCGCTCACGCACCGGAACAGTGCCGCCGCCACGACACGAGGACCCGCCGATGCTCAAGCTTTACGGTTTCCCCGTCAGCAACTACACGAACATGGTGGAACTCGCCCTGCGCGAGAAGGGACTCCCATTCGAGTACGTGCTGACCTTTCCGGAGCAGACACCGGAGTTTCTGGCCAGGAGCCCGCGCGGCAAGGTGCCCTTTCTCGGCACGCCCCAGGGCTTCATCAACGAGGCGGATGCGATCCTCGACTACCTCGAGGACGTGGGTCAAGGCAAGCGGATGTCGCCGGAGGACCCGCAGGCGCGGGCCACCGTTCGCGCCTTGATGAAAGAGATCGAACTCTATATCGAGCTACCGGCGCGCAGTTGCTTTGCCGAAGCGTTCTTTGGTGGCACGGTTCCCGATGCGATCAAGAGCAAAGCGCGCGAGGACCTGCAGGCGGGGTTTGCCACGCTCAGGCGTCACGCCCGATTCGCGCCGTACGTCGCGGGCGATACCTTCACGCTGGCCGATGTCGTATTCCTGTACAGCGTCGACCTCGCGGCCTCGGTCGGCAAACAGCTGTTTGGTCTTGATCTGCTGGGCGACATCCCAGCCGCCCAGGCTCTGCTGCAACGGCTTGGCGAGAATCCGCACGTCAAGGCGATTGCCGCGAAAAGAGACGCGGCCATGCCTGCATTTGTGTCCGCGGTGCGCGCGCGCTTCCAGGGCGGAAGCTAGACACGGCGGCTTCGAAGCGACCGTAGCGCTCCGATGCAGCGCAACCACCCCGGCTCAGTCGCCAGCAGAGTCGAATTGCCCGACAGCCAACCTAGGCCGCAACGACAGCATGCCCGAACACTCGCGTTATACATACTGCGTACAGCGGGCGGTTTAGGCTTGGTTTCCGTGTTTGGTTATGAGGCGAATCAACTGTGGCCCTGAGTCACCAGGCCGGACCCGTGGCCGCGGAGCACGCGACTTCCCTGGGACTCCCGCTACCAAACTGAGCCCGGGCGCGATCGTTGATCGCGCGAGCAGGTGCGACACCGGCGATGGCCTGCGTCTGCCTGAACTCCACCCGCAATCAACCCCCACCCAAACACTTCCGGGTAATGCCACGCCTTGCCCGACACACGCTTCCTGATCAGGTCGCGATACTCCTCGGGCGTCGGTGCCACTTTGCGTTGCGCGTGCCGCCGGTGACCGGCCACTCCAGGGACGGTTCCGCGTGACCGTCGAGCTCGCACCGCAAGCGTCACCCACATCGCGCGCTGGCCCTCAAGCCCGGAGGCCCAGACAGCGGGAGCAGGGCGGGCGGCATATCCCCCATGCAGAGACGGTCGTCATCACGGATGCCGTGCATAATCACCGAACGGTGCAGCCGGCGTGGGACCTGCACAGCGGCACGGGGATACGGGCATGAAAATCGAGCCTCTGAACCTCCGGACGGCGGCCGACGTTCAGGCGCAAGACACCGTTACGCTCGCGAGCCGTTACTCCGAGCGCAGCACCTACGAGTTGCTGCAGGCGAGCGCCGCGGCTCACGCCGATCGGACAGCATTGACGTTCCTGATGCGCGGCACGCTGGACGAGGAACCCATCGTCTACAGTTACCGGGAATTCGTCGCGCGAGTCACGCAGGCGGCCAACGCGTTCCACCGCCTTCGACTCGGCCCCGACGAGACCGTGGCCTACCTGCTGCCGAACCTGCCGCAGACGCATTTTTCAATCTGGGGTGGCGAGACGGCCGGCCGCGTGGCGGCGATCAATCCGCTGCTCGAGCCCTCGCAGATCCTGCAGATCCTGCGTGCCGTGCGAGCACGACTGCTCGTGACGCTGGCGCCCGGCACGCCAGGACTCGATCTGTGGACGAAATGCGCGCCGATCCTCAGCGACGTCGAGACGCTCGAGCACGTGCTGTGTGTGGATCCGTCGCGTCTCGTTGCAAAATCCGCCGCCACACGCGTGTACCCGCCGCACGGCCGCGTGGCGGTTCACGACTTCGATACGTTGCTGGACCGCGAGCCTGACTCGCGCCTCGACTTCACTCGGCAGATCGACCCGGGCGATATCGCCAGCCTGTTCCACACTGGCGGCACCACCGGCATGCCGAAGGTCGCCCCACACACGCAAGCGAACGAAGTCTTCCTCGCCTGGTCCGTGGCGGCCACGCTGGGCACGGAGCCCGGACAGGCCGTGTTCTGCGGCCTGCCGCTGTTTCACGTCAATGCACCACTCGCCACCGGACTCGCGGTCTGGGCCGCCGGTGGCAACGTCATCCTCGCCACCCCTGGCGGCTACCGGACACCAGGACTGTTGGCCAATCTCTGGGGGCTGCTGGCCCGTCACCGCGTGTTCGCCATGATGGCCGTCCCGACGGTCTATGCATCGCTGCTCGACGTGCCTAGCGGTGAGCACGACCTGTCCAGCTTGCGCCACTGCCTCGTCGGCGCGGCACCGATGCCGATCGAGGTCTTCAACCGGTTCGAGCGCACCACCGGCGTTAGACTGCTCGAAGGCTACGGCATGACCGAAGGCACTGCGGTCTCCTCGCTGAATCCTGTCCACGGACAGCGCAAGGTCGGCTCGATCGGGCTGCCACTGCCCTACAACGAGCTGGCCGTGGGGATCGTCGAAGACACCACGCTGCAGCGATTCTGCGAGACGGGCGAGATCGGCGTGCTGCTGATGCGCGGTCCCAACGTTTTTCCCGGTTACCTGGATCCCTCGCACAATGCAAACGCCTGGGCCGTGGACGCCGACGGCAAGCGCTGGTTCAACTCCGGCGATCTCGCTCGCTACGACCAAGATGGGTACCTGTGGCTCGCCGGGCGCGCGAAGGACCTCATCATCCGCGGCGGTCACAACATCGATCCGCTGATGATCGAGGAGCGACTGTGCGAGCACCCGGACGTGGTGTTCGCGGCCGCCGTCGGCCAGCCGGACGCGCACGCCGGCGAGGTTCCCATGGCGTACGTCGTGTTGCGGGACGGTTCAACGGTGTCCGCGCAAGCTCTGCACGAATTCGCCGCCGAGCGCGTCCCCGAGCGAGCGGCAGTGCCCGTGCGCATCGAGATCCTACCGCAGATGCCGATGACGGCCGTTGGCAAGATCTTCAAGCCGCGACTGCGTCAGTTGGCCACCGAAAGGGTCTACGGCGAAGTGCTGCGGGCCTCCGGCATCGTGGCGGCCGTTGCAGTACGCGACGACAAACGACTCGGCATCGTCGCCACGCTTCGTCTGCCAGATGCAGCCTCACGCGCTGCCGCGACCGATGCGTTGGCGCGGCTGCCGGTCGCGATCGAGTTCGAATAGAGCGGACAACCGACTCCCAGCCGACCGGGCGCCGACAAGCTCGAGAACCAGCCGTTCCTCGAGACCCTGCCCGTCTATCGGTACCGACCCGAGTACCGGGACACCCACGGCCGCTGACGGGACCTTCAGTCTCATCGCTCGATCAGTCGCTGCCCCTGCCAAACGCGTCCGAGGCTCGCCTACGGCGAGCGAGCTGCCGCATGCAGCAGCGTCAGGCCGGAATATCCCGTCTCTTCCTCCAACCCATTGTCATCCACGGATCATCGCTGCGCGGCCCACGACCGCTGGCTCGAGTACCGGGAAGGGAAGGGCGCCGACCAGGAGAAGGGACACAGAGCCTACCCGCGAGCAGCAGAAGGGCAGGGATATCGCCGGACGACGACTTCTCGCTGTAGCGCCATTCGGCGCGGACGAGGCGCCGAAATGGCTGCCCGAGTGCCGATCGCAGCCTGAGTACATACGGCACACACTTTGGTATGCTGCACCGGTGAAGCACTATGCCTGGGATCCCGCCAAGAACGAGTGGCTGAAGCGCGAGCGCGGCGTTTCGTTCGAGGACGTGGTGTTTCACATTGAAGCCGGTGATGAGGTGGACCTGGTCGAGCACCGGAATCAGCAGCGCTATCCCGGGCAGAAGATCTCGGTGGTCCTGATCGAGGGCTACGCTTACCTCGTGCCGTTCGTTGAATCCGAGACTGAGATCTTCCTGAAGACGATCATTCCGAGCCGCAAGGCCTCCAGACAGTACCTGGGTGAATCCGATGAACAAACTTGATGCAGAAGAGAAGGAGATTCTCGAGGCGTTCGAATCCGGCAAGTTGAAGCCGGTGAAGAATCGCTCCCGCGAGTTGGCGCGCCATCGCAAGGTGGCCGAGGCGACCTTCACCAAGGACAGCCGGATCAACATCCGCATTTCCTCCAAGGATCTGCGCGCGCTGCAGAAGCGTGCGCTGGCCGAGGGCTTGCCGTATCAGACGCTGGTATCGAGCGTTCTGCACAAATTTGTCGAGGGACAGATGGTGGAGCAGCCGGCTGGCAAGAGCCCGCAGCGGCCGCGGTGACAGGCGCCCATGTCAGTTGAGGATGCAACGGCGCCCGACGCTCCGGACGCAGGTCGTAACAGCGGCCGCCGGAAGTCGAAAATGCCGTCAAAGGCCGCGTCGAAGCCGAAGACTGCCGACAGTGGCAAGCTCAAGATCGGCGATGACTGGAATGCAATCCGGATCATTGCCCTCTCGCAGAGCAACCCCCTGAAAGCGATCGCCGAGTTCGTCGAGAACAGCATTGACGCCCACGCCAAGACCGTGACGATCACGCGCGGCAAGGAGCACGGTGCGCATTTCCTCTCGATCAAGGACGACGGCGAGGGCGTCCCCCGCGACGAGGACGGGCTGCCGAACTTCAAGTACGTCGCGACCCACATCTGCGACTCAATCAAGCGGCACCTCAAGACCGAGGGATTCGGGACGGGGTTGCAGGGCGAGTTCGGGATCGGGCTCCTCAGCTTCTGGACGGTCGGCGATACCCTGACCATGACCTCGACGGGGTCCGACCAGCGCGCCTACCAGATGACCATGAGCAAGGGCGACTCGCGATACACCGTGAGCCCCCGTCGCGTGCTGTTCGCCGAGCGGGGCACGGAGCTCAAGATCAGCCCGCTCCTCGAGGGCATCCGAAGCTTGAGCGGCGAGAAGATCCAGTGGTACCTGGCGTCCGAGCTGCGGGATCGGATCCGCAACGCCAAGGTCCGGGTCACGGTCATCGACAAGCTCGCGCGCAAGCAATACGAGGTCGAGCCGCGGGCGTACGAGGGGCGCCTGTTGCACCAGCTCCCGCACGTCCGAACCGGATTCGGGGACGCGTATGCCGAGTTGTACCTCGCCGAGCCGGCCGAGAGTTGCCGGGTTGCGTTGACCCGCGACGGGACTCGGGTCATCGAGGATCTCGCAACGCTCCCCGGTCTCGATCATGCACCGTGGTCCTCCCGGTACCTCCAGGGTCTCATCGACGTGCCGTTTCTGAACCTGACCCCAGGCACGCGCAGCGGGATCATTCATGACGAGCGTTACGCCGCCTGGGCCGATGCGCTTCGGCCCCTGGAAGCGCGTCTCAATGGTCTGATCGACGAGCAGCGGCGGGCGGAGGAAGAGCAGGCCAGTCAGCAGTCCTTGCGAACCATCCAGCGGGCGTTTCGCGAGGCGATGCTGGCGCTGCCGCCCGAGGAATACGACTGGTTCGACGTCCAGGCTCGGTCACGCGCCGAGGGCGGACCGGCGCGGCCGGGCGGTGGAGACACCGCAGCGGCGATGGAGATAGAGCTCGATGCCACCGAGTTCGGTGTCGCCGAGCCGCCCTTCAACGCCGATGTTCAACGGCAGTTCTTCGACTACGCCGGGCCGCT
This sequence comes from uncultured Gammaproteobacteria bacterium, assembly GCA_963786705.1. Classification (GTDB taxonomy): domain Bacteria; phylum Pseudomonadota; class Gammaproteobacteria; order Steroidobacterales; family Steroidobacteraceae; genus RPQJ01. Next base: position 294,096 of record CAWBAG010000023.1, read on the forward strand.
GTTCAGCGTCGTCGTGTCACCGGCGGCGAGCACCGTGCCGGTCACGGAACGGCGCCGATTCCGTGCCTTACCACGCGACCGATCCCGGCGCCGCGTGGAAGCAGACCTGCTCTTTGCCTGGGAGATCGTCGAGGGCGGCGGATCGCTCGCCAATGCAACGAACCAGGAAGTCGAGTATCTCGCCTCCGCCACCCCCGGTCTTGCGCGCCTGCGGGTTACGGTCACGCAACGCGAGGTCCTGTGCTCGGCCGAAGCACTGGTGACGATCACCGACAGCCTCGAGGTGGCGATGACCCCGGCCGTCGTCAACACCCGCGGCCTCCCGGGCTATACGTTCGAACGCGCAGCGGGTGAGCTGTGGCGATCGAGACTCGACGTCGAGCGCAATCTCATCGTCGTCAATAGCGGCCACCGCGACTTCGTGTTCGCGACGCGCAACCGCGCGCTGCAGCTTCGGTATCTCGTTCGCCTCTACGTCAAAGAGCTGGTGCTCAGGAACTTCACGGGCGTATCACCCGAGCAGCTGCTCGAGCGGATGATCGAACTGTCCCTCTACGCCGAAGAAAAACTCAAATCCAGCTGAAACCGACCGTGCCAAGCGGGGCCTCGGACGCGCGAAGGAGGAGGCCGAACTCGACTGGTTCACGCACGGCTGGCACGCCTTCGTCTGCGCCTGGCTCGTCGTGCTCGTGGGCATGTAGGCCGGCCTGTGGCTGCGCGGCGCCAACCGCGGTCGCTACCTCACGGCGCCTCGCCGCCACGTTCTCCGCCTGGGAGCCCTGCGACTGAACTGCGCTCGCAGGCCCTGAAAGCGCTTGGCATTCGCGGCACATTCGCCTAACGTGCGCCCGGCGATCGGATTCGATCGCGTCGATCATTCATTCAAGAGGTCATCGTTCACCCATGGCAAAAGCTAAGAAGTCCGCGAAGAAGCCGGCGAAGAAGCCCGCCCGGAAGGCTGCCCCGAAGGCCCCGCAATCGATCAAGTCGGTGCTGACCAAGTCCGCACTGGTCGCTCACCTCGCAGATGCAGCGCAGGTCGCCGCGAAGGACGCGCGCGCATTGCTCGCCGCACTCGAGAACGCAATCCTCGCCTCGATTGGCAGGAGGAGCGCCGGCACCTTCATGCTGCCGGGACTGCTGAAGATCACCGTGACCAGCGTTGCGGCGAAGCCCGCGCGCAAGGGCATTAATCCCTTCACCGGCGAGCCCACGACCTTCAAGGCCAAGCCGGCGACGGTCAAGGTGAAGGTTCGTGCGATGAAGAAGCTGAAGGACGCCGCGAAGGCCTGACGCCTCACCCGCGTTGTTTCTCAGGGCCAGGGCGAGCCGCATCAGTCGCCTTGGCCCCGACTTCTCTCGCCACGCATGAACTCACCGCAAGCAACTGCGGGGAACGACTGTGGTTTGGACGGCGCGGTAGATCGGGGCAGGGCAGCCGCGCCTTGCAGCATTCCTGCATCGGCCGCGTTGCGGATCGATCACGGCAGACTGCGCCAGGACCCCGCGTTGAGTACTCGGCCAAATCCCAGCCGGCGCAGTCGGTGCGCCGCCAGCGCACTGCGCGTGCCAGACGCACAGCACACGATCACCGGCCGGTTCCGATCCAGCTCCCTGGCGCGCTCGCCGATCTCCGGCAGCGGAATGTTCACGCTCCCAGGCGCATGGCCACCCGCAAACTCAGCGAGGCTGCGCACGTCCACCACCTGCGCCCCTTCGGCGAGCAGCGCCGGCAGTCGACGCCGTACGAGAAGCGAGGACAGCACGCGCCAGGCGAAATATGCGATCACGAGGCCCAGGAAGAAAGTAATCAAGCATCGCTGTTCTCCACGCCACGGCCGCCGCTGGGCCCGATCAATCGATCGGCCAGGGCAGGCTTTGCGGAGCCGTGGTCTCACTCGGTTCCTGGCTCGTCTCGCGAGGTTCAACGACGACCTCGCGCTGCGTCCGCCGTTCCACCGCGCGCCACCAGGGCGACACCCGCTCCACGTGGGCCGGCTCGACGGGCTCACCGAGCCGCGGCATCACCAGCGGCACGCCGCGTTTCGAACCACGCGCCAGCAGGGTCTCCGCCGGCTCATCCCACGCGTGCATCGCGAGACTGAACGTCCCCCAGTGCACCGGCAGAAACGCACTCTTGCCGAGCAGGGCCCAGGCCTCGAGCGCATTCTCCGGACCCAGGTGAATGTGCCCCCAGGCGGGATGGAACGCGCCGACCTCGAGCATCACGAGATCGAAGGGACCCAACCGCTGCAGAATTTCGGCATATTCCATCGTGAGTCCGGTATCGCCACTGAAGAACACCGCGTGCCGCCGCGATCGGATCACCATCGACGACCACAGCGTGGAATTGCGGCTGCGCAGGCCTCGCCCTGAGAAGTGCTGTGACGGCGCGGCCGTCACCGTCAGGCCCACCTTCGGCAGCGCGTACGACTCCCACCAGTCGAGCTCGATGATGCGATGGGCCGGCACGCCCCAGGCCTCGAGGTGCGCACCCACGCCGAGCGACGTCACGAACGGCACGTCGCGCTTCGCCAGTGCGCGAATCGTCGTGTAGTCGAGATGGTCGTAGTGATCGTGCGAGATCACGACCGCATCGAGGGGCGGCAGCGCACGAATCGGGATGGGCACCGGCTGAAACCGCTTCGGGCCCGCCCACTGCGAGGGCGAGGCGCGCGCACCCCACACGGGGTCCGTCAGTACGCGCAGCCCGTCGATCTCGATCAGTACCGTGGAGTGCCCGAGCCAGGTCGTCCGCAGTCCGCTGCGCGGCTTCTTCGTCCAGCCCGCCGTTGGATCCATCGACGGCAGCGGTCCTTTCGGCACGCGCCGATCACCAGCGAACAGGAACTCGCGGACGGTCGGCATCGCCACGTCCGTCCGCAGCAATCTCGGCAGCATGGGATGCACGTTGCGAAACGCACCGCCGTGCCACAGCGGCGACGATTGCACGCGCTCACGTCGCAACCCGTCCGGTTTACTGCCGAGTGATTTCATTGTGACCTGTGTACGAACGTAGGGATCGAGCTGCCGAGTGTTGGGGCAGGCAACCCGGGACACAACCCGCCGCGTGTCAGTGCCATGCCCGCCAGGGTTCACGGCGGGTCAAACCGCAGCTCCAGCATGCCCCAGCCCGAAAGCTCAAGACAGCAGGGCACGCAGCATCCAAAAAAGAACGATTAAGAGGCTATCTACTTCGATCGTGCAGTGATCATGCTTGAGTGCGCATAATCTTTTTCATTTAAATCAAAAGTGATCTTACGGGGTTCTCCCGGCTCGCCCATCGGCCCGACCCCTGCCAGACAACGCAGCCGTCGAACTCACCCACGAGCGTCCCCCGAGCTTCGTACAGGCCAATCATTCCCTCGCTGAACGACGGCGCCCGGCACCGCTCACCCGGGGCGTTCCGTCCCGAATGCACGACTGCCCGCGCGCGCTACGATGCGCCGTGGTCGCACGGATAGAAGTTTGCGTAGGTTGCCTGCTGCTGTGCATCGCGGGCTGCGCAAGCCAGCCACAGCGAGCCGCGCAGTCGACCGTCGGCTGCGCCGAGGTCGTGCTGGCAACACTGCCTGCCGGTCTCACCGATCCCGAAAAGCATTGCGTCGCCTCTGCCGGAATCGCAATGCGCTGCAGCCGGTTCGAGGCCTGGCTCGCGGGCTTCGGCAAGGAGATCCGGGATGCCGTCGGCGACGGCGATGCGTCCTGGCAGGACCTCGACGCCGATCGCATCGGCCGGCGCTGCGCGGCAACACACGACGGGCCCGACGCACAGATCGAATGCTGCCGGCAGGCGCTCCCAGCTTCGGGCGGCTAGACCGGCAACCGATCTCCGCTCCGTGCGTGATGGCGCCGGCGTTGAACTGCACCGCAGCGCCTGCCGCGGCATTGGCTCTTCCGCCCAACCAGACGCGCGAGGCGTTTCACTCGAGGTGACCGCGCCGACGACGTCGTTAGCCGATCTCGATGATCTGGTTCAGCGTTTCGCAGGCGAGCACGTACGACTCCTCCGGCACCCTCTTCCACGGGTGCGGCTTCGCCTTGCGGGCCCGCCAGTCGAACGACTTCGGTTGATGTCCGAGAACGTAGCTCATCGTGCCGCGGGCGCCCTTGAGCCGCACCGCAAACGGATTGGTGTCGTTATAGGCCGCAGTCGTCATCGGCAGTCCGATCACGATCCCGGTGCGTTCGTTGAATTCGCGCGGCGACATCACGACGAGCGGGTGTCGGTCCTTCATTTCGCGACCCGCCTGCGGATTGCAGTCGATCCAGATCATGTCACGACGGTCCGGGCACCAGGACTTGCGCGCCGCCATCAGAACACCTCGCGCCCGACGCGCCCGGTGGCCATGACCTCGCCGCCGTGCCGATCGGGATCAAACGCCGCAAGCTTTTGCGCGAGGCTGAGCTTCGGCTCCCCGATGGCTCGCACCAGCACATTGGAGTCCTGCGCCGACACCTCGACCGGCTGACCGACCTTGAAGCGAGCGGACCGGGCCACTTTGGCCGGGATGCGCACGGCGAGGCTGTTGCCCCATTGCTGCACGGTCAGGGTCGCGGTCTTGGACATGGCTCACCTCCGACGTATAAACAAGTATATACATCGGTCGACCAACGTCAAACACCAGTCCACCCGCGCAGCGAGCGTCCCTTCAGCACTCCCGATCCAACCACGTGCCCAGCCCTCGGAGGCGCGATCAGCGATCGCGCGAGCCACGAAGTGGCGTCTACACTCTGCCCGCGTTCGAACCGCCCCCCTGTACAACGGCTCCGAGGCGTCCTCCGATCGGACGTCGCGCAACCGTGGCACCGCCATCAGCGATGGGCCACCTCGGCCCGCGCCACGCGATAGAACTCGTAGCCCACCGCACCAGGCGCGCGCTGGCCCATGACCAACGGGCGATAGTCCGCAGCCCCAAGGTCCTCGAGCAGCCGCAGGCCCCGCTCCATAAGAAAGGGCCCCAGTTCTTCCGGTCGCCAGCCGAACGTCCAGATCTCACCTGATTCGCGCAGCGTTCCAAACAGCGGCTCGATTCCCGGCGCTGCAAAGCGCCCGTCCAGCACGTCCGCGTGCACGTAGGTGACGATGATTCTGCTGCCGGGCACGGCAGTCCGCGACATGAAGCACAACACCCCATCGACGGCCGCGGCATCGAGGTAGTTCGTCACGCCTTCCCACAGGAATAGCGTACGCCGTCCCGCATCGAAACCGGCCTCCGCGAGGCGCCTCGCCAGATCGTCCTGCCGGAAGTCCACGGGTACGTACACCACATCCGGCCGCACCGGTCGGCCGCCGCCCTCAAGCAGCCGCCGCTTGCGCTCGAGCAGCGCTGGCTGGTCCACCTCGAATACCGTAAGCCTCGCCAATGCCGGCAATCGATGTGCGCGACAGTCGTATCCCGCGCCGAGCAGCACGATCTGCTGCGCGCCGTCGCGCACCGCCGCCGTCGCCCAGTCGTCGATCAACCGCGTACGCGCGATCCCGGAGCTGCGCACCCCCGGCCAGCGCTTGTCGATGTAGTGCTCGAGACGGCGACCCAGCATGGGCACGCGCGCGGCAGCCGACAGCACGCGCAATCGGGGCGCGAGGAAATCGCGTGCGTATGGGTCTTGAAACAGACGCTCCCCGCGTGGTCGCGCGGTTTCCAGCGCCCGGAACAGCGCCATGTATTGCGCGGTCCGACTGACCGGCACCGAGTCCGTTCCACTATCCGGCGTTTCCGCGTATTCCTGGGACGCCCGCCTCGTGGCGCGCCCGATTATGCGCCACGACACTCAACGCACCGCCTCCGCGCCGCGAGCCAACGGTCATTCGCCCTCCCCGCCTCCTGCCGAACATTAGCCCGCCGCCGCGCCACCCACCTCCTACGCCCACCAGAATAGACGCCCCCGACACCACGAACAGCACCTTCGCCACGAATCCGACGAGGCCGAACACGACCGAGTACACGCCCAGCTTGAAGAACACGGCCCCCAGGACCACAGCCAGCACGAACATCCAGAACATCGTCGTCTCTCCCGAGATCACCGGATCTCGGGGACATCTTCCCGCTCGCCGGCGACAGTTGATGTCGTGCCTACCGCCCGCGCCGCGAAATCCGCCTGCCGCCCCGACGAACCAACCCTCTGAGGCGCTGCTCTGCAGCGCGAGCTGCTCGTTCTCGAACAGCGTCCACACCCTCCAATGCGACCCGCGTCGCGCATTGATCCTGCGACAACCCACGGATAGTCCGCTCACCCCTTCTCTGCTAGCGTCGGCGGGTCGATCGCCCCCGCCGTCCGAGAGGGAGCACGCCGTCGATGTATGTCGTCATGATCGCCTCCGAGTGCGCGCCAGTGGCCAAGGTCGGCGGTCTGGCGGACGTGGTGTTCGGCCTGAGCCGCGAACTGGAGATCCGCGGCCACGCGGTCGAGATCATCCTGCCGAAGTACGACTGCATGCGCTACGACCAGGTCTGGGACCTGCATGTCGTCGATCACGACCTGTGGGTGCCGTGGGATGGCGGGGCGATCACGTGCACTGTCTGGTTCGGGTTCGTGCACGGCCGCAAGTGCTTCTTCATCGAGCCGCACTCGGCGCAAGGCTACTTCGACCGCGGCACCTACTACGGCTTCTGGGACGACCCGGAGCGCTTCGCGTTCTTCAGCAAGGCGGCGCTCGAGTTCGTGTTGAAGAGCAACAAGCGCCCCGACGTGATTCACACGCACGACTGGCAGACCGCGCTGGTGCCGGTGCTGCTCTACGAGATCTACGCCGGCGCCGGGCTCGCCCATCAGCGCGTCTGCCACACCATCCACAACTTCCGCCACCAGGGCACGACGGGACCCGGAATCCTGCGCGCCACCGGCCTGAATCGGCCCGACTACTTCGGCGCGCCCGACCGGATGGGCGACGCGTTCGACCGGCACTCGATCAACCTCATGCGCGGCGCGATCCTGTACTCGAACTTCGTCACGACCGTATCGCCGCATCACGCCTGGGAGGTACGCCACACCGAACTGGGCTTCGGACTCGGCCACGCGCTGCACCTGCACCAGGACAAGTTCGCCGGCATCCTGAACGGGCTGGACTACGAGGTGTGGAATCCGGAGACCGACCCGCACATCCCGCAGCACTACAGTCGCCGCGAGCGTCGAGAACAAGGCCGTCAACACGGCCGCCCTGCGCGACCGCATGCTGCTGCGCGACGGTCGACGGCCGATCGTCGCCTACGTCGGCCGCCTCGACACCCAGAAGGGCCTGCACCTCATCCGCCACGCGCTCTTCTACGCGCTCGAGCACGACGCGCAGTTCGTCCTGCTCGGCTCGGGCTCCGAGCACGGCATCAACGAGGACTTCTGGCACCTGAAGCGCTTGCTGAACGACAACCCCGACTGCCACCTCGAGATCGGTTACGACGAGGAACTCGCCCACCTGATCTACGCCGGCGCGGACCTGCTGGTGATGCCGAGCCTCTACGAGCCTTGCGGACTGACGCAGATGATCGCGCTGCGCTACGGCGACGCGTGCCGGTCGTGCGGGCCGTCGGCGGTCTCAAGGACACGGTGTTCGACTGGGACTACGCCGAGCTGCCGCGACGGCAGCGCAATGGCTTCGTCTTCGAGCACCCGGACGCCGCGGGGCTCGACTCCGCGCTGCGACCGCGCGCTCGACCTGTGGCGCAACGAGCCGGCGCTGTTCCGCGAGCTCGTTCTCCAGGGGATGGCCTGCGACTTCTCCTGGCATCGACCCGGCCAGCGCTACCTCGACGTCTACGAGTTCATCCGGCACCGGTAGGTCACACGATGCCCGCGCTGCCGGAGTACGTCGACGGTCTGCCGAACCTGAGCGGATCCGAGGCACTGATCGAGCGCACGATGGCCGAGGCGCGCGACCGGCCGGTGTTCCTCGACGACAGTCGCATTGCCTTTGACCGGATCCGCAGCGCGTGCGCCATCGCGCTGCACATGCACCAGCCGCTCACCCCGACCGGCGGCGACGACCTGCGCACGGCGGCGCTGATCGGCAACCTCCAGTTCATGGTCGAGCACCCCGGCATCGGCGACAACCACAACGCGACCGTGTTCCGGCACTGCTACGCACGCATGGGCGAGTTCATCCCTGCGCTGCTGGCCGAAGGCGAGGAGCCGCGGGTCATGCTCGAATACTCCGGCACCCTGCTGCACGGCCTGCGCACCATGGGTGCTCATGAGGTGATCGACAGCCTGAAGCGGATCACGTGTTCGCCGGACTGTCGCCGCGCCGTGGAATGGCTCGGCGCGCCGTGGGGCCACGCGGTCGCGCCGTCGACGCCCGTGCAGGACTTCCGCCTGCACGTGCGCGCCTGGCAGCATCACTTCGCCGCGATCTTCGGCCTCGATGCGCTGGCGCGCGTGCGCGGCTTCTCGCCGTCCGAGATGGCACTGCCGAACCATCCGGAGGTGGCCTACGAGTTCGTGCGCACGCTCCTCGACTGCGGCTACCGCTGGGTGCTCGTTCAGGAGCACACGGTCGAGGAGCCGGGCAAAGGCGCGTCGCCCCGGCAGTCGCACCTGCCGCATCGGCTCGTCTGCCGCAATGCCGCGGGCGAGACCGCGAGCATCATCGCGATCGTGAAGACGCAGGGCTCCGACACCAAGCTCGTCGCCCAGATGCAGCCCTGGTACGAGGCGAAGGGCCTGACCCGCAGTGACCTCGCCGGGCATCCGGTGCCACCGCTCGTCACGCAGATCGCGGACGGCGAAAACGGTGGCGTGATGATGAACGAGTTCCCGTCCAAGTACTTCGAGGTGGTTCGCGAGGCCTCCGGCAGTGACGTCCCGCTGATGAATGCGACCGAGTACCTCGAGCATCTGTTCGCACGAGGCGTTCGCGAGTCCGACCTGCCGGAGATCCAGCCCTTGTTCCACAGTCGCATCTGGGCGCGCATGCAGCCGGGCGACGGCGTCGACCGGCTGGCGCACCTCATCGACGAGCTGCGGCGCGAGGACGGCCGATTCCACATGGAAGGTGGCAGCTGGACCAACAACCTGACCTGGGTACGGGGCTACGAGAACGTGCTGGGACCGATGGAGGAAGCGAGCGCCCTCTTCCACGACAAGGTGATCGTTCCCCGACAGCCGACCGGCGAGCGCCGCTATCGCAATGCACTGCTTCACCTGCTGGCGTCCCAGACCAGCTGCTATCGGTACTGGGGCCAGGGCCAATGGACCGACTACGGTCGCGAGATCTGCCGCCGCACCCGCGACATCCTGACCCACGACTATTGACGACCCGGGCGCAGCAATCGGATCGCCGCCGAGCCGCGTCCACCTACTCCCGGATCCACGCTCCCCTTCCAACAGGAAATGGGGGGCGTTTCCTGAACCGCCGCAGGCGGACCCATTGGGCGAAGTCCAGAACGGGCCAAGTAAACGCCTCTGAGGCACGGCCTCAGCGCGGCCGTGCATGCCAGCACAGCCGGGGGTCGCGTACTTTTCGTGCTGGGAGTAACCGTTTCTCTGCTGCAACGCAACAGGCTGGTAGCATTCCGTGCCGTCGGGATGGCCTGGACTCGGCCGCTCTGATGGGGAGGGCCGCCCATACGAACGTTGCTGTGGTCGTATCTGGGCTGGCGCCGGTTTCCGCGTGAGTTGAGCGCCTTCGACGTCCGTCAGTTCTTCTCGTTTTCGCCCGAGGATCGGTGCGCGTTACGACGGCGGTTTCGCAGGCGTGCGCGACGGATGCTATGCTAAGCTTAGTATATGCATGGCTCAGCATATTCCCTCGATGCGGGCGACGAGCAGTTCGGCTTCCTCGTCGTGGACATCCTGCGGCTGCTCCGCGCCGACTTCAGCAGCCGCACGCGGGGCCTGGCACTCACGCCCCAGCTCCACAGGCTCCTGCTGCACGTGCACCGCGACCCGGGCTGCCGCCAGGTCGAACTCGCGGCCTGGCTCGAGATCACGCCCGTCACGGTCGGCCGCATGCTCGACCGGCTCGAAAAGCAGCAACTGATTCGACGCGAGAGCCACCCGGCCGACCGGCGCGCCACGTGCGTGCGGATCGAACCCAAGGCCCTGCCCATCGTGAAGATACTGACCGACGCTGCCACGATGACCCGGTCGCGTGCGTTGCAGGGCATCAGCACGAGCGAGCGCCGCGCGCTGATCGCGAGCCTGCGCAGGATTCACCTCAACCTCGGCCGCGATGCCGTGCAACGCGCCGGACGGAGCCGCGTTCGTGGCAAGTGATCTCGTACCCGACGTCATGCTGGCTACGGCCGACGCGCGCGAAACCGGGCGTGACGACGTGCCCGTCGTCCCGCGGCGGCGGCGTGTCCTGCGCGCGGTGCTGCTCTGGTGCGTGCCGGCCCTAGTTGCAGCGATCGCAGTGTTCGTCTACGGGCGCGGCGGAACGGTCGCGAGCACCGACAACGCCTATGTGAAGCAGGACCGCGTGGACGTCGCGCCGCAGGTATCGGGAGAAGTGCGCGAGGTCCGCGTGGCCGAGAATGCGTCCGTGGCGGCGGGCGACCTGATCCTCGTCCTCGACGACCGCACGTTGCGCGTGCATGAGCAGCGTGCCAAGGCCCAGCTTTCCAGCGCGCGCCTCGCCGTCGAGTCGATGCGGGCCGAGTACCGCGCCCGTGCGGAGCAGGTCGTGCTCGCGCGCGACACCGCACAATATGCGGTGCGCGAATACGGTCGGCAGCGCGAACTGGCCGAGCGCAAGCTGGTGACGCAGACCGCGCTCGACGAGGCGCACCGTGCGGCTGTTGCCGCCACGGGCGCGATCGGGTTGCTCGAACTGCAACTGGCCGAAACCGATGCGCGCCTCGGCGGCGATCCCAACGTGCCGGTGGACCAGCACCCGGCGGTGCAGTCGGCCGCTGCGGAACTGGCCCAGGCCGAAGTGGACCTCGCGTACTCGACGGTGCGGGCGCCACGCGCGGGCATCGTGAGCCGCCTGCCGCACGTCGGGGACTACGTTGCGTCGGGCAAGCCGGCGTTTGCGATCGTGACCAACGCGCAGGTGTGGGTCGAAGCGAATTTCAAGGAAACGGATCTCGGCTGGGTGCGGCCCGGCCAGCCCGCGCACGTGGAGGTGGATCTGTACCCGGGGCTCGCCTGGTCCGGCCGGGTCGAGAGCGTCGCGCAGGCGACCGGGGCGGAATTCTCTCTGTTGCCAGCGCAGAACGCCTCCGGCAACTGGGTCAAGGTCGTGCAGCGCATCCCGGTGCGCATTGCGATCGTCGCGCGACCCGGCGACCCGCCGCTGCGCAGCGGCGCCAGTGCGCGGATCGAGATCGAAACCGACGCGCCGACGCGCATGCGGCGCTGGCTCGCCTGGCTGAGATCGTGAGTGGCCGCGCAGACGAACCTCGCGGCCATTGACCGGCGCGGCCGATGACCGCCTCGGCCGACGACGCGGGTCGACGGTTCTTCGTCGCGCTCGGCACGGTGCTAGCGACGCTCCTGTTCTCGATCGACACCACGATCGTTAACGTCGCCTTGCCCCACATGCAGGGCAGCCTGCAGACCACGCAGGACCAGGTCGCCTGGGTCGTCACGTCCTACATCGTCGCGAGCGCCGTTGCGACACCGCTCGCCGGCTGGCTGGCGACGCGGTTCGGCCTGCGCGCGGTGCTGACGATCGGCGTAGCGGGCTTCACGATCGCGTCGGCGTTGTGCGGCATGGCATCGGACCTGGGCGAGGTCGTGTCGTTCCGCATCCTGCAGGGCTTCTTCGGCGCGGCGCTCGTGCCGTTGTCGCAGGTGACGCTGCTGCAGGAATACCCTGTCCAGAAGCACGGGCGCGTCATGGCACTCTGGAGTATCGGGGTCATGGTGGGCCCGTTCATCGGGCCGACGCTGGGTGGGTGGCTCACGGAGACGTTGAGCTGGCGCTGGGCGTTCTTCGTCAACGTACCCGTCGGGCTGCTCTCCTACCTGGCGCTGCTCAAGGGAGTGTCGGTCGAGCGCGATGCGAGACGGTCGCGACCTTTCGACTGGGTCGGGTTCCTGCTGCTTTCCTTCACGCTGGCACTATTCCAGCTGATGCTGGACCGCGGTCACACGCTCGACTGGTTCGAGTCGGGCGAAATCGTGGCGGAGGCGTTCTTCGCGGCGCTGCTTTTCTTCATGTTCCTCGTGCACACCACAACGTCCCGGCATCCCTTCGTCGACCCGCAACTCTTCCGCAACGGCAACTTCGTCGCGTCGCTCCTGGTCATGTTCACGGTCGGCATGGCCATGCTGAGCCCGACGGTCCTCGTGCCCGCGTTCCTGCAGGGCCTCCAGGGCTACTCGCCAACGGAGGCCGGTTTCATCACTGCTTCGCGTGGCGTCGGCGCAATTGTGGCCGTGCTGATCGCCGGACGCCTGGTCGGCCGCGTGTCGGCACGGACAATCGTCGCACTCGGCGTGCTCATGGCGGTCGGCGCGCTCGTGATGCTGGGTCAGGTGTCGGTCGACTCGCCGCGGGATTACATCGTGTCGGCCGGGTTCATCGCCGGATTCGGCCCGCCGCTCGTCTTCGTGCCGTTGTCGGTCGCGGCCTACGCGACGCTGCGGCGCGATCAGCGCGCCGAGGCTGGCGCCATCCTGACGCTCTCGCGGACCATCGGGGCCTCGATCGGCATCTCGCTCGCGGTGTCGATGCTCGCGCGCTGGACGCAGATCAACCAGAGTTACCTCAGCGAAGGCTTCACCGCGTTCGCGCGCGACCGGTGGGCGCTGCTCGGCTTCGAGCCGGGTGCCGACGCGCAGACGCTCGCGCTCACGATGGAGATCGCACGGCAGGCGGCAGCCATCGCCTATGCCAACGATTTCTTCTGGCTCGCCTGCGCGACGCTGGCCGTGCTGCCGCTCGTGTGGTTCGTGCGCGCCCGGTAGCCGCGGCGGCCACTCCTGCCGTCTGCCCGCACGACACCGCGCAGCGCGCGTTCGACCCGGGCTTCGCCGCGCGATACGCGCAATGTGCGGGGCGCCGTTCTAGAATGGCGACGTGAATGGATTCACGAGAAGCCTGAGGATGTCGGGAGCACGCGTCGCGGCGCCTCGTCCGCCGGAGGCGGTGCCGCGCGGCGAGTCGCGCGTCCTCGTGCTGACCTCCAGCCTTGGCTCCGGTCACCTCCGTGCCGCGCAGGCGATCGAGGCTGCGTTGGGCCGCATCGCGCCGGCAGCCATCGTCGAGCGACTCGACTTCTGGTCGCTCATGAATCCCGGCGTGGCCGCGACGATCCGGGACAAGTACCTCGAACTCGTGCTGGGGCATCCGGAACTGTATTCGCAGCTGCACAGCCTCGACGAGCGCACCTGGCGCCGCGTCATGGACAACGACATTCCGCCGCCGGCCGAAGTCGTCGAACTCATCGAGTTGGTGTCGCCAAGCGCCGACAATGGCTGGGGCTCCGCGGCGCACCTGTTCGAGTGGGCGCTCGGGCCCTATGCTTCGGACCTGCTGCTCTATCCGACCGCCTGCGCCGCGTTGCCGGCGCGCACCCGGGAGCACGCCGGGGTCAACGTCGCGTGGCTGCGCGAGGCGCTGTTCAAGTGGGCGTTCCTGCGCCTGCAGGGCCGCATGGAGCAACACCTCCTGGCCTTCGAGCCGGACGTCGTCGTGGCGACGCAGATGGTGCCTGCCGCGCTCGTGTCGGCGCTGAAGTTGCAGTCCCGTCGCTGGAGCACGCTGCCGCTCGTCGGCGTGCTGACGGACTTCGGCGCACACGATTTCTGGATGCAGCCGGGAATCGATCTCTATTGCGTTCCGCACCCGTCGCTCGTGCGCGCGCCGTTCGGGAGCAACGCGACTCGCACGACGGCACGGGTGGCGGTGACGGGCGTGCCGTTGATGCCCGGCTTCGCCAACCCTCCGGCAAGATCGGCGGCGCGGCAATCACTGGGACTCGATGCGCCGGACGCGAGCCCGGTCGTGCTCGTGCTTGGCGGCGGGCTGGGCGTCGGCCTCGACGTGCTCGTCGAGCCGCTGTTGAGGCAGCTCCGCGCCGGCACGGTCGTCGTGATGGCGGGCCGCAACGAAGCCGCTAGAGTGAACCTGTGCACGATGGCGCGCGAATCGGGTCTGCGGCTCCGCGTCTGCGGCTGGACCGACAGCATGCAGGAATACATCGCCGCGGCGGACATCGTGGTCGGCAAGTCGGGAGGCTTGACAGTCGCCGAGGTGCTCGCCTGCGGCCGTCCCCTGCTCGTGACGAAATCGTTGCGTGGCCAGGAAACCTTCAACGTCCAGTTCCTGGAACGCGAGGGCGTCGGGTGCTTCGTGTCGCCGGAGGGCCTGGCGGAACAGGTGTCGAGCTGGTTGTCGGACCCGGCGCACATGCAGGAGCTGCAGGCGCGAGCCTGGCGCGCGGGGAAGCGTCACGGAGCCGCGCTGGTTGCCGCGCATGCGCTGCGGCTCGCGCGTCGCACGGGTCCGCGCGTCACGACTTCCAGGGCCGGGGCGTGACATGGACGCTGGCGAACCGTTGTTCCTGGAGCACGCGCCGATGCGGCGACGCCTGCTGCGAGCCGTGCTCGAGCGCATCGACACGCACTATCGGCGCCGCCGCGAACTCACTCCCGTGGGTCCGTTGCTTTACCTCGGCCTCGAGCGACACCTGGGCAGCCCCTGCGCGCTGCACGACGGCACGTGCCTCGAGAGTGGCGACTGGATCGGCCGGCTGCATTTCAACAACGCGCGCGCAGCCGCCGTGCAGGCGAGCGGCCGGGCGCAAGCAGGCGTCCGCTTCGCCCGGTTGCTGCTGGCTTCGTTCGCAGAACTCGCCGAACACGCACGCGTCGATGCACGCGTGCGCCAGGTCACACTGTACGAGGGCGTGACGTGGTTGCGCCCGCACGGCCGTGCGGTCGGGTTCGACGCAGAGCCGCTGCCCGCGGGTCCGCGCCGCTGGCTGCTCGGCACGCATTTCCGGCTGCTGATCCTCGCGTTCGCGCCTGCGGCGCACGACGCGGCGATGGCCGAAGTCGTGCCGCGACGCTTTCGCATCACGCGCAACGCGCTGCTCGCCAATTTCGGACAGCGCGGGTTCGAGCCGCGACGCGACGCGATATCGGCGCCGGGACCTGTGCCGTGAGCGGTGTTGCCCCTGTGCGCGATGCGGCGCGGCCACACACGCGCGCGAACGTGTTTCGCTGCCTGCCGGACGATGCGGTGCACTGCTACCTGACCTTCGACGACGGTCCGCATCCAACCTGGACGCCACGCGTGCTCGACGCGCTGGCGGTGTCCGGCGTGCAGGCGAGTTTCTTCGTGATCGGGCGCCTCGCCCGGCCGGCGGCGGCGACGCTGCGCGCGGCGCGGGCGGCCGGCCACACGATCGGCAATCACGCCTATGACCATCGTCATCCGTGGACGCTGTCGAGATCCCGTGCGCGACGCGAGGTGCGCGATGGCGCCGACGCGATCGCACAGGTGCTCGGTGAACGGCCCGAGTGGTTTCGGCCGCCGCACGGCAGGCTCGGCGCATACCTGGCCGATGTCGCGGGCGAGGAAGGACAGCAGGTGGCGCTCTGGAGCGTGAGCGGCGTCGATTGGGGCCCGCTCGCCACGCCGCAGCGGATCTTCGGCCGCCTGCGCTCGATTCGCCCGGGCGACATCGTGCTGCTGCACGACGGGCCGCTGCGGCACAACCATCCGGAGGCGACGGTGGGCGTCCTGCCGCTGTTGTTGTCCTTGCTCGTCCGGCACGGCCCGTTGCCTGCCACGTTGCCGCGAACCGCTACAATGCATGGATGAACGACCAGTCCCGCTCGCCCTTCGGTCCCGACGACGACGACTTCGACGACCAGGGCCCGCTACGCCGCCCTGAGCTCGAGCGCAAGCTCATGGAACGGGCACGACTCGCGGCCGAGCGTGACAGCGTCAGGCCTCCGGCCCGGATACTGCAGCACGCGCTGGCGCTGGTGGCGGCGTTGACCGTCGTGTGCCTGGTGACCCTCGGTTTCAATGCCTTCCTGACCGGCATGCAGCGCGTCATGCGCATGCTCGACGAGGCCGAGCAGAAACAACTGGCGGAGCAGCAGGCACTGGAGGCAGAACGGAAGCGCCTGGAGGAGGAGCGACTGCAGGCCATCCCGCCCGAGTTGCGACCGATGCCCGCGTACGTGGTGCCAGAGGACGATTGAGGGAAGCGCCGGCATTGCCTCCGGGCGGGGACCGTCGCATGCCCGGCATCCCGGCCTTGTGCTAAAAGACCGGACCTTTCCCGGGGATTCGACGCGATGCGGCTACTGCGCAGGGCATGTCTCGGACTGCTGCGGCTTTGCGGCTGGCAAACGAAGCTCGTCTGGCCGCCCGAACCGCACGGCCTGATCGTCGTCTACCCGCACACCTCGAACTGGGACTTCGTCGTGGGCGTCGCGTTCCGTGTCGGTCACGCGCTGCCGGCGCACTGGATGGGCAAGGACACCATGTTTCGCTGGCCGTTCGGCGGGCTGTTGCGGCGTATCGGCGGCGTGCCGATCAACCGGCGCGAGCGCACCGGGTTCGTTGCCGCAATGGTCGAGGAGTTCCGGCAACGCGACTGGATGTGGCTCGCCGTCACCCCGGAGGGGACGCGCGCGCACACCGATCACCTGAAGTCGGGCTTCTACCAGCTGGCCCTCGCCGCGAACCTGCCGATCGGCCTGGCCTACATCGACTACGGGCGTCGCTGCGTCGGCATCGATACCTACGTGCGCATGACCGGCGATCGCGAACGCGACCTCGGCGTACTGCGCGAGTTCTATGCCGACAAGCGCGCGCTGAATCCACACGAGGCCGGCGACATCCGCTTCGACCGCTGAGTCCGGCGCGCGCGTCGACTGCGAGCGCAGGACGCGCATCCCGGCACGGCGGCGCACTCGCACGCGAGAACTACGCATTGGACCGGGACGGTATCCGCGGAAGAATCGGCGTGGCGGACCCCGCCAAGTTCGTGAGACCGATCGTGGGTTCAACTCCTGCCGGCAACGCGACGACCGGCGCTGCACGTCGAGCGCACCGGTTCGCGTTCGTGCTGCACCCGCTCACGATCGACTACATGTCGCGACACCGCGCTATGCGTGGACGCGGTACCTGCCCGGCGAACTGGTCGAAGCCACCGCCGCATACATGCCGGCACAGCTGGTCGGGCGGGCACGCGGCGGCCGGTCGCCCGCAACCGGACAGGAGATCGAGGGCCTGATCTACGCGCTCGGCGCGACGCCGCGCCAGATGTTGTCCCGCGCTCCCGAGTTCACGTACTCGCGAATCGGCCGCGCGATACGCGATGCCGCGGCGCGGGGCGCGCGCATCGCAGGTCTCGGCGCCTTCACCAAGGTCGTAGGCGACGCGGGTATCACCGTGGCGCAGCGTGCGCCGATCCCGGTCACGACCGGCAACAGCCTGACGATTGCCGCCACGCTCGAAACGGCCAAGCTGACAGCGAAACGCATGGGTTGGCGGGATCTTGCGCGCGGCAGGGCGATGATCGTCGGCGCCACCGGCTCGATCGGGTCCGTGTGCTCGCGCCTGCTGGCGGCGGCGGTGCACGACGTGGTGCTGGTGTCCATCGAACCCGACCGGCTCGCGGCGCTCAAGAGGACGATCCTCGCCGACACGCCGGACGCGCGCGTCGAACTCGACACCACCACCACGCGCCGGGTCGGCGACTGCGACCTGATCGTCACGGCGACGTCGGCCTTCGGCCAGCGCGTGCTCGACGTCAGCCAGTGCAAGCCGGGCGCCGTGATTCTCGACGTCGCGTTGCCACCCGACATATCCGCCGAAGAGGCCGCCGTCCGTCCCGACGTGCTGGTCGTCGAGAGCGGCGAGGTGGTCATCCCGGGGCCCGTCCGCTTCAGCTTCGACATCGGGCTGCCGCCGGGTGTCGCCTATGCCTGCCTCGCCGAAGCGGCCTTGCTGGCGATGGAAGAGCGCTTCGAATGCTTCACGCTGGGCCGGGACGTGGCGCCGGAACGCGTCAAGGAAATCTACCGGCTGTTCCGGCGTCATGGCTTTCGCATCGCACCGCTCAGGACGTTCGGGCGCCTGCTCGACGATGGCCTGGTGGCCGAGAAGAACGCGCGCGCCGACGAGCTCCGGCGGGATCCGGCGCTGCTGGCAAGGGTCAAGGCCGCAGCCGCTGCGAAGATTGCCCGCATTCCGCCACGGGCGAAGGGCGTCGCCGGCGTCACGACCCTGCGCAGCTGAGTTGCGCCGTCTGCGTTGCGTCCAGGCACGAGGTTGCCTGACCGGACGCCGCAGCTTCTTCATGCCGCGCGCGGACTCGCCTGCGCGTTCCCTCGACAACATTGAATCGGCTCGACAGCGAACCTAAGCTCCGCAGTGCCGCAAGGAGTCAAGGGAGGGCCGAGGCGCATGCTGCGGTTGACCATCGGATGGACACCTCACTGCCGCTGACGAAATTTCGCGCACCACGACTGCGAACGGGCGTGGTGCCGCGTGCCGAGCTGGTGGCGCGACTGCAGGACTCCGTGTCTGCGCATCCGGTGACGCTCGTCTGCGCGCCGGGCGGCTCGGGCAAGACGACTGTCCTGGCGCAACTCGCCGACGCGGCGCGTGCCACGGGCGCAGCCGTCGTCTGGATCGCCATCGACGAGGAGGATGACGACGCCAACCGGCTGTTCGCGGCACTGGTGCTGGCCCTCGAGCCGCTCGGACTGAACTGGGAAGTGCCGCCGCGTGAACTCATTGCGCGCGTGGCGGGCATGGGCGTGCAGACGCGCGCGGCACTCGCTGCCGCCGTGAACGCGCTCTGCTCGTCGGTGGCCGGGCGCGTGGTCGTGATCTTCGACGACCTGCATCGTGTCGCAGGCAATGACGTATTCGCGTTGCTCGAATCGCTGGTGGAACGACTGCCCGAGCACGTTTCGCTGATTTTCGGCGCGCGAGTCGAGCCGCCGCTGCCGGTGGCGCGCTGGCGGGCGCATGGCGAGGTCGGCGAGTTCTCGCTGGCCGATCTCAGGTTCACTGCCGTCGACGCCGCGCGACTGGTCGCGAGCCACGGCGAGCCGGTCGAGGGCGCCGTCATCCAGGACGCGCTGCGACGTACGCAGGGCTGGGCGGTGGGACTGTCGATGCTGCTGCACGCGCGCCAGCCGTTGCCGCTGCTGGATCGCGGACGCGCACGCGCGCTGGCCGCCAGCGGCGAGACCGGGCAGCGCAAGTTGTTCGCCTATCTCGCGCAGGAGGTGCTCGAGCGCCTGCCCGTTGACCTGCAGGACTTCCTGCTGCGCTCGTCGATTCTCACCGAGCTGAGCCCGGAGCTCTGCGAGGCGCTGACGGGACGGGAGGACGCGGGAGCGGTGCTGCAGGAACTCTACCGGCGCGACCTGTTCCTGGCCGCGATCGACGACCGTCGCGAGGTGCTGCGTTTTCACGACCTGTTTCGCGAGTTCCTCGAGTCCGAGCTGTCGCGCCGGCTGCCGCTCGAAGTGCGATCCCTGCACGAGCGCGCCGCGCGCGCCGAGGCCGAGTCGTCGCGCGCGATCCATCATTTCCTCAGGGCTGGCCTGTGGGACGAGGCGCTCTGGCTGATCCTCAGGGTCGGCGAGCAGCTGATCGCCGAGGGCGCGATCGCGACGGTCGAACGCTGGATCGACCAGATTCCGGAGCACGCGCGGCGCGACGACGCGCAGATCGGCTACCTGCGTGGCAGTTGTGCCTGGTTGCGCTGGGACTGGGCGCGGACACGACGTGAACTCACGCCCGCGGTCGCGGGGCTCACTGCGCCGCTGCAGCTGCAGAGCCGCGTGCGCGGGCTGTTCCAGCTGGTGGACGCGCTGAGTTCGTCAGGCCACCTCGACGATGCGTGGCGCCATCTCGACCAGGCGGAAGCATTGCCGCTCGACGACGCGGGGCGGGCCGAGCTCGCGCTGCTGCGCGCATGGTGCCGGGCGGCCGTCGGCGATCTCGAGTCGGTCGCTGCGCACATGCAGGAGTTCGTCCAGCACGTGGAGCGTGATCCCGAGTCGGTGTGCCCGATCACGGCGGGGCGCATCCATTGCGTGCTGATCGGCATCCCGGGCGTCGCCGAGGTGTTCGGGCGCTTCGCGGAACTGAGCCGCCAGATCGCCCGTGGCGTCCAGTCGCCCTGGCAACTCGCGGCGATGGGCGTCGAAGGCTGGGCAGCACTCTGGCGCGGTGACCTCGACGCGACGCGGGACACGATCGCGCGCGCGGAAGCGTTGCACCTGCACTTCGGCAGCATCCGGCTCGTCGGCGAGCGCCTCGGCCAGTTGCGCGCGACGTTTATCGCGGCTTCCGGCCAGCCTGCGGCGGCATTCGCCGCCGCGCAACTTCACATCGAGGGCATTCGCGCGCCCGAACTCGCGTGGCACCGGGCGGCATGGCTGCGGGCGTATCAGCATGCACTGGCGCGGATGTCGTGGATGGCAGGCGAGCGCGACCCGTTCCTCGCCCTGCTGCCCGCGCTGACGGCTCCGCGCGGGCCGCAGGAGTGGCCGTTCGTCGACGTCGCGGCAGACGTCGTACGCGGCCAGGCGGCGTTGCTGCGCGGCGACCCGCGCGCGGCGCTCGAGCCACTCTCGCGAGCGGTCGAGGGCTATGCACGACACCGTCTGCCCATTGTCTTCTCCGATCCGCGGTTGAGCCTGGCTGGCGCGTGGGCGGCGCTCGGCGACACGCGGCGCGCCTGGCAGGTATTCGAGCCGATTTACCGGGATGTCGTCACGCACGACCACTTCGGCCTGCTGTTGCTCGATTCGCGGACACAGGTGCTGGCGCTGCTCGATGCAACTCCACTGGAGGTGCGCCGTGCTCCGGCATCCGCGATGATTCGCGCGCGGCTCGACCAGTGGACCGCGGCGTCGTCGGAGCGCCGCATCGGTGCGCCGGCCGGACCGCTCGCGCGCCTCACGGAGCGTGAACGGGAGGTGCTGGCGCAGGTGGCAGGCGGCG
This sequence comes from uncultured Gammaproteobacteria bacterium, assembly GCA_963786705.1. Taxonomy (GTDB): domain Bacteria; phylum Pseudomonadota; class Gammaproteobacteria; order Steroidobacterales; family Steroidobacteraceae; genus RPQJ01. The sequence goes on from CAWBAG010000023.1 coordinate 314,980, forward strand.
CCGGCAACAAGCACATTGCGCGTGCGCTCGACCTGAGCCTGCACACCGTGAAACGGCACATAGCCAATATCCTCGACAAGCTCGATTGCGCGTCGCGCGGCCAGGCGGCGGAACTGTACCGGCGCGCACGACCTTAGCAAGCCGCGTGGCGCACGGTGCACATGGCTCCAGCAGCGCCGGACGCATGGCTCCAATGGGCGATTCGGGGCCGGGACGACAGCGGCAGACTCGCCGGCATGCCCAAGACCGAATCTGCCCCGTCCCCGAACGAGCCGCACGACGACCGCGCGCGGCTGCGCGAGTTGATCGAGCGGCAGTGCCGGCAGTACGACGACGACGTCGAGTGGTCCGCGCCACGCCGGGGAATCTCCGTCCGGGGTCGCGATGCCGTGCGGCGCTTCCTGCTGGACGAGATCGAATCGATGCCGGGCGCGAGCTTTACCGAACTCCGGTCGCAGCAGTCGAGCGAGCAGGTTACCCGCGAATACTCGGTGCGTTTCAGGTATACGGGTTCGGGCATCGCGGGCGTCGAGTTCCCAGCCGGCGCGCGGCTCGAACTCGAGCGCCTCAGCATCGCCACGCTCGATGGGCGCGGGTGGATCCTGCGCGAATGCGCGATCGAGACCTGGACCTCGCTGCCGGCGGTCGCCCCGGCGGGCAAGTCGGATCGATGAGTACTGCAGGACAGTTCGAACACCGTCGAATACCAGGGTGCGCGGCATCCCATCACAAGGAGTGGAGGAGAGGAACATGAAGGTCATGGTCATGAACACGGCTTGCCGTCCGGCCAGCAGCGATTGGCGCGGCACGACGCTGCTTGCGGCCGTCGTCGCTGCGGTTGCGCTGGCGCTTTGTGTTCCCGCCGCTGCCGGGGCCGGCGCTCCCGGTGAGTGCAACGCCGCCGGCAGCGCGCAGCAGTCCGCATCGATCGAACGTGGCCGCTACCTGGTTCGCACCACCGGTTGCAACGACTGCCACACTCCAGGCTATGCCGAAGCGGCCGGGAACCTGGCAGAGTCGCAGTGGTTGACGGGTTTGGCCGTCGGTTTCCAGGGCCCGTGGGGCGTCTCTTATCCGGCCAACCTGCGCCTGACAATGCGGCAACTCTCCGAGGAACAGTGGCTCGCGTCTGCGCGCGCACCAAGACTGCCGCCGATGCCCTGGTTCAATCTGCGCGACATGAGCGACGACGACCTGCGCGCGATGTATCGATTCGTGCGCTCGCTCGGGGAGGCCGGCCAGCCCGCGCCGGCGGCCGTGCCTCCAGGCTCGAAGGCCACGACGCCGGTCATCGTGTTCGTGCCGCAGACGGCGGAGTCGACGCAGGCGAGCCGATGAGGTCGACGCGCCGGCCGGATTGACGCGGTCGAGCCGCATCCGTGGATAATGGCGCCCCGGGCCACCGGCGCGGGGCGCTCGTGCGCGCGGGCGTGCCGGCGACAGGCCATCGCGGCAGGAGTACCGGCTTGAGCGTCGCCCTCGTGATCTTCCTCGCGACCATCGTCGCGAGCCTGGCCGGGACTCTATGCCGCACCCAGGTTGATCGAGCTCAACCTGTTCCGTCCCTACTGGTTCCTGCGGCGACGCCAATATGCGACGGCCGTGACGAGCGGCTTCATGCACGCCGACCTGCCGCATCTGATCTTCAACATGATGACGTTCTGGTTCTTTGCGTTCCAGCTCGAGCGGCGGATCGGGCCGGCCGCATTTGCCGTGCTCTACGGCATCAGCCTCGTGCTGAGCGACCTCGGCACCTATTTCAAGCACCGGAACGATCCCGACTACGCTTCGCTCGGTGCGTCGGGCGCCATTTCCGCCGTGCTGTTTGCGTCGATCGTCTATTTTCCGACGCAGTCGCTGCTGATCCTGCCGATCCCGGTTCCGATCCCGGCGCCGCTCTTCGGTGTGCTGTACCTCGGCTATTCCTGGTACTCCGCGCGGCAGAACCGTGGCCGCATCAATCACGACGCGCACCTGGGCGGCGCAATGACGGGACTCGCGTTCGTGCTGCTGACGGATCCGGGCGCCTATGGCGGTCTCGCGCGGACGGTGCTCGGCTGAAACCGAAAACGCGAACTCCGTCAAGGGATGCAGGACTCCGCGACCGCAATTGCTCGCAATGTGCACGGCCACGACTACACTTCCGCCGGAACGCAAGATCCGGAGGTTCGTCCATGTTTCGTCGTTGTGTCGTCTACTCGCTCTGCATCGCCGTCCTCAACCTGGGCTCGCCACTGGTGGCGCGTGCGGAACTGGTCGGCACGCTGCAGGCCGTCGAATCGAGCACGCGCGCCCAGGACCTGGCGCAGGTCGGCGGGGCGCTGGCGCGTGAAGAGGTGCGGACGCAGATGGCCGCGCTTGGCGTGGACCCGGCTGCGATCGACGCGCGCGTCGCGCGCCTCACGGACCCGGAACTGCGCACGCTCGCCGAGCGCATGCAGCAGATGCCTGCAGGCGGCGACGCGCTGGCCGTCATCGGCATCGTGTTCCTCGTCCTGCTGATCCTCGAGGCGGTCGGCGTCATCGACGTCTTCAAGAAGTTCCCCTGATCGGCGCGCCGCGCCCGCATCGAGGCGCGCCGCGGCGATGCGACTCGCGCTGCTGAGACTGGCGGTCTTGCGGCTCGCGGCAGCGGTGGCCGCGGCCGTGCTCGCGGGCTGTGCCGGCCCAGCGACGTTGCAGCAAATCGTCGAGCAGCAGTCACTGCCGCCCGCGATCGAACTGGCAGGCACGCCATTCTTCCCGCAGTCTGAATACCAGTGCGGACCCGCGGCGCTCGCAATGCTGCTCGGCGCCGCCGGTATACCCGCAACTCCTGCGACGCTCGTCGACGAGATCTACCTCCCGGCGCGACGCGGCTCGCTGCAGCCGGAGATCGTGGCGGCCATCCGGACGCGGGGGCTGCTGCCATACGTGCTGCGGCCGGACCTCGCAGGCGTGCTCGCGGAAGTGGCGGCCGGGCGGCCAGTGCTGGTCCTGCAGCGGCTCGGTATCGGGCCGTGGCCGGCCTGGCACTACGCCGTCGTGGCCGGCTACGACTCCGAGGCCAATCACGTCGTGCTGCGTTCCGGGACCGAAGCGCGCCAACTGCTTTCGCCAGGCGTGTTCCTGTCCACCTGGGACCGCGCCGAGCGCTGGGGAGTGATTGCGCTGCCACCGGGCGTCCTGCCTGCTCGGCCCGACCTTCCGCGTTACATCGAAGCCGCCGCGGCACTCGAAGCCACCGGACAGCTGGCGGCCGCGCGTGCCGCATACGCTGCGGCGGCGCGCGAATGGCCTGCCGAGCCCTTGCCGCAACTCGGACTGGCCAATCTCGCCGCGGCCTCCGGTGACTGGCCCGCGGCCGAACGCGGCTATCGGGCCGCGCTGGCCGCGGACCCGATGAACGTCGCTGCGCAGAACAATCGTGCCGAGGCGTTGCGCCAGATGGGTTGCCTCGACGCGGCGCACGAACTCATCATGCGAGCGCTGGCGCAGGCGCCGCGCGATCACCCGCTTTACCTGGCGCTGGCAGCGACGGCGGCCGGCGTCGCGGCAGCACGCACGCCGACGCACGCGGATCCGCCGACGTGTGGATCGGCCGCGGCCGATGCGGCACCCGGCACCCCGCTGCCATGAAGTCGAGTTCGGATTAAACTCGGCGCATGACGACCTTGCGACAGCGCGTCGAGCAGATCATGCCGGAGTGGAGCCGGTGGTATCCGAGCCTGTTCGATGCCGCCGTTGACCTCGGCGTGATCCGTGCCCGCGTCTGCGACCCGTCGACGCTGCTGCTGTCGAACCGTCATGCCGGCGTGCGCGCCGCTGCCGAGCAGGAACATCGGCGCCGCTGGAGCGCCGAGGAGAACGAGCCCGAAGACTGACGGTGGCGTCGCGAGGCGACGCCCGGCGCGACGTGCGCGATGCAGGCCGCGCGTGGCCGACCGATTCAGGCCGGTGCGATCGCGCGCTCGTCGGCGTAGAGACGCAGCACGAACTGTCCGGCCGGACGTGCGCGCAAGCTCTCGATTTCGCCGCGCCACGCGGGATCGCGCACGTCGTCCAGCGACAGGCGACGGCCGGACAGTCGGCCCCCGGGATACTGCGGCGGCAGCACCGCAAGCGCGCCGAGGCTCGCGAACGTGATGTCGGCGAAGGTCAGCGACGTCCCCGGTCAGGTAGCGGCGCCCGTCGGCGAGCAGGCTGTCCACCTCGTCGAACGCCTCGCGCGTCCGCTCGAGCGCGCGTGCGGCACGCGCCGGCGTGACGCCGAGCATGCGCGCGCACGGCGAAGCGCAGCAGGGGTGTGCCGGTGTAGAGCAGCAGGCGTTGCCAGCCCGGGATCGAGGTTTCCTCGATGCCCCACGTAGCGCAGCGTGAGCGACGCGGTCCTTGAAGATCTGCGAATACACCCAGACGCGCACGTCGTTGCCGAGTCGGCGGTCGAACCTGCCTCGAGTTCGAGCGCGGCCGGCGTGGGTTCGAGGAACCGCGTGCGCTCGGACGGCAGGCGGCCGCGAGTACTCGCCCCACAGGTAGCGCAGGATGTGCGGCGAGTCGCCGATGCGCGTCGCGCCGGAGCGCGACTTCGAGCGCAGGGCACCGAGCGGCCCGTGAGCAGGACGCCGAGTATCCCGGCGTTCGGCGACTTCCTCGTACGCGCACGCCGAGGCGGTCGAGGCACCAGCGCACTTTTTCGACGTAATGCGAGAACGTGATCGTGTGCAGGCGCAACGTCGCAACCGGCCGCCGCGCGGCGCGCAGCGCGGCAGCGAGCCGCAGCATGACCCCGCACAGCGCCACCAGCGCGACCGACCAGCAACGCGGGTGCCCAGCCCCAGCCGGTCCACGCGACTATCGCCGGCAATGCGTAGAGCGCCAGCGTGTAGAGCGTGCGGGATCGCGCAGGCGCACGCAGCGTCAGTCCGTCAGGCTCGCGGCGGCATTTCCGCGAACTGCGGACGCCGTCGTTCGGTGATCCGGTCCCAGGCGGCCTTCGAGTCCACGAAGATGTGCGCCTGGTGCGATGCCGGGATCGCTGTCGAGCGAGCCCGCGGGCACGGACACCGACATTGCGTTCGCGCGACACGCGCGGCACGTCGCTGCCACAGCGGCGGCAGAAAGCGACGCCGAAGAACTGCGCGCCGGGCAACGGGTACTCCGGTCACGAGTTCCTCGCCGCGCCTCCACCGGAAGTCGTCGGCGCCTGAAAAACGCGTTGGTCGCGAATGCGCGCTCCGCGCGCGAGCCGGCAGCGCGAACAGTGGCAGTAGATACATGCGCGAGCGGCGGACCGGCGATCTCGTAGGCGACCGACCCGCACAGGCAGCTGCCGTGCACGACGCTGGCCGGCGGGACCGACGCGGCGCGTTCCACGGCCTGCATGCCGAATTCCGGCGGGTAGCCTCGGCATGCTGCGGCAGCACGTCCGTGATCGTGTACCAGGGCGCCTTCGACGCGACGAACATGTGAAATCCCGGGGTCATGCCGAGCGGTCCCCTGCGAGGTTGCCGGCCGGGAAGATCGACCAGGCCGGCGGCTCGATGTCCATTTCCGGCGTGACCGAGCCGCAGGTCGTGCAGAAGACCGGTGGATGCCTGTCGGACGAGGCGTAGCGCGCGATCGCGCCCTCGCCTGCCGTGTAGCGGAAGCCGCGAGCGGTGCGGCAACCCAGGTCACGTAGGCGGAGCCGTGGTGCTTGCGGCACATCGAGCAATGGCAGTGCACCATCATCGACGAACGGGTCCGTCGACTTCGAAGCGGACGGTTCCGCAAAGACAGCGGCCCGTGAGTCATGCGTGTCTTCCTCGCTGGGGTGGTCCGAAGACTCGCTACGGTAGCGCTGTGCGGATTGCCTCGTGCCAGCCGTCAGCAGCTTGAACCGGCGCGCGGGCTGCCGCGCACGTCTCCGCGACCTTGTCACGCAGGATCTCCGTCAGGCGACGGGCACCCGGACCCGTCGCTCTCGACGGTCGGCGTAGACGAGGTAGAGCGTCACGTAGCGCTCGCCGCCCTGCTGCGAGCGGCAGCGGCACGAGCGCCCCGGAGTCGAGTTCCTCGCGGATGCTTTCTTCCGCGATACCACGCAAAGCCGAGGCCCATGCAGGCTGCGCGGATCGACGTCGCCTTGTTCGAGACGGTCCAGCGGCTGCTCGTTGAGCCAGCCGCCGCTGCGGCTGCGCCGCGCGCCGGAATCGCGCACGACGAGGTGCCGGTGCTCGCGCAGGTCGTCGAGCGTAAGCGTGCGTCCGAGCTGGTGCAGCGGGTGCGAGGGCGCCGCCGCACAGACGAACCGCACCTGCATGAGCGGTTCGCCGAGGAACCCGCCAGGCACGATACCGCCGATCACGAAGTCGACGCCGCCTTCCGTCAGCGCTTCCTCGGTGCCGCCGAGCACGGACTCGATGATCTCGATGCGCGTGTCGGGATGCTCGTCACCGAAGACTGCCAGGCAGTCGCAGCAGCAGCCAGGTCGGAAAGATCGTGTCGACGGCGATGCGGATCTCGGGCTCCCAGCCGCGCGCGAGTTCGGCGGCGGCGCGCTCCAGCCGTCCAGCATCCTCGACGCAGCGACTTGCCGCGGCGATAGAGCACCTCGCCGATGCGGGGTGAGCACGGCCTTGCGTCCCTGCAGTTCGAAGACCTTGACGGCGAGCAGGTCCTCGAGCTTCTGACGGTGTAGGTCACCGTGGACTGCGTGCGGTGCAGGCGGTTCGATGCATGCGCATAGCCGCCTTCCTCGACCACGGCGACGAGCGCCGCCCATTGATCCAGTGTGATCCGTGGAATCGACATATCGAGGCAATCGATTGGTAATCGGCGAAATTATCGTCTTTTATATTAACCATTCGATGGAAAATGACACTCGTCGGAACCGCCAAACCATCGAGGACACCATGAATCACATCCTGCAGTTGAACACGAGCCTGTTCGGCGAAGCCGCCCAGTCGACGGCGCTGGCGACGCGGTTCGTCGCCGACCTCGTGCACGGCGTGCGCACCAGCGCGCAAGGCGCGAGCCAGCCGGCCGCGGCCCCGCAGGTGACCGTGAGGGACCTGGCCTCGCAGCCACTGCCGCACCTGACGGCGGAGCGATTCGCCGCATTCGCCACCCCGGCGCCGGAGCGCACGCCGGAACAGGCACAGGCGGTCGCCGAGTCGGACGACCCTGATCGCCGAGCTGCGGGCGGCCGACGTCGTGGTGCTCGCCTTGCCCATGTACAACTTCGGCGTCCCATCGACACTCAAGGCGTACTTCGACCACGTGGCCCGTGCGGGAGTCACGTTCAAGTACGCTGCAAGCGGCCCGGTCGGTCTGCTCGACGGCAAGAAAGCCTTCGTGATTGCGACGCGAGGCGGGCGTTATGCCGGCACCGCGCTCGACCTGCAGAGCGCCTACGTGCGCCAGTTCCTGGGTTTCATCGGTATCCGCGACGTCGAGTTCGTGTACGCCGAAGGCCTCGCCCACGGCGCCGACACCCGGGCGGCCGCGCTGGACGAAGCGGGCCACCGGCTCGCGCAACTGGCCGCTTGAGCCCTGCCGTCATCCCAACTTTCGAGTCCCCTTCGTCACACTGGAGCAACATCATGCAGACCACGCAGAATTTCGCGGACCTGTCAGGCCGCGTCCTGATCTCGGCCATCTTCCTCGTCTCCGGGCTCGGCAAGATCGGCGCGTACGCGGGTACGCAGGCGTACATGCAGGCCGCGGGCGTCCCGGGCGCGCTGCTGCCGCTCGTGATCGCACTCGAAGTACTGGGCGCCGTGGCCATCATTGCGGGCTACCGGACGCGCATTGCGGCGGCGCTGCTCGCGGCGTTCTCGATCGGCGCTGCCTTGCTCTTTCACCGCGGCGGCGACCAGGTGCAGTCGATCCTGCTGATGAAGAACGTCGCGATCGCGGGCGGCTTCCTGTTCCTCGTGGCGCGAGGCGCCGGCGGGTGGTCGCTGGACGCTCGCCAGGAGCGGCTCACCGCGCCCGGCGAATTGCTCCGCTCGCGTCCCTGATTACGGTTCGCCGATCCAGGACGCCAACAACTTTCAAATGGAGGTCACAATGACGTCGCGGAAACTGCAGGCAGTGATCGAGTCCGTGGCGGCGTCCGACGGTGCCGGCGTCAAGTTGCGCCGCAGCCTCGGCAGCCGGCAGAACCAGCGGTTCGATCCGTTCCTGATGCTGGACGAGTTCTTCTCCGACGACCCGAACGACTACATCGCGGGATTCCCGTCGCATCCGCACCGCGGCTTCGAGACCGTCACGTACATGCTGGACGGGCACATGCGGCACGAGGACAGCTTCGGCAACCGTGGCGACCTCGGGCCCGGCGACGTGCAGTGGATGACGGCTGCGCACGGGATCATCCACTCCGAGATGCCGCAACAGGCCGCAGGCCGCATGCGCGGGTTCCAGTTGTGGATCAACCTGCCCGGCAAGGAAAAGATGAAGCCTGCGGCTTACCGCGACATCGCGTCACGGGAGATTCCGACGGTCCCGCTCGCGGCTGGCGGCGAAGTGCGCGTGATCGCCGGCGAGTTCGAGCAGGCGGGCACCAGGGTCGCCGGACCCATCGGCGGGCTGAGTACCCAGCCGCTCTATTTCGACGTGCGGTTGCCGGCCGGCACCGAGGTCGCCATCCCGACGCCCATCTCGCACAACACGTTCCTTTACGCGTACGAAGGCGACGCGGTCGTGGGTGACGACGCGCGGCCGTTGCCGTTCCGGTCCGCAGGCCTGCTCACTCAGGGTGGGTTCGTTCGAGTCCATGCGGGCGAGCACGGTGTGCGCCTGCTGCTGCTTGCGGGCAAGCCGATCGGCGAGCCCGTTGTGCAGTACGGTCCGTTCGTGATGAACACGACAGAGGAGATCCAGCAGGCACTGGATGATTACCAGCGCGGACGGCTCGCAGTGCGGGCTTGATCGTCGGCGGCGCCGGGCGGGCTTTCAGGTTCCCTGGCGGCGATAGAAGCTCGCCTTCAGGAACTCCGTGCCGCACACGTAAAGCGCCGCGATCGCGATCAGCGCCAGCATCACGCCGACCGGCAACGGTGTGAAATCCAGGAGCGAAGCGTACGGCAGATAGGGGATGGCGAACGTCAGCGCCATCACGCCGACGGAACTCCACAGCAGCAGGTCGCCCGGACGGCTGCGCCAGAACGGACGCCGCGTTCGCACCACCAGCGCGATGACGAGTTCCGTGAGCAGGGACTCGACGAACCAGCCGGTACGGAAGGTCCCCGGCGTCGCGGCGAAGACGAACAGCAGCACGCCGAAGGTGAGGAAGTCGAACAGCGAACTCAGGCAGCCGAACTCGACCATGAAACGGCCGAGGAACCGCATGTTCCAGCGGCGCGGCCGATCCACCAGTTCGGGATCGACACTGTCGCCGGCAAGGCCGACGGCGGGCACGTCGGACAGGAAGTTGTTGAGCAGGATCTGGCCCGCCAGTAGCGGCAGGAACGGGAGGAACAGGGACGCGACCGCCATGCTGATCATGTTGCCGAGGTTGGCGCTGGTCGTCGTCAGGATGTACTTGAGCGTGTTCGCGAACGTCCGCCGCCCTTCCTCGATGCCGCGGCGGATCACGTCGAGGTCGCGATCGAGCAGGACGAAGTCGGCCGCCTCGCGCGCGACGTCCACGGCGCCTTGCACGCTGAGGCTCGTGTCGGCGGCGTGCATTGCCGGGGCGTCGTTGATGCCGTCGCCGAGAAAGCCGACGACGTGGCCCATCTTCTTCAACGCCAGGATGATCCGTTCTTTCTGGTTCGGGTCTACCTCGACGAACAGGTCCGTGTTCTCCGCGGCATGCCACAGCGCGTCGTCGTGCAACTCGTCGAGTTGCGCGCCGGTGAGCATCCGGTCGGCGCGCAGCCCGACGTTCGTCGCGACGTACCGGGCCACCGCCGCGGAGTCGCCCGAGATCAGCTTCACCGCGACACCCAGCCGGCGGAGGTCTGCGAGCGCGGCATTCACGCCGGCTTTCGGCCGGTCGAGAAACGTCAGGAAGCCCTCGAACACCAGGTCGCGCTCGTCGTCGCGGCCATAACCCGCTTGCCCCGGCAAGTCGCGCGATGCCACGGCGAGCACGCGGATGCCGCGCTGGGTCCATCCCGAAGCGCGTTCGCGCAGCTGCGCGCGTGCGTCGGCGTCGATCACGCCGCCATCGGACCGCCGCGTGCACGCGGCCAGCACCTGCTCGACTGCGCCTTTCGTGAGCATGCGGACGCCGTCGCCTTCGCGCACGATCACGCTCAGGCGTTTGCGCACGAAGTCATAGGGAATCTCGGCGACTTTCGTGACGCCCTCGAGATGCGGCTGCTGCGCCTTCTGGATCGCTTCGTCCAGAGGATTGACCAGGCCCGCCTGGAGGGCCGCGTTCCTCGCTGCGATTTCCATCACTCGCGCCGAAGCCTCCCCGGCGCGGTCCCATGCGCCATCCAGTTGCACCACGCCTTCGGTGAGCGTGCCGGTCTTGTCCGTGCAGAGCACGTCCATGCTGCCAAGGTTCTCGATGGCATTGAGCCGTCGCACCAGCACGCCGTGCGCGGCCATGTTGCTCGCGCCCCGGGCGAGGTTGACGCTGAGGATGGCCGGCAGCAACTCGGGGCTGAGGCCCACGGCCAGCGCGATCGCGAAGAGCAGCGTTTCGACGAGCGGGCGGCCAAGCAGCAGGTTCACTGCCAGCACCCCCACCATCAACACCATCATGGCAGAGGTGAGCAGGTAGCCGAACCGCCGGATGCCGCGGTCGAACTCCGTTTCCGGCGGTCGCAGGGTCAGGCGGTGGGCGATGGCGCCAAAAGCCGTCGCTTCGCCGGTCGCGACGACCAGGCAACGTGCGCTGCCGCTGCGGACACTCGTGCCGAGATGCAGGCAGTTGGAGCGCCTCGCGAGCGGCGCGACCGCCTCCACCGGGCCCGGGACCTTCTGCACCGGGAAGCTCTCGCCGGTGAGTACGGCTTCGTTGACGAAGCAGTCCGCAGCCTCGAGCAGCATGCAGTCGGCCGGCACGACACTGCCCGCCGAAAGCAGGGTCACGTCGCCCGGCACGATTTCCTGGATCGGCACTGGACCAGCCACGCCGTCGCGCACCACCGAGGCGCGCACCTGGATCTTGGCGCGCAGGTTCGCGGCTGCGGATTGCGCGCGGTATTCGCGCGAATAACCGATGCCCACGCTGGCAAGGACGATGGCAATGACGATGACGGCGTCCGTCCATTCGCCGGTGGCCATCGATGCGACGGCCGCGAACACCAGCAGCAGCAGCAGCGGGCTCTTGATCTGGTTCCACAGGACGCCCAGCCGCGAAAGGCCCTCGAACTCGCCGATGACGTTGCGGCCGGCTTGTTCGAGGCGCTCGGCGGCTTCCGTCGCTGTCAGGCCTGCCGTAGAGGCTGCCAGCCGCTTCGCGACATCCGCCGGATCGAGCGACCAGTACGCCGGCACGTTGTCTCCCTGGGTGCGTCCGGTGCGACCGCCCGCGAGCGTGCGCGACATCGCCAGGCCGGGGACCATCGGCAGCCAGAAGCTGAGGCCGCGGAACAGCAGCGTCGCAGACAGGCCCACGGCCACAGGCACGCCGGCAATCGAGAGCGCTCCCACGGAGGCGGCTTCAAACGTGCCGAGTCCGCCGGGCAGGAACCCGATGCTCCGCATCAGGGAGGCGATCATGAAACTCGCGAATACCGCTGCCGGCGCTGGCATCCGCCCCCAGCGATCGGATCAGGACCCAAACCGTGGCGGCGTCGAGCACGGCGATGAGCATCTGCAGCGAGGTCGCGCGCGCCAGCAGGATCGGGTCATGGACGAGGCGCTGGCTCCCTTGCTGGAGCACGGCGACGATCCTGCCGATGCCGGGCAGGCGGTGGAGCCGTGCAACGAGTCTGCCGGGCGTCCGGCCCGTCAGGGCGAGCACCGCCGTCGTCAGGGCAGCCGCGTAGCAGAGAAACACCAGGCCGACCGTCACGATCAACGGGCTCGCGTGGCCTTCCCACGCCAGCAGCGCCAGGGCGATGGCGAGATCGATGACGTAGGCGATGTAGAAGGATGCCGCGTCCACGGCGACCGACGACATGACGGTGGCGCGTTCCACCCGGGCCTTGTCCAGCGCGCGCGCAACGATCGCAGCGCCGCTTACGCCCATGGACGGCACCGCCTGGTCGACGAACAGCTTGGCCAGGCTCAGGCGACACGCAAACGCGAATGGCACCGAGGTGCCGGCGCGATGCAGTACCGCGCGCCAGACTCCGGCCTGCGCAACGTAGGTGCAGGCCTGCAGGCCCAGCGCAATGAGCAGCCAGGCGGGGCGCGCCTGGTCGACGAGGCGGACGATCGCACGCTCTTCCGCGAAATGCATCACGACGAACACGACAGCGGCGACCGCTGCGGTGCCGAGCAGCCAGGGTAACCACCCTGCAGCGCGTCGTGGGCTCATGATGGCCAAGCGCATCCGGACATCGGAGAGCGTAGCCCGATGCCTGCAGTCTGCGCCCGCGGAATCCCGGGGAGCATCGCGGCTATCCCGCATCCCGCCCGGCGGGCCCTTCTGTATGCTCGCGCTACGATGGTGTCGCCGCCAGGAGGCGACCATGAGTCACAAGCACGAGCAGTTGCTGCGGACGATATTCAACGACCCGATCAGCGCCAACATCCACTGGCGCGAAATCGAGTCGCTGCTGAGCCACGTGGGCGCGGAGGTCGAGATGCTCTCGGGCGCGCGCATTCGCGTCCGGCTGAACGGCGTCGAGGGCATCCTGCATCGGCCGCACCACGGCAATACGCTCGACAAGAGTTCCGTGCGCCACCTGCGAGAGTATCTCGCGCACGCGCGCTGCACGCCGTCCCAGTTCGAAGCCGCGCACCAGGGACTCGCACGGCCCGGTTGACCGCGCGCGAGGCACCCGACCCGAAGCGACGTGCGGCACACGACGTCCGCACGGGAATCCCGCGCGTTACGGGCCTGCCTCAGCGCGAGAGCCGCTATATCCGCAGCGCCGCACGCTACACGCCTGCCTCAGCGCGACAGCCGGTACATCAGCAGCGCCGCGCGCCTCACCTGCAGTGGCAAGGCATCCAGCTCGATGTACTCGCCGGGAGCGTGGTCTTTGTCCCCCATCGCTCCAAGACCGTCGAGGCACGCGAGCCGCCCGTCGCCGCAGACGAACGAGATGTCGCCCGCTCCGCGTTCGACCGGATCCTGCGCCACGATCGGCTCGGCGCCGAGGTCGCGGCTCACGGCGTCGAGCACTGCGAGCACGCCGCGGTTGCGGTCCGTGGGCGCCATGGACGGATATTCGTTCTCGACGACGACACGCGCGTCCGAGCGCGGCAGGTGCTCGGCGACGATGCGAGCCATCGCGGCCGCCGCGGCGTCGAACTGCGCCTGGCTCAGGTAGCGCAGGTCGCCTTCGACGCGCACCTCGCGCGGGATGACGTTGGTCTTGCCGAGCGCCGTGCCGCTCTTGGTGGCAGTGTCGTAACTGACGTTCGTGCCGCCGACGATGACGGACGGGTTGTAGGTGAGGTTCGGTTCACGCAGCTCGGTGCGGAAGCGGTCGAGAATACGGGCAGCTTCGAAGATTGCCCCATAGCCCCGTTGCTCGCCGAATATGCCCGAGGAGTGTCCCTGCTCGCCGGTGACGTGCAGGCGCCACGAGCCGATGCCCCGGCGACCGATCACGGCCTTGCCCGGCGCCGCGCCTTCGAATGCCAGGGCGATGTCGCTCTGCCCTGCCGCGGCGAGGAGCGCGGCGCGGCTTGCGAGCGCGGGCGTGCCCGGGTCCTCCTCGTCACCCGTGAACACGACTGTGACGTGCATGCCGCGCAGCACACCGGTGGCGTGGAGCGCGCGCACGGCCTCGAGTGCGACGAGATTGCCGCCTTTCATGTCGGACGCGCCGCTGCCGTAGCCCCGGGGCCCGTCGCGCCGATATCGTTCGCCCTGCAGTACCGTGTCGAGATGACCGATCAGCAACAGGCGCGGACCGTCGCCGCCGGCGTGCACGGCCACGAAGTGCCCGGCGCGTCCCACATCGGCCGGCGTGTCCACCCACTGGGTGCTGAACCCCAGGTTGCGGAACTCACGGGCATAGATCGCGCCGACTGCGCGCACGCCCGCGTGGTTCTCAGTGGCGCTGTCCACGTCCACCGTCTCGGCCAGCAGGTCGACCGCCGCAGTCCGGCGCGCATCGACCGCTCCCACGATCCTGCGTTCAGCGCGGGACAGTTCCGCGGCCGCCGCGGCGCCGCAGACTCCGCATGACAGGAACAGGAGTCCAACGACTCGAATCGAAGGCATCGCGCACGTCCGGTGCTGAACGAGCGGGGAGGGTACACCGCGGTTCGTTCGCATGGATACCAGCGCGCGCGCCGTTGCGAACTCGCGGCAACCGGCCGCACCGGCACGTCAGTGCGGCGGCAGGATCGGCATCACGCCGAAGAGACGCTGGTGGGCCCAGCCTATGAACACCGCGTAGAGCGCCAGGCCGCCGATGACCGCGATCGCGTCGTTCCAGCGCGCGGGCGGCGCGCCCGGCGTGCGCCGCCGCGTGGCGCGCTTGCCGACCGCGATGCGATCCGCGACGGCCCAGACGAGGAAGCTGCCGAACAGCAGGACACCGGCCACCGAACCGTTGACGAGCAGGTGGGCGAGGGCCCACGACTTGGTGGCCGTGAGCATCGGGTGCTTCACGGCGGACTGGATGCGCCCGGGCAGGTATGCGGCGAGGAGCAGGGGAAATACGGGCAGCATCAGCAGCGCCGCCACGTAGCCGAGAAATTGCGGCGACGCGAAGAGCACCGGCGAGTCGGCCCGCACCAAGCCGTAACCGTGCACGATCATCACGAAACCGATGACCGACACGAGCGTGAAGAGCGCCTTCCATGGCGCATCGCCCAGCCGCGCGACGGTGCGGTCACGCCACGCCGGCGCCACGATCGCAATGGAGTGGACGCCGAAGAAGAGCAGCAGTCCGGCTACGAGATAGTTCATGCCGACTCCCTGTTGATGATCCTGGATTCTAGCGGACCAGCGTCGCCGTCGGCCGCGGCGCTTGCCCGATCCAGCGCCGCACCTCCTCGTTCCACCGCGACAGCAGGTCCGCGGCGAAGTCCGAGAACACGCGTACCTTGGCCGACTGGTGTCCCGCCGACGGGTAGACCAGTGAAACCGGCGGTCCGGCGGTCACGTAGTCCTCCAGCACGAGCTTCAGTTCGCCGCGTGCGACGTATTCGGCGACGAGCAGGTCCGCCGTGTGGGCGATGCCGAGACCGGCAGCGGCCGCGATCGCGGGCGCCTCGGCTGAATTGAACAGCATCGCGAAATGCAACTGCAGTCGTCTTGGGGAGTACGGCGGCGGAAAACTCCACTCCGGCGGAGTGCCGGACGCGGTGGTCAGGCCGAGCAGGCGATGCTGGCGCAGGTCGTCCGGCGTGCGCGGTTCGCCGTGATCGGCAAGGTACGCGGGTGCCGCGCAGGTCACGATCTTGACCTGGGCCAACCGCCGGGCCACGAGACCCGATTGCCGCAACGGGCCGACGCGCAGCGCGACGTCGACGCCGTCCGCGACGAGATCCACGATGCGATCGTTCAGGCGCAGGTCGAGTTCGATCTGTGGATAGCGTCGCGTGAACTCGGGCAATGCGGGCAGCAGGAGATAGCGGCCGAAGGCCACCGGCACGTCGACCCGCAATTTCCCCTGCGGCCGCGAACGCGCGTCCCGCACGGTTTCCTCGGCATCGCGCAATTCCTCGAGGATGCGTCGGCAGCGGCGCAGGAACTCGCTGCCCTCGGCCGTGAGCCCGACGCGCCGGGTCGTGCGATTCAGGAGCCGCGCGCCGAGATGCTTTTCGAGCGCTGCGACGAGCGCGCTCGCCGCGGGCCGCGAGAGTTCCAACTCGTCAGCGGCCTGGGAGAACGAGCCGCGCTCGGCGACCCGCGTGAACACACGCATTGCGAGCAGTTGGTCCATGCGGACGATTGTTATGAATTTCGGAATAGAGTGCAACGTTTGTGTCTATTTATCAGAGCAATCAAGAGGACTACCTTGGCACCCGTACTCAGGAGGATCCATCATGAACATCCGTAAAACACGCATTTCCTCGTTCTCCGCCGCGGTCGCAGCCGCGCTCATTGCCTCCACGACCCTGGTCGTCTCGGTCCTGACCGAGGCCGTCCTGGGCATGCAGAGCTACTTGTGACGAAGACCGGCCGCCGGACGGTGTCCCCCGACCGTCCGGCGACTTCGCCGGTAAAATAAATGGCAATAAATAGAATCACTTAGATGTAATTCTCGTTTTGCTGCGTCGCAGCAATAGTTGATACAATGACCCCCGCAAGACGCGGCTCACTGGTTGGACTCCGGCAATATCGAGCGCCGTCAGGCCGATCTTCCGAGCCGCGACTCTTGGGAGGAATCATGTTCAACCTCAAGAACTCGTTCGAATATGCGCTCGCGGCCTGGCTCGCATTGGCGGCACTGGCCATGTTCGGCAGCCTCGCCTGGGCGCTGGGCCGTATCCAGCTGACGATCCTCTAGCACCCCGCCGGCAGCGGCGGGCGCGACGGCGCGGTAGTAGGCTCTGCCGCTGCACGCACGACGCGCCGCCGCGAGCGTGGTGGAGGACCCGTGGATTTACCTGCAATGCCCGAGACACTGGACCCCGACGACTGGGACGCGCTGCGACGCCTCGCGCATCGCGCCATCGATGACGGCTTCGACCACCTCCAACGCGCCCGGGAGCGTCCGGTCTGGCAGCCGTTGCCGGAGAACGTAGTCGCAAGCCTGCGCACGCCGGCGCCGCGTCATCCGCTCGGCGCCGCAGCCGCCTATCGCGACTTCAGCGAACTCGTGCTGCCGTACCCCATGGGCAATACCCATCCCCGCTTCTGGGCCTGGTTCATGGGCAATGGCACGCCATTGGGAGCCGTGGCCGATTTCCTTGCGGCCGTCCTGAACCCGAACATGGGCGGCGGCAATCACGTCGCGAACCACGTCGAGGCGCAGGTCGTCGACTGGTGCAAGGAGATCGTCGGCTTCCCCGCGGAGTCGAGCGGACTGCTCGTGAGCGGGGGCTCGATGGCCAACTTCGTCGGCCTGGCCGTGGCGCGGAATGTACACGCCGGCATCGACGTGCGTACGCTCGGCGTAGCCGCGATCCGGCGCCCGCTCGTGACTTACGCGTCGGTCGAAGTTCACAGCTGCGTGCAGAAAGCGATCGAGCTCGCTGGGCCTTGGCGCCGCGTCGCTGCACAAGGTCCCGGTCAATGCGGACTACGAGATCGACGTCGCGGCGCTGCATGCGCATGATCGCGGCGGACCGGGCGGCTGGCGCCGAGCCGTACTGCGTGATCGGCAATGCGGGCACGATCAACACCGGCGCCGTCGACGACCTCGAGGCCCTCGCGGACGTCTGCGAGCGGGAGCGGCTCTGGTTCCACGTCGACGGCGCCATCGGCGCGCGTGGTCGCGCTCGCGCCGCGCCACCGGCAACTCGTGCGCTGGCATGGAGCGCGCGGATTCGGTCGACGCTCGACCTGCACAAGTGGCTGCACGTGCCGTTCGAGGCCGGGTGCGCGCTCGTGCGCGACCGGCAGGCCCACCGCGACGACGTTCGCGCTGACGCCGGAGTACCTCGAGCGCACGGAGCGCGGCCTGGCGAGCGGCGCGCTCTGGTTCAGCGAATACGGCGTGCAGCTCTCGCGCGGCTTCCGGGCCCTCAAGGTCTGGATGTCGTTCAAGGAGCACGGGCTCGACAAGTTCGGCCGGCTCATCGACCAGAACATCGCGCAGGCGCACGAACTCGCGGAGCTGGTGCGGGCCGAGCCGGAGCTCGAGCTCATGGCGCCCGTGCCCACGAACATCGTCTGCTTCCGTTTCAATGCCGGGCGGCATGGACGACGCGCAGCTCAATGCGCTGAACGAGGAGCTGCTGATCCGGCTGCACGAGAGCGGCATCGCCGCACCGTCGTACACGACGCTCGGCGGCCGCTATTGCCTGCGCGCGGCGATCGTCAATCACCGCACGACGAGCGAGGACTTGCCGGTGCTGGTGTCCGCGGTGCTGCGCATCGGTCGCGAACTCGCGCGAGCCGCAAGTCCGGCGGGCGCGACCCGTTCCTGACCGGTACCGCGGTGCGTGCCGCGGCAGCGCCTAGAACCCCGCCGCGGCGCGATCGATCACGCCGAGCGCCTGTGCGTGCAGGCTCTGCACGTACACCTTGCCGTTGTGTTCGGTTGCGCCGCTGGTTTCCGGCAGGTGACCACCCGGGTCCTGCAGGTCCACGAGCACGCGCCCGGAGGCGTCGAAGGCGATCACGTGCCCGTACGCGGGGGGCACCGGCCAGAGCGCGCGCGGCAGCCGCAGCGTGAGCGACCTGAGCCAGGGCTTGTCCGCGAGGCTGTCGATGGCCGCGCTCCGCGGCTTCGTGAAGCCGGTCCAGAAGCGGCCGTTCGCGCCGCGAGTCACGTTGTCGGGAAAGCCGGGCAGGTTTGCGAGAATCACGCGGGCAGGGCCCGCGCCTCGCGCCGTCGCCGACGCCGCGCGCACGTCGAGGTTCCGACTGTCGCGCGGGATGCTCCAGATCCGGTATGCGCCGGTTTCGGCGACGACCAGGCTGCGTTCGTCCATCGTCAGCGCCACGCCGTTCGGGAAGCAGAGGCCGCTGACGACCGTGCGGGAGACGCCCGTGGCAGGATCGAGTTCGAGCACGCGGCCCGTGCACGAATGTTCCATGATGTCGAGCATCGCCGCGTCGAAGGTGCCGAAGTCACGCGGCGAGAGCCGGCTCGTGGCATCGGTGAAAATGATTCGCCCGTCGCTCGCGACCGTGACGGCGTCTGCATAGAGGATCGGTGTTCCGTCGGCCGTGCCGGCCAGACCGATGACATGCCCGTCGGATTCGATCGCGAGCAGTCCGCGCAGCGCGTCGGCGACGATCAGGCGGCCGGCGGCGTCGAATGCGAGCCCGAGCGGCCGGCCACCCGTGTCGGCCACCGTCTCGATGCCGCTCCCGTCCGGGTTCATGCGAAGAATCTTTCCGGACAGGACGCCCGTGTAGAGCATCCCGTCTGGTCCGAATTCGATGTGCTCCGGGCCGACTTCGGCGCCGATGGCCAGGGACGTCGCGGCCGCGAGACGCTGGTTGCGAGCATGGGGTGCCGCGTAGCCGCCGAACCGCGGCGCCTGCCACGCCTGCGGCTCGATCGGCACGGGCCACAGGAGCAGGTATGACGCTGCTGCTGCGAGCACTGCCGACCCGATAGTGATCGTCCGGAATCGCACGTAGCGCATCCTGAGTTCAGGCCCTGGGAAGCGTGCCGGCGATCTTGCAGATGATGGAGAGCATCACCTCGTCCGCACCGCCCCCGATCGAAGCGAGTCGCCCGTCGCGGTACAGCCTCGACACGGGGTTCTCCCAGGTGTAGCCCATGCCGCCCCAGTACTGCAGGCACTTGTCCGCGACCTCGCGCGTCAGCCGGCCTGCCTTCAGCTTCGCCATCGAGGCGAGTTGCGTCACGTCCTGGCCGGCCACATACAGCTCCGCCGCGCGGTATACGAGCGCACGCAGTGCCTCGATCTCCGTCTGCAGTTCGGCCAGCGTGAAGTGAACGACCTGGTTGTCGAGCACCGGCTTGCCGAAGATGCGCCGGCCGCGCGTGTATTCGATGGTCTCGGCGACGGCGCGTTCCAGCCCGGCCAGCGAATTGACCGCGCCCCAGAGGCGCTCCTCCTGGAACTGCAGCATCTGGTACGTGAACCCGCGGCCTTCCTCGCCGACCAGGTACCGGGCCGGGACCCGCACGTCGTCGAAGAAGATCTGCGCGGTGTCCGACGAGTTCATGCCGAGCTTGCGCAGCTTGCGCGCGACCTGCACGCCGGGCGTCCGCATCGGCACCAGGATCAGGGACTTGTTGCGATGCGGGGCGCCGTCGGAGGTGTTGGCGAGGCAGCACATCCAGTCGGCCTGCGTGCCGTTCGTGATCCAGAGCTTACCGCCGTTCAGCACGTAGTCCCCGCCGGCGCGGCGGGCGGTCGTGCGGATCGCGGCGACGTCGGAGCCGGCGTCCGGCTCCGACACGCCGACGCACGAGACCAGTTCGCCCGCGATCGACGGCGCCAGGAATTCGCGTCGCAACTCGTCGGAACCGAAGCGCGCAAGCGCGGGCGTCGCCATGTCGGTCTGTACGCCGACTGCCATCGGCACGCCGCCGCATCGACAGTGTCCCAACGCTTCGGCGAGCACCAGCGAGTAACTGTAGTCGAGCGCCGCGCCGCCGTACTCCTCCGGCTTGTTCAGGCCGAGGAGGCCGAGCCGCCCGAGCTTCGCGAAGATCTCGTGCAGGGGCGCCTGGCCGGCTTCCTCCCACTCGTCCACGTGCGGGTTGATTTCCTCGTCGACGAAGCGCCGTACGGTGCGCTGCAACTGCTCGTGCTCGTGCGTGAACTGCATGGCCTGGTCCCCTGTCGATCGCAGCCGGCGTGCCGCTGGCCCGATGTTAGAGCAAGCGCTTGCTTGGTGACAGTCCCCGCGCCTAGGATGGGCCATGTTTCCGCTGCACCCCAACCCGGCCTACTACTCGCCCGGGCACCTCGCCTTCCGCGACACGGTGGCCCGCTTCGTCGAGCGCGAACTCGCGCCGCATGCGGCGACGTGGGACGAGGAGGGCGCCTACCCGCGTGAACTCCACGCGCGCGCGGCCGACGCGGGCCTGCTGGGCCTCGGCTTTCCGGACGAGTACGGCGGGGTCGCGGACGCCGACGCGTTTCACCGGCTGATCGCGAGCGTGGAACTCGCGCAGTGCGGCGCGGGCGGCGTGCTCGCGTCGCTGATGTCGCACACGATCGCGGCACCGCCGATCGCGCTGCTCGGCAGCCCCGAGCTTTGCCGGCGCATCCTGCCCGGCGTGCTCGCCGGCCGTCTCATCGCCGCGCTCGCGATCACGGAGCCTTCGGGCGGCTCCGACGTCGCGGCATTGCGCACGACGGCGCGTCGCGACGGCGACGAGTACGTCGTCAACGGCGAGAAGACCTTCATCACCTCCGGCATGCGGGCCGACGTCTACACGGTCGCGGTGCGGACCGACCCCGACGCACGCGGCGCGCGCGGCATCTCGCTGCTGCTGGTCGAGCGCGACGCGCCCGGTTTCACGCGGCGCGCGCTCAGCAAGATGGGCTGGTGGGCCTCGGACACCGCGCACCTCACGTTCGAGAACGTGCGCGTGCCCGCGTCGAACCTGCTCGGCGCCGCGGGCGAGGGATTCCGGGCCATCATGCAGAATTTCAACGCGGAGCGATTCTCGATCGCCGCGTACTCGCTCGGCTTTGCGTGGGCCTGCTACGAGGAGTCGCTCGACTGGGCGCGGCAGCGCCGCACGTTCGGTTCGCGGCTCGTCGATCACCAGGTCGTGCGGCATCGCTTCGTCGACATGCTGACGCGCATCGAGGCGACGCGCGCGTTGCTCGAGGACGTGGCGTGGCGGCTCGATCGTGCGGCCGCGGGCGATGCCGGGACGGTCGCGGCCGTCTGCATGGCGAAGAACTTCTCGACACGGACGCTGCAGTTCTGCGCGGACGCGGCGGTGCAGACGCTCGGCGGCATGGGCTTCGTGCGCGGCACGAGGTCCGAGCGCATCTATCGCGAGGTGAAGGTCAACATGATCGGCGGTGGCGCCGAGGAGGTCATGAAGGATCTCGCCGCGCGCCAGTTGGCGTACTGATGGCGCGCTCCGGCAGCGCCCGGCCCGCGGCGCGTGCACGTCGCGCGGTTCCGCCGGCCCGGCGTGCGCCGGCCGGTACGCGGCGCAACCGCAAGCGGGGCGAGGACGACAACCGGCGCGGCCAGCTCATCGACGCCGCGGCGCGCCTGTTCCGGGACAAGGGCTACCACGGCACGTCCGTGCGCGAGATTGCGCACGCGACCGGCATGCAGTCCGGCAGCTGGGTCTACCACTTCCGCACCAAGCAGGACCTGCTCGCGGCGGTCATGGAGCAGGGACTCGCGGAGGCGCTCGCGCGGGTGGACGAAATCGTGGCGCTGGCCCTGCCGCCGCGGACCACGTTCGAGGCGCTGGTGCGCGCACACCTCGAGACGCTGCTCGGTCCCGGCCGCGACTTCATCCCCGTCCTGCTCTACGAATGGCCGTCGCTCGAGCCCGCCGCGCGCAGGCAGGTCCTCGCGCCGTCGCTGCGATACGAGGCCGCGTGGGACGAGGTCATCGGCGCGCTGCGCGCGAACGGCGAATGGGCCGGGCCGACCCGCGTCGACCGGCTGCTCATGTTCGGCGCACTCAACTGGATCGCGCGCTGGTATCGCGCCGACGGAGCGCTCGGCCTCGATGCGCTGGCAGGCGAGTGCGTGCGGTTCTTCCTGCGCACGCCCGCGCCGCGTCCCGCAACGAGGCGCGCTACTTCGTGGCCTGGCGCCCGGCGACGTAGCGTTCCATGACCGCCTGCTCCAGCAGTTCGGGCGGCAGCAGGCCCTGGCTCACGATGAAGTCGTGATAGCTGAGCGTGTCGAAGCGCTCGCCCAGCGCCATCTCGGCCCGGGCGCGGATCGCCTGCTGCCGCTCACATCCATAGAAGTACGCCGTCGCCTGGCCGGGCGCGCGGAAGCTGTAGCGATCCATTTCCTGCTTGGCCATGGGTTCCGACAGCACGACTTCCTGCATCAGGAACCGCTGCGCCGCCGCCGGCGTGATCTGCCCGAGGTTGACCATCGGATCGAGGAACGCGCGCGCGGCCCGCATCATGCGCATCTGCAGCGCGCCGATCTGGCCGTCGAGCGGCAGGTACGGCTTCATGACGGCTTCGGCGTACAGCGCCCAGCCTTCGACGTTCGCGCTGTTGAATGCGAACACGGCACGCGGCACGGACACGCCTGCCTCCAGCATCTTCGCGAACTGCAGTTCGTGGCCGGGCCGCGCCTCGTGCGCGGTCAGCGACCAGGTGATTGCCTCGAACGTGAAGTCGTCCATGGTCGAGCCGGGCGGCGCATTGGGATTGTCGAGCGGCAGCACGAATTCCGCCGGCTCGCCGGTGTTGCCGATCAGGCGCGGCGGGCTCAAGTGCGGCGCCGGGATCGAGGCTGATTCGGCCTCGCTGGCAACGCGAATCACGGCCGCGCGCTCCGGCAGCGTGACGAGACGTTCGCGCCGCACGATGTCCTCCATGGACGCGAGCCGTGCGCGATAGGTCGGCAGGAGCTGGTCGTTCGGGATCTTCTGCTGCTTCAGCGCCCGGATCACGTCGCGATAGTCGTTCGACGGCAAGCCGCGTTCCTTTGCCAGGAGGCGCGCGAGCGCCTGCATCTCGTCGCGTGCCTGGACGAACCCGACGAGCGCGCGGTCGATCAGCTGCAGGGGCTCGGCTTTGACCCCGTAGTTGCGCAGGTTGTCGGCGTAGATTTCGGGCGGCAACCGGTTGTCCTTGCGCGCACGCGGCAGGATCTCCTTGCGGGTCCACTCGGCGTGCGTCGCGAGCTGGCGCTCGAGGGTCTTCAGGTCCTGCTGCCAGCCCTTGAGGCCGCTCTTCTCGAACAGGTCGCGGATGCCGGCGACGTAACGCGCCTGGTTCGCCAGGGCCTGGTCGACTTCCGTCGTCCACGGCCCGGTCAGCCCGGGTGTATCGAAGCGCTCCTGGCTCCGAGCCTGCGCAAGCGTGGTGATCGGGTCGTAACCCGGCTCGCGGCCGGTGTACTTGCGCAGGCGCGTGAGCGCCGCCGGGTAACGCTTGCGATCCACGCGCGGGTCGAGCAGGGACTGGAAGCCGCGGAACAGGACCTCGTTGAGGTCGAACCAGGGCAGCATGAGCCGGCGATTCAGTTCGGACGTGGCGCGCTGGTCGCGCGCAGCCTGCACGAGGATCTGCAGGTCCTGCCGAACACGCGGGTCCGCGGTCCCGGCGATGCGCGCTTCGAGTTCGGCCGCGGTCTGCGCGAGGTCGGCCTCCTGCCTCAGGTCGGCGTCCGGCTTCAGGTCGAACACGTCGGAGTCGTGCCCCTCGACGCCGAAGCCCGCGGCAGTTTCGGGGGCGTAGCGCGCGATCAGCTCGAGCAGCGGTTGCGCGTTTGCGTTGCTCTGCGCGACCCAGTCGTCGGTTGCGGCTTGTGCTGCGAACCCCGATACCCCTGCGACGAGCGCAACGACGGCCCTGGCGAATCTGTGCATCGGTGATGTGTCCCTGGTAAAAGCGTGCCGCCCGCTGCCATCGGGCGCGGGTCTCGAGGGGCCGTATCATCGGCCAGACTGGCGACCCGTTGCCAGGTCTCGTCGCGCGATCAGCTCCGCTCGTCGCACGCCCGGGGGAGCCGCACACGCAGCGACTCGATTCGCAGCGACACGGCCCGCAGCGGCACGACTTGAGTGGACGGGCCGGTCCGCGCCGAGTACCTTGCGTCGGAATCAGGGAGGCGCGCGTTCATGCGGCAGCTGTCGGGTTCCGATAATGTGTTCTTGCGGCTCGAACGCGGCAACCAGCACATGCACGTCGCCGGACTCGGCATCTACGATCCCTCGACCGCACCGGAGGGCAAGGTCCGCTTCAAGGACGTGCTGCGGTTCTTCCAGTCGCGTCTCGACGCGCTGCCGGTGTTCCGGCGCCGGCTGGTGTCGGTGCCTTTCGACGTCGACCGGCCGTACTGGATCGAGGACCCGGAGATCGACGTCGAGTTTCACGTGCGCCACGTCGCACTGCCGCAGCCAGGCGACTGGCGCCAGCTCTGCATCCAGGTCGCGCGCATTCATTCGCGCCCGCTCGATCGCAGCAAGCCGTTGTGGGAAGCCTACGTGATCGAGGGTCTCGACCACATCGACGGGCTGCCCCGTGGCAGTTTCGCGCTCTACCTGAAGCTGCATCACTGCGCAGTCGACGGCGAAGCGGGAACGGAGATCCTGAAGGCGATCCATTCCCTGACGGCCGAGGACTTCAGCGAGTCCATCCCGGAAGCGACCCGTTACCGGGATCGCGTGCCGTCGGCTCTCGAACTCTACTCGCGGGCGCTGGCGCACAACGTGGGCAGGGTGCCGCAGTTCGCGCGCCTCTCGACCGAGACCCTCACGCGGCTGGCGAGTCTCGGCGCAGGTTCCGCTGGCGACTTTGCGCGGCTCCTGCAGGATGCCGGGATTCCGAACGCCGCCCAGGTCGCGCAGGCGTTGCGCAAGCCGCCGGCAACGCGCTTTGCCGGCAAGGTCTCCGCACATCGTGTCGTCGAGGTCGTGGGACTGCCACTCTCGGGTTTCAAGGCGATCCGGGCACGCCTGCCGGAAGCGACGATCAACGACCTGTTCATGACGACGGTCGGCGGCGCCTTGCGTCGCTATCTCGACAGCAAGGGCGAATTGCCTGCGCAGTCGCTGACCTGCATGCTGCCGATGTCGTTCCGGGGCGCCGACAAGTCGGCCGACGTCGGCAACCAGTTCGGCATGGCGATCGTGCCGCTGCACACCGAGATCCACGACCCGATCGATCGCCTGAACGCGATTCGCCGCGGCGCAGCAAAAGCGAAGGCGACGGCCGGACTCCTGGGACGCGACATTGCGGCGAGGCTCTTCGAAGTGCTGCCGGCTGCGGTCAGCGAACTCGTCACGCGCCGGCTCGTGCTGCCGCAGATGAGCATCGTGGTCTCCAACGTCCGGGGTCCCGACGTACCCTTGTTCATGGCGGGCGCGCGACTGGTCAACTTTGCGCCGGTCAGCATTGCGATCGACGGCCTCGGGCTCAACGTGACGGGTTTCAGCTACAACGGCACGCTCTGGCTCTGCGCGGTCGCGTGCCGGGACATGATGCCGGACCCCGCGTTTTTCGCGGATTGCCTGCGCGACAGCTTTGCCGAACTCCAGTCAGGCGTCGAGCACGCCGCAACGCACGACGCCACTGCAGCAAGCTCCGCAACCGCGGCGTCGCGTTCGAGCAGAGCAGCGGCAAGGCGGCCGCGGGCGCAGTCGCGTCGCCGCACCGGCACCGTGCGTGCATGACCCGCGTGTGCTGCATGGCAAAAAAGCAACGGCAAGCCGAGTTGTCATGGGACTGAACGGCTGGCAACCTTGCGCAACCGGGATGATTGGTAGTGGTATTTCGGATACTCACTACTGTGGCACGGGCTCGCCGGGACTAGCCTGACGCAATTGTCGCGCAGCGCATGTGCGGCACCGATGGCGGTCCCGACAGGCACACCGACGCGCAACGAACGCGGGGCCTGCGGGGGTGACCGCGGGGGCAGGCGCACGCGGGCTGCGAGGGGACGAACGAATCCCGTGCGGAGAGACCAGATGAAATCACAGGCCACTGGGGGACTTCTAATGACGATCGATACCAAGATTCGCGACCGCCGCAGCGCGGTGCTGGCAGCGGCGATCGGCACCGTGCTCGCGTCCTACGCGGGCGGCGCCGCCGCGCTGGAGTTCGAACTCGAGAACGGCGCGACCATCAACTGGAACACGACGTTGTCGGCGGGCGCGAGCTTTCGCGCCGAAGAACCGAGCCGCCGTCTCTACACGCGTGCAGACGGATCCCTGATCGGCCTTTACACGAGCCCGCTGATTCCAGGCACGGCCGTCGGTCCGAAGGACGGACTCGCCGGCAACCACGCGGCGGGCGACGGCAACCTGAACTACGACAAGGGCGACCGGTACACGACGCCCTTCAAGCTCATCACCGACGTGGAGTTCAAGAAGGGCGGCTTCGGCGCGCTCGTGCGCGTCAAGGCCTGGTACGACCAGGCGCTGAGCGACGAGGAAGTGCGAGTCGGCAGCCAGGCCAACAATTACAACGGAGTGCGCCCCGGCCTCGGCCCCGTCCCAGGTTACGGCCCTTGCACGGCGGCGACTCCTGCCGGCGCGCCGTGCCTGGTGATGTCGCCGGCCGGCCAGAATCTCTGGCCCACGGCCAAGCTGAGCGACGACGGCTTCGAGGACGAGCAGAAGTTTTCCAACGTCATGCTGCTCGACGCGTATGCATACGGCTCGTTCACGCTCGGCGAATCCGAACTGCAGCTGCGCCTCGGCAACCAGGTCATCAACTGGGGCGAGAGCGTCTTCATCCAGGGCGTCAACCAGATCAACCCGATCGACGTGCCGGCCGCACGACGCGCCGGCGCCGAGCTGAAGGAAATCCTGCTGCCGGTCTGGGCGGCCTACGCCAACTGGGGCTTCAACTGGGGTTCCGTCGAGGCGTTCTACCAGCTCGAATGGCAGAACACGTCGGTCGACGGCTGCGGTACGTACTTCACGCAGACCAGCACGCTGATCTCCGCCGACCCGGGTTCCTGCGACAGCATCACGGTCGTCGGCGGACAGCTCGGCAATCTCGCTCCGGGAACGTCGTCGCCGACGATCCCGCAACTCGGCTCGCAGGTCTTCCTGCAGGCGAACGGCACCTACGTGCCCGCCACACAGGGCAACGAGGCGCGCGACAGCGGCCAGCTCGGCATCGCGTTCCGCGTCCCCGTCGACAAGATCGACACGGAACTCGGCTTCTATGCGATGCGCATCCACAGCCGCTTGCCGTATTCGTCGGGCGTCTCCGGCACCAATCCGAACGACATCCCCGAGCCGTTACCGCTCCGCGCTGCTCGCGCAGGGCCTGATCGGCAACGACGCGTACGGTCCCTACTGGAAGCTGCCGACTTCGGCAACCCTCTATCGCAGCCTGATGCCGATCCTCGAGCGGGCCTACGAGGGCATCCTCGGCGGCCGGGTCAACCTGACGCCGAGCAAGGGATTCTGGGAGTACCCGGAGGACATCCAGATCTTCGGCGTGAGCGCGGCGACCAACATCTTCAGCACGTCCGTCTCGGCCGAACTGAGCTGGTCGAAGGACGTGCCGGCGCAGGTCAACGGCAACGACCTGATCGGCGGCTCGATCCTCGGCATAGGACCGTATCGCGCAGTGACCGCGGCCGTGGCTCGCGGGCATGAAGGCAGTTACCTGCAGGGCTACGACCTCTTCGAAAAGACGCAGTTCCAGGTCAACGCGATCAAGACGTTCAGCAACGTGCTCGGCTCCGAGAACATGCTGGTCGTCGGCGAGGTCGGTATGCAGTGGAACAACGTGCCCGACTACACCGAGGGCGGCGTGCGTTACGGCCGCGGCTTCATGTACGGCACGGGGTCGGGGCCGGGCTATGCGGCCGGCGGCTTCCCGTCGGGGCAGCCCACGCTCGGCGGTGCGAGCCAGGGCAACCTGTGTTCGCCGACGTTCGTCGGCGTGCCGGTGCCGATCCCGAACACGCTCTACAACCCGCACCCGGATGGTTGCCGCAACGACGGTTACATCACGGACACGGCGTGGGGCTATCGCCTGCGCGTGTCGATGGACTACAACAACGTGATGAACAGCGGCGTGACCGTTACGCCGAGCGTATTCTGGGCCCACGACGTGGACGGAATTTCGATCGACCCGCAGTTCATCGAGGACCGCCAGACGCTGGGCGTCGGGCTTGAAGTTCAACTACAACAAGAAGTACGTGTTCGACGTGAACTACGTGAGCTACGCGAACGACACCTTCGATCCGTTGTTCGATCGCGACTACTACTCGGCCGCGGTAAGCGTGACCTTCTGACCGGAATCCAGGAGACGAACCAGATGAAGACGATGAACAGGATCCTCGCTTCCGCGATCGCGGCCACGGCCTTGGCCGGGTTCGCGGCGCCGGCGTCGGCGAAACTGAGCGATGCCGAGGTTGCACGCCTCGGTGCCGACCTCACCCCGGTCGGCGCCGAGAAAGCCGGCAACAAGGACGGCACGATCCCCGCCTGGACAGGCGGGTTGTGCGCGCCGCCAGCCGGGTGGACCGCGGCCAAGGGCTACGTCGATCCGTTCGCGGGCGACAAGCCGAAGTTCACGATCACCAAGGCGAATGCGGCGCAGTACAAGGACAAGCTGACGCCCGGCACGCTGGCGCTGCTGAACAAGTACGACGCGTTCAAGATGCCGGTCTACGAGACGCGACGCACCGCCTGCTATCCCGATTCCGTGTATGCCGAGGTGAAATCCCTCTCGACGAAGATCGAGCTGCAGGGCTTCGGCATTTCCGGCGGCCGGTCGCCCGTGCCGTTCCCGGTTCCGACGAACGGCCTCGAGGTCATGTGGAATCACCAGCAGCGCTACCTCGGCGGGGGCCTCGACCGCGACTACAACAGCTTCCCGGTACGCGCCAACGGCGACTACTACAAGATCGGCGCCCACGAGTACCGGATCTTCAATTCCAACCTGGACCAGCCGCAGGACAACCTGCTGCTCACGTTCCTGTCGGGATTCACGGCGCCGGCGACGCTCGAAGGCACGGTGTTCCTGGTGCACGAGCCGCTCGACCAGGTGAAGCAGACACGCTCGGCGTGGATCTACAACGCCGGCCAGCGCCGCGTGCGACGCGCACCGGACCTCGCCTACGACAACTTCACCGACGGCACGGAGGGCATGCGCACGTCCGACCAGTTCGACGCCTGGAACGGCGCCCCGGACCGTTACGACTGGAAACTGATCGGCAAGAAGGAAATCTACATCCCGTACAACTCCTACAAGCTGTCGAACAAGGCGCTCAAGTACAAGGAAGACATCGTCCGCAAGACCGCGCCCAATCCGGACCTCATGCGCTACGAGCTGCACCGGGTCTGGGAGGTGGAGGCGAACCTCAAGGCGGGCAGCAAGCACATCTACGGCAAGCGCGTGTTCTACGTCGACGAGGACACGTGGACCGTCGTGTACGAGGATGCGTACGACACGCGCAAGCAGCTCTGGCGCATCGGCGTGCACCCGATGATGCAGTTCTACGACGCGAAGGTGCCCTGGTATCGCGCCAACACCTGGTACGACCTGAACAACGGCAGCTACTATCTCGCGGGACTCGACAACGAGATGAAGACGCCGTGGAAGTTCGGGCAGACGGGCAAATGGGGCGACTTCCAGCCGGACGCGCTGCGCCGCCTCGGCACCAAGTGACCGGAGTCGCGGGCTGACCAGTCCATGACGTTTGCTGCGGCTGGCTCCGGCGAACAGCCCGGGGCCGGTCGCAGGATCTGCGAGACGGCCCGGCGGGCCGTGCGGGGAGATTCCATGAAGAACTGGGGGAGAGCGGCGTGCGTCTGGCTCGGCGCGGGTCTCGATGACTATGTCGTTCGCGCATGCCGCTGACGAGGCGGGCGGCGGCTCCCGCGTCGTGCGCGCACCGTCGTCGACGTGCGGACGGATCGCATCATCCTGATGGACCTCGCGATGGCCGGCAACCGCGTCGTGGCGGTGGGTGAGCGCGGTTTTGCAATGTTGTCGGACGACGCCGGGAAAACCTGGAAGCCCCGCGAGACACCCGTGACGCGCACGCTGACTGGCGTCGCATTCAAGGATGCAAAGGTTGGCGTCGCGGTGGGCCATGGAGGCTCGCTCGTGACCACCGGCGACGGTGGCGAGAACTGGGTCCAGGTGCCGATGGAGGAGGCAGGCTCGGACTCGCTGCTCGGTGTCGTGCACCTCGGTGACGACCGCTTCGCTGCGTACGGTGCCTTCGGCCTGTATTTCGACACGACCGATGCCGGGAAAACCTGGACGCGGCGCGTCGTGATCGACGAGGAGTTCGACCGCCACATTTCGCAGGTCCTGCCCGTAGGCCAGTCGCTGCTCATGGTCGCGGAGTCCGGCATGCTCGCGCGCTCCGACGATGGCGGCGCCACCTGGACGGCGCTCGAATCACCGTACGTCGGCTCGTACTTCGGTGCGATCGCGCTGCAGGACGGCGCGATCCTCGTGTTCGGCATGCGCAGCAACGTCTTCCGGAGCGTGGACATGGGCGCCACGTGGCAGAAGATCGACCTGAAGACCGACCGCGTCGCTGAACGCGGGACGGCAGCTCGCCGACGGGCGCGTCCTGCTCGTCGGCAACAACGGGTTGCTGGCTTCGAGCAAAGACGACGGCCAGACGCTCGAACTGCACTGGTCGCCGGCCGGTCGCGGTTTCGCCGCGGTCGTCGACGTCCCGGGCTCCGTGATCCTGGCGGGCGAAGCCGGCATCACGAAACTCGACCCACGCTGGCTCGAGCCGCGTTGACACCTGCTTCGGCAAAGTGAGACACCATGTCGAATGAAACCAAGGGTCGCCCGCAGGGCGACGCAGCCGAGATTGAAAAACAGGTGTTCTCGGCGGACTGGGTCGGCAAGATCTCGTACTGGATCTTCCACAACCGCCGGCCGCTCCTGATCCTGTTCATACTGATCACCATCGTGCTGGGCGCGATGGCGAGCCAGTTGCGGGTGCAGGCGGCGTTCACGAAGATGATCCCGCTCAAGCATCCGTACATGGCGACGTTCCTCGAGTACCAGTCGGATTTCGGCGGCGCGAATCGCGTGCTCGTGGCCCTCAGGAACACCAAGGGCGAGATCTTCGAGAAAGGCTTCATGGAGGACCTGCGCAAGGTCAGCGAGGAAGTCTTCTTCGTGAAGGGCGTCGAGCGCAGTTCGGTCACCTCGCTCTTCAGCCCGAACGTGCGCTACAACGAGGTCGTGGAGGACGGGTTCCGGGGCGGCAACATCGTCGCGGCCGATTTCGCGGGCACGCCGGAACAGTTGCGCCTGGTGCGCGAGAACCTGCTCAAGTCCGACTGGATCGGGCGCATCGTGTCCAACGACCAGACCTCGGCCATGGTCGTCGCGACGCTGATGGAGAACGACCCGGAGACGGGCGAACGCCTCGACCTGCAGGAAGTCGCCGGCACTCTCGAGCAGATCCGTGCCAAGTACGAGGACGAGAACACCACGGTCCACATCATCGGCTTCGCGAAGGCAATCGGCGACATCGCCAAGGGCGCCGCCGGGGTGCTCGTCTTCTTCGGCGTCGCGTTCGTGATCACGTCGCTGCTGCTCTTCTGGTATTCAGGTTCGCTCATGATCACGTCGCTCGCGCTCATCTGCGCGATCGTGCCGGTCATCTGGCTGCTCGGCCTGCTGCCGGTGTTCGGCCTCGGCCTCGACCCGATGTCGATCCTGGTGCCGTTCCTGATCTTCTCCATCGCGGTGTCGCACGCGGTGCAGATGACGAACGCCTGGAGGCTCGAGACGCTGCACGGGGCGGACGGCATTACGGCCTCGACGCACTCGTTCCAGAAGCTGTTCATCCCGGGCGCCATGGCGCTGCTCGCGAACGCGCTCGGGTTCATGGTCATCGCGTTCGTCGAGATCGAGATCGTGCGCGAACTCGCGTTCACGGCGACGATCGGCGTCACGGTGATGATCATCACCAACAAGATGCTGCTGCCGATCCTGCTCTCGTATTACAAGTTCACGCCCGAGCAGGCGTCGAAGCTGCGCGGGCAAGGAGACGGCGGGCGACTGGCTCTGGGAGCGCATCGGCGGGCTCGCGACGAAGAAAGTCGCCTGGGTACCCATCCTGGCGGGTCTGGCCCTGCTCGCGTTCGGCATCTCGCAGGCGCGGCACCTGCACATCGGCGATCTCGGCAAGGGCGTCCCCGAGCTGCGCGAGAACTCGCGCTACAACCAGGACGTGGAGATGATCACGAGTCACTTCGCGATCGGCGTGGACCTGCTGCAGGTCATCGTCGAGGCGAAGCCCGTGGACGACGACGACTCGCCCTGCGTCGATCGCGCGGTGATGGACAAGGTCGAGGACTTCGAGTTCCAGATGCGCCAGGTGGACGGGATCGCGACGGTGCGCAGCCTCGCCGGCTTCGTGAAGAGCATCACGCAGTCCTTCGCCGAGACGTTCGCCAAGTGGCGCATGCTGCCGGAGGAGCGTGCGCAGATCGCGCAGGGCGTCGGTTACGCCACGCGGCTCGGCAACGAGTTCATGAACTCGCGCTGCACGGCGATGCCCGTGAGCATCTTCACGACCGACCACCAGGCGACGACCATCGAGCACATCGTCGAGAAGGTCAAGGCGTTCAAGGCAGGCGGCGGCGACGACGATCGCGTGACGTTCCGGCTCGCGAGCGGCAACGTCGGCGTCATGGCGGCGACCAACGAGGCCGTCGAGGCGGCCGACAAGTGGGTGAACCTTGCGCTCTTCGCGTCGGTGATGCTGCTCTGCCTGCTGACGTTCCGGTCGTTTCCGATCACGCTCTGCGTGATCCTGCCGCTCGCGCTCGTGACCGTGCTCTGCAACGGCCTGATGGCGATGCTCGGGATCGGCGTCAAGGTGAACACGCTGCCGGTCGTAGCGCTCGGTGTCGGCGTCGGCGTCGACTACGGCATCTACCTCTTCGAGCGCATGAAGCACGAGATGGAGGACAACGCGCTCGCGCTGAAGGACGCGTTCGTCGAGGCGCT
The DNA here is from genome assembly GCA_963786705.1 of uncultured Gammaproteobacteria bacterium. Taxonomy (GTDB): domain Bacteria; phylum Pseudomonadota; class Gammaproteobacteria; order Steroidobacterales; family Steroidobacteraceae; genus RPQJ01. Next base: position 348,220 of record CAWBAG010000023.1, read on the forward strand.
CAAGCAGCGTGGCACGGCGTCCGTCTTCACCGCGGTCACGATGACGGTGTCGGTGGCGACGTGGACGTTCTCCGCGCTGAAGTTCCAGGCGGACATGGGCATCCTGCTGTGCTTCATGTTCCTCGTGAACATGTTCGGCGCCATCCTGCTGCTGCCGGCGCTCGCGGCGTACCTGGTGGGCGACCGCAGGAAGAAGGCGGCCGCACCTGCACCGGCGGCTACGTGAGACCCGGCACCCCGGCTACGGGGTGCCCGCTCCACCTGCAGGCTGGCCACCCGCCGCGGCGACTCGAGTCGTCGGGGCGGGGTTGTCGTCCCGGTCAGCGGCTCAGGGTCGCACCTGCTGGATCGTGATCTCGACGCGCTGGATGAACTCGCGTTCGTTGCCGCTCACGAGCTCGCCGCCCACGCCGAGCCGGTCGCCCTCGCGGGCCGATCGCGCCACGCGCATGGCCAGCGAAAGCACGAAGTCCGAGTAGTGCAGCAGGTCGTCGTGGGTGCCGTGCGTGCGCAGGATTTCGAGCGCCTGCTCGAGCGACGCGAGTGCCTGCCCCTGCAGGCCCTGCGGAGTCCGGTGCGCATCCGCGAGCGTGTAGTACCAGGCCCGGACCTGGTCCTGCGCCTGCATGATTTGCTGGGCCACCGCGATCTCGCGCAGCAGCGGGTGGGTGCTGTGCATCGCGTCGACGATGCCCTGCAACCCCGCGTTGCGCTCGAGCATCTCGTCGAACGGGCTGCCGCCGGCCGCCGACACCGCGATGATCACGTGGTGCGGCGTGTTGCGGATCGGCACCCATTGGTGATCGGTCAATTTCTGGCGGGTCAACATTCCTGTGCTCTCCCGGCGAGAAAGTTGGCCACCGGCGCCGGGTCAATCCTGCGGCCCGCTCCGGTGGCGGTGGCGGCAATGATACCTCTGCGAGCGGCGGCGTGCCGATGATCGATCCACTGGCCGCGGAGTTGCGCCTGCCGTGCGGCGCGGTCCTGCGCAATCGACTCTGCAAGGCCGCGATGACCGAAGGCCTCGCGGACCCGTGGCTTCGGGCCACCGCGGCACACGAGCGGCTCTATCGGACCTGGAGCGAGGGCGGTGCGGGACTGCTGATCACGGGTAACGTGCAGGTCGATCGCGGCGACCTCGAGCGGCCAGGCAACGTCGCCATCGACCGTTCGGCGCCCGCGACGCACGACCCGGAGGCGCGTGCTCGCCTGCGGGGCTGGACGCTCGCCGGGACGGCGTCCGGCAACCACCTCTGGGCCCAGCTCGCCCACGCGGGCCGGCAGACGCCGCGATACGTGACGACGAGGCCCGTGGCACCCTCGGCGGTGCAACTCGACATCCTGGGCAACTATGCCCGGCCGCGCGCGCTGACCGAACCGGAGATCGTCGAACTCGTCGCGCGCTTTGCGCACGCGGCCGCCGTCGCCCGCGAGACGGGGTTCACGGGCGTGCAGGTGCACGGCGCCCACGGCTACCTGATCAGCTCGTTCCTGTCTCCCGTGACGAACAGGCGCACCGATACCTGGGGCGGGTCGCTCGAGAACCGCGCGCGCTTCCTGCTGGAAGTCGTACGCGCCGTGCGCGCGGCCGTCGGGCCGGATTTCCCGGTCGCGTTGAAACTGAATTCCGATGACTTCCGCAAGGGCGGCTTCACGCACGAGGAGTGCCTGCGCGTCGTGCAGTGGCTCAACGACGAGGCGCTCGACCTGCTCGAGATCTCGGGCGGCACCTACGAGCAACCGCGGTTGCTCGGCGCAGCCGGGCGGGCCGTGGACGCGGTCGCTCCGCGCCGCAGCACGCGCGTACGCGAGGCCTATTTCCTCGAGTACGCCCACGCGATCAGGCGCGTCGCGCGCATGCCGCTCATGGTCACCGGTGGTTTTCGCAGCCGCGCGGGCATGGAAGCCGCGCTGGCGCCTGTCGCCGCAGGCCCGGACACAGCCGGCGCCGGGCCGGGCGACTGCGACGTGATCGGGCTCGGCCGTCCGCTCTGCTGGCGCCCGCGCTTCCCGGCAGAACTCCTCGTACGGGCGGCGGACCGGGTCCCGGACCTCGACTCGCGCCTCTGCTTCCGCACGGGGGGCTGGCTGTCCCCGGCCAGCCCGTCGTTCGCGATCAGGGCCTTGAACGTGTTTGCGGCCCAGTCGTGGTACTACTGCCAGTTGTTCCGGCTCGCGGCCGGTGCCCAGGCGGACCTTGACCTCGGCCTGCTCGCGGCCCTGGCGGAATACGCCGCGGCGGAACTGCGAACGGCGCGCCGCGTGCACCGGGCGGCCCGCGACGCGTCCCGCGGCTGAAAAACAGCAGGCCAGGGTCGCGACCGGACGTGCGTCGAGTACTACAGGGCACCCCCGTACTTTCGCGCTGCGACGCCGCGAGGCATCATGATCCGCTGACGCGGCGCGCCGCGAACTCGAGGACTCCAGGAATGCCATTGCGCCAGATCGCGTTGCTGCTGACGCTTGCGGTGCTCGTCGGGGCTTGCGCCACGAGCCCCACGGGCCGCAAGCAGTTCATGATCGTTTCCGAGGAACAGGCCATCAGCTCGTCGCGCCAGGCGTACGCGCAGGAGATGGGACGCTACAAGCAGGAAGGCAAGCTCGTCACGGACCCGGGCGTGCTCGAACGCGTACGCGTGATCACCGAGCGGCTCGTCGCCCAGGCGGTCAAGACACGTCCCGACAGCGCACAGTGGCAATGGAGCGTGCAGGTCATCGACGACCCCAAGACCGTCAATGCCTGGTGCATGGCCGGCGGACGCATGGCGATCTACACCGGGCTCATCCAGAAGGTCGATCCGACCGACGATGAGCTTGCGCAGGTGATGGGGCACGAGATCGCCCACGCGCTCGCCAACCACACGGCCGAGCGCATGTCGGTCGCAATGGCCGGCAACCTCGGCGTCATTGCGGCTGGCGTGATGTCCGACAATCCCGGCCAGTCGATGGTGCTCGCGGCCACCGCGGCCAAGCTCGCGGTCGAACTGCCGAACAGCCGCACTGCGGAAAGCGAGGCCGACCAGATCGGCATCGAACTCGCCGCCAAGGCGGGATACGACCCGCGCGCCGCCGTCACGCTGTGGCAGAAGATGGCGCAGGTCGGCGGTGACGAGGCGCCGCCTGCGTTCCTGAGCACCCATCCGAGCGATGCGCAGCGCCAGCAGCGCCTCGCCGCGCTGGCGCCGAGGATGATGCCGTACTACCTGGCGCAGGGCACGCGGCCCCGGCAACCGGTGCGCATGGGCCCGGCGGCCGTCTGAAGGCAACGCCATGAACGGGATGGTGCGGCCACCCGTCGCCGAGGTCCGGCCCCACGAGGTCAATTCCCCGCGCGGCGCCCGGATCGACGAGTACTACTGGCTGCGCGACGACACGCGTCGTGACCCGGCGGTGCTCGCGTACCTCCGGGCGGAGAACGCATACCGGGAAGCATTGCTCGGTCGGCTGAAACCGCTCGAGGACAAGCTCTACGCGGAGATCGTCGGCCGCATCCGGCAGGACGACTCGACGGTGCCGTACCGTGACCAGGGTTACTTCTATTACCGTCGCTTCGACGCGGGCGACGAATATCCCGTCTATGCGCGACGCCCGGGCAGTCTCGAGGGGCCGGAGGAGGTCCTGCTCGACCTCGAGGCGCAGGCGCGCGGGCTCGACTATTACGACGTCGGCGCGCTCGAGGTGAGCCACGATAACCGGCTGCTGGCGTACACGGACGACACGGTCGGGCGCCGCCAGCACACGCTCCGGTTCAAGGTGCTCGAAACCGGCGTGGTCCTGCCCGACGCAATCGGCAACGTCGAGGAGGGGATGGCCTGGGCGGGCGACAACCGCACGGTGCTTTACGTCGAGCAGGATCCTGTCACGCTGCTCGGCGTGCGCGTGCGCAAGCACGTGCTCGGGACGGACCCGGCCGCCGACGCGCTCGTGTACGAGGAGACGGACGAGACTTTCTACACGGCGGTCGAAATCACCAAGGACCGGCGTTACCTGTTGATCCACTCGAGCAGCACGGTCACGACCGAAGTGCGCTTTGCGCGCGTGGACGACCCGGACCTGCGGTTCGAAGTGCTGCTGCCGCGCGAGCGCGGACACGAGTACTCCGTGGACCACGTCGACGATCGCTGGATCATCCGCACGAACTGGCAGGCGCTCAATTTCCGCATCATGGACGCGCCGACCGGGCGCGCGCACGACCGCGCGCACTGGCGCGAGGTGATCGCGCACGACGCGGACGTGTTCGTCGCGGCGTTCGACGTGTTCGCGCGCTTCATCGCCGTCGAGGAACGCGCGGGCGGGCTGCGGCGGATCCGGCTCCGCCGCTGGGACGGCACGGGCGACGTCCACATCGATTCGGACGAGCCGGCCTACCGCGCGTCGCTCGGCTCGAACGAGGAGATCGACAGCGACGTCGTGCGCTATCACTACACGTCGCTCACGACGCCCGTGACCGTCTACGATTACGACGTGCGCACGGGCGACGCGCACGCTGCTGAAGCGCGATCCCGTGCTCGGCGACTTCGACCCGGCGCGCTACGCGACGGAATACCTCTGGGTGCCGGCGCGCGACGGGGAGCAGGTGCCGGTCGCCCTCGTGTACCGCAGGGACGCGTTCCGCCGCGACGGCTCGGCGCCGCTGCTGCAATACGGCTACGGCGCCTACGGCATCTCGTCGGACCCGGTGTTCTCCTCGACGACGCTATCGCTGCTGGATCGCGGCTTCGTGTACGCGATCGCGCAGGTGCGCGGCGGGCAGGAGCGCGGGCGGCGCTGGTACGACTCTGGCCGGCTGCTGGCGAAGCGCAACACGTTCCACGATTTCATCGACGTGACCCGGCACCTCGTGCGCGCCGGTTACGCAGACCCGCAGCGCGTGTTCGCGCGCGGCGGCAGCGCGGGCGGGCTGCTCGTCGCGGCGGTGATCAACATGGCGCCGGAACTCTACCGGGGCATCGTCGCCCACGTGCCGTTCGTGGACGTCGTGACGACGATGCTGGACGAAAGCATCCCGCTGACGACCAACGAGTACGACGAATGGGGCGACCCTGCGGACCGGCAGTTCTACGAGTACATGCTGTCGTATTCGCCGTACGACAACGTGCGGCCCCAGGCGTACCCCGCGATGCTCGTGACGACGGGCCTCTGGGACAGCCAGGTGCAGTATTTCGAGCCGGCCAAGTGGGTGGCCCGGCTGCGACGCCTGCGCACCGACCAGAACCTGCTGGTGTTCCGCATCAACCTCGAGGCCGGCCACGGCGGCAAGTCCGGGCGGTTCCAGCACTACCACGAGACGGCGGAAGAGTACGCGTTCCTGATCGATCAGGCCGGACTGGCGACCTGAGCCACAAGGTCGTCCGCGACCGTCGCGACGCTCATCGCGATTTCTCCGCCGCGGCCGGGGTTGCCGGAACCGGGAAGCCGCGCTTGCGCATCAGTGCGCTGATCCCCGGGTCGCGCCCGCGGAATGCGCGATATCCGTCCGCCGGATCGATCGTGTTGCCGACGGAAAACACGTTGTCGCGCAGACGCCTGGCAACCGTCTTGTCCCAGGCGCCGCCGGCTTCGGTGAACGCCTCCCAGGCGTCGGCCGTCAGCGTGTCCGACCACAGGTAGCTGTAGTAGCCCGCGGAATACCCGTCGCCCGAGAACACGTGGTTGAACTGCGGCGTGCGGTGCCGCATCACGATCTCGGACGGCATGCCGAGCGCGGCCAGCGTCTCGCGCTCGAACCTGTCCGCGTCGATCTTCGTTGCGCCCGCGAGGTGCAGCTTCATGTCGACGAGCGCGCTCGACAGGTATTCGACCGTCTTGAAGCCCTGGTTGAATTTCGCGGCGGCCTCGATCTTCCCGACGAGGTCGCGCGGGATGGGCTTGCCCGTCTGGTAGTGCAGCGCATAGCGGTCGAGGATCTCGGGCGTCGAAAGCCAGTGCTCGAGCAACTGCGACGGAAACTCGACGTAGTCGCGTGCCACGGCGGTGCCCGACAGCGACGGGTAGTTCACGTTCGAACTCAGCCCGTGCAGCGCGTGCCCGAACTCGTGAAACAGCGTGCGCGCGTCTTCCCAGCTGATCAGCACCGGCTCGCCCGGCTTGCCTTTGACGAAGTTCGAGTTGTTCGACACGATCGTCCTGATGTCGCCGTCGAAGCGCTCCTGGCTGCGGTAGGAGTTCATCCAGGCGCCGGAACGCTTGCCCTGGCGGGCGTACGGGTCGAAGTACCAGAGCCCGACCAGCTGGCCCCGGGGGTCGGTCACTTCCCAGACGCGGACGTCCGGGTGATAGACCGGCACGCGGGCCGGGTCGACGGGCTTGAAGTTGAAGCCAAAAAGCTCGCGCGCCATGTAGAACATGCCCTCGCGCAGGTTCTCGAGCTGCATGTACGGCGTGATCTGGGTTTCGTCGAGGTCGTACTTCGCCTTGCGCACCTGCTCGGCGTAATAGCGGTAGTCCCAGGGCTCGATCCTGATGCCGGCCTTCCCGGCGTCGGCGATCTTCTGCATGTCGGCCACTTCCTCGTGGACGCGCGCGACCGCGGGCGTCCAGACGGCTTCCATCAACTCCATCGCGCGCTCGGGCGTCTTCGCCATCGTGTTCTCGAGGCGCCAGTGCGCGTGCGTCGCGAACCCGAGCAGCTTCGCACGCTCCGCCCGCAGCAGCAGGATCTGCGAGATCGTCGAGTTGTTGTCGGTCGCGCCGCCGTTGTCGCCGCGGTTCACGAACATGCGCCAGGCCTGCTCGCGCAGCGCGCGGTTCTCCGAGTACGTGAGGAAGGGCTCGACGCTCGAGCGCGTGTTGGCGATGGCCCACTTGCCCTTCTGGCCGCGGCCTTCCGCACCCTGTGCCATGCCGTCACGTACCGCCTGCGGCAGTCCGGCGAGGTCGGACTCCCTGTCGATCAGGATCACGCCGTCGTTCTCGTCCTTGAGCACGTTCTGGCCGAACAGCGTGAAGAGTTTCGCGAGCTCCTGGTTGATCTCCGACATCCGCTTCTTGGCGCCGGCGTCGAGCCTGGCACCGGCGCGGACGAAGTTGGTGTAGTAGAGCCACGCCAGGCGCTGCTGCTCCGGCGTGAGGCCCGACTTCTCGCGCCGTTCGTAGACGCTCGCGATGCGCTCGAAGAGCTTCGGGTTCTGCGTGATCTGGTCGCTGAACGCCGCCAGCCGCGGGGCCATCTCGCGCTCGACGGCCTGCACGGCTTCGTCGTTCAGCGTCGAACCGTAGATGCCATAGATCGTGCTGACGCGATCGAGCGTGCGGCCCGTCCGCTCCATCCCGGCAATCGTGTTCTGGAACGTCGGCGCCGCCGGATCGGTCGCGATGCGCTCGATTTCGACGAGCTGCAACCTCATGCCTTCCTCGAGCGCCGGCTGCAACTGCTCGACGCGCGCGCGGTCGAAGGGCGGAACGCCCCCGTACGGGCCTGTCCAGGGGGCGAGCAACGGGATCGCAGCGGCGTCGGATCGGGCCGGGTCGGCCGCGGCAGGATTGGCAGCGAGCACGGCAGTGGCTCCGGCGATGGCGAGCAGTCTATTCATGGGTTCGAATGGTCCCGGATGGCACGGACGGCGTGCCGATGGCGGCCAAGGATAACCGACGCGTACCGTCGGACATCAATTCCGTGCCGCGGCCAGCGGCCCACGGCCCGTGCCGAAGCGCTCACGCAGCCGCGGGTGCTCCAGGATGGCGGCGGCGGCAGCCGAGAACAGCGCCACGGCACCGAGAATCAGCAGCAGGCGCAGGTACGGTTCGTCGTGCGACGCGCGCAGGCGGGCGAGCGCAATTGCGGTCAGCAGCCACTCGACCGTGGCGAGGACCAGCACGGCCTGCAGTGCGCGCGCGGCCCAGGGCCGTGGCACCGCCAGCAGGCCGATCAGCAGCAAGGCCAGTCCGGCGACCGGCAACAGCCCGGCGTGGACGAAGTGCGCGGCGAGCAGCGCCAATGCCAGCGCAGCCGGCGCCATCAGGCCGAAGTTGCGCATTGCGGTTCGCGCGCGGCCTCAGCCGCGTTCCCACATCAGGTCCGACCCGCGCTTGACGGCCGTCTCGATCATGTCGAGCAGCGGGACGGCCCGCAGCCGCAGGCTGACCGGGTGCTCGCGGGGCTCGTCGTCTGCCGCGTCCGGGTCACGCGAACCGGGCTCGCTCCGAACGGGTTGCTGGACCGCAGGCGATGGGTCGTCGCCGTGCAGCGCAAGACCGCTGCGCAGCCTTGCGAGAAAGGCCGGCAGGTCGATCGCGAGCACGGCACCGGGCACCTGGCCGGAATGCCCGCCGAGTTCGAGCAGGCGCACGGCGGGTTCGCCGAGCATCGTCAGCTGTCCGTGCCGGGTCGAAAATTCTACGATCATGGCTCGGGCAGCCTCTCGATGCCTGGAACGTGCCGTGCGATGCGGGGGCGATCATAACGCGCCCGCTTCGACCTGGCGCGAGATTGCGCGGCTTGCGGTGCGAGGCCGGGCGCACCCGCACTCGATTCGACCCGCACGGCTTCAGGGTCGCGAAGCGGCGATCTGCTCGAGGCGATCGGCGAACGTCGCGACGTCGATCGGCTTCTCGATGAACGCGCAACAGCCGACCTCGATCGCGCGCACGCGGTCTGCCGCGAGCGCGTGCGCACTCACCGCGACGATGGGCGCGGCGGTTTCCCGGCCCGGTCGCGCGAGCCCGGGCACGAAGTCGCAACCGTCCCCGTCCGGAAGGCGCAGGTCGAGCAGTATCAGGTCGTAGTCCGCGGCGCGCGCGAGCGCCACACCCTCGCGTCCCGTCGGCGCGACGACCACCTGGTGCCCGCGTCGCTCCAGCAGGAAGCGCGCAAGGTAGGCATTGGGCTCGTTGTCTTCGATCATCAGGATGCGCACGACGCATTTCACTCCGGACGGGGCAACGTGGACCAGGATCGACTGCCTGCGCGGGGTTCACGGGTCGCGCGGCTCCTTGTGAGCATGTCGGTCGCGCGTACAATCGGTGCGGACATGGACGAATCCACGCAGCCGCTCGTGCTGGTCGTCGATGACGACCCCCGCGCACGCGAGTTGATGCAGATCATCCTGCGGCACGCGGGATATCGCGTGATCGATGCCGCGGACGCACAGGCCGCCACTGCGCTGCTGGAAACGGAGCGGCCGGCGATCCTGCTGGTCGATTTCCTGATGCCTGGCATGACGGGACTGGACCTCTGCCGATCGGTGCGGGGCCGGCCCGAGCTGGCCGGGCTGCGGGTCGTGCTGCTCACCGGCATGGACGGCCTCGACACGCGGGACGAGGCGGCGGTTGCCGGCGTGGACGCCGTCTTGACCAAGCCGTTCGACCGCGGCGATCTCCTCGACCGGCTTGCGCAACTGCAGAATCGCTCATGACCGCCCTGCGTCGAATTGTCACCGTGCCGCCGCAAATCCTGCCGCTGCCGCCTGCCTCTGCCCAGCGGTCGGTGCGAGCACGTTCGATACGGACAGGCTACGCTCCGGGCCGTCGCGGAGCCGCCGTTTGCGACCGAAACGGCGCCAATGCGGCTCGCCGCGGGTTGAACCAGACGCATCGCGCGGTGCGCGGACTGTCCGGCACCCCGTCACGGATGTAGATTTTCGCCATGGAAGTTCAACGGGCCGCGCGCGTACTCGTCGTCGACGACGAAGCCAGGGCCTTGCGGCTGATGTCGCGCGTGCTCGGCAGCAGCGCCATCGCCTGCCAGGACTGCCGAGTCCGCCGCCGAAGCGCTCGCGATCCTGCGCCAGGCGCCGGAGCATCGACGTCGTGGTCAGCGACATCTACATGCCGACCACCGACGGCATCGAGTTCCTCGGGGCCGTGCGCCGCGAGTTCGCCGACCGCCCGTGGCTGCAGTTGCTGCTCGTCACCGGCCAGGCTTCGCTCGAGACCGCGGTGGCCGCGATGCGGCTCGAGGCCAGCGATTACCTGTTCAAGCCGATCGAGCCCAAGTCGCTGCGCGAATCGGTGCAGCACGCGCTGACACGCGCTGAGAGCATGCGCAAGGTCCGCGGCACGCACCGGCAGTTCGCCGGGTGCGCGCGAGCTGCTGCAGATTGCGGATACCGCCAAGGCACTCGCGGCCGACATGCGACGCACGATCGAGCACGGACATCGGCCGACGCCGGATCCGCGGCAGGACGCCGGGCGCGGCGGGAGATCCGAGCCTGCGCACGCTCAGGTTGCTGCAGAAGCTGCAGGAGGCGCGCTCGAGCATCTTCGGCGAGGCCGTCATGCCCGAGCCCGCCTGGGAGATGCTGGCCGAGCTGATGCGCGCGCGGCTCGCTGGCCAGCACCTGTCGGTGACGAGCCTGGCCTTGTCCTCGAAGAGCCCGATGACGACGGCGCTGCGTCGCATCGAGGACCTGATCCAGGGCGGCCTCGCGGCGCGCGTGCCGGACCCCGCCGATCGCCGGCGCACGCTACGTCGAACTCACGCCGGAGGGCATGGCGCGCATGCAGCTGTTCCTGGAAGGCTTCGCCCGCACGGCACTCGGCTCCCACTGAAGGACCGCCATGGCTGACGTCATCCCTGCCGCGCCGACACCCGAGGTTCGCAAGCTCCTGCACGACGTGAACGACGAGCTTTCGATCGCCGTCATGCAGCTCGGGATGATGCTCGAATCCGGGACCTTCGAGACGGGCTCCCGCGAATCGCTCGAGGAGTCGCTCGACGCCTGCCGCAAGGCGGCGGAGGGACTGAAGCAGGTCTGGTTCATCCTCGGGCCGCGGCGGACATGAGTCGCGTCGTCGCCACTCGCGATCGCCGGCGCCTGCGCGCTGCTCTTTGCCGCCACGGCGGCACGTGGCGCCGCCCCGGACGACCGCGCGCCGGCCCGGGATGCCGACAGCGACGGACGCGGCCCCGGTCCCCGCCAGGACGATGAGCGACGTGCTGGCAGCCACCACGCCCGCGGACTGGCGTCCGCTCGACCCGGAGTCGACGCTCTACCTGCAGCTCGCGACGGGCCGCGTCGTGATCGAGCTGGCGCCGGCATTCGCGCCGGAGCACGTCGCCAACATCCGCACCCTCGTGCGCGAAAAGTACTTCGACGGGCTGGCCATGATCCGGTCGCAGGACAACTTCGTCGTGCAGTGGGGCGACGCGGAGGGCAAGCGCAGCCTGGGCGGCGCCCGGAAGACGCTGCCGCCCGAGTTCACGGTGAAAGCGGGCCCTGGGTTGCCGTTCACGGCGCTGCCTGATCGCGACGGCTACGCGCCCGAGGCGGGATTCAGCCAGGGACTGCCCGCCGGCCGGGACCCGGCGAGGGGCGAAGCCTGGCTCGCGCATTGCTACGGCATGGTCGGCGCCGGGCGCGGCAACGAGCCCGACAGCGGCAACGGCGCCGAACTCTACGTGGTGATCGGCACACGCGCCGCGCCAGCTCGATCGCAACATCGCGCTCGTGGGCCGCGTCGTGCAGGGCATGGAACTGCTGTCGACGCTGCCGCGCGGCACGGGCCCCCTCGGTTTCTACGAGCAGCCCGGCCAGTACGTGCCGATCAGGACGGTGCGGGTTGCGGCCGACGTGCCGGCGTCCGAAAGGGCGAACCTGGAGGTGATGCGCACCGACACGGCGAGTTTCGCCGCGCTCGTGGAGGCGCGACGCAATCGACGCGACGACTGGTACCGGGTGCCGGCGGGCCACATCGACCTGTGCAACATACCGATCGTGGTGCGTCCGCATCCAGAATAGAATCACCTGGCTGGACCGACAGGACCGACTGGACTGACCGGGGGAACGATCATGGAACGAATCTGGCTGCAGCACTATCCGGCCGGTGTCCCGGCCGACGTCGACGTGGGGCAGTACGAGTCGCTCGTGCACCTGATGCACGACGGCTTCAAGCAGCACGCTGCACGCGACGCCTACGCCTACATGGACCGGCATTTCACGTTTGGCGAGATCGACCGCTACTCGGCGGCCTTCGGGGCGTGGCTGCAGGGCCAGGGACTCGCCCGCGGCGCGCGCGTCGCGATCATGCTGCCGAACGTCGTGCAGTATCCGATCGCGCTGGCGGGAGCCCTGCGCGCGGGCTGCGTCGTCGTGAACGTGAACCCGTTGTACACGCCGCGCGAACTCGAGCACCAGCTGCGTGATTCGGGCGCCGAGGCGATCGTGATCCTCGAGAATTTCGCCGCGACGCTGCAGCAGGTGATCGCGCGCACGGCGGTCAAGCACGTCGTCGTTGCCTCGCTCGGTGAAATGCTGCGGTTCCCGAAGGGTGCGATCGTCGATTTCGCAGTGCGGCGCATTCGCAAGCTGGTGCCGGCGTTCTCCCTGCCCGGCCACACGCGGTTCACCGAGACACTCGACGCCGGCGCGCGTCGCGGCCTCGAGCCCGTCAAGGTCGGGCCGCAGGACGTCGCGTTCCTGCAGTACACCGGCGGCACGACAGGCGTCTCGAAGGGCGCGACGCTGACGCACCGCAACCTGGTCGCGAACGTGCTGCAGATGGAGGCCTGGGTCGCGCCCGCGTTGAACGACACCTCGCGCGGGCCGGTGCCCGAGCAGTTCGTGTACGTCTGCGCGCTGCCCCTGTACCACGTGTTCGCGCTGGTCGTGAACTGCCTGTTCGGGATCCGTCAGGGCACGCTGAACGTGCTGATCACCAATCCCCGCGACATCCCGGGGTTCGTGAAGGAAATCGCGAAGTACAAGTTCAACGTCATCCCGGGCGTGAACACGTTGTACAACGCGCTCGCCGAGAACCCGGAGTTCCGCAAGCTCGACTTCTCGAGCCTGCGCATCGCGAACGGCGGCGGCATGGCGGTGCAGCGCGCGGTCGCCGAAAAGTGGCTGGCGCTCACCGGCGTGCCGATCATCGAGGGCTACGGCCTGTCGGAAACGTCGCCGGTCGCCACCTGCAACCCGATCCTGAACCGCGAATACAACGGCACGATCGGCCTGCCGTTCCCGAACACGGAGATCGAGATCCTCGACGACGCGGAGCGGCCCGTGCCGCTCGGCCAGCCCGGCGAGATCGCGATCCGCGGGCCGCAGGTGATGGCGGGTTACTGGCAGCACCCGGAGGAAACCGCCAAGGTCATGACGCCCGACGGGTTCTTCAAGTCGGGCGACATCGGCATCATGGACGAGCGTGGCTACATCCGCATCGTCGACCGCAAGAAGGACATGATCCTCGTCTCGGGCTTCAACGTGTACCCGAACGAGATCGAAGGCGTCGTCGCGACCCACCCCAAGGTGGTCGAGTGCGCGGCGATCGGCGTGCCTGACGAGCGCTCGGGCGAGGCGGTCAAGGTCTTCGTCGTGCGCAAGGACCCGACGCTGACGGTCGACGAACTCCAGGAGTTCTGCCGCCAGAACCTGACCGGTTACAAGAAGCCGAAGTACATCGAGTTCCGCGACGAGCTGCCGAAGACCAACGTCGGCAAGATCCTGCGGCGTGAACTGCGCGATGCGCCGGCAGTCGCGCAGGCGAAGAGCGCCTGACGCCGGTCGCCGCGGGTGCGGGGCTTCGCGACGCGCGTCGGCGACTATGCGGGGGGGGACCTTGCGCGTCGCGCGGCGCCCGGGCTTCACTGCCCCGTGAAGCGCGGCGGCCGCCGGGCCATGAATGCCTGCACAGCCTCGCCGAGATCCTCGGAATGCAGGAAAGCCGCGTTCCAGAGCGCCACGTAGTCGAGGTTGGCGTCGGTTTCGCGCCTGAGCGCAAAGCCGAGCACCTGCTTCGAGCCCTGCACCGCGAGCGGTGAATTCGCCGCGATTTCCGCCGCGAGTTCCCGCGCCCGTGCGAGCAGCGCGTCGCGATCGGGCAGGACCTCGTTCAGCAGCTGCGCGGCCCGCGCCTGCGCGGCGTCGAAGTCGCGGCCCGTGAAGATCCAGTCGCGGGCGACACCGTCACCCACGATGCGCGGCAGCCGCTGCAGCGTGCCGACGTCGGCCACCATCGCGATGCGGGTTTCACGGATCGAGAACTTCGCGTCGGCCGATGCGAGCCGGATGTCGCACGCCGTGATGATGTCCATGCCGGCGCCGAGGCACACGCCGTGCACGGCGGCGATCACGGGCTTGTTGGTGTCGGCCAGGCACGACATCGTGCGCTGGTAGGCGCGTATGTCGTCGTACAGCCGGCGTCGCTTCGCGACGGGGGAGCCTGCGTCGTTCCCGCTCAGGCTGCCGCCGGTCGCAAAGCCCGGGTGCGTGCTCCATGAGGTCGATGCCCGCGCAGAATCCCTTGCCGCGGCCCGCGAGCACGATCACGCGCACGGCCGGGTCGTGGTCGAAGCTCGCGATGGCTTGCGGGATCGATTGCCAGAGCGCGCGATTCAGGGCATTCAGCTTGTCCGCGCGGCTGAGCCAGAGGATCGCGACATGGCCGTCGCGCTCGATCTCGAGGCTGTCGAACTGTTGCGTCATGGGCAGGATCCTGTGCAATGCGCCGCCGGGAGCGGCACGCGATCACGGTTTCTGCGGTCCCCGGAAACGGCGGGCAGCCGTCGTGACGCCGCGCACCAACACGTCGGCGGCGCCGGGCGCCAGCGACGCGAGTTTTTCCAGCAGCGCGCTGCCTGGCGGCACGGCGACCTCGGTGAGCCGGTAGCGCACTGCCGCGAAGATGGACCAGACGACCCACGCGGCCGGCATGTTCAGCGCGGCCGGCCAGAAGCCCGCGGTGACTGGATCGGCGGCGGCAGCGTCTGCCATGGGCGTGTCGACGACGCCGGGCAGCACGAGCGAGACGCCGACGTTGCCGCCGGCGAGTTCCGTCCGCAACGCCTCGGTCATGCCGACGAGGGCGAACTTGCTGGCGGAATAGCCGCCCAGCGGGGAAAAGCCGCGGCGGCCCGCGAGCGAGGCGACGTTCACGATGTGGCCGCCTTCCGGCTGCCGCCGCATCTGCTGCACGGCGGCCTGCATCACGTGCAGTGCGCCGAACAGGTTCACGTCGAGCATGCGCTGCAGGTCGGCCGGGGCCATCTCGGTCACCGGCGATGGAATCAGCACACCCGCATTGTTGACGACGACGTCGATGCGCTTGAAGCGTGCGACGGCCTTGCGAAAGCACGCCTTGACCGCCGCGGGGTCGGTGACGTCGGCCGCGACCGCGAGCGCGGCGACGCCTGCCGCGCGCGCCTCGGCGGCCACCTTGGCGAGTGACTGCGCGCGCCGCGCGACGAGCACGACGTTGGCGCCGGCAGCGGCAAACGCGAGGGCGGTTTCACGGCCGATGCCGCTCGAGGCGCCCGTGACGAGCACGTTGCGGTCATCGAAACGGAAGCGGGGCAGTTGCATCGCGCTAGCGTAGCGTGTTCCGGGCGCTGGTCCTAGGCGCAGCCCTGCCTCCCGGAGGCACGGCGGGAGGCAGGCACCGCATCCCGCCGGCTTATTTCAGGAAATCGGCGACCGGCCGGAACGGCAGCCCGAGATCATGAGCCACCGCTGCATTCGTGACGTGTCCCTCGTGCACGTTCAGGCCATTGGCGAGGTGCGGGTCGAGCTGCATGGCGCGTTTCCAGCCGAGTTCGGCGAGCTTGAGCGCAAAGGGCAGCGTCGCGTTGTTGAGCGCGAACGTGGAGGTGCGCGGCACGGCGCCCGGCATGTTCGCCACGCAGTAGTGGATCACGTCGTCGACGACGTAGGTCGGCTCGGCGTGCGTCGTGGCGTGGCTCGTCTCGAAGCAGCCGCCCTGGTCGATCGAGATGTCGACGAGCACCGAGCCCGCTTTCATGCGGCGGACCATGTCGCGCGTGACGAGTTTCGGGGCCGCGGCACCGGCGATCAACACGGCGCCGATCACGAGGTCCGCGTCGATGACGAGCGCGTCGATGTGCGCCTGCGTCGAATACTCCGTGCGCAGCGTCGCGCCGAAGATGCTCGACAACTCGCGCAGTCGCTTCATGGACCGGTCCACGACAGTGACGTCCGCGCGCAGGCCCACGGCCATTTCAACGGCATGAGTGCCCGACGACGCCGCCGCCGAGGACGACGACCTTCGCCGCCGCCACTCCCGGCACGCCGCCGAGCAGGATGCCGCGGCCGCCGTTGGCCTTCTGCAGGCAATACGCGCCGACCTGCACGGACATGCGGCCGGCGACTTCGCTCATCGGCGTGAGGAGCGGCAGCGAGCCGTCTGGCGCGGTGACCGTCTCGTAGGCGATGCAGGTCGCGCCCGACTTGATCAGCGCCGCAGTCTGCTGCGGATCCGGCGCGAGGTGCAGGTAGGTGTAGAGCACCTGGCCCGCGCGCAGCATCGCGCACTCCTGCGGTTGCGGCTCCTTGACCTTGACGATCATGTCGCTGCCGGCGAATACGTCCGCAGCGGTCGCGGCGATCTTCGCGCCGACGCGCTGGTAGTCCTCGTCCGCGAAGCCGATGCCTGCGGCTGCGCCGGTCTGCACGAGCACCTCGTGGCCCGCCTCGACCAGTTCCCGGACGGCGGCCGGCACCAGGCCGACCCGGTACTCATGAACCTTGATTTCCTTGGGCACGCCGATGCGCATGGGCAGTCTCCCCGAAGCTGTTGTGTGGGACTCGGAATTGTGAGCCGTAAGCGCCAAGCATAGTGGCCTCCAGCAGCGGGTTTCGTGCAATCCGGCTCGCACGGACCCGCCGAGACGCAATATATTGCGAACCCCGACGGCATTGCCGGTGGATTGTTCGAACATGAAACGCGACCGTGTCGACGACCAGATTCTCGCTGCACTGCAGCGCGACGGGCGGATCAGCAACCGCGACCTCGCCGAGCAGGTGCACCTGAGCGAGTCGGCCTGCCTGCGGCGCGTGCGGACGCTCGAGGAGACGGGCGTCATCGATCGCTACGTGGCGCTCGTGAACCAGGCCAAGGTAGGGTTGCCGGGCAACGTGTTCGTGAGCATCACGCTGAATCGACAGGAGCAGTCGGACCTGGCCGCGTTCGAGGAAGCCGTGAAGCGGGTGCCGGAGGTCATGGAGTGCTACCTCATGACCGGGCAGCAGGACTACCTGTTGCGCGTCGTGGTTTCGGACCCCGCCGACTTCGAGCGACTGCACAGCCAGCATCTGACGCGCCTGCCGGGAGTGGCGCGCGTGCAGTCGAGCTTCGCGTTGCGCACCGTGCGCAAGGGCAGCGACCTGCCGTTACCCGGTCCTGCGTGAACTTCCCGTTCGACGAAAACGGCCGGCCGGGCCGCGCCCCGACGTATGCTGCGCCAACCGTGAGGAGCGTCGACCCATGAACTGGATCGCAAGACTCGTGCTGTTGGCCGGCCTTGTGATGGCGGCACTGTTCGTGCTGGCCTGGCGTCGTGCCGAGCTCGCGCACGCGGCCCCGGCAACGTCCCCGACGACGAGCGGAAGGCCGGGCGTCGGTCACGTGCTGCTCGGCTTCGTCACGAATTTCTTCGATACGCTCGGCATCGGCTCGTTCGCCTCCACCACGGCCTACCTGAAGTTCCGCGGGCTCGTGGCCGATGAGGTCATCCCCGGTACGTTGAATGTCGGGCACGCACTGCCGACGATCGCACAAGCGGTGATCTTCGTCACCGCGATCGCCGTCGCGCCCCTCACGCTCATTGCGATGGTCGCGGCCGCGGTCGCAGGCGCATGGCTCGGCGCCGGCGTCGTCGCACGGTTGCCGCGACGCGCGATCCAGTTCGGGATGGGTATCGCGCTGCTGGTGGCCGCGGCGCTCTTCATCATGAAGATCGTGGGCCTGCTGCCGCACGGAGGCGACGCACTCGGCCTCTCCGGCGGCCTGCTGCTCCTTGCCGTCGCGGCGAACTTCGTGCTCGGCGCACTGATGTCGCTCGGGATCGGCCTGTACGCACCGTGCCTGATGCTGGTGAGCCTGCTCGGCATGAATCCCATCGCGGCGTTCCCGATCATGATGGCTTCCTGCGCCTGCCTGATGCCGGTCGGCAGCCTGCGATTCATCCGCGAGCGCAAGTACGACAAGCGCGTCGCGATCGGGCTCGCGCTCGGCGGCATCCCGGGCGTGCTGCTCGCCGCGTACGTCGTGAAGTCGCTGCCGTTGCAGTGGTTGTACTGGCTCGTGGTCGTGGTCGTGCTCTACGCGGCCGTCCTGATGCTGAACTCGGCGCGCCAGCCGGGCCCGGGCCCGTTGCCGCTCGCGAGCGACGTGATCGAAACCCCGCACCGTTGATCGCGCGCCGGGGGATCCCGACCCCGTGCCGCTGACCGCGTGTGCCCGGATTCAGACCCCGCGCCGCTGAGCGCGTACGCGGCGCCGCTCGCGGTCCAACGGATCGACTCATGCCGGGACTGGTCCGGCCGGGGGAGCCGCGAGGTAGTCGGCAAGCGGCTGCAGTTGCCGCGCGTAGTGACGGGCGCGTCCCGAGGCATGCTGGTACAGCGGCTGGCGAACCTGCCAGACGCTGGCAGTCTTGACGGCATTGGCGCGCTCGTGAAACGACAGGCACGCGTCCGACCAGTCCAGCCCGCAGAACGCCAGCAACCGCTCGACTGCCGGCCGGGGATGCTGCACGAACGCGTCGTAATCGACGTCCAGGATGTCGTCGCCGTAGAGCGATTTCCAATGCTCCATCAGGCGGGCGTATTGCCGGTAGTAGTGACCGATGTCCATCAGGTCGAGCGCGTACGGCATGCCGTGGTCGAGGTGCAGGAAATAGATCGAGAGGCAGTTGTCGAGGGAATTGCGCACCGTGTGGACGATCCGCGCGTCCGGGAACAGGGTCTTGATCAGGCCGATGTGCAGGAAATTGTCCGGGCGCTTGTCGGTCACGATCTCCGGCCCCCGGGTACAGCGCGGCCAGGTTGCGGAGATATCCTGCCGCTAGCCGCTCCAGGGTCTGCGCAGGCACTCGAGCCATCGACGCGGGATATGGCGCCAGTTCGGTGCGGACGGCGGTCGGCAGGTAGTCGATCTCGCCGCCGGCCCGCACGCGCGGGTGCCCGGCCAGCACCTGTTCGATGAGCGTCGATCCCGAGCGGAACATGCCGCAGACGAAGACTGGACGCACGGGCGGCTTGACTGCGACGGCTGCGTGCCGTGTGCCATCGAAAGTCGCGATCAACGAATCGACGAACAGCTCGTGCTGCCGGCGATCGTAGGTCGCGCCGCCCGGCCCGGTGCTTTCACGGCTGTGCCTGTTCGCGTCCACGATCGCAGCGAACGCCTGGTCGTAGGCACCGGCTTTCTCGAGCGCCGCGCCCAGCGCGAAGCCCAGGCTCGCCTTGTCGGCTGGCGCAACGCCGGGGAGCGCGAGCGCGCCCCGCAGCCGCTCGATGATCGCGGGGTCGGCACCCGTGGCGGACTTCAGGCTGGCGTAGCGCGCCAGTGCCTGGTGGCAATGGGGATCGAGGGCCAGGATGCGCTCGTAGAGCGCCAGCGCGTCGTCCCGCTCGCCGAGGTCTTCCCGGAGGTTGCCGAGATTGAGCAGGGCGGGCACGAAATCGGGATTCAGGCGCAGCGCCGCACGCAACTCGATCGCGGCGTCGGCGTCGCGGCGCAGGTGGTCCGAATAGATCACGCCCCGGTTCAGGTGCGCTTCCTCGGGCTGCGATACGCCGCGGTCGAGCGCCTGCTGGTACGAGGCCAGGGCTGAGTCGAATCGTCGCGTCTTGCGTTGCAAGCACCGCCAGGTTGAACCAGCAATCCGGCAGGTCCGGCCAGCGCGCGAGCAGGCGCTCGTACACTGCGATCGCTTCGGCCAGGCGCCCCGCGCGCTCGAGGAGCATGGCCTCCCGCACCATCGCTCGAGGGTCTCCGCTCGCCGTCACGTCCGTGCCTCCTGCGTGTCGCGTCGCCCGCAACGCGCGATGGTATTCCCGATTCCAGGCCCGTCGACTATTCGTTGCCGCGTTGTTGCGTGCCAAAAAAAAGCGGCGGCCCCTTGCGAGGCCGCCGCCTGTACCGGGATCGTCAGTCCTGGATCAGAACCCGACCTGGGCTCGCAGGAACATGAACCGGCCGAGCGCGTCGTAGGACTGCGGGTACGTATTGCCGTTACCCGTGGTGCCGACGGTCGCGTTGATCGACGGATCCTCGTCGAGGACGTTGTTGATGCCGAAGAGCAGGGACGTCTTCTCCGTGATCGCCCAGTTGGCCGTCACGTCGAAGTAGTTCTCTGCATCCAGCTTGTAGTCGATGTTTGCTCGTTGCCGCGGAACTGCTCGACGTCGCCGAAGTAGCGCCAGGTCAGCGAGAAGTCCACCGTCCACGGCGTCTGCCAGCCGATACGCGCGTGATGGCGCCACTCGGGGTTCGGCACGCCGCACGCGTCGGCGAAGAACCCGACGCAATCGTACGACTCCATGCCCGGGCCCGGCTCCGTGATCAGCTCGTCGAGGAACGTGCCCGTCAGGTTGAAGCTCAACGACCCGGCGCCACCGACTTCGAGGCCGGAGTAGTTGATGTTCAGGTCAATGCCCGTCGTGCTGAGCGAACCGATGTTCGTGTTCAGGTCCTCGACGTGGCCGTCGCCGCGCCAGAGCGAGCCGTTGGCCGGGTGGCGGTGGATCCTGCGCGCAGGACTCCGCGTCAGCCTGGAAGTAGCAGGCGTTCAGGGTGTTTTCGGCACCGAACGTCGAGATCGTGTCCGTGATCTCGATGTCGAAGTAGTCGACCGTCATGGACAGCCTCGGCGCGAACCGCGGCTGCAGGATGATGCCGAACGTGACGGTCTCGGACTCTTCCGGAACGAGGTCCGGGTCGCCGCCCTGCAGGAAGTTGTACTGTCCGGCCGGGCTGTCGAGGCCCGTGCTGCGCAGCAGGGCCGCCGGCACGCCCGATGGCGAGGCAGGCCGCATCCGAAGCGGCGTCGGCCGTGCCCGCCAGGTCGGCGCCGCACGGGTCGCCGGCCAGGTCGAACAGGTTGAAGCCCTGCGCGGTGAAGAGTTCCACCACGTTGGCCGCACGCACCGCCTTCTGGTAGCTGCCGCGGAACTTCACGTCCTGGATCGGCGCCCAGTCCATGCCGAACTTGTACGTGTCCGTCGTGAGCGGGTCGTAGTCCGAATAGCGATACGCGGCGTCGAACGAGAGGCTGTCCGCGAACGGAATGTCGTTCAACAGCGGTACCCGGAGCTCGGTGAAGAGGTCGAGTACCTTGGTGGAACCGCTCAATGCCGATCGTGGCGCCGCCCGATGCCCGACAGCGCCGCGGTCGAGAGCAGTTCGTCGGTGACGTTGGTCAGGCGATCGGTGCGTTGCTCGGCGCCGAACGCGACCTTGATGCTGTCCGAGGCGAACGGGCTCTGCAGGCCGATGCCGCCGAGATCGCCGGTCACGGATGCCGAGTAGATCTCCTGGTCGATGGTGCCCGTCTGGAGGCCCGGGACCTGCAGGTAATCCAGCGCTTCCTGGGTCACGCCGCCGATCTGGAACACGTTGTACGGCACGCAATCCGGGTCGGACCCGTCGAGCACCGAGGTGCAGACCGGTTGGCCGGTGGCCGGGTCCAGCACCACGTTCAGCGAACGCTGGATGCGATCGATCTTGAAGTAGTTCTCCGTGCGCTGGTCGGCCTTGACCTTCGAGTACTGCACCGACGCGTCGTAGTCCCAGTTCTCCGTGATCGCGCCGCGCACGCCGACCAGGCCGCGGAACGAGCTGTTCTCGAACGCCTGCTGGCGGCCGCCGCCCTCGACGTTGCGCCGTGCGATGTAGAGAGTCGTCGAAGTGCCGGCCGCGATCATCGCCGGCGTACATTCGAGCGTGGCCTGCTGCTGCGCCGACAGGAACGGGTTGTTGCAGTTGACCGAGTTCGAGTTGAAGAAGTTGCCGCCCGGGGCGATCTGGGCGATCGACGAGTAGTCGGTGAACATCAACTGCGTGTAGACGTCCGCAGACTCGGTCAGCTCGTAGTGACCCATCGCGCCGAGGCTGTAACGCGTGTCGGGACGCTGGTAGTGGTTCAGCGGGCCGAAGTTGTAGAGGTCCTGCGTGGCATCGAAGGGCCGGAACGTGTTGCCCGTCGTCGAGTCGATCGTGAAGGCGTCGCCCGCATGGTAGAAATAGCCCGGGTAGCTCGTGGCCGAGCCGCCGCAGCGGAACGAAGGCGTCGGCACGCCGCCGATCGTCGTCGGGTTCAGCGAACAGGCCGAATAGTCGCGATCGGCCTGCATCACGGCTTCGTTGTCGCGGTAGCCGCCGTAGGCGGTGATGTTGCCACGGCCGTCCTCGGTGCTGACGCCCATGATGAAGTTGACTTCCTTGCTGTCGCCGTCGGTGACGTAGTTGCCCGGCAGCTTGAACTGCGCAGGGTTCGTCGCCGCGCGACCCGCGATCACGTCGCGCAGGGGCACCGCGCCCGGACCGCCGAAGTCGTTCTGGTGCTGGTACATGCCGTACTGCACGTCGAACTGCACGCCTTCGAAGTCCTTCTTCATGATGAAGTTGACGACGCCGCCGATCGCGTCCGAACCGTACACGGCCGAAGCGCCGCCGGTCAGGATTTCGACACGCTCGACCATCGCGGCCGGAATCTGGTTGAGGTCCGCGGCCGAGTTCGTCACGCCGCCGTAGGGCAGGCGCCGGCCGTCAACGAGGACGAGGGTTCGCGCCGACCCGAGGCCGCGCAGGTTGACCGTCGCCGTGCCCGTGGCGCCGTTGGAGACCATCGCGTTTTGCGCAGCGAATGCCTGGGGCAACTGGTTGATCAGGTCCTCGACGCGCGTCACGCCTTGCGTAGCGATGTCCGCGCTGGTGACCTGGGTCACCGGGCTCGTGCCCTCGAGGTTCGCCATCTTGATGCGGGAACCCGTAACGACGACTTCTTCCACTTCCTGCGCATACACCGGGAACGACACGGAGCCCGCCAGGGCGCTGATCAACAGCGTCTGATGCACCGCGCGTCGAATTTGCTGATTTCGCTGCATTGCCTGAATCCTCCTGAGGAATCTAATAGCTGTTCGTTATTCGAGGACCGTTGCTGCCGCCTGACCCGCACGAGCGATCAACACGCAGTCGTATTGCGGATACTAACAAGTATCATCGGCATTACAACCTATGTGGTCAAAGAACAACAACGGGACACCGAGCGACGGAGCGTTTGAACTGCCGATTTCAGGGGACTGGTCGCACGAAAAATGCGCCTCGTCGCGCCGTCGCACATCCGTTTCCGGTGCTGTAGCGCGCGTGCAACGCCAAACTGGAACCAGTTTCGGCTCGTCTGACCGCCTTCTGCGAGCGGTTGGCGAGGGTTTGGCATGATTATTGCTTTTTGAAACGTTGATTCCGCGGCTACGGTGCCTCGCAAAGCCCTCGCGGAGTCACTACCGCGCCAGCGCGCCGCCGCGCCAGGGCGTCTCAACGCACCCGGGTCACCTTGCTCGAACGGTTATTGGGCGCCACGAGGCGGAACGAACCCAGGGCTCCCGACTCGATCCTGACGCGGTCGCCGCTCTTGACGCGAATACCGGAATTCGGCGCGATTTCCGCCCAGACCTGGCCATTCTCGAGCGTCACGATCAACTCGCCGTGGGGCTTGAAATCGACTTTTGCGACGGTGGACTCCAATTCCTTCAGTCCGGCAGCCGCCTCCGGCTTCAGGTCGCCGCGACGCCCGAACGCGTCTTCCTTCGACATTGCCGGGGCCTGGCCTGGGGTCGCTGGCGAGACCGGGGCAGCGGCTGCGGCAGCGGCAGTCGCACTGGCAGCTAGTTGCACTGGCAGCGGTAGTGCCAGCAGAACCAGCGCTGCCAGCAGCGGCAGCGACAGCGGCGCCAGGAGCGACAACAGCGTCTGCGGCCGCCGGCGCCGCCGCGCGACCGGCCGTCGATCGTGCATCCGCGACCGCCGCGTCGAAGCAGGCCAGGCGCCGTGCGTCGTCCGCTTCCGCGGCGCATGCGAGCAGGCCGGCGGGCAGAGCCTGCGCGTCGGCGCGAGCCGCGCCCGGCGCCATCGACGCCGCCAGCAGGCCCAGGGCAATTCGTAGACCGATATTCATCGAGATTCTCCGCAACCAGCGCTGCGCGCGGCTAGATTTCCCAGTCGGGCTTCGTGCCGTTGTAGGCGTCGATGGCCTCGAACAACTGCACGACCAGCGACTGCTCTTCCGCGGACAGCTCCGGCCGCCAGACGTCGAACAGCAGGATGACGCGCGTCTGGTCGCTGTCGTTCCAGGCCTCGTGCTCGATCGTGTCGTCGAACACCCAGGACCTGCCCGTGACCCATTCGCGAACCTCGTTGCCGACGCGGAACCGGCAGCGCCCCGGGACGATCAGCGGCAGGTGACAGATCAGCCGCGTGTTGACCAGCCCGTTGTGCGGCGGAATGTGCGCGCCGGGCTTGAGCAGCGAGAACAGGATCGAGGGCGAGCGATTCGGCACGACCGACAGCGGCACGTTGCGCAATGCCCGCATCACGCTCGGGCAGCGCTCGACGTTCGCGGCCACCGGCTCGCCGTTCTTCCACAGGTAGAAAGCGCTCCAGGCCGGATTGTTGAGCATGCCCTGCTCGTCCTTGCGCGGGCGGTTGGCGTCGCCGGTGACGTAGGGCGTGAACGCCTCGGGACCTCCATGACGCGGAGCAGTTCGGCGCGGATGGCGTCGGACTCCTGCTCGACGTCGGCGAGCCACGGGAACGATTCGCGTTCATAGAACTGGACCTGCGGCAGCGCGGGGAAATAGTAGTACCGCGGCTCCTGCACGTAGATCCGCTTGTCGCCGAGCGCGATGTCGAGTGACTGTGCGAAACGCGCGCTCGAACTCGTCGCGTCGAATCCCCCGGCCGCGAGCCGCTCGCGCAGGTACGACTTGTACGTGAGCGCGTACCGCGCACAGGTCTCCTGCGCCCGGCGCAGTTCGGGCAGCAGGTCGGCCGGCACCTGCTCCGGCGGCGGCGCGGCCCGCAGCGCGGCCAGGTAGAACGCGGAAGCCGAGCGCGCGTCGCCCGACGCCGCGAAATGATCGGCCTTGAGGATCAGTCCGCGCACGTTGCGCGGGTCCGCCGCGAGCATGCGATCGATGGCGGCGATATTCGTCTCGTCGTTACTGGTATTCATCGTGGGCGATGGTCGGGCAGGCCGGAAGTCTTCGCACGGGCGCGATGTCTGCCTCGCTCGCGCCCGCATGCGTGGCCGGCGCGCGTCGTTCCAGACCCGGCCGTATTGTTGCCGACCTCGCCGCGACCTGCAAAGATTGCGGATTATTATATCGAAAAGACAGTGATCGCATGGACAACACAGGCGCAGCCGAACGGTCGCGAGCGACGCAGGAGGCCGCGATCCAGAACCAGGCCGCGATGCGGGCCATGGCCGCGGGCGACCTCGCCGGCGCAGAGGCGGCGCTGCTGCGGATCGTCGGCCTCGCCAAGGACTACGTCCCCGCGTGGCTCAATCTTGCGGCCATCCGTCGCCAGCGCAATGACTTCGACGGGGCGTTCAACGCGATCCAGCAGGTGCTGACGCTGGACGGCCGGAATTTTGCGGCCCTCATGATGAGCGCCACGATGCTCGAGCGCGAAGGGCACGCGGTTCCGGCGGCGCTGGCTTATGGCGCGGCACTCGCCAACGCCCCGCCGGATCACCTGCTCGACGCGCCGACGCTGCAGGCGGTGCAACGCGGGCGTGAGGTGCACGGCGCGTATACCCGGCAGCTCGGCGATCACATTCGCGGCAAGGTCGCGGACGCGCAGGACGGCTGCACGGCGGCAGAACGTCGCCGCGTCGACTCGTTCATCGAAACTACGCTGCGGGTGCGCAGGCGTTACCAGCAGGAACCGTCGGAATACTATTACCCCGGCCTGCCGTCGATCGAGTTCTACGAGCGCAGCGAGTTCCCGTGGCTGGCCGAATTCGAGTCGGCGACCGACGCGATCCGCGAGGAACTCCTGGGCGTGCTGCGTGAGGACGCGGCAGGCTTCACGCCCTACATCCATTACGACGCGCACATGCCGCTCGATCAATGGCGCGAGCTCAACAACTCTCCACAGCTGGACGTCCTACGAGTTCTACCGCCAGGGCCAGCCGATCGAGGACCGGTGCCGTGCGGCCCCCGCCACGATGCGCGCGGTGACGCGCTTGCCGCAGGCACAGGTGCCGCTGCGATCGCCGTGCGCGATGTACTCCGCGTTGCGAGCCGCGGACCCGGATTCCGCCGCACACCGGCGTGGCGAACTTCCGCCTGGTCGTGCACCTGCCGCTCGTGATTCCGCCAGGCTGCGGCTTCCGCGTGGGCGGCGAGACGCGGGAGTGGCGCATCGGCGAGGGCTGGGTGTTCGACG
Organism: uncultured Gammaproteobacteria bacterium; assembly: GCA_963786705.1. Classification (GTDB taxonomy): domain Bacteria; phylum Pseudomonadota; class Gammaproteobacteria; order Steroidobacterales; family Steroidobacteraceae; genus RPQJ01. Next base: position 374,350 of record CAWBAG010000023.1, read on the forward strand.
ATACGATCCAGCACGAGGCCTGGAACGACAGCGACGAGATGCGCTACATCCTGATCTGCGACATCTGGAGCCCGCGGCTTTCGCCCGAGGAGCGCGCCGCGATCGCGGGCGTCATCGCGGCTACGGACGCCTTCAACGGCAAGATTCCCGCTTCGCACATCTGACGCGCGCACCGCGAGGCGGCACACCCATGTTCCTGCGAATAAAGAACATCCTGACGCCCGCCGAAGTCGCGCGTCTCGAGCAGTTGAGTCGCGACGTGAAGTTCGTCGACGGTCGTGCGACCAACCCGGCCAACGTGACCAAGCAGAACCTGCAGGTCGACCCGGCCGACGCGAAGTCCGCGGAGTCGGTGCAGGTCGTGCAGGCGGCGCTCGTGCGCTCGCAGCAGTTCCTCGACTTCGCGATGCCGAAGCGCATTGCACCGCCGCTCCTGTCGCGCTACGAGCCCGGCATGAAGTACGGGGCACACGCCGACTCGGCGATGATCGCGATGGGCGGCGGGCGGCTGCGTTCCGACCTGTCGTGCACGATCTTCATCGCCGACCCGGCCACTTACGAAGGTGGCGAACTCGCGATCACGGTGGGCAACCAGACCGTCGCGTTCAAGGGCGCAGCGGGCGACGCGATCGTCTATCCCTCGACGATGCTCCACGAAGTCGTGCCCGTGCGCGCAGGCCAGCGACTGGTGTCGATCACCTTCATCGAGAGCCTGGTCGCCGACCAGCACAAGCGCACCCAGGTCTACGAACTGAACGAGATCGCGGCGCTCGAAGGGCTCAACATGCAGTGGGAGAGCCGGGTGCGGCTCGACGTCGTGCGCCAGAACCTGATGCGGATGTGGTCGTCGACCTAGGCACTCGCGGCGCCCAGCACGCTCGCGACGTCGCCGTCCTGTCGCGCCAGTACGTCCAGCCAGCGCAGGCCCTTGTCGATCTCCGCGCGGTGGTCGCGTCGCGCGTCACCGAGGACCTGCGACCGCAACGACGGGCTGTACTCGTGATCGGGTGATTTCGAGTAGCGGGCCAGGACCGGGCTCGAACCGGCCTGCGCCAGCCAATGTGCATCGACCGGCAACTGGAAGTGGCTGGCGATCCGGCGCAACTGACCCGGGACGTCCGCCAGCAGTGCGTCGAAGTCGACCGCGAGCGACCGGTCCGGGAACTGCTTCAACAGGTCGCGGCGGGTCAGCGATTCGGCCAGCCAGCTCATGGCCGCCAGCTCGCCGGGCGACAGCGCATGCAAGGGCTCGAGGGGTGCCGCGAGTCGCGCGCGCAGGCGACGCATGCGCTCGGGACCGTGGCCCCGCAGGTCGATCGGCGAGTTCTGTCCGGCCAGGAGCGTAGCGAGATACGACTCGGCCCGGACGTTCATGTAGATCGCGCGCGACGCCGGCTGGCGTTGCAGGAGCCACGGCGCCACACGCGCCGTTCCGCTCGTCGCCTTGACGACGACGCAGCGTGTCGCGGCGTAGCCGCGGCTCCAGAGTCGGACGAACGTGTCGAGCACCAGTTCGAACTGCTCCCGGCTCAACAGGGATTCCGGCTCGCCGAGCGTATCGGCGGCTTCCGCGAGCGTCCGCAGCGGCAAGGGTTCCCGGAGCGACAGTACTGCGTCCGAGGTGTCGAGCAGGCGGCTGACCAGCGTCGAGCCCACGTGTCCCGTGTGCAGGATGTAATGCAACGGCCGGGTGTTGCGCCCCAGGCGCGCCTGCGCGGCGACGCGGCCGATCGGTATCCATGCGCCCCGGGTCGCGGCAGTCAGGACGCGGTCGTCGAGGAAGCTGGCCGCGCGATAGGCTTCCTCGCCGAAGGCGATCTGCAGGATGCACGAACGCACGAAATCGAGTTTCTGCGGGTAGGAATCCGGGGAATCGGGCAGCAGCGACAACAGGTCGTCGGCCGTCGAACTGCTCATGCGCGCGTCCTGCATGAATCCTGGCCGGCGCCCGTGGGCTGCTCGAGGCCTGTCGCGACGTTTCGTGTGTGCATGAACGCCATGCTAACCGTGCCGCGGTCCGCCGGCATCGCCTTCCAAGTCGCCGTGCCGGGAACTACACTGCCGGCACGGAATCGCGTGCCGGTTCGATCGTCGGCGACGGCGGGTGTGTCTTTCAGCAACGGCTCGCGAGGCCGGGGATCGTAATGAAGCTTGGTGTGCCCTTCCTGCAATTCCCGCTGCAATTCGATGCCGCGGTCCTGGCTGCCGAGGTGCAGGCGATCGAGGAGTCTGCCTGGAGACCGCATCCCGCAGGATATGCCGGTAACGACGCGCTGCTGTTGATCACCCGGGGCGGCGACCCGACCAGCGATGCCATAGCCGGTCCGATGCAGCCGACCGAGTACCTGAAGCGCTGCCCGTACCTGATGCAGGTGCTCGACAATATCGGCGCGACCTGGGGCCGGTCGCGCCTGATGCGGCTCTCGGGTCGTGCGGAAGTCACCGCGCACGTCGACATCAACTATTACTGGCGCGAACGCGCGCGCGTGCACGTTCCAATCGTGACCCAGCCCACGGTCCGGTTCATCTGCGGCAGCGCGCAGGTAAACATGCGGGAAGGGGAGTGCTGGATCTTCGACACCTGGGTCGAGCACAACGTGATCAACGATCACGTGCTGCCGAGAATTCACCTCGTCGCGGATACGGTCGGCGGCCCGGGTTTCTGGGAACACGTCCGCAACGCGCGTCCGCACGATCGCGAGATCCCCGGGCGGCAGGCTCGCCCGTGTCCCCGCATCGAACGCGAGACGCCGGACCTGGACTACGAGCTGGAGAATTTCCCGACGGTGATGACGCCGTGGGAGATCCGGGCACACCACGCGTTCCTGCTGGGCGAAGCCGCGCCGCACCCGAGCCTGCCCCTGGTCAACCAGGCGCTCCTGCAGTTCGCGCGGCGCTGGCAGGCCCTGTGGGCACGGTTCGGCGAGCGCGAGCCGGGCTGGGCGCGCTACGGCGATGCCATCGAATCCGCGAAGCAGGAACTCGCCGCGTGCGGCGCCGACCAGGTCGTCCTGCGCAACGGGGTGCGCCTGATGGAAGCGCTGCAGGCCTGGGTGTTCGAACCAGCCGTGGCGGCGCGACGCGGCAAGGCGAGTCGCGAATACCCGCAGCCGCAGGCGAGTTCGCCGGCATCCCGCTTTGTCATGCCGCCCGCGCGAGCGGGCTCCGATCCGGTGTTCGACCGGCCCGTGTTCATCGTGTGCCCGCCGCGGTCGGGTTCGACGTTGTTGTTCGAAACGCTGGCACAGGCGCCGGGCGTGCATACGATCGGCGACGAAAGCCACCAGCTCATCGAGGGCGTCGCGGCGCTTGCGCCTGCCGCACGCGGCTTCGAGTCCAACCGGCTCGTGGCAGCCGACGCCACGCCCGAGGTCGTCGAGGAACTTCGCAACAGGTTCCGGGCGGCGCTGCGCGATCGCGACCGGCGCCAGCCTGATGCTGCGAGCCGAGTCCGGATGCTGGAGAAGACGCCGAAGAACGCGCTGCGGCTGCCATTCCTCGCGCGCGTCTTTCCAGAGGCCCGGTTCATCTACCTGCATCGGGACCCGCGGCGCGTGCTGGCAAGCATGATGGAGGCGTGGCAGTCGGGCCGGTTCCGGACTTACCCGAATCTGCCGGGCTGGACGGGCATGCCCTGGTCGCTGCTGCTGGTGCCTGGCTGGCGTGACCTGCTCGGCAAACCGCTGCAGCAAGTCGTCGCGGCCCAATGGAACACCACGAGCAGGCTGCTGGTCGACGATCTCGAACAACTGCCGCCAGGCTCCTGGACGGCCGCGAGCTACGAAGCGTTCGTAGCGCAACCGGAAGCCGAGGTACGCCGGCTCTGTGATTTCAACTCGCTGCCCTGGGACCGGACGTTGCCGCAGGTGCTGCCGCTCTCCAGTTACACGGTTTCCGCGCCCGACCCGGACAAGTGGCAGCGCTACGCGGCCCTGATCGACGAAGTCTGGCCGCAGGTGCGCGACCAGGCGAAACGCGCCGAGCTGCTCCTCGACCGGAGCCTGGACCTTCCCCGCAGGCAGATCTCATGACGACGACCGCACAAACGCAGCCCGTGTCCGACATCGACGCGACCGTCCGGGCGGGTTTCGAACTGCTCAGGGCGGGCAGGATTCCGGAGGCGGAAAAAGTCTGCCGGAACGCCACTGCGGTCAGGCCCACCGTGCAGGGGCAATTGCTCGCCAGCGCCATCGCCGAGGCCCGTTCCGACTTCCCGCAGGCGCTGGAGATAGTCACCAGTGCGCTCGAGCAGCAGGGCGAACACGCCGAATTGCTGCTCAAGCAGGCCCAGCTCCTGATGCAGTTGCGCAGGCGTCGCGAGGGGATAGAGGCCGCGAATCGCGCGGCGGAAATCTGCCCGCCGGATGCCCGGTTGCTGCATGCGATCGCAAAAGTGCATCTGGAGCGCGGCGAGCCCGCCGACGCGAAGCCGCTCCTGCAGCGAGCGCGCGAATTGGCACCGGCACGACCCGGCCATCCTGTACGACTCCGCGGTCTGCCACTTCTACCTGAATGAAATGGACGAGGCTGCGCGTCTTGCTCGCGCGAGTGCTGAGCCTGGCGCCGGGCAATGGGTTCGCGCTCTACATTCGTTCGCAACTGCGAACCTATACTCGCGAGCGACAGCAATGTCGACGGACTTGCGCAACACGCTGCAGCGCCCGCGATTGCGCCAGAAGGACGCGATTTCGATCTGTTTCGCGTTGGCCAAGGAGCTGGAGGACATCGGCGAATACCCGGAGTCGTTCGCGGCGCTGAGCGAAGGGAACCGGCTGAAGCGAAGCACGCTTTCGTATGACATACGCGACGACCAGCATGCGATGCGGAACGTCATGGCGCACTATTCACGTGAGGCGCTGCAGTAACATCCGGAGCGGGGATCGATCGCCTGGCCCGATCTTCATCGTCGGCATGCCGCGCACCGGTACGACGCTGGTGGAACGAATCCTCGGCAGTCACTCGGACGTCACTTCGCTCGGTGAGATCGTCGACTTTCCGGCAGAGATGACGATGCTGGCCGAGCGCAACGCACGCGCAGCTCGCAATCGACCGATCCGGACCTCATGAAATCGTCGCTGCAGATGGACTTCGCCGAGCTCGGTCGAAAGTACCTGGAATCGGTGCGGCCCATGGCCAAGCGGCCGGGCCAGTTCACGGTCGACAAGCTGCCGTTCAATTTTCGTTATTGCGGCCTTATCCACAAGGCGCTGCCGAACGCCAAGATACTGCACCTCACGCGCGATCCGATCGATACCTGTTATGCGATTTTCAAGACGCTCTTCGTCAACGCGTACCACTACTCGTACCAGCTCGACGAACTCGCCGAGTTCTACGTCGCGTATCGCCAGACGATGGCGCACTGGCACGCGGTGCTGCCGGGAGTGATCTACGACCTGAGCTACGAGGAACTCGTGGCGGACCCGCCGACCCAGTGCCGCCGGCTGCTGGAGTGGTGCGGACTGCCGTGGCAGGACGACGTGCTGGACTTCCATCGCTCGAGCGCCGCGTCGACCACGGCCAGCACCGCGCAGGTCAGGAAGCCGATCTACCGGACCTCGGTGCTGAAATGGCGCCATTTCGAGCAGGAACTGCAGCCGGTGTTGCGACGGCTCGCCGCTGCGGGCCTGGTCGACGAAGCCGGCCATCCGTTGCCGTCGGCGGCAACCGCCTGACGGGCGTCGTCCGATTCCGCATCACGGTCCGGTGACCGGGCGGTCCCGGATCCACTGCGAGAGCACCCACTTCACTCCACGCGTCGGCGGCAGTCCCGCGTGGAGCGTGTCGTAGTCGAGCGCGCCGGTCGGATCGACGTTCGCGAACAGCAATGCGTCGCCGGTGGCGGCCTTGTGGCGCAAGCCGATGCGCGGAAAGTCCGTCTCGCCTCCGTCGTAATCGTCGTTGAGATACACGAGCACGGTGGCGACTCGCTGCCCGCGACGCTCGACCTCGCGCGCGAGCGCCGGCGTGGCGGGGTCCTGGAAGTCGCAGTGCGGAGCGAAGTGCTGTCCCGGCTCGTAGTGCAGGAGCTTCGCGACTTCGAAGAACGTCGACGCAACACCGGTTGCCGCCGCGATCCTGTCGATGACCAGCCTGAGCACGAGGTCCGCGTGGCGGACCGTATAGTCCGCCTCGGAGTTCGTCCGAGTCTGCGCTTCCGTGTGTCCCTCGGCGTCCTTCCTGTAGACCAATGCTCGTCGCAGGCCGCGCTGCGCAAGCCGGATCAGCCATTCGCACTCGGCCGCCGTCGCAAAGCCCTCGATCAAGCGAATCCGCGGCGCATTCGAGATGACGCGCGACGGTCGTGGCATCGTCCAGGCCGCGACGTCCACGCCCTGGCGCAAGGCCTGCCAGTCGGTGTCGGAGGAGTGAGCCAGGAACTGCAGCTCACGCCGCGAAGGCATCCAGCCGAGTTCGGCCGCGCGCTGCAGGTGATCGAGCGCAGCGCCCACGTTGCGCGGCCGCAGGACGCCCCACGCCGCGAACAACGCGAGCTGTCCGTGCGCTTCGCCGTCGCCAAGTGCCGCCGCCTCCGTGAGCAGCGCAACTCCTTCCTCGGGCGCCGGTGCGACACCGTCGCCCAGCAGGAGCTTCATGCCCAGGAGCCTGAGTGCGCCGGGACCGCCGGCGCGTGCGTGTTCACGCAACGTGACTATGTCGGTCGATTTCATGTCGCCATCCGCACTTGCCAGCCAGCATAGATGAGAGTTAGATCGGGCGTGTCCGCGTGCAAGGCGCGCCGCCTGCGCCAGGCCTGGTCGCGGGGATTCCGCCCGGCGGGACGGAGCTTCGCACAGGTTCCGTGCGGCGGGTCTGCGCCACGCTCGTGCAACTGATCGCGGCGCCCGAGGTCGTATCCACTGTGAAGCACGCTTCGATGCCGGCCCTGCCTGCACTCGCGAGTCACCCGCCGATGCTCGCGTTGGCCTTGTTGGGACTGTGGCCGGCCCTGCCTGCGAGCTCGGCCGCCGACGGGCATACCCTGGAAAGCGACCAGGCGCTGTACGCCGCGCCGACCCGCGCCGATCGCGTCGGCCGGATGCTCGCTGCCGTCGAGATCAACGGGACGGGCCCGTACCGGTTCATCATCGACCTCGGCGCCAACCGTTCGGCGCTGTCGCCGCAATTGGCCGAGCGCCTCGGACTGGGCGCGGATGGCGCCGAGACGGTCGAAGTCCACGGGGTAACCGGGCCGGCCATCGTGCCGATGGCACGTGTGGAACAACTGCGGGTTGGCAACATCGTTCTCATCGACCAGGAGATGCCGATACTCGAAGCGCCGGTATTTGCCGACGCCGACGGTATTCTCGGCATCGACGGGCTGCAGCATGCCCGGATCGAAGTCGATTTCGGCCGCAACCGCGTCACCATCGGCGTTTCGGAACGCAGGCGCGCACCGTCCGGCTACCTCACCGTGCCGGCGCAATTGTTCAACCAGGGCCTGTTGCTGGTCGCGGGTCGGGTCGGCAACGTGCGTACCCACGTGGTGATCGACACCGGCGCCGAGTACACGATCGGCAACATGCGCCTGAAGGAGGCGCTGATACGCGCGAACCCGAGGAAAGAGCCACTCGTGGCGACCGTGACTGGAGCGACGCCCGGCACGACGGGCGGCGTCACCTACGTTGCGCCGACGATCGTCATCGGCGAGGCGCGACTGCGCAACCTGCCGGTGACGTTCAGCGACCTCCACGTTTTTTCGCTCTGGGGACTGACTACCGAGCCGGCGCTGATCGTCGGCATGGACGCGCTCGGCACCGTGCAGAGATTCGTGGTCGACTACGCGCGCAGCGAGTTCCATATCAAGACCTTCGCAGAGGCCGGCGCGTCGCTGCACAAGTGCAGTTCCGCCAATTGCGCGTCACGGCTGAAATCGTCCCCGCCCTGACCGGATGCCCTCGCATCCGGACAACCGCGTCGTCGGTCCGGGCATCTGCTCCTCGCCGGCCTTGATGCCTGGCCGCCCGCGCGCAACTGCACCGGACGCCGCTGCGTCGCAAGGTCGCGGTCGTGCGTCGCCGGCGTGGCTGGCAGCGTGGCTCGCGCTACTGTCGCCGCCGGGCCTGGGCGTGACTGCGCCGAACCCGTCGCCGGCGCCAGCAGTCCCGCCCGGGCCCGTCTACGCAGTCTCGACGCGGCTCGACCGGACCGGACGCGTGCTGGCACCGGTGATGGTCAACAACCAGGGGCCGTTTCGTTTCATCCTCGATACGGGCGCCAATCGCTCCGTCCTGTCGCCGCGGCTGGCCGCTGCATTGGGACTGGACTCGTCCGCGCACGCGCCGATCCCGGTTCACGGCGTCGCGGGAGTGGCGGTGCTGCCGGTGGTCCAGGTGGCCCTCATGCAGGCTGGCGACGTCGTGCTGCAGCGTGACCGGCAGATGCCCGTCCTCACCGCGGCGATCCTCGCCAATGCAGACGGCATCCTGGGCGTCGAGGGACTTGGTTCCGCGCGGATCGACATCGACTTCGCGAGCGACCGGGTGACCATTGTCCCGTCCACCGGGCGCAGGCGCGCCGATGCGGGGTTCATCACGATCCCGGCGACCCTGCAGAACGAGGGGTTGCTGCTGGTCGCGGCGCGCGTGGGCCGCGTGCGCGCGAAGGCGATCATCGACACCGGCGCGGAACGCACGCTGGGGAACGCGGCGCTGCGCAACGCCTTGCTGCTGACGCCACGCCGTGGCGCCGAGCCGAACGTGACCACCGTGCTCGGGGCCACGCCCGCGCGCGGGGAAGGCATGACGCTGATCGCGCCGACGATCTACCTTGGCCAGGCGGAACTCAGGAACCTGGAGGTCACGTTCGCGGACCTGCACGTGTTCCGGATCTGGAACCTCGAGCACGAGCCTGCAATCCTGATCGGCATGGACCTGCTCGGCACGGTGGAGCGGCTGATCATCGACTACCGGCGGCGGGAGGTTCAGATCAAGCCATAGCGGCGGCCCGGGCATCCTGCATCCGGCCGGGCCGCCAGTGGTGCGTTTGGGTGCTAGTTCGGCGGGGCGCAGGTGGCCTGGCCTGACGGCCAGCCCGCGTCGAGCCGAACCACACGGTCGCCCAGGCGGATGCCGTGCGTCGCGACGGTGCCCGCCTTCAGCTCGACTACGACCACGACCGGCACGCGCGACTCGAGCGTCGCGAGGGAGCCGGGTTCCGCACGCTCGACGATGGTGACGATGCAGCCGCCCGTGTCCACGAAGAGCATGTCGAGCGAGAGCAGGGTGTTCTTCATCCACATGCCGACCCGTTGGGGCGGATCGTAGACGAAGATCATCGCCTGGTCGGGCCGCACGGCTTCGTCCGGCACGAACATGAACCCCTGCGCGCGCGCCGGCCCGTTGTCGGCGCGCCACGCTTCGAAGGCATGCCGGTGCGCGCTGCGCGTATCGACCGCGATGCGTTCGCGCGGAAAGGCGGCGAGGGGCACGACGGACACTTCGGCGAACGCCGGGCAGAACCACAGCGCGCAGCAGCAGGCGACGAGGTGCCGGCGAATCCCGCGCGTGGCAGCAACGGCGTGCACGGCTCAGTCCTGCGGGTATTCGACGATGGCTTCGACGTCGAAGCGCGAAACGAGCACGGCGCCGTCGCCGAGCAGCGCCCTGGCCGGCTGGGTGCAGTAGCCGCGACCGGTGAGCCGGTAAAGGTTGCCGGTCCCGGGCACCGGCACCTGGCTCACTTCGTCGAACGCGCACTTGTCGTCGCCCTGCGTCGCGTAGAACACGCCGGCACCCTCGCGCACGAGCGTCATGTTTGCCGGCACGTTGCGGGCCGATGCGCCGCGGCCGAGCGTGCTGGCGCCGATCACGACCAGCAGCGGCTCGCCGTCGACGACGCCCTTGTAGAGGAGTCGCAGCCCGTCGCCGGCCGGGCGCGGACCGCCCGTGCACTGCGGCTCCCGGGCCGCGGTCCACTCGATCTCGTAGTCGACGGCGCCTTGCAGCTTCGCGCTCAGCGATCCGACGTCGGCCGGCTTGCAGAGCATCGTCGTCGACGCGGCCGTCGCGCTCCCGGCCGCGGCTGGTGCGTCGGCGCGCCCGCAGCCCGCACCGGTCAGCGGCAACAACAGCAGCGCAAGGCAACGCGAGGCGCAGCGGCCCCGGCGCCGGCTATTCGGAAGCAGCACGCGGCGCGCGGACGAGGAGTGATTTTGCGAGCTGGCCATGCAGGTAACCGATGCCCCGTGACAAATGCATCGTGACGGTGAGCAGCACTATCCCCAAGATCGAAATCAGAGGCAACAAGGCCGGGTGCGGCGACTCTACCGTGACGTCCATCGTGATGAAGCCGGCATAGTAGAGCAGCACCATGAGCGGCATGATGAAGAGCGAGCTCGACACGACGATCCCCACCACCGCGAACGTGAAATAGAAAATGCCGAGCGGCAGCATCAGGAAGAAGTAGAGCAGCGTGCCCCAGGTGCGCGGGTCCTTGAGCATCTCGAGGATGCGTTCCGTCCATTTCACGGGTGCACCCGGATGCACGGGCCGCCGCGGCATGCGCGTGCCGAGCATCGACTCGACCAGGCGTCCTTCCGCGAGCGCCAGCACGCGGGCCGTGCCGATGAAGAGCAGGAAGAACGGCACGCCGATGATCAGGAGGGCGAGGCCGATCGAAAGCGACGAACCGGTGACGGCGAACGTGAAGTACAGGATGCCCGTCGCGATCGCCAGCAGCATGTACGCGAGGCTGAGATAGGCGCGGGTGTCGGCGTAGATGCCGAAGAAGCGCCCCAACGCCGTGCGCTTCGGCTTCGGCCCCGGCGTGCGCAGCGCCGCCTGCACCCGCGCCTCGTTGATCCGGTACGCCTCGGCGACTTCGGCGGGCGCGCCGTATGACGCGACGATGCGGCTCAGCATGGACTCCTCCGTTTCGGCCGGGTTTTGCGCGAGTTCGGCGCGCAGGTGTTCTTCTGCGTCGTACAGGGCGTCCTGCACGAGCGCCCGGTCCGCTCCCTGCAGTTCGGCCCGGAGCAAATCCAGGTATTGCTCCACGGTGCGCGGCGTCGCGGCCGTCATGACGGAATCTCCTGTGCGGCGTTGGGCGGGACGATCGTGTCGACGAATCTGCGCGTGCCGAGCCAGGTCTCCCGCCAGGCGGCGAGGACCTCGCGACCGAGCGCGGTGATGCGGTAGTAGCGGCGCGGCGGCCCGGAATAGGAGGGTACTACCCGGCTCGAAAGCAGGCCCGCCGCGCTCATGTTGCGCAGGACGGGGTACAGCGCGCCTTGCTTGAACGGGGCTGTCGGCATCGCCTCGTTGCTGAGGCGCTTGGCGATCTCGTAACCGTAGAGGTCGGCATCGGCGTCCGCGAGCACGGACAGGAGCACCAGCGACGTGAGCCCCGCACTCAATTCCCGCTGGAACTTGCGCGCCTGGGCCTCGGCGGGTGATTCTGCACCGGGCTCTTCGTGATCTTGCGAGAGCATGGCCGGGTGGCCTCCTTGGTCGATGAGCTATATTAGGCATCAAACACTAGTAGTTAGTCAATAGCACTAGTCAAATCACTATAGCCACCAGCCGCGGTGCCATGTTTACCGTAATGCCGACTCTGTAACATCCCACACGTCACTCTCCCGACGGAGCGAGCACGGATGTCGACGGAACAACAGCGAGTGTTCGCCCCGCGCCGCTACTTGAGCCGGCTCACGCGCGGCACGCTCGCAGTGATCATGGCGGGAGGGCGCGGCGAGCGACTCAGGCAGTTGACGGAGGATCGCTGCAAGCCTGCGGCGCCCTTCGGCGGCAAGTTCCGCATCGTCGATTTCGTGCTCTCGAACTGCGTCAATTCCGGCATCCGCCAGATCTCGGTGCTGACGCAATACAAGGCGCATTCGCTGATCCAGCACCTCGGGAAGGGTTGGGGCTTCCTGCGCGGCGAATTCGGCGAGTTCATCGAGATCATCCCCGCGCAGCAGCGGCTCGGGCCCGAGTGGTACCAGGGCACGGCCGACGCGCTGTGGCAGAACATGGACCTGATCCGCGCGCGCCGGCCCCTGCACGTGCTCGTGCTCGCGGGCGATCACATCTACAAGATGGACTACGGCCCGATGATCGGCTTTCACGTCGAGAAGGAAGCGGACATCACGGTCGGCGTCGTCGAGGTGCCGCTCGATCGCGCGCGCGAGTTCGGCGTGGTGGCGGTCGACGAGTCGAACCGCGTGCTGAACTTCCTCGAGAAGCCGCTCGATCCGCCGCCGATGCCCGGCCGGCCGGACGTCGCGCTCGGGTCGATGGGCATCTACGTCTTCAATCCGCGGCTGCTCGAGCGGCTGTTGCGCGCCGATGCGCGAGAATCCGGGATCCGCCCACGACTTCGGCAGGAACATCATTCCCGACGCGATCGACAAGCTGCGCGTCTTCGCGTATCCGTTCGAGGACGTGCGCACCAAGGCGCAGAACTACTGGCGCGACGTCGGTACGATCGACGCGTACTACGAGGCCAACATGGAGCTCGTGCGCGTGTCGCCGGAACTCAACATCTACGACGAGCAATGGCCGATCTGGACCTACCAGGAGCAGCTGCCTCCCGCGAAGTTCGTCTTCGACGACGAGGACCGGCGCGGCGTGGCGATCGATTCGATGGTCTCGGGCGGCTGCATCATCTCGGGCTCGAAGGTGTCGAATTCGCTGCTGTTCTCCAGCGTGCGCGTCCACGACTACTCGACGGTGAACCGCTCCGTGATCCTGCCGCGCGTGCGGGTCGGCGAGCGCTGCGTGATCCGCAATGCGATCATCGACGAAGGCGCGGTCGTGCCGGACGGCACGCAGATCGGCGTGGATGCGGCCGCGGACCGCGAGCGTTTCTACGTCAGCGAGGACGGCGTGACGCTCGTCACGGCTTCGATGCTGCGCGCGGCGCCACGCGGCGCCTGAAGGCAGGGTTGCGCGCGTCGCAGCCCGACATCAACCCGACGGAGAAAAGATGCGAACCATCCTGTTGCGCGCCTGCGCGTACCTGGCCCTCACGCTGAACCTGGCCGCCTGCTCGACGTTCGGCTCGAAGCTCGAAGCGCCGGATTTGTCCCTCGTCGGCATGCAGATGCTTTCGGCCGACATGTTCGCCCAGAAGTTCAAGGTGTCGGTGCTGGTCAAGAATCCCAACGACCTCGACATCGCGGTGAAGGGCCTCGACTACAAGATCTTCCTGATGGGCGACAGCTTCGCCGACGGCGAGAGCAGCAACCGCTTCGTGCTGCCCGCCCGCGGCGAGGCCGAGTTCGAGATGATCGTGACGACCAATTTCGTCAGCAGCTTCGGGCGGCTGTTGAGCCGCGTCGGCGGCGGCAAGCTCGAGAATCTCGAATACGAGATCGCCGGGAACGTGGTGCTCGACAAGGGCATCGTGCGCAAGATCCCGTTCAATCACCGCGGCACGGTGGACATCACGAAGCCGGGCGGGGCGCGCGGCGGCAACATCTGACGCGCGGGGCGCGCAGCGGCAACATCTGACGCGCGGCGCGCCGCGGGTCAGCCGCCCGGCCCCGGCGGGGACACCAGGCGCGCGTATAGCGCCTCGTATTGCGCACCCTGGGTTTCCCACGAGAAGTCCTGCTGCATGCCGTTCTGCACGAGCCGGCGCCAGACGCTCGGCCAGCTGAACCACTCGAGTGCCGTGTCGAGCGCCCAGCGCAGGCCGCCCGCGTCGAAATCGTTGAACACCACGCCGGTCCCGCGTCCCGTGTCCGGGTCGAAATGCTGGACGCTGTCGGCCAGGCCGCCGGTGCGGCGCACGATCGGCACGGTGCCGTAGCGCAGGCTGTACATCTGGTTGAGCCCGCACGGCTCGTAGAGCGAGGGCATCAGGAAGATGTCCGCGGCAGCCTCGATCAGGTGCGCGAGTTCCTCGCTGTAGCCGCTGTAGAAGACGGCACGCCCTGGAAAGCGCTCCTGCAGGCCGTGCATGAAGCGCTCGAATTCGCCCTCGCCGCTGCCGAGCGCGACGAAGCGCACTTCCCGCCACGCGAGCAGTTCGGGCAGCGTGTCGTACAACAGGTCGATGCCCTTCTGGTGCGTCAGCCGCGTGACCATGCCGAGCAATGGCGTGGAAGCCGGGGACGTCATGCGCAGCAGGTCGAGCAACGCCTCCTTGTTGCGCGACTTGCCGTCCAGGTCGTCGAGGTTGTAGCGGTACGGCAGGTACCGGTCCGTGGCGGGATTCCACTCGTCGTAGTCGACGCCGTTCAGGATGCCGCTGACCGATTCGCTGCGCGCACGGAGATCGGCGTCGAGCCCGCAGCCGCCTTCCGGCGTGCGAATCTCGAGCGCGTAGGTTGGGCTCACGGTCGTGATCGCGTCGGCATAGAGAATGCCGTGCCGCATCGGGTTCACGTGGCCCAGCGTGAGGTCCGCCTGGTGCAGCGCGCCGATGGCGACGCCCGGGCCGACGTCCGCGGCCGCGTCGGCCGGGAACGATCCCTGGTAGCCGATGTTGTGGATCGTGAGGACGCTGCGCGTGGCGCCGAAGATGCCCTGGTCCCAGGCGTAGGCGGTGCGCAGCAGCAGCGGCGCGAACGCGGTGTGCCAGTCGTTGCAGTGCACGATGTCCGGCGCGAAGCGCAGTCGCTGGCAGCATTCGAGCGCGGCGCGCGTGAGCATCAGGTAACGCGTGTGCTCGTCCGGCGCGTCGGAATAGATGCGCGGCCGATCGAAGACCGCCGGGCAATCGATCAGGTGGAGCCAGAGATCGGAGCCCGGCAGGCGGGCGGTCCGCACGCCATAGTGGAATTCGCGCGCGCCGACCTGGACCGTGAGCCCCTGGAGTTCGTCGGGCGCGCGCTGCTCGACGCCCTGCAATTCCATGAGCCCGTGCAGCGGGACGAACACGCGCACGTCGTGGCCGCGCCGGGACAGGTAGCGAGTCAGCGCCGCGGCGACGTCGCCGAGCCCGCCGGTCTTCGCGAACGGGGCGATCTCGGCGGCAAGGAAGCAGATGCGCTGGCCCATGACGGGCGCTAGTTTGCCACACACGGACAGCACGATCCGGGTGGCTGCGCGGGGCGAGGTGAGTATGCTTGGCGCCATGAACGACGTCGCCACACTGCCTGCCGGGAACACCCAGGATTTCGCGCGCATCGCGCGCTCGATCGAGTTCGTCGCGGACCATTTCCGCGAGCAGCCGTCGCTCGCGCGGATCGCGTCCGCTGCAGGCTGGAGCGAATATCACTTCGCGCGGGTGTTCCGCCGGTGGGCGGGTATTTCCCCGAAGCAGTTCGTGCAGCACCTGTCGCTCGCGGCCGCCAAGCAGACACTGGCAGCCGACGAATCCGTCCTCCAGGCGGCCCTGGATGCCGGCCTGTCGGGGCCGGGCCGGCTGCACGATCTCTTCGTCGCGTTCGAGGCCGTGACGCCGGGCGAATTCAAGTCACACGGGCTCGGGCTGACGATGCGTTTCGGCACGGCACAGACGCCGTTCGGTCCCGCGCGCATCGCGGCGACCGAGCGCGGCATCGCGTTCCTCGCGTTCGAGGATTCCTCAGGCCGGTTCGGCGACTGGGAAGGGTTTCGGGCCGCCTGGTGCGACGCTGCGTGGCAGGAGGACCAGGCGGCGGTGCAGGACATCGCCCGCACGATATGGAGCGTGGCGCCCGCAAACACCCGGCGCCTCACGCTCTGGGTGCACGGCACCAACTTCCAGGTCCGGGTGTGGCAGGCGTTGCTCGAAACGGCAACGCAGGCGACGGTGAGCTATGCGGACATCGCCCGCGCGATCGGCCGTCCCGAGGCTTGCCGCGCGGTGGGCGGCGCCGTGGGCGCCAACCCCGTCGCGTGGCTGATCCCGTGCCATCACGTCCTGCGCACGAATGGCGCGCTGGGCGGCTACCGCTGGGGCGTGGAACGCAAGCGGGCGATGCTCGCGTGGGAACTCGCGCGATCCGTCAGGGACGCTTCTCGTCGTCGTCGCGAGGCTTCTCGCGCTTCGGCATGAGCGCGCTCAGCATCGAATCCTGCACCTTCGCCAGCGCTTCGAGATTCTGACGGGTCAGGTCGGCCACCGTCGCGAGCGGCGTGTTGGCGACCATCTTGGAGATCTGGTTCTGCAGGTTCTCCTGATGGTGCAGGAACGTCTCGATGCTCTTCTCGAGGAAGCTCGCGAGGAAGCCCTGCATCGAGTTGCCGTAGAAGCGAATGATCGCCTCCAGCACCGGCGTGCTCAGGATCGGCCGCCCGAACTGCTCCTGTTCCGCGATCACCTGCAGCAGGATGTGGCGCGTGATGTCGTGGCCGGTCTTGTCCTCGACGACCCGTATCTTCTCGCCCTTGACGATCAGCGCGCGGATGTCGTCGAGCGTGATGTGGCGGCTTTGCGACGCGTCGTACAGGCGACGGTTCGCATACTTCTTGATCAATCGTTCCTGGCTCATGGCCGGGAAGTCTACCGCAGCTTTGCTGCGTCGCATGAAACGCGCTGCAAAAACTGGAACCGGAACGGCAACCAGGAGGGCCGTGCGCCGCCCCCGAAGGTACGGGAGTCAGGCGGCCTTGCCGGTGAACGGGCTGGAAGCCTCCTCGAACCAACGGGCAAACTCGGCCTGGGAATCGGTGGCGAGCCGCGCCAGCGCCTGCTGCCGCTCAGTCGCTTTTTCGGCAAACTTCGTCGCGATCTCGCGTTGCAGGGCCATCAGGGTCGTCAAATCCTGCGACTTGGCCGCGGCCTGCATCTGGTCGACCGTCAACTGCAGGAGATCGCCCGCCAGTTCGTACTGGAAGCGGGCGACGCGCTCGAATGTGCCCACGAGCAACTCGTTCCAACGGGTGGCGGGCGCGAATGCGCGCTGGGCGAAATCGACGAAATCATTGCTGGCGGCCATGTAGAGATCCTTCGTTGCGGTCTTGCGAGTCATCCGAAGGATGCTAACAAGAGTCTTATTGCATCGCAACATCACGAGGCTGCGCCTGCTGCGTACCACGCGCGCGGCCTGCGGTGGCGGACAGGCTGCTGTTGCGGCGATGCGACGCGCCGGTTCACGGGCAGTGCAGTATTGCGACGCAAACGTGCTGGACTCGTTCCAGTGGGCAGCAGCATCTCGATACGCGCAACAATATCGCCGGTATCGCTAAACTCGGTGGCGCCGATGCCCGGCACCAAGGAGGCGAGATGACCGCAGGATCCACCGCCGCGGCGCAGGCGCTGCAGTCGTTGCAAGCGCGTGTCGGCCAGGTGATTCACACGAGCGACTGGTTCGAGGTCACGCAGCAGCGGATCGACGCGTTTGCCGCGGCGACCGGCGATCACCAGTGGATTCACGTCGATGCGGCGCGCGCGGCCCGCGAATCTCCCTGGAAATCCACGATCGCGCACGGCTACCTGACCCTGTCGCTCTACCCGCTCCTGCGGGGTCTCGTAGACAGCGCGACGCCAATGTTCCCCGGCGTCACGAGCGTCATCAATTACGGGCTGGACAAACTGCGATTCCCGAATGCGGTCAAGGCGGGCCGCCGCGTTCGCGCGCGTTGCGTGCTGCTGCGAGCCGAGGAGGTCGCCGGCGGCCTGCAGATCGCCGAGCAGTACACCGTCGAGATCGAGGGGGAACCGAAGCCGGCCTGCGTTGCCGAAGCGATCATGCGCGCGTATTTCTAGCTTCCTGCCGGTTGCCGCGGGCCGGGCGGCGACCGGTGGTTCTGCCGTGATTCCCGCGCGGCATGAACCGCGCGCGAAAGGTTGGCTATAGTCGCGCCACTAACAAGACGCCCGCGGGCGAAGGATTACGCCATGATCTACGACAGCATCCTGCACACGATCGGCCGCACGCCCATCGTGAAGATCAATCGTCTCGCGCCGTCGCACGTGACGATGTACGTGAAGTGCGAGTTCTTCAATCCGCTCGGCTCGGTCAAGGACCGGCTCGCGATCGCCATCATCGAGGATGCCGAGAAGCGCGGCGACCTGAAGCCCGGCCAGACCGTCGTCGAGGCGACCTCGGGCAACACCGGCATCGCGCTCGCGATGGTCTGCGCCGCGAAGGGCTATCCGTTCGTGGCGACGATGGTCGAGACCTTCTCGGTCGAGCGCCGCAAGATCATGCGCATGCTCGGCGCGAAGGTGATCCTGACGCCTGCCGCCGAACGCGGCAGCGGCATGGTGCGCAAGGCCGAGGAACTCGCGAAGAAGCACGGCTGGTTCCTCGCGCGCCAGTTCGAGAACGAGGCGAACCCCGCCTATCACCGGCAGACGACCGGCCCGGAAATCCTCGAGCGATTTCGCGGGCAGGCGGCTCGACTTCTTCGTCACGGGCTGGGGCACGGGCGGCACGTTGACGGGCGCGGGCGAGATGATCCGGCTCGCGCGTCCCGAGGTGAAGATCATCGCCACCGAGCCCGCAGGCGCGTCGCTGCTCACGGGCGCCGAGTTCAAGCCGCACAAGATCCAGGGCTGGACGCCGGACTTCGTGCCGAAGGTGCTCAACCGCTCGGTGCCGCACGAGATCGTCCCGGTGACGGACGACGACGCGATCGCCGCGGCGCGCGCGCTCGCGCGCAGCGAAGGCATCTTCTGCGGCATCTCCTCCGGCGGCACGTTCGCGGCGGCGCTCAAGGTCGCGGAGAAGGCGGCGCCGGGCTCGGTGCTGCTCGCGATGCTGCCGGACACCGGCGAGCGCTACCTGTCGACCCCGCTGTTCGAGGGCATCCCGGAAGGCTCCGATCCCGAGGGCTGAAGCGCCGCGCAACGCGCTCGTCAAGGGAATCGTGGATAATCGGCGGCCGTTCACGAGGCGCGCCGTCCCGGCGCCGTACGCGGTCCACGATGCCTGATTCCCTGCGCAAGGTGCTGCTCGGCACCGTCATCGGTGCACTGCTGGTCGGTTTCGCCTGGCACGTCACGAACGAACGCGCCGGGCGCGCTCCGCCGGACGGGCCGGACGCGGCCATGTCGGTCCCGGGCGCCGGGGCCAAGACGGGAGCGAACGCAGGTGCCGGCGGTGGTGTGCAGGCGATTCCGGTGGTCGCCGTGGCGGCGCGCATCGAGCGGCTGGGCCTCGAGATCGAGGCGCTCGGCACGGCCCGCGCCAACGAGTCGATCGACGTGACTGCGAAGGTTTCCAACCTCATCACCTCGGTGCGGTTCGAGGAAGGACAGCGCGTGCCGAAGGGCGCGGTGCTCGTGGAACTGGACAGCGAGCAGGCTCGTGCTGACCTGGCCGTGGCGGACGCGGCGCTGAAGGAAAGCGCGAGCCAGTATCAGCGCAGCCGCGAGCTGTACGCGACCAAGGTGCTGTCCGACGCCCAGATCGAGCAGATCGAGGCGACGTTCCGGGCCAACGAAGCGCGCGTGGCTGCGGCGCGCGCCCGGCTCGGCGATACGTTCGTACGGGCTCCGTTCGCGGGACGTGTCGGCTTGCGGCACGTCAGCGTCGGCGGGCTCGTGAATCCAGGCACCGTGATCACGACGCTCGACGACACCGACACGATCAAGCTCGATTTCACCGTGCCCGAGGCAGCCATGGCGGCGGTGCAGCGCGGGCTCGCAGTCTCGGCGACCAGCGTCGCATACCCGGACCGCAAGTTCGACGGCCGGGTCGCGAGCGTCGATTCTCGCGTCGACCCGTCCACCCGCGCGGTCACCGTGCGCGCGCTGGTGCCGAACGGCGACGGGGCTCTGAAACCCGGCATGTTCCTCACCGTGCGCCTGGCGCAGGACAAGAAGGACGTGCTGACCGTGCCCGAGGAGGCACTGGTGCCCGAGCAGGGCAACGTGTTCGTGTTCGTGGTGCAGGACACGAGCGTCGCCAAGCGCAGGATCCGCACGGGACAGCGCCGCGTCGGCACGGTCGAGGTGCTCGAAGGGCTGCACGCCGGCGAACTCGTGGTCACGGAAGGCACTCAGAAGCTGCGCGACGGCGCGAGCGTGCGGCTCGTGGACAGCGGCGCGACGTCCCGCAACACCTCGGGCGCGGGGCAGGCCGCAACGCCGTGAAGATTTCCGAGCTATCGGTCAAGCGGCCCGTCTTCGCGACGGTGCTGAGCCTGCTGCTCTTGATCCTCGGGTTGCTGTCCGCGTCGCGCCTGCCGATCCGGGAACTGCCCGACGTGGAAAGCCCGGTCGTCTCGATCGAGACGAACTACCTCGGCGCCGCAGCCGACGTCGTCGAAACCAAGATCACGCAGGTGATCGAGGAGCGCGTGGCGGGCCTCGAGGGCATCAACAAGATCACGTCGCAGAGCGTGGACGGCCGCTCCAGCATCAACATCGAGTTCGACCCGAGCCGCGACGTGGACGAGGCGGCGAACGACGTCCGCGACCGGGTCGCCCGTGTTTCCAGCAACCTGCCGCCGGAAGCCGATCCGCCGGAAGTCGGCAAGGTCGATTTCGGCGCCGAGCCGATCATCTGGATGACGCTCTCCAGCGACACGATGAATGTGCTCGAGCTCACCGATTACGCCGAGCGCGAACTCGTGGACCGGTTCAGCGTGCTGCCCGGCGTGGCGCGCGTGCGCCTCGGCGGCGCGCGCCGCTACGCGATGCGGATCTGGGTGGAGCGCGAGGCGCTCGCGGCGCGCCAGCTTACGGTGGCCGACCTCGAAGCGGCGCTGCGGCGCGAGAACGTCCAGTTGCCCGCCGGCCGGCTCGAGTCGTCGCAGCGCGAGCTGACGTTGCGCACCGAGACGGGGCTCAACACCGAGCAGGAGTTCCGCCAGCTCGTCATCGGTCGCGGGCCCGACGGCTACCTCGTGCGGCTGGAAGAGGTCGCCGACGTGCGCCTGGCGGCGGAGAACGAACGCAGCCTGTCGCGGTCGAACGGCGTGCCCGGCATCAGCATCGGCGTCGAGCAGATTTCCAAGGCAAACACGCTCGAGGTCGCGCAGCACGCGCGCGACGAACTCGAGCGCATCCGGCGCGACCTGCCCGACGGGCACGCGGCTCGAGGTCAACCTCGACCGTTCCGTGTTCATCGCGGCGTCGATGACCGAGGTGGTCGAAGCCCTCGTGATCGCGATGCTGCTGGTGCTGGCCGTCATCTACCTGTTCCTCGGCAACCTGCGCGCCACGCTCGATCCCGGCCGTCACGATCCCGATCTCGATCGTCGCCGCGTTCATCGCCATGGCGGCGCTCGGCTTCTCGATCAACACGCTGACGCTGCTCGGCCTCGTGCTCGCGATCGGGCTCGTGGTGGACGACGCGATCGTCGTGCTGGAGAACATCTACCGGCGCATGGAGCGCGGCGAGCCGCCGCTGATCGCGGCGGTCGACGGCAGCCGCGAGATCGGCTTCGCGGTGATTGCGACGACGCTGGTGCTGGTCGACGGTCTTCGTGCCGATGTCGTTCCTGCAGGGCAACGTCGGCAAGCTGTTCCGCGAGTTCGGCTTCACGATCGCGGCGGCGGTGCTGTTCTCGGCGCTGGTCGCGCTCACGCTGACGCCGATGATGCGTCGAAGCTGTTCGGCGCCGGGGCGCGAGCGTTCGCGCTTCGTCGCACGTCGGTCGAGCGGTTCTTCCGCACGGCTCGCCGCCGGCTACGACCGCAACCTGCGTCGCCTGATGCGCCGGCCGTGGCTCGTCGTCGGCGGCACGCTCGCGGCCACCGCGCTCGCCGCCGTGCTGTTGCGCGCATTGCCGAGCGAACTCGCGCCGCCCGAGGACCGGGGCATGTCCTGTTCATCGGCCTGAACGGTCCCGAAGGCGCCTCGCTCGACTACATGGACCGCCACGCGCGCATGGCAGAGGACGATCGTCGCGCGCAAGAAGTCGCGACCGGCGACGTCGTCCGCGTCAACCTGCGGCTCCCCGGCGGCTTCGGCGGGGCGACGGACATGAACCAGGCGCGCGGCTTCGTGCTGCTCGCGCCGTGGGGCGAACGCGAGCGCAGCGCCGAGCAGATCGCGCAGTCGATGCGCGTGCAGCTGAACCAGATCCCCGGCGTGCGCGCGTCGATCACCGTACCGAGCGGCTGGTCGCGTCGGCATGGGGTCGCCCGTGCAGGTGGTGCTCGGCGGCACCGAGTATGCCGACCTCGTGCAGTGGCGCGACCTGCTGATGGAGCGCATGCAGCAGAATCCGGGGCTCACGAACGTCCAGTCGAACTACGAGGAGCGCAAGCCACAGCTGCGCGTCGCCGTGGACCGCGACCGGGCCGCCGACCTCGGCGTGTCGCTGCAGACCGTGTCGGCGCACGCTCGAGACGGTGCTCGGCTCGCGCATCGTCACGACGTTCGTCGATCGCGACCGCGAATACAACGTGATCCTGCAGGGACGCGCCGAGGACCGCGCCACGCCCACCGACCTCGACAACCTGTACGTGCGCTCGGACCGCACGCGGCGAGCTGATCCCGCTGTCGAACCTCGTGCAGCTGACCGAGCTCGCCGGGCCGACGCGCCTCAACCGCTTCGACCGGCTGCGGTCGATCACGGTCAGCGCCGCGCTCGACGCCCGGGCTACACGCTCGGCGAGGCGCTCGACTTCGTCGAGAAGATCGTGGCAAGGCCGAGGTGCCGCCGTCGGTGCGTCTCAACTACGACGGCCAGTCGCGCGAATTCAAGGAGTCGGGCGGCCAGCTCTACTGGATGTTCGTGCTGGCGATGGTGTCGTGTTCCTGGTGCTGGCGGCGACAGTTCGAGAGCTTCCTGCACCCCTTCGTGATCATGACGACGGTGCCGCTCGCGGTCATCGGCGCGCTGGTCGGGCTGTGGATGTACGGCATGTCGATCAACGTCTTCAGCCAGATCGCCGCGATCATGCTGGTCGGCCTCGCCGCGAAGAACGGCATCCTGATCGTCGAGTTCGCCAACCAGCTGCGCGACCGCGGCGTCGACTATCGCGAAGCGGTGATCGAGGCGGCCGCGATCCGCCTGCGACCGGTGCTGATGACGAGTTTCTGCACGGCGTTCGGCGCGCTGCCGCTGATGCTCGCGAGCGGGGCCGGCGCCGAATCGCGGCAGGCCATCGGCGTCGTCGTGTTCTACGGGGTCGTGATCTCCGTGTTGCTGACGCTCGGCGTGGTGCCGGCGGTCTACACGATCGTCGCGCGCAACACGCGCTCGCCGGAGACCGTGGCCCGGTCGCTTGCCAAGCTTGCGGTCGGCCGGGACCTCGACGCCGTCTACGGAAAAGTCATAATCGATTGAATTTTAAATAAAAAACAAAAGATAAACGAGTACGGCCGGAACGCGCTTGCGGTCTGCTTGCTACAATCGCCGGCGTCCCTGGGCGATGTCCGCCACGGGACAGCACGGCGCGAACGCCGGCTGCCGCCAGGGCAGAGCGTCGCGCGTGACGGGTCATGGCACAGTCTCCCTACCAGCAACTCGAGCAGGAATTCCGCCGGCTGCACGCTTTCCGCGGCGCGGCGAGCCTGCTGCGCTGGGACGCTGCCGTCATGATGCCGCGCGGCAGCGCCGACGTGCGCGGCGAGCAGCTTGCCGCGCTCGACTCCGAATGCCACGCGCTGCTCACGTCGCCGCAAGTGTCGCGGCTGATCGAGCGCGCCCAGGCCAACGAGTCGCAGCTCGAGGACTGGCAGCTGGCCAACCTGCGCGAGATGCGCCGCGAGCGCGACCACGCGATCGCGACGCCGCTCTCGCTCGTGACGCGGCTCGCGCGCGCCACGTCGCTCGCCGAGGTGCGCTGGCTGGAAGCGAAGCAGGAGAACAACTTCGCGCTGTTCGCACCGCACCTCGAGGAAGTCGTGGCACTGACCCGCGACAAGGCGCAGGTGCTGTCGCAAGCCGCTCGGCCTTGCGCCGTACGATGCGCTGATCGACGAGTTTCAGCCCCGGGTTCCTGAGCGCGGACATCGACCAGTTGTTCCGCGTCGTCACGCCGGCGCCTGCCGGGCCTGATCCGCGAGGCCATCGAACTGCAGGCGCGACATCCGCCGCTGCCGCTGGCGGGCAAGGTCAGCGTCGCAAAGCAGCGCACGCTCGTCGTCGAGGTCATGCGTGCGCTCGGTTTCCCGTTCGATCGCGGCCGCCTCGACGAAAGCGACCATCCTTTCACGGAGGGCGTGCCGGGCGACGTGCGCATCACGACGCGCTTCGACGTCAAGGAACCGTTCACGGGCCTGATGGGCGTGCTGCACGAAATCGGGCAGGCGATGTACGACCTCGGGCTGCCGGAGGCCTGGCGCGACCAGCCGGTCGGACGCGACCGCGGCATGGCGCTCGAGGAAAGCCAGTCGCTGCTGCTCGAGATGATCCTCGGTCGCAGCCGGCCGTTCCTCGCCTGGCTGCGGCCGTTGCTCGAGAAGCATTACGGCTGCACCGGACCGGAGTGGGAGGTCGAAAATCTCTACCGCACGCTGATCCGCGTGCGTCGCGGCGCGATCCGCGTCGATGCGGACGAACTGACCTACCCGGTGCACATCATGTTGCGCTACGAACTCGAGAAGCAGATCTTCGACGGCACCTTGCCGGTCCGCAGACCTGCCGGAGGCGTGGCTCGAGGGCTTCGAGCAGCGGCTCGGGTTGCGGCCGGCGACGGATACCGAGGGCTGCCTGCAGGACGTGCACTGGGCCATCGGCTCCTTCGGCTACTTCCCGTCGTACGCGCTCGGGTCCTTCATCGCGGCCCAGCTCTACGAAAGCCTGCGCACGGAGCAGCCGAGCACTTCGACAGCGACATCGCCGCGGGCCGCTTCGGCGGCCTGTTCGAATGGCTGCGCCAGAACGTGCACGGCCTGGGCGCCAGCGTCGGCGCCCAGGAACTCATCCGCGACGCGACCGGCAAGCCGCTCTCGGCCGCGCCGTGGCTGCGCTATGCCGAGGCCAAGTACCTCGAGGAAGGAACGCAGTCGCCGCACTGGCGGCCACGCGCGCTCGTGAGCGCCGTCGTCTGCGCCGCGATCCTCCGGCCACGTTCAAGCGCCTGCAGGCGCGCCTGCGCGGCCTCGTCGGCAAGGCGATCGACGACTTTCGCATGATCGACGAGGGCGACCGCGTGATGGTGTGCCTGTCGGGCGGCAAGGACTCCTACACGCTGCTCGACGTGCTGCTGTCGCTGCAGCGCAGCGCGCCGGTCCGCTTCGAGCTGGTCGCCGTCAACCTCGACCAGAAGCAGCCGGGTTTCCCGGCGCACGTGCTGCCGGAGTACCTCGCGGCGCTCGGCGTGCCGTATCGACGTCATCGAGCAGGACACCTACAGCGTCGTGAAGCGCGTGATTCCGGAAGGCCGCACGATGTGCGGGCTGTGCTCGCGGCTGCGGCGCGGCGCGCTCTATCGCTACGCGAGCGGAGAACGGCATCACCAAGATCGCGCTCGGCCATCACCGCGACGACATCGTCGAGACGCTGTTCCTGAACATGTTCTTCGGCGGCCGGCTCAAGGCCATGCCGCCGAAGCTGCTCTCCGAGGACGGCCGTCACGTCGTGATCCGCCCGCTCGCCTACGTGCCCGAGCGCGAGATCGAGCGCTATGCGCGGGCGCGGCAGTTTCCGATCATCCCGTGCCGGCTGTGCGGCTCGCAGGAGCACCTGCAGCGCGTCGCCGTGAAGCAGATGCTCGCAGGACTGGGAGCGCCGATACCCGGGCGCACCGAGGCGATCTTCTCGGCGCTGCGCGAACGTCGACGGCGTCGCACCTCGCCGACCCGTGCGGCGTTCGATTTCGCGGGGCTCGACGCCCGCCGCGCCAGGGCTCTCGCCGCCGGGCACGACGGCGACGCCGCCGCAACCGGGCCGTCGATCGAACCCTGGGAAGAACGCTAGGCGCGCGTGACCCCGCCACGGCGGGACGTGGCGCGCCCCAGGTCCAGGCGGAAATCCTGCTTCGCGCTGTGAATCATTGCCGCACCCGGCTGTGCCGGTACCCGTAGCCGAAGTACACGGCGGCGCCGATCAGCGACCAGACGCCGAGCCGGATCCAGGTGTCGTGCGGCAGCGCGAGCGTCAGGCCGAGGCAGACGATCACGCCCGCCGATGCAGGTCACCGGCGCGAGCGGCACACGGAACGGGCGCGGCGTATCCGGCTGCGTGCGGCGCAGCACCAGCACGCCGGCGCAAACCGCGGTGAACGCGAGCAGGATGCCGATCGAGATCAGTTCACCGAGCACGTCGAGCGGGAACACGCCCGCGAACAGCGCCGCGATCAGGCCGGTGACGACGGTCGCGACGTGCGGCGTGCGGTACTTCGGGTGCACCTTCTGCAGCGCGGGCGGCAGCAGGCCGTCGCGCGACATCGCCATGAAGATTCGCGGCTGGCCGAGCAGCGACATCAGGATCACGGAGGTCATGCCGACGATGGCGCCGATCTTGACCGGGAGGCCGAGCCAGAAGAGCTCGGGATGCGCATCGAGCGCAACGGCTACAGGTGCGGATACGTTGAGTTCCGTGTACGAGACCATGCCGGTCATGACCGCCGCCATGACGACGTAGAGCAAGGTCGCGATCACGAGCGCCGCGAGGATGCCGATCGGCAGGTCGCGCTGCGGATTGCGCGCCTCCTGTGCGGTCGTCGCCGCCTGGTCGAAGCCGATGTACGCGAAGAAGATGATCGCCGCGCCCTGCAGCACGCCGCTCACGCCGAACCGGCCGAAGTGTTCCGTGTTGTCGGGCAGGTAGGGGTGCCATAAACCGGTGTCCACGAACTTGATGCCGACCGCTATGAACAGCACGATGATGCCGATCTTGATCAGCACCATCGCGTTGTTGATGCGCGTGGACTGCTTCACGCCGACGTAGCAGACCCAGGTCAGCAGGGCCACGATCAGTACGGCCGGCACGTTGACGATGGCGCCTGTCGTGGCCAGGTGATGGTTCGGCAGCTTGCCGATCGGCGCGTTCGTGAATGCGGCGGGCAGTTCGATCCCGGCCTCGCCCAGCAGGTTGATCACGTACCCGGACCAGCCGACGGCGACGGCCGCGGCCGACATGACATATTCAAGCGCAAGGTTCCAGCCGACGAACCACGCGATGCCCTCCCCGAGCGTCGCGTACGTGTAGCTGTAGGCGCTGCCCGAGACCGGGATCATCGCCGCGAGTTCCGCGTAGCAGAGCGCCGCCAGGCCGCAGCCGACCGCGGCGACCAGGAATGCGAGCGTGATGGCCGGACCGGTGTGCTGCGCGGCGACCGTGCCCGTCAGCACGAAGATGCCGCTGCCGATCATGGCCCCGAGGCCCACCGACGTCAGCGTGCCCGGACCGAGCACCCGGTTGAGCTTCGGGCCCGACTCCAGTTCGCGCGCGATCGCCGCAACCGACTTGCGGGCTGCCAGCTGTTTCAGCACTACGCTCTCCCCCTGTGTGCGCCGTGGGCGCAGTCTCTCACAGCGGCGCGGGCAGTCGCAGCCCCGTTCCAGCGGGGGAGGACTTATGATTCGTCCATGACACCGACGTCCGCAAGCCAGGACATGGCCGCGCCGAGGCCCATCGACCAGTCGTACTGGGTCGTGCCGGGCCGCCTGCTCGTCGGTGCGCACCCGGGTGCCAAGTCCCGGGCCCAGGCGATCGACCGCATCTGCCGCTTCGTCGAGGCCGGCCTGACGTTCTTCATCGACCTGACCGAGCCGCAGGAGACGCCCGACTACGAGACATTACTGCCCCCAAAGAACGCCAGTGGCCGCCAGGTCGTCTACCGGCGCGAGCCGATCCTCGACCACGCCGTGCCTGCGAATGCCGAGCAGATGACGCGCATCATCGCGCTGATCGACGAGGCGCTCGCCGCAGACCACAACGTGTACCTGCATTGCCGGGCCGGCATCGGGCGCAGCGCGACGGCCGCCGGATGCTGGCTCGCCGAGAAGCGTGGCGACGCTCGCAAGGCACTCGCGGAGATGGAGGTGCTCTGGCAGCAATCCGCGCAGTCGCAGGTCTGGGCGCACGTGCCCGAGACCCAGGACCAGTTCGACTTCGTGCTGCGCTGGCTGGACAAGCGGGGCAGGCCAGCCTTGCCGTCCGCGGTGGGGTCCGCGGCGAACCCGGCGCAGCGTGTCGTGGGCGCGTGGCTCGGCCTCGCGATCGGCGACGCGATCGGTGCGGCGCACGCGCGCGGCGCGGCGACGGGCACCGCACTGCGGTGGACGCAATCGACGGCGCTGGCCTTGTGTGTCGCGGAAAGCCTGCTGGAACTCGAGCGTTTCGACGCACGCGACCAGATCGAACGCTACCTGCGCTGGCATCGCGACGGGTACTGCTCGGCGGATGGCGCGCCGGGCGAGCCGCACGTGACGCCCGACATCGGCAAGGCGCTCGCCACCTATCGATGGCGCGGCCTGCCGATGGCCGGCTCCCACGATCCGCGCAATGTGGCTGCCACCAGCCTTTCGCGCGTGCTCGCACCCGTCGTGATGACTTCGAGGGACCCGGCGGCCGCCGTGGCGCTCGCGTGCGAGTGTTCGCGCACCACGCATCAATCGCCGATCATCCTCGATGCCTGCCGCTGGTACGGCGCGATGTTGCTGTGCGCGTTGCAGGGCCAGCCGGCCGAGTCGTGGCTCAAGGGCCTCTGCGAACCCGCGCCGGGCGACGTGTGGAGCAAGCCGTTGCGCAAGGAAGTGCTCGCGACCGCGCGCCAGAAGGCGGTGCCCGTCCACGTGGGCGGCGCGGCATTGAACGTGCTGCAGGTCCTGGCGCATGCGCGGGCCACCGTGCTGGAGGTGGACGATTTCGAGGAGGCGATCGCGGTCGCCTGCCGCATCGGAGGCGCGGACGCGTCGCCGCTCGCCGCCGTGACCGGCACCATGTTCGGGATGCGTCACGGCAGCGCGCGAGTGCCCGACGCGCGGCGGGCGGAGCTGACCGGACTCTCGCAGATCGAGGCCGTCGCCGAGCGCTGCATTCTGCGGGGACTGGCGGCGCCAGCCGCAGGCTGATGCCGCAGCGTGGCTCGCCCGTGAAGCGGCCCGGCGCGCGCAGCAAGGCGCGGCGCGAGCCCGCGTGGACGCGGCTCGACGACGAGGCGCTGCTCGACCTGCGTTTCTGCGATCTCCGTCTCTCGCTCGGCCGCTCGGGACTCGACGCGAACGTGCTGCGCCTGTACGCGGAGCTGGCGCACAAGGGCATCCGGTTCCGGCCGCACGTGTGGCTGTCGGAGGAGTGGTTCTCCCCGGACGGCATTCCCGGCATCGCGATTCCTTTCTACCTCGCGCATCCGCGGCTGCAGCGACTCGAGCGTCGTCTCATGCACGAGGTCGAGGGCGGCAACGACAAGTGGCTCATGCGCATCCTGCGCCACGAGACGGGACACGCGATCGACACCGCCTTCGGCCTGCGCCGCCGCAAGGCGTGGCGCGAAGTCTTCGGCAAGGCGTCGCACCGCTATCCCGCGCGCTATTCGCCGCGACCGGCCAGCCGGCGCTTCGTGCTGCACCTCGGCCACTGGTATGCGCAGAGCCACCCGACCGAGGACTTCGCCGAGACGTTTGCCGTCTGGCTCCCGCGGCGTTCGCGCTGGCGCAGCCAGTACGCGGGCTGGCCCGCGCTCGAGAAGCTCGAATACGTCGACGCGACGATGCGCGCGCTCGAGGGCCATCGTGCGGTGCGCCTGAGCCGCGACGTGATCGAGCCGTTGAGCGAGAACACGCGCACGTTGCGCGAGCACTACCGGCGCAAGCAGCGTCGCTACGAGGTCGATACGCTGCGCTCGTACGACCGGCGGCTGCTGCGCGTGTTCGGCAGCGCGGCGGAGCATCCGCGCGGCGCCCCTGCGGCCCGTTTCCTGCGCGACGTGCGCCCGCAGCTGCAGCGCCTCCTGATCCGGCGTGCGAGAATGCACCCCTACATCGTCCATCACGTCCTGCGTACGGCGATGCATCGCGCGCGGATACTGGACCTGCGCCTGCAGCGCAGCCAGCGCGCGACCAAGCGCGAGGCGCTGGCGATGCTCGAGCGCATCATGCTCGACATGCTGCTGCGCGACCGGGAGAATTACGCGCTATGAAGAAGCCGCAACGCGTGCTCGTGCTGGTGCACGAGACGCTGGTGCCCCCCGAGGACACGCGGGGCTATACCGCGCAGGAAATCGACGAGTGGCGAACCGAGTACGACGTGTCCACTTCGTTGCGCGCCATGGGGCACGAAACGCGGGTGCTGGGGCTCGGCGACAACCTCGCCGAGCTGCGCTCGACGATCATGGACTGGAAGCCCGACATCGCGTTCAACCTGCTCGAGGAATTCCAGGGCATCGTCACCTACGACCAGTACGTGGTCGCATTCCTCGAACTCATGCGGCTGCCGTACACCGGCTGCAACCCGCGCGGCATGATGATCTCGCGCGACAAGGTGCTGTCGAAGCAGATCCTCGCGTATCACCGGATCCCCACGGCGCGGTACGCATTGCTGCCGCGCAAGCGCCGCTACCGCGAGCCGCACAAGCTCAAGTTCCCGCTGTTCGTGAAGTCGGCGACCGAGGACGCCTCGCTCGGGATCTCGCAGGCGTCGATCGTCTACGACGCGGCCCGGCTGCGGGAGCGCGTGGAGTTCATCCACGAGCAGACGAATTCGGACGCGCTGGTCGAGGAATTCATCGAGGGGCGCGAGATCTACATCGGCGTCATGGGCAACGAGCGGCTCACCACGTTTCCGGTGTGGGAGCTGCATTTCGGCACCTTGCCGGAGGTGATGTCGATCGCGACGCGGAAGGTCAAGTGGGACCGCAAGTACCAGCAGCGCCACGGCATCGGCACGGGACCCGCGCGCGACCTGCCGCCCGGCTTGCCGCAACGGCTCGCGACGCTGGCGCGGCGCATCTACCGGGTGTTGAGCCTGAGCGGCTACGCGCGCATCGACCTGCGGTTGAGACCGGACGGCAGCCTGTACGTGCTCGAGGCCAACGCGAACCCGAACCTCGCGCTGATCGAGGACTTCGCGACGTCGGCCCTGTCGGCAGGAGTCGGGTACGACACGGTCCTGCAGCGGATCATGCAGTTCGGGCTGGCGTACGACGCGGCCTGGCGCGATACCTGACGGCGCGCGCCGGCCTGCGCGCCCGAGTGGTCAGAGCGTGTGGCCGAGTCGCTGGAAGTGCGTGCGCTCGTGGACCGTCTGGCAGTCGATGCAGCGCAAGGCCGAGGGCGAGGCGTGCAGGCGCTTCGGGTCGATCGGTCGCGCGCACTCGTCGCAGGTGCCGTAGCGGCCGTCCGCCACGCGCAACAGGGCCGCGTCCACGGCGCGCAGCTCCTCGAGATCACGGTCGATCTCGGCCAGGTTGACGTCCACCATCAGGTCCGCGAACGAATCGTCCTCGAGGTCCCGCACGGCGTCGGCAATCTGCAGGTAGTGCTCCGAATCGCTCCTGGTGAGCGTCGCGCGGATTTCGTCGCGCAGCTGCCGCGCGCGATCTCCCAGCGCGTTGCGGTAACCGTCCAGTTGTCGCGGCTCCAACCCCTTGCTCATGGCTCGCGCCCCTCCGTGATCCAGCTCAAGGATCGTCCGCGCGTGGCCGCAAACCAATAGGGAACTTGCGCAATCGGGCCGCAATTTGCCCGTAGCCGGGTCGCGGTTGCTCGTATCAGTCGGGAGGCAGCATCCCTCCGCCCGGGAACAGGACGTCCTCGAACCCGAGGTTGCGCAGGTCCGTGATCCGCATCGGATAGAGGATCCCGTCGAGATGGTCGACTTCGTGCTGCACTACGCGCGCGTGGAAATTCGTCACGTTGCGGTCGAGCGGCGCACCTTCGAGGTCGTATCCCCTGTACCTCAACCGCAGGTGCCGCGGCACGAGGCCGCGCAGGCCGGGCACGGAGAGGCACCCCTCCCAGGCTTCGTCCATGGCGTCGTCGAGCGGCTCGAGGACGGGGTTGATCAGCACCGTGTACGGCACGGGCTCGGCCTGCGGATAGCGGGGGTTGGCGGCAACTTCGAAGATCACCACGCGCAACGACACGCCGATCTGCGGCGCGGCGAGCCCCGCGCCATCCAGTGCGTGCATCGTGTCGTCCATGTCGGCCACCAGTTCACGCAGTTCGCGAGTGCCGAAGCGCTCCACGGGCGCTGCCACCTGATGCAGGACGGGATGTCCCATGCGGAGGACGGGGCGGACAGCCATGCACGCATCTCCTGTCGAACGGGCAGCGCAGGCCAGGCCCGCTGATTGACAAGGCACAACCAGGGGCGTAGCAAAGTGCGTTCGTCGCGGGCACCATTATTGCCGGAGACTGGCCATGACATCGAGAGTTGCGGCAATCCACATTCGCCTCGGCCTTGCCGCGGCCGTGCCGGCGGCCGGCGGCTGAGGCAGGCGCGCCATGGACCACGGACTGCGCTGCTGGAAATGCGGCGTCTCGCTGGCGGACTACACGCTGCCGCTGCGCCGCATCGAGGAGTGCCGTGCCTGCCGTGCCGAACTGCACGTCTGCCGCATGTGCGAGTTCTACGACACCGCCAAGGCCAAGCACTGCCGCGAGCCGATCGCCGACGAGGTCAAGGACAAGGAGCGGGCAAATTTCTGCGACTATTTCCGTCCGACGGCATCGGCGTACCAGGCCGGCGCCACCACCGCTGCCGAACGGGCGCGTCTCGAACTCGAGGCGCTGTTCGGCCGCAAGTAGCGCTTACGCGCGGATCCGGCCCGGGAGAACTCGAACCATGACCATGCGATTGGCGATGCTCGGTTGCATCGCGGCAGCGACTTTTTTCCGGCCGGATGGCGCCCTGGCCCTCGAGGATGCGATGCACCAGGACACAAAGTCCGCGGCCCCGGCCCCGGCGCGGCCCGAAATATACGCGCCGTTCACGCTGCAGGCCGACCTGGCCACGCTCACGGCGAACGAGCGCAGGATGCTCGGGCTGTTCGTCGACGCCGCGTCGATCATGGACGACCTGTTCTGGCGCCAGGCCTACGGCGACAAGCAGGCGCTGCTGCGCGGCCTCACGGACACGCGCGTGCGCCGCTTCGCGGAGATCAACTACGGTCCGTGGGATCGACTGGCCGGGAACGACCCGTTCGTGGCTGGCGCAGGTGCGAAGCCGCCCGGCGCGCAGTTCTACCCGCTCGACATGACGAAGCAGGAATTCGAGCGCGCCGACCTGCCCGGTGCACGGAGTGGTTACACGGTGCTGCGCCGGGATGCGGCCGGGACGCTGCGGGTCGTGCCGTATCACGTGGAGTACGCGGACGGCGTGGGCAAGGCTGCGGCGCTGCTCGAGCAGGCCGCCGGACTCGCCGACGACGCCGGGCTCAGGACGTACCTGCAGGCCCGTGCGGCGGCGTTGCGCTCGGACGACTATCGCGCGAGCGACCGCGCCTGGCTCGACATGAAGTCGAACCGGATCGACGTCGTGATCGGCCCGATCGAGACCTACGAGGACCACCTGTTCGGCTACAAGGCCTCGTACGAGGCGTACGTGCTGGTCAAGGACATGGAGTGGAGCAAGCGCCTCTCGCGCTATGCCGCCATGCTGCCGGAGCTGCAGCGCGGCCTGCCGGTGCCGGACGCGTACAAGGCCGAGCGGCCGGGCACCGACTCCGACCTCAACGCGTACGACGTGCTGTATTACGCCGGCGACTGCAACGCGGGCTCGAAGACGATCGCGATCAACCTGCCGAACGACGAGCAGGTGCAGCTCGAGAAGGGCACGCGGCGGCTGCAGCTGAAGAACGCGATGCGCGCGAAGTTCGACAGGATCATGCTGCCGATCGCCGGCGAGCTGATCGTGCCGGAACAGCGCCGCCACGTCACGTTCGACGCCTTCTTCGCCAATACGATGTTCCACGAGGTCGCGCACGGCCTCGGCATCAAGAACACGATCGACGGCAAGGGCACGGTGCGCGACGCCTTGCGGGAACTCGGCAGCGGCCTCGAGGAAGGCAAGGCCGACGTCCTCGGCCTCTACATGATCACCAGGCTGCTCGAGAAAGGCGAGATCGACGGCTCGCTCGAGGACTATTACGTGACGTTCGTGACCGGCATCGTGCGCTCGGTGCGCTTTGGCGCCGCGTCGGCGCACGGCCAGGCCAACATGCTGCGCTTCAATTACTTCGCCGACCGCGGTGCGTTCACGCGCACCGCCGACGGGCTCTACCGCGTGGACGTGCCGGCGATGCGCCGCGCGGTGGACGGGCTTTCGGGATTGATCCTGAAGCTGCAGGGCGACGGCGATTACGCGGGTGTCGAGAAACTGGGCCGGGAACTCGGCGTGATCCGGCCGGAGCTCGCACGCGACCTCGAGCGCATCGCAAGCCGCAATATCCCGGTGGACGTCACGTTTACGCAGGGCAAGTCCCTGCTCGGCCTCGACTGAAGCCCGGGGAGACGGCGCATGCCAGTCATCGAGCGAGTCATCGAGGGGCGACCGCGCGACCTCGGCGGTTTTGCCGTGCGGCGGCTGCTGCCGGCCGCCGGACTGCAGACCATCGGCCCGTTCATTTTCTTCGACCACATGGGACCGGCGGATTTCGGGCCAGGACAGGGTGTCAACGTGCGGCCGCACCCGCACATCGGGCTGGCCACCGTGACGTACCTGTTCGAGGGCGCGTTCATGCATCGCGACAGCCTCGGCACGGCGCAGCTGATCCAGCCCGGCGACGTGAACTGGATGGTGGCGGGGCGCGGCATCGTGCATTCCGAGCGCACGCCGGACGCCGTGCGCGACGCGGCGGGTCGCGCGCGCGCGCACGGCATCCAGACGTGGGTTGCCTTGCCTCGCGCGCAGGAGGAGGCAACGCCGTCGTTCGCGCATCATCCGGCCGCGAGCCTGCCAAGCATCTCCGGCAACGGCGCGACAATCCGGGTCATCGCAGGAACGGCATTCGGGCACGAGGCACCGGCCGCAGTCTTCTCGCCGACGCTCTACGCCGACGCAGCGCTCGAGGCAGGCGCCGGCGTGACGCTCGACGACGAGCACGCGCAGCGTGCGTGCTACGTGGCGCAGGGGTCGGTCGACATCGACGGCGAACGCTGCGAGACGGGTCGGATGATCGTGCTGCGGGCGGATGCGGGCGCCGTGGGCATCCGCGCGCTGGAGCGATCGCGCCTGATGCTCGTCGGCGGCGCCACGCTCGATGGCCCGCGGCACATCTGGTGGAACTTCGTGTCGAGCTCGATGGAGCGCATCGAAGCGGCCAAGCGCGACTGGCGCGAACTGCGTTTCGCCGCGGTTCCGGGCGATCCGGAGCGCATCCCGTTGCCGGAGTAGGGGCGAGGCCGCGGCGCCTCGCCCGGCGCGGCGTCAGCCGGCAGCCCGCAATCGGGCATCCTCGCGCAGCGATTCCTCGCGCACCTCGTTGCAGCGCACCGGAGGGGCGCCCTTGCGTTCGAACGTCGCAGTGCTGCCCCTGGTCCAGAACACCGTCACGGCGTCCTCGTAACGTGCCCCGGACGCGCTGACTGTCTGTTCGAGCCGGCGCGTCCCGTCGTGCAGGTCGATGGCAATGGCCCTCTCGCGAAACAGGTTGCGCATCACGATCTTCTGGCCGTCCGCGCAGGCCCAGACGTACGCGCGCAGGGCGCCCTCCGGTGCGTCGTCGTAGGGCGATGACGGACCCACTGCGGTGGTCGGCGCTGGCACGGTCTCGACCGGCGCGGCAACGGGCGCGGCATCGACAGGACCAGGTGGTGAGCCGGCGCCGCCGCCGGCAGGCTCATCGTGGGAGCGCTGGCAACCGGCGAGCGCGACCGCCAGGCTCAACGTGAGCAGGGGGAACCGTGATGCGCCCGCTGCGATTCGAGTCCCCGCGCCGATGGCGACGCACGGGCGACGGCTCTGCGCACTCAAGGCTCGAGCCTCGAGCAGCGCACGATCGTGGCGCCAGCTGCATCCTGCAGGTGCAGGAGCCCGTTCTCGAGCCGTGCAGAACGCACGCGCCCGAGTGCATCGAGGAATTTTCGCTCCTGGTCCATGACCGCCGGGCTGCACATCTTGCGCGTCGTGGCGAACGGCCCGAGAGCGAACGGCGGCACGTCCAGCTGCACGGCGCCGTGGAACTCATTGCAGCCCCCGAGTCCCGCGACCCGAGCCGTGCTCACGATCTGCAGCCGCGATTGCAGCCGGTCGAGCACGCCGCCGCCGTCGATGTCCTCGGCGAGCCACGTGCTGCCGACCAGCGACTTGAAATCGACTACGTTCATGGCACTGGCGGGCACGGTCTGTCCTTCCGGTAAAGGCGCAGCGGGTGCCGCCGACGCGCAGCCCGCGAGCATGAGCGCGGCGAGCGCGAGGGTGAACCCGGGACAGGTCATTGTGGTCGCGGTGAGTCGCGGGTCTTTGTGCATCGGCGGGCTTCCCGTTGCCAGGTGCGGGCACCGAGTCTAGTGACCCTCGCGCGCGCGTGCCACGCTGCGATCGTGAAGCCACGCGGCTGCGCGCGCCGCGACCTGCGGGCGCAGTCAACATCCGGCTTCCCGCAGGCGCGCCTTGGCCTCGCGCCAGCGGCCCCAGAGCCGTCCCGCCTCGCGTGCGGAATAGCCCGTTCGCATCTGGTCATCGAGCTTGCGCACGGAATCCTCGAGACGCTCGCACGTGGCGCCGGCGGCGTCCGCCGGTTCGCCGTCCGCATCCCGATCCACGTCAACCGGCGGGCGCGCGGCCAGACGCGTTGACGCCGTCGCCGGGTCTGGCGTCACACGCGCAACCTGTCCTGGCGCGGCGGTCACCGGTACTACGACAACCAGGTCGCGCAGGCCCGGTTCCGGACCGCACGGGCGGTCCGCGAAGATCACGAGGCTCGTCGTGGCGCACGTGAAAACGCGTCGATGACGGAGCGCCGGCGCGGCGCGGGCCGGAGCTGCCTCC
The DNA here is from genome assembly GCA_963786705.1 of uncultured Gammaproteobacteria bacterium. Taxonomy (GTDB): domain Bacteria; phylum Pseudomonadota; class Gammaproteobacteria; order Steroidobacterales; family Steroidobacteraceae; genus RPQJ01. The sequence continues at coordinate 410,949 of CAWBAG010000023.1, forward strand.
AGCACGACGGCGCCGCCTGCCGCCGCCGGGCTCGCGCGCGACAGGCCGTCGCTGGCTGCGACGTCCGGGTTCGTGGCAAGACAGGCCGTGGTGCCGGCCCAGATGAAGACGAGCGCCCGGCGTGTCGGTGTATTACGGCGCATGGCAGGGGCCTCCGTGGAGGCGTCCATGCTGCGGCGGCACGACGCCGCTGTCGCGCGCAATACCCGCTGCAAAGGGTCAATTATCCGGCGCGGTGCCGGGTCCGGCGCGGCTCAGGCGCGTCCGACGTTCGAGTCCGTGGGCGAATGAAAATACTGGCTCTCCTCGGAGAACTGCTCGACGAGCCGCCGCAGTTCCGCCATGCGGGCCTCGGCGGTGCTGACGGCGAGGCAGTCCTCGCAGCGCGGGTCGCCGCAGGGCTGGCGCGTGTAGAGCCAGTACTGGACGGCGCCGGCGAGCAATCCATCCGCGATGTCCCAGATGTCGGCCTTGTCGTCGCCATCGGCGATCTGGTTTCCCAGGTCGACCGCACGACCGAAGGCTTCGTCGAAGGGATGGTCGTCGTCTTGCGTTTCGGCAGCCACGGGGCGGTGTAATTCCGGGAAAACGGTGCGCGGATCATACCAGATCGCACTCGCGGCCCTGCCTGCCGGCGGCGGCTTGCCGCGCGTTCCGCCCGGGTGTTGGCAGCCGCGTCAGATGCCTGCTTTCGCGAGCGCATCCACGACCGCGCGTACCGCGCCGGCCAGGCCCGGATGCTCGGCCTCCAGGCGCACCGCGACACCTTCGAGGGCGTCGCCCGGCGCTGGCGGGACCGCAACGATGGGCTCCTCAGGCTGGGCCAGCGCACGCTGAATGTCGCTCGCTACGGATTCGAGCATCGCGCGTTCTTCCGGGTCGAGGCGGTGTGCCTCGCCGAGTTCCCGGTGCAGGTCGCGCAGTGTCCGTTGCAGGTCGCTCATGCAGCCTCCGCGGCAGCCAGTGCTGGCGCAACGAGTTTAACAGCGTGCCGGGCCCGCCGAGCCGTGGAAAACACCCGGCCCGCGGCGCCCGCCCTTACAATGCCCGCACCCTGGGATTTTGATCCTGCCACGGAGGCAGTGCATGACCAACTTCGTTCGATGCGGCGCGCTTGTATTTCTCGCTGGGGGCCTCCTGCCGGTTGCGCAGGCCCGCGCAGAGACCCCGAGGTTCGAAGTGACGCCATTTTTCGGCGCACGGATGGGCGGGCAGTTCGACGTCGCGTCCACCACGGACGGGGAGGAGGAGAGCGTGGACCTCGACGCTGGCACAGGCTTCGGGTTCGACCTCGGGCTGTACCGGGACGCGACGGGTTACTACGAACTGCTGTACAGCCAGCAGGGAACCAGCCTCGACTCGAACCTGCCCACGCTGCAGGGCGTCGACATCGACGTGCATTACCTGCACTTCGGCGGCACGTTGCTCATGCCGCAGGAAGACAACTGGCTCGTGCCCTATCTCTCGCTCACGATCGGGGCGACGCTGCTCGAGCCGCAGCAGGGCGGTTACGACTCCGAGACGAAATTTTCCGCGAGCCTGGGCGGCGGGTTGCGCGTGCCGTTCAACGACCAGGTCTTCGCCAACCTCGGGCTGCGCGGTTACCTGACCTTCGTGCAATCGGACACCGACTTGTTCTGCCAGAGCGGCCCGGCGGGCGGGTCCTGCCTGCTGAGGTCCTCGGGCAGCACCTTCATGCAGGGCGAGGCGTCGATCGGCATCACCGTGCGATTCTGACGGACGCCGGATCGACCCTGCGCGGCGGCACCATCGCGGCCCCCGACCCGCGCTCGAACAGGGCTTCGCGCTCCGGCCAGCGCCAGTAGTGCCCGAACAGCACGGGTATCGGCGAACGGTACTGCTCCCACCAGTCGCGGCGTTGCACCATGCGCCACTTGCCGGCCATGAAGAACGGCGCGTCGGCGCGATGCTCCGTGCCCGAGGTCAGGACCCGTACCGGATTCGACATCTGGCAATCGACGTCGCGAGCCGCCAGCGCGTCGAGCATGGGAACCCGTGCGGCGGGATCACGCAGTTCGCGGCCGTACCGCTCCAGCAGCGCTTCGACTTCGGCAGCAAGTCCGGACTCGCGTGCCCTGGCGTCGGAGCGCAGCGCATGCAGCCGGTACAATTCGACCGCGCTCGCGCCGTCGCCATCGACGCGAAGTTCGTCGAGACGATCGTCGTCCCAGCAGGCGTGCACGAGCCGCAGGTCCGGACGCTTGAGCGCGACGGGGCAAAGTGCGGAAGAACCGGGCAATTTCCGCACGCTCGGCATCGTCCGCGGCGGGGCCTGAACGCGAGAACATGCCGGCCGCACGGTCGTGGTCGTCGGCGAAGAACCAGCCGTTCGCCTCCTTGCGCGCGCCGCGCAGCACGTTGAGTTCGTGATTGCCGAGCAGGCACTGCGCCGTGCCTGCGCGCACCATGTCCCGGGCCCGGCGCACGACTGCCGGACTGTCGGGCCCGCGGTCGCAGAGATCGCCGATGAACACGAGGCGTCTGGCCAGTGCGTGTTCACCCTGGCCTTCGTAGCCGAGCACGTCCAGCGGGGACTCGAGCGCCTCGATCTCGCCGTGGATGTCGCCCACGACGTCGATCGGGCCGTCGAAGGCCACGCCCAGCAGCGGCGCACCGGCAGGATCATGGGCCGGACTCATAACTCGGGAACCGCACTCGCCTCCGTGAGTTGCCGGGGCGCGGTGCTGAACAGGATCCGCAGTCGCAACCCGAGCTGTTCGGCCGGCGTCAGTGCATTGCGGTCCCGCATGACGCGCACCAGCATCGCAGGCTCGTCGGTGATCACGTTGTCCACGTCGCGTTCGATCATGCGCAACATGACCTCCGGGTCGTTCACCGTCCAGACGTGCACGTCCTTGCCCGCTGCCCGAGCCTGCAGGATCAACGCTGGCGTCGCGCGTGCCGAGTTGAGGCTCAGGAAATCCGCCTGGGCTCGCGTCTCGTCGCCGACCGCGGCCGTCACGATCAGGCCGGTGTCGATGGCCGGATCGATGCCCTCGACCTGCCGCAACGCCGCGTAGTCGAGCGAGGTGATGACGACCTGGTCGAGAAAGTCCTTTGCACGCAGCAGGTCGATGACCGCCGGCGCGAGCGCCGGGTCGGGCACGTTGTACTTGAGTTCGACGTTGATGCGCATGCGTCCGCGCACGAGGTCGATCACCTGCTCGAGCGTCGGGACGGATTGGCCGGTGGGCTCCGTGCCGCCCTTGCGTCGCAGCTCGATGGCACGCAGTTCCGCCACCGTGAGGTCGCGGATCCGGCGCGGGTCGCCGGCCATGCGCATGAGGTCGCCGTCGTGCACGACGACGATGCCGCCGTCGCGGGCACGCTGCACGTCGAGCTCGACGTAATCCGCCCCCGCTTCCATGGCGGCACGAAACGCGCCGAGCGAGTTCTCGGGCGCCAGTTGCGCGGCGCCGCGGTGCGCCGTGACCAGCACGTCCTCGCGCAGGTCGAGCCGCGTGAACAGGAACGCCGCGGTGCCAAGGGCGAGCAGTGCCAGCAACACGCCTCCCGCCAGCAACGGGCGTGCGCGGCGCCACGTGGCCACGTCGGCCGGGCTGCCGGTGCCGGGCACCTGCGGCATCGAGTCGCCGCGTTGCTCGGCGTACGCGCGCGTGACGAAGAACTGGTGGCCGGCAGCCTGCAACGTGCTGAAGACGAAGCCCGCGGCCATCGCGACGGCCATGAACAGCGCGACGAGGGGCAACACGCGGTGTACGTCGATGCCGGCCCAACGCAAGGCCGGCTCGGTCACGAAACGTCCGGCCCAGGCGCAGGCCAGCGCCACTGCGCCGACGCCTGCCCACCACGCGACGAGCAATGGCACGATCGCGCGCAGCTTGCCGCGCAACATCCGCTCGCTGCCCGACAGGGCCTCCGACGGCGAGGCACGGTCGAACATCAGCAGCGGCAGCGCGTACAGCCAGCCCGCCAGTTGTCGCAAGGCGACCAGCGCGTATGCGACGCCGAGCACGGCCGCGACGGCGACCGCGCGCCGCCATTCCGGCGGGGTCTCGGCGAGGTAGTAGTTGATGTCGTGCCCGCGCAGCGTCGTCGCCCAGAGCAGGCCGGCGCCGGCTGCGAAGGGCAGGGCGAGCAACAGCAGCCGCAGGAACATCCGCAGGCCGAGGTGGAGGAGTTGCGGCGTGCGGCGCGCAACCGCGAGCAGCGTGCCGCGCGTCGTGACCGGCCGTCGCGCGATCGCGTGCCCGGCGAGCCAGGTGTGGCCCGCAAACTGCGCGAGCATGAACGCGAACGCCACCGCCGCGGTCAGCAGCACGAACGCGATGCCCCACGGGGAGAGCGCGAACCGGGCCATGTCGTAGTTGCTGACGAGCGCCGATCCGGACCGTGCCACGACCCGATCCGTAAGCGCACCCGCGAGCGGCGCGATCGCGACGAGGCCGAGCAGGTTGACCAGCAGCTGCCACGCGAACGGCTGGCGTCGCCGCCAGCGGAAGTCCTCGCGTGTACGCTGCGCGAGCCCGGCCTGCATGGTTGTTCTCCCTTACGCGATCGTCGTCGCGGCCAGCGGCACCCGCGGGATCTCAGACGAGCACGCGCTCGATGCCACCCGCATTCGCATTCTGCACGTAGGTCTCGAGCCAGGTGGCGCCGAGAACGTGCCGCGCCATCTCGACCACGATGTAGTCGGCATCCGTGTCGGCATCGTCGTTGAAGCGCTTGAGTCCCTGGAGGCACGACGGGCACGACGTCAGCACCTTCACCTCGCCCTCGAAGCCGTCGGCGCGCAGGCGCGCCGCGCCCTGCTCCATCTGCTGCTGCTTGCGGAAGCGCACCTGGGTCGCGATGTCGGGCCGCGACACCGCGAATGTGCCCGATTCGCCGCAACAGCGCTCGTTCTTCTCGATGCGGCCGTTCTGCCCGGCGTTCATCAGCGTGTTGACGACCTGGAGCGGGTCGTGCGACTTCATCGGCGAGTGGCAGGGATCGTGGTACATGTAGCGAACCCCGGTCACCCCTTCGAGCCGGATGCCCTTCTCGAGCAGGAACTCGTGGATGTCGATGATGCGGCTGCCGGGAAAGATGTCCTCGAATTTGTAACCCTGCAGCTGGTCGAAACACGTGCCGCAACTCACGACCACCGTCCTGATGTCGAGGTAGTTGAGCGTGTTGGCGACGCGGTGGAACAGCACCCGGTTGTCGGTGATGATCTTCTCGGCCTGGTCGAACTGGCCGGCGCCGCGTTGCGGGTAACCGCAGCAGAGATAGCCCGGCGGCAGCACGGTCTGCACGCCGGCGTGCCAGAGCATCGCCTGCGTCGCGAGGCCGACCTGCGAAAAGAGGCGTTCGGAGCCGCAGCCCGGAAAATAGAACACGGCCTCCGAGTCGCTCGTCGTGCGCACCGGATCGCGGATGATCGGGACGTAGTTGCGGTCCTCGACGTCGAGCAGGGCACGCGCGGTCTTCTTCGGCAGCCCGCCCGGCATCTTCTTGTTGACGAAATGAATGACCTGCTCGCGGAGCGGCGGGCGCCCGCCCGTCGTCGCCGGGGGTCGTCGCGCCTGCGCGGCGCCCAGCGTCCGCAACGCCTGGTGGCCGACGCGCTGCGCCTTGAAGCCCCAGTCGATCATGACCTTGCGGGTGAGCTTGATCGTGTCCGGGTCCTGGGAATTGAGGAAGAACATCGTCGCGGACTTGGCCGGATTCGCCCGCGCTTCTTGCCCATGCGCCGCAACAGGTCGCGCATCGCCATCGACACGTCGCCGAAGTCGATGTCGACCGGGCACGGCGTCTCGCACTTGTGGCAGACCGTGCAGTGATCGGCGACGTCGGAGAACTCGTCCCAGTGCTGGATCGACACGCCGCGCCGCGTCTGCTCCTCGTAGAGGAACGCCTCGATCAGCATCGACGTGGCGAGGATCTTGTTGCGCGGCGAGTAGAGCAGGTTGGCGCGCGGTACATGCGTCGCACAGACGGGTTTGCACTTGCCGCAGCGCAGGCAGTCCTTGATCGCGTCCGCGATGCCCGCGATGTCGGACTGCTGCATGATCAGCGATTCGTGACCGAGCAGGTTGAAGCTCGGCGTGTACGCGTTGCGCAGGTCGGCGCCCGGCAGCAGCTTGCCCTTGTTGAAGCGCCCTTCGGGGTCGACCCGGTTCTTGTACGCGTGGAATTCGTCGAAGGCGCCGTCGTCCACGAACTCGAGCTTGGTGAGCCCGATGCCGTGCTCGCCGGAGATCACTCCGTCGAGGTCGCGCGCGGCGCGCATGACGCGCGCGACGGCCCGGTTCGCCGCCTGCAGCATCGCGTAATCGTCGGAATTGACCGGGATGTTCGTGTGCACGTTGCCGTCGCCGGCGTGCATGTGCAGCGCCACGAACACGCGGCCCTTGAGGACCTTCTGGTGGATCGCCTCGAGGTCTGCGAGCAGCGGCTGGCAGGGCCCGCCCGCGAAGATCCGCCTGAAGTCGGCCCGCAGCTCGCGCTTCCAGGACACCCGGATCGTGCGGTCCTGCAGCAGGTCGAATACGCGCAGGTCCGGTTCGGCCGCGAGCCTGGCGCCTGCGAGGTCAGCCGCCTGGCCGAGGCCCAGCGCGTGCAGCTCGTCGAGCGTATCCGCGATGGGACGATCCAGGTTTGCGGCGAGCCACGACCAGCGACGGCGGCAGTCCGCCAGCGTTTCGAGCGCAAGGGCTGGACGGTCCGCAAGCACTTCCTCGCGCGGCAACCGGTCGACGTCGGCGTCGCCGGTCTTGCCGATGCGCGGCTCGCCGGCCAGGTAGGACTCGAGTTCCCCGAGCAACGCGAGCTTGTTGGCGAGCGAGAGTTCGATGTTGATGCGCTCGACGATGTCGGTGTATTCGCCGAGGCGTTCGAGCGGGATGACCACGTCCTCGTTGAGCTTGAACGCGTTCGTGTGGCGGGCGATGGCCGCGGTGCGGCCGCGATCCCGCCAGAACGCCTTGCGCGCATCGGCGCCGACGGCCGTGAAACCCTCGCCGGACCGGGCGTTCGCGAGGCGCACCACCTGCGACGCGCAGCGGGCCACGGCGGCTTCGTCGTGGCCGACGATGTCGCCCACGAGCACCATCTTCGGCAACGCGCCGCGCTTCGACTTGGTCGTGTACCCGATCGCCTTCAGGTAGCGCTCGTCGAGGTGCTCGAGCCCCGCGAGCTGCACGCCGTCCTCGCGGCCTTCGCGGCCGAGGAAATCGCGGATCTCGACGATGGCGGGGATCGCGTCGCGCGCCTGGCCGAAGAACTCGAGGCAGACGGTGCGCGTGTGCGCGGGCATGCGGTGCAGCACCCAGCGCGCCGACGTGATGATGCCGTCGCAGCCTTCCTTCTGCACGCCGGGCAGTCCGCCCAGGTACTTGTCGGTGACGTCCTTGCCGAGGCCCGCCTTGCGGAAGCCGGACCCCGGGATCTCGAGCCGTTGCGTGCGCAGGGTGCGTGCCATCTCCGGCGGGTCGCGCCCGTCCTTCCAGTGGAGGTCGAATGTCGCGACGGCGGTCTCGTGGATCTTGCCGAGGTTGTGCCCGACGCGTGTCACCTCGAGCCAGTTGCCGTCGGGGCCGACCATGCGCCACCACGCGAGGTTGTCGAGCGCGGTGCCCCAGAGCACCGCCTTCTTGCCGCCCGCATTCATCGCGATGTTGCCGCCGACGCAGGACGCATCCGCCGAGGTGGGGTCCACCGCGAACACGAAGCCGATGCGGTGCGCCGCTTCCTCGACACGACGGGTCACGACGCCGGCCTCGGTGAAGATCGTGGGCACGGGCTCGGCCACGCCCGGCAGTTCGCGCAACTCGATCGGCGCGACGTGCTCCAGTTTCTCGGTGTTGATGACCGCCGCGAACGGCGTCAGCGGCACGGCGCTGCCCGTGTAACCCGTGCCGCCGCCGCGCGGTATGATCGTGAGGCCCGTTTCGATGCAGGCACGCACGAGGCCCGGGATCTCGAGTTCGGAGTCGGGGGTGAGCACGACGAAGGGTATCTCGACGCGCCAGTCGGTCGCATCCGTGGCGCACGAGACGCGCGCGAACGCGTCGAAGCAGACGTTGTCGCCGCGCGTGTGCGCGCCGAGGGCGCGCCGCGCGCGCCGTCGCAGCGCCTCGACCGCGGCGAACGACTCGTCGAAGGCAGCCACCGCACTGCGCGCGGCGACGAGCAGTTTCGACACCTTCGCATCGCGCGCGGGGTCGCTCGTGTCCCGGCGGCGCTCGATCTCGGCGAGGCGGTGCTGCAGCGCCTCGATCAGCATGGCGCGACGTCGCGGATTGTCGAGCAGGTCCTGCTCGAGGTACGGGTTGCGGCGCACGACCCAGATGTCGCCCAGGACTTCGTAGAGCATGCGCGCGGAGCGCCCGGTACGGCGCTCGGCACGCAGGTCGTCGAGCAGTGCCCAGCCCTCGGCGCCGAGCAGCCGCATCACGATCTCGCGATCGGAGAACGACGTGTAGTTGTACGGAATCTCGCGCAGTCGCGCGGGTGGGTCGAGTGCGGGCTCCGGGCCGGGGGCGGTTACGCTGATGTGATCGGGTTTCGCGTTCACGTCACGGGGTCAATGGCGGCAGGTACGGCCGCGACATTGTCGCCCGCCGGCGCGGCATTGGATACCGCCATGGCGAGCTTGGGCTCGACCTGCGCCGGCGCGCGGCCGGCCTCGCCGATCCATTCGCCGGGCAGTTGCAGCGAACTCACGATCGAGACGATCACGGCGGCCGCATAAGGTATCGACTGCACCAGCAGGACGGTCACCCAGACCGTGAGGTCGGGGCTGCCGATCAGGCCCGGCAGGTCGCCATCGAAGCTGGGGATGCGGCTGACCGCGAACGCCGAGAACCAGAGGCCCGCGGTCATGAAGGCCTCCTCGCGCGCTGCGGAGATGGCGTGCAGCAGCTTGTGCTGCGCCGCCCGTTTCGGCGTGCGGAAGAACGGCCGGTGCTTCTGCACCAGGCCGGACAGCATCGCCATGCCGATCGTGTGCGAAAGCCCGAGCCCGGCGATCGCCGCGGCCATGGTCTGGCGCAGGTTCGCGCCGACGCGGATGCCGTAGAGGTGCACGAGCTTGACCAGCTTGAACACGAACAACGACATCGGCAGCACCGAGAAGATCATCAGCGGCGGCTCGACATCGCGCGGCATCAGCACCATCACCAGCGACCAGACGAGCGCGGCGCAATTGAACAACAGGTTGAAGCCGTCGGCGAGCCAGGGCAGCCAGCCCGCCACGAAATGGTAGCGCTGCCCCGCGGTCAGCTGCGTGTCCCGGCCGCGCAGCAGGCCCCGGCCATGGCTGCGCAGGATCTGCATGGCGCCGAAGGCCCAGCGCGAGCGCTGCTTCTTGAAGTCGAGGAACGTGTCGGGCATCAGGCCGCGACCGTAGCTCTCGGGGATGTACGTCGCCTCGTAGCCTGCCTCGAAGATGCGCAGGCCGAGTTCCGCATCCTCGGTGATGCACCACTCGGCCCAGCCGATGCGCTCGAGCAGGTCGCGGCGGACCAGCGTCATCGTGCCGTGCTGGATGATGGCGTTGCGCTCGTTGCGCGTGACCATGCCGATGTGGAAGAACCCGCGGTATTCCGCGTGGCACATCGCCTTGAACGCGTTTTCGCCCGCGTCCCGGTAATCCTGAGGCGCCTGCACGACGCCCGTGCGCTCGTTGGCGAAGCCGGGAACGAGGTCGCGCAGCCAGCTCGGGCCGCACGATGTAGTCCGCGTCGATGACGCCGACGACGGTCGCGTCCGGCGCGGTGTGCTGCGAGCGCGAAATTGAGCGCGCCCGCCTTGAAGCCGTCGAGAGGCGCAACGTGGAAGAAACGGAAACGCGCGCCGAGCCGGGCGCAGTGCGCCTCGCACCGGCCGCCACACCGCTTCGTCGCGGGTATTGTTGTCGATCACGATCACTTCGTAGTCGGGGTAGTCGAGGCGGGACAGCGCGTCGAGCGTCTCGATCAGCATCGCGGGCGGCTCGTTGTACGCCGGCACGTGGATCGAAACCATCGGCAACTGGTGGTCGGGCACCACGCGCGGCCGGAACAGCCGCTGGTGGGTCGTGACCCAGTGAGCCTCGGCCCACTCGTGCGCTTCCGCGAACAGCACCGTGATGATCGCCGAGCATCCCGACCAGCAGGATGGCGCCGACCAGCACGCTCGTCACGGTCAGGTACTGCTGCGAGAAATCGTAGAGCGTCCAGACGAGCATGGTCGCGGTCGCGTAGACGATCACGGCCAGGAAGCTGCGGCCGCGGTTGCGCAGCGTGTGGCTGTGGAAATAGAACAGCCAGAGCATGAACGCCGCCGTGATCACCGACGCACCGGCCAGCACGTGCCAGTGCGGCACGCGTACGATCGGTGCCCGGAACGCGAACTTGGCCTGGCGATCCGCATCGTACACGCCCCAGTACGCACCGACCTTGCCCTCGGCCGCAGCTTTCCAGGGCTGGTCGAACGCTTCCATCAGGAAGTATTCGTAGCCGGCGCGGTCGGCGAAAGACAGGAACCGCCGCAGGAACAGCGCCTGGTTCGAGGCCGTGGCGACCGCCGAGTCGCGCGTGCGGCCCTCGCTCGGCCAGCCGACTTCGCCGATCACGATCGGCTTGCCAGGAAACGCCTTCTCGAGGGTACGCATCTTGTCGACGACGTAGCCGACCGCCGCCTCGGCCTCGACGCCTTCCCAGTAGGGCAGCATGTGAACCGCGATGAAATCGACGTGGCGCGCGAGTTCGGGATTGTCGACCCAGACGTGCCAGGGTTCCGCCGTGCTGACGGGCTGACTCGTGGCGGCTGCGCACGCGGTCCAGGTGGGCCGCGAGGTCCGCGAGCGGCAGGTCGCCGCGCAGCACCACTTCGTTGCCGACGATGAGTCGCGAGACGTTGGGCTGGCTCTTGGCCAGGCGGATCGCGGCCTCGATTTCGCGCGCGTTGCGCTCGCGGTCGGTGTCGAGCCAGGCGCCCAGCATCACGCGGATACCGTGCTTGCGGGCCAGCGCGGGCACCGAGCCGATGGTGCCGAGCGTGCTGTAGGTGCGCACCGAGCGCGTCTTGCCTTCCAGCAACTCGAGGTCGGAGTCGATCTCGGCGAGCGTGGGCTCGTCGCCCGTGATTGCGTCCTGGTCCTTCTGGAACGGCTGGAAGGCGAACCCGTGGATCGTGCGCGGCCAGGCGGGCTCGGTCGTCGGCTGGTTGGCGAGTGCCCAGGCGGACACCGTAATCAACGCGAATACGGTGACGATCAAGAGGCCCGACAGCTTGTTCATCGATCACCCACCCAGGACTTGTTCGAATTCTAGGTGCAGTGCAATAAATTAACGGACCGTTGGGTGTCGCGTATTGGCGACAACGGTCAATCAGCAGGCGCCGGCCTGCGCCGATTTGGGGCAGGTCCTACAAGAGTTCAGGTATTTGCGCCGACATGGCGCAGGGGGCCGGTGCTGTCACCCGCGCGTGGTCAGTTCCAGAAGCGCCACCAGGGTTCGTCGCTGGCAGGTTCTCCCTGCTTCGTCTCGTCCGGCAGCACGTTGGTCTTGCGGACGTTGTCGGCCACCGTGGCCAGGTCGTTCATTTCGAGCTTGCGGTAGGCGGCCGCCATGATCCTGAGCGCCTCGTCGACCGCCGGTGCGCCGTCGTAGGACTCGATCACGCCCTTGGCGCGGTTGGCGGCACCGACATAGGCGCCGCGCTTCATGTAATAGCGCGCGACCGACACCTCGTAGTCGGCGAGGCGGTTGCGCAGGTAGATCATGCGCTGCCGGGCGTCGGTGGCGTAGGGGCTCTTCGGATACTGCTGCACCAGCGTCTGGAATTCCTGGAACGACTTGCGTGCCTCCTGCGCCGGCCGCTTGCTGATGTCGGCGCGGAACAAGCGCTCGAGCCAGTTCGCGCCCCCTTCGAAGTAGACGAGCCCCTTGATGTAGTGCGCGTAGTCGACGCGCGGGTGGGTCGGGTTTTCGCGGATGAACTGGTCGGCCTGGTCGATGGCGGACTCGCCCGCGTGATTCTTGTAGTACGCGTAGAGCAGGTCGAGCTGGCCCTGCTTCGCCTGTTCGCTGAACGGATAGCGCGCCTCCAGCAACTCGTAGCGCTCGATCGCCGCTTGGTAATTGCCATCCTGGATCTTCTCGCGCGCCTCGCGATAGATCTGCTCCGGCGAACCCTGCGGGACCTCGTCCTCGTCGCCCCAGCCGAGGCTCTTGCAACCGCCCGCCGCGAGCAGCGCGGCGGCGAGGACCAGGGACAGCAGGCGACGGTGAAGCAGGGGCACGGCGGGGAAGGGCATGCTGCGGGGAACCTGGTGGGACCGGCGGAAGGCCGTGAAGTATATAGAATTCGCCCCCATGACGAATTCCACGATCCAGCGCAGCCTGCAGATCCCCTACGAACAGGCGGGCCAGAGGCTCGACCAGGCACTCGCCGCGCTATTGCCGGAGTACTCCCGCAGCCGCCTGAAAACGTGGATCGAATCGGGCGAGATTCGTGTCGACGGCGCGTCCCGCCGGCCCCGGGACAAGGTTTTCGGCGGCGAGGCGGTCGCCATCTCGGCCGAAGTCGCCAAGGACGCCACCGTCGCTGCGCAGGTCATCCCGCTCGCGATCGTGCACGAGGACGAGCACGTCCTGATCGTGAACAAGCCGGCTGGGCTCGTGGTGCATCCCGGCGCCGGAAATCCCGACTGGACGCTGCAGAATGCCCTGCTCGCACTCGACCCCTCCTCGTCCGCGCTGCCGCGCGCCGGCATCGTGCACCGGCTCGACAAGGACACGAGCGGCGTGCTGATCGTCGCGCGCACGCTGCGCGGCGCACACTGCGCTGGTGCGAATGCTCGAGGACCGCGCTATCCACCGCGAGTACGAGGCGATCTGCCGCGGCGTCATGACGGCGGGCGGCACGATCGACGCGCCGATCGACCGGCACCCGACCGATCGCGTGCGCATGGCGGTCCGCAGCGGCGGCCGCGATGCAGTGTCGCACTACCGCGTGATCCAGCGCTTCCGGGCCACACGCACGTGCGCGTGCAGCTCGAAACCGGGCGCACCCACCAGATTCGAGTGCACCTTGCGCACATCGGACTACCCGATCGTCGGCGATCGCGTGTACGGCGGACGCCTCGCGCTGCCGAAGGGCGCGAGCGAGGAACTGCGCACCGCCCTGCGCGAATTTCCGCGCCAGGCCCTGCATGCGGCGCGACTGCAGCTCGAGCATCCCGTGGGCGGCAAGCCGCTCGAGGCGTCGGCGCCGTTGCCCGAGGACATGGTGCGGCTGCTCGGGATGCTGGCTGCCGACGCGGCCAACGCGCCGCGCGCATGACGTCCGGCGACGCTCGTACTCCGCAGTGGTTAGCACCGGCATGGCCGGGACTGCCGCATTTGCACGCGCTTTCCACGTTGCGGTCGGGCGGGACCAGCGCCGGACCGTTCGAGTCGTTCAATCTCGCGCAACACGTCGGCGACGATCCTGCGGCCGTGCGCGCGAATCGCGCGCGGCTGGTCGAGTGCGCGGCGTTGCCTGCCGAGCCGCTCTGGCTCGAGCAGGTGCACGGCACGAACGTCGCCGTGCACGACGGAACGATCGGTCCGGGAACATTGCCGCGCGCCGACGCGGCCGTGGCATTCGAGCCCGGCCGGGTCTGCGTCGTGATGACGGCCGATTGCCTGCCGGTCGTGTTCGCGGACCGTGACGGCACCCGGATCGCGGTGGCGCACGCCGGTTGGCGCGGGCTCGCAAACGGCGTGCTCGAGGCGACGATCGACGCGCTGCGAATCGACCCGGCGAGGCTCGTCGCCTGGTTGGGACCGGCGATCGGACCCGACGCGTTCGAAGTCGGCCCCGAAGTGCGCGCCGCGTTCCTGCGAGCCGACGTCCGGCATGACGACTCGTTTACCCGGAATCCGGCCGGCCGTTACCAGGCCGACCTGTATCGGCTCGCCCGCAGGACGCTTGCAGGGGCCGGAGTGCACGACGTGAGCGGTGGCGGCTGGTGCACCAGCGGCGACGCGCGGCGCTTTTTCTCGTACCGGCGAGATGCCGGCTCGACCGGGCGCATGGCGACCCTCGCCTGGCTCGAATGACATGCTTGACTCGCGTGCTACCCTGCTCGCCGACAAGAACACATCGAGCCGTTCGTGAGCACCCTCACCCTGATCGTCATCTTCACCGCCTTGAGCGGTGTGCTGAGCGCGCTCGCCGCTTCGGTCTTCCTCGCCCTCGGTGACGGCCGGCGCGGCGCGGTGCTGCCGCACCTCGTCAGCTTTGCAACGGGCACGCTGCTTGGTGCGGCATTTCTCGGCCTGATCCCCCACGCGCTCGAGGGCAACGGTGACGCGTCGGCGCACGCGATCGGCCTCGCGCTGCTGCTCGGCATCCTGCTGTTCTTCCTGCTGGAAAAATTCGTGCTCTGGCGTCATTGCCACGACGATCCCTGCGAGATGCACTCGCCGAGCGAGGCCGCCCGCAGGGCTGCGTCGGCGAACATGATCCTGGCCGGGGACAGCCTGCACAACGTGCTAGACGGGGTCCTGGTCGCCGCCGCGTTCATGACGGATCCCAAGCTCGGCATCGTCACCGCGCTCGCGGTGTTCGCGCACGAGATCCCGCAGGAGGTCGGGGACCTCGCGATCCTGTTGCACGGGGGCTATTCGCGCACCCGGGCGATGACGCTCAACCTCATCACGAGTCTTACCTCGGTGCTCGGCGGCGTGCTGGCCTATTACGCGCTCGCGTCCGCGCTCGGCATGCTGCCGTATGCGCTCGCCTTTGCGGCGGCCAGTTTCATCTACGTCGCAGTAGCCGACCTGATCCCGGGCCTGCACCGCCGGGTGGACGTGCGAGCGGGCCTGGAGCAGGTGTTCTTCATCGGCGTCGGCGTCGCGCTGGTGTACTTCACCCATCAGGGCATGCACTGATACCGGAGGCCGGCCGGAGCCCTTTTCCTTTTCGCATCCGCCCCCACGATGTAGGAACAGCATCCTGCCAGGCCGGGAAGTCGAATCATGCGAATGGACAAACTGACCAGCAAGTTCTCTGCGGCCCTGAGTGACGCGCAGTCGCTCGCGCTCGGCCGCGACCACCAGTTCATCGAGCCCGTGCACCTGCTGCAGGCGCTGCTCGACCAGCAGGGCGGCACGGTCCGGCCGCTGCTCGACAAGACCGGCGTCAACGTCGCTGTGTTGCGCTCGCAGTTGCGCGAGGCCGTGGACAGGCTGCCGAAGGTCGAGGGGACCGGCGGCGAGGTGCACCTCTCGAACGACCTCGGCCGGCTGCTGAACCTGACCGACAAGATTGCGCAGAAGCGCGGCGACCAGTACATCACCAGCGAACTCTACCTGCTGGCGGCGCTCGAGGATAAAGGCCCCCTGGCGCGGTTGCTCAAGGACGCAGGCGTGGTCAAGGGTGCGATCGAGCGCGCCATCGACGAGGTTCGCGGCGGGCAGAAGATCGACGATCCCAACGCCGAGGAACAACGCCAGGCCCTCGAGAAGTACACGATCGACCTGACCGAGCGCGCCGAACTCGGCAAGCTCGACCCGGTCATCGGCCGCGACGACGAGATCCGCCGCACGATCCAGGTCCTGCAGCGCCGCACCAAGAACAACCCCGTGCTGATCGGCGAGCCGGGCGTCGGCAAGACCGCGATCGTCGAGGGGCTTGCCCTGCGCATCGTCAACGGCGAGGTGCCCGAGAGCCTGCGTTCCAAGCGCATTCTCGCGCTCGACATGGGCGCGCTGATCGCAGGTGCAAAGTTCCGCGGCGAATTCGAGGAACGCCTGAAGGGCGTGTTGAACGACCTCGCGAAACAGGAAGGCAACGTCATCCTGTTCATCGACGAGCTGCACACGATGGTCGGTGCGGGCAAGGCCGAAGGCGCCATGGACGCCGGGAACATGCTGAAGCCCGCGCTTGCGCGCGGCGAACTGCACTGCGTGGGCGCCACGACGCTCGACGAATACCGCAAGTACGTCGAAAAGGACGCGGCGCTCGAGCGCCGGTTCCAGAAGGTCTTCGTCGGCGAACCCTCGGTCGAGGACACGATCGCGATCCTGCGCGGGCTCAAGGACCGCTACGCGACGCACCACAGGGTCGAGATCACGGACCCCGCGATCGTCGCCGCCGCGACACTGTCGCATCGCTACATCTCCGATCGACAGTTGCCCGACAAGGCCATCGACCTGATCGACGAGGCGGCGTCGCGCATCCGCATGGAAATGGATTCGAAGCCCGAGGAGATGGATCGCCTCGATCGGCGCATCGTGCAGCTCAAGATGGAGCGCGAGGCGTTGAAGAAGGAGAAGGACGAGGCCTCGAAGAAACGGTTGCAGACGATCGACGAGCAACTCGAGGAACTGGGCAGGGAATATGCCGACCTCGAGGAGATCTGGAAGTCGGAGAAGGCGGCGGCGCAGGGCACGGCCCAGATCAAGCAGGAGCTCGAGCGCGCGAGTCTCGATTTCGAAGCGGCGCGACGCGCCAACGACCTCGCGCGCATGTCGGAGCTGCAGTACGGGCGCATCCCGGAGCTGAACAAGCGCCTGCAGGCGGCGCACGAAGCGGAGTCGAAGGCGCCGACGCTGGTGCGCAACAAGGTCACCGAAGAGGAGGTCGCCGAGGTCGTCTCGAAGTGGACCGGCATCCCGGTGTCCAAGATGCTCGAGGGCGAGCGCGAAAAGCTGCTGCGCATGGAGGAAGGGCTCGGGCGGCGTGTCGTCGGCCAGGCAGAGGCCGTAAAGGCCGTCTCCGATGCGATCCGCCGGTCGCGCGCAGGCCTGTCGGACCCGAATCGTCCCAATGGCTCGTTCCTGTTCCTCGGGCCCACGGGCGTCGGCAAGACCGAGCTCTGCAAGGCCCTGGCGGAGTTCCTGTTCGACACCGAAGAAGCGATGGTGCGCATCGACATGTCGGAGTTCATGGAGAAGCACTCCGTGGCGCGGATGATCGGTGCGCCTCCGGGCTACGTCGGCTACGAGGAAGGCGGTCACCTGACCGAGGCCGTGCGGCGGCGCCCGTACTCCGTGATCCTGCTCGACGAAGTCGAGAAGGCGCATCCCGACGTGTTCAACGTGCTGCTGCAGGTGCTGGACGACGGCCGGCTCACGGACGGGCAGGGCCGCACCGTCGATTTCCGCAACACGGTCATCGTCATGACCTCGAACCTCGGCTCGCAGGTGATCCAGGAACTCGCGGGCGAGGCCAACTACGCGCGCATGAAGGCCGCGGTCATGGAGATCGTCGGCACGCACTTCCGGCCGGAGTTCATCAACCGCGTCGACGACGTGGTCGTGTTCCACCCGCTGGGCCGGGAGCACATCCGCGAGATCGTCAAGATCCAGCTCGGCTTCCTGCGCAAGCGACTTGCGGATCGCGACATCGGGCTCGAGCTCGACACGGCCGCGAACGACCTGCTCGGCGAGGCCGGCTTCGATCCCGTGTACGGTGCACGGCCGCTGAAGCGCGCGATCCAGCACCAGCTCGAGAATCCGCTGGCCCAGCGGATACTGCGTGGCGACTTCGGGCCCGGCGACGTGGTGCACGTCACGGCGCGCGACGGCGTTCTGGCGTTCGAGCGGGCCGCGGTCCCGGTATAATCCGCGGCCGCCGGGCTTCCCCCAACGACAGGCACGACTGCAAGCACATGCCGATCTACGAATACCAATGCGACAAGTGCCACCATCACCTGGAGGCATTGCAGAAGATGGGGGACAAGCCGCTGCGCGAGTGCCCCGAGTGCGGCAAGCACGCGCTGCGACGACTCGTGTCCGCGCCGCGTTTCCGCCTGGCCGGCAGCGGCTGGTACGAAACCGACTTCAAGTCGGACGGCGAAAACAAGCGCAATCTCGTCGAGAAAGAAAAAGGCGAGACTGCGCCGGCCGCGGCAGCCGCGGGCGATGCCGCCGGCGCCAAGGAACCTGCTGCGGCGCCGGCCAAGGAAGCCACGCCCGCGGAATCCGGGTCGAAGCGTCGCACTACCGCAGCCAAACCTGCGCACGCGAAGCCAGCCAGCAAGCCCAAGCCGAAGCCCAGCGCCGCGGCACGACCGGCTGCCCGCAAGGCCGTGCGCAAGCGTTGACCGCCCGTCCAGCGGTCGACTCACCGGAGTTCGTCGAATGAAGCCACAGAGCGGGGACTCCGGGACCAAGCCGCAGTCGCGGAAACCTGCCGGTGCGCCGGTCGATCCGCTTGGGCTCGACAACGAGCGCGGCAATGGCCGCCACCCGGCTCGCGCGCTGCGCAATTACCTGATCGCGGGCCTGCTGGTCTGGATCCCGATCATGGTCACGGTCTGGGTCGTGCGTTTCCTGTCGGGGATTCTCGACCAATCCCTCGTGTTGTTGCCACCGCCGTGGCGGCCCGAAGCGCTCGTGGGTCATTACATACCTGGACTCGGCATCGTGCTGTCACTGCTGTTGCTGCTGGTCACGGGCGTCCTGCTGCGCAACCTCCTGGGACGCCAGGCGCTCGCCGGCATGGAGTCGCTGATCCGTCGCGTGCCCGTCATTGGCGCCGTGTATGGCGGCGCCAAGACGTTCAGCGAAACAGTGCTCACGGACAAGGGCCGCTCGTTCAAGCAGGTCGTGATGGTGGAATTCCCGCGCAAGGGCATTTTCAGTATCGGCTTCATCACGTCCGAGGAACTGGAAGAGGTGCAGGCGAAGACCGCCCAGGACGTCGTTTGCGTATTCGTGCCGACGACGCCGAATCCGACCACGGGTTTCATCGTCCTGGTGTCGCGCGACGAGGTCGTCGCGCTAGACATGACAGTCGACGAGGCATTCCGCATGTTGCTCACGCTGGGTGTCGTCGTGCCAACCTGGAAGAACAAGCCGGCCGTGGCCGATCTTGCACCGCAGCAGAGCGCTCCGTAACATCTGACGGCTCGGCGCCCGCCAGGCGCGATTCCAGCCAATTATTGGATCGTCTCCCATGCCCATGCGCACCCATTACTGCGGCGACGTCAACGAACGCCGTGTCGGATCGACTATTTCCGTGGCGGGCTGGGTGCATCGGCGGCGCGACCACGGCGGCGTGATCTTCGTCGACCTGCGCGACCGCGACGGCTTGCTGCAGGTCGTCTTCGACCCCGATGCGCCCGCGGTCTTTGCCGACGCCGAGCGCCTGCGCGGCGAGTGGGTCGTCAAGGTCACCGGCACCGTGCGCCTGCGCCCCGCGGGCACGGCCAACGCCAACCTCGCCTCGGGCCAGGTGGAACTGCTCGCGCGCGAGATCGAAGTGCTGAATCGCGCCGAGCCGATCCCGTTCCAGCTCGACGAGGAGGTCAAGGAAGAAACCCGCCTCAAGTACCGTTACATCGACCTGCGCCGCGATGTCATGCAGAAGCGATTGCGGCTGCGCCACGCGGTCACGCGCGCAATGCGGCACTACCTGGACGAGCACGGATTCATCGACGTCGAGACGCCGATGCTCACCAAGGCGACGCCGGAGGGCGCGCGCGACTACCTCGTGCCGAGCCGCACGCAGCCGGGAAGGTTCTTCGCGCTGCCGCAGTCGCCGCAGATCTTCAAGCAGTTGCTCATGATGTCGGGCTTCGACCGGTACTACCAGATCGTGCGCTGTTTCCGCGACGAGGACCTGCGCGCCGACCGCCAGCCCGAGTTCACGCAGCTCGACATCGAGACGTCGTTCCTCGAGCGCGACGAGATCATGGACCTCATGGAGGGCCTGATGCGCAAGCTGTTTGCCGACGTGCTCGGTGAGCAGCTGCCCGACCCGATTCCGCGCATGACGTATGCCGAGGCCATGCGCCGCTACGCCTCCGACAAGCCGGACCTGCGCATCCCGCTCGAACTCGTCGACGTCGCCGACCTCGTGCGGGACAGCGACTTCAAGGTGTTCGCGTCGCCGGCGGCGAGCAAGGACGGGCGCGTCGCCGCAATGCGCGTGCCGCAGGGCGGCGAGAAGCTCTCGCGCAAGCAGATCGACGACTACGCCGCTTTCGTCGCGCGCTACGGCGCCAAGGGCCTCGCGTACGTCAAGGTCAACGAGCCTTTCCCAGGGGCGTGAGGGATTGCAGTCGCCGATCCTCAAGTTCCTGTCGGACGCCGCCGTGGCGGGACTGATGGAGCGCACCGGTGCGCAAACGGGCGATCTCGTCTTCTTCGGCGCGGATCGCGCGAAGGTCGTGAACGACGCGCTCGGCGCGTTGCGCCTCAAGGTCGGCCAGGACCTCGGCATGGTCGAGTCCGGCTGGCGGCCGCTCTGGGTCATCGATTTCCCGATGTTCGAGTGGGACGAGGACACGAAGCGCTTCATGGCGATGCACCACCCGTTCACCGCGCCCGTGCAGGACGATCCGGCGTTGCTGAAGACCGATCCCGCGAACGCGGTCGCGCGTGCCTACGACATGGTGCTGAACGGGTCCGAGATCGGCGGCGGTTCGGTGCGTATCCATCGCAACGAGATGCAGTCGATGGTGTTCGAGTTGCTCGGGATCGGCGCGGAGGAGGCCGTGCGCAAGTTCGGCTTCCTGCTCGACGCGCTCAAGTTCGGCGCCCCGCCGCACGGCGGCATCGCGTTCGGCCTCGACCGGCTCGTCATGCTCATGGCCGGCGCCGAATCGATCCGGGACGTGATCGCATTTCCGAAGACGCAGACCGCGACGTGTCCGCTCACCGACGCCCCGACGGAAGTGTCGGAGCAGCAGCTGCGCGACCTGCACATCCGGGTCAAGTTGCCCGCCAAGGACTGATGCCGCCCGCAGGCGAGCCCGTCGTCCTGGTCCACGGCCTGTGGATGAACGGGCTCGAATTCAGCGTGCTGCGCAATCGCCTGCAGCACGAGCACGGCTTCGACGTGCACGTGTTCCCGTATCCCTCGATGCACGGCGATGCGGCCGGGATCGCGGCCGACCTGGCCGAGTTCGCGCGGCGGCGTGCGCAGGCCACGGGCCAGGTGCATCTCGTCGGCCACAGCCTCGGCGGCGCGCTCGTGTACCGAGCGCTCACCGAACGGCTCGAAGGCACGGGTGGCAAGGCCGTACTGCTCGGATCGCCCTTGAACGGCAGTCGCGCTGCGAGCAACGTTGCGCGCCACCCTTTCCTGCGTCCGCTGCTCGGCGCGCACGTGCCGCACGAACTCGCGAAACCCTGCGGCCGGTGCTGGCAATCGAACGAGGCGCGCGCGCTCGGCGCGATCGCGGGCTCGCGACGACTCGGCACCGGGCAGTTCTTCGCGCATTTCGACGAAGACCACGATGGCACCGTGGCCGTCAGCGAAACGTTGATACCCGGGCTCGACGACCACATCGTCCTGCCGCACAGCCACATCGGCATGTTGTTCGCCGCGGACGTGGCGGCCCAGGTGGCGCACTTCCTGCGTCGCGGCCGGTTTGAAAAGGCACCGGCGACGCGCTGAATCCACGTGTTGTGCGCTGGATGCGTCTGCGCCCGGAGCCCGGCCCGCGGCCTATTTCGGCAGCGTCCAGCCGCCGCCCCCTGCGCGGTACAGCTCGACGTACCCCTCGACGAGCGACAGGTACGCGCGCGCGAGGTCGATCTCGGCCGCGAACAACTGGCGTTCGGCATCGAGCACCTCGAGGTAGCTCACGACGCCGGCCTTGTACCGCTTCTTCTGCAGGTCGAGCAGCCGCAGCGCCGCGTCCCGGCGTATCACGTCCTCCGAGATCACGCCGCGCGTCTTGTCCGAGACGACGAGCGCGTCAGCGGTCTCGCGGTAGGCCTGCAGCACGCCGCGCCGGATCGGGGCGCGCAGTTGGGTAACGCTGTCACGCCTGCCCGTCGCGCACGATCGCCTGGAGCTTGAAGACGAGGTCGAGTGCCGCGCGCGGGCTCAACGCGTTGGGGTCCACACCGTCGAGCACCTGGCGCAATGCGGCGTCCGACCGGTCCGGGGGCAGGGCGAGCGCCAGTTCCTGTTGCGGCGCCGCCGGCCGGCTCGCGTGATCGCGCCGCTCGAGCTCGACCAGGTAGCGGCGGGCCTCCTGGACGACCACGCGCGGCACGCCTGCAAGGCGCGCGACCTGCAATCCGTAGCTCTGGTTCGCAGGACCTTCCTTCACCGCATGCAGGAACACGAGCTGGTCGGCGTGCTCCGTCGCGTCGAGGTGCACGTTGGCGCAGGCTGGAATGTCGTCGGCGAGCGCGGTGAGCTCGAAGTAGTGCGTCGCGAACAGCGTGAATGCGCCGAGCTCGCGCCCGAGGTGGCGCGCGCATGCCCAGGCGAGCGACAGCCCGTCATAGGTGCTCGTGCCGCGGCCGATTTCGTCCATGAGCACGAGGCTGTCACGCGTCGCGTTGTTGAGGATGTTCGCGGCTTCGGTCATTTCGACCATGAACGTCGAACGGCCGCCCGCCAGGTCGTCTGCCGCACCGATGCGCGTGAACACGCGATCGATCGGTCCGATCACGGCCGAGTCGGCCGGGACGAAGCTGCCGACGCCCGCGAGGATCACGATCAGGGCCGCCTGGCGCATGTACGTGGACTTGCCGCCCATGTTGGGGCCCGTGACGATCAGCATGCGCCGGGCGTCCTGCATCACCAGGTCGTTCGGCACGAAGGGCCCGTCGAGGTGCTGCTCGACGACGAGGTGGCGTCCGCCGCGAATGTCGATGCAGGATTCGCCGGTCAGTTGCGGCCGGACCAGGCGCAGCGCGACCGCGCGTTCCGCAAGGGTTGCCAGCACGTCCAGGGCCGCGACCGCGCCCGCACTCGCCTGCAGCGGCGCCATGGCCGCGATCAGCGTGTCGAGCAGCGCCTCGTAGAGCTCGCGTTCCCGCGCGAGCGCCCGGTCGCGCGCGCCGAGCACCTTGTCCTCGAACGACTTCAGTTCCGAGGTGATGTAGCGCTCGGCGTTCTTGACCGTCTGGCGTCGCACCCAGTCCGCCGGCACGCGCTCGGCCTGGCTGCGGCTCACCTCGATGTAGTAACCCTGCACGCGGTTGTAGCCAAACCGCAGGTTCTGGAAACCCGTGCGTTCGCGCTCGCGTGCCTCGAGGTCGAGCAGCGCCTCGTCGCTGTGCTCGCTGATGCGCCGCAGCTCGTCGAGATCCGCGTCATGACCGGGCGCAATCACGCCGCCTTCGCGCAGCATCGCCGGCGGCGCCGCGACGAGTGCCGACGTGAGGCGGGCGTGGAGGTCCGGGTGGGTGCGCGCGGTCGCGCCAAGGCGCTGCACGAGCGGAGATTCGAGGTGCGCGAGGAGTGTCTGCAGGTCCGGCAGGCAAGCCAGTGCCTCGCGCAGTTGCGCCAGGTCGCGCGGCCGCGCCGAGCGCAATGCGACGCGCGCCAGAATCCGCTCGACGTCGCCCACGCGACGCAACAGTTGATGCAGCGATGCGTGCGCTCCAGTCTCGAGCAGGGCCTCGATGGCCTGCAGGCGCAGTGCGCGCGGCTCGATCTCGCGCAACGGCCGTTGCACCCAGCGTCGCAGTTCACGCCCGCCCATTGCGGTCGCCGTGCGATCGAGCACGCCGACGAGCGTGCTGTCGGCGCGCCCGGACAGGCTGCTGTCGAGTTCGAGGTTGCGGCGGGTCGCGGCGTCGAGCAGCAACGCGTCCTCGCGCAACTCGCAACGAATGCCGCGCAGGTGCGGCAACGCGGATTTCTGTGTCTCGCGGACGTAGTTCAGCAGGCAACCTGCGGCACCGACCGCGAGCGAACGGTCCTGCAGGCCGAATCCCGCGAGATCGCGCGTACCGAACTGCTCGCAGAGCAGCCGTTCCGCGCTTGCGGCCTCGAAATGCCACTCGGGTCGCTGCCTCACCGCGAGCGCGGAGCGGTGCGCGGCGCGCTCGCCGGCGCCTTCCTGCACGAGCAGCTCGGCCGGCCGCAGGCGTTCGAGTTCCGACGCGAGCGCCTCGTCGCCGTCCGCCTGCAGCGCGTGAAAGCGGCCGCTCGACAGCTCGAGCCAGGCGAGGCCAAACCCTTCCTTGCCGAGCGCGATCGATGCAAGCAACGTGTCGCGCCGGTCCTCGAGCAGGCCATCGTCCGTCACCGTGCCGGGCGTGACGACACGCACGACCTGCCGCTCGACCGGGCCCTTCGATTTAGCCGGGTCGCCGAGTTGCTCGCAGATCGCAATCGACTCGCCCTTGCGCACGGCCCGCGCGAGATAGGTGTCGAGACTCTGCACCGGGACGCCGGCCATCGGGATGGGTTCGCCGCCGGACGTGCCGCGTGCGGTCAGCGTGATGTCGAGCAGCCGTGCTGCCCTGCGCGCATCCTCGTAGAAGAGTTCGTAGAAGTCCCCCATGCGGTAGAAGAGCAATGCGTCCGGGTGCTGCGCCTTGATGCGCAGGTATTGCTGCATGACCGGGGTTGGCTCAGGTGCTTTCAGTCGGACGCCTGTTCCTGCCTTGTCGTCTGTTTGGATCAATGCTCGAAATGCCTTTGATGGCCACTGGGCTCGATCGAAGCCCTCCTGGCGATGTGGAACCGTCGGGTTAGTTGCCACCGACAGAGTGGCCAGGTCTACGGCCGGAATGGCCGCGTCAACAAAGTCGATCTCGCGAATCTGACGCAAGCATTTTCCACTGAGTCGGCAGTGCTCGCAATCGCATTGGCCATGACTATGCCAGCCTTCAGTCGAGCGAACCCTCGTTGCCCGAAGGGGTTCGCGGCGGTGTGCCGGACTGGGCGGTCGGACACTGACCCGTAGCAAGGTCCAGCGCGCGCCGTGTGGCAGAAGCGTGCCGACACGATCGCCATGACTATTACGAGGACGACTGGGGCGGCAAATGCGACGACGACGATGAAGAACTGGTCGCGGGCCTGGTCGTCGGCGCCGTGGTCGGCGCAGCTGCGACGACCGCTGGCGACGACCACTCGACGACCTCGACCGCCACGACGATCGCGCGCGCCTGGCCATACGAGCCATAGGCAGACATACGGCGGTTGCTCGTGCGTTCGAGACCGTCGCGGCCCAGAACGGGGAGGCATCCTGGCGGCGCCTCCCCGTTACTGTGCTTGCTTACTTGCCGGAAACCTTCTCGAGTCGCAGGGCTAGCGACTCGGTGTACGTGATGACTGCCATGTCGCCTGGCTTCAACGTCTTCAGACGCTGCTGCACCTGCGGACGGACCACATCGATCGTGCGGCTGCCACCGGCACCATCACTCAGGGTCACCTTGTTGGCCGCGGCATCGACCGCATCGATCTTGAACGTGGCGGTGACCTGTCGGCCGAGCTTGCGCTGGCCAGGTGTCGGCGTACCCGAGACGGAACCAGTGACGCCGGGCGTTGCCTGGCCGGGCGCGGCGATGTCGAGCGCGAGCGATTCCGTGTACGTGGCGACGACGACGTCCCCGACCTGGAGCGTGTCGAAGCTCTTGATCTCGGGGCCCGCTTCGACCTCGAACACGTCGCCGTCCTGACCCTTCAGCGTCACGAGGCGCTTAGGCACATCGATCGCGGTGATGGTCGCGCGGCGTTCGAGGGTATCCGATTCCTTGATCGGTTGCGCGGTGGCGGTATTCGCCGGCGTCGCCTCCGCGATGGCGAGGGCAGGCAGCGCCAGGCTCGCGAGAACGCAGGCGGTGAGCATCTTCAAGTTCATCGGCATTTCCTCCATTGGTAGGGCAGATCGGGTTCGATCGTCAGTTGACAGTGTAGCCTTTCGCCTCGAGGACTGGTGCGCCCGCCACGCGACCTCGCTCGACCCCCCCTCGCGTGTCATCGGCACCCTCGCAGAGGGACTCGGGGCATTCAAATGGTCCCGCGGGCGTGTCGACGCCTCGCTGAGCACCTCGGAGTTGTAACGGCCTGCCGCAAGCAGGCGACGAGCAGCATCACCTGGCTGCGCGAGGTCGTCAGCGATCCACGTGAGTCACGACGCCAAGGCAATTTGCCGGCAAAGCATGACGAACCATCCAGCCCGTCTTCTCGGCACACGTTACCGCCGGTGCGCCATTGCAACCCCTGAAGAATGGGCCCCGACGCACACGCGTCGGGGCCCTGGAACAGACGACGCGCTGCGTCGCCTACATGCCCGAGTCCGTGCGGATCAGCATGACGCGACGGTTCTCCTGGCGGCCTTCCTCGGTGGCGTTGTCGGCGATCGGCGCCGACTCACCCTTGCCCACCGACGAGAGACGCGCGGGATCCACGCCACGCGACGTGAGGTAGTCGAACACAGCTTTCGCGCGACGATCCGACAGCGACTGGTTGTAGGCATCGCTGCCCGAGCTGTCCGTGTGGCCTTCCACCATCGTCTTCGCAAACGGCACGTCACCCATGAAGGTCACCACGCGCTCGAGCTCCGTGATCGACTCCGGACGCAGCTCCGCGCTGTCGAAGTCGAACAACAGCCTCAGCGTCTGCTCCAGCGGGCAGCCCACCGAGTCGACCCTGGTGCCAGCCGGTGTGTTCGGACACTTGTCCATGTTGTCCGGCACACCGTCACCGTCGCTGTCAGCCGGGCGCGGCGGCGGCGGCGGCGGAGGCGGTGGGGGCGCAGGCGGTGGTGCAGCTTCGACCGGCGCGGGTGCCTCAGGCTCCTTGCCGAACCGATAGCCGATGTTGATGCCATAGACCATCGGGTTGATGTCCCAGTTGCCCAGGTCGTACTCCGTCGAGCCGCCCGGTATCGGAAATGCCGGGTTGGTGTTGACCTTGGCCTCAGGGGAAAAATCGATGTACTTGGCATAGGCGTTGACGAACCAGCCCCGGGACGGCTGGCCCATGTCGATGCCGCCGCCCGCCGTCCAGCCAAAGTCGTCATCGATGCCGACGTAGTCGAGACGGGAACCGTCCATCATCACATAGGCGCCACCCACCCCCAGGTACGGCCGGAACCAGCCATCCCGGTTGAAATGCCACTGCAGGGTGAGTGTCGGGGCCAGGAAGTCGACGTCGTCGACTCCACGCCTGGCACCGCCGTCCTGGAAGAAGATGCCGCTGTTGAACGTGTAGCTGCTCCAGAGTTCGATGCCGATGTGCTCGTTCGGGAGCCAGGTGATGTCGCCGGCGACGACCGGGCCGTCGTCATCGAAGTCGAGTTCGCTGCTCGTGCCTACGTTGATGTCACCCTGCTCGGTGACCATGTAGGCACCGCCGGCGCGCACGATCCAGTCGGCACTCGCCAGGGTCGGGATCGCCAAGCCGCCTGCCACGAGGGCAACGGCAGAAACCAGTCTGCTGTACACAAGGATCTCCTTTACATTCTGTTGCGAGTTTCACCCCCACCCGCGCACGCCTGCGCGGGGGAGACAATCAGGTCAGAGCGGGTCGTAGGAGAACTTGGCGCCGCCGAGCGCGGCTTCGTACATCAGGCCGCCCTTGATGATCGAGAAGGTGGCCAAGCCGTCGCGATAGCCACGGCTCGTCGTAGCAGCGTCCTGCTTTCCGCCGCTTGCACCGGCCCCGCCGCCGCTCGTACTCGCTGATGCGGATGCTCCCGCCGTGATGGCGACGGCACTCGCCTTCGCCCCGAATTCGAAGTTGCCTGACGTGAACTTCTTGAACGACGCTTCATTCTCGAAAAAAATGATCAGGCTGTAACCCTGTGCGCCCGCCTGCCAACCGAAGGTCAGTTGGGTCATCTTGGTCTTGCCGACCGGCTTACCATGCGCAACGACACACCCCGAGCCGTGGGCTCCGCCGACGCCGAGTCCGGCCTTGCCTATCGTCGGGAAGACCGCGTAACCGTAACTGGTCTTGAAAAAGCCTGCGCTTTCGCCGGCGTCCTGGAACAACTTGACCGTTTCCGTACACTGGCCCTCGCCGGTATCTGCGCGGGCCGCTGGGCTGAACGTCGAGCACAGCGCGAATCCCATCAACACTGCTAAGAACTGTTTCATTTGATATGCCTCCATGTGTTTCAACGCCCCAAACGAAAGCTGTTTCACCAGCTGGCTCCGCGGTCCGGCGCGGGCCATTACTGTCCGAATGCCAATGCGCTGAGTGGTTGCCGGTGGGCAACCGTCGGGCCCGACGGGGTTCCGCCGGTCCCTGGCGGATCGAGCCATCCTGCGATATTGCAGTCACTCTTGCTCGGCACAACAAACACCAGTTGCTGCCAGAAAAGTCTGAGCGACACGGGTTGTCCCGTGCCAGATGCGACATAACGTACTAGGCCGACGGCTCCGTCGCAACTGTGGTTAATTGTCAGGAGAACAGGAGCCGTGCGTTATCGGCATCAGGGCCGCGCCGTCAGGGTGGCCATTGTGACTGGCCGGATCGTCGCTAATGAACTGCCTGGCGATCCAGGTCCTCCTCGATGAAGCGCAGCAAGGCTTCGAGCAACGCCTCGCGCGGATAGTCGTTCTGGTCGACTAGTGACCTGGAAATCGCGGGGTGGGAGCGACTCAGCGGCACCGCAATCGCCCAGTGATCTGCGTTCAGGAAACCGAGCAGCGTGCTGCCCGGAATCATCTCGTCGGAGTAGATGACCTGGCTGTCGTTCCGCCAGTCGATCTGGCCGAGGTCCTTGTACGACTTCGAGATGATGCGGGAAATCCGGTCCGGTGTCGGCAGCGTCACGAGCGAGTAGTAGCGAAGCTCCGGCGGCAGCGGGTTCTGCGCCATCCAGGCATTGCGAACATCCGGGCGCAGGCTGGCGACTGCTCCCCCGTCCCCCTTGTCGCATTTCGCGCCGGGCCAGTGTCGCAGCAGTTCCGCCTGGTGTTGTTCCGCGTCATTGGCCAGCGCGGACCCTCGCACGGCACCGGCTGCACTGACGACCGCGGCCACGCGCTCGCGGATCTCGGGGTAGCGGACCACGGCTTCCAGGATGTCCGGGGCTCCCTTCGAATATCCGATCAGTACCAGGCGGGGTCCAGCTTGCTCCGCGGGCATGGCCATGATCGCGTCGCGGATCTGGCGGGCGTTGGTTTCGATCCCGGATAGCGCGTCGACCTTCATCAGGATCTGGCCGTAGTCATACTTGCGGACATGGGCGGCCGCGGTCCCGGGCGGATCGAGCCAGGCAGCGAAGCACGAGTAACCGATGCCGGGCACGAGAGCCGCCACGAGTCTCCGCCGGGAAACCCCCAGCGACACGGGCTCGCCAGTGCCGGGTCGGTTCATCGTTGACCGGGCTCAGGGCCTCCTCGCAGGGACGGTAATCCGGAAGTTCAGTCCCGTCCCGTTGCAGTACGGCGCAGTAGATTTCCCGGAACCGTCCGCGGCCGTCGGTCACGCCTGCCGGGATCTCGACCGTGTACTTGTCCACGGGGGGTGGCGTCGTGGCGCAGGCACTGAGCAGGGTCGCAATGAGGCATGCCATCCATGCCGCCAGGGCCCGGTTTCCGCTCGCAGGCCTGCAAACCGTCTCGAATTCCACACGAATGTCCGCGTTGTCGATTCTTCTATGGTTCAGCATCGTCCCTCACATGCGGCGGGCCAGTCCCGGACTCTTGCAGCACGGGCTCCCAGTCGAGAACCTCGACGTCCGAGAACGTCAGCGGGCGGGTGCCGAGGAACAGCACGACCCGCCGGCCGTCCGTGAAATAGCTTCCTCCGCCCGGCAGTGCCCGCGGCTGTTCGGCCGGCACCGCTCCGACGCCGCTCACGAACGCGAGCCTTTCGAGGCCTCCCGAGTACATGAAATCGTGGATGAGGAAGTTGCGGACTTCGTCCACGTCGGGATGAAGCCGCACGTCGTGCGAGCCCTCCGGCAGGAATCGCCCTCCGACCGGCCGGCCTGCCTGCGCCAGGAACACGAACTGCCCGCGATAGCTGATCGGCGCACGCCAGACCCGGAGCCCGATCGCAGGCGCCCCAGCCTGTGCGCGCTTGCGGAAATAGAGATCCGGGGGACGCCCGAATACCTGCAGCGCCATGCCCTCCGCCGTTGGACTGCGACGATAACCACGCCGGCTTCCTGCCGCCGCCACATCGTCGAGGTGGCCGATGAGCACGAGGTTGAGTGGCGCGCCGTCGGCACGGCCTTCGGCCGTCGTTGCACAGCAAGGCAAGTTCTCGAGCGCCTTGCGCAGCGCCCTCGGGATCGTCGTAACTCGTGACCTCGGCATCCTCGTAACGATGAACGATGTCCTGCAGATCCGCTGCATCACCAGGCACCGGGAGCAACAGCGTGAAAGGAACCATCGTCCGGTTGCCCAGCAGGTCCACGTTCAGCAACTTGCGGACCGGCTGCGGATTGGTGAACAGGATTCCGCTGCTCGTGCCGTGCGCCGGGATCAGGTGTGGAAACGCGAGCCGGTCGAAATGCTCGTCGATGCGCTCGTTGGTCTCGCCGCCCAGCATGACGTGGGACGACCAGGCGACCTCGAGCGGCGAAAAATAATCCGGATCCGTCCCCGAGCGCAGCAGCCACAGGACCTGGTCCGTCTCGTTCCTGACTTCGATCCAGACCGGCTGCACACCGGACGCTGTCACGTCCGTGCCGAACAGGCGGAGGCTGTCTTCGGGTCCGAGCACCGCGGCGCTCACACGCACGCCACGGTTGGATTGCGCAAATGACCGCGCGCGCAACGAGTCGTCGCTCGTATCCGACGGCGCTTGCCAGGTCGCACAGGCGCTCATCGTGACCGTCACGAAAGTCAGCCACGCGACGCGCACCGCACTCCGGCACCGGGTCGTATCTGCCGTCATGGCGGCGGCTTCTCGGTCGCCTGTTCCACGAAACCCTGGCCACCGGTTCGCCATGGCAGGATCTCGATCGTCGTGAGCGACGTCGGTTCGCTGTCGAAAAACAGCACGGTGCGCAGTCCGCTTGTGTAATAGGGATCCGTCGTCAGGTTCTCGCGCGGGGCGTCCTTGGGCGCGGCGCCGACGCCGCCCACGAAACCGATGGCCCGCAGGCCTTGCGAGTAGACCAGGTCCTCGGTCAGGGCCAGGGCGGCCTCGTCCACGTCGGGATCGATCTTGTGCGTCGTGAAGGTCGGCGAGTGAATGGTGAGCCGGCTGCCGATGTCACGGCTGATCTGGCCCAGCCAGACCGGCTTGCCGTGGTAATGCATCGGGCTCCGCCAGAGCCGCAGGTGATTGCGCTGGTGAATGTTGTCGCGAGCCTTCTGCAGCGCGATGTCCTGGGGCCGTCCATACAGGTACAGGTCGCTGATCGGGGCGTATGGGTAGCGTTCCCGGGACATGGCTGAGCTCATCGTGCGCATCACCGATCCCTTCCAGGTCTCTTCCGTCGGGGACCAGCCGCGTCGAACCAACGACGGAAAGGCGTCGTCGAGACCGCCGATCATGACCAGGTTCAGCGGATCGCCATTTTTCGAGCCGTCCTTGTTGGTCACGCAGCAAGGTAGCGCCTCCAGCGCCGCCCGGAACTGCGCGTCGTCCGTGTAATCGACGCCGCCGCCCGTCGCCAGCAGCTGGTTGCGGAACACCTCGCTCCGCTTATAGTCCGTGCGCAGGCCGGGAACCACTGCCAGGAAAGAGAAGCTGTGGCTGCGTCGATCGGCAAACAGGTCGATCTGCAGCAGCTTCACGCCCTCCTGCAGATTCGTGAGGACGAAGCCCGACACCGTCTGTCCGGGCGACACGGGATTCCGAAATGCCAGCTGCTTGAAACGCCGATCCAGTTCGTCCGTCGTTCCCGCCGGCTTGTCCGTGGCCATGACTTCGGCGGCCTCGGAGGCAGGGAAGTAGTTCGGATCGAGTCCGGGAAACATCAGCCAGTACGCGACGTCCTCCTTGTTTTCGACCTCGACCCAGACGGGCTGGATGAGCTTGTCGTCGAGCGGCACACCGTACACCGCCACGGCTTCTGCGGCCGACAGAGCGGCGGCGGAGACCCGAATATTGCCCAGCGTACGGGACTGCGTGCGCTCCAGGTAGGCGGGGTGGGACGCAGAACCCTCAGCTTCGCAGACCGAGCCGCCAAGAATCGCCACGGTCGCAATGGCTGCGGCCATGACTCCCGTGGAAATCGAGCGCATGGTTGAAAGCCCCCTCGGCTCTAGATCGTCTGGCCTCCGATCTGTCCGTCGACCATTGCTTTTCGGCTTCGCCCGGCAACCCAATCCTCAGTTGGGCGATTCATCGGTGCTCTCCCTGCAGCGAACGGTTGTCGAAGCTCGTATTCTCGGTGCGCCATTCAACGCAACGGCAGCGATCTCCGGATTTGATGGGCGACTGGAGCCCTGTGTAACACGCTTGGCGCGTTGTTTTGATTTCGGCGGCACGGATCCGATGGTACCGTGAGAATTCCATACATATCAGTTCGATGCGCCAATGTCATCAGCGGAATCCGCGCCGCCGATGCAGCGCCGCCGGGCGTTGCAGCCGCAGCTGGGGTGACGCCAACTGCCCGGGCCTCGCGGAGTCGAGCGGGTGCCTGGGGACAAAAAGAAACGCCGGCCCTTTGCAGGACCGACGCTCCCTGGCGAAGCGAGCCCGGGCGATTCGGTTCTACTTCTTGGCCTCCGGCAACACGACGGGCGCAGACTGGCCAGCGACGAAGGGATACTTCGCGAACATTGCGGTGACCGCGGCGTTCAGCGTCGCCTCGCGATTCTCGAGCATCTTCTTCGAAACGACGTCTTCGAAGCCGCCCTGGTACACGGCCTGGCGCTTCTCGCGGTCGATGATGTCCATGACCAGCGTGCCGACCTTGTAGTGACGCGTCGTCACCTCGGTGCCGCCCATTCCGCCGTACGGCGCGCCGTACCAGCCGCGATAGCCATAGCTCGGACCGTAGTACGGGGCAGGCGTCGACTCGATATCCGTCTTCTCTTCGAGCTTGCCCTTGAAATTGATGGCGAGGTCGGGAGTGTCGGAGCGAGTGTAGCCGCGCGCTTCCATTTCGCGTGCCGCCGCGGTCTGCAGGATCTGCATGGCAATGGACTTGAATTCAGCCGTATTGGTCGACTGCTGTGCGAGGAAACCGTATGTCCGGTACTTGCCGAAATCGACCGACGGGTCGAAGTCCGCGCGCACGTCCGGACCACTGCTGGCGCAGCCGCTGACGAGAGCGGCCACTGCGATGCAGGCTGCCAGGCGCATGGGATGGAAACTGTACTGCATGGCGGTACTCCCTGGCGCGTTACTTTGCGAGCGGGATGGCGCGGATGCCCGGCAGGCTCAATATGGTATTGAGCTTGTTCTCGAGCTGGACGAAGCGCAGCACGTCGGTCGTCGGCAGCACCTTGTCGAACTTTTTCGAGTACTTCTTGACCAGCGCGAGTTCGTTTTCGCGAAGCTTCAGCCAGTCCTTGAGCAGCTTGCCCGCCGCTTCATCGGTCATCGTGTCGTAGTTCGCGGCGTATGCGTTTATGAGGTCGACACCGCGCTCCTGGATGGCGCGGCGCTCGACCTGGTACTCGTCGTAGATCGGCGTAAATGCGGCGAGCTGCGAGTCGTCGAGTTCCATTTCGCTCAGGATGACCGTGCGCTTGTCCGTCTGGATCTTGTCGAGCAGCATCTGCACGTCGTCGTAGGTGCTCTGGGCGTGCGCCGGCGCCACGGCACCGAACGCAACGAGCGTGGTCACCGCCAAGGCAAACAGGGTGGCGGTCGATTTCTTCGAATACATGTGCATCTCTTCCTTGCTTACTTGTGTGCGGATTCAGAGGGCATTCAGTGCGCGAGCGGGATCAGCCCGTAGACTTCGCGCCGTACCATGTTCTCGATGCGCGTCTCGACCTGCGCATAGCGCAGTGCCTTCACGGGCGGCAGGACCTTGGCGATCTTGCGCGTGTAGGTCTGCTTGAGGTCCATGCGCTCCTTTTCGAGTCTCATCTTGGTCTTGAGCAGCCTGGTCGCATCGGTCTCGTTCAACGTGTCGTACTTCTCGGCGAACTCGTTCACGAGGGCGAGGAACTCGTCGTCGACCTTCTTCAGCTTCATCTCGTACTCGCCGTAGATCGGCCAGAACGCGCGGCTCTCGGAGTCGCTCATGTCCAGGTTCTTCGCATAGACCGCGCGCTTGTCGGTCATGACCTGCTTCATGATGATCTGCTCGTCCGTGCCGAGGCCCTGCGCCTGCACCGGGAGGACGGCGGGGATCGCGAGCAGACCGAGCGCGAGCGCGAGGGGAGCGAATTTCATGAACACCTGCCTTGGTGGTGATTCTGGGAGCAAGGGGGCTGCACGGTAGCCACGGCCACCCGAGTCCGCAATAGGGAGTCTACAATTTGCACATGTTGCCTCTCTCGGACCCGGAGCTGCAATCCCTCGTGGCGTCCGTGGCCCATCGCCTCGTCGATGACGACGTGCGCCTCGCGACCGCCGAGTCCTGCACGGGGGGCTGGATCGCCAAGGCGTGTACGGACCTGCCGGGCAGCTCGCGCTGGTTCAAGGGCGGCGTGGTCGCGTATGCCGACGAGTCGAAGTCGCGACTTCTCGGCGTGAGCGCCGACGACCTGCGCAGGCACGGGGCCGTCAGCGAGCCGGTCGTGCGCGCGATGGCAGCGGGCGCTCTCGAGGCCCTGGGGGCCGAGGTCAGCGTGGCCGTCAGCGGCATCGCCGGGCCCGACGGCGGCACGGTGCAGAAACCGGTAGGCATGGTGTGGCTCGCGTGGGCGCGTCGCGATGGTGCATCCATCACGGTCGACACCGAGCTTGTACATTTTCCGGGCGACCGGGAGGCGGTCCGGCGCCTGACCGTACAGCGTGCGCTGCAGCACCTGCTCGAGCCGTGAGCGAGCGCCTGTTCTTCGCACTCTGGCCGGACGTGCGCCTGCACTGCGAGCTGGGCGAGCGACTCACGGCCGGGCTCGAGGGCATCGGCGCGAAGGTGCAGCGCCCGGATCAGTGGCACGTCACGCTCGAATTTCTCGGCGAGGTCGGACGCACCCCGGCGTGCCGCCGCGTGCCGCGCCGCGGAGCGCACGCCGGGCACGGCGTTCGATATTTCATTCGACCGGGTGGAACACTGGCGGCGGCCGCAGGTCTTCTGCCTGGTTGCATCGGTCACGCCGGAGCCGCTCGCCGCACTGGTCGCGGACTTGAGGCTGCAGCTCCAGCGCGAGGGACTCGCCGGCGACTCGCGGCCGTGGCGCCCGCACGTCACGCTTGCACGCAAGGTCGGGTCGGCCGCAAGTCACGACCTGCTGCTACCGATACGCTGGCCCGCGGATCGCTTTGTGCTGGTGCGGTCCGAGACGAACCCGGCAGGCTCACGCTATGAGCCCCTGCAGTGGTGGAATCTCCGGGTCGGAGCGGTCTGAGAAACTGCTGCTTCGGCACAATTTTTCGGTCTGCGCGCGGTTGGCCCCTATGGAATAATGCGCCCCTCCCGCCGATCCCCGTTGCAACATACCGGGCCTACGCCGCCCCACGAGCAAAGCCAATGGAAGATAACCGCAAGAAGGCGCTGATCGCAGCGCTCAGCC
The DNA here is from genome assembly GCA_963786705.1 of uncultured Gammaproteobacteria bacterium. GTDB lineage: Bacteria > Pseudomonadota > Gammaproteobacteria > Steroidobacterales > Steroidobacteraceae > RPQJ01. The sequence goes on from CAWBAG010000023.1 coordinate 446,153, forward strand.
AGATCGAGAAGCAGTTCGGCAAGGGCTCCGTCATGCGCCTGGGCGATGCCGGCGCGACGTACGACGTCGAGGCACTGTCGACCGGTTCGCTCGGCCTGGACATTGCGCTCGGCGTCGGCGGCTTGCCGCGCGGGCGCGTGGTCGAGATCTACGGCCCGGAGTCCTCGGGCAAGACCACGCTCGCGCTCACGGCCATTGCGCAGGCGCAGAAGTTCGGCGGCACGTCCGCGTTCGTGGACGCCGAGCACGCGCTCGACCCGGCGTACGCCGAGAAACTCGGCGTCAACATCAACGAGTTGCTCGTGTCCCAGCCGGATACCGGCGAGCAGGCGCTCGAGATCACCGACATGCTGGTGCGCTCCGGCGCCGTCGACGTGGTCGTCGTCGACTCCGTTGCGGCCCTGACGCCGAAGGCGGAGATCGAGGGCGAGATGGGCGAGATGCAGATGGGCCTGCAGGCCCGCCTGATGTCCCAGGCGCTGCGCAAGCTGACGGGCAACATCAAGCGCTCCAACACGATCGTGATCTTCATCAACCAGATCCGCATGAAGATCGGCGTCATGTTCGGCAACCCGGAGACCACGACGGGCGGCAACGCGCTCAAGTTCTATGCTTCCGTGCGGCTCGACATCCGCCGCATCGGCGCGATCAAGTCGGGCGAGGAGGTCGTCGGCAACCAGACGCGCGTCAAGGTCGTCAAGAACAAGGTGGCGCCGCCGTTCCGCGAGGCCGAGTTCGAGATCATGTACGGCCAGGGCATCTCCCGCGAAGGCGAGATCATCGAGCTCGGCGTGCTGCACAACCTGATCGAGAAGTCCGGCTCCTGGTACGCCTACAAGGGCGAGCGCATCGGCCAGGGCAAGGAGAACGTGCGCAGTTACCTGCAGCAGCATCCCGACACGGCCGGCGAGATCGAGGCCGCGCTCCGCGCCAAGCTGCTGGCGCCGAAGATCAAGGGCGAGGCGGCCAAGGGTGAGGCGTCCGAGGCCTGAAGCCGCCGCGAAGGCCGCGCAAGCAGACGAGCGCACGGTCCGCACGACGGCGCTCGCGCTGCTGGCGGGCCGCGATTTCAGCCGCCACGAGCTCGCGGAGCGGCTCCGTCGCAAGGGCTACCTGCCCGAGCTGGTCGAGCCGGTCATTGCCGCGCTCGTCGCCGAAAACCTGTTGCGCGAAGAGCGCTACGTCGAGCAGTTCGTCACCGCGCACTCGGGCCGCGGTCACGGTCCGATGCGCATCCGCATGGACCTGCGGCAGCGCGGGGTCGAAGCCGGGGCCATCGACACGGCGCTGAAGCAGGGCGAGGTCGACTGGACCGCCGCGGCGCGGGCGACCCGTCGCCGCCGCTTCGGCGCCGCGGTGCCCACCGACCGCCGTGAACGTGCAAAACAGGCACGGTTCCTCCAATATCGCGGGTTTTCCTCGGACCAGATCCGGGCCGCCTTGGGCCCCGGCGACGACGACCCAGACTCCGACTGAGACCCATGACTACCAGCACGATGCGACCCCCGCAGCAGCGGATGACCAGCGCGCAACTGCGCGCGGCGTTCCTCGAGTTCTTCCAGGCGCGCGGCCACGCCGTCGTGCCGTCCAGCTCGCTCGTGCCGGGCAACGACCCGACGCTGTTGTTCACCAACGCGGGCATGGTGCAGTTCAAGGACCTGTTCCTCGGCAAGGAAAAGCGCAGCTACGTGCGCGCGGCCAGTTCGCAGCGCTGCGTACGCGCCGGCGGCAAGCACAACGACCTCGAGAACGTCGGCTACACGTCGCGCCACCACACGTTCTTCGAGATGCTCGGCAATTTCAGCTTCGGCGACTATTTCAAGGCCGAGGCGATCCGCTACGCCTGGGATTTCGTCACCGACACGCTCGGCATTCCGCCCGAGCGATTGTGGGTCACGGTCTTCGAGGAAGACGACGGCGCTGCCGACATCTGGCTGAAGGACATCGGCGTCGACCCCGCGCGCTTCACGCGCATGGGCGCCAAATCCAACTTCTGGGCGATGGGCGACACCGGGCCGTGTGGCCCGTGCACCGAGATCTTCTACGATCACGGCCCCGGCATCGCGGGTGGGCCGCCGGGCACGCCGGACGAGGACGGCGATCGCTACGTCGAGATCTGGAACCTGGTGTTCATGCAATTCGACCGCGCCGCTGACGGCACGATGACGCCGTTGCCGAAGCCGTCGGTCGACACGGGCATGGGCCTCGAGCGCGTCGCGGCAGTCATGCAGGGCGTGCACAGCAACTACGACATCGACCTGTTCCGCAACTTGATCCAGGCCGCGGCCCGGGCGACGCGCACGGACGATCTGCAGTCGAGCTCGCTGCGCGTGATCGCGGATCACATACGCGCGTGCTCGTTCCTGATCAGCGACGGTGTCACGCCTTCGAACGAAGGGCGTGGCTACGTGCTGCGCCGGATCATGCGCCGCGCGATCCGCCACGGGTTCAAGCTGGGCCAGCGCGAGCCGTTCTTCCACACGCTCGTCGCGACACTCGAGCAGCAGATGGGCGCGGCCTACCCGGAGCTCACGGCGCAGCGGGCGCACATCGAGCGCGTGATCCGCCAGGAGGAAGAGCGCTTCGCCGAGACGCTGGCGCAGGGCATGTCGTTGCTCGACGCCGCGATCGGCAACCTGGGCGGCAAGACGCAGATTCCCGGCGAGGCAGTGTTCCGACTCTACGACACCTTCGGTTTTCCAGTGGACCTCACCAACGACATCGCGCGCGAGCGCGGCTACAGCATCGACGAGGCCGGGTTCGAAGAGGCGATGGATGCGCAACGCGCGCGGGCCCGCGCCGCCAGCAAGTTCAGCGTCGACCTTCGCGCCGACATGAGCGTAGATACGCAGACATCCTTCGTCGGGTACGACGGCGAGCGCGGCGTGGGACGCATCGTCGCGCAGTTCCGCGGCAAGGATCCCGTGACCGAGCTTGGCGCCGGTGAAGCCGGGCAGGTCGTGCTCGACGTGACGCCGTTCTACGCGGAGAGCGGCGGCCAGGTCGGCGATCGCGGCTTCCTTGCGACGCCCGGCGCGCGCTTTGCGGTCGCCGATACGCAGAAACTCGGCAAGGCCCACGTCCACGTCGGGCAGGTCGAGCATGGCACCCTGCGTGTGGGCGATGTGGTCGAGGCCGTCGTCGACGGGGCGTCGCGCCAGGCGACGCGGCTCAATCATTCCGCGACCCACCTGCTGCACGCCGCACTGCGGAAGGTGCTCGGGACGCACGTGACGCAGAAGGGCTCGCTGGTGGCCCCGGACAGGCTGCGGTTCGACTTCTCGCATTACTCGGCCGTGACGCCCGACGAGTTGAACGAGATCGAGCGTCTCGTGAATGTCGAGATCCGTGCCAATACAGAGGCCGAGACCCGGCTCATGAATTTCGACGCGGCCGTGGCCTCGGGCGCGATGGCGCTCTTCGGCGAGAAATACGACGACGAGGTGCGCGTGCTGCGCATCGGGGATTTCTCGACCGAACTCTGCGGAGGCACGCATGTGCGTCGTGCCGGCGACATCGGTCTCTTCAAGATCGTGAGCGAGGGCGGCGTGGCCGCAGGAGTTCGGCGCATCGAGGCAGTGACCGGCCAGGGCGCCTACGACTACGTGGTCCACACAGACCACACCCTGCGCGACGTGGCCTCGCTCGTGCGCGGCTCGCGTGACGACGTGGAAGAGAAGGTGCGCCAGTTGATCGAGCGCGCGCGTCGTCTAGAGAAAGAGGTCGTGCAGCTGAAGGACAAGCTCGCGAGTGGCAGCGGACGCGACCTCGCAGCCGAGTCGGTCACCATCGGCAAAGACGTGAAGCTCGTGGCTGCAACCGTCGACGGCGCAGATGCTGCCGCGTTGCGCACGGCCGTGGATCAGTTGAAAAGCAAGCTCAAGACCGCGGTAGTCGTTCTCGGCTCCGCTTCGGGCGCTGACAAGGTGATGCTGATCGCCGGCGTCACCGACGACCTCACCTCGCGCGTCAAGGCGGGCGACGTCGTCAATCACGTGGCGAAACAAGTGGGCGGCAAGGGCGGCGGTCGCGCGGATCTCGCGCAGGCAGGCGGCACGCAACCAGGCAACCTCGCCGCAGCGCTCGGTTCGCTTGCCGAGTGGCTCGCTCCACAACTCGGTTGAGCCGCTCGCGTATCCGACTGCACTTCATACACGAATGAAGTAGCGCTACCAAATCGGTAGCTTCCGATGTAGGCGGCGGCTGACTTTTGCCTACGCGGGGGGTATCGTTCGGCCTGCGCAGGAAACAGGCGCATGTTTGTGCCGTGGTTCCGGCGCGCGGGGTGGCAGGAGATCGTTGCAGTCGCGGGGTCTGCATGCCTGCGCGAGTCGCATGGAAGCCATTCGTGGCCGGCAAGCATGCAAGGGATGGAAGGGACCCGAGTCCGGCGCTTTCAATGCCAAGCTGGCTAGGAGACTGGGATGTTGATCCTCACAAGGCGCGTAGGCGAGACCGTCATGATCGGCAACGACGTGACCGTGACGGTCCTCGGGGTCAAGGGCAACCAGGTGCGCGTCGGCGTGAATGCGCCGCGTGACGTCGCCGTGCATCGCGAAGAGATCTTCGAGCGCATCAAACGCGAAGAGCAGGGCAACGGGTCGGCACATGCGCCCGCGACCCATGCGGCCAACGGACACGACCGCGACCACGACGCCCAATCCTGAGACTTGGCGCCCCGATCGGCCGACCAATCGGCCGGCCCGGCACCCAGGAAATCTCCAAGCTTTACGCACGCCTTCGGGACGTTTATCCTTCGCGGCTCTCTGCATAACGGAGAGATGGCCGAGTGGTCGAAGGCGCGCCCCTGCTAAGGGCGTAAGGGTCAAAAGCCCTTCGAGGGTTCGAATCCCTCTCTCTCCGCCAGTAGACCTTGCACCAGACGAATTACGCGCCCGTAGCTCAGTTGGATAGAGTGTCTGGCTACGAACCAGAAGGTCGGGAGTTCGAATCTCTCCGGGCGCGCCAGTGAAATGAAAAAGGGGTCCTTCGCAAGAGGGACCCCTTTTTCATTTCACCTTGCTCGATGCCCCGGTGAGACGCTCGGAACTCCCGACGGTCGCGAGGTTGACGAACCACGCAACGCGTGGTTGGACGTTGCCGATTCGCGGCAAAGGAGCGCATCGGCAACGGTCCCAAGGGGACGGCCAGTAGCGGAGCGGGGCCGCCATCTCTCCGGGCGCGCCAATGAAATGAGAAAGGGGTCCTTCGCGAGGAGGGCCATTTTTTTCATCGCCTGGGCGACATGTCAGGGACTCCCGACGTTGTCGGGAAGCCGACAAGCGACCTAACCTGCAGTCGTAACGGCGACGTGCTCCGGCTGGCCTGCCGCCTGGGCAACCGCCAGCGCCGAGACATTCAACAATCGGCGCACCGTGGCGCTCGGCGTGAGGATGTGCACAGGCTTCGCGGCGCCCAGCAGGATGGGGCCCACCGTGATGCCTTCGCCCTGGGCCGCCTTGAGCAGGTTCAACGAAATGTTGGCGGCATCCCGGTTGGGCATCACGAGCAGATTGGCCGGACCCGTCAGGCGGCAGTCCGGGTGGACGCGCGTACGGATGTCATCGACCAGCGCCTCGTCTGCCTTCATCTCACCGTCCGCCTCCAGGTCCGGCGCAATATCAGCCAGGATCTCCCGCGCACGACTCATCTTCATCGACGAGGCGCACGGTGCACTGCCGAAGCTCGAATGCGACAACAGCGCGACACGCGGTATCAGGCCGAAGCGCCGCACCTCGGCCGCGGCCAGCACGGTGATCGCAGCGATGTCCTCCGCGTCCGGGTTGTCGTTCACGTAGGGGTCGGTGATGAACAAGGTGCGCTTGGGTAGCATCAGCACCGAGAGCGATGCGAACAGGCGCGCGTTCGGCGAGAGTCCGACGACGTCGGCGATCGGCTTGAGCTGCTGCGTGTACAGGCCCGACGGCCCGGCGATCAGTGCATCCGCCTCGCCCCGGCGAAGCAGCATCGCGCCGATGAGCGTCGGGTTGCGTCGGAGCTCGGCTTGGGCGATCGTCGGAGTGACGCCCTTGCGCGACATGATCCGGTAGTACTCGCTCCAGATTTCCCGGTACCGAGGGTCGGATTCCGGATTGACGACCTCGAAGTCATGCTCCGCCTGGAGGTTGAGGCCGGCCTTGCGAATGCGCATCTCGATCACAGCGGGTCGGCCGATCAGGATAGGACGGGCAAGACGCTCGTCGAGCACCACTCGTGCTGCCCGCAGTACGCGCTCGTCCTCGCCCTCGGCGTAAAGGACGCGGCGGCCCGAATCGCGTGCGGCGGCAAACACCGGCCGCATGATCGTGCCGGAGTGATACACGAAATTCGTCAGCTCGCGGACATACGCGTCGAAGTCCGAGATGGGGCGCGTCGCCACGCGCGACTCCATCGCTGCCCGTGCGACCGCCGGGGCGATCTTGACGATGAGGCGCGGATCGAACGGCTTCGGGATGATGTATTCGGGTCCAAACGCGAGTTCGATGCTGCCGTAGGCGCGAGCTACCAGCTCCGAGGGTTCCGCGTGAGCCAGGTCGGCGATCGCATACACGCAGGCGAGTTTCATCTCCTCGGTGATGCGAGTCGCTCCGACGTCAAGTGCACCACGAAAGAGGAAGGGAAAGCAGAGGACGTTGTTCACCTGGTTCGGGAAGTCGGAACGACCAGTCGCCACGACGCAGTCGGGCCGTGCTGACTTCGCCACGTCCGGCAGGATTTCCGGGATCGGGTTGGCAAGCGCAAGGATTAGGGGGGCGGGCGCCATCGTCTTGACCATTTCCGCCGTCAGCACGCCAGCGGTCGAACACCCAAGGAAGACGTCCGCGCCGGCGACGATGTCGGCCAGCGTGCGCGCGCTCGTTTCCTGCGCGTAGCGTGCCTTGTTCGGTTCAAGGTCCTTCTCGCGGCCCACGAATATCACCCCTTTGCTGTCGCAGACGTAGACGTTCTCGCGCTTCACGCCGAGCCGGACCATCAGGTCCAGGCATGCGACGGCCGCGGCGCCAGCCCCCGAACACACGACCTTGATCCGGCTGATGTCCTTGGAGACGACCTTGAGGCCGTTGAGCAGGGCCGCGGTGGAGATGATCGCCGTGCCGTGCTGGTCGTCGTGGAAGACCGGGATCTTCATGCGCTCGCGCAGCTTCTGCTCGATGTAGAAGCATTCTGGCGCCTTGATGTCTTCCAGGTTGACCCCGCCGAGCGTCGGCTCGAGGGCGGCGATCATGTCGACCAGCTTGTCCGGATCGCCCTCGGCAAGTTCAAGGTCGAATACATCGATGCCGGCGAACTTCTTGAAGAGGCAGCCCTTGCCTTCCATGACCGGCTTGGCGGCGAGCGGGCCGATGTTGCCCAGGCCGAGCACCGCGGTGCCGTTCGTGATGACACCGACCAGGTTGCCGCGCGAGGTCAGTGCGGCGGCCTCGACAGGGTCCGCGACAATGGCCTCGCAGGCGGCGGCCACGCCGGGGGAGTAGGCCAGCGCGAGGTCGCGCTGGTTGATAAGCGCCTTGGTCGGAACGACGGAAATCTTGCCCGGCGTGGGATGGCGGTGATAGTCGAGCGCCGCCGTTACAAGGTCCTTGTCCAATGTTCCAGAGCTCATGCTGTTCCCTCGTTCCAGGCCGCGCAGGCTGATTCTAGTCCAGTGCCAATGTAGCCACTCGGGGGCTGCCTCGTAGTGAAAAGACTCTTGTCGGTTCGGCCGTGGGGCGCCAGAGCTTTATTGCCTGCATGGAATTACGAAGATTTTCAACCCGACGCAGATTGCCTGTGCCGGAGGTTGGTGGGATTGGCTATCTCATGCTGGCTTTCGTCTGACGTGTGGCCGTTGACGGTCCGCGTTCAGTCGGAAGCAGACACGCGGGGAAGGCTGGTAGCGTCGGTCCGAACCCATCCTCAGCGTAACCTGCCGAGATCCGGCCTCACGTAGGGTGAGGGCGAGCCATCTGACTTGTTGATTTGAAATAGCCTACGAAATTCCGGGCGCTCCACGAACCAGAAGGTCGGGAGTTCGACAACCACGCAACGCGTGGTTGGACGTTGCCGATTCGCGGCAAAGGAGCGCATCGGCAACGGTCCCAACGGGACGGCCTGTAGCGGAGCGGGGTCGCCACCTCTCCGGGCGCGCCAGTAAATCGAAAAAGGGTCACCTGACAAGGTGGCCCTTTCTTGCTTCACACACCCTGAGCGGTGCGCGACCGTCACCACTTCCGGGCATCTTGCGATTTTGCACGCGGCGGATCGCGTCAGTCACGCGCGTTTCTGCGGGTGGATGGTCAGCGTCGCCGCGAGTGCGCAGAAGCCGGCGAGCACGGCCGCGGCGGCCATCGCTTGCACATAGGCGGTTGCCAACGTTTGAAGCTTCGGTCGTGGAACAGCGACAGCGGCATCATCGGCGACGTCACGCACGCTTCGTGCCGAATGAACATCCAGGCGGCCGGTAAGGCGCAGAGAACGGCGACGACACCGTGGACCAGGGCGCGCTCCGCGAGCGAGACCAGGCCGAACGTCAGGAATACGCGTGCGACGGTTGCCAGCGTGGCGCCGCAGTAGTTCATGGGCGCCGATCGGTCCGTCGGCCGGTCCGGTGGAAGCTTGAGCGCAAATGACAGTCCGACCGCACTGATCGGCACGTTGAGGAAGAAAATTGAACGCCAGCCGACCGTATCGACGAGCCAGCCGCCGAGCGGCGGCCCGAGTGCGGTCGTGAAGGCACCGGCCGCAGCCCAGGTGCCGATCGCCGGCCGCGCCTCCCAGCAGGATCAGGCTGGCCAGCGCGAGCAGGTAGCCGTTCATGACCCACTGCAGCATGCCGAAGTCCGTCGCGAAGCTGCGCTGCATGGCCGGCAGTGCGACGTTCACGACCGAACAGTCAATGAAGCTCATGCTCGATCCGAGAATCGTGGCGGGCAGCACCCAGCGCAGGCCTCGGGAAGCGACGTCGTCAGGGCCGCCGGGATAGCTCTCGGGGGTCTCGCAGGGCAGGCGGTGCGGTCCGGCCACGTGAGTGCACGTACCGTCAGCGCGGGGCGAGTTCTTGCCGGGCCGGCGTGTGCGGCCGAGACGTCCCCAGCACGGAGCCCGCGATCACGAGCGGGAACCCGATCGCCATCCCCAGCGTCAGCGGCTCGGACAGCACGACCGCACCCAGCACGATGGCGACCGCTGGATTCACGTACGTGATCACCGTCGCCCGTGACGCCCCGACCTCCGCGATCAACGCGAAGAACACGAGGAAGGCGATGGCGGTGCAGAGGATGCCGAGCCCCACCACCGACCAGGCGGCGGGGGCGGGCACATGCTCGGGCCACAGGAACGGCATGAACGGCGCGTAGACCAGCGTCGCCACGATCAGCGAAGCCGTGACGACGCCGACCGCCGGTACGTCCCCCAGCTTGCGGTGGATGATGATGGGTCCGATGGCGTAACACAGCGCCACGACCATGATGGCAGCCACCGCCAGCAGGTCTGCAAACTGGACGTCGATGCCCACGAGGAGTGCGACGCCCGCGAACCCGATCCCCAATCCGAGGAGTCGTCGCGGTTCGAGCCGTTCATGGCCGAGTCTGGTGACGATCAACGCAGCGAACAGCGGCACGACGGCAATCAGCAGTCCGGCGGTCGAACTGTTCAGACGCGTCTCGGCATGCCCGAGCAACAACCACGGCACGTTGATCTCGATCAGAGTGTAGGCCAGCAACCACCGCCACTGGCGAAACCCGGCGGCCAGTGCGCTGCGCTGCAAGGCAACAGGCAGCAGCAGCAGCGCGCCGATCAGCGTGCGCGAGCCCGCCACCACGAGCGGATCGATCGCACCGACTGCAATGCGGATCAGCAGATAGGGCATGCCCCAGAGCAGGCCTAAGGCGAGGAAAGAGCATCCAGCCGCGTTTCGTCATCCACCGATTGTAGTGAGGCTGGCCGGCCGGTCAAAACCGGAATCGGAGACACCGGCGTGGTCGGTACGTCCGATTCATCGAGCCCTGAGTAAAGCTCGAGGAACGATCCCGCAGTTTCACCGCGGGCTGCTGGCGCGCGGAGACCAAATCCGCCGGGCAAGTGACCCTCAGACACCATTCGCTCACAACGCGCGTTCCTATCATCTGCTCCACGAAGCCGACTCGCGGTGAGCGGCGCAGAGCGATCGAGGAGAGCCTCATGAGCGCAGTACAGACAGCCACGGCCGTTTCCATCGTGCTGGTTCACGGCGGATTCGTGGACGGTTCCGGTTGGCAGGGCGTCTACAACATCCTGCAGAAGGACGGTTACAAAGTCGGCGTCGTACAGAATCCCACGATTTCGCTGGATGACGACGTCGCCGTGACGAAGCGGGTTCTTGCGGCGCAACCCGGTCCCGTGATTCTCGTGGGCCATTCGTACGGTGGTGTCGTCATCACGGAGGCCGGCAACGACCCGAAAGTGGTTGGGCTCGTCTACATCGCCGCATTTGCGCCCGACAGGGGAGAGTCGGTATCCGCCCTCATCAAGGACCCGCCGCCCGGTGCGGCAGTGCCGCCGATTCTGCCTCCGCAGGAGGGCTTTCTCTTTCTCGACAACGCCAGGTTCCGAGCTTCCTTCGCTGCCGATGTGGACTCGCAGACGGCCCAATTCATGGCTGACTCGCAGGTGCCGTGGGGCGTGGGTGCGCTCAGTGGCGCCGTCAGCGAACCGGCATGGCGGTCGAAGCCGAGTTGGTACCTGATCGCCACCGACGACAGGATGATTCCGCCACCGGCCCAGCAGTTCATGTCGAAGCGCGCGGGCTCAACAACGGTTGAGGTCAATGGCAGTCACGCGGTCTACGTCTCGCAACCGGCGGCCGTGGCCGCGCTGATCGAAAGGGCTGCAATCGAGGCCACCTCGGCAGGCCCGCGCTCGGAGTCCGCGGCGAGGTGACCCATGCGCAGAGGTCACGCGGGGCGTCCAGGAAAAATACCGCGTGACCTCGACGCCCCGACCGTCATGATCGTTCACGGCGCCTGGGTCGATGCGACCGATTGGCGCGAAGTGATTGCACTGTTGCAGGTGAGGGGCTTGGGCGTCATCGCCGTGCAGAATCCGCTGAGCTCGCTCAGGGACGATGTCGATACGGTCACGCGCGCGATCAATCATAAGCCAGGCCCGATTGTGCTCGTCGGGCAGGGTTACGGCGGGACCGTCATCACGCAGGCCGGGAATCACCCGAGAGTTGCCGCCCTCGTATACGTGGCTGCGTTCGCGCCGGATGCCGGCGAATCGACGACCGATACGCGGAACGACTATCCGCCGCCGCCATGCGTCGCTGGATGCGAAGTCGACGGTGGCGGGTTTCTCTACCTCGCACCGGATGCCGTGCCGGAGTTCCTCGCACAAGACCTGCCGGCAGCGGACAACCGGATCCTCGCCGCTGCGCAGAAACCCATTCGCGCCAGCGCCCTCCTGGATCGAGTGACAACCGCCGCGTGGCATACCAGGCCTTCGTGGTACGTCGTCGCCGATGAGGACCGCATGATCTCTCCTGCGTTGCAGCGCCAGATTGCGACGAGGATCAAAGCGAACGTCCTCGTCGTGCACGCCGGCCACCTGCCGTTTCTCTCAAAGCCGAAGGAGACCGCGGACGCGATCCTGGGCGCCGTGGATTCCGCAATCGACCGGTAGTAACGCCGGCTAGCCGATTGCCGTGCCACGCAACCGCGCGTAGTCTCCAGAGGGACCCGAGAGGAGCGCAGTGCAATGGGCGCTGAAGTCCCGGCAATCGTACGGCTGTCGACGAGCGACGTTGCTCCCGCGGACCGGCTGAGCTACTGGAGTTCGGCCCTGAGGTCGACGTTCACCCCCGTCAGCGTGGACAACGTAAATCCGCAGCAGTGCGACTCGGAACTGCGCGCCCTGCAGCTCGGACCAATCACCTTCGCCGCACAGCGGGGATCCGCGCAACGTACGATTCGCGCTCGCCCGGAGATTCGTCGAACGACCGAGCACTGTTTCAACCTGGTCCTGGTATTCAGCGGTTCATGGCTCGTGACGCATGGCGCACGCATGCGGTTCGGCCCTGGCGACCTCATTTTCCACGACTCCCGCTACCCGCTGGACGTCGATCTGCCGCCGAACCACAGCGATTTCAATCTGCAGCTGTCGGAACGGTTTGTTCGCCAATGGGTGCCGAATCCTGCCTGGCTGGTCGGGCGGCGCATTGCCTTCGACTCGCACTGGGGACACGTGCTGGCCAGCTTCGTGGCGCAGTTGTCGCCGGAGTTCGTGTCGCAAGCGCCGCTACCGCAATCGATGCTGATCGATCAGGTCGGCGCGCTATTGGCGCTGACCGCGAACGAGTTGCGCGGGGACCGCGCTGCATGGACGCCGGAAGTTCGTTCCTTACGCGACAAGGTTCAGGATCATATCCGGCAACGCTGTACGGAACCGGCCCTGCAGTCGGCCGACATTGCGAGTTCGCTCAACATCTCAAAGCGAACCCTGCATCGGGCGCTCGCAACGTGCGGGGAAACCTTCGGCGAAATGCTGATCCAGGCGCGCGTCGATGTCGCCGCTCGCATGCTGCAATCGCCCCTGTTCGATCGCGTCACCACGGGGGAAATAGGTCGACGCGCCGGATTCTCGGACGCCTCTCATTTCACCAAGGTGCTGCGCAGGCAGAGCGGGCAGACGCCTATGCAGATGCGACGGGCCAGGCAGGGCTAGCAAAGTAGGGTGAGGACGGGCCATCTATCATCACTTCGGGCGCGCCAGAACAGGCAGAAGGGGCCTCCACGAAAGCGGGGCCCCGTTTTATTTCGCCAGCATCACCCGGCGCCACGCTCGGGACTGCCAACGTCGTCGGGAAATCGACCGTCGCGCACCAGCGCGGTAGTACGTGGCCGATTCGCCGGCGGCCGAGCGCATCGGCAACGGCCCCGGCGGGCGGCCGAGTCGCGGAGCGGGACCACGATCTCTCCTGGCGGTCCAATCCGCTTGTAAAGTGTCGCTTGTCACACTACGATACCGCATGATTAGGAGCTTCCGGCACAAGGGCCTCGAGGCGTTTTTCCGACGAGGCACGAAGGCCGGGATCCAGCCCCAGCATGCGACGAAGCTGCGGCTGCAGCTTACGGCCTTGGACGCCGCCGCCAAACCCGACGACCTCGCGGCACCTGGCTGGCGACTGCACCCGCTGACGGGCGACCTGAAGGGCCTCTACTCAATCACTGTGAATGGCAATTGGCGGGTCATTTTCAGATTCGTCGAACGTGATGTCGAACTCGTCGACTATGTTGACTACCACTAGGATCAGGCACTCATGAGCACAATGCACAATCCCGCACACCCTGGCGAAGTTCTCAGGCAGTACCTGCCGGAGGGGCTGTCCATCGGCGAAGTCGCGAGGCGCCTGGGCGTTACGCGCCAAGCGCTCTCCGCAGTCCTGAACGGTCGAGCAGGCGTCAGCGCGGCGATGGCACTGCGCCTGGAAGGGGCGCTTGGCACGAGCGCGGAGATGTGGCTAGGCATGCAGGCGAATCACGATCTCTGGGTGGCCCGAAAGCGACCCCCTAAGGTCCGGCGACTTCCAATGACAAAGCTCGCTGCCTGACGGATAGCAGCACCGTAGGGCTAAATACTCGCTCCGCGGGCCTTGACGAGTCTCGGCGGGAAGCCAGGTGTGGGCGGGCCATCCAAGTTGCTGATGCAGTTGACACTACAACTGTTTCAAGCGCCCCTACGAACCAGAAGGTCGGGAGTTCGACAACCACGCAACGCGTGGTTGCACGTTGCCGATTCGCGGCACCGGCCGAGCCTTCTTGGTGGCGCAGGGTCTCAAGGGCTGACGGACGGCAGGATGTCGTCTGGCACGAACTCTCGCTGCGCTCGGAACAGCACTCGATCGGCGTAATTGCCGCCGGTGAAGGCAATCAGGAGATCGAGGTCGGGAATCCCGATGTACACCTGTCCACCGTTCCCGCCCGGGAAATAGGCGTGCAGCTTGCGTCCGCGGTATGGATACGCGACCGAGTTCCAGAGATAGCCGTAGGTCTGGCCGCTGGTCGGAGAGAGAACACGCAATGCCGCGCCCGATGTTCGCGCCCACTCGCGGCTGACGATCTGCCGCTCTTCCCACTTGCCGTCGTTCAGGAACAGCTGAGTGAACTTCATGAAATCCCGGGTGGTGAAATGATGCCCTCCACCGCCGTAGGGCTGGCCGGTCGGCTGCAGGAACAGATGGTACTTGCCCATGCGCATCGGCTTCGCGACCAGACGGTAGAACATCTCGGGCAGCGGCTCGCCGGAGATCTTCTCCAGCAAGCCCGCGGCCAGGTTCGGCTTCATGCTGCAATAGACAATCTTCTCGCCGGACGTCCAGGCCATCGGCACGTTCAGCGAATAGCGGTACCAGTCCGGCTCCGCCGTCTGCTCCTGCATCGGGTCTTCGTCGCCCGGCCTTTCCCCGGAATCGTCGCAGTCGAAGCCCGCGCTCATCGAGATGAGATGCTCCAGAGTCATCGCCTTCTTGCGCGGGTCGAGGTCTGGCGGGACCGAGCCCAGCATCGTCTCGTACACCGGCGTGTCGAGGCGGATCGGGATGCCCGCCTGCATCGCCGCGCCGATCAACACGTTGGTCCAGCTCTTTGACGCTGACCGCGTGTCGTGTGGCGTGTCGCGATCGAACCCGTGGAAATATTCCTCGAGCACGAGCTTGCCGTGCCGCGCGATCAGCAAGCTGTGAATTTGCGAAGTGCTGACACTGTCCTGTCGCATGTCGATCAGCTTCTGGACGAACTTCTCGATCCCCGCCCGATCGATGCCTTCCGCTTCCAGCGTTGACACCGGCCATCCGTCGTCGAGTTGTACCGGCGGAAAGTAACGGTAACGCTCTGGCGGATTGCCGCGGGCGTAAAAAGGGCTGCTTCCGTCCGTCTCGTGAGCGAATTCGAAAGTGCTGCCGAACAAGGGAAGGCTGAATGTGCCGGCTTCGGGATCGCGCCGGCCGGTAGCGATGACACTTACTTCGGCCTGACCGCGTCGCGTTCCGAGCAACTTGACCACGTCGCCGTCCTGCTCGATCCGCGACACACCGAGGAACATGCCCTGGTTGCGCTCCGGATTGCGCAAATAGGTCGAGTAGGGGATGCCTGTACCGCGCGTGACCGGCAGGTAGTAAGTCATATGGTCCTCGCGCGGCACGACCGTCCCGGTCCAGCGCCCGTCACCGTCCGCGAGCAGAACGAGCGGTGTGGCGTAGCGCGCGCCGCCCTCGACGGTGACAGATTGGATCCATTGGCCGTCGATCTGGCCGCCGGCGTGCTCGCCTCGAAAGCTGCCTTTGCCATCGGGAAGGTCGAAGCTAAGCTTCTTGCCCCGCTGATCCACCGGTACGGAAAAGCCCGCAACGTCGGCAACCAGGCTGTTCCCGCGCCGCAGGATCATCAGCCTCCCGCGCACATCCGGGCCATAGCGCGCGTGCGCGACCCAGAGGCCTTCCAGGTCCGTTGCAGCGGGCTCGGCCGACACGGCGGCCCCAACCATGAGCGAGGCGCACACGAACCAGCGAGCAACGCACATGGTCACTCTCCAGAGCAGTTCAAAGACTGACCGTTGACGACAGCAACGTTCCGTCACGCGACGTGCCAACCGAAACCTGCTCCGGATTCTAGCGCTCGCGGCGGGATAGCAGGCGAGGGCGGGCCATCAAACTTGTTGATTTAAGAAATGCTGTAAGTTCCATTGCGCCTTGCGAACCAGAAGGTCGGGAGTTCGACAACCACGCAGCCCGTGGTTGGACGTTGCCGATTCGCCGCAAAGGCGCGCATCGGCAACGGTCACAACAGGATGGATGGCCAGTAGCGGAGCGGGGCCGCCACCTCTCCGGGCGCGCCAAACTCGGCGTGTAGATTGCGTCGCGCAAGCTCCGCCAGGACGGGCGCGAGATGCGTGGGTCCGAACGAAAGCGGTGCCGTGACCCGCAGCAGGCCGCGCGCTTCGCCTTTCGGCGACGGGCCGCAAGCAGCTGGTGCTGGCCGCACTGTGGACGGAGATCTGCCTCGCCATGCCGGCACTGCAGACGCTTGGCGATGGCTACGACGTGTTCATCGTCACGGATGCGCCAGGTGGCGTCTCACCCGAAGCCCACGACATGGCCGTGCGTCGCATGGTTGCAGCCGGCGCAGTGCCAATCACGTGGTCGGCGGCGGTCGGTGAATGGCAGCGTGATTGGGCGCGCGAGACGACCGCGCTTGGGCCCGCGGGTGTCCTCGCCGAGCACGGCGGTGCGAGTGGTGTGGCTTACGCGTGGGAAGTGCAGCGCCTCGCCGGCCGAACGTCTGCCGGCGTGTGAAAACCAGGCACGCGACGTGACCAAGCGTCGATGTATGATCCGTCACGGATTCGGATCGGGTACTGCCTGTCGCTTGGTGGCGCATTGGCAGGGAACGGGCAGTCTGCACGACTCGCGCATGAGACCTGGCGAGAGGACGTGAACCGGTCCGGTCGCCTCATGGGCCGGCCGGTCCCACTAGTGCCAAGGAGGCTGCGATGAAATTCCTCGTCTTGTGGCGTTTTGAAATCGCGGGGCTGCGGGCGGAAATGGTCCAGGCGATCGCCCGCATGCCGGATTATGCCGCCGGTCTCATCAAGCAGGAAAAGCTCGTCTGCCGATACCACATCGTGGGGCGCCACGGTGGGGCGTGGATCTATGACGTGACGTCGAACGAGGAACTCGAGCGCCTCCTCGCCATGTCGCCGGTCTACAACGTCGCGCACTACGAGGTCCTGCCGCTCGCCGAGATGGAAACACCTGCAGGTGTGCTGCGGCCCACGGGCTAAGCGCTATGGGTGGCGGCCTAGGTCGGTGCGGTCCTTGGCAGTCTGCCCTCGGTCGAAGGCCGGCATGCGGGACGGGCGCTAGTGTATCGGATGGCGAAGTTCGTGGCGGGACCCGGCGGCGATTCTGGATTTTCGTTGGCAGTATAGAATGCAAAGCAACAGCCCTCGCATAACGCCGTCGGCAGAGGTTCGGTTTATCATCGGCGCTGGGAGGGCGAAGAAGCCGCGGCATTCCAGTCCGACCAGCACGTAACCAACGAATCGCAGTGCTCATGCTGCACGAATGCGCCTTGTTGTCCGGCTGTATTGCCGCTGATCTGCGGCCGAATCGCAGTTAGGCGGCGCAGATGCAGTCGCACGAAATCCTGCAGGCCATCGGCGAGGTAGCCGCTGCATTTGCCGGCTTCAGCGGTGTTGTCGCCGCAATAGGCCATCGGGGTAGCAGGGCCTGGTCATTGGAAGAGATCCTCCAACTTCGTACCCTCGTGGAGCCTAGCCTGGTCGCCTTGTTCGGCAGCTTCCTCCCCGGGATCTTGCACCTCGCTTTCGACTCGGAACCTCTGGTCTGGCGGCTGTCAAATGCCGCCTTGGGATTGATGGGCGTAGCTGCGGGTGCTGCATTCATTGCGCGGTCACGCTTCGCGAGCGCGACGATCGGTCAACGTGTCTTACTGGTCCTTGCCGGCCTGGCTGTCGGAGCGCTCCTGCTTGCCGCGGGTGGCATCCTCAGGCAGTACGAGTTGATCTTCGTCATCGGGCTCATTCTCGCTCTGGCGGTGGCAGCCTATAACTTCTTGCTGCTGCTCGTCATCACAGGAGGCGACGAATAATATGCGTCTGCAGCCGAGCCGCGATCCACATCACTTGGCGAGGGAAATGGTCTCGCTCCAGGGCCCAGATTGGCGCTGTAAGGAGGTTTCCGATCATGAGAAGTGTGTACTTGTTCCTGGCCACGATCGTCGCTGCGGGGGCCTTTGCGGCACAAACTCAGGCCCAGGCGTCCAAGACAGGCTCATGTGACGACGTGCAATGGAAGGACGCTCGTATTGCAAAGTCATGCGTGGCCGTGGTCGAGCGCAATGGCAAGCGATACATCAAGCTGTCCGGCAAGGTGACCAAGAAGAGCAAAGACTCGATAACGGTGTTGCTGGATCACTCGAAGGAGGAGCTGACCTGGATGCCCGACTTGGGCGACACGGTCTCGATTGACGGAGAGGAGACCCAACCGATGAGCGTCGTCATCGGGCAGCAACTTCGCTTCTACGTGCCCGAGGCCCAGGTCGCGACGAAATAAGCTCGTAGCAACCGGTTCCGTCGTCATTTCAGGGACGATGGAGCGACGGAGCCCGGAGGACCGATCGGTACGTTATGTATGCGTTCAAGCTACTACTCTGTCTGTCGCTGACGGTTTGTGCGCTGTCGTTCGGCGCGGACATCGAGATCAATCCGGTTCGCAGACAGCCACCTGAGGCGGCTGAGGCGCGACATCCGGAAGGTGATTGTGAAATTCCGTGAGGAAGGCCTGGGCGTTGCGGCTCGCCAGAGCAGTACGACGCAAGCGCAGTCGGGAAAAGACCGCGTCGTTGCAGTGGCTCAACGCGCCAGCCTGATGCTGAAGGAATCGCATGAGATGGTGGCCGGGATGCACGCCATGCAAGTGCAGACCCTGAGCTCGGGCGAATCGCTTGCGACGACTCTCGCCCGGTTGCGGGCCGACCCGGCTGTCGAATACGCAGTGCCCGATCACCGGCGCCATATCCATGCAACGCCCAACGATCCGCTGTTCCAGACCTATCAATGGCACCTCAAGAACGACAGCAGCACCCCGAGCGCCATCGACGCGTCAATCGCTTGGGACACGACGCAAGGGGGGGACGGCATCGTCATCGCAGTGGTTGATACCGGTGTGCGCTTCGATCATCCGGATCTCAAGCGCGTGGCAGCCGCGGGGCGGCTACTCGACGGCTACGATTTCATAACGGACCCGGTGGTTGCGAACGAGGGCGACGGGCCCGATGCGGACGCTTCTGACCCCGGTGATTGGTGCCAGGGATCCAGCAGCTCCTGGCACGGCACCCGGGTGTCCGGCATCGTTGGCGCAATGACCAACAACGCGACCGGGATCGCGGGCATCACGTGGAAGGGGCGGATCCTGCCGGTGCGCGCCCTCGGCAAATGCGGGGGCGACGACTCCGACCTCATTCCGGCGGTGCTGTGGGCGGCGGGCATTCACGTCAGCGGCGCGCCGGATAATCCTGACCCCGCAAAAATCATCAACATGAGTCTCGGCAGTACGGGGCTGTGCCCCGCATCCTGGCTGGATGCGATCTCCCAAGTCGTCGCGCGCGGCGTGCTCGTCGTGGTTTCTGCGGGCAACGAGGGCGGGCCGGTCGGTTCGCCCGCGAACTGCCCGGGCGTGGCCGCTGTCGCCGGTTTGCGGCACGCTGGCACCAAGGTCGGATTCAGCAGTCTCGGCCGCGAGATTGCGCTCAGCGCGCCGGGCGGCAATTGCGTCAACCCGAGCGGACCCTGCCTGTATTCGATCGACACCACGTCGAACGACGGCACCACGACGCCGGGCGCCAACACTTACACGGACCAGACGAATTTCAACGTCGGCACGAGTTTTTCAGCGCCGATCGTGGCGGGCATCGCGGCGCTCATGACAGCGGTGAACAGTCGGCTCGACTCTGCGCAGCTCATCGGGCGGCTGCAGAGCGGGGCCAAGCCCTTCCCGAAATCGCCGGATGCGACGGTGCCGGATTGCCACGTTCCCGCCGGTGGGTTTGACCTTCAGACGAGTGAATGTAACTGCACGACCGACACTTGCGGCGCGGGCATGGCCAACGCCAATGGCGCGGTAACCGAAGCGCTGCGTCCGGTGGCCGTCGCAACCGCCAATCCGACTACGGCGGTGTCCGGACAGACGGTCAGCCTCGATGGGTCGGGCAGCTTTGCATCGAATGACCGCTCGATCGCCAGTTACGTCTGGACGGTGGTTTTGCATCGAGCGGGGAGGCGCCGGTGATCACCAACGCGGACATGCAGAACGCTTCATTCACGGCGACGAGCGGCGGGGTCGTCACGCTGCGGCTGACCGTGACCGACAGTCAAGGCGCGCAAGATTCCGCCGACGTAGGCGTGACCACGCCGACTCCGATTGTCACAGTCACAGTGTCGCCAAGCACTCGCTAGCGTCAGCGCGGGCGGCGGAACACAGGCGTTTACTGCAACGGTGGAGAACACCTCGAACACCGCTGTGACCTGGCAGGTGGGCGGCGTGACGGGCGGTAATTCCACGGTGGGCACCATTTCGACGTCGGGCCTTTACACCGCGCCGCTCACGGTGCCTGCCTCCTCGACGGTGACCGTGACGGCGATTTCGGACGCCGACAACACCCGCTCCGGTTCAGCGCAAGTCACGATCACTCAGCGCTCGCAAATGGCAGCGGCGGCAACGGCGGCGGCGGCACGATCGATGCCGCGTGGCTGCTGGCCTGTCTATTGGCGCTGGTTTCCCGCCGGGCCAGGAAGTCAGCCGCCGTCGAAACTGCTGCACAATCATGAGGCCGTTGCAGACACCAGCACCCAAGCTCCGGCAAGCACCAGGGCGAGCCCGCTCAACCGGCCTCCCTGTGCGCCGTAGGGCGCGAGTTTCTCCACCAGCACGAAGGCGGTGATGCCGCCGATCCAAAGCAGGCTCATCACCCCGCCGACGAACAGCAACAGCATCAGCGCCCAGCAGCAGCCAACGCAATAGAGACCATGATGCAGCCCCAGGCGCAGCGCGCCGGGCATGCCGGGCCGCCAGTGCTCCGCGAGGAACGCAAGCGGCGATCGGCAATGCCGCAGGCAAGCATGTTTGAATGGCGTCCACTGGTAGACGCCTGACACGATCAGGATTGCACCACCCAGCCACGGGCTGGCGCTCACCATCATTGGCGACAACAGTGCTGCCTCGGCCAGCCCCCACTGCAGCAGCGTAGCCACGGCGCTGAATCCGGACCACGCTATGATGTATCCGGCCGCGAATGCCCACATGCGCCGGGCTGGCGAGCGGACCTCCGGGTCGTTATGGACAGCCCTGTGGAAGATGAGAATGATCGGCAGCGCGCTCGGCAACATCATCGCAACCATCATCGTCGCCCACATCAGGAAGACGAGCAGGAGGTATCGTTCGTCCCAGGTCGCCTCCATCATCCAAGCCGCGGCGCCGTTCATCCGGCCGTACATATCCAATGACGCCGGCACCAGGTATGCCCACGCACAGGCAATCACCACAGCGAGGCCGGCAATTACGAGAGCCTTGTCCGCCGGACGCGATGTCTTTCGCATGCTCCCGCCGTGACCGAGCGCTTCTAATTTGGTCGCAACTGGACCGATAATGTTCCTCCATCGTCGTGTCCACCACCATTGCTGAAAACGGGGGCTGTCATGGCCGACGTTCAGAATTGGAGCATCAAGGGTCAGTGGTTCGATGTGTGTCGCTGCGCGATCCCGTGCCCGTGCTCATGGGCCGAGCCGCCAGACGACGGATACTGCGAGGGCATCCTCGTCTGGCACATCCAGCAAGGCCACTACGGCAGTGTCGAACTCGACAGACTCAACGTTGCGATGCTGGGGTCGTTCCGCGGCAACGTCTGGGAGAAGGGCAGCGATTTCAAGGACGCGATCGTCATGGACGAGCGTGCCGACGAAGCACAGCGCGCCGCCCTGCAGACCGTATTCAGCGGCCAGGCGGGGGGCTGGCCGAAGCGATTCGGCGAGATGGTGCAGGGAGAAACCAAAGGTTTCGCCTTCGCACCCATCATGGTGGAGATCGCGCCGGACCTTTCGAAGTGGAGGGCCGAAGTCCCGGCGCACAACATCATGGCCGCAGCCGAAGCGTTGATGGGACCCACCAGCGACGGCAAGGTGACGAAGGTCCACAACCTGCCGGGTGCGGAAACCGGGCCGGGTGGTGTCGCTACCTGGGGCCGCGCCACGGTCGATCGCGCGGATGCATTCGGTTTCAAGTGGAATCGCACCGGCAAGTCCAGCAAGCTCATCGCCTTCGAGTGGAGCGGTCCCGATTGAAGCCGGCGCTGCAGCGGATCGGGCAAGATCAGTGAGCGGCCGCCGACACGAACCTCAGCTCGGTGTGTGCAGGAAGGTGTAATCGGCGATCGGACGCTCGCCTGTCTCGTCGACTGCGAGCAGGCGGATCACTTCGGTGTATGCCGGCGCCTTCTTGAGACTAGCTGCAGGTGGACAAAAGAGCACCTCGCCCGTGGCCGGCTCGAACGGAATGTCTGTCAGGCGGCCTTCGCCCTGCTGATTCAGGCGCACCAGATCAACGCGAGTTGCGCCCCTGAGTGATGCCTGCAACCGGCTCACTACTGCGTCGTCGGCGGCACTGATCGTGCAATTGACACTTCCGCCAGGTGCCACGCGATATTCGCGGAGACGTAGCCCCTCTTGTTCCATCTTTTGCAGAAAGGTCGCTGATATGACTGCCCCCACCGCGCCGTTGCGAAACGTGGAGCTGATGCCAGCACCGAGATCCACCAAGTCACCGAGCCCCTCGCTGCACTGAGCGCAACCGAGAAGATGCTCTTCGATGCGCTCCTCCTCGTTCTGCGGCAGCTCGCCAAACCAATACTCGATGAGCGCGACAAACGGAATCGGCGCCATGCAAGTCGGGGTGCTCATGCGGAGGCGTCGCTCATGCTCATGCATTCGCGCAGCTTCAGCAGCGCGCGGTGACGTATGACGCGTGCGTTGGCCGGCGTCAAGCCTAGCTCGCGCGCCACCGCGTCAGCCGACTTGTCTGCAAAAAACCCCATGATGAGCACCGAGCGCTCACGCTCGGGCAGTCTTTCGAGGCAGCCTGAAAGCCTCGCCTCATCGAGGTCGCGTTGCTCGGGAGCATCCACGCCCTCGGGTACGTCGCCGTAGATGCGCAGCAGCCCTTCGCGCCTGGCCGTCCCGCGTCGCGTCTCCAGGACGACCATGCGGCACATCCCGAGAACGAAGGAAGCGAGTTTCTCGGGCTGACGAAGCTTGCCGGCGCGTAGTCGCTCCAGCGTCATCAAGAGCACCTGCTGCATCAGGTCCTCCGCTGCATGCGCATTTCGCAGATGCCGCAGGCCGTAGAGGCGCACGCGCGGCGCGAGGCGTCGATAGAGCTCGGCTTCGGCTTCCGTATCGACACGAGGAGCGGCTGCCGCAATCGCCCGCGCGATTGCGGCATCGTCAAGTGGCTGTTCGAGCTCACGTGTGTGCACGCTTTGAGCATAGCCTAGAGCCCTCGTCCGAGGAAACTTAGCCCCATCGATCCTGGGCGTGTACCGACCATCGCTCCCGTTGCATACGCCAGTCCAATCGACGGTGACCTTGAGGGGCACCACCACGAATCAGACACCAACGACCACGGGATCGCGTCAGTCATTCACAGAGGATGTGTAACGACCAGCGTTTTCGTTACACATTGCTTGGCAATCTCACCGAGGCTTTCGTGACCACCGACCGAAAGTCGGGCAAATTGGTCCAGTCGATCGCGCCGCGCATGCAGAACACATGTAACGATCCATCGCCACATTACACATCCCACCGTCAGTTCACGGAGGCTTCCATGATCACCAACCACGCATCAGGCACCAACATCCACGAGATCGCGGCGGGCATCTATCGCATCAACACGCCGGTCACGCTCCCCGGTGTGCCTGACAGTTTCAACTTCAACCAATACCTCATCGTCGACGAGGCGCCGCTGCTCTTCCATACCGGTCCGCGGCGTCTGTTCCAGTTCGTGCTCGAGGCAGTCGGCCGTGTGATGCCGGTCGAGCGGCTGCGTTACGTCGGCTTCTCGCATTTCGAGGCGGACGAATGCGGCGCACTGAACGAATGGCTGGCAGCGGCGCCAGGCGCGGAGCCGCTCTGCGGGCAGATCGCGGCGATGGTCTCCACCAACGATGTGGCGGATAGACCGGCCCGCGCGCTCGTCGACGGCGAAGTGTTGAGTCTCGGCAAGCATGCGGTGCGCTGGTTCGATACACCGCACGTGCCGCATGGCTGGGACTGCGGCCTGATGATGGAGACGTCCACGCGCACCTTCCTGTGCGGCGATCTCTTCACCCAGGGCGGCGACGGCGCGACGCCGCTTACCGAATCGGACATCCTCGGTCCAAGCGAAGCGTTCCGGGCGCCAATGGACTACTTCGCCCACGCCCCGGGTACCGGCGCGATTCTCGAACGCCTCGCGGCGGAGAGGCCGACGACCCTCGCGTGCATGCACGGGAGCGCGTGGCGTGGCGATGGCGCGGCCCTCATCCGTGCGCTCGCTGCGAGTCTTGAGGCCGGTGCGCGGCGCTGACGCGGCACAAGTGTCTGCCCGTGCTCCTGGAGTTCCTGGACACCCGCATGGGGGTCGAAGGCAGACAATGGGTAGAGGGCGGGAGCAGAGGGAGGAATCCAGACTCGGCGCGATCTGGCGAGATTCGGCGAATCGCAGGTTGAGGGCGGGCCATCTAACTTGTTGATTTTGAAATGCGTACGAAGATCGTGGCACCCTACGAAGCAGAAGGTCGGGAGTTCGACAACCACGCAACGCGTGGTTGGGCGTTGCCGATTCGCGCTAGCGCATCGGCAACGGTCCCAACGGGACGGCCAGTAGCGGAGCGGGGCCGCCATTTCTCCGGGCGCGCCATGAAATAAAAAAGGTTCCACGGGAGGGGACCCCTATTCATCTCGCCGACTGGACTTCACGCGTCGGCTATCACGCTCGCTTAACCGACGCGCCCTGCAATACCGACCAGTCCGCAGGCTCCCAGCAGCAGCAACACGCGGATCGGGGAGCCCGGCTCATGAAAAAAGAGGATGCCGGCGATCACGGTCGCGAGCGGCACGGCCGCTGCGGAGATTGGGATCAACAGCCCGAGGTCGACGCCAGAGTTGACGATGCGGGCCAGCATCCAGAGCGCGACGCCGAAACTCGCGACACACAAGACGCTGGTCAACGGGTTCGTGAAGCCGCGCGTCGAAGGCAGCAGCAGGACCCCTCCCACCTGGAAGCCTATGGAAATCAGGAACGTGACGACTGTCGTCCAGGAGAGTGACTGCATGAGAGCCTCCGGGGCATGGTCTTGTGACGTTGCGCGACCCAAAGTGTCCTACAATCTGGTCAGATAAACAAGAATGCTGGAATGCAAGGAATCGTGAGCCGATCCTCGACGATCTCAAGCAGCACATCCGCGATGTGCGTCAGGGACCCGACGGTGTTCCCCTACGTCATTTCCCGGTGCGCGCCCTCGTGGAAACAGTCGGATATCCCGCTGGAAAGGTTGAATTGCCAACCGAAATGGACGCGCTCAGTCAGTTGACGCTTCGCGCGCAGAAGCAGCCCGACTGATCTAAACTGCGGATGCGCATGAAGGCGGCGGCACTAGTTCATTCACGAGGAATCACGACATGAAAATCTCGGGTTTGTCTGCGTTGATTGTGCTGGCAGCCACGCCGGCTTTTGCAGCGTTGAAGGAGGGGGACACCGCACCCCAGTTCGAGGCACAGGCCTCGCTTGCAGGTAAGGAGTTCACCTACTCGCTCGCCGATGCCCTGAAGCGTGGGCCAGTGGTCGTGTACTTCTACCCGTCCGCATATACCGGCGGGTGCAACATCCAGGCGCATGAATTTGCGACGAACCTTGAAACGTTCAGGAGTGCGGGAGCCACCGTCGTCGGCGTGTCGCTTGACAAGATCGACCGGTTGAAAGAATTCTCGGCCGATCCCGACTACTGCGCCGGAAAGCTGCCCGTGGCCTCCGATGAGAGCGGGCGTATCGCCAAATCCTACGACCTGAAGATCATCTCGGAATACGATGGCAAGTCACTGCTGACGATGAAGAATACGCGCGGCGAGGACATTGGTCATGCCGCCGCGGAGCGCACAACGTTCATCGTGACTGCTGACGGCAAAGTCGCCCGCACGATCGGTGGCGTGGCGCCAAAGGAGAATGTCATGCAGGCGCTGGCAGCAGTGCAGGCCATCGCGCAAAAGAACTAGTCCGCCGAGCTGGCCCACGACCGAACCCTGCAAGCCTCGATCTGAATCGCGGGGCTTGCATCGATGCGCATCTCGCGGTATTGCGGGTACTTCTGCCGCAGCGCCGCGACCGCGACGGCGTGTGCTGATGCAGGCGAGCTGTCGGGCTCGAGGATGACGGCGGTGCCGTGGATCACCACGTATGCAAGTTTTGACCAGTCGTCGCTGTAGTCGTCGATCAGGAGCGCCACGTTCGGGTTGACGGCGATGTTCTTGAGTCGCTGAAGCAGCCGGGGAACGGTGCGCTTGGGTTTCTCGTCGATTGCGGAGAAGAAGTGTGTCTTTTCGCGCGCATAGCAGACTGGCACGATAAAGGGACGACCGTGCACGTCGACCGTGGCCAGGCGGGCGACACGATGTTCGTCAATGAACCGTGCAAGCTGCGCCGGAATCTCGATGGGCATGTCCTGGTCCCGCAACGGCCGGCCCCACTTCGGGCCGGCGCTGCATCGGCGTATCATGACGCTTTCAGGGGGTAAACCATGAAAATTGGATTTGCGCTACCTCAAATCGGCTCCATCGCCGGCCCGGAGGCGGTCACCCGTGTCGCGCAGCGTGGCGAGGAGCTGGGCTTCGACAGTCTCTGGGTGCTCGACCGGTTGCTCTGGCCACTCAAACCGCAGGCGCCCTATGCAGCGAGCGCTGACGGCTCGCTGCCGCGGCAGTACGACCGCGTGATGGATCCGCTGGACACCCTGACATTTGCAGCGGCGAAGACTCAACGCGTAGCGCTCGGCACAAGCGTGCTCAATCTGCCCTGGTACAACCCCGTGCTGCTGGCGCGACGGCTTGCGACCATCGATGTCCTGTCGGGCGGACGACTGCGCGTAGGCCTTGGCATTGGCTGGTCTCCGGACGAATACGAAGCCGTGGGAGCGCGTTTCAAGACACGTGGGAAGATGGCGGACGAGTACGTGCACGCTCTGAAAGCGGTCTGGATGAATGATCCGGTGGAATTCGAGGGCACCGGATACAAGGTGGCGAAATCGATCATTAACCTGAAGCCGGTCCAGAAACCCCATCCGCCGATCTACATGGCGGCATTTACGCCTGCAGCGATGCAGCGTGCGGCGCGGGAGGCCGACGGCTGGTTTCCGGTAGGGGTTCCGCTGACGGCGATTGGTCCGATGTTCGAACAGATCCGAGCGATGGTGCGAGAGGCCGGCCGGACGACGCGGTTCGGGCTCATCATCCGCGGCAACGTCGAGTTCAGGAGTTCGACGCCGGCTGATGGGCGCGCCGACTTTACGGGAACGATCGAGCAGGTCGCTGACGACATTGCCGCCACGCGGCGTGTGGGCGCCGATGAACTCGTACTGGACGTGCAGTTCTCGCCCGACGTCAGATCGCTGGACGACATTCTGCGAAGAATGGAGGATCTCAAGCGGGTTGCCGTCTAAGCAGAACGAATCCGGTCATGTCGCAGGCGACGATGTGCTTTCCGGACTTCGGATACTGCCACCGGGCTTCCTGTCATCCTGACAAGCCGTTCCTCTGGTTCTACGCATGGAACCACGACTTTGGATCCGGGCGCGGCCGTCGCTGACCCCGCGCCGCATTGCATCGGCGCAGTTGGACCTCGCCGCTAGGACCTCTGCAAAGAGCCGCCGTCATCCTCAGCCGCGAGGCGCGTCTCCGCGGCTGCGATCATGGCCTGGAAGCGAGGATTTTCGCGGAGAACAGCGAAGTCGGGGTCGACCTTTGCGTGGTTGAAGAAGCCAACCGCCAGCTTCTCGAAAATCGGGCCAAGCATATCCAGCGCCGCGTCGATCTCGTTCAGGTGAATGATGAGCACGCAGGCAAAGTTGTAACGCATACTCAGATTGTCGGGATCGATCAGCAGCGCGCGATTCATCCGCTCCTTGGCGCGTTCGGCTTCGCCAAGCGCTCCAAGTGCATAGGCGCTGTATCCCATGACGGTTCCATTGTTCGGATCCCGCTCCAGTAATTTTTCTGACCGGGCGAGCACAATTCGTGCAGCGCGAAGCCTGCCTTGCGAATCTTCGACGACCCTGTAACAACTGAGCAACATGGCAGGCGAAGTGATATCCGTCTCCATTAGCGTCGTCGCTTTTTCCCAGTAGCATATGGCGTCCTGGACTCGTTGCTGTCTATAACTGAGATACGCGGCTGATCTGTTGACCTCGTAGGATTCGGTGTCGAGAGCAAGGGCGATGTCGATTTCGGCGGACGCCTCATCATGACGACCGATGTCGGCCAGGACCCTGGCCTTTACGGCATGGGCCTCGGCCAGATTGGCGTCCAGTGCAAGCGCCCGTTCAGCAGACGCCAAGCCGCCATCTCCTTCTCTGCCGAGTGCGAAGCGCAGATTCAGTTGCCCAAGGGCCTTGAGCGCCCAGGCGCGCGCATAACCGGGATCTACTTCCGTGGCGCGGCTACAGACGCGGATGATCGCTTCGGCCAGCCGAGGGTCGCCTTCGTGGCTCGTCACGTAGAGCTGCCGCCCCATGAGGTAGAGGTTGTACGCCTCGACATTGTCCGTGCCACGCTGCTCGATAGCCTGCTTCTCTTCGGGCAGGAGCTTGAGTTTCAGAGCCATGACGATCGCGTGGGAGATTTCGTCCTGCAGCGCGAAGATGTCGTTCAAGTCGCGGTCGTAGCGTTCGGCCCAGAGGTGATTGTTGCTCGACCCGTCCACCAGTTGGGCGGTAATCCGCACGCGGCCGCCTGCTTTTCGCACACTGCCCTCGAGCACATGGCTGACCTTCAGCTCGCGTGTGACCTTAGGCACATCGACGTGCTTGCCCTTGTAGACGAACGCACTGTTGCGCGAAATGACCGACAACGCCGAGACCTTGCTCAAGTCCGTGATGATGTCCTCGGTGATCCCGTCGCTGAAATACTCCTGTTCCGGATCGCCGCTCATGTTGGCGAAGGGCAGGACGCAGATCGCGACGCGAGCGGGTCCGGATGCCGAGGCGGACGGCGCCGAACCGAAGATTGCCGTCGCGGATTGGGTCGTGCCATGGCGAGCAATCATGATGTCGAGCGCGCGAGTCACCTCCTGGACCTGCGGACTCCGCGGATCCTCGGACCAGTCATCGAAGTCGATGGTATGCAGCGCTCGTACGTCGATGGGCAGGTCGGCGCGCTCAAAGCGCACTGGCACGAGGATGCCGCGCTCGGCCCCCTCGCGCGCCTCGCCGCGCACCCACCGAGACTCGACTGAGTTCGGGGTCCAGACCACGACGACAGCCGCGGCGATCTTGAGCTCCGCAGCGATTTGGCGGTCGAACTCCTGCCCGGGCGCGATCTCCGGGTCCCACCAGACCGTCCAGCCCTTCGCCTCTATCGCGGCCACGAGCGGCGCGACACGCGCCTTGTCGCTGCGAGCGTAGGAAACAAAGACGTCCGCCATACCTGTCGGACCTCAAGTCGGGTGTGTCGCCGCGATCGGGCCGTGTCGAGGGTAGCTTAACCCGGCCCGCGCGGGACAGGTACGGCGAGCGTGGCCGATCGATTTGCCGGGAGACGGACAGTGGCAATTGTGCGAATAGGGTCGAAAGCCGGCATGCAGGAAGAGCAGTGACGTAGGGTTGAATCCGCTCTCAGCGTGACTTGGCGAGACGTTGCGTGAAGTTGGATGAGGGCGGGCCATCTAACTTCTTGATTCGAACCACACGCCAAGAAGCCAGGTGCCCCTGCGAATCGGAAGGTCGGAAGTTCGACAACCACGCGACGCGTGGTTGGACGTTGGCGATTCGCGTCGAGCGAGACCTCAATCTCGGCCAGCGCAAGCGACCACAAGACTAGTCCTGGACGTCCTTCATCTCGAGTCGCCGCAGCCGCACGCCGGTCGTGACCGACGGGTCCCAGGTGATCATCCGGTTTCGCCCAGCCAACTTCGCCAGCGTCAACGCCTGGTCCGCCCGCTCGAGGGATTCCAGCGCATCCACCTGCGGGTCCAGCAGCGCGAGTCCGTACGACGCCGTCACGTGGAAGGCAACCCCATCCGCGCCGACCCACGTGAGTCCATGCGTGACGGCTTCGCGGAGCCGCATGATCACCGTCTTGGCGGGCGCGAGATCCGTCCCGGACATCCGGATGAGGAACTTGCTCCCGTCGTAGCGGAACACCTTGTCAGAGAGCCGAAGGTGCGCGGCAATGATCTTCACCGCCGTGACGAGGGCCTGCGCGCCCACGGAATAGCCTTGCGTCGCATCGATCTCCCGGACGTCGTCGAGTTCCACGAGGGCGATGCAACATTGCCGGCCGGGCTGCTTTGCCAGCGCGTGCCACACGCGCAGGTCTCGCAACAACTCCCCGGCGCTGTGCGCGTCGGTCAGCGCATCGCGACTGTGCAGCGCACATTCGATTTCGCGCCTGATGAAGTACAGCGCATAACTCAGTCGCGCGCTGGCGTCGTCGAACTCTTCGATGGCCATCCGCCCGCCTGGCGCACCTGCCGCCAGGCCTCGCAGCAGCCCGGCGGCGATTCGGTGCTGATTCTCGTGCTCGGCACCAATCATGGCGAATGACGGCAGTTCCCGGATTTCGGGCAGCGTCCGTTTGAAATACCATTGGCCAAACAGGCAGTGACGGTGCGCATCGTCCGCCAGGTCGTTCGGATCACACGGCTGCCGTCCCGAGATCACGCGCAGCAGACGATCGTGCCACAGGGCATGGTCGAGCGTGGCCTGCTTCAGTTGCTCCAGGGCCTTCTGAAGAATGGATGGGTTCGTCCTGAGCATCGGCGTTCCTCGGTACCAGAGTTACCACAACCTGCAGCATGGTCGACCTCGATGCACTCGATGGACGTGCAATCGACGTGGGAGACTACGATCCCCCCGCATCCTGCTCCTCAGGCTGCCTCCCAAGCTTCCGGATCCGCCCGGGGTAGCGCAAGCCCCATTTCTTGGCGGGACGCAGGCCTGTGACGCGCCGCCGACAACACCACGGCTCGTTGTGCCGGGGAGCACGAGAAAGAGGTAGTAGCTGGGTGCGAAGCCGACAAGCACGAATGCGGTTATCGTGGCCGCCATGCCACCGCAGAACCACCGATCCCGGTAAACACGCGAGCCGGCCAACGCGCGAGGCGATCCGACCCTCACTGGGTCGAGCGGCGCCGCGTCTTGAGTCGGGTTAGCGCGATCTCCACTTCCGTGCGAAACCGGTTGTGGCCGTCGCTGTCGAGCGGAAGCCAGTCGTGCGGCACGGGTAGATCGACTTCCGCGTCGCGCGTCGCGATGCGCACGTGGTGCAGCGACGTGGTCACGCTCGGCGACCCGCCGTCCCAGACCGGGGGCAGCACGTCGAGACCGGCGGCGGTCGCGTGCGACACGATGTAGTTGGACGCCCGGTCGAGCAGGATCTGGTACTCGGTATGCTCGTGGATGTGCATGTTTGCCTCCGCGCGGCGGTGAGACGTAAGCGTATCAGCGGACGTAACCGAGACTTTCCAGCTTGACGAGGATGCGGTGAGCCGCGAGATCCGGCGACAGGTTGCGCGTGTCGATGCGCATCTCCGGATTGACGGGCTCCTCGTACGGATCGCTGATCCCCGTGAATTCCTTGAGCGTGCCGGCGCGGGCCTTCGCATAGAGTCCCTTGCGATCGCGGCTTTCGCAGACCTCGAGCGGCGTCGCGACGTGGATCTCGACGAATCCGCCGGTCGACTCGGCCATCTCACGCACGCGGCGGCGCGTGGCGGCGTAGGGCGCGATCGGTGCGCAGATCGCAATGCCGCCGTATTTTGTGATCTCCGAAGCGACGTAACCGATCCGCAGGATGTTGATGTCGCGGTGCTCGCGCGAGAAGCCGAGCTCGCTCGACAGGTGCTTGCGGACGACGTCGCCATCGAGCAGCGTGACCCGCCGCGTGCCGAGTTCGAGCAGCTTGACGAGCAACGCATTGGCGATCGTCGATTTCCCGGAGCCGGAGAGGCCGGTAAAGAAGATCGTGAGGCCCTGCAGGTGCTTCGGGGGGTGCGTCTTGCGCAGCTCGCCGATGATCTCGGGATACGAGAACCACTCGGGAATCTCGATGCCTTCGCGCAGACGACGGCGAAACTCCGTGCCCGAAAGCCTTGCCGCCGTCATCTCGGGCGTGACCTGGTCCTCCGGCACGAACTGCGCCTTGTCCTCGACATAGACCATTTCCTTGAACGGCACGACCGTGATTTCGATTTCGTTCTCGTACTCCTGCAGCAGCTGCTGCGCGGCGTACGGCTCGTAGTACGGCACACCGTTCGTGGCGGAGCCGGGGCCGGCGTGATCGCGCCCGACGATCAGGTGCGTGCAGCCGAAGTTCTTGCGGATGATCGCGTGCCAGAGCGCCTCCTTCGGGCCGGCCATGCGCATCCCGAGGTTGAGCAGGCTCAGCGCCGTCGTCTGCTCGGGATAGTGCTTGAGCATGTGCTCGTAGCAGCGCACGCGTGTGTAGTGGTCGATGTCGCCGGGGCGGGTCATGCCGACGACCGGATGCAGCAGCAGGTTCGCCTCGGTCTCACGCGCCGCGCGCAGCGTGAGCTCCTGGTGCGCACGATGCATCGGATTGCGCGTCTGGAACGCGACGACCTTGCGCCAGCCGAGCTTGCGGAAGCGGCCGCGGAGCTCGGAGGGCGAGTCCCGCAGTATCTTGAAGTCGTAGTGCATCGGCGGCTCGACGCCGCGCAGCTTGCCGCCGAGGTACGTCGGGCCCGCGCGGTGCTGCAGGAAGTAGACACCGGGGTGATGCAGGTCCTCGGTGCCGTAGACGCTGCTCGCCTCGAGCGCCTTGTCGGGCTCCCAGATGTCGCCGATGTCCATGGTCGCAATCAGGACACCTTCGGGGTCACGCAACGCGATCTTGTCGCCTTCCTTGACGCCGGACGCGAAGTCGCGCGTGACGTCGAGCGTGATCGGGATCGGCCAGACGAGCCCCGAGGGCAGTCGCATCTTCGCGAGCACGCTGTCGTAAGCGACGCGCGAGAGAAATCCATCGAGTGGGGAGAACGCGCCGTTCAACAGCAGCTCGATGTCACAGAGCTGCCGGTCGGTGAGGTTCCACGTCGGGTAGTTGCCGGCCACGAGCTTTTCCTGCTCGGCACTGGACTCGGTGAGGTAAAGCTCCTTGAGTTCGCCGCCGTGCGGCTCCTTGAACGCCCCCATGACTGCTCCCTGTCGTTGATTCGATCCCGCCGCCGCTCCGCGGTCGATTGGCCTTGGGAATACTACTTGATCGCGGCCCTTGTGGCGCCCGGTATGATAGGTTTCCAGGGCCGCGCCCGGATTGCGGGCTGTCCGCAAGTGGGGTACAGCCTGTGAGCAGAGTATCCGCGCTGCTGGTTACGTTGAGTTTCGTGCCGGCCGCATTGGCCGCACCGGTGCCCGACGCCGGCTGGAGCGCGTACGGGGGTGACGCCGGCGGCACGCGCTACTCGCCCGCGGTGCAGATCACGCCCGCCAATGTCGGCAGTCTGCGCGTCGCGTGGACCTTCCGCACGGGCGAGCTCGGTGAGGGAGTCAAGGACTGGAATCGTTCAGCCTTTGAAGCCACGCCAATTCTCTACGACGGCACGCTCTATCTCACCACCAGCAGCACCGACGTCGTTGCGGTGAATGCGGTCACGGGCAAACTGCGCTGGCGCCACGACAGCAAAAGTCGCAAGGATCTGCACTATTCCGATGGCGTGTCGCGCGGTGTGTCCCTGTGGGTGGATGATGCCAGTCGGCGTGATGCAGTGTGCCACGCGCGCATCTTTGCGCCGACCCTGGACGGCCGCCTGCTTGCACTGGATGCGGCGACGGGGAGGCCGTGCACGGACTTCGGTGACCACGGCGCAGTCAATCTGCTGGTGGACGTGCGCTCCGGGTTCAAGAAGGGTGACGAGTGGCGGGACTATCTCGTCACCTCGCCACCGGCCATCCTGGACGGCCGCGTGATCGTAGGTTCCGCCATTGGCGACAATCGCGCCGTGCGGGTGGAACTCGGCATCGTGCGGGCATTCGATGCGCGCAGCGGCAAGCTCGAGTGGAGCTGGGATCCCATCCCGCGCGACGCGTCCAACCCGGTCTACAAGGAATGGGCGCCGGCGAGCCTGAAGACCGCCAGCGCCGCCAATGCATGGGCGCCACTGTCCGTGGATGCAGCCCGCCACCTCGTTTTCGTCCCCACGGGTTCTGCCAGTCCTGATTTCTACGGTGGCGAGCGGCCCGGCGACAACCGTTGGGCCAATTCATTGGTGGCATTGGACGGTGCCACCGGCAAGCTCAAGTGGGGCCAGCAACTGGTGCATCACGACCTGTGGGACTATGACCTGGCCTCGCAGCCGACACTGGCGAACCTGGTGCACGACGGCCAGCGCGTGGCGGCTGTCATCCAGGCCACCAAGATGGGCTTCCTCTTCACTTTCGATCGCGACAACGGCGCACCCGTCTTCCCGATCCAGGAAAGGCCGGTGCCGCAGGACGCCGTGCCCGGCGAACATCCTGCCGCGACGCAACCGTATCCCGTGGCGCCGCCGGCACTGGCACGTCAGACGCCGGTCACGCCGGACGACGCCTGGGGTATCGCCTGGTTCGACACGCGTGGCTGCCGCAAGCGCATTGAGAGCTACCGTTCCCAAGGCATGTTCCAGCCACCCGCCCTGCGCGACTCCCTCATGCAACCGGGCAACGCGGGCGGCTCCAATTGGGGCGGCATCGCTTTTGACCCCAGGCGCCAACTGGCCTTGGCCAATACCATTAACCTGCCATTTGTCGTCGCGCTGATTCCGCGCGCTGAGTTACGTGAGCAGACTGAATCGGAGAAGTACTCGGATTTCGATTTTGCGCGCCAGGACGGCACGCCCTACGCCATGCGCCGCACCGCGTTCATGTCGGCCCTCGACATTCCGTGCGTGAAGCCACCGTGGGGCGTGCTCACGGCGGTGGACATGGTTCGCGGCACGATCAAGTGGCAGGTTCCGCTCGGCGTAACACCGTTCATCCACATGAATCTCGGCATGCCAGGCATCGGTGGACCGATCGTCACCGCGAGCGGACTCGTATTCATCGCGGCGAGCCTCGACGACCGGCTGCGTGCGTTTGATACAGACACGGGCAAGCTGTTGTGGGAGGTCCAGCTTCCGGCCGGTGGGCAGGCCACCCCGATGACCTACTCCCTCGGCGGTCGGCAGTACGTCGTGATCGCTGCCGGTGGCTATAAGGAAGACAGCACGCGTGGCGACTATCTCATCGCCTATGCCTTGCCACGATGAAACGCGCTCAGTCTTCCTGGATGATCGCAGCGAAACGTGGATCGCCGCGAAGGCAATCGAACTCCTCGTCGTCGGCCAGGAACGGCAGGTAGCCGTCGCGATCGCCAAGACCGGCAGTGATTCGCGCACGATCATAGGCCGACACAAAATGCCGCTTACCCTGGTCGTCCAGATGGGCGAACGGGGCGCGGGCAGTTCTGGCTATTGAACGGGCGTCGTATGCGCAGTGTCGTTGTCCGGGGCCTCAGAGCCTGCGGGTCGGCGTGGCTTGATCGCCCCGGTCTCGTAAGCGAGTTGCAGTGCCGACTGCAGCCAGGCAAGGCGCTGCTCCGGCGTACGGCGAGCGAAGGACCAGCGGCGGAGCGCCTCCGCATCCTGCCAGGTGCCCCAGGCACTCGGTTCTTGATCTGGGTCGAAGTCCGGCATGTCTTCAGTCTAGCAGCTTCGCTCGCAGGCGTTCGATGTCGGCCAGGTCCTGGGTGCGCCCTGCCGCTTGCTTCAACATGATGAGGTGTGGAATCGATGCGACGTGTACGTCGGTGCCACCGATCGTGACAACCGACGCTTCTGCGTACAGTTCGGCAAAGCTCACCACCGGGGCCAGCATGATGTCGATGGTGGGACGCGTATTTGTGGAATCCCAGAAGCTGAACACCTGCATTCCCCGAAGCGTTTGCCATTCAGCCCGCTGTACGGGATCGGCGAGGGTCATCGGGTCGACCGGCGCGAGCGAACGATAGCCAGAGGATGTCAACGCACGCACGGCGGCCTCGGTCTCGTCCGTTGACAGGTCGATGACCAGATCGACGTCGGCGGTCAGTCGGTCCAGCCCGTGCAGCAGGAGCGCCAGCCCTCCCACGACAACGAAACGCACGCGCGCTGCGGCAAGCAGTGCGAAGAGCCCGATGAAGTCCACTGGCATGACCTATTGTCGCCTTGGCGACGGCGTGGCGCCAGCCACGCAGGCCACGATCATGTGGTCAGCACGGCGAACACAATGGCCGCGAGTTCCGTTGACAGCCGCCACGCGGGCTGCGATCGCGCGCGGCGAGGCGCTCATTTACAACGGACGTCTGTCGGCGGACGGGCTCCTCGCGGAGCCCGATCTCCTGCGGCGCGAGGGTGATGGATACGCCGCCATCGACATCAAGTCGGGTGCCGGGGAAGAGTCCGCGCGCGAGGACGCGGAGGTGAAGGCGGCGAATGATTTGACAATGCTGCCTGAGCTCGGACGCGCGAAGTGCGATGTGCTGTGCGTTGAGTTTCCAACCGTGCACTCCCTGGCCGATGCCAACGTAGCCCGGTACGTGACAGGCGAGAAGGCGGGGTTTGCAGGGATCGGGCCGGAGACGCTCAAACGACTGCAGGCGCGGGCGAAGCTCTGCGTTACGCCGCAGGCAGCACCCTGTTTCCGGCAGCGGGTGGTGTTGCCGACCGCGCGACAGGAACTCTGCTTCGACATCGAGACGGATCCGCTTATGGACCTCTGCTACCTGCATGGCTTCGTGGCGCGGGATGGCGGGGAGGCTGCAACGGAACGGTTCGTGGCGTTCTTCGCCGAGCCCGAGATACCTCAGGCCGAGCGGGACGCATTCGCGGCCGCCTGGGGGTTCGTCCGCGAGCACGCCGACGATGGATTACTCGGTCACGACGCTGGCGAAATTCTGCGGGTTCCAGTGGCGGGATCTCGATCCGTCGGGAGCCGCGTCCATCCAGTGGTTCGACGCGTGGGCGAATACTCGCGATCCGACCATCAAGCGGCGAATACTCGAATATAACGAGGACGCCTGTGTGGCGATGCGGGTGCTGCTGGATCGCATGCGGGGCATGAAGGTCGGAGAGCAGGGAACGTGCGGAGACGCTCGCGGGAGCGGAGTCAAGACAGATGGCAGTCCCGCTGCCTCGCGTTGCATGACGACGCATCGGCCTCGAGTGGCCGCTGGCGCAGACGGCAAGATCGAGGGGCGGGCAGTCCACGACTGAAAGGCGCGGGGCTGCCCGCCCGGTCGGCTATTGCTTGTCGTAGACCATGACGTTGTCGTACGGCGCACCCGTTGGGCTGGTGCCTTTGCTGCTCAACGTGAGCACCTTGCCATCCTTGGAAACGGTGCGAGTGGTCGTCCCGATCGCTTTGCCGCCCCTCTTCTGTGTGCTCTGAACCGTGTGGTCATCGACCTGTTTCAACGAAAGGCTGTCAAAGTAAGGGTTCCCGGTCATGGGGTAGTCCTTTCCATCCGCCTTGAACGTTGCCTTGGCGACAATCTCCTTGCCGTCTGCGCCGACACTCTTCCAGGTCATCGCGGTGCCCTGATCGGTTGCCGCGTATGTCCGGACATCGCTTTTCGGCGCAGGGCCAGGGCTGAACTTCGACTTCGCGACATTCAGCTGCCAGGTCCCAATTACAGGATCGGCGGGGGGCGCGGCGACGACGGCGGCGCTTCCGGTGGCCAGCAATACCGCAATAAATGCGGCCTTCAGAATCGCTTTCATTTCGATCCCCTCTGGAGGTGTTGAGGTTGTTGGTCCAACACTGCGCGTTGGCGCGGGTGTTCCCGTCGCGCAGGAGCCACCGAAGCATACTCCTGGATCTCGAGGCCGGCAGTCCCACCTGCAGTGTCCGCGCTGCGGACCGGCCAGGCTCAACTCGGGAGATCGTTACGACGGTCAGGACGTTGCGGATCGCCGTTACCACTCGGCGCAATTTTCGTTGCGGCCCAGCGCCTGAGCTCACGCACCTTGTCCGGTCCAGTGCTCGGATTGCGGATCAGGGTCTCGATGCTGCGCATGACCGCATCGATCTCCGATTGAGGCGCGTCCACGCCGGGCGCCGCGACGCCCCATAGGTCGATCCGGTGCTCGCAGCGCTCGCCGAACCGAAGCACGGCGTGGAACCATCGTGGTCGTCGCCAGTTCCCGAGCAGCAGATCCAGCCCTGCAGCCGCGAGCGACAGCGGAATGAGCGTGAGGTCCAGCACTGCCTCCATCCCCAGCTTGATCTGGAACACCGCGACATCGCGCACGAGTCGCCATCGCGTATCGTGGTCGGAATTATCGGTCATCGACATCCTCCGCTTGTTGTCGTCAGCGGTTGCAGTGGCTGTAATGCGTGCACCTTGCAAGTTTAAGCGTCCGCAAAAGCGAGGTGTGAGTTCGATGCAACCGGCGCAAGGCCTGGCGACCGTCACGCCTTGCGGCGCGCTATAGTCTGGCTCGCTCGGGTTCACAAGAAGGTCGACATGACGCTGTCGCCTGTTTCCCTCGTCAGGTTCACTGCAGTATTGCTGGCTTGCGCGTCGGCGAGCGCGGGCGCGGAGGCGCCGGCGGCCGCAGAGACCGTGTTCCTGCACGGCAGAATCCGCACGCTCGACACGGCGGGCACGATGGTCCAGGCGGTGGCCGTCAAGGACGGCAGGATTCTGGCCACCGGTTCGGATGCCAAGATCCGCAGGCTCGCGGGTGCACGGACGACGGTCATCGACCTGCAAGGCAGGACCGTTCTGCCGGGCTTCATCGACGGCCACGTGCACCCGTCCTTTGCCGTGCGGATGATCGAGCGCTATCTCGACGGTCGGATCGCAACCACACCGTCCGTCGCCGTGCTGCTGCGCAAGATCGCGACACGCGCCGCGGAAACTCCAGCCGGGGAGTGGATCATCGTGGCCGGTTCTTCCTCGAGCCAGACGCGCTTCGCTGAACGGCGCATCCCCACGCGCGCCGAACTCGACTCCGTGGCTCCGACGTCTCCGGTGATGTTCCTGAACGGGTCGCACGAATCCGTCGTCAACACCCAGGGTCTCGACATTCTCGGGATCAAGCGCGGCATGCACGAGCTCAAGGGCGCGTACATCGAGCTCGATGCGAACGGCGAGCCGACCGGCGTGATTCGCGAGGGGTTGGCGATCTTTCCGGATCAGCGCATCCCGGATGAGGACCTGCGGCGGTACTACTCGAGCGTCATCCCGCAGATGTGGAATGCGCACGGCTACACGTCGATGTATGCGATCGCACCGCTTAACCAGCTGGGTGTGCTCAAGGAGCTGGCGCAGGGCAAGCCCACGACGCTGCGGTACACCATCGCGGTTCACGCCGATCCGGCCGGCCGCTTCCTGCCTGCGGCACTCGACGGTCTCGCGTTTGCGCCCACCGCGGATTCGACGTGGTATCGCCTCGCCGGCGTCAAGGTGTGGGTCGACAGCGACGTGCCCATGCGCGGGGGCGCCGTCACCGTGCCATATGCGGGAGCGGCGGGCGGTCACGGGCTGCTCAACATGACCCAGGAAGAGCTCGACGCACTCGCGCTGCGGACGCACCGCGCGGGACTCGCATTTCTCGCCCACGCGACCGGCGACCGCGCCACGGCCATGGCGCTCACGGCGTTCGAGCACGTGCGGGTGGAGGAAGGTTCGGGTGCGCCGGCGCGCGGTGCAGCGCCGCAGCGCATCGAGCACTTCGGGGAGTTCATGCTCGGCCCCGACGACCTCGCGCGCGCGAAGCGCCTCGGCGTCATGGTCAACGTGCAGCCCGGCTGGATCTACACGCTCGCGAACTCGACCATCGAGAACCTCGGCGCGGAGCGCGCGCGGGGTGCGTTCCGGTTCCGCGACATGATCGACGCGGGGCTCGAACCCGGCTTCGGCACGGACCTCACGGGAATCGTCCTCGAGACATTCGATCCGTTCCTGCATGTGTGGGCGGCGGTCACGCGCATGTCCGACGTCGGTGTGTTCGTGCCGGAACAGGCGGTGTCGGTGACCGAGGCGCTGCGGATGCTCACCATCTGGTCGGCACAGGCGCAGGGCGAAGGCGCGATCAAGGGATCGATCGAGCCCGGCAAGCTTGCGGACATGGTGGTGATCTCCGACGACATCATGCGGATCCCGCCGTCGGCGATACGCGACCTGAAGGTGTTGAAGACGATTGTCGGCGGACGCGTCGTGTACGAAGCGCCTGTTCCCAGTCCACGGTGACCGTGAGCGGTCGCTGCGTCTTCGGGTCGGTTCAGCTGCCCAGCTACTACTTCACGAATCTGTCACGGATGTACGGAGGGAGAGAGGCTGCTGCGCGGCTCGTGGGCGATCAGCAGGGCACTACGCTATCTGATTAGTCGACAGCGCAAACAGCCCCCTCGCGTCTCGTTGACACGAGGGGCGATATCAGAAGCTGTGGCGGGTCTCGACGAGCAACTGGACGGAATCGATCCCAGGCTGCCGTGCGAGGGGCACGGCGACGTCGATGTGCAACACGTTGCCGAGCCCGGTGCGGGCATTGCCGATGCGCAGTCCGACCCCGACGTCCGACAGCAGGCCGAGCGGTTCCTCGCCCGCGACGTCCCGGCCCCACGTGCGTCCGGCATCGGCGAACGCCGCTGCCCCGATGTTGAACAAGTGGAACGGATACCAGTCCGTATAGAAGCGCTCCTCGAGCGTGACGAGCGCGCTTGCGGTGCCGGACTGGTAGCGCAGCGGGTACCCGCGCAACCCATTGTCGCCGCCGAGCAGCAACTGGTGGTCGAGGTCGGGCTGCTCCGCGACCGCACCCCTGGCGCTCGCGAAGAATAGTGCGTGCGGCCTTTGCCGGTAATAATAGCGGGCCTCGCCCTGCAGCAGCGTGTCGCGCAAGCCGTCACTTTCCACGCGGCCGCTCAGTTCCCCGGTGAAGAACAGTGACTGCGCAGCACCGAAGCGCTTGCCGGCGTTGCCACGGATCCTGGTGATGGCAGCGGTCCGGTCGGCGCCCCAGGCGGGCGCGGCAAGTCCGAGCTCGACCCGCAGCGAGCGGCCGAACTGGAGGTCCTCGGTGCGGGCCAACTGGTCCTGGTTGTGGGCAGTGTCGAAATCGTCTTCGATCCACTCCAGCCCCACCCAGGGGTAGACCAGCTTGCGATCCTGCGGCAGTGGCGCGACGAGCACCTCATCGCTTGCCTCGCTGAACTGGCTGTCCTCGTAGCGCACGCCGGCGAGCCAGCGCCGCGCCCAGCCGTCGCGCAATCCACGCGAGCGCCCGCCGTACACCTCGAAGCGGTCCGTGGTCTCGGTGAACGCGTCCAGCACCTCGCCCTGCTGGTAGCGCGAGTCGAGGCGATCACCCGCGGCGAGCCCAAGTCCCGCGCTCCAGCGCGTGTCCAGCGAATAGAAAGGCTGCCCGACGTGCCAGTTCCCCGAAGCTGCCGTCGCTGTTGTCCGCGTAGGCAACCCGTCCCCGCCACCAGCTGCCGAGGATCTGCTGGTCGTCATAGACGAGCAGCA
Organism: uncultured Gammaproteobacteria bacterium; assembly: GCA_963786705.1. GTDB lineage: Bacteria > Pseudomonadota > Gammaproteobacteria > Steroidobacterales > Steroidobacteraceae > RPQJ01. The sequence continues at coordinate 487,466 of CAWBAG010000023.1, forward strand.
GCGTGTCGCGGTCGACGTTGCGTCCCCAGGACACCGACACGAGTTCCCCGCGGCCGAGGAAGTCCTGGTCCTCCACTTCAAAGCCCACGTGGTTCGCGCCGCCCTTGCGATTGAAGCTGAACCCCGGATTGAGGCTCCACACGTCCCGCACGCGGACGCGCAGGTCGACGGTCTGGTCGTCCGGGTTGTAGCAGGTGGGCTCGATCCAGGCGTCGTACAGGTAGCGCCGGCCGCGCAGCAATCGCTCCGTCTCGGCGACCTTCTGTTGCGAAAACGGCTCGGACTCCCGGAAGAGCAACTGGGAGCGGATGGCGTCGTCGCGCGTGCGCAGGTGCAGGTCGTTGGCCCACCGGTACGGGGCCGCGTCCTCCCCGGGCTTCGTGGGGTCGAAGATGTCCTCGACCTGGACGTCGATGTCCCCAACCTTGGCCCCTTTCCGCTCGAGTTCCTCGAGCGCAGGCAGTTCCTGCGACGACCCGGGCGCCTCGCACCCGAGCCCGAAGGCAGCCCCCGGCGCCCCGATGGCCGCGATGGTTGCCAGGCATCGCAGCAGCCGCCGTCTGAAGTTCGCGCACATCTGAGCGTCAGACGTTCGCTCCCGGGAAAATCAATCGGTCACATGCGCCGGCGTGACGCCCCTGGAGCGACGGTGTGGTCACGCGGACGCGCAAGCGTCCCCCAATCCCGGCATTCCTGTCATTCCGCCATTTCCCGCTAGACTCGGCCACAACAGGGAGCACGGACGTGACCGAGCCGACGGAGGGGGAGAAGCACCTGGGCCCGACCGACCCGCCGCAAGGTCGTGCAGTGGGGCATTGCCGGCGCCGCAGGTGCCCGGGGACTGCCAGGACGTGACCGTCGTGCTGGCTGAGGAGACCTCGGACCTCGGTCATCGTTTCCGCTGGTTGCATACAGGAACGGCAGCCTACAACGCAATGATCGCGATGATCGACGACGCGCGCCGGACCGTCGACGTCGAGTTCTACACGGTCGCCCAAGGCATGCCAGCCGATCGGCTGAACGAAGCTTTGCAGCGGGCCGTAGAGCGGGGCTTGCGGGTTCGTGTCCTGATCGACGCGTTCGGGTCCTCGTCGCTACCCGCAGCGTGGGCCGACAGCCTGCGCACGGCAGGGGCCGACGTGCGCCGATTCAACCCGAGACCCTTGCTGCGGTGGTCCTTCCGTGACCATCGCAAGCTGATCGTTTGCGATGACAGCGTCGCACTCGTGGGGGGCTTCAACGTAACTCCGGCGTTCGAAGGTGACGGCATCAGCAGTGGCTGGCGCGACCTCGGTGTGCTGATCGAAGGGCCGTTGGCCCAGGACATCGCACGAGGATTCTCCGCGCTGTTTGCCGCAGCGAATCTGGAGCGCACGCAGTGGCGTCCCCTGGCCCGCTTCCTGCGCCTGCAACAGGTCAAGCTGAACCACGCGGCGGCGATCGTTGGTGGACCTGGCGGCCCGCAAGCGCTGTTGAAACGCACACTGCGCGCTGATCTCAAGGCAGCCAGGCGCGTGGACATCGCGGCGGCCTATTTCCTGCCGTCGCGACGGCTGCGTCGCCTGTTGCGCCAGGCGGCGCAGCGAGGATCCGTGCGCGTCCTGTTGTCGGCCAGCAGCGACGTCCCGGTGGCGCGTCTTGCCAGCCAGCACCTGTACCAGAGGCTGCTGCAGAGCGGCGTCGCCTTGTGGGAATACGAGCCGCAGGTGATGCATGCGAAAGCCCTTGTCGTCGATGATGTCGTCTACATCGGCTCCGCCAACCTCGACACGCGCAGCCTGCAGCTCAATTTCGAACTGGTGGTGCGACTGCCGAGTCACATGCTCGCTGCGCAGCTCCGGGCGCGCATCGACCATGACTGTGCGCTGGCGCGGCAGGTGCCGATCGACTGGCCTCAGCATCGCACGCTGCTGCAGCGCCTGCTGCAGCGCTGGTCCCATTTCGTGCTCGCCCGGGTGGACCCGTTCGTGGCGCGCACGCAGTTTCGTCACCTGAGATGAAAAGTCCCGCAGGAACCACGGCACTTCCGCCGCTACCACGAGTCTACAGAACGCATGACGCATCCGACCCATCGACTCGAACACGTTACAGCAACGGCCGCGGACTGGGGCCTTTCCCAGCCAAAGGAACACGGCGAAGACGAGCGCAAGCGCTCCCTCGCCGCGGTCGCAACCGACCTGAACGGGCGATTGAAGCAATGCTGCAAGAGCGCCGATTCCCCTTCCGGAGCCGCGCTCGAAATGCGCCGTCACTTCACCCTGTTTGCTCGCTACGGGCTGCCCAACCCGAAGGCGACGCAGCTCGTACGGGAATTGACGATGAAGGCGTTCACCCCGCACAAACGATGAACCGGCTCGGGTCGCGCCGGCAGGTTCGCTTGCGGCCCCTGTGAACATGTGCGCCGCTTCGATGAATACTCAGTCAGCCTGGCGACTCGACTTCAGGCCGTCGCATGCCGTGCCAGGCCATCTCGGTGGCGTAGGATTTCGCAATGGCAGTGTTTGACCTTTCGCCGACTCGCTGACACGAACCGATCATGACGCACGTGCACGCCAACGGACTCGACTTTGCCTGCACGGAGCAAGGGTCTGGCCCGCTCGTCCTGCTGCTGCACGGATTCCCCGACACCGCATCCACCTGGAGCCATCAGCTGCCCGTGCTCGCGGCGGCTGGATACCGCGCGGTGGCGCCGAATCTGCGCGGCTATCCTCCCAGCGAGATTCCACGCGATGGCTACTACGACCGCGCCACGCTTGCCACCGACGTTGCCGAACTGCTCCACCAGCTCGGCGGGGGCGAGCCCGCGTATCTGGTGGGCCAGGACTGGGGCGCTGCGATCGTCTACTCCGTGCTCGCGGCGTTTCCGGAACTCGTTCGGGGCGCGGTCGTCATGGCGGTCCCGCATCCGGCGCAGGTGGCCAGGGGCATGCTGGATGCCAGGCACGTCCATCGCTCGTTCCACTGGTGGTTCTTCCAGTTGCCCGGTCTCCCCGAGCAGGCCCTGGCCGCGAACGACTTCGCGTTCATCGACTACCTCTGGCATTACTGGACGTCGCCGGGGTACGAGGATGCGGCACACATCGCCGAGGTCAAGCGCATGCTGGCGCACCCCGGGGCGCTCGCCGCGACGCTGGGCTACTACCGCGCGGTGTTCGACCCGCGCAAGGCGGACTCGCGCCACGAGGCGCTACGCCCGACGATGGACCGCGCGATCACGGTGCCAATCCTTGCGCTGTGCGGCAGCGATGACCTCCGTGCGGAGCTCATGACCGAGCAGTCGCAGTACTTCACCGGCGAGTACCGGTTCGAACTCGTCCCCGGCGCCGGACACTTCCTGCATCGCGAGAAGCCCGCCGAGGTCAATCGCCTGCTCCTCGACTGGCTGGCCGGACACTGAAGCGAACGGATCATCTGCTAGCTCGACGATGCCTGGCTCAGTCGCATGCGCCTGATATCGCGCTGAGGCGGAGCGCCAAACAAGCGGCTGTACTCGCGGCTGAACTGCGAGGCGCTCTCATAGCCCACGAGCCCACCGGCGTTGCCCGCGTCGAGGCTCTGGTTGAGCATCAACTGACGCGCTTCCTGCAGACGCATGTGCTTCTGGAACTGCAACGGGCTCATGCCCGTGATGGCGCGGAAATGCTGCCGGAAGGTCGACGGGCTCATGTGCGCGCGAGCAGCGAGGTCGTCCACGTGCAGCGCCTGGGTGAAGTTCTGCTTGAGCCAGGCGACGGCCTTCGCAATCTGCTGACCCGGGGATCCGGCGGCGGCGAGGTGCTGCAGTTGCGGTCCGTGCGGACCGGTCAGCAGGCGGATGGTGATTTCCTGCTGGATCAGCGGCGCCAGCCGGGGAACCAGTGCCGGCTCGTCCAGCAGATTGACCAGCCGGACAGGCCATCGAGCAACGCTTCGTCGAGCGCTTCGATGGAGACGGGTCGATAGGCGCGCTCCCTCGAGGGACGCGGCAATTCCATCTCGGACGGCCAACTGCACGATGTTGCGGGAATCGAGCGTCAGCAACAGCCCAAGGAAAGGCTCTGCGAACACTGGCCTGCGTTACGTGCGAGACAACAGGCAGATCGATGGTCGTAAGCATGGATTGACCTGGACCGTAGTCGATCGACGTCGTCCCCGAGCATGACCTGCTTGCTGCCCTGCGCGATGACGCCCAGACCCAGGCTGTAGATGCAGTGCAGGGGTTCGGTGGCTGCACTCCGGCGGTGCAGCGAGAGCGCCGGAATCGCGGTGGTGTAATCGCCGTCGGTTTGGGCAAAGGCAGCGACGGCGTGAGCCAGAGGCGCTCACCTTGGACATTTCTGAGCGTTGGATGCTTGTACATAGGATTTTTCGATCGACCGTTTGCTGACTTTCAGTCTAGCACCTGCCTCGACCGGTCATTCTCAGTTCCAGCACGGAAACATCGTTTCAGGCAATAACCTCGACAGATCCGGCAAACGATTTCGAGGCTGTCCAGCGACACTGACGCATCGCTAACGACCCTGCCAGGAGCACATCACCATGAAGCACATCTCGATCGGCGGACTCGACGTCTCCCGCATAGGACTCGGCGCCATGTCGATGTCCGGCTACTACAACATCGGGGCGGGCAGCGACACCGAGTCGATCCGCACCATCCACCGGGCGCTCGACCTGGGCGTCACCCACATCGACACCGCCGAGATCTACGGTCCCTACGTCAACGAGGAACTGGTCGGCCGGGCTATCAAGGGCCGCCGCGACCAGGTGGTGCTGGCGACGAAATTCGGCATCGTCTCGCACTCCGGCGGTGGTCCCGGCGTCCTCGACAGCAGCCCAGCGAACATCCGCGCCGCGGTCGAGGGCTCGCTGAAGCGGCTCGGCACCGACCACATCGACCTGTACTACCAGCACCGGGTCGATCCAAACACTCCCATCGAGGACACCGTCGGCGCGCTGGCCGAGCTGGTTGCCGAGGGCAAGGTCCGCTACATCGGCCTGTCCGAGGCGGGCCCCGCCACGATCCGCCGTGCCCACGCCGTGCACCCGATCGCCGCGCTGCAGACGGAGTACTCCTTGTGGACACGTGACCCGGAGGCCGAACTGTTGCCGCTGCTGCGCGAGCTGGGCATTGGCTTCGTTCCCTACTCGCCGCTCGGCCACGGCTTCCTCACCGGTCAGATCCGCTCGCCCGAGCAGCTCTCCGATGACGACTGGCGCAAGACCAACCCTCGTTTCACCGGTGAGAACTTCCAGCGCAACCTGCGCATCGTCGACGAGGTCCAGGCCATTGCCACAGAGGCGGGCGCAACACCGGCACAGATCGCCCTGGCCTGGCTGCTTGCGCAAGGAGACGACATCGCCCCGATTCCCGGCACCAAGCGGGTCGCTCGCGTCGAGGAGAACACCGCCGCCGACCGCATCGAGCTGACTGCCGCGCAGATCGAACGGCTGAACAACCTCACACCGGCCGCCGGCGAGCGGCATGACGCAGGAAATATGGCGGTCGTCGACCGCTGACCGTGCCACTGGCGCGAAGACCATGAGTAAATCATCATAGTGCTGAGAGTTTCTCCTGATCACGCGACTTTGGACTGCGGGGATGACGAGCAGGCGATACGTGGATCGTGCGCTGTTTCATGCACGCAACGATCCAATGCAGCGCCTGTTGCGCAGCAACCGCGATCTTTGGGGTTGCACCAGGGCCTCGGGTTCGCTTGGAATTTACAAAGGGAGGATTCGATCATGAGAACCGTCAAGACAGCTTTCGTCCTGTTGTCGGTTTCCCTGCTCATGGCGGCGTGCGCCAAGAAGGAGGAGCCCGTTGCTCCCGTCGAGACGCCAGCCGCTGTTCCTGCCGAGACGCCAGCCGCTGTTCCTGTCGAGACACCGGCTGCTGTTCCGGCCGAGACACCGGCCGCTGTTCCGGCCGAGACACCGGCTGCTGTTCCGGCCGAGACGCCAGCCGCTGTTCCCGTCGAGGCGCCAGCCGCCGTTCCCGCCGAGACGCCAGCCGCTGCTCCCGATGACAAGTACAGCAACACGGTCGACCTCTTCAAGAACGCGGGCCAGAGTTCGACGTTCTTCGGCAAGAGCTATGGCTACGCCGTGTTCCCGACCATCGGCAAGGCGGGTCTCGGAATCGGCGGCGCCCACGGCAAGGGCCGCGTCTACGAGCAGGGCACGTACGTTGGCGACACGAAGATGACCCAGTTGAGCATCGGTTTTCAGGCCGGCGCAGAAGGCTTCAGCGAGATCATCTTCTTCGAGGACAAACGCGCCTTTGACGAATTCACGTCCGGCAATTTCGAGTTCGGCGCGAACGTTGGCGCGGTGGTGATCACCGCGGCCGCGTCGGGAACCGCCAGCACGGCGGGGTCGACCGCGGGTGCCAGCGGCGGCAAGAAGGATGCGTCGACTGCCGGCAAGTACGACAAGGGCACCGCAATCTTCATCATCACGAAAGGCGGCCTCATGTACGAAGCATCGGTCTCCGGGCAGAAGTTCTCCTACGAGCCGTTGAAGAAGTAACCGCGACGCAAGCCTGGGCGCGCACTCCCCTGCGGTGGCCACCGCCCCGCAGGGTGGTGCGCGGATGTCGTTTTGACTACAGACCGCTCTGGGGCGACAGCAAGCGCTGCGAGAAAGGCGGCAACGTAAGGTCGAATGTGTCCGCAGTGTGACTTGGCGGACCTCGACGAGAAAGCAGGTGAGGGCGGGCCATGTAACATGCCTGATTGAAAAGGACCTCGACGATCACGAGCGCTCTAGAATAACGGAGCCGCTTCGGTGAATCCTTTGTCAGCTCAATGACTTGATCTCGCGCCGTTGCGGTGATGTTCCAAGAATCGCAGGGCGGTTCCCGCTCCGGTCCACTCCGCGGGTCGAACCCACGCTTGCCTTGGTTGATCAAATGAGCAAGTATAGTTTATCAAATGAGGAGACTTGATCGATGGCACGGACCAGCCGGATGAAGGCGGCGATCAAGCGCGCCGAGGACAAGCGCGGCATCCTCTGGACGATGCCGGCGGGCGTGACCGTGAAGCGAATCTATAGGGCGAGCCCGTTCCTGCGAATTGAACTCGTACGCCGCGGCGTCCCAGCGTCCTTTGTTGCCGACCTCTCTCAGGCGATGAAAGTTTCAAGGGAACGGATCTACCAGACCATGGGCCTGCCGCGGGCCACGGTCGATCGCAAGGTACGCGAGGAGCAGTCGCTCAACGCCAACGAGAGCGAGCGCGTGCTCGGCTTGGTGCAGCTGATCGGCCAGGCCGAGGCGATCGTCGATGAATCGGGTGGGCCAAAGGACTTCGATGCCGCGGCGTGGGTGGGTCATTGGCTGAGCGAACCACACCCGGTGCTCGGCGGGCGCACGCCCGGGGAGCTTATGGACACTTCGGAGGGCCGCTCGCTCGTGGGTGACCTGCTGCTGCAGCAGCAATCGAGCGCCTACGGCTGATCCCCGATGAAAGCGCAAGTCGAGGCCTGGCGCATCGCTGCGGACACGCCGGACTACGATGCCGACGACCTTACGGGCGAGGGCGCCAAGCGCAGCGGCGGCCGCTGGAACCGCAAAGGCACGCCGCTCGTTTACACGAGCCACTCGCGGGCGCTCGCCTGCCTCGAGGTACTCGCTCACCTCAGCCACGGCGGGCTGCCGCTCAATCGTTACCTGGTGCAGGTCTCGATCCCGCTCGAGCAATGGCAGCTCGCAGTGCGTTTTGATCCCGCGACAAACGTAGGCTGGGACGCGCTCCCGCCGGGGCTTGTGTCGCTCGACTGGGGCACGGAATGGGCGCAGTCGGGCGTGAGCCTGATCGCCCAGGTACCCTCGATCGTGGTGCCGGAGGAGACGAATATCCTCCTGAACCCCCAGCACCCCGACGCGGCGAAGCTTACCGTCAAGAAGATTCGGCGCTGGGACTTCGACCTGCGTCTCGGCAAGTCTGTGTCGGCGGCGTAGCTCGAGCATGAAGGGAGTTGGCTCTTATAGACCTTGGACGTCCCGTGGCCCCGCGTGAACCGCGGGCCGACGGTCCTGTTCCCAGGCGTCGTTGCTGATAATTTGGGCCGGAACGTATGGGGGGTGCTGATGGACGCGACTAAAAGGGTGCTTGTCTTCGCCGCGGTCTGTGAAGTCGCGACGGGGCTGGTGCTGGTGTTTGTACCGTCGCTTGTCGGGCAACTGCTGTTGGGCGCGGATCTGACCGGCATTGCCGCGGCACTCGCGCGCGTGGCCGGTATTGCCCTGGTCGCATTGGGGGTTGCTTGCTGGCCGGGTACGCCGCTGGCCGGCATGTTGACCTACAGTGCGCTGGTCACTCTTTATCTCTCGAGTCTCGGCATTCGAGGCGATTGGGTCGGGCCGCTGCTGTGGCCCGCCGTGGCGCTGCACGTTGTTCTTACTTTGTTGTTGGCGCGTTCCTGGCTGGCGAAACGAGGCGGCTGACAGACAGGTCCGCTAGATTCGAACGAACCCCTGGGGAACGTGGCCGAGCAGCGGTCTCAACAATGCCCACGGGAACGCAGGCACGATGCCGCGCTTAACGCGCCTCTCAACCAGCGTGGCAATCTCCCGTGCGGCCTGCTCGGCAGAAATGGCAAACGGCAGCTCGCCGATGTCGACTCCGTCCACGATGTCGGTCTTGACGAAGCCTGGCAGGATGTCAGTGACCGCGATGTTCTTTCCCTTCAATTCATGGCGTGCGGCCTTGAGGTACATCGAGAACGCTGCCTTGCTGGCACAGTAGGCGGCCTGCTCACGCAGGGGCTGCAGCGACGCGAGCGAGGAGATGCCCACGACATGCCCTGCGCCGCGCGCCAGAAAATGTTCGACCGCAGCGCCCACGGTAGCGATGGCGCCAATGACGTTCGTCCGGATCAACCGGCTTTCCTTCGCCAGGTCACCCTGCCCGACGTGCGTGACATCATTGACGCCGGCATTTGCCAGGACGATATCCACGCCTCCGAGCGCCGCGAACAGATCGCGTAGCGCGTCCGTCACCGTATCCTCTTCGGCAACGTCGAAGCTCGCCAACTCGACTCGCAGCTCGCTGCAGCCCGATGTCGCGAGTATCTGCGCGCGAAGTTCCTCGAGGATGTTCAGACGTCGCGCCGTCAGACCGAGGTTGTACCCACGACGCGCAAATTCGAAGGCCAGCGCACGGCCGATCCCTGCTGATGCTCCCGTGATGACTACCGCTGCACTCATCTTGCTTCTCCCGCCTGTAATGGCACGTTCTATCAGTGAAGTCGGCACGCTGCCGCCGTCGCACATTTCGTGGCCCATGCCACGCCCGGAACGCCATTCATGTTGGCGGGACGTGAGGTGGTCACTTTGCCCGAGGACGTGATCGTGGTCCCCCCCCGAAAGTTGGGGGGTGCCGGACGCGGTTCGCGGCCGATCCTAAGGCGCTCGTGCCGCCGCTTGAAGCGCACGGGGCATGAGTGCAAGCTGCAGCGGCTTGTTTTCCTGCCGGCGTGTCCGGCAGACCGTCGAATTGCACAGAGGCAAGTATGGCCAGAGCTCAGAAAGCGCAGCCTTCACGGCCCAATCGCGACAGGGGCCCGCCTCCAGGCGCACCTCGTCACGCTCGACCAGCACCTTCGATGGCAAGAACCTCGACTGCGGCCGCCGGCTCGCACGGGCGTCTGAAGACGGGCGCAGTCGAGTCGATGCGGCTGTACCAGGAATGGCTGCGAATCATGGTCGGTACGTCGGACCGCCAGATTCCCGACAAGGATGCCCGATTCGCCGACGCAACCTGGCGCGCCAATCCGTTGTACCGTCGACTCGCGCAAGGCTACCTGGCTTTCTGCGAGGCCATGGACGCCGTCGCCGAGGCGCAACCGGACTGGCGCAAGCGCGAGCGCGACCGGTTCCTGGCAGGCATCCTGACGAGCAGCCTCTCGCCGACAAACACGTTGGCTGGAAATCCGGCCGCGTTGAAGCACGCCGTCGCAACCCGCGGCCTCAGCCTGCTGCGCGGCGCACGCAACATGGCCAGCGACCTCGTCCGCAACCAGGGCATGCCATCGCAGGTCAGGCCGGGGCGTTTCGCGTCGGCGAAAACGTCGCGATGACTCCTGGAGCCGTCGTGTTCCGCAACGACATGGTGGAGTTGCTGCAGTATCAACCGACCACATCGAAGGTCAGGCAGATACCTACGCTGATGATCGTGCCGCCGATCGGCAAGTACTACTTCATGGACCTTGCGCCAAAACGCAGTTTCACGGAATTTGCCGTGGCACACGGCACGCAGTTCTTCACGACCAGCTGGCGCAATCCACGGCCGCAGCACAGTCATTGGGGCCTCGACGAGTACGTGCAGACCACGCTGGATGCGGTCGATGCAGTGTGCGAGATCACCGGCAGCGACAAGATCAACATCCTGGGCCTGTGCGCTGGCGGCATCATCGCCACGCTGACGATGAGCCACATGTCCCGCATCGGGGACAAGCGGCTCAACGCCGCAGCCTTCGGCGTGATGCTGCTCGACTTCGAGACCGAGGCGCCGATCGGTGCATTCAACTTCAGGCCGATGCTGGCGCTCGCGCGGCGGCGCTCCTCGAGCAAGGGTGTCCTGCCCGCCAGCAATCTGTCGTCGGTTTTCGCGTGGATGCGCCCGAACGACCTGGTCTGGAACTACTGGGTCAACAACTACCTGCACGGCAAGGATCCACCGCCGTTCGACATTCTCGGCTGGAGCGTCGACGCGACGAATCTGCCGGCGAAGCTGCACGGCGAGTTCCTCGAGATCTTCGCGCACAACTCGCTCGTCAAGCCCGGCGGTCTGAAGGTGCTGGGCGGACCAGTCGACCTGAAGGCGATCAAGGTCGATACGCTCGTCACCGGTGCGGTCGCGGATCACCTGACGCCGTGGGTGGGGTGTTACCGGACGACGCAGCTGCTCGGCGGCAAGAGCACCTTCGTGCTCAGCAATGCGGGGCACATCGCAAGTATCGTGAATCCGCCTGGCAACGCGAAGGCGACATACTTTGCCGGACCCAAACCGGGACCCGATCCGGAAGCATGGCGTCAACGAGCGACCAAGCACGTGGGCACGTGGTGGCAGCTATGGGCTGATTGGAGTGCCCCGCGCAGCGGCGAGCTGGTGACCGCACCAGCGGCGCTCGGGGGCGAGGGCCGCCCGGTGCTGGGGCCAGCGCCCGGAGAGTACGTGCGACAACCGGCTTAGCCGGCCGATGTGCATCGTGGTGGCTTGCCCGTGGGTCCAGGCTGGCGCTGCGTGAAATGCCGCCCTCTGGCGATGCGTCCGTCCAGGATCGTCACTCTACGGTCCGGGCCCAGTTGCGGAGCGATTCCGGCAGGAACGCGTCCGCGTCCGGATCGGCGGCACGAAACGCGCGCAGTGCGTCCGCCGCGGCAGTGACATCGCCCGAAGCGTAGAGAGCCGCGATATTTGCGGCACGGTCCGCGGCGCTCAATGGCGCCACATTGCCTCTTTCCCTCGCCGGTGCGGCGGCTGCTGCATCCGACGCGGCTGCTGCTGCATCCGATGCGGCTTGGCTCGTCATCTCCGGCACCGCCGCCGGCCTTTGATCGGCTTCCACTGCACGCATCGCGGTTGCGCTTTCGACTGCGGGTTCCTTGTCGATGGCGCTCGTCGAGTCCGCTGGCTGGGGCACAGGCGCAGCGGGTGTCGCTGTGCCCGGCGTCGGGACGGCCAACTTCGCGTGTTCACTGTCGGTCGCGGCGACCGGCACTTGAGCGCCGGCAGGTCCCGTGGAATTCGCTGCCTTCGCGTCGGTGGCCTCGGCAGTAGACGGGCTGTGCAGATTCCCTGGCGCCGTGGCGCGGCCGATCGCCGGTTCGTCCATCCGAATCGACGGTGCGACATCGCGGTCGCGCGGCAGCGACTGAACGAGAATGAAAGCGAGGCCAGCCACCGCGGCCGCGGCGGTCAAGGGTTGTAACCACGCCGGCCACACGCGGGACCGGGGGCTGGACTGACTGACCTGCGCCCGCTCGCCGCGATCCTGGATCGCCTTGCGCGCTGCAGCGATGATCGCAGCGTCGAGTTGAGGCGGTGGCTGTTCATCCGAAGCCTGTTGCCACGCGCGATCCAACGCTGCGTCCCGGTCCGGTGATCGCAAAGTATCGCGGTCGTGGTTGCTCATGCCAGTTCCTCCAGCGTCGCGCGCAATCGGCGATACGCATAGCGCAGCCGGCTCTTTACGGTCTCGCCGGACACGGCCGTGAGACTGGCAATCTCCTCCAGCGAGAGGCCGCCCTCGACGTGCAGCAGGAATGCATCCCGCTGCACCGGTGGAATGTCGGCAAGCGCCGCGACGAGCCGCCGGCGAGCCTGTGCGTCGATGGTGGCATGCAGCGGATCGTCGCTTCCCTCGCGCAACGCCGACACCGACTCCTCCGCCTGCGTGGCGATCGCCTCGTCCGCGAGCGACGCCAGCGAGACGCCATCGCGAGAACGCCAGTGATCGACCATTCGATGGCGTGCGAGTGTGTAGAGCCAGGTCGAAAACCTCGCCTGCGCCACGTAGCGTTCACGTGCACCGATCACCTTCAGCCACAGGTCCTGGTGCAGTTCAGCCGCGGTTGCGGCATGACCGCCCGCATGACGCAGGAAGTACCGGTACGTCCGGGCCTTGTGCCGTGCATAGAGCGCTTCGAACGCGCGCGAATCGCCGCGACCGTAGGCGCGCATCAATGCCTCGTCAGTGCGCTGGTCCTGCTCGGCGTGCGGCGCTTGCATCCGCCGCGCAGTATCGACCGGCGCGACGGATGCGGCAATCGCGAAGCTCATGGATCCGGCACGAAGCCCAGCGTGCCCGGAAACGGGTCGGGGTGACGGCTCGCAAAGTCGGGTCTGGGCTCGGGAAGCACACCCATGGCAACCAGCGTCTCGCGGCGCTCGTACCGGATGGCGATCACTTCGTCCGGCCGCGCATTGGCGCGTACGAATTCGACCTGCTCGACCGGCGAGAACTCCCCTCGACCGTGCCCCGTGCCCAGCGACGGCTGCTGCATGGCCGGGGCCGATGCAGCGGCATCCGCGCTGCGGTTGGCCTTGGCGTCTCCGGCCGCGTCGGACTCGGACCGCTCCCGCGCATCGGCCGTCGCTGACCGGCGGTCATTGCTCAACCACGCCTGGCGTTCGACCTGGCGTTCCGGAAACAACGCCACTCCGATGACGCCCAGGTCATTCGGCCGCCCGGTGCGGGCGGCATAGGAATCCGCAGGGTCCGAGAAGTAAAAGGCGGCGGTACGGTTCAGGTCCTTGCGCCAGCCCTGGATGTTCACGTAGCCGCCTGGCTCCAGGACGTAACCGGACTGATCGGGCGAGGCCGACTCACCGGTCACTGCGTTGACACCATCCACGCTCACGACGGCCAGCAGGCGGCGGCCGGAGCAATTGCGGATGCGGATGGCGTACTCGTTGCCGGGCTGGCCGACGACGTACTGGCGCCCGTGGTGGCGGTACACGTGCAGTGCCTCGCCAGCGCTGCGGTCGTAGACGTCGACGCGCGCAAGTGAGCCGGCTTGGGACGCGCCACTGGGCGCGCTGGCGATTGCGAGAACCGTCGCGGTTGCGGCGGCCAGCAACGTGCGGCGGGTGAGTCGGCTTGCTCATGACTCGGGCTCCGTTCGCAGGGTGTTCGCTCCTGTAAACGGCAGGCCGTGCCCTGCGGGGTTAGTAGCAGGTCGCGAAATCACCCACGTGCTGCCGTCGAACGCGTGGTCGTCACGCCGCTCCGTGACGCCCGTCACGTCCAGCCAGGGGTCTGCTGGCTAGGTTTGTCATATTGCTCCGAGCGCCATCATGAGTGCGGAATGCCGATCAGGTCATCAAGGTGTCGCCGACGCTGCAGCAGCCGTTGCGCTGCCGGCCGTCTCGCCGTTGCGGCCCTGCTGGTGGCAGCCGTACCGGCGTGGTCCCAGGCGCCGAACGTGTTTCGTCCGGACGCGGGCACCGTCCTCAACCTCTATGCGCCACCGATCGACGGGCTCGTGCTCCCTGCATCGGCGTTGCCCAAGCCATCCGACGACATGCCGGCAGCGGCGGCACCCGGCGCCAGGATCAGGATCTACAGTTTCGAGATCGTCGGCGTAACCCTTCTGCCCATGGCCGAGGTCGAGGCGCAGCTCGCCGGACTGATCGGCCAGGAGGCGTCGCTCGACGATCTGCGCCGGGCCGCGGCACGCGTTACTGCGCTTTATCGCGAGCGCGGCTACTTCCTGGCGCGCGCCTATGTACCGGCGCAGCAGATCAATGGCGGCGGCGTCCGCATCGCGGTGCTCGAGGGGCACTACGATCGCGTCGAGGCGAGCGCCTCGGCGCGCCTCGACAGCGCGCGAGTACAGGCGACCCTCGTCGAGAACGGTGTCGTCGCTGGCCAGCCGATCGAGCAACACGCGCTCGAGCGCAGCCTGATCCTCCTCGAACAGAAAGCCGGCGGACCCGCCGCTGCGCGGTTGCGGCCCGGCGCTGACTTCGGTATCCTCGACACTGCAGATCGATACACCGTCCGGCCCGCTGCTCAGCAGCTCCGTGGGCGCGGACAACTTCGGCAGCAGGTACACCGGCCAGAACCGGGGGACCGCCTCGCTGCAGCTCAACAGTCCGCTCGGTCTCGGCGATCTCGGCGATCTCTGGTTCGCCTATTCGACCGGTGCGACCGCCGCGTATGCGTCCTACCAGGTGCCCGTGACCGATGACGGCCTGACGTTGGGTGCCAGTTACTCGTACTACCACTACGAGCTCTGCTGCGAATTCACGGCACTCGATCGTGCGGGAGAGGCTACGGTCGCTGGCGTACAGGTCCGCTACCCATTCCTGCTCCGGCAGCGATCGCTCCTGCATGCAGGCGTCGGCTTCGAGCGCAAACGACTCACCGACACCTGGGTGGGTGGCGACCTCGAAGACAAGCGACTGGACGTGGCCGTCTTTTCGCTGGATGGCATCGCGCAGCTCTGGGCCGGGCAACTGCGCTACCGGGTGGCGCTGACCGGCGGCGACCTGGAGATCGTCGGACCTGCCGATTTCATCGCGGCCAACGTCGCAACGGTCGACACAGCGGGCGCCTACAGCAAGCTCCAGGGACAGGTTGAAATGCTCCATCCCCTCGGCGACCGCAGCTTCCTGAGCGTCGCCCTGTCCGCGCAGTTCGCCAGCCGCAATCTCGATTCGTCCGAAAAATTCCTGCTTGGCGGTTATAACGGCGTGCGCGCCTATCCCGAAGGTGAAGCGGCGGGCGACGAAGCCTGGCTGGCCCGCCTCGAATGGGTGGTGCCGCTGCATTACTCCGCCATGCCGGGGCAGGCCGCGGTCCGCGCGTTCGTCGACGGCGGCGGCGTGTCGATTGTCGACGACATGCGCGGCGGTCGTGCCGACCCGGGCATCCCCAATCACTACTTGCTCTCCGGCGCGGGTCTCGGTTTCAACTGGAACCTGTCCCGCGGCCTCTCGTTGAGTGCCTACGTTGCCACCAGGATCGGCGACAACCCCGGGCGCTCGGCCGATGGCAACGATGCCGACGGCAAGGACAGCAGCGCGCGCGGCTGGGCCGGCGCGCAATGGGCGTTCTGACCATGAACAAGACCTACCGCCTCATCTGGAATCGCCGGCTCGGCACCTGGGCCGTCGCTTCGGAACTGGCGCGCGCGTGCGGCAAAAGGAGTTCCGCGTCGTGTCTCCGGGCGCCTTGCCGTCGCGCTGCTCGCAGCCGCTGGCGCACCCGTGGCTGCTGCTGAGCTTGCGCCCGGAGCACTGCCCAGTGGCGGCAGCGTCGTCGCCGGCCAGGCCGCCATCACGACCAGCGGCACGCGCATGGACATTGCTCAGGGCAGCGAGCGTGCAATCATCAATTGGCAGGACTTCGCAATCGGCAGCGATGCACAGGTCAACTTTGCCCAGCCCAGCGATCCTCCGTCACCCTCAATCGCGTCAGTGGCCCGGCGGTCTCGCGCATTGAAGGGCAACTGACGGCGAACGGCCAGGTGTTCCTGGTCAACCCGAACGGCGTACTGTTCGGCGGCGGTGCGCGGGTCAATGTCGCGGCACTGGTCGCCTCGACGCTCGACATCCGCGACGACGATTTCCTGGCCGGCAAGTACGCGTTCAGCGGCACCGGCGGCGCCATTGAAAATCTCGGCACGATCAGCGCCACGCCGGGTGGCTACCTCGCCTTCATTGCGCCGCAGATCACCAACGGCGGCACGCTCAGCGCGCCGCAGGGCACCGTTGCACTGGGCGGCGGCGAGCGCGTTACGCTCAATTTCGCCGGTAACCGGCTGGTCGGCCTGAGCGTGAGCGCCGAAACGCTCGATACCCTGATCGACAACCGCCAGGCGATCCGCGCCGAGGGCGGCGCCATCCTGCTGACCGCGGCGGGTGCGGAGACCGTCACGCGCAGCGTCATCAACCAGACCGGCGTGCTGGAAGCGTCGAGCCTGGCCGACAATGGCGGGCGCATCGTCCTGAGCGCCGGCGATGACATCAACCTCGGTGCATCGTCGGAAATCGCAGCCGATGGCAGGCAAGGCGGCGAAATCAGCCTGCGGGCCCAGTCGGGTACAGTGCTCGCCGATGGTCTCCTCTCGGTGCGTGGCGACGCTGGAGCAGGCGGCACGGTCGAACTGCTTGGCGCCCAGGTCGGCCTCGTCAACGTGGCGCATGTCGACGCGTCCGGCGGATCGGGTGGCGGCACCGTGCTCGTCGGCGGCGATTACCAGGGCAGCAATCCAGCGGTTCCGAATGCGAGTCGTACCTATGTCGGTGCCGACGCGGTCATCGTCGCCGATGCGCGTCAGGACGGCGATGGCGGCAAAGTCATCGTCTGGGCCGACGAAGCCACGCAGATGTACGGCGCGATCAGCGCGCGCGGTGGTGCGAACAGCGGCAACGGCGGCTTTGTCGAAGCGTCGGGCAAACACTGGCTCGATTTCCAGGGGCAGGCGGATCTCCGCGCCGCAAACGGCAGTGCCGGTACCCTGCTGCTCGACCCGACCGACATTACGATCAGCGGCGCGGCGAACACCCCGACGTCGGCTTTCGGCGGCGGTGCGTTCTCGAATCCGACGACGACCCCGTCCAACCTCAATGTCGCGACGCTGACGAATCAACTCGCTCTCGGCAACGTGACCGTATCGACCGCATCGGGCCTTGCCGGCGCCGGCGACATCACGGTCAACAATGCGATCAATTACGCGTCGGCAAACAGCCTGACGCTGAGCGCGAACCGCTCGATCACCCTCGTCGCGGGCAGCGGCGGCATCAGCAACACCGGCGTCGGAGCCGTGTCGCTGACGGGTGCCGGCACGGGTTCGATTGCGGTGAACGAGAGCATCACGACCGGCGGCGGCGCGATTGCGCTGGCGAGCGGCACCGGTGGCGTCACGCTCGCCGCGGCGAAGTCCATCGACGCCGGCGCGGGAACGATCGCGATCGATGCCGGTGGTGGCGCAGCCAACTTCACGACCGGCACCCTGCGGACGAACAATTCAACCGCGTCGGCGGTCACCGTCGCGAACGCGACGACGCTGGTTCTCGGCAATATCGCGCTTGCCGGCGGCGGCACTTTGTCGGTCAGCCACAGCGGCGCCGGGTCGCAGTCCGGTGGATCGTCGATCAGCGGCACGGGTGGGCTGACCAAGGCCGGGGCTGGCACGCTCACGCTGTCGCAGGCGAATACCTACACCGGCAGCACGACGGTGAATGCCGGCACGCTGGCTGTGTCCGGCGGCAACGCCATCGCCGACACGGGCGCCGTGGTGCTCGCCAACACGGCGGGGGTGGCGCTCGACCTGGCAGCGAGCGAGACGATTGGCAGTCTTGCGGGCGGCGGCGCGGCGGGCGGCAACGTCACCAGGAGCGCGGCGGGCGCGGCCACGCTGACCACAGGTGGCAACGGCGGTTCGACCGCGTTCGGCGGCGTCATCCAGAACGGCAGCGGCACCGTGAGCCTGGTCAAGGACGGCGCAGGCACTTTCACGCTGACGAACGCCAATACCTACACCGGCACGACTGCCGCAAGCGGCGGCACACTTGCGCTCACCGGGGCAGCGGGCAGTGCCACCGGCAGCAACCTGACGGTCAATTCCGGCGCGCGGCTGCTGCTGGACAACAGTGCGGCGAACAACAACGACCGCATCGCCGGCACGCTCACATTGAATGGCGGTGAGTTCGCGGTGACCGGCAATGCGGTCGCGAACACGACGGAGTCGCTGGGTGCGCTCAATCTCGCCAGTGGCTACTCGACCGTCACGTTGACACCGGATGCGGCCCGCAACACGCAGGTTACGTTCGCGTCGCTCGCGCGGACCACGGGGGCATCGGCCCTGTTCCGCGGCACCAACCTGGGGGCCAACACGGTCGCCTCGCAGACAGCGGGCAGTTCGAACATCGTATTCACGACGGCGCCGGCGCTGACGGGTGGCGGCGGCAACAGCGGCACGGCCACTGTCAGTATCGTTGCGGGCGCCATCGGCGCCGCGGGCGCGTCCGGCAGCAGCAGTGCCGGCACCGATTTCGTCACCTACAACCCGCCGACCGGTTCGGTGAATGGCCTGCGAACGCTGCTCGCGAGTGAATACGCCGCTGCGCCCGCGGCCAACGTCAACCTCAGGCTGACGGCCAACCGCGTTGCCGACGACACGTTCTCGATCAACTCGCTGCTGCTGTCTGGCGGCGTCACCTACAGTCACGACTCCACGGGTGCTGCCAACACACTGACCATCGCGAGCGGCAACGTTCTCTCCGTGGGCGGCACGAACACGATCCAGCCGACGCAGGCGACGGGTACGGTTGCGTTCGGAGCCACCGATGCCAAGGTGTTCACGGTCAGCGACCTGGTTCTCGGGTCGAACGCCCAGGTCACCGGCTCCGGGATTCTCGGCAAGGCCGGCTCAGGTGTCCTGCTGGAGAATCGAAGACGTTACCCGCACCGGCGGCATCGTCGTCAATTCCGGCACGCTGCGCTCCGGCATCAATAGTTCCTTTGCGTCGCAGGCGATGACCGTACGGGCTGCCGGCGCACTCGACCTGAACGGCTTCAATCACACCGTCTCTTCCCTGACCCTGGAAAGCGGCGCGACCTCTGGCGCGTCCGTATCGACGGGCGCCGGAACGCTGACACTCGGCGGCAACGTGACGCTCAACGTCAACGGCACCGGCACGACGGGAGCGATCGTCAGCGGCAACCTTGCTGCTGCTGCGACGCGCACCTACACCGTCAACAATGGCACGGCGGCAGACGACCTCACCGTCGCGGCCCTGGTCAGCGGCGCCGGCGGCTTGACCAAGGCCGGTGCCGGCACGCTGGCCCTGTCCGGCGCGAACACCTACACCGGGGCTACCAGTATCAGCGCCGGAACGCTGAGCGCGAACACGCTGGCGAACGGCGGCCTCGCCAGCAGCATCGGCGCGTCGAGCAACGCGGCGACGAACCTGGTGCTCGGCGCCAACGCCACGCTGCAGTATGCCGGCGGCACTGCATCGACCAACCGGAACTACACGCTGACGGCAGGTCAAACGAGCACGATCAACGTCACCAACGCGGCAGCCAACCTCACGCTCAGTGGCGCGAGCACGGCGACCACCGGCGCGCTGACCAAGCTCGGCGCCGGAACGCTGACCCTCTCGGGCGCGAACCTCCATACCGGCCTGACGTCAGTTGCCGGCGGCACACTGGCCGATGGCGCGAGCAACGCGCTCGCGACGGGCGCAGTGACGATCACCGGTGGCGCGACATTCGACATCGGCGCCAATTCCGACACCGTCGGCACGGTGACGTTGACCAACGGCACGATCACCGGCACCAGCGGCATGCTGACCGGGACCGGAGCGACGTCCTACGTTGTGTCGAACGGAATCATCAGCGCAATCCTCGGCGGCACCGGCGGCCTCACCAAGTCGACGGCAGGCACCGTCACGCTGATGCGGGCAAACAGCTACACCGGCGCCACGACGGTCAACGGCGGGGTACTCGGCATCTCGTCACTGGCCAACGGCGGAGTTGCAAGCAGCATCGGGGCGTCGACGAACGCTGCCGGAAACCTGGTTCTCGGCGGCGGCATCCTGCGATACGACGGCGCCAGTGTCGCCACCGATCGCAACTACACGCTGACGGCCGGGACGACCAGTTCAATTGACGTTTCGAATGTCGCAACCAATCTGACGGTCAGCGGTGCGGGTGCGGCTACCACTGGCGCACTGACGAAACTTGGTGCTGGCACGCTGACGTTCACCGGCGCCAACGCCAACACCGGCACGACGACGATCCGCGCCGGATCGCTGCACGTCGGCAACGGCGGCGCCACCGGCAACCTCGGCACCGGCGCGGTGGTCAACCTGGGCACGCTGGCTTTCAACCGCAGCAATGCACTGGCGTCCGCCAACGTGGTCTCGGGCTTCGGTGAACTGGTCCAGCAGGGCGCAGGCACGACCACGCTGACGGGTGCCAACACCTATACCGGTGCGACGACGGTGAATGCCGGCACGCTGCAACTGGGCGCCGCGAACCGGATCGCCGACGCTAGCGCGGTGACGGTGGCAGCGGGTGCGACGTTCAACCTGGCCAACTTCGCGGAGACCGTGGGGTCGATCGCAGGGGCCGGCAACATCACGCTCGGCAGCGGCACGCTCACGTCCGGCGGCAATAACGCATCGACGACGTTCTCGGGTGTCGTCAGCGGCACGGGTGGCATCTCCAAGGCAGGGACCGGCACGCTGACCCTGTCGGGCGCCAACACTTATGGTGGTGCAACGAGCGTCAGTGCAGGAACGCTGGTTGCCGCCAACACGAGCGCACTGGGCGCGGCGTCAGGTGGCACGACGGTGGCGGCTGGTGCGACGCTGAACGTCGACAACGTCGCTCTCGCGGGCGAACCGGTGACGCTCAACGGGGTGGGCGTTGCGGGCGCCGGCGCGCTCACGGGTAGCGGAATCGCAGCCGTGTCCGGCGGCGTTACGCTTGCCGGCGCGAGCACGATCGGCACGACCTCCATGACCTCATCGCTCACGCTGACTGGGGTCGTGTCGGCTCCGTCCACGCTGACGATCGCCGGGCCTGGAAACGTGACGGCAACCAACGCTGGAAACAATTTCAGCGTCGTCGCGGTATCCGGCGCAGGCAGCGTTTCTCTCCGCGACGCGAACAACATCACGATCAATGCATCGACGGTCAGCGGCGCCTTGTCGGTCCAGGCGGCCGGTGCGGTAACCGTTGCCGGGGCCATCAGCGCGGCGGGTGCAGGCGATGCGATCGTCTTGTCAGGAGGCAGGTTCGTCAACAACGCGGGCGCGTCGGCGCTGTCAGCGACCAATGGCCGTTGGCTCGTCTGGTCGAGCAACCCGAACCCGTTCGGTGGCGCGACACCCGATGTTCGGAACGGCCTGGGCTATGACTTCAAGCAGTACAGCGCGAGCTTCGGCGTGACGCCGGTCGCACAGGCCACGGGGAACGGCTTCCTCTACTCGCTGGCACCGAGCATCACGCCGGGACTGACGGGTACGACTGGCAGGGTCTATGACGGGACCACGGGAGCGGCGCTGCTGGCGGGAAATTTCACGGCGACCGGCGCGGTCGACGGTGATGTCGTGACCCTCAACTGGACGGGGAGCGCCTACGGCGACAGGAACGCCGGCACGGGCAAAGCCGTCACGGCAACCGGCATTACTGCAAGCGCCTCCAACGCGGGCGCGCAGGTGTACGGATATACGCTCGCTTCGACCACCGCCAGCGCGAACATTGGCGAAATCACGCCGGCGTTGCTGACGGTGACTGCGCAGGCCGACAGCCGCGTCTACGACGGCACCACGGCATCGGGTGCCGCACCGCTGCTGAGTGGCGCGACCTACGATGCGGTCGGCACGGTGGCGACGCAGCGGTTCGACGACCGCAACGCCGGCACCGGCAAGCAGCTCACCGCGAGCGGGCTGGTGATGAACGACGGCAATGGCGGCGCCAACTACTTGATCAGCTACCTCGACAGCACGGCGGGGGTGATCACGCCGGCGCTGCTGACGGTGACGGCGCAGGCCGACAGTCGCGTCTACGACGGCACCACGGCGTCGGGCGCGGCACCGCTGCTGAGCGGCACGACCTACGATGCGGTCGGCACGGCGGCGACGCAGCGGTTCGACGACCGCAACGCCGGCACCGGCAAGCAGCCTCACGGCGAGCGGGCTGGTGATGAACGACGGCAACGGCGGCGCCAACTACTTGATCAGCTACCTCGACAACACCGCGGGGGTGATCACGCCGGCGTTGCTGACGGTGACGGCGCAGGCCGACAGCCGCGTCTACGACGGCACCACGGCGTCGGGTGCCGCACCGCTGCTGAGCGGCGCGACCTACGATGCGGTGGGCACGGCGGCGACGCAGCGGTTCGACGATCGCAACGCCGGCACCGGCAAGCAGCTCACGGCGAGCGGGCTGGTGATGAACGACGGCAACGGCGGCGCCAACTACTTGATCAGCTACCTCGACAGCACGGCGGGGGTGATCACGCCGGCGTTGCTGACGGTGACGGCGCAGGCCGACAGCCGCGTCTACGACGGCACCACGGCGTCGGGCGCCGCACCGCTGCTGAGCGGCGCGACCTACGATGCGGTGGGGACGGCGGCGACGCAGCGGTTCGACGATCGCAACGCCGGCACCGGCAAGCGGCTCACGGCGAGCGGGCTGGTGATGAACGACGGCAACGGCGGCACCAACTACTTGATCAGCTACCTCGACAGCACCGCGGGGGTGATCACGCCGGCGTTGCTGACGGTGACGGCGCAGGCCGACAGTCGCGTCTACGACGGCACCACGGCGTCGGGTGCCGCACCGCTGCTGAGCGGCGCGACCTACGATGCGGTGGGGACGGCGGCGACGCAGCGGTTCGACGATCGGAACGCGGGCACCGGCAAGCGGCTCACGGCGAGCGGGCTGGTGATGAACGACGGCAACGGCGGCACCAACTACTTGATCAGCTACCTCGACAGCACCGCGGGGGTGATCACGCCGGCGCCATTGTCCATCGTCGCCGACAGCGCAGAGCGCCAGGTCAATTCCCCGAACCCCCCGTTTACGGCAACTTATACCGGGCTGGTGGGTGGTGACGCGCCCGCAAGCCTGGGTGGAATACTCGATTTCCAGACCGCGGCGACGGTCGATTCGCCGGAGGGCAGCTACCTGATCACGCCGTTTGGACAAAGCTCCACGAACTACAGCATCTCCTACGTGGACGGCGTGCTCGAGGTGACCGCGCAACCCGATGTACCGGATGTTGCTGTCGGCGTGCGCTATGACCCGCAAGCTGTCGCCGCCAGTTACTCCAACCAGGCCTTGCCAATGCAGCGAATTCCGACATTGCAGTATGTGACCGACAAGGACACGGCGGGCGGCGACACCACCGTCTCAACCATCCGTATCGAGTCCGGCGGGGTGAACGTCCACCGCTGAGTTGACGGATGCGGAATCCGGCGAGGTCACCATGACATCGCCCCCTTTTCAGCCGGGTTCCGATTCGGCCCGGGCGGCGATGCGCAGCAGTCCCCGGAATGCCTGGCGAGCGTTTGCAAGACCCTGCACGACCTGGAAGACCTCGCGTGCGATGGGCATTTCCACTCCGTGCCGCTCGGCAAGCGCCATGACGGCCGGCGCGCTCTTGACGCCCTCGGCCACCATGAACATTTCTGCGGTGATCTCGTCGATGTGCCGGCCCCGGCCGAGTTCGACCCCGACGTGGTGGTTCCGGCTTTGCGGGCTGGTGCAGGTGGCCACGAGATCGCCGAGCCCCGCGAGGCCGGCAAACGTGACGGCCTGACCGCCCAAGGCAACGCCAAGCCGGGTCATCTCGGAGAGGCCGCGCGTGATCAAGGCCGCGCGGGTGTTCTCGCCGGCACCCTGGCCGTCACCCATGCCGACGGCGATGGCCATGATGTTCTTCAACACACCGCCCAACTCGCAGCCGATGACGTCGTGGTTCGTGTAGACGCGGAACAGGCCGCTGCGAAACAGCGATTGCAGCGCGGCAACGATGATCTCGTCCTCCATGGCGATTACGCTGGCGGCCGCGTAGCCGGCCATGATTTCGCGCGCCAGGTTGGGTCCCGTCAGGACGCCGACGGGATGGCCGGGCAGCAACTCCTGGACGATCTCGCTCATGCGGCGTCCGCTGGAGAGTTCGAGCCCTTTCGTCAGGCTCACGATCGGAACCCACGGGCGAATGTGGTCTCCCACGTGCTCCAGCACGCTGCGGAAACCCTGCGACGGCACGCCCATGATCACCACGTCGGCATCGCGCACCGCTTCTGCCGGATCGTGCGTCGCGCGCAATCGATCCGGCAGCTTCACGTCCGGCAGGTACTTCCTGTTGGTGTGCTCGCGATTGACCTCGTCCACCGTCGCGACGTCTCGCGCCCAGAGCGTCACGGGCGCGTTGCGCGCCACAAGCGCACCGACCGTGGTGCCCCACGACCCGCCACCCAGCAGTCCCACTCGCAGTTTCATTTCGCGAGTCTCGTCGCCGGCGCCCGGCGCCGCTTCTTCGGTGCCGGTGTCGCGGCGACATCTTCCTGCCCGAGCGTCCGGAGGAACATGCCGCGCACCTCGGCGACGTGGCGATTCATGGATGCAACGCGCCAGTCGCCCGTCGCGACGGGCGGCAGCACCTCGACGCGAATCGTCGCCGGCCGGAAGAGCATCGCACCCTTCGGCTGCGATTCGAGCGCGTTGTGGATGACGATCGGAACGATTGGAACTCCGGCCTGCACCGCGAGGTGGAACGCGCCTTTCTTGAACGGGCCGAGACGTTCCGTCTCGCTGCGCGTGCCTTCCGGGGCAATCACGAGCGAAGTGCCCTGGCGCAGCGCATCGAGGGCCGGCGCAAGCGCCTCGACCGCCTTTTTGTGGTCGGCCCGGTCGACGAACGCCACCTGCATCGCCCGGAACATGGGTCCGACGATCGGGTGGCGACTGGCCTCGATCTTTGCAACCCCCGTGAAATTCTCACGCAACAGCTTGGCCAGGATGACGACGTCCGCCTGGCTCTGGTGATTGAAGACGAACACCGCAGGCCGGTGCGACCAGAGGTGCTGGCGGCCTCTCACCTTGAGTTCGAGGCCGATCGCAAGCGTGGTGAAATCCGCCCAGGAGGCAATGGCGAGGTCGATCCCCTTGCGCGTGGAGCCGGTCAGATATCCGACCGCGCGCCCGACGAGCACCGCGGGAATCATGCTGCCATACGCGAGCGCCGTGCCCGCGGCTTCGCGTGCACCCGCGGCGCGCGGCGCGAAGTGCTGCGTTGGCCAGTGGCGTTCCCGCGCCAGTTGCGCGAGCTTTGCATCGGGATTGAGGACATGCGGGCGGCCCACCAGTTCGAGCAGCGGCAAGTCCTCGACAGCGTCGGTGTAGAAATGGCTGACCGAGAGATCGAGCCCCTCGCTGGCCGCGAGCTTGCGTGCCGCGGCGGCCTTGCCCTCGCCGTAGCACGTGGGCCGGATGACCTTGCCGGTCAGGATTCCGTCCTTGACCTCGAGGCGCGTGCAAAGCACGTGCTCGATTCCGAGATAGCGCGCCACAGGCTCGATCTGGTAGCGGGTCGCGGACGAAATGATGGCGAGGGTGTGGCCGCGTTCGCGGTGCGCGTGGACCAGCGCTTTTGCCTCGGGAAAGATGCGTCCCATCAGGTGCTTGCGAAAAACGCTCTCGCCGAGCTCTTCCAGCACGGACTCAGCCACGCCGCGCAGCGGTTCCGTGGTCCGGCCGACGACGCCGGAAAATCCGGAGCGGCCGAGCTTGTAGTCGAGCATGGCGCGCAGGTTCGCGAGCATCTCGCGCGGCGACATGGTGCCGCGCACGAGGCGTTCGCCGAGGTAAGGGTAGGCGGAGAACCCTTCGAGCAGGGTGCGGTCGAGGTCGAACAGCGCGCCGACCCTTGCCCCACGCGGAGCCTTGCCGAGATGCGCAGTCACCTGTCGATGCGTGCTGGTCTTTGTCTGCTTGTTCATTGTCTCATCCGGAGAGGACCTGGTCGCGCGCCGTGCGCTGGTTGTCGGCGAGCAGCGCCAGGCGGTCGATGCGCCTGACGACCGTGCGGAGCTCGGCGGCGAAGCGTTGTCGCGCAGCCTTGACCTGCGGCTCGTCGCCGGCCAACAGCCCGCGGTGCTCCGCGAACTTGATGCCCGCGTCGAAATATGCACTGGACACGGATTCCTCGCTGGCCACGCGGCGCTGTCGCACGCGCTGCAGGCCGAGTGCGGCGCAGCGCTTGAGAAATGGCTTCGCCGCGAAGGGTTGCGCGGGGTTCTCGAGGAGGAGGGCGTCCGCCAGCACCCAATAGGCCTCGACGAACGGGCGCAGTGCGCCCGGGGCGAGCAGGGGATCGAGCGACGCAAGGAGCTCGTCGACGTCCTGGTGACTGGCGAGTCGCTGCCGCCAGGCGGGTGCCCTGAGCGACAGTTCGCCTTCCACGGACTCGAGGAACGCTTCCTTGTCGTCGAAGAAGAACTCGAACTTGAGCAGGTCGCGCACGCGCAGTGCCTCCGCGCGAAATGCATCCTCGCGGTCGGGTCCGCTCGTATTCGGCTACGTGAAGCAACGCAAGCTCGGCAATCGCGCCCGGGACCAGGAAATGAACACACGTGTTGCGATAATACGCGGCCGCGGTCGCGGCGGACGGCGGGATGGCGTAGACGGGCGTGATGCCGTCCTCGAACACCGTGATCACGCCCGTGTGCCGCAATTGCGCGAGCACGGCGTCGAGGACGTCCCTGGATCCGATGTCGACGTCGGCGCTCGTCGGCACCTTGAGCAAGTGGACGAGATCGCGCAGCGCCCGCAATTCGCGAATCAGTTCACCGAGCGTAAGCGCGCGGTGTCCATGCGCGAGCAGCACGAAGCTTACCAGGGCGCTGGCGGTTACCGGCGTCACGCAGTTTGCCTGCACCGCGAGCTGGAAGGCGATTTTCTGCAGATCGAGTTTCGACACTGCACCGTCGTCGCGCCGGCCGCCCAATGCCTCCGCCAGCGACACGCCCTCGCCGAATCGGACGTGGATGCGGCCGAACGGGTTGTGCAATCCGCTCACGTACTTCATGAACCAGGAGGCTGATTCCGCGCGCTTGCTCACGCCCTTGGCCTCGGCCACGTAGTCCGCAACCTCAGGCACCTGGTCGTAAACGATGGCGACCGGCATCAGCACGACGTCGGCAGCGGCCGAACGCACGTATGAATCGACGACGTAGTTGAGCAGGCCATAGCGTGGCGGCATCAGCTTGCCGGTGCGGGATCGTGTCCCCTCGAGCGCCCAGAGCAGGGGAAACCGCTTTTCGACCAGGTAGTCGATGTAACTGCGCAGCACGAGCTTGTAGATCGCATCGTCGGCAAAGCTGCGCCTGATGAACACCGTGCCCGAGCGCCGGCCGAGCGTCCCGAGACCCGGGAAGCTCATGTTGATGCCGCCGAAGATGTGCAGCGGCGGCAGGTTCATGTCGTGCAGCAGCGTGAGCATCAGGAAGCCGTCGAGGTGCGACTTGTGCGTCATGAGGAAGACGATGGGGCGGCGCCTGGACATTTCCCGGATGCGCTCTACGTCGGCGGCCGGTATCTGCACTTCTGGATCGAAGCCGCGCGTATACAGGTAGCGCCCGAACGCCGCCATCAGGTCCAGGTAGAACGTGCTGTGAACCGCCGCCATTTCCTCGAGGCAACGGTGAGCGTACCGGCGCACATCGGCGGAGGACTTCCCGGTCTGCCCGGCGATCGCGGCGAGCGCAGCCTGGGGAACAGGCCTGTCGAGCACCTCCTCATGGACCAGGCGCGGCACTTTGTAACGGGCGCCGCGTGCATGACTCTCGGCTCGCTCGAGGGCGAGCAGCGCCTGGCGCGCGATGAACTCCGACAGTTGCGCCGCGTCGGCCGGAGCGTGCTGGTGGTTTCTCAGGAACCTTGCCTGCAGCGTTTCGAGCGTGGCGCCTTCCGCCGCAATCGGACGCGCACGCAACCGATCCTTGCGGTAGATCCAGCGTTGCTTCAGTGGGCCCGGCGCGCGGGGGTCTCCGGCCACGAAGGCGGCGAAGTGCGCGCGCGCCGACCCGTCACCGTGCGGCGGAATCCACAACACCCGCACGGGCACGAAGAACGGGGGCGGTGTCGCCGCGACGAGTTCCGAGATTCTCTGCATCGCTGCCGGGCGTGGACGGGAGCCCCCGTCGCGCAGGCTGATGAGTTCGAAGTCCGCGGGGTCGGAATGTTCGGCCTGGGCTCGCGTGTCGTGCAGCCATGCCTCGAGCAGGCGCCGTTCCAGTCGCGTCGTGTGGTCCAGCAGGAAGACGGCCCTGTGACCCTGCACCCGTTGCCAAGGAATGAATTCTTGCTCGGTCATGGCGGTCGAGCGCGCTGCGGACGCCCTCATTCCCCCTTGCATCGCAATTTGGCCCAGATCACGATGGCTTGCAATCACTTGCGGTGGAGCGGCCCGGAGGCGAGCGATGGAAGCGGAACGAGGACAGGTCGAGGCGATGGCGGCCCTCGATGCGCTGCTCTACCGCGGCGACGAGCACCCGAGGATGCTGTCTGTCGTCGGCGGCCTGTTCCTGCTGGACGGTGAGCCGCAGCAGCGACGAGTGCTGCAGGCCCTGGAGCGGGCGACCCGGACATTTCCCAGGCTGCGGCAGCGGGCGCTGGTGCCGCCGCTGCGGCTTGTGCTGCCGCACTGGATCGTCGCTGCCGATTTCGACCTCGCGAATCACATTCGCCACGAGCGAATTGCAGCACCGGGCTCGCTGCGCGAGGTGCTCGACGCGATTCGCCCGGAAATGTCGGCGCCGTTGGATGGCGACCGGCCGCTGTGGGAAGCGATACTGCTGGAGGGAATCGAGAGGGGACGCGCTGCGCTCTTCTTCAAGATGAGCCACGCGATGACGGATGGGATCGGCTCGATGAAGTTGTTCGAAGCGCTGTTCGATACGAGCCCGTCACCCGGGGCCCGGCGTCTGCCGCCTGCGCCGGTCGCGGCACCAGCGGACCTCAAGCCAGCGGACCTGCAGGGACAGGCGTTGGCGCGCATGCCGCAGGAGGCCATCTCGGCAACCTTGCGGCTGGTGCCGGACCTGCTCGGCGCCGCGCGATCGGCCGTCCAGGATCCATTGACCGCCGCGGGTTCGTTAGAGGGTTACCTGGCGTCCGTGCGTCGCGTAATCGGCCTGCCGTGCCCGCCCGCGCCGGCACTGGCGGGGCGCGGCTTTTCACGCCGCTGCGCCGTGCTGGTGGTGCCGCTGTCTCGTCTCAAGAAGGCGGCGCGAGTCCTCGACAGCACGGTCAACGACCTTTATCTCGCCGCCATTGCGGGCGCCCTGCACCATTACCAGGCCGCGGTAGGTATGGCTCCTGCGGACGTGCCCCTCGCGGTCCCGGTCAATCTGCGGCGCGGCGCGGAGCCTGCTGCCGGCAACTACATCGGCGCGCTCACCCTGGCGGCGCCCGCCGCGGAGCGAGATCCCAGGCGTCGTCTCGAGGCGATCAGGCCAGCGGTGAAGGCGGGCAGGGCGGAGCCCGCAATCCGGGCGCATGCGTTGATGGCGCCCCTGCTCGCGCGTATGCCGGACATGGTCCTCGAGCGCTTGCTTGCGGGCATCCCGCGGGCCGACGTGCAGGCCAGCAACGTGCAGGGACCGGCTGCGAAACCATATTTCGCGGGCCGCCGTGTCCTCGCGGCATATCCCTTCGGGCCCGTGCCTGGTGTCGGCGCGATGATCACGATGCTTTCGGTCGCGGGCGACTGCTTCGTGGCCGTGCACTTCGATCCAGCGTCGTTCACGGAACCGGAACGCTTTGCCTCGTGCCTGGGACGTGGATTTGCCGAGATCCTCGAGGCCGGCGGGCAGGCCTGCAAGATCGGTGCGCCGGTCATCGACCATGGACCGTAGTGAAGCCGCTGGCATCGACGCCGGATCACTGTCCGACGTTTGAGACTGCCGCCTGGGGTCGGCGGCAGGCGTCACTTGGCGCGTTCACGCTCAGCCGTTTCAACTTGCAGGCAGCCTTCCTCGACCTGCGCCGAAAGGCGTATTGTTGAGCCGGCCGTTGATCGCTTACGTTCCCGGCAGGGAGACTCGCCATGAGTACGCCTCTCAATCTCGCGGACCTGGTCGGACGGATTCTGATGTCGGTGATCTTCCTGGTCTCCGGCCTGGACAAGGCCTTCGACTATGCGGCGACGCGTGCCTACATGGAACTGCACGGCGTACTGGGTGCATTCCTGCCGGTCGCCATCGTGCTCGAACTCGTGGGTGCCGTTGCCATCACGATCGGTTACAAGACGCGCGTCTTTGCATTCCTTCTTGCAGCGTTCGTGCTGCTCACCGCATTGCTGTTCCATGCAGACTTCGACGACCCGGTGCAGCAGGGCCAGTTCATGAAGAATCTCGCGATGGTCGGCGGATTCCTGGTGATTCTGGCGCGCGGGCCCGGGGACTGGTCGCTGGACGCACGAACCGAGCGACAGTCGGGCGAGCCGGGTGTGATGCTGCCGTCGTAGGTACCTCGACCTGCCGATCAATCCTCGTCGACGCTTCAGGTAACCGATGTTTCCATGCTCGATTTCTAATGCCAGTTGCTGATCCAGACGTCGTTGGGCGCGGGCCTGCCTTTACCCGTTTCGACGAGGTCCTTGAGGCTCAGCAAGAACGTTGCCCACTTCGTGCTGCAATGCTCGGTGAACTCGATCGCCTCACGCCAGTTCCTGTGGCCGAAGCGAACGATGGTGTAGTCCCCGTCCTGGGATAGCTGGAACATCGCGTCAGTTCCCACCCACTCCTCTGGCCCCGATCTGAAGCGCCAATGCACCTCCTTGTCGGGCTCCAGCGCCATCACCTCCATGTTCATGCCACCCTTTCGTTCTCCACTCGGTGAGGAGAAAAGAACTTCGATGTTCCCGCCAGGTTCGGAGACACCGGTTGTCTCCCTGGTCCACCAGCCGGCAACACCCTCGATCGTCGACAACGCTGCGTAGACCTTCGAGATGGGTGCCTTGATTCCAACCCTGTGAATGATGTCGATCATTTTCCCTCCTGCTGATCAGGATCCGGCTCGTTTCGGACGTCTCACGGCGCGGACCTTTCCACTCGCTCCGCCACCGCAATAAAAAAGGTCCGCGCCGTCGGACTCGAGCCCGCTGACACCAATCCCGCGCGGCATTTTCAGCCGTTCGAGCACGGTGCCGCTCTGCGGGTCGATTCGGCGGATATCGCTCTCGTCCCCTTCCCAGGTCCCGTGCCACAGCTCGCCGTCGACCCAGGTCACGCCGGTGACGAACCGGTTGGACTCGATCGTGCGCATGACGGCGCCGGTCTCGGGATCGACCTGGTGGATCTTGCGATCGCGGTACTGCCCCACCCACAAGCTGCCCTCGGCCCAGGCGAGTCCCGAGTCTCGCCCGTGACCGGGTGCCGGGATCGACGCCATCACGTTGCCGGTGGCGGGATCGATCTTGTCGATGCGCGCCTCGGCGATCTGGTAGAGGTACGTGCCGTCAAAGGTGGTGCCGGCGTCGCAGGCGCGGTCGAGTGTGCGCGTGGGCTCGCCGCTCGCCGGATCGAAGGCGACGAGCCTGGCTCCCGTGGCGGCCCAGACGCGGTGCCCGTCGTGCGTGACGCCGTGTACGTGGTCGGCGCCGGCGAAGGGGCCGAATTCACGCACGATCTCGGCCATGCGTGCCGGCGCGGGAGATCCGTCCTTGCCTGTCTTGCTGGTCATCGCCTGGCTCCTTGCGGCGCGCCTCGGATCGGCGCGCGAGCCAAGCTACTCGAACGGGAGCGCAGTGGGGAGTAACAAGATCGTCGTGAATCCCGTCAGCGGCGGCGACAGCCAACGACGCGCCCGCGCCTGTCGGATCGAGCGCGCCCGTCCGGCGGCCTCGAGCTCCACCAGCGAACGCTGCACGCTGCGCTGACTGGCCCCCAGGGCCAGGGCCAGGGCCGAGGTCGACCAGGCCGCGCCGTCGGAGAGCAGCGCCACCAGTGACGCCTGGTCGCCGTCGATGGGCGGCACAAGGACGACAACGGCGCGCGCGCCGCGCGGCGTCAGGACGAAGCCTCGCGTCGTGGCCTCGATGCGAGCCAGCCCGGCGATGAGCGCGCGCAGGCGGCCGATCTCGACCCGCAGCCGCGCTCGATGCGACTCGTTGGGACGGCGGGCACGGAACACACGCGCGATCAAGACGTGCCGATCGACATCGTCAGGCGACGCCTCTGCGAGTGCACGCGCCAACGCGAACAGCACCGGCCGGCGCGCGAGCGGCCGCCACGCAGCGCCGGCGCGCAGCCCGCGACGACATGCGTCGACAACCAGCGCGTCCGAGGACAGGAGCGCTGCGACCTCGTCCAGGCGCAGTGCCTGCTCGCCACCGGCGACGATGCGCCGTGCGGCGGGACGGTCGAGCGCGGCCCGTGCCTCCGCCACCTCGGCCTGGAGCGCCGGCACGCGTGCACGATCGGCCGCCTCGCGTGCGCGGTCGAGCGCCGCCAGCGCCGGGCCGGTCCGCAGTGAGCGCAGCGCCAGCTCGGCCGCGGTCAACTCGGCCACCGCCGCGAGCGTCGGCGGCAGGCCATGCGCGTCGAGGCGCGCCAGCGCAGTCGCCGACTCGTTGAGGCGGCCGAGCAGCAGGAGCCGGCGCGCCGCGATCAGCCTGGCCTGCTGTGCGTTGGCCCGATCGGCGAATGCGTCGAGCGTGGCTGCCGCCGCGGCCAGCGTGCGCGGCGAGCCGCCGAAGTCGCGCATGGTCAGCGCCACCTCGGCCTCGGCGACGACGCAGCGGGCGCGTGCCAGTTCCTCGTGCGCGCCGAATCCGCGGGCGGCGCGTCGCAGGAGCGCGCGGGCGCGCGGGTACTCTCCGAGTTGGGCCATGGCGATGCCGCGCAAGGCCACCGCCGGCGGGTCGTCGCGCAGGGCGACCCGCTTGAGGGCGCCGAGCGCGTCGCCGGCGGCGAGGGCGCGCGCGGCCGCGGCGATCAGGGAGTCCATGCAGACAGGCTACTCCGCCGCGAAGATCTTGCGCCGCGCATGTTACTCGGTGGGCGCGGGCATGCGCGGCAAGAAACCAGATCGCGGGCGAACACCAGCCAGGCTTCGGCTGCGATGGCGGCAGGATGAGGGAACAATGCGCGCGTACACGAGCGGACGTTTGACTTCGCGGTCGTCATCTGGAACGTTCAGCCAGTCGAAGGCCCGGACGGCGTGACGACCTTCGTATTGTTACGGTTGAATTGTGACTTGATCAGCTCGCAAGGTGGTACCTCGGAGGGTCCCCTGGTAATGAAACCCCTGGCAGTCATCGCAGGCTTTGGCGGCATCAGTGCCTGCCGGCCGCAGTTCGGCCCATCACGGCTATCGACGATCAGTAATCGACGTCCTGGAGCAGGGCCTTGCGGCCGAGACGATTCGCAGCCTGGCGGGCCTGATGGGAATCAAGGGGGAGATCGACGCCGACAATGCGTCGCTACATCCTCGCGCACACTTTGGTACGTGGCCTCGAGCCCGAGCTGCTCGACCCGGACAACGTCGCCTGGAACTGCAAGGCGCGCTTGATGCCTGGACACGGGCCCGTTTCGTTCGTCGTGTCACAGCGCGACTTGCCCGGCCGTCTGCCGGAGCGCTGGCGGGTCAGCGAGAGTGTCGCCGGGCGTGTGCGCATCGAGGTTTCGGAAGATGCCGAAATCTTCTTGCCGGTGACGCGGGCGCTGGACGTCAGTGCCGCCGGGCAGCTTCCCACCGGATTCGATCCGAAGTCGCTCTACCCGGGTCGCGGTCACCCCAAGGCAGTCCAGATCGCTCTCTTTGCAGCGAATGACGCGCTCGGGTCGCTGGGCATCGACTGGGGCACGTTGATGAAGCACGTGCCCCCGGACCGCGTCAGTGTGTACGCGGGAAGCGCCATGGGGCAGCTCGACCAGGAGGGCAACGGCGGCCTGCTCGGAGCCCGCTACCGCGGCTCGCGACCGACCTCGAAGCAGGTGCCCATGGGCCTGGCCCAGATGCCCGCGGATTTCGTCAACGCCTACCTTCTCGGCAGCGTCGGCCAGACCGGTCACAACATGGGAGCTTGCGCGACCTTTCTCTACAACCTGCGGCACGGGATGTTCGATATCGAGTCCGGTCGATCGCGTATTGCCCTGGTCGGTGGCGCGGAGGCCCCCCTTTGCCCGGATGTGATCGAAGGCCTCTCGACGATGGGGGCCCTGGGAACAGACGAGGCTTTGCTCGAACTGGACCGGCACCGTAACGCGACCGCACCGGACCTCCGCCGCGCCTGCCGGCCGTTTGGCGAGAACTGCGGATTCACCATCGCCGAGGGAGCGCAGTTCGTCGTGCTGCTGGACGATGCGCTCGCGCTCGAACTCGGTGCGGTCATCCATGGCGCGGTTACCGATGTGCAGGTTCATGCCGACGGCTACAAGAAGTCGATCTCGTCGCCCGGTGTCGGCAACTACATCACCTTCGGCAAGGCGGTGGCCCGTGCGATCCGGGATATCGGCGAGGTGTCGATACGCCGTCGCAGTTTCGTGCAGGCACATGGCACGGGCACTCCGCAGAACCGGACGACGGAGTCACAGATCCTGAACCGGGTCGCCAAGGCGTTCGGGATCGAGGATTGGCCGGTTGCCGCGATCAAGTGTTTCGTGGGCCACACCATGGCGGCGGCTGGGGGTGATCAGCTTGCTTCGACCCTCGGGGTGTTCGAGCACGGCATCCTGCCCGGCATCACGACGATCGACGAGGTTGCTGCCGATGTGGAACGCGAACACCTGCGGTTGTCGCCGAGCCCACTCCAGCGTTCCCCAGCGGACTGGGATGCGTCGTTCCTGAATTCCAAGGGCTTTGGCGGCAACAACGCGACCGCAACGATCGTATCGCCGCGCATCGCGCTGCAATGGCTCGAGCAACGACACGATGGCCGCACGCTCGCAGCCTGGCGTCAACGCAGTGAATCCGTCGCCCACCAGGCTGCGGAGTGGGATCGTGGGTTGACCGCGGGAACAGCCAGGATCGTCTATCGATTCGATCACGAAGTCAGGAGTGAAAAGCACGTTCGGATCGAAGGCAAGATGATGTACATCGAGGGCCTGGCGCCGATTTCTCTGCTGGACTGAGTGGTCTTCTTTGGCCCTGATCGAACAAAGCGAGCGCAACATGAGCCCGACGGAGCGAGCATAGATGTGCGGCATGCCGTCTACGTCGCGCAGGTTGCGCGCGGGGCCATGCAACCCGGGAATGCGCCGGTCGTGACCCTGACCTGCCCCGGCGGGTTTGCGCCGGCTTGCGCGAGAGAAATTGCGAAGAGTGTGCCGAGCGGTACGCAGCGTCATTCCTGGCTCATTTCCTGGATGCGGCCTTGCCCGCGGCCAGCAGCACGGCGTCAAAGACCGGCGAGAACGGTGGCGCGTATGAGAGGTCCATGCTGCCGATTTCCTGGACCGCCATGTCGTTCCACAACGCCGTCGCCAGCACGTCGATGCGCTTGCCCGCACCTTCCCCGCCGACGATCTGTGCACCGAGCAACCGACCGGTCCCGCGCTCGGCCACGATCTTGATCCGCATCGGCTGCGCGCCCGGGTAGTAGTGCGCCCGGCTCGATGACTCGGTGATCAAGCCGAAGGCGTCAAAGCCCGCGGTCCCGGCGTCCCGTTCGGTGAGGCCGGTGCAGCTGATTTCCACGTTCCCGAACCGCGTGATCGCCGTGCCGAGCACGCCACCAAATGCGGTATCGCCGCCGGCGATGTTGGTGCCGGCGGCGCGGCCCTGTTTGGTGGCATGCGTGCCGAGCGCCACGACGACGGACCGGCCAGTGATGCGATGACGGGACTCGACGCAGTCGCCAGCGGCCCAGACATGCGGAGTGTCGGTGCGCAGGTGAGCGTCGACGATGATGCCGCCGGCCTGGCCGACGCCGATGCCCGCGGCGCTGGCCAGGTCAACGTTTGGGCGCACACCGAGCCCGATCAACACGAGGTCGGCCGCGACGGCTCCCGCCGCGGTTTCCGCGGCGATTACGCTGCCGTCGACCACGGTGAATCCGGTGACCGCGGTATTGAGTCGCAGGTCGATCCCCGCGGCCCGCATCGCGTCCGCGACGCCGGTGGCCATTTCGGCATCCAGCACCGCGCCCATCGGTGCGTCCAGCCGTTCGATCACGGTCACGTCGAGGCCCCGTTCGACCAGGCCCTCCGCCACCTCCAGTCCGATGTAGCCGGCGCCTATCACCACGGCGCGTCGGGCGCCTGCGTCGATCCGACGTTCCAGTTCCGCCGCGTCGTCGAGTGTGCGGAGCTGCAGCACGCCCTTCGCGTCGATGCCCGGCCACGGGGGCGTGATACCCGACGCGCCGGTGCTGATGAGGAGTTCGTCGTAGTTCTCGACCGACTCCCGACCGGTGTCGAGGTTGCGCACCGTCACGTTACGCGCCCCGCAGTCGATGGCGATGACCTCGTGACGTGTCCGCACGTCGATGCCCTTGGCCCGGTGTTGTTCCGGCGTCCGGACGATGAGCCGGTCGGGTGATTCGACGAGGCCGGCGACCAGGTAGGGAAGGCCGCAGGCGGCGTAGGAGGTGCGGGACCCACGTTCTAGGGTCACGATTTCGAGCGCCTCGGCGGATGTCATGCGCCGAGCCTGGGATGCAGCGGACATTCCTGCGGCGTCACCGCCGATGATCACCAGTCGTCGTGTCATCTTGAGTTCTCCCACGCGGCGATTTCGTCGTCAACGTTCTGGATTTTATCCCTGCGACATCGGGGTGCTGGGCAAATGGATGACTGGTTGCGTACCAGTGGCCGTGAGCATTCTCGGCCCAGCCACGCGAAAACTGCGTGCGGTGGCGTACAGACGGAGAACACGCCTCAGTCACCATGTGCGACGACGGATTCGTCGCGTTGCCGACCCACCAGGAGCCCTCGATGAGTGACAAGACCGCAAGCGTGCACTGGGAAGGCCAGGGCAAGAAAGGACAGGGCAGGATCAGCACCGAGACAGGCGCGCTGAAGGACTATCCGTACGGCTTTGCGAGCCGCTTCGAGGACGACAGACGCGGCACGAACCCCGAGGAAATCCTGGGTGCGGCGCACGCCGCGTGTTTCACGATGGCATTCTCGTTTGCCTGCGACCGGGCCGGCCTGGCCACCCGCGATGTCGACACGCAGGCCAGCGTGCGCCTGGCCAGGCAGGGTGACGGCTTCGTCATCGACCGGATCGCGCTGACGATGCAGGCCACCGTGCCCGGCATCAGTGACCAAACGTTCCAGGAGATCGCCAATGCCGCAAAGCGCGATTGCCCGCTCTCGAGGGCGCTTGCAAGCGTTCCGGAAATCACTCTCCAGGCAGCGCTGCGATGAATACGGCCGCGTGCCGGAACTGCGCGAGTGCGCCTGTCGCGAACCTGTAATCAGACAAGGAGATCGAACATGCATCAACTCAAAGACCTGATGAGTCGGGACGTCAAGGTCATCAGCCCCGACATGACCATTAACGAAGCTGCACGGACAATGCGTGACGGCGACTTCGGAATGCTGCCCGTCGGCGAAAACGACCGCATGATCGGCGCGATTTCGGATCGGGACATTGCGATCCGAGCCGTGGCCGCAGGCAAGGGGCCCGGCACGAAAGTGCGCGAAATCATGTCTGACGGTATTTGCTGGGCCTACGACGACGACACCGTGGAACGTGCGGCGAAGCTCATGAGTGAGAAACAGGTCCGGCGTTTGCCGGTCGTTGATCACGACAAGCGGCTGGTTGGCATCGTTGCGCTCGGCGATTTCGCGGTCGACAGCTCGGAGATCCGGCCTGCCGCAGAAGCACTTGCGAAGATCTCGGAACCGTCTTGACGATCTCGAAAGCGGCCCCAAGGCGGGCGAAGCGCTCGACCTCCCGTCGCAAGACGGGAGGTGGTGGGGGCGACGTATTGCCTCGCACACTGAAGGCGCGCAGCCGTCCCACCGACACCACGCTGCAGCGGCACGTGTCCTTCTTCGATGACAACGGCGATCGCGGCGTCGGAGTCGCCGAGTGCGCACGCGGGCTCAGGGCCCTCGGCCTGCCAATCGGCGTGGCCGAGGCGGTCGCGCTCGCCATCGTCGCGCCCTTGAGCCTGCAGACGCGCGGTTCGCTGCTGGCAATGAACGTCGACATCGATCAGGTCCAGAAGGGCAAGCACGAGGGCGACACCGGCATCCTGGACAAGCAGGGCCGGTTCGACGCCAGGCGCTTCGAGAAGGTTTTCGGCGCGCGTTCCACCGTCGACCGCAATGGCGACAAGGCGTTCACCGCGACCGAACTGACCAGGATGATCAACGCGAACCGCGAAACGCTCGCCGGTTATGTGGCGGCGACGGCCGAGTGGCGGCTGTTGCTTGCGCTGGCGGCTGACACCAAGGCCGTCGAGGGTGGCAAGACGGTGCCCGCCTTGAGCGTCGCCAGGATGAAGTCGTTCTACGACGGCACGCTCTTCTACAAGCTTGCGAGAGAACTCGCCTAGGACGCCCGACGCGGCGTCCTCGTTCGCCCGGCGCCCCAGAGAATCAAGCACTTGCAGCATTTCCGTGCGCTAACGGACAGACCTCGTGCGGTCGTGCGCCTAATCTCGGTTTCGACGGTCGGACACGCGGTTCGACGCGTCACAGAATGCTTTCAAGACAGCATCGAGGGAACATCATGACGAACAAGCAATTCAAAGGCCACGTGAAGGAAGCGGAAGGCAAGATCAAGGAAGTCACGGGGAAGCTCGTCGGCAACGAACGCCTGGAAGAGAAGGGCAAGGCCGAGAAGATCGCCGGCAAGCACGAGGCGGCACGTGCCGATCTGAAGGACGACATCAAGAAGCTCGCTGGCGCATGAATGATGAGTGACTGAACATCGCAGGAATCCCGGCTCGGCCGCCGGCCTGCCGTGGGACCGAGTCTCCCGGGGCGGGGGTTCCTTTGAGGCTTGGCTGCACCGAATCGAGCAGCCAGCGCCGCGCGGCGCCTCACATAATATGGAGCATCCTGTGACCCTTTGTCCCGTCGCGCTCGCCATCGGCTGCAAGAAGTGCCCCATCGTTCGTATGTGCCCGGCAAAGGACCTCATCGGCGACTACAAGCCGGAGATGGCGGCCAGGAGCAGGCCACGGCGTGGCGAGGGCAGTGCGACACGCCATTGAATCGCCTGGCTCAATAAGCGAGGAAGAGTCATGAACAAGAAGCAGATCAAAGGCCGAGTCAAGGCAGTGAAAGGTCGGATCAAGGAAGCGACCGGCATGCTCGTCGGCAACAAGGCCATGGAACGGAAGGGTGCGGCCGAGAAGAACGCCGCCGACAAGAAGGTCCTCTATGAAGATCTGAAGGAAGACGTCCGGAAGCTGGCTTGACGACTTCAGACGGGCGGATAATGTGATCGCACGACGCTGGGTGCGTGCTGGCCGCCCGCGGTGCGCGGCGCGGCCAGGCAGCATTGGTCGCTCCCGCGACACCAGGAGTGCGACATGAATAGTCACCAGACAGTCCTGGCCGCATCTGTACTTGCGACGACGCTGGTTGCTCTGCCGACGATGGGTCTGGCGGCCGTCGACCCTTACCCGAACGGTTGTGTCAGTTGCCACGTGCTCGACAAAGGCAAGGGTGTCGATGAACGCTTGAGCACTGCACTGAAGGCATGGACCGCCGGCAAGATCGAGTCTGGCCTGCTTGCGAAGAGCAAGGCAGCCGCACCCACTGGACTCACACTGAAGGGCAAGCATCCCGCGGCAGAAGTTTCGCTCGAAGACATCCCGGGCGCCTGCCTGGATTGCCACGACACCGGGTCGAAGAAGGCGCCGCCCTTCGTCCGCCTGCTGCATCTCGTGCACCTCGCGGGCGGCGTGAATAACCCCTACGTGACTACGTTCAAGAGCGATTGCGTGCACTGCCACAAGCTCAATTCGCAGACCGGGGAATGGTCGATGCCGAGTGGCCCGGAGAAGTAACTACGGCGCCAGATGCCAGCGAGAACGCCACTCAGGGGCAGAGTTCCTGGCGTGTCAGGCTGTCGCGCGTGGCAATCCGGTTTCCGCTACGCAGTGGGGTTCAATGAGACACCCGGAAAGACACAGAACCCATCGTACTGGCTGGCTCCGTGCCGCTGTCCTTGGCGCGAACGACGGTATCGTTTCCACTGCCAGCCTGGTCCTGGGGGTCGCGGCGGCAGGCGCAAGTTCGCAGGGCATACTGGTTGCGGGTGTGGCTGGCCTTGTCGCAGGTGCGATGTCGATGGCCGCAGGCGAGTATGTGTCGGTCAGTTCGCAAGCCGACACCGAACGCGCGGACTTGGCCAGGGAGAGCAAAGAGTTGGCTGCGGGTCCTGAGCAGGAACGCGCGGAACTGGCGGCCATTTACGTCAAGCGGGGACTGGATGCGAGGTTGGCAGCGAACGTTGCTGCGCAATTGATGCAGCATGACGCACTTGGCGCACATGGACGTGATGAGCTCGGCATCTCCGATACGTTGGCGGCGCGACCAGTGCAAGCCGCACTGGCCTCGGCGGGTACGTTTGCCGTGGGCGCTGCGCTACCTCTGCTGATGGTTCTGGTGATCCCGGTGGCTGCGCTCATGTGGGGTGTTGCGGGCAGCTCGCTTCTGTTTCTCGCGCTGTTGGGTTCCTTGGCGGCACGCGCAGGGGGTGCGCCCATGGTTACGTCCGTCATGCGCGTCACTTTTTGGGGTGCCATGGCCATGGCGTTGACCGCTGGAGTGGGGGCGCTGTTCGGGGTGGCGGCTTGAGATCCATGCCGTCGAGGACCAGAGGCGTTGAATGGTGGCCAGCAGAGCGGCCACGACACTCAGTCATCGCTTCTGGCGGAACGCGCTATCCTTCCTGCAGACCAGGAGGACCTCGAATACCCGCTCCGTGTCCACCATGCCGGAAACGAGCGAGAGCTTCTTCTGAAAACGCACGCCGAGCGGCAGGAAAATGTGGTTGTACCACCACATCGCCTTTTCGCGCCGGTGCGTAAGACACCACATCCCAAGATCGAGCAGGCGTGACGAATTGCACTGCATTCCGTAGACCGCGCTCTGGTTCACCGAGAAGCCATGCTCGGCGAGTTTCTCGAGCAGCCGTTCAGGCTGGTAACGACGCCGATGCCCGACGAAATCGTCGAAGGCCGACCAATGCGAGGGGTGCAGCGGCACCGATAGCAGAACCGCCGCGCGCGGCGCAGCAACGCGAGACAGTTCCGACAGCGCACTATCGTCGTCATCCACATGTTCGACGATGTCGAGCG
Organism: uncultured Gammaproteobacteria bacterium; assembly: GCA_963786705.1. GTDB lineage: Bacteria > Pseudomonadota > Gammaproteobacteria > Steroidobacterales > Steroidobacteraceae > RPQJ01. The sequence continues at coordinate 528,699 of CAWBAG010000023.1, forward strand.
CGCAGACGAGATCGAAGACACCATCGGGAAACGGGAGCGCTGACACCAGACCGAGCACGGCATTCGCTCCACGCGCCCGGAGCTTCGAAATGGCAGGCACGCTCATATCCACGAACTCCGTCCCCTCGAGCGGCAGCCGCGGTCTGAGCCCTGGCGCGACCTCCAGCCGGCGCCGCGAGGGGGAGACGAGAGAGCACACCAGCGGCCAGGTATTGAAGGACTCCGGGTCGACCAGGCGAGCGTCCGTCCACAGCGTGTCGTAGAACTCGCGGTTCGCTTCAAGGAGCCGTGGCATGGAGTGGAGTATTGCCAGGCCGCGGCGTGATGTCGATGTTCGTTGCCGGGCGCGGCCAACCCGTGCCACTGCGCGAACTGCAAGTACGTGTTTTGCAAGATCACTACCCACGGTCGTAAGCTCGCTCGCGTCATGTTTCCGCACGGCCGCCCAATTTCCCTCGCCATGCTGCTGCTCGCCGGCCTTTCCGCCGGCCACGCATTCGCCGCTGAAGAACCCCTTTGGGAGCTGGGCATCGGCATGAGTGCCCTGTCCTTTCCGGACTACCGCGGGTCGGACGAATCCAGCCTCTACTTTCTCCCCTTTCCTTACGTCGTCTATCGCGGCACGTTTTTCAAGGCGGACAAGGACGGCATACGCGGCGCCTTTTTCGACAGTGACCGCGTCGAACTCAATGTAAGTGTCGGCGCCTCGGTGCCCGTGAAAAGCGACGATAACCGCGCCCGGCAGGGCATGCCCGATCTGCAGCCGACGGTGGAGTTCGGCCCTTCGCTTGACCTCACCCTGTGGCGCAACCACGACCGGCGTTACAAGCTGGACTTGCGCCTGCCGGTACGCGCCGCTGTTACCGTGATAGGAGGGGCGGATTACGCCGGTTGGGAATTTTCGCCGCGCCTCGCCCTCGACGTCACCGATGTTGCGGGGCTTGCCGGCTGGAATCTGGGGTTGCTCGCCGGGCCCATGTACGGCTCGGAACGCAGCCATGACTATTTCTATGCGGTGCCGACGCAGTACGCCACCGCCGACCGCCCGGCCTTCGATGCCGAGGCGGGCTACGCCGGCAGCCAGCCCCTGGTGTCGGTGTCGAAGCGCTATTCGAAATATCTGGCTGGGCGCGTTTGCGCGCTGGGACAGTCTCGAGGGCGCTGTCTTCGCCGATAGCCCGCTGGTCAGACGCGAAGATTACTTTGCCGCCGGCGTCGGCATCGCCTGGATCTTCCGGGAATCGTCCACCCTCGTCGAGGAGGACGACTGAGAGTGCACCGGACGTCGCCGCCATCGACGTGATCGAGCGGGGTGGCAATTCGCTCGGCGCAACCCACGGGGGGCCAGTCAACCGCACTCAAGGTCCAGAGAACGACGCACTGCCCGCCGCATTGCGCTTCGTCCGCCATCGCTTGACGCAGCCGGCGGTGCGGCGGCCGGAACCAACGCGGCGTCTGGCCGTGTCTTGGAGATCGGCCTTCAGGGGGACATCCAGCGGGCGCTTTAATGCATTCGCCGGACCTAGTGGGGTGCCGGTGTTGCATTCGCAGCCAGGGCGTTTGTACGCCACCGTACGTAGTATCGCGCTTTAAATCATGCTCGCTCATTGGCTATTCTTGCGCCAGTAGGCGCAATGGAGTGGCTCATGCCGCGCGCAGGATTGTGGGCGGCGAAGCGCCAAAACACGCTGCTGGCGGCGCTCCCGGATTTCGAGCGGGAAAGGGTGGCACGGAACCTCCAGCCCGTCTTTCTGCCGCTCGGTGAGGCTCTGTACGAGCCGGGCGTGAAGCTCGATTTCGCGTATTTCCCCACCACAACGATGGTTTCACTCGAGTACCTGACGGCCGACGGTGAGTCGGCCGCAATCGCAGCCGTCGGTGGCGAGGGGCTCGTCGGCATCGCATTGTTCATGGGTGGCGAATCACGGCCGAACCAGGCTGTCGTGCAGATAGCAGGGTGGGCGTACCGCCTCAAGAGCCGGTTCCTGACGGAGGAGTTTGCCCGGTGCGGCCAGCTACAGCGCTTGCTCCTTCGGTACACGATGGCACTGATCGTTCAGACGGCGCAGACAGTCGTCTGCAACCGTCACCACTCCATCGATCAGCAAGTTTGCCGCTGGCTGCTGCTGACCATGGATCGCGTCCGGTCGCCTGTACTGACGATGACGCACGAATAGATCGCCCACATGCTGGGCGTGCGCCGCGAAGGGGTGACCGAGGCAGCCGGCATCCTGCAGAGGTCGGGACTCCTTCACTGCAGCCGGGGTCGGATCACCGTGGTCGATCGGGCCGGCATCGAGGAACACTGCTGCGAGTGCTATGGCGTCGTGAAGCGGGAATACGATCGCCTGCTGCCGAACGTGGCGCCGCCCGCAGCGGTCAGTCCGGACCGATCCGGCCGCTATTCGACGTGGAACGCGTGCCCTGAGGCTGAATCCAGCGCGTCGGCGTGTCGAGGCTCGCTCGACGACCGAGTTGCTCCGCTGATCGATCGCGCTTCGATATAGATGCGGGTGATCTTCGGATATCGCGACCGGATGTCGTGTTCGATATTCGCAACAGCGGCGACTATCTCGTCGGCGCTCGAATCGCGTTCGAAATCCACGTCGAGCGTCAGCAGTATTTCGTTGGGTCCGAGATACATCGACAGCGGGCTGGCGGCGTCGCGCACGCGCGGGTTGCGCAAGGCGAGTTCGCGGATCGCCGATGCCGTTGCCGGAGTGACACCCTCGCCAATGAGCAGGCCCCTCGATTCGTGAATCAGCAGCACGGCTACGCCCGCGAGCAGAGCGCCAATCACGACTGACGCTGCTCCATCGACGACGGGCAGATCGAGGCGATGACTCAGGTATATACCAATGGCTGCCACGGCGAGCCCGCCGAGCGCCGCGGCGTCTTCAGCGAGCACCGTGTAGGTTGTGGGGTCCTTGCTCGCCTTGAGCGAGCGCCAGAACGGGAGGTCACGTTTTGTCCTGAGGAACTGGCGCAGGGCGATTACGAAGCTTCCGCTTTCGAACACCGCTGCAGCGCCGAGCACGATGTAATTCCACTTGGCATCGCGCAGCGGCGCCGGGTGGAGCATGTGCAGCACCCCCTCGTAGGCAGAGATCCCGCCGCCGAGCCCGAAAATGAGCACCGCCACCATGAGGCTCCAGAAATAGAGCTCCTTACCATGCCCGAAGGGGTGCTCGGACGTGGCTTTCCGCTGGCTCAGCTTCATGCCGAAAAGCAACAGCACACCGTTGCCCGAATCCACAATTGAATGGATCCCTTCGGACAGCATCGCAGAGCTTCCGGTCACCCCGGCTGCGATGAACTTGGTGATCGCAATGGCGCCGTTCGCCGCGATCGCACCGTATACGACGACTCTTGACTCTGACAAATCGGCTCGCTATTCCGAAGTTCCGCCGTCGAAGTGTTCGGTGGGCGGGCAGGTAGCTACAGGCGTCCAAGCAGGAACAGGATGAGGACGACCACGAGCAGCACCCCGACGACGCCGCTCGGAGCGTAGCCCCAGCTCCGTGCGTGCGGCCACACAGGAATGACGCCCAGGAGCGCCAGCACAAGGATGATCAGGAGAATCGTACCAATACTCATACTTTGCACCTCTCGGTTTCCCGTCGCCGCGCGGTGGTCCGCGCATCGACGATGATCTCGACTACAGGCTAATGGCTGCCGCCAGCACCATCTGTACGCTCCCGCACTGATGGCATGGACTTCGGCCGCCGGAATTGGTTTGGTCGGGCTAATAGAACATCGGGTGATGCTGCGGCGACTCTATCAATGGCTCGCCCGCCGACCGATCGCAACGCAGGACGTGGGTGGCGGTTGCCACATTCCCCTATTTGATAGCAGGGCGCCAAAGTCTATGCTGCATAGCAGCAAGTGCTGCCTTGTAGCAAGCATGTTGAGGAGAAGCAGATGGTTGCCCATGTCAATGAGTTTGGGAGCGAGCGGAGGCGGGATCTGGTTCAGCAGATCCACAGGTTCCGCGATGAACCGATCGAGACCATGCGCCAAGTCGCCGTAAATACAGCCGACGGCATCAAGTCGCTGAAAGCGCCCGTACGCGCATTTGAGCACTCGGGTGTGAAACTCGCGACCGTATCGCAGAGCGCCCTGCAGAACCTGATCGAACTGGAATCGGAGGTCATCACGTCGGCACTGACCGCCGCAGCCATGCGTCTTGAGCGTGCCGCGCGGGCTGAAAACGTCTTTGACCTGGCCCTCGACCAGACGGAGATGCTGGGCGCTACTCGAGACCGTATCGTGGATCAGGCGACCCGTGCGGTCGAGATCTTCAAGGTTACGGGCCGTGACCTGCGCGACGTGGCGAGACACACCTACGAGCGCGTCGTCAAGGCGACCGAGGAAAAGGTTCCCGAGGTGAAGAAGGCCAAGCGCAAGGTCAGGCACGCCGTCCGCAAGACGACCGCTCGCGCGCGCAAAGCTGCCGCGTGAACGAGCCCCACGCGTCGAACACTTTCAACTGGTCTCCCCCTGATTGCGCCCTCTTCGGAGGGCGCTTTTTTCCTGGGTGCGTCAGGCATGGCGCGCAGCGCCGTGACTGGCGCTATCCGTACCCACGTGGTGGTGGGGCGGTAACTTGGGGGTGAGACTGCGCTTCACACCCGACAAGGGGAAGTGGTAGCCGAACGGCAAGGGTGCCCGGAGCGATCCGGGATCTGAAGGAAGCTGCAGGCAAAGTGCTGGTTCGACGCACAGGAAGCAATGGGATGGACGCCCCCACCCTCAACGGCATCAACGTGCCAAAGTGGACGTGTGATCAACCACGTAACGAGGATGGGAGCGTCCGCCATGAATGTTACAACCGTCGGTATTGATCTGGCGAAGAACGTGTTTCAGGTGCACGGAGTTGATGCGCGAGGCAAGGTCGTGCTGCGCAGGCAGCTCAGGCGCGAGCGGGTGGCAGCGTTCTTCGTGAACCTGCCGCCGTGCCTGATCGGCATGGAGGCCTGTGCGAGCGCCCATCACTGGGGCCGTACGCTCGAGCGCTTCGGGCACACGGTCCGGCTGATGGCGCCGCAGTTCGTGAAGCCGTACGTGAAGACGAACAAGAACGATGCGGCAGATGCGGAGGCGATCTGCGAGGCAGTGAGCCGGCCGAGCATGCGCTTCGTGCCGATCAAGAGCATCGAGCAGCAAGCGGTCTTGTCGTTGCATCGCGTACGCCAGGGGTTCGTCAAGGCACGCACGGCCCAGGCGAACCAGATCCGCGGCTTGCTGGGTGAGTTTGGGTTGGTCATCCCACAGGGCATCCACCACATCGCCGAGCGCATACCGGCCCTGCTGGAGGATGCCAGCAACGAGCTACCGTTGGCCGTTCGCGAACTGATCGATCGGCTGACTGGGCATCTCAAGGAACTGGACCAGCAGGTGCGTGAACTCGAGCGGCAGATCGTCGCATGGCACCGCGGCAGCGAGCTCAGCCGCAAGCTTGAGAAGATCCCCGGCATCGGGCCGCTCGCAGCCACCGCGCTGGTGGCCTCGATCGCCGACGCCAGGAGCTTCGAGAACGGCCGGCAGGTATCGGCCTGGCTTGGACTGGTACCGCGACAGAACTCGAGCGGCGGCAAGTCAACGCTCCTCGGGATCAGCAAACGCGGTGATGTCTACCTGCGCACGCTGCTGATCCACGGGGCCCGCTCGGCCATCTTGGCGGCCAAGCGCCAGAGCGAGTGCAAGAACCTCTGGCTGGCCAACCTGCTCAACCGACGGCACGCCAATATCGCTGCTGTGGCGCTGGCTAACAAGAACGTTCGAACCGTATGGGCGCTGCTCGCCCACGGCCGCGACTTTAAGCCTGACTACGTGCCGGTACCCGCCGCTGCGTAGCCAGAACAGGTATCCGCAACGAGGTTCGCGACAGCAGCACACACCACCGATTGCTCAGGCGATCACGCCGTGATGGCAAAACAGGTCAGACCGTGGTTGGCAGAATCCAGTCTATCCGCAGCACTTGGAGTGCGAGGAAGCGAATGGGAGCCAGCCAGCCGATTCCATCAGGGACAGCGGCATACGCCGCAGAGAAAGTCCGGATGTACGGGTGCAATCTCTCCCCGCAAGCCATCAAGAACCGAAAGCCTGGCAAGGTTGGGGGCGTCCATGTACGGATAGAGGCGAGGCGGTGTGGGTAAGCAGGCCCAGAGATGTGATGCCCGGTACTTGCACGGAACGCCGCCACGTAGATCCGACGGACACGGCATGAAGGTCGCGCATTACCCTGGAGAGCTGCACGCCTGCCACATGGCTACTGACATCGAGAGGTGTTGGGATGGGCGTACAGCAGTCAGCAGAGGCCGTAGTAGCGGCACGACATCGGTGCTGCAAAGGGCTGAACCTGGACGATTGGACAGTCTGCTTGCCGTGCCCATTGTTCGCAAGGACGCGAGACCTGCGACCCAGTTGGTGTAGGAACGAGTCTCGGTTACTGCTACTTGCATGGACACGGGGTCCGAGCTGACAAGAGAATTGTCCTTTCGAAGGCACAGACGGTTCGCTGGCTATGACAGGTTGAGCGCCGAAATATGAGTCATCAGAAGGCGAGCGATCAGCCGGGAGATCCGACCAGCCGACAGCGGCACGGCGCAATGGCTCTCGCAGCGCTCGGTATCGTCTACGGGGATATCGGTACGAGTCCGCTATATGCCTTCCGGCAAGCACTCGCCGGGGTCGATCCCTCGCCTGATTATGTACTGGGCATCCTTTCGCTGATCTTCTGGGCGCTGGTCGTCGTCGTTTCCCTCAAGTACCTGGCGCTCGTGATGCGTGCGGACAACCGGGGCGAGGGCGGAATCCTGGCGCTCCTGGCGCTTCTCAACCCTTGGCGCGGAACCCGCACGCGGCTCAAGACCGTGCAGATTGCGCTCGGTGTTTTCGGCGCCTGCCTGCTCTACGGCGACGGGATGATCACACCCGCGATCTCGGTCCTGAGCGCAGTCGAGGGTCTCGAGACGGTCGCGCACGGAATTGCGCCGTTCGTCGTCCCGATCACGGCGGGTGTCCTGGCGCTGCTGTTTGCGTTCCAGTCGCGGGGAACCGCGCGCGTGGCCGCCTTGTTCGGGCCCGTCACGCTGGCCTGGTTCATCGTCATGGCTGTTCTCGGCGTGGGCCAGATCGTGCAGCACCCGGAGGTATTGAGTGCGCTCAATCCCGCGTACGCGATCATGTTCTTCGATGAGGCGGGGCCGACCGCCTTTGTCGTGCTCGGTGCAATCTTCCTGGTGGTCACGGGCGCCGAGGTACTTTACGCCGACATGGGCCATTTCGGCCCGACACCAATCCGCCTGGCCTGGTTCGGCTGCGCATTCCCCTGCCTGGTCTTGAACTACTTCGGCCAGGGCGCACTCGTGCTGGGCGATCCGTCCAAGGCGCTGAACCCGTTCTTTCACCTGGCGCCTGACTGGGCACGCTATCCGCTGATTGGACTGGCGACCGGGGCCACGGTGATCGCGTCGCAGGCCGTGATCTCCGGGGCCTTCTCGCTGACCCGCCAGGCGGTACAACTTGACCAGTTCCCGCGTGTGGCAATCGTGCAGACCTCGCCCGACGAGACGGGGCAGGTCTATGTGCCGGCGATCAACATCGCCCTGGCGCTGGCGTCCATCGGCCTCGTGTTCAGCTTTAAAAATTCGGGCGATCTAGCTGGTGCATACGGTGTTGCAGTCAGCAGCACGATGGTCATCACCACGGTCCTGATCTTCCAGGTAATGCGGGTGCGGTGGAAATGGTCCCTTGCGATTGCCGCGCCGCTCGCCGGCGGGTTGCTGTTGCTCGATCTCATCTTCCTCGGTGCGAACACCCTGAAAATAGCCGCGGGAGGTTGGTTTCCGCTGCTGATCGGCGCCCTCATTTTCATCGTAATGACGACCTGGGCCCACGGGCGCGAACTGCTCAGGGAAAGGCTTGGCCGCGACACACTGCCGATCGACGAATTTCTTGCCGATTTGAACGCACACCCGCCGGTACGCGTGCCAGGCACGGCAGTTTTCCTCACGCCCACCCTGCCGAAGGCGCCGCCGATGCTCACACATCACATCAGGCACAACCAGATGCTGCACGAACAGGTGCTGCTCCTGACGGTTGCTACCGAGCGCGTGCCGCACGTCGGCGCCAGCGAGCGGCTGACGGTCGAAGACCTGGGCTATGGGTTCCAGCGCGTCCTCGTGCACTACGGCTTCATGCAGATGCCGAATATTCCGTTGGCCCTGCGGCTGGCCGAAGAACGCGGACTCGACATCGATTGGGAGCACACGACCTATTACGTCGGACGCGAGTCGGTGATCCCGACAAAGGAAGTCCCGGGCATGCAGCTGTGGCGGGAGAAACTGTTCGCAATCCTGTCCCACAATGCCTTGAGCGCCACGGCTTTCTACAGGCTGCCATCGGATCGTGTCATGGAGATCGGCATCCAGGTGGACATCTAGCTGGCGGTCACTGCGCACTGACTTCGAATGATCTTCTTACATCACGCGCGACAGTCCCATCCGTTGGCGAGGCAGGCGTCAGCGACGTTCACATCACCAGCAGCGTGATCAACGCGCAGGGATATTGACCGCGAACCCTATTGCGCGATGAAGCGAAGGGAGTGCGTGCCAGCAGACGATCCAGCAGCTGGCATGCCTGGCGACGCCGCTTAGTCGTGGGCCAGCGCTTCCGGCACGTAGGTGTAGTGCCACGGCGCCGGCGGAGATGCCTGCGGGCCGACGAATCTGTCGCTCGCCTCACGCACTGCTGCAGCGAGCTTCGCCGCCCATCCCGCCGCGGCCCAATCCGTGGCGATGGTGGCCGCGCTTGGGCCTGCGACGACCCGCCCGCCCTGATGCACTTGAAAGTCGATCGCTCGCATCTGGCCGTGCAACGACAACCCAGGTGCCGCGATCGTCGGCGTCGGCACGGGTCTGTGTCCGGCCAGGAACGCCTTGAGCGCCTCCCGGGCTTGCTCGGGCCGATCCGCGGAAAATCGAGGTGAACCGATCAGCGCCTGCGCGGCCACGAGGATCTCTTCCGCCGCCGCCTTCACCGACTCGTTGCTGTTCCAGTGCTCGATCTGCACGTCGAGGCTGCGCACCTGTGAATTCACGTACAACTCGAAGCCAGGGTTGGCAGCGACGAATGCCGTCCGGACGCGGTCGATCTCCTGCTGCAGGTCGCGCTGCTCGGGGGAGCCCTCGAAGGCCTCGATCTGTTCCTGGGTCCAGCTCCAGCGTTCGGCAAGGTGAGATGCGCTCCGCAGGTATGAACGCAGCGCCAACAGCTGCCGGCCGGTGCCGTCGAGCTGCGCCATGGTCTGCGCCACCCGGGGGTCGAGCTGCGCGCTGATGGACGTGACGTACGACTGCAGCGAATCGGTAACAGGAGGGGCCGCCGATGCAAGGCCCACTGCGGTTACCGCGGGCAGAAGCGCCGCGATTGTGGCTATCCAGGCACCTGTGGTCATAGCCACCATTCTCGCCGGATTATCGGCCGGCCGCGGCTGTGCCTGATCACCCCGAGCCCCTGCAGCTTGCCGACCGCCGCGGTCACGCCTTCACGGCGGACGCCGAGCATGTTGGCGATGAGGTCATGGGTCATAAAAGGTCGGGAGTTCGACTACCGCGCGTATGCGCGCCAAAACGCTGCCGATTTGCGGCGACAGAACACGTCGGTAACGGCTTCGACAATGCGGCAAGTAGCGAAGCCGCGGTGCAATCTCCTCGCGTGTGCCGCGACGGAAAAAGTCGCCCGCCCGATCGCGGGCGACTCGCGCCGATACCGCTATGCGGCTAATAGCCCGATTTCTTGACGGGCTTGATCGCGGTCACGGCCTGGTGCTCGCCCATGTCGTTGTCGCGGCACGTGACGGTCACCTGCTCGCCCGGCTTGAGTCCGCCGAGTGCCTTCAACGCATCGCCTTCGACCGGGGCGGTGTTGGCCTTGCCGTCGGCACCCTTCAGCGTCATGGTGTGAGCGGACGTGTCGACCGAGACCACCGTGCCCGTGACGTCGTGCATCTTGTCGGCCAGCGCGACACTGGCCGCCAGCATCGCCGCGACCGCGACCAGCGGCTTGATCACTGATTTGACCATGGAAACTCCTCTTCCTTGTGAATACGGTTCGCCAGGCATCACCTGCGCGTTACCCGCCGGCGGAAGGTGCGAACCCCATGCCGGTGTCCTCCATGGACCGGATTCCGATTTCGAGGTTCCCGCGACCGTCGCACTTCAGCCGTGCGCACGTGAAAAAGCGCCGTGCTCCTACGGGAGTGAGTAACTATTACAACTTCAACTGGGTCTCGCGGCCGCGTGCAGTCAGGTAGCCGTAACCCAGGGACTCCATCAGGCCAGGCCATCGAGGGTCGGTTCGCAGTGCGGTGAACACCGGATCCACCATCGTCCAATGCGCGCCCGGGTCGTGCTGCTCGTGGCAACGGTTCAGCCATGTGAAAGCCGGGTCGATCTCGCCCCGGAATGCGTGCGCCTGCGCGATCTGATACGCAAAGAACGACGCGTATTTTTCGATCAGCTGGGCCATCAGTCGACTCGAGTCGTCGAACCTGCCTTGCGCCCAATACACCATGATGCGGTTGTGGTGCCGGTAGTCCGCTTCGGGCAAGGCCTCGACCCGGGCCGCGGCCTCGTCGGTGCGGTGCTGCGCCAGCAGGACCTGGATCAGCAGGCCGCGGGCCCAATAGCCGCCCGCGTGCATTTCCAGTGCCTTTACGAACGCGGCTTCTGCGTCGGCCAACTGACCAATGCAGAAATAACTTCTGCCCAGGATGACGTAGCCATTGTGATTCAGCGGGTCCAGTTCGACGGCGCGCCCGGAAAGGCGCAGTGCCTCGTCAAAATGGCCGCGCACCAGCATGTGAATGGCGCCGTGGTACGCGATGTCCCCGTCGCCGGGCGCGAGGTACAGCGCGCGACGGATCGCATGCTCGGCTTGCTCCATGTTCCAGTCGATCGAGCCCTGGATGTAGGCCATGGCCAGGTGGCCCTCCGGCAACTCCGGTTCCAACGCGATCGCGCGTTCAGCGGCGACTTTCGCTTCATTGAAGCCGGCCAGGTAATCCGAAATCCCCAGTTCGATGCCGCCGCTCCCCGTGCGCCAGTACAAGGCGTGGGCGAGGTCGGCCCAGCCGCCAGCGAAATTCGGGTCGAGCGCCAATGCGCGCCGGAAATACTCGATCGCGGTCTCGCGTGCTTGCGCGTCTCCCATGCGGAACAGGTGCTTGCCCTGCATCCGCAGGCGGTGCGCCTCGACGTCGACGGTCCGCCCCCTGCTGGCCGCTTGCACCTCGGCATTCACGTTGCCCGCGGTCGGAGGCGTGAGCAAGTTGGCCTGCAACTCCTTGACCACCGCCTGTGCGATGTCGTCCTGCACCGCGAAGATGTCGTCCAGTTCGCGGTCGTAGGTTTCCGACCAGAGGTTGTAGCCGTCCGCGGCATTGATCGAGCTGGGCGGAGACGCGAACGCGCTTGCCCGCCTTGCGCACGCTGCCCTCGAGCACGGTGGCGACGTTGAGCTTCGCGGCGATCGTCTGGATCTCGATGCCCTTGCCCTTGAAGCTGAACGACGAGGTGCGCGCCGCGACGCGCAGTCCGCGGATCTTGGTGATGACGCTGAGCAGTTCCTCGGCGAGGCCGTCCGCGAAGTACTCGTTCTCCTCGTCCCGGCTCAGGTTCACGAAAGGCAGCACGGCAATCGACGGCGCGGCGCTGTTGCGGACCGTCGGCGGGTTGATTGCCGGCAGGTGTGGGCTTGCCGGTCGTGCCGCCGTGTCCGGCGGCGGTGACGCAACGCCAGTCGCGAGTCTTCGAACGCGCTCCGTGAAATCCGACGTCGCCTCTCCGGCCGGGAGGCGGGTCCATTGCACCTCGCGGAACCGGTCGGGCACGCGGGCAGTGGCGTTGCCGGTCCCGTCGATCACCACCGGCAACAGGAACGCCCTGTCGTCGGCCATGTCCAGCGTGCGCGTGGCCGCGAGGTTCCACTCGCGGCGGAAATAGCCCTCTTCGCGCGCCTGGGTGTTGGCCGAAATGACCGGGACGAAGAGTGCGCACTCCCGGATCTGCCGGCGGATCGAGGCATCCCAGGCGTCGCCGCCACGGAGTTCATTCTGGTCGAACCAGACCTCGAGTCCCGCCGCACGCAGTGCATCGCAGATGCGTCGCGCGGGCTCCGAGTCCTGCGAGGCGTAGCTCAGGAAAATGGCTTTGGCAGACCTTGGCATGAGTGGGGTGGTGTGCGACTGCGGCAACGTCTGGATCGATCCTGGCCTTGCTCGATCTCATGGCGCCGTCGACTGCACGCAGTGCTAAGCCCCGACAGTCGCGTTGTTCTTCATGTAGGGCAGGAGCCCGGCGCGTTCGACCACCTTGCGAAAGCGTGGATCGGCACGGATGGGATCGAGCAGCGGGTCGATCAGCACGCGGCTCACGCCCAGGTCCCGGACCTCGAGCGCCTGGTCCAGCATCTCGAACGCATGGTCAGCGTCGCCCCATTGGGCGGCGACCTGCGCCTGCTGATACGACGAATCCTTGCCCTCGATCCTGACGAGTTCTGCAAGCGTAGCCGCGGCCTCCTGGGACCGGCCCAGCTTGTTCAGCGCGAGGGCGCGGCCGGTGCGGCGCATCCACGGCAACGGCTCGTCGTCGAACAGCGCAAGCGCGCCGGACGGATCGCCTTGCAGGTACCTGCAGATGCCCAGGTTGTAGCGCGCCCGGGGAAACTCCGGGTCGCGCGCCATCAGCTCGCGGAACACGGTCTCCGCCTCGGCATAACGCCGCGCCCAGAGGTAGTCGACACCGAGCTCGAGATGGTTGTCCGACAGCGCCGGATCGATCTCGAGTGCACGCCTGGCGGTTTCGATGGCCTCGTCGTGGAGGGCCATGACGTTGGCGAGATAGGCGTAACGGCGCAGCGCATCGGCGTTCGCTGGCTCGAGCGCCAGGGCGTGCTTCGACACGGACAAGGCCTCGGCATAATTCAAGTCGACGAAGGCGAGCAAGGTCGACTGCACCAGGTACCCCCCGGCGAGGTTGGGTGCCAGCGTCCGGGCACGCTCGCCGGCCAGTTCCATGTGCCGCTTGCCTTCGTCGACGCTCACCCAGCCGTTGGCCATGATCCAGGACCATGTCCCGCCGAGTTCCATCCACGCAAGCGCGTAATCGGGATCGCGTGCAACCGCCTTCTCGAATGCGTCGATCGCCTTGCGCAGGGTGTCCTCGCGGGAACCCAGGTTGCGAAAGTACATGCCGCGCAGGTATTCGTTGTGCGCCTCGGGGTCGGTCGTGCCGCCCGCCTGCATACGCGCGCGGTCGTCACCGAGCAAGGTCACCTGCATGGCCTTCGCGACCTGCTCCGCGATGTCGCTCTGGATCGCGAACACGTCGGTCATCTCGCGGTCGTAGGTCTCGCTCCACAGGTGATATCCGTCGGCGGCGCTGATGAGCTGCGCCGTGATGCGCAGCTGGTTGCCGGCCTTGCGCACGCTGCCCTCGAGCACGTGCGCGACGCCCAATGCCTTGCCGATGACCCGCAGGTCGACGTCCTTGCCCTTGTACGCGAACGACGATGTCCGGCCGGCGACCTTGAGCGCACGGATCTTCGCCAGCGAGTTCAGCAGCTCTTCGGTCAGGCCGTCGGAGAAGTACTCGTTGTCCCTGGACGAACTCATGTCCACGAAGGGCAGTACGGCGATGCTCGGTCCCGCGGCGGCAGGCTGTGCCGGCCGGTTGCCGGTTCCCGTTGATGGCGACGCGGAATCCACCGCCGTGTGAGCCGCGGGTCCCCGCGTCGTGTCCGGCACCAGCCTGTCCGCGACGACGATCGCGATCGTCAGCACCAGCAACGCGGCGATCGCAAGATTGAGCTTGCGCGCGCCGGCTTCCGACGCGGCTCCGGACCGATCGACCTGCGCCTCGCGCTTGATCCCGTCCGGCGTCAGCTCGTAGATCCAGGAGAACAGCAGCACCAGCGGCAAGCCGAGCAGCAGCAGGCCGAACACGAGCTTGGCTGCCCAGTTCGGCAGCTCGAGCAGCCCGAACAGCAGCTCGGCGACCTGCAGGATGATCCAGGCGGCCAGCCCGTAGAGCAGCGCCACCCGGATGACGTTGCGACGCTTCAGTTCCTCGATAAGGGATGGCACGCCTGGATTTCCCTCGGTCAGTTCATCTCTTCATACAGGCTGTCGGAAACGATCTTCCGCACCCGGTCGAGACCCTTGATCAGCGACACGTACTCGGGGTCCTTCAGGATCTTCGCATCCTCCGCGGCAAAGGTGACCATGTCCGGATACTCGATCGACACGACGATGGCCCCGGCATCCGGACCCGCAAAGCGCGTCCGCCAGACCCGCATCGTGGACTTGCTGCCGAGCCGGGTCAGCGTCGCCCGGATCTTGGCAAGGTCGTTCATATAGGCCGTCGCGTCGCTCGCCTGCACGACGACGACGCGCAGCACGGTGGCTTCGGCGCTGGAAACGAGTGCGAACATTCCGAGCATTGCGGCCACGGAAAGCATGAGCTTCTTCATGGAATTACCCCCTGGCACACGATTGGTTCTAGTCGAGCATGCACATCCTGCGCCACGTCGCGGCGTTCGACAAACCCGCATCGGCAGCGTGCCGTCCGGCGCGCGATTGCATCGCCGGACGGCACTCGATTGCATCGACGGACGCAATCGGGCGAACATTGGACCGGGTCCGGGGCTGCGCAGCCGCGGCTTTCGGGATTCCACCCAACAGAAGGCAGGTAGAACAATGCGAAGCAGGAAGCTGCCCAGGATGCACGGGCTCGTCGGATGCGCACTTGTGTCCCTCGCCGGGTGGGCGGCGGGCGGGTTCCCCAGCGCGAACGCGCAGGAAAGTACCGCGGCAATTGCCAAGCCGCAGTTCTCGCCCTATGCCGGACGAGACTATCCCACCCGCGTCCTGTTCGGTGACACCCACCTGCACACGGCTATCTCGGTCGATGCCGGCACCATGAACCGTATCGGCCAGGAGGATGCCTATCGCTTTGCGCGCGGCGAGGAGATCAGCACCACGCACGGACTTCGCGCCAGGCTGTCACGGCCACTCGACTTCCTCGTAATCGCCGACCACGCCGAGATGTATGGCTTGATGCCCCAATTGCTCGGCGGTGATCCCGAGGTGCTTTCCACGGCAACGGGCAAGAAATGGCATGCGGCGTTGACGAGCGGCAACAACGACGTGATATTCGCGACGGCCATGGAAATCGTGCAGTCGCTGTCCGGCGACGTGCCACCGATCAAGAACGACAAGGCCGTCCGCAACGCGTGGCAGGCCTACACCGCGCTCGCGGACAAGTACAACGAGCCCGGGCGCTTCTCCACGATCATCGGCTTCGAGTGGACCGCCATCGGCGGCTTCAACCTGCATCGGAACGTGCTGTTCCGCGGCGATTCGAGCGTTGCGAACAAGACCCTGCCGTTCTCCCAGTTCGACAGCAAGAACCCCGAAGAGCTCTGGAAATACCTGGCCGGCTTCGAAAAGCAGACCGGCTCGGCAGTGCTCGCGATCCCCCATAACGGCAACTTGAGCAACGGCCGCATGTTCACGGTGGAGACGTTCGACGGCAAGCCGCTCACCAGGGAACTCGCGGCGATGCGCGCGCAGTACGAACCGCTCATCGAGGCTACCCAGATCAAGGGCGACGGCGAGGCGCACCCGTTCCTCTCGCCGAATGACGAGTTCGCCGACTACGAGAAGTGGGACAAGTCCAACCTGAACGGCACCGAGGCGAAGAAGCCGGAAATGCTGCAATGGGAATACGCCCGCGAAGCCCTCAAGACCGGCTTGATGCTGCAGCGCAAGTTGGGCGTGAACCCCTACAAGTTCGGCATGGTCGGCAGCACGGACTCGCACACCTCGTTTGCGGCGGTCGAGGAGGACAACTTCTTCGGCAAGCATTCGGGTGTCGAGCCCGAACCGCATCGCTGGGAGCACGTGGTCATCGAGGCCCCGGATCCGAAGTTCACGATCAAGGGCTGGCAACAGGCCGCCGGCGGCTACGCGGCGGTCTGGGCGAGCGAGAACACGCGTGAGGCGATCTTCGACGCCATGAAGCGCAAGGAAACGTACGCAACCACCGGCACCCGGATGACGGTGCGCTTTTTCGGCGGCTGGGACTTCACGGCGGCGGATGCGAAGTCACGGCTCCCGGCCGATGCCGGTTACGCCAAGGGCGTGCCCATGGGCGGCGATTTGAGCAAGGGCCCCCAAGGCAAGTCTCCGAGCTTCCTCGTCGCCGCGATGAAAGACGCTTACAGCGGCAACCTCGATCGCATCCAGGTCGTCAAGGGCTGGCTGGACGCAAGCGGCAAGACCCACGAGCGCGTCTATGACGTTGCGTGGAGCGGCGACCGCAAGCCCGGCGCCGACGGCAAGCTGCCCGCGGTGGGCAATACGGTGGACGTGCAGAACGCGACCTGGACCAACACGATCGGCGCGCCGGAACTGAGCGCCACGTGGACCGATCCGGAATTCGATGCGAGCCAGACCGCGTTTTACTACGCGCGCGTGATCGAGATTCCAACGCCCCGGTGGACCGCGTACGAGGCACTGCGTTTCGGCGTCAAGATGACGGACAATGTGCCGATGACCACGCAGGAGCGCGCGTATACGTCGCCGATCTGGTACACGCCCTAGGCGGGGCGACTCGTGTCATAGCCCGTCGAGCAGGTCGAGCTGTCGCGCATCGCCAATGACGCGGTCGAAGTCCAGTCCGAGCGTTGCGAGCACGGGCTCGGCGACAGGCTTCACCTGCTTCATGACGTAGTGTTCGCGATCGAGCGGATTCTGCTCCTCGCCGAGTGGTTCCGGTCCGCCGGTGGTCATGACATAGCTGACCAGGCGCCCGGGCGCCTGCGTCGACTTGCGTGCCGCGGCGACGTGTGGCGGTGTCGTGGCCGTGTACTCGCCGGCATCCTTCCGCAGGTTCTTGCGATAGACGAGAGCATCGTCGAGCTGGCCGCTGCGCACGCGCCGCACCACGTCGGCCAGGTAGACGTCGACCGGCAGGTCCGCGAAGAGTCGTCGATACAACTCGCGCTGTACTCCTTTCGCGAGCTCGGTCCAGTCGCGACGCACGACTTCGAGCCCGATGAACTCCACCTGGCCGGCATCGTCGCCGTACTTCAGGCCCGCGTAACGCTTGCTGGCGCCGCGCGTGCTGCCGCGCGCATGCGGCAGGAACAGCTTGAGATAGAGTTTCTCGAACTTGAGTTCGAGACGGCTCTGCACGCGCCAGCGCTCGGCGACGTGACGCGCCAGGTCCGCGTTCAGCGCCGCCGCGATTTCCCGTCCCTGGTCGCTGGCCGACCGCGGGATCGACCGTTGCCGCCTGCACGAACAGGCTGTCCGTGTCGCCATACAGCACGACGTAGCCGGCCGCCTCGAACCAGCGCTTCGACCACAACAGGACCTCGCGTCCGGAGCCCGTGATCGAGTTTGCAAGCGCCGGATTGTAGAAGCGGCACGCCGGGGTGCCGAGCACGCCATAGAACGAGTTCATCAGGATCTTGATGGCGTGCGAGGCTACGTCGTCGCCAGCCTTGCGCGCCGCCTCGCGCCGCGGCACGAGTTCGTCGAGCAGGCGCGGCAGGATGGCGGGTTCGCGTCGGAATGCGCCGCCGGGAGTTTCGATGAGGTCGGCGCCGGGAGCGGGTGATTCGACGTACGACAGCGGATCGATGTTGAACGTGCGGATGACGCTTGGGTACAGGCTCCGGAAGTCGAACACCCACACGTTGCGATGCAGGCCGGCCACGGGCTCGAGCACGTGGCCGCCCTGCTGCGCGGCGTAGACGCGTGAGTCGTCCCCCCGCACGCTGGGCGCGACGATTCCCAGCGGTTCAAGTTCGCTCAGGTACAGGTAATCGAAGGAGGCGATGCTCGCTGCGACCCGGTCGGGCGTCATGCCAGTCAACCGGCTGCGCTCGAACGCGAGCGGCACCAGGTTCAGCCTGCGCACGATGTCGTAGGCGAGCCGCGCGTCGGTCCGCGCATAGAGCGCGAAGGCGGGCAGGTCATGGCTGAAGTTGTGCAGGATCTCGTCGACGCGATCGCGCACGTCGCCCTGCACGGCCTTGCCTTCACCGAGCACCTGCCGTGCCACGGCGTCGAGCGAGTAGTCGTCCATCCGCACGAACGCGCCGCGCAGCAGGTCGATGCCGTCGAGGACGAGACGGCCGGGAATCGAGGCCTGGCCACTGCCGAAATAGCCTTCGGCCTTGCGCAGGCGAATCGGGCTGGAGTCGCGACCGAGGTCGAAGGGATGCCGCACGCGAGCGGCGATGCGGGCCAGGACCGTCAGATCGAAATCGACCACGTTCCAGCCGGTCAGCACGTCGGGATCGAAGGACCTGACGCGGTTGCAGAACTCGGTGAGCGCAGCGGATTCGCTCGCGCAGCGCGTAGCCTTGTCTGGCATTTCGCGGTCGCTGCCGTCGACGATCAGGACCTCGTCGACGCCGGGCCCATACATCGAGATCGCAAGCAGCCGGTCGGCCCTGGCGTCCGTCTCGATGTCGAAAGACAGTATGCGCGGATCGATCCGGACGTCCGCCGGGCGCAGCGTCGGATTGTCGAAGACCCACGTGACGGCCTCGCCGGCGCTCGCTTTGCCCTCGATCGCGCAGCCCGCCTTGATGCCGCGGTCGATGAGATGGCGCACGGCAAAGCGAACGTCAGCCTCGAACGTGTCGATGCCTGCCGCATGCAGCCGGTCACGCAATGCCGGCACGTCCCCCGGAAGTCCGACTTCGAGGCGGCTCACCGCGGCGCCGTCGAAGGTTCGCTTGTCGACCGGCGACGCCGCGGGCGCGCCGGCTATGCGGGCCCGTTCGACATCGACGGTGCGGACGTAGAAGCGTGGTCGCTGGCGATCGTCCCGTGCGAGGAACGTCGAGCCGTCTTCCAGCCGGCCATGGATGTGAATCACCGGGCGGCGGCGTCCATCCGGCTCCTGCATGACGCGGTAGCTTGCCTGCGTAATGAAACCGCGCATATTCACAGTAACGGCTGTCGGGATACCAGGATCAGCCACCGTCGTCGCCGAAGGGTACCCGCGCATCGACGCGATGCGCTGGCGCGCATCAGTCGCGTGTTGTCGCGAGGCGCTCGTGCGCTCGCTCGACGATGGCCTTGAAGCGCGGATGACCCCGGTCGTTCTCGAGGCGCCGCGAAGTTCCCGCGGCGCCGATAGCTTAACCCGGTACGGGTGGAGGCGGCACGGGCTGTGCCCTCCTCGATATCCGTGCGTGCAGGCGCCAGGACGAAAATCAGGCGCCGACCGTTGCCAGGCGCTGCTCCGCGCCTTCGATCATGGACTGCAGGCGCGGGTCGTTGCGAATCGTATCGAAATCCGGATCGCTCTTCAGCCACTCCAATTGTTCCTTGCCGGTCTTCTTCAGTACCGGTCCGAGGAAGTCGAGTGCCGTGTCGAAGTCGCGCAAGCTGACGACCATGTCGCACGCGAGGTTGTAGCGCATGGTCAGGTTGTCGGGATCGATCAGCACGGCGCGCCGCGCCCAGTCCTTCGCGCGATCGGTGTCGCCCAGGGCAAGGAGGCAACTGAAGAGTGCTGCCATGGCAGAGCCGTTGTCGGCCTCGAGGGCGATGGCCTTCTCGGCGCGGGCCAGTGTGCGTTGCGCCACTCGACGGACGCCCTCCGTATCGCCGAGCGCCGTGTGACACGTGATCAGGAGGCCGCCGCAGGCATAGTCGGTTTCGACGAGCGTCGAGACCTTCTCCCAGTGCTGGATTGCATCCTCGAAGCGTCGTTGATGAAAGCGCAATCGTGCGGCTTCCTTGTGCACGTCCGCGGATTCCGGATCCAGGCGAAGGGCGGTGTCGATCTCGCGTTGCGCGGCGTCGTAGTCACCCTCCAGCGCGAGAATTCCGGCGCTCGCGGAATGCGCCTCGGCAAGATTCCCGTCCAGTGACAGCGCGCGCGTCACCGCCAGCGCCCCATTGTCACCTTCACCCGTGGAGTGCAACCGCATGCGCTGCGCGGTCGCCAGCAGTGCCCACGCCCGCGCGTAGTTCGGGTCCAGTTCGATGGCACCGCGGCACAGACGGATCACGGTGTCGCTTCTGCGCGTGTCGCCCATGAAGCCGGTGGCATAGTGCTGCCGTGCCATCAGGTAGAGATTGTAGGCGTCGAGGTTCGTCGTGCCGCGGTGCTCGATGGCCTTCTTCTCCTCGGGCAGCAGCCGCAGCTTCAGGGCCTTGACGATGGCTTCCGAGATCTCGTCCTGCAGCGCGAAGATGTCGTTCAGGTCGCGATCGTAGCGCTCGGCCCAGACGTGATTATCCTGCGACGCCTCGATCAACTGGGCGGTGATGCGCACTCGGCCCCCGGCCTTGCGCACGCTGCCTTCGAGTACGTAACTGACCTTGAGCTGCTTCGCGATCTGCGACACGTCGACGTTCTTGCCTTTGAACGTGAAGGCCGTGTTGCGCGAGACGACGGCGAGCGCCGAAACCTTGCTCAGGTCGGTGATGATGTCTTCGCTGATGCCGTCGCTGAAATACTCCTGCTCCTGGTCGCCGCTCATGTTGGCGAAGGGCAGCACGCAGATCGTCACGCGGGCAGTGGCCGCGACGGCGTGCGGAGGAGGGCGCGGACCGCCGGATGCCGATTGCAGCGCGGGAGTCGGGACCCCGGATGCCCGCTGGCGCGCGATCATGGCGCCGAGCGCACGTAACAGGTCCTGGAACGGGACGCTCTCGCGGTCATCGCCCCAACTGTCGAGGTCGGTCGTGTGTATGGCGCGCACGTCCATCGGCAGGCGGGCGCCTTCGAAGCGCACCGGGACCAGGATGCCCCGGTCCGCCGCCTCGCGTGCCTCGCCGCGAACCCAGCGCGACGAGACCGATGTCGGCGTCCAGACCACCATCACGGCTGCGGCCGCCTGGAGTTCTGCTTCGATCTGGCTGTCGAACTCCTGGCCCGGGTTGATCGCCGGGTCCCACCAGACCGACCAACCCTGGGCCTGGATGGCGGCCACCAGCGGTGCGACCCGCGCCTTGTCGATGCGGGAGTACGAGACGAAGACGTCGGCCATGCAGAAACCTGGGCGGGCGCCGCGACGTTTCCGCGGCGCCGCTAGCTTAACCCGGCACCTGCCTCAGGTCCTGTAACCCGGGTCGGAGCGGTCCAACTTGCGCAGGAGCGCCGGCCAGGCCAACGCGGCCCCCAATCCCGTGGTCGCCGTTTTCACAACCGCCTCCATTCCCTGCAGGATCGCAGGGTTGACCTGGACGAGGTCGCCGCCGGCCTGGGCGTCGATCTGGATCCGGCAGGTATTCTCGAAGATATACATGCTCAGGAAGGCATCGGGAATGGTCCTGCCTACGGTCAACAGGCCGTGGTTGCGCAGCATCAGGAAGTTCGCGCCTCCCAGGTCGGCCTGCAGGCGGGGTTTCTCGTCGTCGCGCAGCGCGACGCCTTCGTAATCGTGATAGGCGAGCGAGCTCAGCACGAGCGTGGATTGCTGGCTGATCGGCAGCACCCCGCATTTCTGTGCGCTCACCGCCACGCCGGCGCGCGAATGCGTGTGCAGGACGCAACCGGCATCCTCGCGCACCTGGTGGATCGCGCTGTGGATCACGAAACCGGCCGGATTCACCGGGTACGGGGAGTCGCTGAGCTTGTTGCACTCCTGGTCCACCTTGACCAGCGACGAGGCCGTGATCTCGTCGAACATCAGCCCGTAGGCGTTGATCAGGAAATGGTGCTCGGGACCGGGAATGCGCGCGCTGATGTGCGTGAACACCAGGTCGCTCCAGCCGTAGGCAGCCACGAGGCGGTAGCAGGCGGCGAGATCACAACGCAGCTGCCATTCTTCGGTGCTGACGCTGTTCTTGAGCGAAGCGATTTGCATGGTGGTCTCCCCGGCGCGGCCCGGCACGATGCGGCACGCGTGGTCAGTCTAACCCGATGGACTGTCGTACCACGTCCCAGGCCATCGAATCCCGAGTGACGTCCGTTGGCGGCCGTCAGGCCGGGACTCACGGCGGCAGCGAGGCAACATAGGCCGTCGTCGCGATCATGTCCTCGATGTCGAGTTGCGCCGCGATCGTTACCATGGGCTGGCCGTTCGGCGAGGCACGCATGCCGGTCCTGAAGGCCAGCAGTTGCCGCAGCACGTAGCTCGGCGAGCGACCGGCCAGCGGCGGGACGAGTCCGACGCCGCGGAGGTCTGGACCGTGGCAGTTCACGCAGGCGAGACCGGGTGCGCCGGCCGAGTCGCCCGCGATGATTCTGCCACGAGCGACGCTGCCGACCGGCACGTAGGCGCGGTACACCAATGCGCTGTCGCGCAGTTCGTGGCGCTCGTGGTCGACTGGCACTTCGATGACGCGCTCGCCGAGGGGTTCGGTTCCCGCACCCTCGACCGGCACGTACAGCCACCCGGCTTCCCGCGTGACCGGCACGCTCGCGGTCTCGACCACCTCGACGCGACGCGTAAGTCGCAACCTCGCGAAATACCCGGCGGCAAGTGCGATATCGCCGGTCGTCGCGTGCTCCGCAGCCGAACGCATCAGGTCGGTCGGCGCGTGCGTATGCTGCCACGCGCTGCGACGCACGCCATTGCGGATGTCCGCCACCTGGGCAGTGATGTAGGCCGCCGGCAGACCCGCGAGCGGAGCGTTCTCGGGACGTCCCTGGCCATCCGGCAGGTGGCAATACCCGCAGGCATGGACGACGGGCTTGCGTCCACGCGCGACCACGTCGGGCATCGACGGATGCGTCTCCGGATGCCAATCGGGCGTCGCGAAGAGATCGGTGACCTGGGCCCGCGTGAAAGTCGCGCGGCTGCCGGGAACGCGCAGCAGTGCGTCTCCGTCCCGTGGTGCAGTGGCCGGTGACGACGACGAGTTGCCGGGGTAAGCCCATGCGGGCACGACGAATTGACCTTCGGCCGCCGGCAACATGGGCGAGGGGATCGTCGACGCGATCGCGATTGCCATGAACACTCGAATTCGAACGGGCAACTTGTTTCCTCAGGCTTGCAGGTGACTGGAACGGCGTCGCCATGCCACCCAGGCATAGGCCCCGACGTTGACCGCCAGGACGAGCGCGCCGAGAACCACCTGGGCCTTTCGGGTCAACCCGTCCGGGTACAGGAACGACACGAAATAGTGGTCGATGAAACCGCCATCGTAACCCTGCTCACCGGCCAGCCGTCGCCACTGGTTCTCGACCGGTGTCAGCGGGCAGATGCCGCCCAGGAACTCGATGCCGGCGCCCCAGAGCACGGCCGGGACGTGTATCCAGGCCACGCGCGGCCAGCGCCACAAGAGGAATGCACCCAGCACCACGAACGCCACGAACGTGGCGTGCAACATGAGTGCCAGATCGGCCAGCAGTCGGTACGGCATCTTGCCTATACTCGGAGCCTGGTCGCCGGACGGCAAGGAGGGTTTCGAACAATGGATCCACTGGTAGTCGTCGTGGTGCTGGCGTTGATTGCCACCATCATCACGCTGGTCATGGGACTGCTCGCGATGAGTGGGGGCGAAGCGGTCGACCGGGAATTCAGCACGCCGCTGATGTGGGCGCGCGTGGGCTTGCAGGCGTTCGCCGTCGCATTGCTGCTGGTCGCACTGGTCCTGCGCTGACGATTTTCGATCCCGATGCAGCGGCGTGGCAGGTTCATCGACCGCATGCTGGGCTGGATCGATGCGACCCTGGCGACACTCGGCCACGGCTTCATCCGCGAGTGGACCAAGGTCGAGCGCAGCTACCGGCGGCCGTTCTCGCGAGTGGCCCGGCGGTTGCAGTTTGCGTTCTACCCGTTGCTCGCGCTGGGCGCCGTGGCCTGGCTCGGCTGGGACTGGAGCCATTCGCGCTCGCTCAACTCCGCCGAGAACGCAATCTTCGACCGTGTCGTGCAATGGCGCCCGTTCGAGCCTGAGCCGTCCGGTCGCGTCGTCGTCGTCGAGATCGACGAGTGCTCCATCGAGTACTTCCGTGCCCGCAACGAAGGCGGCTGGCCGTGGAGCCGGCAGCGGCACGCGGACCTGCTCGACCAGCTGGATCGAGCCGGCGTGCGCGCGGTCGGCTACGACGTGCTGTTCGCCGATCCCTCGCAGGCTGATCCGATCGGCGACCAGACGCTGGAGGCCATGGCCCGGGGCGGCGCCGGCCGGTTCGTGTTCAGCTCCACGCGACTGCATCCCGACTACGACCCAGGTTCGTCGATGCGGGCATCGCAGGCTCCGGGCGCGTTTACGCTGCAGCCTCGCCCGGCGAACGATCCGGCGGTCGCGTTGTTGCTGCCCTATGGCTCCGCCATGGCCGGGCGCAGCGCAATTGCAAACGTCACGCGCAACCAGGACGGCGTCCTGCGCGACATTCCGTTGCGCGAGACGGTCGGTGACTGGGAGCTGCCGGCGTTGCCATTGCTGCTGGCGACGACGGTCACCGGGCGAGCGCCGGGCTCCTTTCCTGCCTCGGTGCGGCCCGACTGGCGACGCGACAGCCGGCTGCCGCGCGTCAGCGCTGCCGACCTGCTGACCGGCGGCCAGGCCACGTGCCGTGACGCGCGGACCGCGATGCCCGTGCTGAAGGATCGCGTCGCGCTGGTCGGCTATACAGCGTCCGGGCTCAACGACGCGAAGCCCACGCCCGTGGATCCGGTCATGCCCGGCGTGGAGGTCATGGCCGAGGCGACGGAAGCACTGATTGCCGGCAGCGCGATCCGCTCCCCGCCCGCATGGCTCAAGTACGTCATCGCCATGCTGCTCGCCGTCCTGACCGCGTTCGCCTTCTTCCGTGGCGAACCGGCCCAGGACCTCGACTCGATCTTCGTCGCCACGAACCTGACCTTGTTGAGCGCCGCGTTCGTCGGCCTGACGTTCTTCGGCTTGTTCTTCGACATATTCGCCAGCATCGGCTTCGTCAGCCTGGTTTTCGGTCTGTGCCGCCTGTATGCCGGGATCCAGCGCGGACGCGCGGTGGGCAACGGCGATTTCCTGCGCGAGTTCGCACCGGACAGGGACCGCTGGCTCCTGGTCGCGCGCCTGCGCTTCGTGCTCGACGTCGAACTCGACGCGAAGTCGTCGGCGCGGCGACGCCGGCGAGTACCGGCGCCGGCTGCGGCGCTTCCTGTATGCCGGCAGCGATGCGGTCATGCTCGAGGGCGTCGTCGAGCGCAAGAGCTGGCTGCACGAGGCGCTCGACGACCTGATGCTGCTCGTGTGGCACGGCGAGACCGAGGCCGCTGCGCGCACGGCCGCGATGGGCGACCTGGCGCGACTGGAGCGCCAGCTGGCTGAACACGACGAGCGCTTGCCGGACGACGGCAGCGTACGACTGGCATTTGCCTGCGCCGAGATCGATGATGACGCCGACGACAGCGATCGCGGCGAGCGCCGGCGCCTGCGCGAACTCGTCGGCCAGGTGCTCGCGTCGCCGAGCGAATGCCCGCTCGCTCGCCGGGCAGCGCTCCTGCGAACCGCAGATGTCACCGAGGGAGGACCGTGATGCCAGCCATACCACGCACCTTGCTCGCGATCGCACTGGCGGCGTCGGGCGCGAGCGCGGCGGAACTGCCTGCCATCGTGCAGAAGCCCGCCGTGGACGTGTACGCAAAGCCGCAATTCGACGCGCCGAAGATTGCCGTCTTGCAGCGCAACACGGAAGTGAAGGTCTCCGCGCAGCAGGGCTTGTGGTACCAGCTGCTGATGCCGGCCGATGCGCCCGGATTCGTGCGCGTCAATGACGTCCGCCTGGCGTATGCCGGCGCCGAGGACACCGAGGCCAACGTGCGCGTGCTGATGGGCGGCAAGGCGGGACAGGGCCGCGTCACCGAGACCGCGGGCGTGCGCGGCATCGACGAAAGCGACTTGAAATCGGCGTCACTCGACCGGGCGCAATTGAACGCAATGGTGGGCTATCGGGTCGATGCCCCGACGGCGGCGGCGTATGCGCGCGAGCAGGGCTGGGAGGCGACCAGCGGTCGCGTATGCTGCTGAAAGCAAGCTAGTCACGACGGCCGGAAATTCGAAGTCTTCCTCGAAGTCGTCGAAGGAGGCACTGACGAAGTCCGTCGGCGGCTCTGCTCGGCTCGTTCGGTGTCAACGTCGGATCGAGCCTCGACACGGCTGCCAAGGCAATTCCGAAATCCGACAGCGAACTGGCGGACGAGGAACTCGCACTCGGCCCGGAGATCACCGGGCGCCTGCTCGGCGCGCGTCCGCTCTGGAACGACGTCGGCGCGCAGCAGCGCGTCAATCGAGTCGGTCGCTGGGTCGCTTCGCAAACCAGCCGGCCCGGGCTGCCCTGGACCTTCGGCGTAATCGATACGCCGGAAGTGAATGCATTTGCCGCACCCGGCGGATTCATCGTCGTCACTCGCGGGCTCTATGAGCTGCTGGCGTCGGACAGCGAACTCGCTGCCGTGCTCGGCCACGAAATCAGCCACTGCGTGCAGCGCGACCATTACAACGTGATCCGCAAGCAGGAATTGACCGCCACGGGCAAGGACCTGGCGTTGCAGGAAGTCGACGTCGGCAACGACAGCGTCGCCGGCAGCTACGCCCGGCGCTACGCGGAAAAACACGGGGCGACGATCCTGATGACTTCGCTGGATCGCGAAGCGGAATTCCGATCGGACGAGGCCGCGGAAGTCTACCTGGCCCGCGCCGGGATGAACCCGTTGGCGCTGTATGCCGTCCTGCAGAAGCTCACGGCGCTCGGCAACGAGTCTGCCAGCCTGGCGCAGCTGTACAAGACTCATCCGCCCATGGACGCGCGGATCGATCGCATCGACCAGCGTGGCCTGGGCGGATTGGAGCAGTACTCGCAGAGGGATTGAACGCAGGGACCGCCTGCAACTTGTTGCAGGTTGTCGACGGGCGCAAGATTCCGCCCGAGGCTGTCGTTGTACAACAGGGAGGCGAAAATGAACCTCGACAAGCTGATGACACGCGTCAAGGCCATCCTCGTTACGCCGCGCACGGAATGGCCCGTCATTGCGTCCGAACCCGCGACGATCGGTGACATCTACCGGGACTATGTGCTCGTGCTGGCCGCGATCCCGGCGGTGTTCGGCTTCCTCAAGCACAGCGTGATCGGCATCGGCGTGCCGTTCCTCGGCACCTATCGCGCGGGCATCGGCGCGGGACTCACCGGGATGGTCGTGAGCTTCGTGCTTGCGCTGGCCTCGGTGTACATCCTGTCGCTGATCGTCAATGCGCTGGCCCCGACGTTCGGCGGGCAGAAGGACAGCGTGCAGGCCTTCAAGGCCGTGGTCTATGCGTCGACCGCCAGCTGGATTGCGGGCTTCGGCCAGGTGGTGCCGTGGGTCGCCATCCTGATCATGCTGGCCGGCGGCATCTACAGCATCTACCTGCTGTACCTCGGGCTCCCGCAGACGATGAAGTGCCCGACGGAAAAGGCCGCGGGATACACCGCGGTGACGATAGTCATCGCGATCATCCTGAGCTGGCTGATCGGTTTCACCGTGGCCGGCATCGTCGGCGTCGGCGGCGCCATGCGCGGCGCGGGTGTGCCCGGCATGAGCGACTCGGACGATTCGGGCGGCTTCGACCCGAACAGCCCCATGGGCAAACTGGAGGCCATCGCGAAGCAGGCGGAGGAGGCGGGCAAGCGGATGGAGGCTGCGCAGAAGTCCGGCAACGCCGATGCCCAGGCCGATGCCGCAGCGGACATGATGTCGTCCGTACTCGGCGGCGGCCAGAAGGTTGAATCGTTGCCACCCGACCGCCTCAAGCCGTTCCTGCCGGAGTCCCTGGCCGGCCTGAAACGTACCGAGTTCTCGGCCGAACGCAACAGCGGCATGGGAGTGCAGGTCTCGGAGGCGCGCGGAACGTACTCGGACGGCTCGGGCCGATCGTTGCGGCTCGAGATCGTCGACATGGGAGGCATGAAGGGCGTGATGGCGTTCGCGGGCTGGGCGGCCGTCCAGAACGAGCAGGAATCCGACACCGGCTACGAGAAGACCTATAAGCAGGACGGACGGTACGTCCACGAACAGTGGGACAACTCGCAGAAGACCGGCGAGTACGCCACGGTCCTCGGCGAGCGGTTCTCGGTCAAGGTGAGCGGCGGGGCTTCGAGCATCGCGGAACTCAAGTCAGCCGTCGGCAGCCTCGACCTGGCAGGGCTCGAGGCCCTGAAGAACGAGGGCGTCAAGCGGGACTAGCCTGCTGATCGACGCCGGCGCGCAGCGACGGGCGTGATTCGGGCAGCAATCGCGAACGCCTGGACTCGACTCAGGCGTTCGTGGCTGCCTGCGCTGTGCTTGCGATCTCGGCAAGCCGGGCATCGAGGCCGCGCGCGACCTCTTCGTCCCGCAGTCCCATTTCCTGCACGTCGCCGCTCGCGTAGCCGAGGATGCCCATGTCGGCGTAGGCCTTGCGCACGCGCGGGCCCCAGAGCCCGATGTCGCGGATGGTCGGCACGATGCGCGTGAAGAGGCTAGTGCGGTACACGCGCATGACCTCGGAATGGTCCACCCAATCCTTGCACTCGGCCACCGGCAGGCCCATGCATTCCCACACTTCGTCGGCCAGGAACCTGTCGCGCAGCAGGTAACAGCCTTCCACGACGAACTCCTCGCGTTCATCGCGCTCCTTGGCCGAGAGTTGCGGGTAGTAGTCCCGCAGCGCCAGGCGCCCGAATGCAACGTGCCGGGATTCATCCTGCATGATGTACGCCGTGACGGACTTCGCGAGCGGGTTGCGCGCGTAGTCGCGGATGAGCCCGAACGCGGCGAGCGCGACGCCTTCGATGAGCACCTGCATGCCGAGATACGTCATGTCCCAGCGCGAGTCGCGCAGCGTGTCGTCGATCAGGCTCTTGAGGTAGGGATTGATCGGGTACACGAGTTCGTACTTGTCGTGCAGCAGGCGCGAGAACGCCTCGACGTGGCGCGCCTCGTCCATGACCTGCGTGGCAGCGTAGAACTTCGCGTCCAGCGTCGGCACCTGCTGCACGATCTTCGCCGTGCAGACCAGCGCGCCCTGTTCGCCATGCAGGAACTGGGACAACTGCCAGGCCTGCACGTGGTGGCGCAGCCGCGTGCGCTCCTTCGCATCGAGCCGGTGCCAGACCGGCGAGCCGAAGATCGAAATCATCTCGTCGGGCATGCCCGAGGGATTCTCGGGGTCGAGGTCCTGCGACCAGTCGATGCGCGTATCCGAGTCCCACTGCTGGCGCTTGCCCTTGCGATAGAGCTTGAGCAGCTCGTCGCGGCCGTCCGCGTACTCCCAGCGGAAATTCGCCTCGAACTCCTGCGCGACCTGCCAGTCCATCTTATCGAGGTCGCAGACGTAATGACTCGCCGTGGACATGCTTCCGCTCCGTGCGCCGATCAAGTGCTGGTCCTGGGGTGCAACGATACTCCAGCGCTGCCGTCGCGACGAATCAGCGGTCACCGGGCGGCGGCCACGACCAGCGACGGGTCGATCTCGGCCGCCCACGCCAGCAGGCCCCCCTCCAGGTTGCAGGCTTCCGGCACGCCGGCGCGCACCGCGATGCCGCAGGCGGTGAGGCTGCGTGCACCGCTGCGGCAGATGAACATCGGTGTCGCATCCGCGGGGATCTCGCGCAACCGTTCCTTCAGTTCGGACACCGGGATGTTCACGGCGCCGGCGAAATGCCCGGCCGCGAACTCGCGCGGTTCGCGCACGTCCACGAGCAGCACCTTCGCTGCGTCGCCGAGCCGGCCTGCGCCACGCAGCAAGGCGTGCAGTTCGGCGGGCGACGTGCGGCGAATGCGCTGGGCCATCGTCGCCGCGTCGCAGGCCTCGGACGGCGGATCCTGCGGCACCTTGATCGTCGGGTGATCGCCGCAGACCGCGCAGTCGCTGCGGCGCTCGAAAGCGAATTCACGAAACGTCATCTCGAGCGCGTCGTAGACGAGCAGGCGTCCCGACAGTGGCGCGCCCGCGCCGACGATCAGCTTGATCGCCTCGGTGGCCTGGATCGCCCCGACGACGCCCGGCAACACGCCGAGCACCCCGGCGTCGGCGCAGTTCGGCACCAGTCCATCCGGCACCTCCGCGTACAGGCAGCGATAGCAGGGCCCGAGTCCCGGGCAGTACGTCATGACCTGGCCCTCGAAACGATGGATCGCGGCGGAAACCAGCGGCTTGCGCTGGATCACGCACGCGTCGTTCACCAGGTACCGGGTCGGAATCCGGTCGGTGCCGTCGAGCACAATGTCGTAATTCCGCAGCACGTCGAGCACGTTTCCGGCGCGGAGTTCCAGCGCGTGCGCAATGACCTCGATGCCGGGATTGAGTGCGAGCAGGCGTTCGCGCGCCGCTTCTGCCTTGGGGCGCGCGATGCTCGCGGTGTCGAACAGCACCTGGCGCTGCAGGTTCGAGGCGTCGACGCGATCGCAATCGACGATGCCGATCGTGCCGACGCCGGACGCGGCAAGATAGAGCGCGGCGGGGGAGCCGAGACCGCCCGCGCCGACGACGAGCACGCGCGACGCCTTGAGCTTCTGCTGTCCGGCGACACCCACCTCCTCGAGCGTCAGGTGCCGCTGGTAGCGTTCGCGCTCGACGGCTGTGAGCGTCACGACTCAGCCTCCGCTCAGCGCACAGATCAGGTGCAGCGTGTCGCCCGCCGCCAGGCCGTGGTCGAGTTCGTGGACGGCCGTGGTGTTGACGAACAGTCGCATGTGCGGCCGGATCCGGTCCTGCTCGTCGATCATGCGGAAGCGCATGCCAGGATGGCGCCGGTCGAGGTCGGCGAGCACTTCCCGCACCGTGCCGCCCCGGGCCTCGACCACGGCGCGCCCGTCGGTGTACGAACGCAGCGGACTCGCAACCCGCGTTTGGATGACGACGTTGACGTGATGGCTCATGCGTAGCTCGTCAATCGTACTGGCGCGACGTCCGCATCCTGGCGCGCACCGTGCGCAGTTCAGCCGGCGTGCGTCACGGAGAAGATCTCCGGCAGATGGCGTGCGATGCAGCGCCAGGATTTGCCTTCGTTGGCGCTGGCCCAGACTTCGCCCGCCGTCGTGCCGAAATACAGGCCGAGCCGGTCGTCCCGGTCGTCCGCGCACATCGCCTGCCGCAGCACCGTGAACCAGCCCTGCCTGGGCGGCAGTCCGCGATCGAGTCGTCGCCAGGAGCTTCCCGCGTTGGTGGTGCCGTACACGGCAGGCTTGCCGCCTACGGACGTGCGCGGCCACACGGTCGTGCCGTCCATCGGGAACACCCATGCCTTGTCCGGATCGATCGGGTGCAGCACGATCGGAAACCCGATGTCGCCGATCTTCTTCGGCATCGCATTGCCGATGCGGATCCATCGCTGGCCCGGCCGGTCGAGCCGATAGATGCCACAGTGATTCTGCTGGTACAGCCGATCCGGGTTTGCTGGATGCATCTCCACGCAGTGCGGATCGTGGCCGTACTGCGGGTCTGGATCCGGGAGGAAGTCCGCGGCGCATCCCGCATTCAGGGGTGCCCAGCCGGCGCCCGCGTCCCTGGACTCGAAGACACCGCCGCTCGAGATGCCGAGATAGAGATGCCGCGCATCCCTCGGATCGACGCGGATCGAGTGCAGCAGTGGTCCGACCGGAGTCCCCTGTCCGGTGGACCACACGGGGAGCATCGGGTGATCGTTGAAGCCGATGACGGGTTGCCACGTGGCTCCGGCGTCCTCACTGCGGAAGAGTCCTGCCGGTGAAGTGCCGGCATACCAGGTGCCATGCTCGCTCGAGTGCCCGGGCGTGAGCCAGAACACCATGTCGACCGCTTTCGGCGGCTCCGCCTCGAGCGCCTTGCGGAATGCCGGCGGCTGCGAGGCTTCCTTCCACGTGCGGCCGCGGTCGGTCGAGCGGAACACGGTCGGACCGAGGTGGCCGGTCTTTGCAGCCATCAGCACGACTTTCGGTTCGCGCGGGTCCTGGATCACGTGGTGAATGATGTGGCCGAGGAACTGCGGGCCTGCAAGCGTCCAGCTGCGGCGTCCCGAATCGCCGCGCAGCGCGAAGAGGCCCTTGCGTGTGCCAATCCAGAGCGTGCTTGCCATGACGACGACTGCGAACCTCCCGTGTGCTGCATCGACCCTGGGGCGACCGTCAACCGCCGCGCGACGCCGTCACCGCCATCCAGTCCAGGACTGTCGGTGTTGATGAGCCGGCAGGCCGGTACTCGAAGGTATATACCCACCGCCGCAGTGCGTCCTGCACGCAGCCTTCGCCGGACTCGGACGCAGCGCCTGCGACGCGGCCATCCGGTTGCACCAGGTAGCTCGTGCGATACACCGCGCCGCGTGCCGGCCGACAGTCGGCCGGGATGTCGAGCGGCCCGGTATTGAGCAACAACGGCTCGGGAGCAGCTGGTGGTTGCGCGACAGGCCGCTGATCGGTCGGTGACGAGACGCACCCAGCGATGACGAGCAGCAGCGCGCCCGCCAGCACGAAGCTCGTGCCGCTGCGTCCTGGCACGATGCGGGAACCGAGGCAACGCATGTTCGTACCCTCCGTCCAGTGGAGCCAACCTGCGGTGACCGAAGCCCGGTACCGCCACGGGTCGCGTGCGCCGTGCTGAGTATAAATCGGTTTGCCCGAAGCGTGACGCGCGTCGCGTTCCAGGTGCCGGGCACGCTCACGGGCAAGCCCGTCGGATCGGTGCCGGTCAACCGCCGGCCGGCGGCTGCGTTCCATGCCTCGTGAGCACCACCAAAGAGGA
This sequence comes from uncultured Gammaproteobacteria bacterium, assembly GCA_963786705.1. GTDB lineage: Bacteria > Pseudomonadota > Gammaproteobacteria > Steroidobacterales > Steroidobacteraceae > RPQJ01. The sequence continues at coordinate 561,412 of CAWBAG010000023.1, forward strand.
TCGCCCCACCATGAAACGACGCACGATCGGCTTGCTCGGTACGCTCGGATGCGCCGCGCTGTTCCTGCAGGCCGCGCCGGCCCTGGCCGGCTCGCCGCCCTACACGATGACCAGGGATTACCGGCATCACGACGACGATGACTATCATCACGGGCGGCACGCTGATCAGCATCGTGATCGTCACTGCGACCACGGCCGGCATTACGATACGAGGCGCGTGGTGGTGGTCGACCGGCTGCCGCGGGGACACCGCACCGTCCACTACCACGGTGCTCGTTACTATCACCACGACGGGCACTGGTATCAGCCGTATGGTCCGCAGTACATGATGGTCGCGGCGCCCGCTGGACTGGTGATCGACAGCCGCGGCGTGAGTGGATTCGTCGCCGCGGAGTTCCCGCTCGTACGCTGGTAGGAGCATCGACGACGCCTCCGGCGCCCGGGCCGGGGGCGTCGCCTGCGCGCGGACCGGCGCCTGCTCCGGTCGCCTCAGGACACGCCGAGGAAATCCTGCTTGCCGATCTCGATGCCGTTGTGGCGCAGGATGTTGTAGGCCGTCGTCACGTGAAAGTAGACGTTCGGCGTGACGTGCGTCAGCAGATACGGCAGGCCCTGCATCGAACGTGAGGCTGCCCGCGTCTGCCAGGTCACGGTGCGGTCTTCCGAATTCACGAACTGCTCCTCGCGCAGCGATTCGAGGAACGCGATTGTCTTGCGCAGCCGTGCGATCAATTCCGGAAACGTCGTCTCGTCGTCCTCGAACACGGGCGGTGCGATGTTCGCGAGTCGCGCAGCACCGCCCTTGGCGCCGTCGGACGCGATCTGCACCTGGCGCACCAGTGGAAACATGTCGGGGAAGAGCCGCGCGTTCATGAGCACCGCCGGATCGATCTGCCTGGCGGCGCAATGCGCGGCCGCTTTCTCCAGGATGGTTGCAAGGCTGTTGAGCACGCGGGCGAACGGCGGCACGGCGGCCTGGTACATGGAGATCGGCATGGGCACCTCGGATGTTCGTCGAACGGGGGAGATTCACGAATCTACCACGTCGCCCGGACGTTCCCATGCGCACGCACGGGGCTTCACGGCTTCGTCGAACTCCGGCGCCCATGAAGCCGTTGCATCGTCGCCGGCCGCACGCGGCATTGGAATTGAACGACCGGTTGGGTGAGACTGCGCGCCCGGGAAGCTTTCAGCCCATGGAGTCGTCTATGTCGCAGCACGGCGGTTCGAGTCGGGTGTCGATCGCGGCTGCAGTCGCCGCCGGTTGCATGGTGTTCGCCGGGGCCGCGATCGCGGCCGGCGCCGGGGCCGTGCTGTCGGACCCGGGTGCAATGCAGGGCAAGCACTTCCATCCGAAGGGAAAGGCGCCTTCCAGTTACACGATCGAGTTGCAGAACGGCCTGCGGGCGTCCCTGCCGTTCGAGGACAAGCGGGACTTCGACGAGGCAAAGCGTGGCTTCATCGCCGCGCCGCCTTACCAGCAGATCATGGCCGAGGCCGGCAACGTGGCGTGGGACATGGCGAGCTACGAGTTCCTGCTGCAGGGCAAGGACTTCGACAGCGTCAATCCGTCGCTGCAGCGACAGGCCGTCCTCAACATGGCGTATGGACTGTACGAGGTCGTGCCGGGCCGGATCTACCAGGTCCGGGGCTACGACCTCGCCAACATCAGTTTCATCAAGGGCGACACCGGCTGGATCGTGTTCGACACGCTGACCGCGAAGGAAACTGCCGCGGCAGCGCTCGCGTTCGTCAACGAGAAGCTAGGTGCGCGCCCGGTGGTGGCCGTGGTCTATTCGCACTCGCACGGCGATCATTTCGGTGGTGCCCGGGGAGTCGTCGACGAAGCGGACGTCAGGAGCGGCAAGGTGCCGGTGATCGCGCCGGCCGGATTCATGAAGGCCGCGGTGGCGGAGAACGTCTACGCGGGCAACGCGATGACGCGACGCATGTTCTACCAGTACGGCGTCCTGCTGCCGCGCAGTCCGTTCGGCCACGTCGACCAGTCGATCGGCAAGAACACTGCCTCGGGCAACCTTGGACTCATCGCGCCCACGCGCCTCATCGAGAAGGACTTCGAAGAGGTGACCATCGACGGCGTGACGATGGTGTTCCAGAACACGCCGGGCACCGAGGCGCCGGCGGAGATGAACACGTACTTCCCCCAGTTCAAGGCATTCTGGGCGGCCGAAAACGTCACCGGCACCATTCACAACATTTACACGCTGCGCGGGGCGCTGGTGCGTGATGCGCTCGAATGGTCGAAGCAGATCAATAACTCGCTGTACCGCTTCGGCCAGGAAGCCGAGGTGATGTTCGCGTCGCACAGCTGGCCGCGCTGGGGCAACGCCCGTATCCAGGAAGTCCTGCGTGCGCAGCGCGACACCTACGCGCAGCTCAACAACCAGGTGCTGCACCTGGCGAACCAGGGCGTGACGATCAACGAGATCCACAACGTCTACAAGCTCCCTGACAGCCTGAAAAAGCAGTGGTCGGCGCACAGTTATCACGGCTCCGAGGCGCACAACAGCCGGGCCGTCATCAATCGCTATCTCGGGTACTGGGATGCGAACCCCGCGACGCTGATCCCGCTGTCCCCGCGCGATTCCGCGCCGCTCTACGTCGAGATGATGGGCGGGTCCGACAAGATCATGGCGAAAGGCCGCCAGCTGTACGACGAGGGCAAGTACCTGCATGCACAGGAGATCCTGAACAAACTGGTGTATGCGGAGCCGGGCAACCAGGCCGCGAAAGACCTGCTCGCCGACGTGTTCGAACAGATCGGCTACCAGCAGGAAAGCGCGAGCGTGCGCAACAGCTTCCTGGCGGGGGCGTACGAACTGCGCTCGGGCATCCCGACCGGTGTGTCGCCGAAGGGCACGGGCGCCGACGTCGTGAGGGGCATGCCCACGGAACTGTTGCTCGACTACATGGCCGTGCGCCTCGACAGCCGCAAGGCCGACGGGGTGGGCTTCGTCATGAATCTCGTGACGCCGGACAACGGCGAGCAATTCGTGCTTGAACTGAGCAACGGCGCGCTCACGAACATCAAGGGACAGCAGGCCCGGGATCCGGACCTGACGATGACGATCAATCGAACGGACCTCGACACCGTCATGATGGGTGCGGCGACGTTCCGGGACCAGGTCGAGAACGGCAAGGCGCGGGTGACCGGCGACCTCAAGGCGTTCAGCCAGTTGCCGGGGATGCTGGACAAGTTCGAGGTGGGATTCGAAATACTGCCGGGTACGAAGCAGGCTGCTCCTGCGGCGACATCGGGGTCATGAATCGATCCGTATCGCCCGTGCTCCTGGCCGCGCGTTGGTCTGGAGCAGTTGCCAATCCGGCAGACCGAGGAAGTGCGCGATGGACGCAGCGTTCGATTTCGACTGGCTGATCGTCGGCTCGGGGTTCGGCGGCAGCGTCTCGGCGCTGCGCCTGGCCGAAAAAGGCTATCGGGTCGCGGTCCTCGAGGCCGGTTCACGCTATCGCGACGAAGACTATGCCGCCACCACCTGGAACCTGAAGCGGTTCCTGTGGGCGCCATCGGTCGGACTGCGCGGCATCTTCCGGCTCACTCCGTTCAAGGACGTGTTCATCGCCAGCGGTTCCGCCGTCGGTGGCGGTAGCGTCGTCTACGCGAACACGCTGTACCGCGCGAGTCCGGCATTCTTCACCAATCCGCAGTGGTCGGATCTCAGGGACTGGGCCGCTGCACTCGCGCCGCATTACGGAACGGCCGAGAAAATGCTGGGCGTGCAGATGGTGACGCGTGAGAGCGACGGGCAGTCGCTGCTGCGTGAGGTCGGGCGCCACCTCGGCGTCGACGACACGTTCAAGCGAACACCGGTCGGCGTCTACTTCGGCGACCCCGGCGTGACGGTGCCGGATCCGTATTTTGGCGGGGAAGGCCCGGATCGCACCGGATGCACTTTCTGCGGCGCCTGCATGGTGGGGTGCCGGGAGGGTGCCAAGAACACACTGCTCAAGAACTACCTCTGGTTCGCGGAAAAGCGGGGAGCGCGGATTCTCCCGGATCGGGAGGTTGTCGAAATACGTCCGCTCGGCGCCGCGGACGGCAGCGAGGGCTACCGGGTCACGACGCAGCGGCCGGGGGCATGGTTCCGCAAGCAGCGCCAGTCGTTTACTGCGCGCGGCGTCGTGGTCGCCGCGGGCGCGCTCGGGACCAACCGGCTCCTCGCGAAATGCAAGCTCGAGGGTTCGCTGCCGCGCATCAGTGATCGACTCGGGCAACTGGTGCGCACCAACAGCGAGTCCATCCTCGCAGTCACCCTGCCCGACGGCATGGCTCGTCCATGGAACGACGTCGCGATCAGCGCCAGCATCTATCCGCGGCCCGACACGCACATCGAATTCGTCACGTATGGCCGGCACGGCGATTTCATGGCACTGCTCTATACGCTGCTGACCGGCGACGGTACCCGGCTGACACGGCCGTTGCTATGGATCGGCAACGTGCTGCGCCACCCCGTCACGTTCCTGAAAACACTCTGGCCGGTTGGTTGGTCACGTCGCACCGTGATCTTCCTGGTCATGCAGAGCCTCGACAACGCGATCTCGTTCCGCGCGAAGCGCGGGCGATTCGGCGGCGTGTCGCTGACGACGGAACAGGACCCGGAGAAACCGAATCCGACCTACATCGAGTCCGGCAATCGCGCCGCCGAGTGGCTCGCGGCACACACTGGCGGCTACGCGCAGAGCATGCTGCTCGAGGCCTGGGCCAACATACCGACGACGGCGCACATCCTGGGCGGGGCGGTCATCGGCAGCGACGCTAGCCGGGGCGTCGTCGATGCTACGAGCCGGCTGTTCGGTTACGAGAACTTCCTGGTCTGCGACGGCTCGACCGTGCCGGCCAACCCCGGCGTCAATCCATCGCTGACGATCACCGCGATGGCGGAACACGCAATGCTGCATGTCCCGCCGGCGGCATCGGCCGTGACGGCCTGACAGGCCACGGCGTCGCGATCACTCCTTCTCGACGTGCAGCCGCATGCTCTTGACCGTCGAACTCACGAGCTGCAATGCAAAGTCCGGCTCGGAATGGTGTCGTTGGACGAGCACGTCCTCGCCGTCGTCGATCTCGGCGCTGAACTTCTTGGAATCCAGTTGCTTGTCGAACGCGTCCCTGATGACGCGCGCGACGTGATTCTCGCTGGTGCCGTCCTTGACGGTCACCGACACTTCCTGCGTCGTCCCGCCCTTCGGCGTCACGTTGAAGACGATCACGCCGTCGGAATTGGCGCCTTCGCTGACCTCGATCCGCCACTTGTTGGAATAGTGCGGGGTGCCGGTGGCTTGCGGCGCGGCCGCCGCGGCGGGCGCCGTCTCCTGGTCCGCGGCGACGGCAACGGTGGCGGGCGCGAACGCGATTGCGAGGAGGGCGGCAGCTGCAATCAACTTGCGCGTGGTCGTCGTCATGAATATGTCCCCCGGGAGGCTATGGCAGGCGTTGGGATACGACGATATCAAGTCTAGCCGTGTGGACGGCCACGAACCACCCATCAAACGACTCGGCCGCGGTCGAGCCGGCTCCGGCTACAGCGCGACGTACTGCGGCTTCGGCAACCTGCTGGACGGGCAAACCCTGTCGTCCGGCAGGTCGTCGAAGCGCATTCCGGCCGGTATCCCGTAGGTTGGCAACTGTCGGGACAGCCGGCCGCCTCGGCCGAAGGTAAAATGCTCAGCCGTGGCTCCATGTTTCGATCATCAACGTCGGCAAGGGCGATTGCCGGTAATCGCGTCGCGCGACAGCCCAGTCACCGTGCCAGAATACAAGTCCTGTAGTGACCTCCAACCAGCATCTAACCAACGTCGAGGAGACAAAGTTGATGAAATTCAGAATCCTGGGTTCCGTCGCGGCGCTTGCGCTCGCGCTCGCCACACCCGCACTGGCCGAAAAGTCTGCGGGCGACGCCGTCGACGACTCGGCGATTGCGACGTCAGTGAACTCCAAGTTGCTCGCCGAGAAAGGCGTGCCGTCCAATGATGTCAACGTCGAGGTCTACAAGGGCGTCGTGCTGCTGAGCGGCTTCGTCACGACGCAGGCGCAGAAAGACAAGGCCGGGGGCGTCGCCAAGGGCGTGTCCGGAGTCAAGGATGTCCGTAACCAGCTCGCGATCCACGCGTCGACGTCGATGGGGACCAAGCTCGACGACACCATGCTCGTGAGCAAGGTGAAGGCTGCGCTCGTCGATGCCAAAGACGTGAAGTCCGGACAGATCAACGTCGAGGCGCGGGGCGGTATCGTGCAGCTCGGCGGTTTCGTCACCTCCACCGGCATGCGCGACCGCGCGATGAATGTCGCCAAGGGCGTCTCGGGCGTGAAGCGCGTCGACGACGCGCTCTTCGTCAAGCCCGAGTGATTCGCACCATTCGATGAGGCCGTGCCTCGTGTGGCCGGCGCCTGCAGCGATGCTGGCGCTGGCCATGTTCGGCGCTCGCGCCAGCGGTGCCCGTCCGGGGCGCGACTGAGTCGCGACCACCCGAGACCGCTCCCACCTATCCTCGGCGAGCACGCGGGCACGACGCTCACCGTGCCCGGCACTGGAGTGTCGGACGGATCCACCTGGTGTCCGGGACCAGTCTGCCCACTGGCATCATCCCGACTCCCCTCGACTCCGGCGCGTGGTGATGACCGTATGGATCGTCGTCGAACCTGGCGCCGATCGTGCCGCGAAACCGGTAGATCACGTCGTCGCGACGCTCGAGCCCGGCAGTCGCGCCGGGCGTCGCCCCGCCTCGTTCGTGCCGAGCTGGGCCTCGACATCGACGGCCACAGGTCCGTCCGCCATCGCGGCCGCGGGAAATGCCGTGCTCGCATAGAATGGCGCTACACATGTGGCCCGAAAACTTCCTGCTGGTGCTGCTAGGCTTCGCGCTCGTCCTGCTGAACGGCCTTTTCGTCGCGGCGGAGTTCGCGATCGTCAAGTTGCGCCGGACCCAGGCGGACGAACTCGGTCGAGTGCACGGCCTTCGCGGCAGGGTGCTGCGGACCGTCCGCACGAATCTCGACGCCTATCTTTCGGCCTGCCAGCTCGGCATCACGCTGGCATCGCTCGGACTGGGGTGGATCGGCGAACCGGCATTTGCCCGGCTGCTCGAACCGTTGCTCGCGTACTTCGGCGTGACCGATTCGCAAGCCGTGCAGAGCATTTCGTTCGCAGTGGCGTTCGCGTTCATCTCCTTCCTGCACATCGTGCTCGGCGAACTCGCCCCCAAGTCGATCGCGATCCGTCGTGCAGAGACCGTTGCCCTCAACACGGCTCTGCCGCTGTACCTGTTCTACTGGCTCATGTACCCGTTCATCGCGATCCTGAATGGCGCGTCGAACGTGATCGTGAGGCGCCTCGGCGTCGAGATGGCGTCCGAGGGAGACACCGTGCATTCCCTCGACGAACTGCGCAGCGTGCTGCGGGCCAGTCACCGGCACGGCGAACTCGGTGTCGACGAGGCGCGAATCCTCGCGCACGGCCTGGACCTCGGCGAACTCACCGTGGGCGACCTGATGCGCCCGTTGTCCGAGCTCGAATGGATCACGACGGGCAGCCCGATCGAGCAGGTGCTGGCGGAAGTTCGCGCCACGCGGTTCACGCGCTATCCCGTGCGGGACCAGGCAACCGGCCGCTTCACCGGCCTGCTGCACATAAAGGACCTCATCACCGCGGACGAGCGCCTGCGCGAGATCCGCAGCCTGCAGCCGTATCTGCGCAGGCTCCCTTATTTCAACGACGATGCCCCGTTGCTGCAGGTCCTCAAGGCCTTCCGGACCGGCGACCCGCATTTCGCCATCATCACGGATGCGCTTGGCACCGAGATCGGCTTCGTGACTTTCGAGCACGTCGTGGAGGCACTGCTGGGCCCGGTCGAGGACGAGTTCGAGAAGAAGGCGCCGGCCTGGCAGCGTGCGGGCGATGGCTCGCTCTCGGGCCCGGCCAGCCTGTCGCTGCTCAGTCTCGAGGAGGCGATCGGCCGGCCGGTGCCGGAAGTCGATGCCAACAGCGTCGGCGGCCTCGTGCTGGAGCGACTCGGCCGATTGCCGGGACAAGGCGAGCGGGTCAGGTTTCCGGGTTTCGAAGTGGAGGTTGTCGAGATGCACGGACCACGCATCAAGCGCGTGCTCGTGAGGCCAGTGGACGCACCTGGCTGAAGGTCACTCCAGTGTTCCGGTCACGACGGCGCGCATCCGGCATTGCGCCGCCGTCCCTGTTTCCGCGCTCGCCAGTGCCAGGCGACGTCAACCGAAGGTGAGCCATGCTGCAAGTCGCCATCCCGCTCTTCCCGAAGTTCACCGCACTCGACGGCATCGGCCCGTACGAGGTGCTGCAGCGCGTCCCGGACTTCAATGTCACATTCGTCGGTCACCGGCGCGGCGAGGTGCGCAGCGAGAACGGCATGCTCGGCATCGTCGCCGATGCGTCCTTCGACGAGATGCCGCGGCCGGACGTGATCGTGTTTCCCGGCGGGGTGGGCACCCGTCCGTTGATGCGGGACGATGCGGTCCTGCAATGGGTACGGGCGGCGCATGCAACCACGCGGATGACGACGTCCGTTTGCACGGGTTCGCTGGTGCTCGCGGCCGCGGGCCTGCTCGACGGCCTGACGGCGACGACCCACTGGGCGTGCTACCCGGAATTGGAGGCGCACGGGGCCCGCGCGACGCCGCAACGCGTCGTCGAGCACCTTGATCGAAGGATCATCACGGCCGCGGGCGTCTCGAGCGGGATCGACATGGCGCTGCGACTGGTTGAACTGCTCGTCGACCGCACCGCCGCGGAAGCGGCGCAACTGATGATCGAATACGATCCGCAGCCGCCTTTCGATTGCGGTTCCGTGGCAAAAAGCAGCGCCGCGGTCATGGCTCGTGTGGCGGAATACGCGCGGCTCCGGCAGTAAGAGGTCGCAGGGCAGGCCGCGGTCGATTCTCGAGAAGTTCCGGGAGCGGGACCGCAAGGCGTCGGAGCCGCCAGCCCGCGATGCTGCTGCCGTTGCGGGCCCGACGCCGCCCGCCAGCCGGTGAATGCGCGCACGTCGTAAAGCCATCATACTGGCGACCCGCCTCAACCCCGGTTCCAGGCACTTGCAGCGTCCCGTCGGGCTTCGCGCCACCCTCATCGCATTGGCGATCCTCGTTGCGGGATTGCTGGCCTTCATCCTCTGGCGGCAATGGCACGCGGCGGTGCCCGTTCCCGCCGAAGTGCCCGTGCCCATCGACACACCGGTCGCAGCATCGCCGCCGTCGTACGTCGGATCGCCCGCCTGTGCCGGTTGTCATGCTGCGGAGCACGAGGCGTGGCAATCGTCGCAGCACGCCGTCGCCATGCAGGTGGCCAGCGAGGCGACGGTACTGGGTGATTTCTCCGGCGCGCGGCTGCGCCAGTACGGGATCGAGACGCGCTTTTCCCTGAGCGGCGGCAAGTTCATGGTCCGTACGGACGGGCCGGACGGCAAGCTGGCGGATTTCGAGGTCCTGCACACGTTTGGTGTCTATCCGCTGCAGCAGTACCTCGTGCAACTGCCGGGCGGTCGCCTGCAGGCATTGTCCGTCGCATGGGACGCGCGGCCCGCGGCCCAGGGCGGGCAACGCTGGTTCCACCTGTATCCGAATGAACGGATCGCCCACGACGACGAGTTGCACTGGACCCGCCGCCAGCAGAACTGGAACTACATGTGCGCGGACTGCCACTCGACCAACGTGCAGAAGAAGTACGACGCCACGTCGGACAGTTACGCGACGGCCTGGTCCGAGATCAGCGTCGGTTGCGAGGCGTGCCACGGGCCCGGCAGCACGCATGTCGCGCTCGCGCGGGACGCGGCTGATCGTGGCCGTGGGATGCCGTCGACCGGGCTGACTGCAGCGCTCGACGAAAGGCGCGGAGTCACGTGGTCGATCGATCCCGGCACCGGCAACTCGACGCGCAGCACCGCTCGTGCCACGTCCCGTGAGCTGGACGTCTGCGCGCAGTGTCACTCCCGGCGTGGCCAATTCTCCAACGGCTACCGTCCCGGCGAGCCGTTCATGGACCACTACCTGCCTGCATTGCTGACGCAGGACCTCTACCACCCTGATGGCCAGCAACGCGAAGAGGTTTTCGACTGGGGGTCGTTCCTGTCGAGCCGCATGCACGACAAGGGCGTCACGTGCGGCGACTGCCACGAACCGCATGGCGGCAGGTTGCGCGCGTCCGGCAACGCGGTGTGCGCGCAGTGCCACCTTGCGACGAAATACGAGCAGCCAGGTCACCATTTTCACGAGACGGGCACGGCCGGCGCCGCCTGCGCGTCGTGCCACATGCCGACGACGACCTACATGGTCGTGGATCCCCGGCACGACCACAGTTTCCGCATACCCCGGCCGGACCTGACGGAGTCGCTCGGCGTGCCGAACGCGTGCGGCGCATGCCACGCGGACCGGTCCCCCGCGTGGGCCACGAGCGAGATTCGCAAGCGCTATCCCGAGCCCAAGCCCGGCTTCGAGGGGTTTGCCGAAGCTTTCGCCGGCGCGGACCGTGGCGACCCGGCGGCCAGCATGGCGCTGGCGCAGGTGGCTGCGAACCAGGACGAATCGGCCATCGCTCGCGCGTCCGCACTCGACCGGCTCGCGCAACTGCCCTCGGAGAGTTCCGCGCTGGCTGCGGAGGCCGCCCTGGATGACCCGAGCCCGCTCGTGCGGATGGCCGCGATCTCGGTCTTCGAGGCGATGCCCGTCGAGCAACGGCGGTCGCTGGTGCCGCTCCTGGGCGACACGGTCGCCTCTGTCCGCATGCAGGCGGCCCGCATGCTCGCACCCGTGGTGGACGGCTCATTCGACGCCAGGGAATCGGCGGCGTTTACAGTCGCGGCCGCGGAATTCATCGCCGCCCAGCGCTTCAATGCCGACCGGCCGGAGCACCGCACGAACCTCGGCGGCTTTCTCGCCGAGCGCGGCGATGCGTCTGCGGCCGAAGCAGAGTACCGGGCTGCGCTGCGGCTCGAACCCGGCTTCGCGCCGGCCTGGGCCAACCTCGCCGACCTGATGCGGCTGCTGGGTCGCGAGCAGGCTGCCGAGCAGACTCTGCGCGACGGGCTCTTGCAGGCCCCGCGTGACGCATCCCTGCACCACGCACTCGGTCTCGCGCTCGTGCGGCAGCAACGGCCTGCCGAGGCGCTGCGCGAGCTGAAACGCGCGACCGAACTCGCGCCCGGGAACCAGCGCTTTGCCTACGTCTACGGTGTTGCCAGGACCGAACTGAGCACGACGGCGGGTCCGCAGGCGAAGCCCTGACCAGGACCCTGTCCCCGGTCGCCCGTCGCCGTCCGCACCATTCCTGCGCAGCGGGCGACGCGTATTCCTACAGATACTTGCGTCGTCGTCGTCTAGCGTAATGACCATGTCATGGAGTGCGCTCAGCACGCAAAAAATCTTTGTTTTCAAGGACAAAGCACCCGGCAGTAGTATCCCGGGATGGTGAACTCCGCGGTCTCGGCCGGGTCGCAACTCAGGAGCGGCATCGGACCGGCGGTTCGGTGTTGATGCCAACGGCGACTGGGTTGACGAACGGAGGCAACGACGATGGCCAATGAAGGAAATCGTGGCGCAAGCGGCGGCCGCAGCACATCGAACCGTGGGTTCGCGTCGATGGATCAACAGAAGCAACGCGAGATCGCGAGCAAAGGCGGTTCCGCGTCCGGGGGCAACTTCGCCAATGACCCGCGCCGCGCCGCGGAAGCCGGGCGCAAGGGTGGCGAGGTGTCCGGCGGCAACTTCGCCAACGATCCGCGGCGCGCGGCGGAAGCTGGCCGCAAGGGCGGCGAGGCGTCACGCGGGGGCGGCGCGCGTCGCCGACGTGACGACGCAGCGAATCGCGACCGCAATCGCGCTGACGGCGGTGACGTTGCGGGCGACAAGGATCGTGCCAAAGGCGACGACACGACGGGCGGCAATCGCTGACCATGTCTCGCCACCGCCTCTGACTCGCCGCGGATCGCCAGGCCGTTCGACTGCAGTGTCGCGACACGAGTCCCGCCTGCGGCGACTTCCCACGCCTCCTCGCAGGTGACCCCGCGGCGCGGGGCCGATATGCGGCGTCGCACCCCTGCTCGTGCCTGGGCAACCGTTGGGAGCTGACGGGGATTGCCGCACTTGTGCCCGGCGCGCTGATCGCCCACGATTTTCCCAGGTCGCGCCGCAGGCGCGACGGCACGTGATACTGGGGGCGCGGCATGTCGGTGCTGGAAGTAGAAGTCGTCGGCCGGGAGCCTCGGCCGCGGTCGTGCGAAGAGGTCGAAGTGGCGATCGTGGGCGCGGGCTTCGGCGGCCTCTGCATGGCGATCAAGTTGCTGGAACGTGGCGAACGCCGCTTCGTGGTGCTCGAGAAAGGAGCGGAGGTCGGCGGCACCTGGCGGGACAACTCGTATCCCGGCGCCGAGTGCGACGTGCAATCGCACCTCTACTCGTACTCGTTCGCAGGCAAGCCGGACTGGACCCAGCGCTACGCCGGCTGGCGGGAAATCCAGGATTACATCCTCGAAGTGACGCGCCGCTACGGACTGCGCCCGTTCATACGATTCAACCAGAAGGTGAACGGCGCCCGTTTCGACGCACGGAATGGTCGCTGGCGCGTGACGACGGTGGCGGGAGCCGTGATCGACGCACGGCACGTGGTGCTCGCGACCGGCCCCCTGCACGTGCCGCAGGTGCCCGACCTGCCGGGACTCGAGCGCTTCACCGGCAGGGTGTTTCATTCCGCGCGCTGGGACCATGACCACGACCTGCGCGGACTGCGAGTGGCATCGATCGGCACCGGCGGCAGCGCGATCCAGTACTGCCCGGAAATCGCGCCTCGCGTGGCGCAACTCGACGTCTATCAGCGCACTCCTGCCTGGGTAATTCCTCGCGACACGCGCTGCTACGGCGAACGCGCACGGCGACGCTTCGCGCGGCATCCGTGGCTCAGGCGGCTGCACCGCGCGCGCCTGTACTGGACCAACGAATCGCGCGTGTGGCCGATATTCCATCCCATGCTGGCGCGAGTCCTGCAGCGTCTCGCAAGACTCAATATCCGGCGGCAGGTGCGTGATCGCGCGATTGCCGACAGGTTGACGCCCGATTACACGATTGGCTGCAAGCGCATCCTGATCTCCAACACGTGGTACCCGATGTTCAGGCGTCCGAACGTGGCGCTCGTCACTGCGGGAATCCGGGAGGTCCGCGAGCGTTCGATCATCACTGCGGACGGTGTCGAGCACCCGACCGACTGCATCATCCTGGGCACCGGGTTCATCGTCGATCCGCGCATCTACATGCAGCACTTTCCGGTCACGGGGATCGCGGGTCACGAGCTTGCACGGGACTGGCGCGACGGTGCCGAGGCGTACTACGGGATCAGCGTGAGCGGCTTCCCGAACCTGCACCAGCTCGTCGGGCCTAATACGGCGCTCGGGCACAATTCGATCATCTTCATGATCGAGGCGCAGGTTCACTACGTGCTGCGCTGCATGGAGGCCTTGCGCCAGCGCGGCGCCGATTTCCTCGACGTGGACCGCGCGACCCAGGACGATTTCAACGCGCGTGTGCAGTGTGCGCTCGAGGGAACCGTGTGGAACACGGGTTGCCGCAGCTGGTACCAGCAGGCGGACGGGCGCAATTTCACGATCTGGCCGTGGTCCACCTGGCGCTACTGGCTCGCGACACGGACATTGCCGGCAGAGCATTACTGCTTCAGTCGCGCCACGGCGGCGGCCTCGCAGGCACGACGTTCCGCGCGCCCGCGCCGCCCCCGTGACTGTCGAGGCGGATGTGCTAGCGTAGCGCCGCATGAGGCCAGATTCGCCCGCCCAGCGATTGCAGGTCGCGCGCCTGCGCAAGCGCTGTCGTGTCGCGCTGCTGGGCATTGCGCTCGCGGCCGGCAGCGCCTGTGCGCCGGACTCGACGCCGGAACAGCAGGTGCGAGCCGTCGTGGCTGCCGGCGAAGTCGCGGCCGAACGGCGTGACCTCCGTGCACTCATGGCGCTCGTCTCGTCCGATTTCGCGGACGCGTACGGCGGCGGCGACCGTGAACTCGTGCGGACGCTCCGCGCATACCTCGCCGCGCACCCGTCGGTGCATCTCGTGACCCGCGTCGAAAGCGTCGAGTTCCCCTACACCGATCTCGCGCAACTGCGACTGACCGTCGGCATGCTCGGCCAGGAATGGGAGGGCAACAACGAGGAGACCTTCAAGCTGGCGGCGGACCTGCATTCCGTCGAACTCGAACTGCGGCTCGAGGACGACGACTGGAAAGTCACGCGGGCGGAGTGGACGTCGCTCGTGAGCAGCTGAGCTGCCGGTTCGACGACTGGCGCGACTGGCGCCCCGGATTTCGATCCACACACGTGACGTGGAAGGGAGCCGGGGCACCGTCAGAACGAGTACTTGGTCGTGAGCTGCAGACGGTCGAGCGAACCGTCGTCGCCGTTCGCGAGTTCGCGCACGGCGTGGCGGAACTCTGCACCGACGTCCAGCTTCGGCAGCGGGGAGTAGATCAGGTTGACGGTCCAGCTGTTGCTCGAATCGTTGGCCGTGCCGCCGGTCAACGCGACGTCGTTGTCGTAGTCCTGCATCGCGTAGTACAGGTTGCTGCGGAGCCTGTCGTTCCAGACGTGGCGATACGACACGAATCCGGCATAGCCGTCGATCGCCTCGAGGTCGCCGCCCGCGTCGAGCACGGCGTCGTTCGCGAAATTGAGGCCGACGTAGCGCCCGAGGTTGCCGCCGAGCAGCATCCAGCGGATGTCGTCCTTGCCGAGCATGAACTTGCCCGAGAGGCTGAGTGCGCCGCTCCACGTACTCGCGTCGATCGGCGTCGCCGTCGTCGTTTCGTATTTCAGCTCGCGCGCGAGGCCCGCGACCGAGAAATGCCCCCAGCTGCCTTTCCAGGTATAGCGCGCGGTCAGGTCGGGCAGGGAGCTGTCGTCGCTCGTGATGCGGGTGCCGCCGCTGAAGGGCGTGATCGTTGTTTCGGGGTTTTCCGCCGACAGCGACAACCCGCCACTCGTGTAACGCACCTGCGGTTGACGTACGAACACCGTGCCGTCAGTCGGGCCGATGAAATCCACGGCGTCCGGCAGGACCGCGACGTCCTGGAAGTTCGACCAGCTCTGGCCGGCGAGCCACTCGCGCCATTGCACGTAGGCCTGGCGCACCACGGCGCCGTAGGTGTTCGTGACGCGCTGGTCGCCGAGTGCCGAGCCGAAGAAATCGACCTCGAAGCGGGTCGAGACCTTGTCGCCACCGTCGAGGAGCGTGTCCGTGCCGAAGATCAGGCGGGACTGTTTCGCGTGCGCGTCGAAATCCGTGCCTTCGTCGGCCCCGGCGATCGGCGTCGCGCCCGGCACGTAGTAGTCGCGACCGGCGGTGCTCTCGGCGATCTCGCCGTCCGGCGTGTCGGTCCAGAGCCCGTCCACCTTCGCGTATCCGGTGAACAGGAAACTCGTGCCCGGTGCGGCGTTCGGCGTAATCGAGCCCGGCTGGACCGGCTTGGCGTCCGGCTTTGCCGGTGCCGTCGCAACGGCAGTGGCGCCGGCGGCCGGCGCCGTAGGGGATGCGGAAGTCGCCGGAGCTGCCGCCGCCGCCTGCTTGTCCGCGAGCAACTGCTGCACGAGCTTCTCCAGTTCGGCAACGCGCGCTTCGAGCGCCTGTTCCTTGCTGCCCTGTGCGGTTGCCAGGCCCGACCCGCCGAGCAATGCCAGCCCCAGGAGCGCGACCGTGGCCCGTCGCAACGAACGCGATGCAGCGTGTTGAATCGGTGCAGACGTCATGTCGAGTCCCCCTGGATGGTCCAGCCTTGATACATGCTGCAACGGCGACACCGCTGGGGATATACGCCTTTGGTCGAAAGCGGTCCTTCTGCCAATAGCTGCCTGCGCAAACCGCGTGTAATCTCGGGACGCCATGTCACGCCAGATCATCGTCGCCGACGATCACCCGCTGTTCCGCGAAGCGCTGAAGGCGGCCGTGGCCCGGCTCGAGCGCGGCATCGGATTCGTCGAGGCGGATTCCGTGGCTACGATGCTCGCGGCCGTCGAGGCTAACCCGGGCGCCGACCTCCTGTTGCTCGATCTCAACATGCCTGGTGCGTACGGCTTCAACGCGCTCGTGCACGTGCGCGGCAGCAGGCCGGAGCTCCCGGTCGTCATCGTCTCGGCGGACGACGATCCGCAGACTATTGCGTCGGCGCTGCGTTTCGGGGCGCAGGGGTTCATCCCGAAATCGACCGAAGCCGGGCAGATCGGTCGTGCGACCGAAGCAGTGCTTGCGGGCGAGATCTACACGCCGCCCGGCTACCAGCCGCCACGCACGCCGTCGTCGTCGACCGAGGAGTTCGCGATTGCGCGACGCATCGCCGACCTGACGCCGCAGCAGTTCCGCGTGCTCGGCATGCTGTGCGCGGGCCTGCTCAACAAGCAGATCGCCTACGACCTGGACGTGTCCGAAGCGACCGTCAAGGCGCACGTCACCGCAATACTGCGCAAGCTCGGCGTGACGACGCGCACGCAGGCAGTGCTTGCGGCAGGCCGCCTCGCGGTGGACCGATCGAGCGTCAAGGCTCCGCCGGAAGAAGTGGACTGAGGCGCGCGGACCGGCGCTCGAACCTCGTGGCGGATCACTCCGCGACGGCGACCGACACCGCGACCGCCGGATCGTGCGATGCCGTCGCGAAAAGCGCCCCGAGCAGTGCGCGCAATGCGGCGGGTTTGACGGGCTTTCGCAGCACGGTGTAACCGAGCGCGCGTGCGCGTTCGACGACGGCGCTGCCGTGGTCAGCGGTCACGAGCGCGGCCGTGACCTGCACGACGCCGCCGACGCGCAACGACTGCAGCAGCTCGAGCCCGTCGCAATCCTCGCCGTCGAGGCGGTAGTCCGCGAGCACGACGTCCGGAGCATGCTGCACGAAGAGCCGGCGCGCTTCCTCGGCCGTGCGCGCGGTGATCACGCGCACGCCCCAGCGCTCGAGCAACGCGACCATGCCGAGCAGGATCTCCTCTTCGTTGTCCACGCAGAGCACCGTTCCGCCGACCAGGCTCGAGGGCGAGACGGGTGCAGGGCCGGCATCGGTGACGGCCGGCGTCGTGGCGAGTCGTGCCGCGGCGGCCTGCAGGCGCACGCTGAACACCGAACCCTGTCCGACGCGCGACCTGAGCTCGAGCTGCAGGTCGAGCAACCGGGCAATGCGATCGCAGATCGACAGGCCGAGGCCGAGGCCCTTTTCGCCCCACGGCGAGGCGCGATCCAGGCCGCGAAACTCGCTGAAGATGACCTTGCGGTGCTGCTCCGCGATGCCTGGGCCCGTGTCCCAGACCTGCACCTCGACCTGCCCGCCGCGCGGCCGGCTCGCCACCAGCACGCCGCCCCGTTGCGTGTAGCGCAGCGCGTTCGACATCAGGTTCTGCAGCAACCTGCGCACGAGCACGCGGTCGCAGTGCACCCAGGCACGCGTCCGGCGCACGTGCAGCCGCAGGCCGCGTTTCGCAGCAACGGGGCTGAACTGTCGCGCCAGTTCCCCGAGCAGCTCGTCCAGGTCGAACGCTCGCAGGATTCGCGCGCATCGCACCGCTTTCGAGGCGCGCGATGTCGAGCATGTCGTCGAGAACTTCTTCCGCCGCGCGCATCGACCCCTCGATGCGGCCGGCAATCTCCCGCACGGCCGTGTCCTGCGAGCTGTCGTGCAGCGCGGACGCGAACAGGCGCGCGGCATTGAGTGGTTGCAGGAGGTCGTGGCTCGCGGCCGCCACGAAACGGGTCTTCGTGGCATTGGCCAGTTCGGCTGACTGCTTGGCGGCGGCTTCGGCGACGAGCGCCTGCGAGAGCGCCTGGGTGCGCTCGGCGACGCGCTGCTCGAGCGTCTGCTTCGCCTCGAGCAGTTCGCGCTCGGTCCGCTTGAACTCGGTGATGTCCGTGTACGTCGTCACGTAGCCGCCGTCGGGCATGGCCTGGCCGCGTATCTCGAACACCCGGCCATTGCGGCGCGTGCGCTGTATTACGTATGCGGTGCCGGCCTGCATGTGCGCCAGGCGCTTGCGGACCTGCACCTCGGGGTCGGTCTCGCCGAACTCGCCGTGTTCGGCGTTCCAGCGGATCAGGTCGGCGACCGGCCGCCCGACGCGCACCATGTCCGCCGGGTAGTCGAACAGGTCGAGATAGCGCCGGTTCCAGGCGACGATGCGGCCTTCGCTGTCGGCAACGGATATGCCCTGCGACACGTTCTCCATCGTCGCCTGCAGCAGTTGCCGGCTGAAACGCAGTTCCTGCGAGGTCTCGTCGAGCATCTCGGCGACTTCCTCCGCGGCCAGCCCGCGACCCCGCAATGCGTGCGTGAACATGAGCCGGGCCGAGGACGCGCCGATCGCACCTGCCAGCACCCGCTCCATGTGCTGCATGAGCCCGCGATCGGCAGGCTCCGACTGCTTCGGCGGCGCGCGCAGCATCTGCGTGCTGTAGTCGCGCAACGCCTGCGCAGCGGCTTCGCCACCCACGATGCGTTCCGCGATCGCGAGCACGTCGCCGACGCGCGCGCCGCCCGTAACGCCGAGCCGGCTGCCTGGCAGCGCGGGCCGCACGAAGGCCGTGGCGGCCATGCGTTCGCGCAGCGACGTGCGGGCGAGCAGCGACAGCACGACGAGCACCGTGACGTTGGCGCCGAGCGCGAGCAGCGCGCCGCGCGTGACCGGGCTCAGGTTCGCGAGCCCGAGCCATTGCTGGGCCCCCAGCCACAACGGCTCCCATGGGCCATCGCGATCGAGCACGCCCGGCCCGATCAAGCCGCCGGCCGCGAAGTTGGGCAGGAGCAGTGTGTACGTCCAGACCACGAAGCCCGTGACGAGACCCCAGAAGACGGCCGCTCGCGTCGCCCTGCGCCAGTACAGGCCCGCCAGTATCGGCGGGGCGAACTGTGCCACCGCCGCGAAAGCGAGCAGGCCGATCGACGCGAGGCTGGTGGGCGCGGCCGTGTTGCGGTGATACGCGTAGGCCAGCAGTGCAAGCAACATGATGGCCGTGCGCCGCAGCCAGAGCACGAGCGCGCCGATCGCGCCGCCTTCCGTGGTCCGGAGCCATCGGCTGCGCCAGAGCAACGGCATCACGAGGTCGTTGGTGATCATCGTGGCGAGCGCGATGCTGGCGACGATGACCATCGCAGTGGCGGCGGACAGGCCGCCGAGAAACGCCAGCACCGCGATGCCGGCGGCGCCTTTCTCGAGAGGCAGCGTCAGCACGAACGAGTCCGGGTTGTGCCCCGCGGCGCCCAGCCCCGCGCCGAGCCCGGCCAGGACGACCGGCACGACCACCAGCGTGAACACGGCGATGTAAGCGGTGAAGACTACGCGGGCGCGCCGCACGTCCTGCGTGTCTGCGCATTCGACGGCCGCGACCAGGAACTGGCGCGGCAGGCAGAAGATTGCCGCCGCGGCGAGCACGGTCGTGACCGCGAAATCCCCGGAAAAGACGCCGGCCACCGAGCCGAGTCGCGTGGCGGACAGCGCCGGGGCGCCGTCGAGATGCAGCATCGCAAAGATGCCTACGGCCAGGAACGCCAGCAGCTTGACCAGCGATTCGAACGCGATCGCGAGCATCACGCCCTCGTGATGCTCGGTCGCATCGAGGCGCCGCGTGCCGAAGAGGATCGCGAACAATGCCATGAGCAGCGCGACCCAGAGCGCCGTGTCCGCGTACCAGGCCGGATGCACGCCGCTCGCGCCGGTGAGCACGTCGATGCTGGTGCCGACGGCCTTGTACTGCAGGGCCAGGTATGGGATCGCGGCGGTCAGCGCGATCGTCGCGACGAGCGCGGCCAGTGCCGGACTCTTGCCGAACCGGGACGAGATCAGGTCGGCGATCGAGGTGATGTTGTGCGCGCGCACGACGGCCACCAGCCGCTCGAGGAACGGTGCCGCGAACAGGAACACGAGCGCCGGGCCGAGGTAGATCGGAACGTAGGCCCAGCCGTCGCGGACCGCGGTGCCAACGGCGCCGAAGAACGTCCACGTCGTGCAGTACACGCCGAGCGCGAGGCTGTAGATCCAGGGCCGCAGGCGCGCATGGCCCGGGTAAACGGAGCGGCGCTCGCCGTAGAACGCCACGGCGAAGAGCACCAGCAGGTAGCCGATGGCGAGCACTGAGAGCAGCAGTCCCGAGACCATCGGCGGGCTCAGGGATTGCGCAGGATGTCGGCGAGCAACGCGTCGTCGATGTTGCCGCCCGACAGCGTGATGGCCACGGTGCTGTTGCGCATTTCGAGCTTGCCTGCGAGCACGCACGCGAGCGCGACCGCGCCGCCGGGCTCGACCACGAGCTTGAGCGTCCGGGCCGCATAACCGATGGCGTGGCGAACCTCGGCGTCGGAGACGGCAAGCGCGCCTTGCAGCCGGCGCTGGTTGATCGCGAACGTCAGTTCACCGGGCATCGGCGCGAGCAGCGAGTCGCAGATCGAGGCCGGTCCGCCGGGTTCGTTGCGCTGGCGCCGCCCCGAGGCGAGCGAGCGCCGATGATCATCGTAGGCTTCTGGCTCCGCCGTGTAGAGGCGCGCCTGCGGCGCAAGCTTCGCGAGCGCCAGCCCGATGCCGGCCGCCAGGCCGCCGCCGCTGCAGCAGACGATCACCGCGTCGAGCGTCAGCCCGAGTTCGTCCGCCTGCTCGGCAATCTCGAGTCCCGTCGTGCCCTGGCCCGCGATGATGTCCGGATCGTCGAACGAGGGCACGAGCGTAGCACCGCGTTCCTCGGCGAGCCCGGCCGCGATGCGCTCGCGGCTTTCGTGCACACGATCGTAGGGCACGACCTCGGCGCCCAGCGCGAGCGTGTTCTCGAGCTTCACGCGTGGCGCGTCGCTCGGCATCACGATGGTGGCGCGGATGCCGAGCCGTCGCGCCGCCTCGGCGACGCCCTGCGCGTGGTTGCCGGAGGAATACGCCACCACGCCCGCAGCGCGTTGCGCGGCGTCGAGTTGCACGAGCCGGTTCCACGCACCGCGAAACTTGAACGAACCCGTGTGCTGCAGCGTCTCCAGCTTGAGCAGCACGCGCCCGCCCGTAATGTGATCGAGCGGCGTGCCGGCCAGCAGGGGTGTCCGGCGTGCGTGCCCCGCGAGGCGCCGGGCGGCCGCGCGCACGTCGTCGAAATCGGGTATCCGGGTCAAGCGCGGTGCACCACTACTGTCGATGCCGTGCGATTCGTCGCACCATAGGCGCGTGAGCGTACACGAATCCCTGCCGCCGGGCTGCGAGCCGGATTGCCACGGTTGCCGGCATCGAGCCCTGTCCAGCGACGCGAGCCTCGCGCAGAAAGCCGGTTACCTCGGACGGGTATTGTCGCCCTGGGCCGCGCGACTGCAGCCGATCCGTGCAGTCGCCGACGCCGAACGCCTTGGCTACCGCGATCGCGTCACCCTGAACGCGGGCTGGGACGACACGGCGGGGTGGCGCTTCGGGCTCGTCAGGCGGGATGAGTTGATTCCGATCCCGGCGTGTCCCGTCCACACGCCCCGTGTCAATCGCGTGATGGCACTGCTGCGCGACACGTTGCCCGCGGCCTCGCGATTCCCGCTCGCGTACGTGCACGTGGCGGGCGCGCAGGTGACGCTGATCGTCAAGGCACACCGGTTCGAACCGCACGACCTCGGCGCGCTCGTTGCGGGCCTGCCCGCGACGGGTCTCGAGGGTTGCTGGGTACACTGCCACCCCTCGGCGGGACGCAAACTGTTCGCGCGCAGTGGCTGGCATCTCGCATGGGGTCGTGCGCACTCGACCGGCGTCGACGGCCTGCAGCACGGCCCGACAGCCTTCCAGCAGTTGCTGCCCTCCCTGCACGCCGCGGCGATGGCGCTCGCACAGGCGCACCTGGCGCCCGACGCTCGAACCTCGGTGCTCGACCTGTACTGCGGCATTGGCGCCACCTTGCGTCGCTGGCACGAGTGCGGCGCGACCGCGCTCGGTATCGAACTCGCCGGCGGCGCTGTCGCGGCTGCGCGGGTCAACGCACCTGCCGCACAGGTGCTGCGGGGCACCTGCGTGCAGCGCCTGCCACAGATCCGCTCGTGGTGGGACAACCAGCGTGGTTCGCGCGTCGTCTACGTGAATCCCCCGCGTTCGGGACTCGAGCCCGGGTTGAGCGACGCACTGGCCGGCCAGTTGCGGCCCGAGCGGGTGGCCTACCTCTCGTGCAGTGGCGGCACGCTGGCCCGGGACCTGCGCGATTGCGAGCGGGCCGGTTACTTCGTCGACACCGTTGTGCCGTTCGACTTCTTTCCGCTCACGCATCACGTGGAGTGTCTTGCGTTGCTGAGCCGGCGCACGGCCGGGGGCGCGGACGGGTAACGACAGGCGCGCTGCTGTACGATTCGCCGCGCTGGCCGGACCCCGTTGGCCGGCGCACCGAAGGCGGTTTCTCATGCATCGAAATCCCGGAATCGCGCGATCTTCGCGCGACGCAGTGCGAACGCGCGCGCGCGTTCGCGTCATCGCCACCACGTGCCTGGCGCTGCTCGGAACAGGAGCCTCATTCGGTGCAGCCAATCCGACGGCGCAGGAGCCCGCTCGCACGGACTCCGGCGCCGCCGCCGGCCCTGCCGCGACACCGGTGATCGCGGCCCGGCCGGCGACGCCGCGTCCACGCATCGGGCTCGTGCTCGGTGGCGGCGGCGCGAAGGGAGCCGCACACGTCGGCGTATTGACCTTGCTCGAGGACATGCGGATTCCGATCGACTGCGTCGTCGGGACCAGCATGGGCGCGCTGGTCGGCGGGACCTACGCCGCGGGTTCGACGGCTGCGGAACTGGAAGAGTCGATCCGTGCGATCTCGTGGTCCGAGACGATCGCGTTCGAAGGGCGGCGCGCGAAGCTGCCGATGAGGCGCAAGCTCGCGGGCGCCACGTACAGCAACTCGCTCGAGTTCGGCTTCCGGGACGGCTCGCTGTCCGTGCCGAAAGGCTTCATCAACACGCAGAACATCGAGCAGACGATCCGGTACCTGGTTGCCCGCAGCCTGGGCGTCACCCGCTTCGACGACCTGCCGATTCCTTTCCGGGCCATCGCCACCGACATGCAGACGGGCGACATGGTCGTGCTCGACCAGGGTGACCTCGCGCAGGCGATGCGCGCCAGCATGTCCGTGCCTGGCGTCTTCGCGCCCGTGCAGGTGGACGGGCGGATCCTCGGCGACGGCGGACTGACTCGCAACGTGCCGG
Source organism: uncultured Gammaproteobacteria bacterium (assembly GCA_963786705.1). Lineage (GTDB taxonomy): Bacteria > Pseudomonadota > Gammaproteobacteria > Steroidobacterales > Steroidobacteraceae > RPQJ01. The sequence continues at coordinate 584,625 of CAWBAG010000023.1, forward strand.
TCGACATCGCGCGCCAGACGTGCGCCGACGTCGTGATCGCGGTGTCGATACCGACGCCGACGCCGACCCCGGAGGAACTGCAGTCGCCGCTCAGCATGATCTCGCGGACCCTCGACGTGCTGATCGGCGCCAATGAGAAGCAGCAGCTCGAGACACTCGGTCCCGCCGACGTGAAGATCATCGTGCCGATGGGCCCCATTGGCCCGGGCTCGTTCGACAAGGTGGCCGACGCCATTCCGCTCGGCCGGCGCGCCGCCGAGGAGCATCGCGACGAACTGCGGCGCTACTCGCTGCCCGAGCCGGAATACCGGGCCTGGGTCGAGCACAGCATGCGGCCGCACGATCGCAGCGTGGAGATCGTCGCGATCGAGATCTCGGGCCTCGAGCGCACGAACGAAGCCTACGTGCGCGCGAACCTGGGCCTGCAGCCGGGGCAGGTGGTCGACCAGCGCGGTCTCTCGCAGGCGATGAACCGGCTCTTCGATCTCGACGACTTCGACACCGTGCAGTATTCGCTGCTCGGGGATCCGCTGCGTCCGTCGCTGCGCGTCGACGTCGTCGAGAAATCCTCGGCGCCGAATATCCTGCGCTTCGACATCGGACTCGCCGTGGGCACGAGTGGCGGCAATGCCTTCGTGCTCGGCGCCGGCTACATGCGGCCGTGGGTCAACGCGCGGGGAGGCGAAGTGCACGGCCAGTTGCAGGTCGGCCGCACGTCGCTCGGCCAGGTATCGCTGTACCAGCCGCTGGACGCGGCCCACGGCTGGTTCGTCGAACCGGGCGCGCGCGTGTTCCGCTCGACGGAGGACATCTTCTTCGACGGCGACGCCGCGACGCGCTACAACCTCGACGGCGGTTTCGTCTTTCTCGATGCGGGCCGGGTGTTCGGCCCCAGCATGGAACTCCGGGCGGGGCTGCGCACCGGGTTTCAGTCGGCGCAGCGGGAAATCGCGGATCCAGGCTTCCCCGAAATCGACGCCGAGGGTTATGGCGGCGTGACGCTGGCGTACACGTTCGACAATCGCGACAGCATGGCGCTCGCCACGCGCGGCACGCTGAACCGCATCCGCTATTACCAGGGTGTCGACGCGCTGGGGTCGGCGACCAGCTACGATCGTGTCGAAGGGCTGCTGCAGCGCAGCGTCCCGATGTGGGGCGATTTGCTGCAGCTGCGCGTGACCGGTGGCGGCACGATGCGCGGCGAGTTGCCGTTCTACGACTATTTCACGCTCGGCGGCCCGAACAGCTTTCCCGGCCTGAGCCTCGGCGAGTTGCGGGGCACCTCGTACTGGGCCGGCTCCGCGGGATACCTGCACAAGATCGCCGACATCAGCGCGCTCTTCGGCCAGTCGCTCTATGCCGGCGTGCAGCTGACGGCGGGGGACATGGCCGGAAGGGTCGATGGCGTGAACGAGGAGCCGATCTATTCTGCGTCCTTGATCCTCGGCGGCCGCACCCCGCTCGGGCCGCTCACGCTGTCGATCGCCGCGACGACGTCGAACGACTGGAACCTGCTGTTCGGCCTCGGCCGGCCGATCGAGGAACGCAACATCACCGATCCCATCTGGTGAGTTCGGGCGCAGGCGTCAGCCGCGAAGGGGACTCAGGTCGCGCCCGGCAACCAGTGCTCCACGGGCGTGGGCTGCCGCGAGCGTGGGTAGGGCCCGGCCGGAGCGGCGCCTTGCTGCTTCTCGAACCGTTCCGGCCCGGCCGTGATCACGCTGGTGCACGCGCCACTGCGGATCCAGTCGAGCGCGGCGCGCGTGAGGTTGTCGTTCGGATCCCCGAGCGGCGTCGCAAGCGTGTCGTCCGCAGCACACGCGAATGCGAGCGTCGAGGCGAGCCCGGCGTAGTAGTCGCCTTCACCGAGCGCGTTGACGACCTTGAACGAGATGAGCCGCAGGCGGTCCTGGCAGCCCGTGAGATCGAACGCGAGCTGGCCGACCGGTTTGCCGAGCGTATCGGCGCCGACGATCGCGACCTCGACCCAGGGCTTCATCGCGTTCACGTTGATCTCGCTGGCCGACGCCGTGGCCCCGGTCGTGAGGAACGCGATGCGCACCGGTCCCACCGATTGCGCCTGCGGCTGGAAGCGGCTCGTGGAGTCCTGCGCGGACTTCGACGGGTTGTGGGTCAACCTGAACTGCACGTCGCTGGTCGAGCGTTCGCCACCCAGCAGGTTGTCGATCAGTGCCGCGGTGTTGACGAGCCCGCCGCCGTTGTAGCGCAGGTCGATGATGAAGTTGCGCAGGTCCTGCGCGCGGAACTGTGCGAACGCCGCGCGCAACTGCGCGTCGGCTGGCGAGATGTAGCTGCGCAGGTGCAGGTATCCGACACCGGTCGTGCCCGCGAGCGGGAGCACCGACACGCCGAACGCGTCGGGCACCGGGTCCATCGCGAGCGTGCGCTTGGTCATCGACACGTCGAACGTCGCGCCGGCGCGGAGTAATCTCAGGCCGCGGCGCACACCGGCGTCCGCGGGTCCCAGCAGGTCGAAGATCGTGCGCCCATCCACCAGTTGCGTCGCCACCGGCACGAATCCGCTGCCCTGGTCGACCGCGACGATCTCGTCGCCGCGCTGCATGCCGGCCTCGCTGGCCGGGCTCGTCTCGAACACCTCGAGCACGAACGGGCGGTTTCCGGAATCGGTACGCGTGCGGAAACCAAAGCCGACAAATTCGCCTTCGCCGAGGAGCGAGTTCTCCGCCGCCCGCGTCGTGAGGTAGCTGAAGTACCGGTCCTTGCCCTCTGCACGCGCCGTGGCCGTGATCGCGTCCAGCAGGGCCTCGGCGGTCGGATAGGACGCAACGTTGACCGTGGCCGGCAGCAACTCAGGGTACAGGTACCAGTCGCGCGCCACGTCGAGTACCCATTGCTTCCGCGCTGGCTCCGCGCACGCAGCCGTAGCGCCACCGCCGCCGCCGCCACCACCACCACCACCACCGCCGCACCCGGCTACCAGCGTCGCGATGCACGCGACCAGGAACGGCCAATGAAAAGCAGGCGAGGAGGGTGCCGGTCGGCGCATGTGTGATTCCGAGGACGTCGAGGGCGTGCAGTTTCCCGCACCCGGCGACCGGCAGCCACAGTCGTGGTGCGGCCTGCGAACGAGTGCGCATCCTGACTTCGGATTGTCTATTTAGAAAGTGTCTGTAAGTTTTTGAAATTAAGAATAAAAGTAATCTGACAATCATCTGGAAGCAGGCCCGGGACCCAGGGCCTGAGGCTGGAGGGTCGAGCCTCAGGGCCCAATGCCCAAGGCTCAAGGCTCAAGGGTCAAGGCTCAAGGCTCGAGGCTCGAGGCTCGAGGCTCGAGGCTCGACACGGCACGTGCTACGACATTGCCGCGTGCAACCACACGGCGAGTCCGGACGTCGTGCGCGCTAGCGCATCAGGTCGGCCATGCGCGGCCGGCTCGCCGCATAGCGACGGTGCACGTCGACGTAGGTCGACTCATACAGCGCGTCGATCTCGTGCGGTTGCGCGAAGTGACTGAGGAAGCCCGGTGATGCCGCCTCGAGCGCCAGTTCCGCGGCATTCAACAGGTGCGCGAGCAACGTGCGCGGGTCCTCCTCGCCGACCGAGATCCGGATCGTCGTCGGCGAGATGCCCGCCTCGCGCAAAGCCTCGACCGACAGCTCGGAGTGACTCGTGAGCGCCGGGCACAGCACCACGGTGTTCACCTGTCCAAGGCTGACCTGCAGGCCGAATGCGGGCTCGAGGCAATCGAAGAAGCGCTTGAACGTCTCGCGGTCGATGCGCGCGCCGAGCTCGGTGTCGAAATCGATCGTGAACAACGGCGCCGGCAGGCCGAGAAACATCTGGCGCGCGCAGAGCGCCGCGTTCTCGTTGCCCTCGACGGCGGAGCAGCGCACGTTGATCGCGGGGTGGCGGGCCAGCGACTGGGCCAGGACCGTCGTGTTGATCGCCTTGTTCAGCACGCGCAGCTCGACGGTGCGCATGCCGTTGATGACCTCGAACGCCTTGTCCGCGTCGAGGAACGCGCCCTTGATGTAGTACACGTTCCAGAACAGCGTCTCGTCCCAGCGGTAGGTGCACGGACGGCCGTCGGGGCCCGTGGCCGTCACGGAATCGCCCTTCGGTATGAACATCCGCTCGTTGCGACCGATGCAGACGCCGGCAGTCGTCGTGCCCACGCCCGCGAGGTCCTTGGTGTACGAGTGGATCACGAAATCGGGCCGTTCCATCGGATCCTGCCGCTGGAGTACCGGCTGCAGGATCGGAGTGCCGACCGTCGCGTCGCAGATCACGGTGAGCCCGAGCTCGTGCGCCGCGCGGCAGATGGCCGGCACGTCGAGCACGTAGCCGTGCGGATTGCAGGGTGACTCGAGGAACACGTAGATTTCGCGGCCGCTCTCGAGCCGCTCGCGGTGCGTGCGGCGCGCGGACTCGAGCGCGCGCGCGAACGCGTCGACCGTGAACCCGTCGAACCACTCGATGGCGACGTCCAGGTTGCTCTGCTTGCCGTACCAGTCGTGCAGCAACTGGTAGGTGCCGCCATAGACGTTGCGGCTGCTGAGCACGACGTCCTGGTAGCCGACCAGGTTCGCGAGCGTCGCATCGATCGCGGCCATCCCGGAGTTGAAGTTCCAGGCCAGGTACTCGCCCGCGAGCGGCCCGGCCTCGAGGTCCACGATGTGATTGGCGAGGCTGATCGAAGTCGGGTTCAGCAGTCGCGAGTAGATCTCGAGCAGCGGTTCGCGACCCTTGAAGGCATCCTCGACCCATTCCGTGCACGCATACATGTAAGTCGCAGTGCGGGTGATCACGGGTGTGGCGCTGAAGAGCGCCGTCACGTTGTCGAAGATCGGGTACGGGCCTTTCGTCGCCGTCTGGTTCGGGTCGTGCAGCAACGACTGGTACGACTTCCGGAGCGGGTTCTGCAGCGTGTCGAGGATCTTCGCGAGCTGGAAGCAGAGGAAGCGCTTGGCGTTGAAGCGTGCCACGCGGTCGCGCTGGTCCAGCGTCGCCAGTTCACGCAGCGTGACCGACCACAGGTCGTGCGCGGCGAGGTTCGTGACGTAGAGGCCGTTGGCAAGCGCGGCGAGCCGGCGTCCGAATTCGGTGCCGGGATCGATCGAGAAGTGCCGCAACTGTTCGTCGACGAGCGCGGCGATGTCCGGTGCGGACGTAGTGTTGCGGCGCGGGCTCAGTTCACGCGCGAGCGGAAGATTTTGCGAAGTGAGTGCATTCATCCGCGAATGGTATACCGGCGCGCGATCGCGGAAGCGCTGCGCCGGTGTTGCGTCGCCAAAAGGCCAGGGTGCCGGGCCGGGCGGTCGGCCCGCGGTTCGGTCCTCCCGTCGGCTTAGAACGTCGCGGACAACTGCAGCCAGGCCTTGGTGGTGTCGGTCGCGAACCCGTCGGCTGTGTAGTCCGCGAACTTGGCGAGCACCTCGTAATTCTTGCCGAACTTGTAACCGGCCGAGGCGTTCCACTCGGTGCCGTAATCGGCATTCGTCGCTTCCGCGGTGAACTCGTGCCAGACGAGGTTCAGCGCGAGCGGGCCGACGCTGGCTGTCGCGCCCAGGTAGAGGTCTTCGACCCCGGCGCCGGGCGTCGTGAGGAACTTGTCCGCCCAGCCCTGGAACGCGTGCAGTGTGGCCAGGGGCGTCTGGAAAGCGTGGTTGGGCGCGGTGTCGCCGCCGAGCACCTCGTAACCTGCCTTCGCGCCGTATCCGCCGTAGTTGAATCCAGCCTCGAGCAGGTAATAGTCGGCGGAGTACGAGTCTGGATTGTCGGCATAGTCGTCCTGGCGCGCGTACGACGCAATCCAGCTGAGCTTGCCGGCCTCCGCGAATTTCCGGCTGCCGGTGTAGTGGATCCCGTAGGAATTGCTCGACAGGGCAGGCGCATTCTCGAGGTCGAGCGCGTAGTCGAACACTGTGACGGTACCGAAGGCGGCCAGGTCGACGCGGGCATTCAACAGGTGGGAGTCGGAGCGGTAATTGCCCGGCTGCGAGCCGTCCTCGGGACCCGTCACGCGATTGACGTTCTCGAGATAGGAATACTGGGCCTGGGTCTTCGTCAGCGCAGCAGACTTGAGCGTCAGGGCGTCGTAGGTCTGTTCGTTCTGGCGCCAACCGACGTTGCCGATGAAGCGTGCGTTGTCGAGGATGATGCGCTGGCGGCCCGCGACGCCCGTAAAGTCGCCGAGTTTCAGCTGCAGGTACGCCTGGTTCGGCTCCGTGAACTCCGGATCCGCGACGACCGGCCGGTCGGTCACGCCGTTGACTGTGCTGTTTTACGCGGCGTCGTCCCCCAGCACGGTCAAGTTGTCGGCTTCGACGAATGCCGACAGGTGATGCCACCCCCCGGTCTGGTAGTTCAGTCGGGTGCGCAGGGTGGATGCGATCGCATCTTCCGCGAAGGGCACCTGTTCGACGGTCTCCAGTCGATAGCGGAACTCGAGGTGCGCCTTGCCGCCCGTCAGGGTGTCCGCGAGCGAAGCGTGCGGCGGGGCAACAGCCGGCGAGGCGGTGGCCTCGGAGGACCTGGCCCCGGGGCTGGCCAATGCGACCATCATGGCCGCCGGCAGTATCATCGAGCGCGACTTGACCTTAATCATGGCAACTCCCGGATGCGCGGGCCCATGCTTGGCACATGAACCCGCTTCGATGCGCAGACTCTGCGCGTCCCAGCCCCGAAAGCCCTTGATCCATGTCAACGCAACACACGTTTTTGCCCGGCCTCGTCGTCCTGTTCGCCGTTTTCGCCGCCAGCGGAGCGGCCACGGCGCCGGCGCTGGCCGCCGACGCGCATCCCGCGGATCTCGAGACGATCACCGTCTATGCGCGCCGGCTCACGCCGGTCACGCGCGTCGCCGCCACGGTGACCGTGATCGACCAGGAGCGCATCGCGGCGACGCTCGCCACCGACATCCGCGAACTCGTGCGCTACGAGCCCGGGCTCAGCGTGCGCAACGACCCGTTCCGTTTCGGCCTCGACACGATCTCGGTCCGCGGCCTCGGCGGCAATCGCGTCGCCGTCGAGATCGACGGCATCCCGGCCGCCGGCGGCTTTGCCGTCGGCAGTTATGCAGACTCGGGCCGCGCCTATGTCGATCCGTCGTTCGTCGACCGCGTCGAGTTCCTGCGAGGGCCGGCATCGTCGCTCTACGGCAGCGATGCGATCGGCGGTGTCGTCGCGATGACGACGGTCGCACCGGGCAGGCTGCTCGCGTCGGGCGGCAGCGGCCTGGCCTTGCGGACCGAGGCGGGATACGACTCGGAGAACGAAGGCTGGCGCGCTGCGGTGCTGGTGGCGGGGGAGGCCGGCCGCGCGCAGTGGCTGCTCGGGCTTGCGAGTCGCGAAGGGCACGAGTCCGGGACCGCAGCCGACGTCACGCCGAACCCGAGCGATTTCACGAACCACTCGGCCATGCTCAAGGTGACGACCGAGGTGCCGGGCGGCCCACTGACGCTGGCGGTCGAAGCCGGCCGGCTCGAGCAGTGGACCTCCGTGGATGCCTTCCTCGGGGTCGGCCGCTTCCTCAATACGACCGTCCTCGAAGGCGACGACGAGATGCTGCGTTACCGTGCAAGCCTGCAGCAATCCCTGGCACAGCCGAACCCGGCTTTCGACTCCGCCGAATGGAGCACCTACTGGCAAGGCACGGAGACCGACCAGGATACCTACGAAGTCCGCCGGGCCGTGCCGCCGCGTACACCAGCCGTGCAACTCGACCGCGCATTCGATTACGACGAAGGCACGCTGGGTTTCGAGTTCACGGCGCTGAAGAGCCTGGCGACGGGCTCGCTGGTCCATGACGTGGTCTATGGGCTCGAGGCCACGCGTACCGAACTCGAGGAACTGCGCGACGGATTGCAGACCAGCCTTGCGACGGGGGCCACGACACCGACGATACTCGGCGAGACGTTCCCGCTGCGTGACCTGCCGCTGTCGACGGTCGACGAGATCGGCCTGTTCGTGCAGGACGAGCTCCGGCCCCAGGACTCGCGCTGGACGCTCGTACCCGCGCTGCGGATCGATTACTACGACCTGTCGCCGCAGGCCGACCGTATCTACCGCGAGGACAACCCGTCGACCGTCGCCGGTGGGTGTCGACGAGGTGTCGTTCGCACCGAAACTGGGCGCGACGTATCGCGTCGACGATCGGTTCGGCGTCTTCGTCCAGTACGCGCACGGCTTCCGCTCGCCGCCGCCGGAGGACGTCAACATCGGCCTCGAAGTGCCGCTGTTCAACGTGCGCGCGATTCCCAACCCGGACCTGCAGCCCGAGACCAGCGACGGCTTCGAGGTGGGACTGCGCCTGACCGGATCGCCCATTGCGCTGACGGCGAGCGTATTCGACACCGAGTATCGCGACTTCATCGAGTCGAAGGTGAACCTGGGGGTCGACCCGGGCAGCGGCGTGACGCTGTTCCAGTCGCAGAACGTGGCGGAAGCGCGCATCTACGGCGCGGAGTTCGACGCGCGCGTCGACGCCTCGGCCTGGTCGCCGCGACTGGCAGGCTGGACGGGCCGGCTCGCCGGCTTCTGGGCGCGCGGCGACGACCTCGTGCGCGACAAGCCGCTCAACTCGATCGATCCGCCGGAACTCGTGCTCGGCGTGCGCTACGACGCGCCCTCGAGCCGCTGGGGATCGGAACTGGCGCTGACGGTCGTCGAGGCGCAACGCGACGTCGACCGCAGCCGGGCCGATCTCTACCGCACGGACGGCTTTGCGACGCTCGACTGGCTCGCGAACGTCACGCTGACGTCCCGGATGCGCCTGAACGTCGGGTTGTTCAACCTGACCGACACCGAGTACATCGAGTGGGCCGATGTCCGCGGACGTGTCGCCGGGGACCCGCTGATACCGTACTACACGCGCGCCGGATTCAACGCGTCGCTCAGCCTGCGCTACGACTTCTGATATGGCCCCCGCGTGTCAAGGGGCGCGCGGGGACTTCTGAACCGCGGCGGTCAGTACGGCGTTCCGTCCCGGCGCGTGTACTTGCCGGGCTGCCCCGGCGGGTTGTACAGGAGGTCAACCTCCGGATAAAAGACCTCGTCTGCGTCGTCCCGCGAGCCGACTTCGAGGTATATCGCTGGCCGGTCCGATCGGTTGACGAGCTGGTGACCGTCGCCCGAGCCTGCGGGGAAGCCCGCGCAGCAACCCGCCCGCAGCAGTTGCTCCCCGGTGTCGGTGCGCAGGACGAGCTCGCCCTCGAGCACGTACACGAACTCGTCCTCGCGCGTATGCCAGTGCCGCATCGACGATTCCTTGCCCGGCGACAACGTCGCGAGGTTGACGCCGAACTGCCGCAAGCCGAGTGCATCGCCGAGCGGGCGCTTTGCGCGCGGCAGAACCCGGGAACGATAGGGTTCCGGGTAGCCCGAGTCGGTGCGTGGATCGACCGTGGCGGGATCGAGGGCAGGCAGGCGCGTGGTCATCGTGTTCTCCGGCGCAGTGGGACTGCGCCAAGATACCCCCAATCCCGGGACCTTCGCCTCGCGGGCCTTGACGTCAACCGGCCACACGCACCCGCTGCGCCGACGCGCACCGACCTGTTCGGCGTAAGTGTGCAGGACCAGGTCAAGTTCGGCGAACCATACCGGCCCAAGCGGGGCGAACAGGTCGAGGTGGGCGTGAAGTGGTCGCCCGCCGACCGCCCGATCATCGCCCAGGCCGCCGTCTACGAACTGAAGGAGAAGAACCGGCTGACCACCGACCCGACCAATCCCAGCAACCAGGTCCAACGCGGCGAGGTGACCGTACGCGGCGCCGAGATGGACGGTACCGTCAGATTCAACAGTCTGGACCTCGTGGCGAGCTACAGGTACACGGACGCGACGACGACGTCGAGCGCAGATCCAGCCGACCCGAACCTCGACAAGCGCCTGGCCAGCATTCCGGAGCACACCGCGTCGTTGTCGGCGGTCTATCGATTCGGGCCGAGCACACTGGCCGGTCTCAGTGCCGGTACGGGTGTGCGCTACGTCGGCGAAACGTGGGCCGGATTGGACCAACTCGCGACACCGTCCAACACGCTCTACGACGCGATGATCTCATTCGACCAAGGCCCGTGGCGATTCGCGTTGAACGTCACGAACTTGACCGACGAGGACTACGTTGTGACGTACCTGGACCGTGGCGACTGCTGGTACGGCAGCCGGCGCGAGACGGTCGCGTCCTTTGGGTGCCAGTGGTGAGCATCGCCATCCCAGGCATGCGACCGGGGCGGGCGGCGCTCGTGGTCCTGCATTGCTGGCTTGGGTTGTTCACCGTGACGTTCCTGATCGTGGCCGGCATTTCGGGCGCGATCATCTCGTGGGACCACGAACTCGACGCCTGGCCGAATCCCGATCTATTCCACGCGCGCAGCGCAGGCACCGCGGGCGACATCTTCCTGCACGCGCAGTTTCCGCTGCACTCCGGCCGGATCATCGGGTTGCCCGGACGGATCCTGGTGTCGTACCTCGAGCTCGTCGTCGCGATCCTCGCCATCACCGGCATCGAGATCTGGACACGCAAGCGGACAGCTGCACGCGCTCGAACTCCGATAGCACTAGAATGTGCCGCAACTGCCCGTGCAACGGCGTCCCCCTGACTCGAGGACATGCAAATGAGCAACGAACAGGTGCTGAAGATCCTGAACCGGATCATGGAGCTGGAGCTGGCAGGCGTCGTCAGGTACACGCATTACGCATTGATGGTGTACGGCTATAACCGCATCCCCATCGTCGACTGGCTGCAGAAGAACGCCGACGAAGGCCTGACCCACGCGCGCCAGGCGGGCGAACTGGTGACGTGGCTCGGGGGTCACCCGTCGCTTGCGATCGGCCCGTTGCTCGAATCCCACAAGCACGACATCGGCGACATCCTGGCCGAATCGCTCGAACACGAGCGCGAAGCGCTCAATGCGTATTACGCGTTGCTCGACCTCGTTCGCGACAAGGACGTGCGACTCGAGGAGTACGCGCGCGACATGATCGCTGCGGAAGTGGCGCACCAGGACGAGGTGAACAAGATGTTGCGCAGGCCGGGGCAGACCGAAGCCTTCAAGGCGTAAGCGGGGTTCCTCGCCTGATGAGCCTGGCGCATCCGGGTCGTATCCCCTCGGCGCTCCGCGCGACTATCGCCGTCAATCGCCTTCGAACTCAATCTCGCGTTGAAGCCTCGTCCGCTGGCGGATGCGGAAGTCCCCGGGCATCGGTTGCCATCAGGAAAATCAAGCACATTGACGAGAAGGCGAGTAGAAGAGAGACATGTTCAAGTTCCCCATCCCGGACGTACTCGCTGCGGCGACCACGTCCTATCTGCATACCTTCGGGCACCCCGTGCCCGATGACGTCATCGAGAGGTCCGCGACGCGCGCCGGGCCCCTGTTGCTCGAGATCCGGCAAGCAATTGCGTTGCAGCGCCCGATCCAGTCGTGGCTGGAGCGGTCAAGGAGTGGATCGGTCGGCGCGGACGGCACGACTCGCCGATAGGTTCACCGAGCTGCCGCCGGATTGATTCCAGACGTGTTGGCACGATCCTTTTGCGTAGCTGGGATAGGGCCAGTCGAGCGACGTCGCACGGCATCAGCGGAAATCTGCCAGACGACCGAGTTCGGCACGCTGGCGCGCCATGTCGCGCTCGATGTCGGTGGCGATGGTCTTGAACTCGGGTTCGTACCTGGTCGAGGCGAAGTTGGGCTCTGAGTTGCGGTCGTAGCCCGAGCACCAGGGTGTGTCGCGACCGACGATCGCCCTGGGCAGCCGGCATGTTTCCGGCTTACGGTGAATCCATTCACCCCATCGCGCGTCGCGATGGCTGTAACTGATGAATGCCCGGGCATTGTGGGCAAAGAAGGATCCTCTCCGAGCCCCGGGTCAGGCCGAGAACGCGGGTTGTTGGATTCATCCGAGCTCGACCCGTTGCGGCCTGTTGCGTTCCAGGAGAGCGGACAGTCAGGAACCAATCAGTTTGCTCCAGATGTAGCCAAGCTCTTTTCGATATCGTGGGATGAAGAGTTTTCGTCCCTTGATGGCCGCGATCAATATTGGTTCCACCACCGGTCCATTGCGCGTCAGCAGCAAGACGCTGGCTCCGTCCTTTGCGCCCAGCAGCCCCAGAATGGGCGGCGCCGGCCACGGCTTGTACGGCGCCGTCGACTCAATCGCGCAACCGGCAGGACCCACCTTGATCGGCGCGGACCTCCGGCCCGCTGGCGCAGGCGGCCACGACGAGCGACGCGGCAGCGAGCGTTGCCGGCGATGCAAGCCGGCGCAGGAGCCTGGAACTGAACATTGCGATCGCCGCCACCGGAATTCGATTACCTGGCAAGGGGAATGTTGGCCACGGCCTTCAGCTGCAGCAGCGTGTCGAGCTTGTTCTCGATCTGCACGAAGCGGACCACCTTGGCGGGCGGCAGCACCTTCCCGAACTGCTTCGCGTATTTCCTGGTCAAGGCAACCTCGTCGTCCTGCAGCGAGAACCAGTCCTTCAGGATCTTCCTCGCCGCGTCGTCGGTCATCGACTCGTAGTTCGACGCGTACAGGTCCAGCAGGTCGGCGGCGCGGTCGAACAGTTTCTTGCGCTCGACCTGGTACTTGTCATAGATCGGCGTGAACGCCTGGACCTGCGCGTCGTCGAGCGCCAGCGTCTTCAGCACGATTGCGTGCTTGTCGGTCTGGATCTGCGCGATCAGCTGCTGCTGCTCGTCGTGGGTGGACTGCGCCTTCACGGCGTACGGCGCACCGAGCGCGGCGCACGCTGCCAGGGTGAAGACGGCTTTGCGGATGTCGAAGGTCATCGGAAAGGCTCCGTGAGGGTTGGATTCGTGCGCGACCCGCGGTTCACGGGGCGAGCGGGATCAGCTGCATGACCTTGCGCTGCAGTTCGTTGTCGATGCGCCCCTCGACCTGCGCATAACGCAGCGCCTTGATCGCCGGCACCGCCTTTGCGATCTTCTTCGTGTACGCCTGCTGCAGGTCCATGCGCTCCCTGTCGATCTTCATCTTCGCGGCGAGCATCTGCCGTGCGTCGGCGTCGGTCATGGTCGAGTACTTCGCCGCGTAGTCGTTGACCAGCTGGATGAACCGGTCGTCGATCTTCTTGACCTTGGCTTCATACTCGTCGTAGACGGGCCAGAACGCGCGACTCTCCTCGTCCGTGAGCTGCAACGCCTGCGCGTAGACCGCACGCTTGTCGGTCATGATCTGGCTCAGGATGATCTGCTCGTCGGCGCGTATGCTCTGGACCTGCACGCTCTCGTCCTGCGCGCTCGCGAGCAGCGGGAATGCGATGGCGACGAGCGCCACGGCGAGGGGTGAGATTCTCATCGGGTCTGAACCTGCTCTGGATGTTGGTCAGGATTGTCGGAGTTGCCGGCACACCATGGCGAAGTCTTCAGCGCAACCGAACGCCTCATGCCGGCACCGTGGCGCTGGAAAGAGGCGCTGCTGCAACCGCTCGACCGACCCTGAACCATGCGGCATACAGGGCCGGCACGAAGAAGATCGTCAGCACGGTCGCAACGGTCAGGCCGCCCATGATCGCGATCGCCATCGGGCCCCAGAACACGCTGCGCGTGAGCGGGATCATCGCGAGTACGGTCGCCGTCGCGGTGAGCACGACGGGGCGCGTTCGGTGCACGGCGGCGTCGACGACGGCACTCCACGGATCGAGGCCCGCGGCGATCTCCTGCTTCACCTGGTCGATCAGGATCACCGCGTTGCGCATGATCATGCCGCTCAAGGCGATGATGCCGAGGATCGCGACGAAGCCGAGCGGCGCACGGGTCGCCAGCAATGCGGCGACGACGCCGATGAGACCGAGTGGTGCCGTGAGGAATACCATCGTCATCAGCGAGAAGCTCTGCAGCTGCAGCATGAGGATGGCGAGGATCGTCACGAGCATCACCGGGGCCACGGCCATCAGCGCATTGTTGGCCTTGTCGCTCTCCTCGACGGCACCGCCGACGTCGATGCGGTAGCCGAACGGCAACCTGGCCTCGATCTCCTTCAGGCCGGGGCGGATGGACTGCGTCACGGACACGCCCTGCTCGCCGTCCTTGACGTCGGCGCGGACCGTGATGGCCATGTCGCGGTTGCGGCGCCACAGCACCGGCTCCTCGAGCACGGTCTCGACGCGCGCGACCTGTGACAGCGGCACCACGGTGCCCTGGCGCGTGTAGAGGTTCACGTCCGGCACCGTGTCGATCTTCAGGCGCTCCTCGGGCACGGCGCGGGCGACGATGTCGACCAGGTCCTCGCCCTCGCGCAATTGCGACAGCGTCGCGCCATTCATGACGGTCTGCGTCATCAGCGTCATCTCGGCCCCCGTCAGTCCGAGCGCACGGGCCTTGTCCTGGTCGACCTCGACCTTCAGCGTGCGGACCGGATCGTTCCAGTCGAGCTGGACGTCGCGCACGCTGGGATTCGCGGCCACGACCTTCTCGACCTCGCGCGCGATCTCGCGCACCTTCTGCGTGTCGGGTCCGACGACGCGGAACTGCACGGGGAAACCGACCGGCGGGCCGAGTTCGAGACGCGTGATGCGCACCCAGGCCTCGGGGAACTGCTGGTCGACCGAGGCCATCAGGCGCGAGCGCAGGCGCTCGCGGGCCTCGAGGTCCTTGGTCATCACGACGAATTGCGCATACCCCGGGTTCGGCAGCTCGGGATTGAGCGACAGGTAGAAGCGCGGCGCGCCGGCGCCCGTGTAGGCGGTGAAGAACCGCACGTCCTTGTCCTTCTTCAGGATGCCTTCCATCTTCTTGACTTGCTCGGTCGTGGCGGCGAACGATGCGCCTTCCTTCACGCGCAGGTCGAGGATGAGCTCGGGTCGCGAGCTGTTCGGGAAGAACTGCTGTGGCACGAAGCGCATGCAGAACGTCGCGACCGCGAGTGCGGCGACCGTCACGCCGATGACCAGCCAGCGCTTCTCGAGGGCCAGGTCGATCCAGCCACGCAACCGGCGGTAGAACGGCGTGTCGTAGGGATCGGCCGCGTGGTCGTGATGCTTGCCGACGCTGCTCGGCAGGAACTTCACGGCCAGGTACGGCGTGAACAGACCCGAGACGAGCCAGGAGAACAGCACGGCCGTGCCGACGATCCAGAAGATGCCGCCGGCGTATTCGCCGGTGGTCGACTTGGAGAATCCGATCGGCATGAAGGCCGCGACCGTGATCAAGCGCACCGGTCAGGCGCGGCATGGCGGTCGCCGCATACGAAAAGGCTGCGGACTTGGCCTGGTCCCAGCCCGACTCCATCTTCACGATCATCATCTCGAGCGCGATGATCGCGTCGTCGACGAGCAGGCCGAGCGCGATGATCAACGAGCCGAGCGAGACGCGTTCCAGGTTCCAGCCCGTGGCGAGCATCATGATCGCGACCGCACCCAGCACGAGCGGCACTGACATGGCGACGACGATGCCCGCGCGCCAGCCGAGGCTCACGAAGCTCACGACCAGCACGATCGTCAGCGCTTCGAGCAGCGAGCGCTCGAATTCCCAGATGGCTTCGCTGACGGTCGTAGGCTGGTCGGCGACGCGCTCGAGTTCGACGCCATAGGGCAGCTCGGCCTGGATCTTGTCGACGGCCCCGGCTACGGCCTTGCCCAGGTCGACGACGTTGCCGTCGCTGGTGATCGAGATCGCCAGCATCAGGACCTGCTGACCGTTGTGGCGAATGGTGTAGGTCGGCGGATCCTCGAAGCCGCGACGCACGGTCGTGAAGTCGCCGAGCTTGATGAGGCGGCCGCCCGCAGCGATCGGCACGTTGCGGATGTCGTCCTCGCTCTTGAACTGGCCGCTCACGCGCACGAAGACGCGGTCGCTGCTCGTGTCGATCGAGCCGCCCGGGAGCACGCTGTTCTGGGCCTTCAGGCTCTCGGCGATCTGCAGCGGCGTGATGCCGAGGGCGGCGAGACGCTCGTGCGAGAACTCGACGTACACGCGCTCGCCCTGCCGGCCGAGCACGTCCACCTTCTTGACCATCGGCACCCTGAGCAGGCGCCGCTTGACGTCCTCGGCGATGTCGCCGAGTTCCGCCTGGCCGATGCCGTCGCCCTTGACGGCGTACATCAGGTTGTACACGTCGCCGTATTCGTCGTTGAAGATCGGGCCGACGACGCCTTCGGGCAGCTCGAGCTTGATGTCGCTGAACTTCTTGCGCGCCTGATACCAGGCCTCGCGCTGGTCTTCCTTCGAGGTGCCGCCGCGAACGGTCAGGGTCATGCCGCCGAAGCCCTGCCGCGCGAACGTCACGACCTTCTCGTAGTGGTCGATCTGCTCGAACTTCTTCTCCATGCGGTTCAGCACTTCGTCCTGGATCTGCTGCGACGTGGCGCCCGGCCAGATCACGATCGCCGTCATCGACGGCACGGAGAAGTTCGGGTCCTCGAGCTGCCCGAGCCGCGGGAAGCCGACGACGCCGGCCACCGCGATCACGAGGATCAGGAACAGGACGATGGAGCGGTGCTCGAGCGCCCACTCCGAGAGATTGAAGGATTTCATCGGGCGGCCTGGCGCGTGGTGGTGGCGTTGCCTTCAGCGGCACCGGAGAGCGCGACCCGCAGCCCCGGCGCCATCTTGTGCACGCCGGCGACGACGACGAGTTCACCCGCCGGCGGACCGGAGACGAGCACTTCGTCGTTGCGATAACCGTGCACGTCGACCGGCACCAGCTCGACGGTGCCGGCCGCCTCGGTCTTCGACCGATGCACGACCCACAGCGCGGGCTGCCCCTTGCTCTGGGTGATCGACGACGCGGGAAGCGCGGCCGCTGCCGAGGACGACACGGGACGTTCCACGACTAGCGTGGCCGTGGCGCCCAGCGGCAGCGGCCGCGGGGGGGTCGGCTTCAGGCGGGCACGGAACGTCCGTGTCTGCGCGGCGGCCTGGGGCGCAAGTTCGCGCAGGCTCACTTCGAACTTGTCGTCGGGTGCGCTCGCGAGCCAGGCCCGGTAGTGCGCCTGCTTGAACGTGGCGAGGTGGTCCTCCGGCACGTCGATGACGATCTCGGGCTCGCCCTCGTTCGCGAGCGAGACGACCGGCTGGCCCGCGGCGACGACCTGGCCGACCTCGAAGCGCACGGCCGTGACGACACCGCTGCGCGGCGCACGCAGCACGGTGTACTGCAACTGGTTGCGTGCGAGTTCGAGCTGCCGCGCCTGGGCCTCTGCGGCGGCCTTCGTCGTCTGCGCGGCACTCTGCGCGTGCTCGTCGTCGGAGACGCTGACCGAACCGTCGGCCTTCAGGGCCTCGAGACGCTGGCGGTCCGATTCGGCCTGCTTCGCATTGCGCGATCGCCGCGGTGAGCTGCTGCTCGGCGGCCTGCACGGCGAGTCGGTAGTCGTTGTCGTCGAGCACGGCCAGCACGTCGCCTTCGCGCACGACATCGCCCACGTCCACGCGACGCTCGACGACCTTGCCGCCGACGCGGAAGGCCTGGTCGACTTCGTGACGGGACTGCACGGTGCCGACGTAGCGATGCGCCTCGCGCGTCTCGCCGTAGCGGACTTCGACGGTGCGGACGGGCCGCAGCACTTCGGGGGCGGGCTCGTGGCTGCACGCGGTCAGCACCGCGGTGAGCGGTGCGACGACGGCCACCAGGGCGATAGACGTTTTCACGACGGTTCCTCGGGATCTGCTCAGGGGGTTCATGGTTTGGACGTGTTCGCGGCGACGGGCTCGAAGGCCTGCCAGCCGCCGCCAAGGGCCTTGTAGAGCTGCACGCTGTCGAGCAGCAGCTGCGTGTCGCTGTCGTTCGAGCTGACGCGGACGGCCAGCCGTGCGCGTTGCGCGTCGAGCAGCGGCAGCAGGTCGATCTGGCCGCGGTCGTACAACGACTGCGCGTGGCCGAACGCAGCGTCGGCCGACGCTGGCCGCGATCTTCAAGCGTCTCGGCGCGGCTGCGTTCGTCGCCGAACGCGACCAGCGTGTTCTCGACGTCCTCGAGCGCGCGCACGATCGCGTCCTCGTAGTGCAGCACGGCTTCGCGCTGCCCGGCCTCGGCGATGTCGTTGATCGCGCGCGTGCGCCCGGCGTTGAAGATCGGCATGGCCAGCAGCGCGGCGGCGTTCGTGAAGCGCGTGGCGCCGAGCGAGTGACCGTTGAGGTCCATCGTGCCCCGACCGAAGAGCGCGTCGACGAAGAGGTGCGGGAACCACTCGGCGTGGGCCTGCCGACGGCGTGCGTTCGCGGCATCGAGCTGCGCCTTGCGCGGCCAGCAGGTCGGGCCGGCGCTCGAGCAGTTCCGCGGGCTGGCCCGGCTTCGTCTCGGGCACGGCGAGTTCGCCCTGCCACGGCGTGATGCTGGCCGCGTTGGCCGCCTGGTCGCCGATCAGCACGGCGATGCGGTGGCGCGAGACGGCGGCGAGCGTCTCGAGCGGCGGGATCGCGGCGCGCGCACTCGCGGCGGCCGTCTGCGCGCGCTCGACGTCGAACGGCGTGGCGAGGCCCACGCGCTGGCGCGCCTCGACGAGCCGCAGCGTCTCGTCCTGGGCGGCCGAGATCGCGCGCACGGTCTCGAGCTGGCGCAGCGCGCCGACCAGCATGAAGTAGTTCGTCGCGACGTCGCTCAGCACGAGCAGGCGCACGCCGCGCACGCCGTGCTCGGCCGCCAGTGCGTCGGCCTCGGCGGCCTTGGCGCCCGCGCGCAGGCCACCGGCCAGGTCGATTTCCCACGACACGTCGAGGCCGCCGCCGCCGGCCTTCGTGTCGGGGACCCGCTCGGTGATGGGCCAGTCGTAGCCCGTTCCCTGCTGGTTGTAACCGGCGACGCCGCTGATGCTCGGCATCAGCCACGACCGGCTGACCGCCGCGCCGGCTCGCGCGGCACGCAGGCGCTCGGCGGCCATCTTGACGTCGCGGTTCTCGATTGCGGCGCGGCGGATCAGCTCCGAGAGGACCGGGTCATGGTAGCCCTCCCACCAGGCGACCTCCGGCCCGGTCTCGGACTGCGGTGCGGCCGCGTACTGATCGGGCACTTCGACCGTGGATTCGAGCGTCGGGGTCGCACACCCGGCCGAGGGCGCACACCATCGACGCAGTCAGCGTGACGACCGCGGCTCGCACTTCGAGGCTTGCCAGCGAGGGAATCGTGGGGCAGTGTGGAGATGTGCGCATCGGATACTTGTGACGTCTGAATTCGAGGTGTGCCCAGCGTATTGGTCCGCGAGACTGGAGTGGTCAGCGATGCGTCGTCATTCCGTCCGGATTTCGTGGGCCCCGTCGGGGCTTCACCCAAGCCCGTTGCGATCGCCCGCGCGCCCGTGCCTAGGCCAGCTTGCGCATCGAACCGAGTTCCGCGCGGCAGGCTTCACCGAACGGCCGCATCGGATCGGCCTCTGTGGAGCGCGCGACACGACGCAACTCTTCGACGGTCAGGTTGCTCGAGAAGTACTGGTCGGTGATGCGCACCATCAGTCGCTCCGCCTCGTTCAGGACCGCAGGTGACGCGCAGAGCCGGATGCGATTGATCAGTGCGTAGGCGCGCAACAGTGTTTCGGGCTTCTCCAGCGTATGTGTAAACGCGTCCATGAGCAGTTTCGCGCACTCTCCGACAAATTCACCATACAGGGCTTCGCGCTTGTGCATCTCGTCCCGGACCAGTTCACGCACGTTTTGCGATCTCTGCGTCAGCCACGCAGTCGCGATCGACGCGGAGCCGCCGACGAGTGACCCCAGGACACCGGCCATCGCACCTACCCAGGCAACGTCCATTGCGACTCGCCTCAGCGCGCGGCAGGCGGCCATTCGGCCGCGAGGGCCGGGAAACGGGCCCGCAATCGGTCGATGACCTGCTGTTCGAGGCGGGAGGCTAGCGCCTGCCCATGGGCATCGGCCATCGAGTCACGAACCCCAAAATGCATGGCCAGCATGCCATGCAGCTTCTCGAAGGCGATCGGATTGTTCGTTCCGCACACGGAAGCATCGTTGCGCACGACTCGTTCGACGACGCCGGGGTCGAGGATCCGGACCTGGCAAAGCAGAGCGAGCCGTGCGATCTCCGTATCGATGTCGTCCAGGCTGTTCATCGAGCGTGCCGCGGAGGACAGGTCGAGAGGTTCTGTACGCTTGTCATCGTTCACCCCCAGTAAGATCGGCGGGCGGTTCGTTCACGTGCTCGAGAAGATCTCGCACGAAACAGTCGAGAAGGTCACAGCCCGATGTGAATTCCAGTTGCCGACCCGTGACGAGGTTCTCGATGCGGCCAGCGAGCGCGTGGGGCGTGGCGTCACCCCGAAACTTCACGACGTAGGCGCGTCGGCTCGGGTACTTCGAATCGGCACTGAGTGACATCGGCAGTTGCCTGCGAGGAGGACCGCGGCCAGCGTAGTCGCGGAGGTGTGCCAAGTCGTCAGCAAGAGGTCGGGATTCGGTCAACCTTGTCCGCACATGGATTCAAGGCTTGTGCTTACCGTGGCGCATACAGCAACTCCGGTTCCGCAACGTCCGAACTGGGGGAGCGCCCTGGAGAAGATTCACACGGTGGCCGCGTGAGCAAGACTGGATGACGTCGTGGCGCTCGGCCGGCTTGCGCGCCGCACCGCGCTCTCGCTCGATTCAGACCAAACGACGACGGTTCGCTGACCACTGGGCGAACCGCCGGGACTACGCTGCCCTGCAGATTCCAGATCAGCGCTTCCCATGCCTCCCAATCCCGAATCCAGGTATCCGAGCCGACGGACGTACGTCTTGAAAATGCGGAGCGATTCAAATCGCAATGTGTTCGGTAGATGCCAAGGGCAACTGACGGATGGACGAAGCATTCATGAAAGCCCGCCGTATTGGCCGGTCTCCCGGTCCAGTCACGTTTGCACTCGCAGCTGCTCTCGCGGGACTGGCCGTCGCGTGCTCGTTGGCGTCGGAGTTCAAGCGCCCGGCGCTGCCGGCCGCCGACCGGTACCCGCCCGATGCGTCCCTACCGACGGCGTGGCCTCATTTCGAGGCGCTCGCGCTCATCGGGGTGGCTTCGCGGCCATGTCTAAGCGTGCTCCGAGATGCATGGCAAGGACTGTCCTCGCCCGGAGCGCGGTCGGCCATCGTCATCGCCGCCATCGCATTCGTCCTGACGGGTTGCGCGACGAACCACGCAATGATGCCGACCCCGGTGCTCTACACGGGGGAGAATGCGAAGCCGCTCTTCACCGATTTGCCGCCCGACAGTCGCCGGCCGTCGCTCGATCTGCTGTTCATCACCGATCGCGCACCGGCAGAGCATGCCGGTGACGTGCCGTATACCGCGAGCCGATCGCATTCGATGGCGTTCGGATCGGCGACGATCGAGTTCGGCAAGGACGTCTCCTGGGACGTGCTGGTCAAGGAAAGCACCGCGACGCAACGCGTCAATCCGGTGCAGCTCAAGCTCGGGCCGACCACGGAGCTCGGTCGCTTTCCGGCCATACCGTTTGAAGTCGATGTCGCTCCGGATGGCATGAGACGCGTACCTGCCGTCGTCGAGGCGTACGAAAAGGCGAAGCAACAGCTGCAGGCCGAGATTGCGAGGCGGATCGCGATCGCGCACCGCAAGGAAGTCGTGCTGTTCGTGCACGGCTACCACAGCAGCTTCGAGAGCGCCGCGCTGACGATGGGCGAGCTGTGCCATTTCCTGGGACGGGACTTCGTGTGCGGCATCTTCACGTGGCCCGCCGGCGGACGGCGCGGCATACTGTTCGGCTACGACGATCGACCGGGAGTCGGCCGAATACGCGGTCGAGGACCTGTTGAAGGTGATCCGGATCGTCGCCCGGACGCCTGGCGTGGAGCGCATCCACCTCATCGGGCATAGCCGCGGCACGGACACTCTCGCATCGGCACTGGCCGAACTCAGCGTCGAAGCCTACACACTCCAGAGCTCACCGGATCGCGAGTTTCGCATCGGCAATGTTGTCCTCGTCGCTCCCGACCTCGATGGCGACGTCGCGCTGACCAAGATCTTCAAAGTCTTCTCCGACCCTGACTTGCCGTTCGGCGGGAAAGCGGACCCGGGCGCCGTCATCCCCCCTTCACCTGGCCTCAGGGTCACCCTCTACGTTTCGCCCGACGACAAGGCGCTCGCGACGGCGAGCTGGCTGTTCGGCAGCATCGCCCGGCTCGGGCGGATCGACGCGACGGCGTTCAGCGCTGACCAGATCGAAGCGATCGCCTTGTTGCGTGCGGTCGACATCATCCAGGTCCGCGGGACAACAGACTTCTTCGGCCACAGCTACTTCATTTCCAATCCGCAGGTGAGCGCCGACCTCATTGCGATGCTGCGATACGGTCTGCGGCCTAACGAGCCCGGGCGGGCCCTCGAACAGATCGCGGGTCCTTTCTGGCGGGTGGCGAGACAGTGATCGGGACGTGGCGATATTCGGACAGAGGCATTGCTTCGAGGAGACACTCGTGAGACTGAACCGCGCCGGGATTTCCGGAGAGATCCAGGGCCATGACTGATTTCGCTGCGCAGCACCTCGACCCCGGGTCGCACATGGGCGAGGCGCTGTTCGGGCTGATCATGACGCTCACGTTCACGCTCGGCGCGGACCTCGTCATCCAGGAGCAGGGCCGCGAGGCTGCCCGGCAGATGCTGGTCGGCATCCTCGGCTGCAACCTGGCCTGGGGCCTCATCGATGGCGTGCTCTACGTGCTCGGGTGTGCCTTCGAGCGTGGGCGGCTGCGCCGCATCGGTTACGAAGTGCGTGCGGCGCCGAGTCCGCTCCGGGCCCGTCAGCTTGTGGCCGCCGAACTGGACGAGTTGCTCGTACCCCTCACGGATGCACAACAGCGCGACTCGCTGTACGCAGCGATCGTGCAACGCGTGAAGACGGGGTCGACCGCGCCACAGCCCGTGACGCGGAAGGATCTGCTTGGTGGACTGGAGAGCGGCCTGCTGGTCTTCGCCTGCAGCTTCCCGGCCGTGCTGCCCTTCCTCCTGCTCGACGACCCGCGGTTCGCGCTGCGGGTCTCGAATGCGGCCCTGCTCGCCCTGCTGTACTACCTGGGCTACCGCCACGCGCGGCACACGCTCGCCAGACCGTGGATCGCCGGTCTCGTGCTCCTGCTCGCCGGCCTGTTTCTGGTCGCGGTCGCGATCCGGCTGGGGGGCTGACGATGACTGGACAGGTCTCAATTCACGGCTACCAGCGCGAATGGTTGCGCCCGGACTTGATCGCCGGCCTCACGGCTGCGGCGGTCGTCATCCCGAAAGCCATGGCGTTCGCGACGATCGCGGGGCTGCCCGTGCAGGTCGGACTGTACACGGCGCTCGTGCCCATGGTCGTTTACGCGCTGCTCGGCACCTCGCGCCCGCTCAGCGTCAGCACGACGACGACGATCGCGGTCCTGACAGGGTCGGCGTTGGGTACCGTGGCGCACGGCGCCGGAGTCGACCTGCTGGTCGCCGCGGCAACGCTCGCGGTGATGGTCGGGCTGGTGCTGCTCGCGGCCTGGCTGCTGCGACTGGGTTTTGTCGCGAATTTCATCTCGGAACCCGTGCTGGTCGGGTTCAAGTCGGGCATCGGGTTCGTGATCGTCGTCGACCAGTTGCCGAAACTTCTCGGCCTGCACATCGAGAAGACCGGTTTCCTGCGCGACATTTTCGCGATCCTCGCACACCTGCCGCAGACGTCCCTGGTCACGCTCGCCGTTTCGGCGGCGATCGTCGCGGTGATCTTCGGGCTGGAACGCTTCGCGCCGCGCGTACCCGCGCCGCTCGTCGCCGTGGCAGCGGCGGTCGCGGCCTCCGCGCTGCTCGACCTGCCCGCGCACGGAGTGGCCACCGTGGGCGCCGTGCCGACCGGGCTGCCCTCCGTCACATGGCCTGATCTCGCCCTCGTCCAGGCTTTGTGGCCCGCCGCCGTCGGCATCGCACTGATGAGCTTCACCGAATCGATCGCGGCCGCGCGCGCGTTCGCCGAACGCGACGAACCCCTGCCCGAGCCGAATCGCGAGTTGTTCGCGCTCGGCATCGCCAATGCCGCCGGGGGATTGCTCGGGGCCATGCCTGCCGGCGGCGGTACGTCGCAGACGGCAATCAACCGCCTCGCCGGCGCCAGGTCCCAGGCCGCCGAACTCGTGACCGCGGCCGGCACGCTCGCCACCCTGCTGCTGCTTGCGCCGACCATGCGGTGGATGCCGCAGGCGGCACTGGCAGCGGTCGTCATCCGGTACTCGCTCGAGCTGATCCAGCCCAGGCAGTTCCTTGCGATCCGACGGGTGCGCACGACGGAGTTCCGCTGGTCCGTCATCGCGTTCGCGGGTGTCATTCTGCTCGGCACGCTGCAGGGTATCGTCGTCGCGGTCATCGACTCGCTGCTGTCACTCGCGAACCAGGCGTACAACCCACCGCTCTACGCGGTTGCACGCAAGCGCGGCACGGCCGTCTTCCGTCCGATCGGTCCGGAGCATCCCGATGACGAGAGCTGGCCCGGGCTGCTGCTGCTCAGAATCGAGGGTCGGCTGTTCTTTGCGAATGCCCAGCGCGTCGCTGACCTCATAAGGTCCGAGCAGCAACGCACTCGAGCGCAGGTGCTCGTGATCGACTGCAGCGCAGTGATCGATGTCGAGTACACCGCGCTCAAGGTCCTCGAGCAGCTCGATGACAAACTGCGGCGCAACGGCTGCGAACTGCGGTTCGCCGGCATGACAAAGGGTGTTTTCGAAGTCGTCGAAAGGTCGGGCATCGGTTCGCGGATCGGCCATGAGCGCATGTTCCTGAACCTGCAGGCGGCCGTCGAAGCCTACGAACGGAGAGGCAGATATGAAGCGATCGAAGAAAGAGCAGCAGGACAAGGGCGATAAGCCCCGCACCAGGCGTGACGCAGCCGTGAAACCCGTGCGTGGCGCCGACGGCGCCCGCCGCGGCGACGGCGACGGGCCGGCGGCCGGTAAGTTCGCGCGCAAGGATTACGAAAACGAGCTCGCAAAGCTGCACGTCGAGCTCGTGAAGCTCCAGCGCTGGGTGCAGGCGACCGGCGCGAAGATCGTCATCGTCTTCGAGGGCCGCGATGGGGCCGGCAAGGGCGGCGCGATCAAGGCCCTCACGGAGCGCGTCAGTCCGCGCGTCTTTCGCGTCGTTGCGCTGCCGGCACCGACGAGGCGCGAGCGCAGCCAGATGTACCTGCAGCGATACGTGCCCCACCTGCCGGCCGCCGGCGAAATCGTGATCTTCGACCGCAGCTGGTACAACCGTGCGGGCGTTGAGCGCGTCATGGGGCTCTGCACCGAGGACGAGGCCAGGGAGTTCCTCAAGGCGGTCCCGCTGGTCGAGCAGACAGTCGTCGATTCCGGCGTGATCCTGCTCAAGTACTGGCTCGAGGTCTCACCGGACGAACAGACGCGTCGGCTCAAGCAGCGCATCCGCGACGGCCGCAAGATCTGGAAGCTGAGCGACATGGACCTCAAGTCGTACAGCCGCTGGTTCGACTATTCGCGGGCACGGGACGAGATGTTCGCCGCGTCGGACACCGGCTTCGCCCCGTGGTTCGTCGTACGTTCGGACGACAAGAAGCGCGCGCGGCTCAACCTGATCCGGCACCTGCTCGACCGGATCCCGTACGAGGAGGTGCCGCGTAAGTCCGGTCAAGCTGCCCAAGCGGCAGAAACCGCAAGGGTATCGCGACCCGAAATATCCTTACAAGTACGTCGAAGAGCGTTTTCTTGAGCAGGCCTCCGCGACACCCGGGCCATGATTCGATGGTCGAGCTGATGTGGATTGGGCAACTTCGAATTTCGCGCCAACGCCAATGTCGTCGTGATCAGCACGGCGGCGACGAGCACGGCCGGCACGGCTGGTGCGAGTGGGGCACGAAGCGGCCCGGCATCGCGTTCAAGTTCTGACGACGGACCGCGGCCCGGACTCGCGACCGCTGCCGACGGGGGTTCAGCGCGCGAGTCTCACCCGCACGCGACGCGTCGCAAGTACGCCGAGAAACGTGTTGATGCGGGCACCGGCGACGAGCCTGCGCAGCTCCTCGCGATAGATCACCTCGACCTGCCATGCCGACACGTGGAACTCACGAGCCAGCGACTCGCGCAGCGCCTCATCCATCGGCGGCGAATCGGCCGCCGGCTGCGCCGGCGCGGTTGTTGCGACACTCATTCGCGGAATCCTCCGGGTCACCGACTCATCGTTTCTCGTAGACAGGCGCGACGGGCGCGGACTGGCCGGCGACGAACGGGTACCCCTCGAACACGCGCGCGACGGCCTCCGTGAGCGACGCCCGCGGGTCCTGCAGCATCTCCTTCGACACGATGCCCTCGACGCCGCCCTGGTACACGGACTGGCGCTTCTCGCGATCGACGATGTCCATGACCAGCGTGCCGACCTTGTAGTGCCGCGTCCTTACTTCCTGGCCGCCGCCCCACGGTGCGCCGTACCAGCCGCCGTAACCCCAGCCCGGGCCGTACTGGGCGCCGGCGTCGACTCGATGTCGGTCCGTTCCTCGAGTTTGCCGTTGAAGTCGAGCAGCAGGTCGGGCGTGGGAGACGGCCGGTAGCCGCGCGATTCCATTTCGCGCGCCGCGGCGCTCTGTATCGCCTGCAGTGCGAGCGACCTGAATTCGGGCCGGTCGATCGGCGAGGCCGTCGTCTGCGAAACGAAGCCGTACGTGCGGTACTTGCCGAAGTCCGCGGAATGGTCGTAGTCAGAGCGGACCTCGGGCCCGCTGGCGCAACCGGCGATGACGAGCGACGCGGCAGCGAGCGTTGCCGGCAACGCAAGCCGACGCAGGAGCCGGGAACTGAACATTGCGATCGTCGCCTCCGGAAGTCGATTACCTGGCAAGCGGAACGTTGTCCTCGGCCTTCAGCTTGAGCAGCGTGTCGAGCTTGTTCTCGATCTGCACGAAACGGATCACCTTGGCGGGCGGCAGCACCTTGCCGAACTGCTTCGCGTATTTCCTGGTCAAGGCCACCTCGTCGTCCTGCAGCGAGAACCAGTCCTTCAGGATCTTCCTCGCCGCGTCGTCGGTCATCGACACGTAGTTCGATGCGTACTGGTCCAGCAGGTCGGCGGCGCGGTCGAACAGTTTCTTGCGCTCGAACTGGTACTCGTCATAGATCGGCGTGAACGCCTGGACCTGCGCGTCGTCGAGCGCCAGCGTATTGAGCACGATTGCGCGCTTGTCGGTCTGGATCTGCGCGATCAGCTGCTGCTGCTCGTCGTGGGTGGACTGAGCCTGCAGCGCGTACGGCGCGCCGAGCATGGCGCACGCGAGCAGGGTAGAGACGGCTCTGCGGATGTCGAAAGTCATCGGAAACGCTCCGTGAGGGTTGGATTGGTGCGCGACCCGCGGTTCACGGGGCGAGCGGGATCAGCTGCATGACCTTGCGCTGCAGTTCGTTGTCGATGCGCGACTCGACCTG